>NZ_CP150668.1:1272500-2545000 GCF_038024095.1 Polaribacter tangerinus | reverse complement strand
CGGAGTCGAGTTGCAGACTCCGATCCGAACTGTGATATGGTTTATAGATTTGCTCTCTGTTGCCAGATGGCTGCTCATTGTCCATACCATTGTAGCACGTGTGTGGCCCAGGACGTAAGGGCCGTGATGATTTGACGTCATCCCCACCTTCCTCACGGTTTGCACCGGCAGTCTCGTTAGAGTCCCCATCTTTACATGCTGGCAACTAACGACAGGGGTTGCGCTCGTTATAGGACTTAACCTGACACCTCACGGCACGAGCTGACGACAACCATGCAGCACCTTGTAATATGTCCGAAGAAAAAACTATCTCTAGTCCTGTCATACTACATTTAAGCCCTGGTAAGGTTCCTCGCGTATCATCGAATTAAACCACATGCTCCACCGCTTGTGCGGGCCCCCGTCAATTCCTTTGAGTTTCAGTCTTGCGACCGTACTCCCCAGGTGGGATACTTATCACTTTCGCTTAGTCACTGAGGTAAACCCCAACAACTAGTATCCATCGTTTACGGCGTGGACTACCAGGGTATCTAATCCTGTTCGCTCCCCACGCTTTCGTCCATGAGCGTCAGTACATACGTAGTAGACTGCCTTCGCAATCGGTATTCTGTGTAATATCTATGCATTTCACCGCTACACTACACATTCTATCTACTTCCATATGACTCAAGTCAACCAGTATCAAAGGCAGTTCCATAGTTAAGCTATGGGATTTCACCTCTGACTTAATCGACCGCCTGCGGACCCTTTAAACCCAATGATTCCGGATAACGCTCGGACCCTCCGTATTACCGCGGCTGCTGGCACGGAGTTAGCCGGTCCTTATTCTTACAGTACCGTCAAGCTGGTATACATACCAGTGTTTCTTCCTGTATAAAAGCAGTTTACAACCCATAGGGCAGTCTTCCTGCACGCGGCATGGCTGGATCAGAGTTGCCTCCATTGTCCAATATTCCTCACTGCTGCCTCCCGTAGGAGTCTGGTCCGTGTCTCAGTACCAGTGTGGGGGATCTCCCTCTCAGGACCCCTACCTATCAAAGTCATGGTAAGCCGTTACCTTACCATCTAACTAATAGGACGCATAGCCATCTCTTACCAATAAATCTTTAAATTAATCCCGATGCCGAAACTAAATACTATAGAGCATTAATCTTCATTTCTAAAGGCTATTCTCTAGTAAAAGGTAGGTTCTATACGCGTTACGCACCCGTGCGCCGGTCGTCATCTGTGCAAGCACAATGTTACCCCTCGACTTGCATGTGTTAAGCCTGCCGCTAGCGTTCATCCTGAGCCAGGATCAAACTCTTCATTGTATATCTTTATAATATGAATGAATAAGTTTCAAAAGAATTTACACTATTATATAATAATGCGGTTATTCTACTCTTTGTTTACGCTGTCAATTTCAATATTTTCAATGAACTTATTTAGTATCCTAAAACACTAAAATTGTAGAAATGTTAGACTCGAACTAACTAACTTTACCTAAATAAAATTATTCCAAAATCCCTTAATGAACTATAGCCGTTTTCTTAGCGGGTGCAAACTTAAAACTTATTTCTTAATACCACAAGAAAAATTAAAAACTTTTTTTTTCGCAAAAAAAACAAACTAAGCAATGAACTTCACTAACCAAAATAAATTGACGTTAGCGGGTGCAAATATACACCCTATTTTAAACCTCACAACTATTTTTAAAGCGTTTTTTAGCCTTTTTTGAAAATAAAATGTAAATAGCTGGTAAAAAGGAGGTTAAAGATAGAAAAAAAAGCAACACAAACACAAGAAATTGAATCCTATTTTTAAAAAAGTAAAAAACAACTTTAAAAACAAGGGTTAAGGATTGAAATGGCATCCTTTTTTGGAAACTATACAATTACTATAGATAAAAATAAATACCTCGAAAAAAAATAAATCAGCAAAAAAACAAAACCAAAAAAGATATAATGTAAAGCCTGACCTTTTCTTAAAAAAAGGAAACCCACACAAAAAAAAAAAAAAAAACTAATTGCTGCGCTTGGATCTCATTTTAGCAAACATTTGTTTGTACTCTTCTACATTAATTTTAGCTTTCTTTTTTGAAATAATTTCTGAAAAATTAAAATCGAGTTTAGAGGCTTGAGGTGTTAATTTATCCTCTAAAAATGCTCGTTGCAGAATGTCTTCAATAAGATAGTCTTCATTTTCTAGGGCAGGATTATATGTAGATTTTAAGGAAAGTTTAAAAACATTAGCGGTTGTATTGTACCAAAAAGCTTTCCAGCCACTTCGAATACCTTTAATATTATCGTAAGCAGTTTTACCTGTTTGTCTGTGGATTAACTTAATTAAAACCCTACCTTCTGTAGTGGTCATTTTCTTTATTTGGGCTGCAAACTCCCCTTCTATATAGTCTTGTATAAGCTTGGTGTATTTTCGTTTTTTACTTCTTGAGTCAATTCTTGCAAGTCTTGCATTTAATGAATCTAATCTTTCTGAGGCTAATTTTGCATATGGATACGCTTTGTAAACCTTTTTTCTAAACCATAAATAATAACGAATATCTTCTTGAGAATTAAATTTAGGTTTGGGAAGTATGGAGATTTCGTCTAATTCGATAACTAGAGAATCGCCTGGCTTTACAAAAATATACTCTGCAGAATAATTGGGTAAAGAGTCTGTCTCTTTTACCTGACCAAAAGCGGCTGACACTAATAGGATAATATATAGGTAAAGTATTTTTTTCAAAATTAATTTTAAATAAACCATTAATATATTTGTTGCACCTTAAAAGCAATTAGATTTTTATTAATTAATCATATTTATATAATCTTGCTCTGATATTATTGCAATTCCTAGCTCTTTGGCTTTTGCTAATTTAGAAGGCCCCATATTGTCTCCGGCAATTATATAGTTTGTTTTTTTAGAGATTGACGAACTTACTTTACCTCCATTATCTTCAATAGATTTTTTGAGTTCGCTTCTTGTCATTTGATAAAACACACCAGAAACTACAAAAATTTGACTTGTTAGTTTATTTGTTTGGTTTTCTAATGCTTCTGCGGAAAGCTCTAATTGTAATCCGAAAGATTTAAGTCTGTTAATTAACTGAATATTACCAAGGTCTGATGAAAAATCTATGATGCTTTGTGCAATTTTATCTCCAATTTCGTCTGCTTGAATTAATTCTTCAAAAGAGGCTGTCATTATCGCATCTATAGATGTAAAGTGTTTTGCCAATTTCTTTGCTACTGTTTCACCTACAAAACGAATGCCGAGCGCAAATAACACTTTTTCAAATGGTATTTGTTTAGATTTTTCAATTCCATTTATAATGTTTTGAGCAGATTTCTCTGCCATTCTATCTAATGGAATTATTTGTTCAATTTTTAAATCATACAAATCTGCATAATTTTGGATGAGTCCTTCTTTTCTTAACAGATCTACTGTTTCTCCACCAAGTCCTTCAATATCCATTGCTTTTCGGGATATAAAATGCTGAATTCTACCTGTAATTTGTGGTGCGCAACCAAATTGATTAGGGCAAAAATGTTTGGCGTCTCCTTCTGTTCTTATCAATGCTGTGTTACATTCTGGACAATGAGATGCATACACTGTGGGTTGGGAATTTTCTGGTCTTTTTGAAAAATCTACAGCAATAATTTTAGGGATAATTTCTCCTCCTTTTTCTACAAAAACAGTATCATTTACTCTAATATCTAATTTTTCTATTTGATCTGAATTGTGCAAAGAAGCTCTTTTTACGGTAGTTCCTGCCAATTGTACAGGTGCTAAATTTGCTACTGGTGTAATTGCTCCTGTTCTACCTACTTGATATGTTATTTCTTCTAAGAGTGTCGCAACTTGAGCAGCTTTAAATTTATAAGCAATTGCCCATCGAGGGGCTTTTGCAGTGTAGCCTAATTCTTCTTGTTGCCGTAAATTATTTACCTTAATTACAATTCCGTCGGTTTCATAGGGTAAGTTATGCCTCTCCTTGTCCCAAAAATTTACAAACTTAAAAACTTCATCTATAGAGGTTGCCAACTGAATAGTATTAGGTACTTTAAAACCTGCTTTTCTGGCATTTTCTAAACTTTCGAAATGAGTTAAATATTTTCTTTCTTCAGTAACTACTTGATACAACAAACAATCTAAAGGTCTTTTTGCTACCTCTGCACTATCTTGAAGCTTTAAGCTACCACTTGCGGTATTTCTTGGATTTCTATATAAATCTTCTCCATTTTTTGCTCTTTCTTGGTTCATTTTTTCGAAACCATCTAATGGTAAAATAATTTCGCCTCTCATTTCGAAATCATTTAAAAAATTAGCACCTATAGATAAGGGAATAGATCGAATGGTTTTAATATTTGCGGTTACATCATCTCCTTGAAAACCATCTCCTCGTGTAACAGCTTTTACAAACTGACCGTTTTTATATGTTAAACTAATAGAAGCTCCATCGAACTTAAGCTCACATGTATACGTTATCTTGTCTGTACCTAAATTTTTTTGGACTCTTTTTTCCCAATCTTTCAAATCTTCTAAAGAGTAAGAATTGTCTAGAGAATACATTCTGTTTTGATGAACTACTGTTTCAAAATTTTTGGTAATGGCACCTCCTACTCTTTGTGTTGGTGAGTTTTCGTCAAAAAAAGCAGGATATTCTTTTTCTAACGCTTCCAATTCTTTTATTTTTTTATCAAAATCGACATCAGAAATTGTTGCATTGTCTAACACATAATAATTGTAATTATGTTCGTTTAAAGCTTTTCTTAGTGTATTTATTTTTTCCTCTGGAGTCATCATGTATAATAAAGGCAACGTTGATTTAAAATTGTAATTGTTTAATTATAACTTATTAAACATAAAATTAGGGTATAAAAATACATAAAATTACAAAGGTTTACGTATCTATTTTTTCTAAAAAGTTTACTAATTACAAGTCAAATTACTTTAATTTTTACTTGTAAAACTTAGTAGTGAGCAATATAACGAATAGTTATTTTTTAAATTTCGTGAACAAATCGTTTTTAATAACAGGCAGTTCTAGATGATATTTTACCGAAATTACTCTAATTACTACAACTACGGCTGCAGAAACTACAAAGTTAATGTTCTCTGGAACTGCAGAAAAATGATGTAAGATTAAGTAAGTAATTCCGCCAGCCAAACATGCAGATGCATAAATTTCTTTTTCGAAAATTAAAGGTATTTTATTGGTTAAAACATCTCTAAGAACTCCGCCAAAAACAGCAGATATCATTCCCATTATTAACGCCACAAGTGGATGCAAACTATAAGATAGTCCTTTTTCTAAACCTAATAATGTAAAAACTCCCAAACCAACAGTATCGAACAAAAACATTGTTTTACTTAAGTATGCAATTTTACTTTTAAATAACAGTGTAAAAAGAACTGCAAAAAAGATTGTATACAAATAGTTTAGGTCTCCAATCCAATTTATTGGATGCGCATTTATTAAAATATCTCTTAGCATACCACCACCAACAGCAGTTACAAAAGCTATAATTATTTGGCCAAATAAATCTAACTTTTTATCTGCAGCAACCAATACTCCACTAACTGCAAAGGCAAAAGTTCCTAAAATATC
Source organism: Polaribacter tangerinus (assembly GCF_038024095.1). Taxonomy (NCBI): domain Bacteria; kingdom Pseudomonadati; phylum Bacteroidota; class Flavobacteriia; order Flavobacteriales; family Flavobacteriaceae; genus Polaribacter; species Polaribacter tangerinus. The sequence continues at coordinate 2,539,407 of NZ_CP150668.1, read as the reverse complement.
TAATACATAAATAACTGTCATTTTATACTGTAACTTGAGTAAATTTTATTTTTAATTCTTTTTGAATTTGATGAATTTTCTCTAGTTCACTTGGCAAAATAAACGCCAAAGAAATTCCAGTTTTTCCTGCTCTGGCAGTTCTACCACTACGATGAGTATAATACTCTAGTTGTTCTGGGAGTTGATGATGTATGATAAAATCTAAGCCTCTTACATCTATACCACGCGCAGAAACATCTGTAGATACTAAGTATTGTAGACTCTTATTTTTAAAAGCCCTCATCACTTTATCTCTTTCTTTTTGCTGCATATCTCCTTCTAAAGCTGCAGCTGAAAAACCCTCTTCACTTAATTGATTTGCTAAATTTTGCGCTCCCGCTTTGGTTCTACAAAAAATAATACCTCTTTGTGCCTCTCTTTTTTCTATAAAAGTAATGATGTCTGAAACTTTTTGCTTTAAAGTTGTTTTTACAAATTGATGTCTTATATTTTCATTTACCAAAGAGCTTCTATTTATTTCTACTCTTGGCGCATTGGCATCCATATAGGTTTTTATAATTTTTTGAATTTCCTCTGGCATCGTTGCCGAAAACAACCATGTATTTCTATCAGATTTAGAGGTAAACTTTAAAATATGATTTAAATCTTGTTTAAAACCCATGCTTAACATTTCATCTGCTTCATCTAAAACAATTGTTTTTACATGACTTACATCAATATCGCCTCGTTCTATTAAATCTATTAATCGCCCAGGAGTAGCAACAACAACGTGGGTAGTTCTTTTTAAATTATGAACTTGCTTATCAATTTTTTCTCCACCAAAAACAGCCTCTACAAAAATTTTAGTATCGTTATACTTTGTAAATTTAAAAAGTTGCTTTTTAATTTGTTGAACAAGCTCTCTTGTTGGCGATAAGATTAATGCCTGAATATGAGTTGAATTCGTATTTATATGATGTAAAATAGGCAAGCCAAAAGCAGCTGTTTTTCCGGTACCTGTTTGTGCCAAACCGATAAAATCGGTGTTGGATTTTAACAAAACCGGAAGTGCCTTTTCTTGTATTTCTGTCGGATGTAAAATTCCGAGTTCTTTAATAGATTTAATATATGAAGGCTGAATACCTAAAGCTGAAAATGAAGCCATTATATTTCTGTTTTTTTTTGCAAAGATACTTTTTATGGTTTTAATAAAGACAAAGGTTTTTAGATATTATTTAAGTGATAATTTGTGTAAAAAAAAATCAACTTTCAGGATATAAAACTGCATATACATCTTTGTTTATTCTTTTGGGTTTGTTAGTAGATGCACTTAACATACCCCACGTAGTTTTTGCCGTTACTAAAAGCACATCCTCTTTATAAAACTCCATTAATCTCTCAGATTTAAAACCTTGTGTATTGCCAACCCAAGTTTTAACTGTTATTTCATCCCCTAAAAATGCGGGTTTTAAATACGCTATTTCGTGTTTCATAACCACCCAAACACAATCACTTACTGTAACACCGTTTGTTAAAAAAGCCCAATGTTTATAAGCAACCATATCCATCCACTTTACATACACGGCATTGTTTACATGATGTAAAGTATCAATGTCTTTTTTTGTAACCTTAATTGTAACCTGAAAAATATTGTGCATCTTTTTTTTTACAAACTTATAAATTCTAATAGTTCTATAGTAATTATTGATGCATCATTTAAAAAAATGCTTTCATAAATTAGTTACTTTGCAAAACTTATATGAACAAATTAGCAAACGATTTAGGTACTCAAAAAATTAGTAAACTACTAGTTAAACAAGCCGTTCCTGCTACCATAGGAATACTTGTAATGTCTTTAAACATGATTGTTGATACTATTTTTGTAGGTCAGTGGATTGGAGTATTAGCAATTGCGGCAATAACAGTTGTGCTACCCATTGCGTTTTTAATTTCTTCTATTGGAATGGGAATTGGAATTGGTGGAAGCTCTATAATTTCTAGAGCTTTGGGAGCAAACAATTCTGAAAAAGCATTCTTAACATTCGGAAATCAAATTGCCTTAACTACTATTTTATCGCTTTTATTTGTTGTTTTAGGTACCGTTTACAGCGAGTCCATATTGCACTTATTTGGTGCAAAAGGAAACATTTTACCAATTGCTACTACTTACTTTAGTGTGATAATTTATGGGGTGCCCTTTTTAGCATTTGCCATGATGGGAAACCCAAATATTAGAGCAGAAGGAAAACCCAAATTTGCGATGTATGCAATGATGATTCCTGCTGTACTAAATATTTTATTAGATATTCTTTTTATAAAAATTTTTAATTGGGGTATGTGGGGCGCAGGTTTGGCAACTTCCATTTCATTTGCAAGTTGTGGACTCTACATTTTGTTCTTTTTCTTGTCTTCTAAGAGTGAACTAAAAATAATTCCTAAAAATTTTAAACTCGACTTTAAAATTGTAACAGAAATAACAAAGTTAGGAGGAGTTACCATTGTAAGGCAAGGTGCTATTAGTTTACTAATGATTGTGCTAAATTATTCGCTTTTTACTTATGGAGGTGAAATTTCTATTGCAATATTCGGAATTATTAATCGAGTAATGATGTTTGCCTACTCTCCTATTATGGGAGTTTCTCAAGGATTTTTACCCGTAGCCGGCTACAATATTGGTGCAGAAAATAACGAACGAGTAAAAGAAACCATCAAAAAATCTATTTATTTTGGAACTCTTTTAGGCTCCCTAATTTTTGTAGTATTGCTTTTATTTAAAGAACAAGTAATTTGGATATTTACCAATGATGCCATTTTATTAGAGCGAACACCCACTGCCATGCTTATTGTTTTTATGGCGACTCCTATTGTAACCCTACAATTAATTGGTGCAGCCTACTTTCAGGCGGCAGGAAAAGCATTCCCGGCACTCGTATTAACCCTATTAAAACAAGGTATCTTTTTAGTTCCTCTTGCTTACTTTCTACCTATTTATTATGGTGTTGCAGGTGTTTGGTGGTCTTTTCCTATAGCAGATGTGCTGTCTACCATTATTACCGTAGTTGTATTAAAAATTGAAGTTTCTAAAAATTTAAAAAACAACCAACAGTAATTTTACAAAATAGATTCTCCGTTTAAATTTGTTGTTAAAATATCGCTAAATAAATTAAAAAAAGGTCTTAGTGCTCTAAAGCTTTTATCAACCTCTTCGATAAAAGAGGAAGACAATACCTCTGCATCTGTAAAACTTCTAGAAGCTATAAATCCTTTTTTACGCAATAGTGACACCTCTGGATGCTCTTTATCGAAACCTCGAGGAGCAGTTTTAAGCTCAGAAAAGCTCTCAAACTTTCCTCCGAAGTATTTTTGAAACTCCTTTGCCGCTAAAATTTCTTTTATTTCAGATGCATCCAACGCTATTTCTTGACGAATTCGATATAAATCCTCTTTATTAGGTTCCCAAAAACCACCTGCTAAAAAACTCTCTCCCGGCCTTATTCTTAAAAAGTAACCTCCTCTTAACTCCTTACCTAGTCTGCTATAGGAATTGGCAAAGTGTGCTTTGTATGGTGTTTTGTCTTTCGAAAAACGCACATCTCGATATATTCGCATCATTTTAGACTTTTCAATATCGTCGTGCTTTTGTAGGTTTAAATGAATGGCAGAAAATAACTCTTTGGCATTTTTTTGGGCATTCACATACTCTTCTTTTGTAGCTGCAAACCACTCTCTATTATTATTTTGATGTAATTCTTTTAAATATGTAAAAGTAGATTTTTTTAGCTGCATAATTAATCCTTTTAAAAAGGTTAAAATTACAAAAATATTAGTGGTTTGCATTCCTTATTTTAAAATAGCCTTTAAAAACAGTAATTACTGATGTATTGTTTTTAAATAAGAGTAAATTTGTTTCGTAGGTGAAACAGGAACACCCTCTTTTATTTTAGAAATTACTATGCATAATAACGCCAACATTCAACTACAATATATAGGCTACCTAAAAACACCATGTTTGTGGAAAGGTGATGCTGTTGGCGGTTTAACACAATTTGAAATTGAAACACACCAAACAAAATTTACATTTAATATTAATGAAAAATTACGGTTAGGCAAATACATAGAACGCTTTGTGTCTCATCAAATATCACAAAATAAAAATTGTACTATCATAGCCGAAAATGTTCAATTACAAGATCAAAAAAGGACAATTGGAGAGTTAGATTGTTTGTTATCACAGCACAACACTCCGATTCATTTAGAAATAATTTATAAGTTTTATTTGTATGATAAAAATGCCGGAACCGATGAAATAGATCAATTTATTGGACCAAACAAAAAGGATTCTTTATCGGAAAAAATTGATAAACTTAGTAGCAAACAATTGCCAGTTATAAAAACATTACCTGCTAAAGACTTTTTAAAGTCAATAAAAATACCTTTAGAAACTATAAAGCAGCAAGTATACTTTAAAGCACAACTTTTTACACCTCTTTTTAGTAAAAAACCTATTTTAAAGAAAATTAACAGCCATTGTATTGTAGGTTTTTACTGTGGTATGGACGATTTACAACACTTTACTGAATGTAAATTTTATATTCCAACCAAAAAAAACTGGTTAATTTCTCCACATACCAATGTTAACTGGTTGTCTACAGACCAATTTAAAACAACCGTAAAAACCTATTTAGAGAATAATTTTTCTCCTATGTGCTGGTTGAAACATAAAAATGGTAATTTGCAAAAATTCTTTTTAGTTTGGTGGTAACGCAAGTTTCAAATTGTATCTTTACGTGAGCAATCACAAGACCACCTTCCATACCATCAGACACATATTCGTTGTGAATTGATTTCAAATTGTATTTTTACGTGAGCAATCACAAGATCAAAAAAAAAACGATTATTCTGGACTAAGTTGTGAATTGATTTCAAATTGTATCTTTACGTGAGCAATCACAAGTATTAGTAGTCAAGAAGAAATTAAATAAGTGTTGTGAATTGATTTCAAATTGTATCTTTACGTGAGCAATCACAAGAGGCTGAGAAGTTAGAATTCAAGTTCGATGGTTGTGAATTGATTTCAAATTGTATCTTTACGTGAGCAATCACAAGATGTTTTAAAGAATGATGAGAGAGCGAAAGGTTGTGAATTGATTTCAAATTGTATCTTTACGTGAGCAATCACAAGCCACAATTCGCGATAATACAGTCAAGGAATGTTGTGAATTGATTTCAAATTGTATCTTTACGTGAGCAATCACAAGAGTTAGAGTAAAACCTATAAAATCAACTTCGTTGTGAATTGATTTCAAATTGTATCTTTACGTGAGCAATCACAAGTACGGAATAAAAAGAAATAAATTTAAATTAGTTGTGAATTGATTTCAAATTGTATCTTTACGTGAGCAATCACAAGAATATTTATTTTTTCTCTCTCGACCCCGAAGTTGTGAATTGATTTCAAATTGTATCTTTACGTGAGCAATCACAAGGAAGTAATATAGAAACAAAAAAATGGAACCTTTGTGAATTGATTTCAAATTGTATCTTTACGTGAGCAATCACAAGGCGGATGCATTAGAACACAAGAGGTTTTAGGTTGTGAATTGATTTCAAATTGTATCTTTACGTGAGCAATCACAAGTAATTACAATTGATAGTAAAGAAATAGAGTGTTGTGAATTGATTTCAAATTGTATCTTTACGTGAGCAATCACAAGAGTTAATAAAGGATGGATAACAGTAGAATGGTTGTGAATTGATTTCAAATTGTATCTTTACGTGAGCAATCACAAGATTATTAAACAATGAAAATAAACAATTATTGTTGTGAATTGATTTCAAATTGTATCTTTACGTGAGCAATCACAAGCTCAAGGTGTTTCTATTATAGGTTCTGTCAGTTGTGAATTGATTTCAAATTGTATCTTTACGTGAGCAATCACAAGATTACTCAATTTATAACACTTACCGAAAGGGTTGTGAATTGATTTCAAATTATATCTTTACGTGAGCAATCACAAGTATGCCTAATAACGGAAGACACCCAAATAAGTTGTGAATTGATTTCAAATTATATCTTTACGTGAGCAATCACAAGAATTGTAACCGAAGCTAAGGGAAATTGGTTGTTGTGAATTGATTTCAAATTATATCTTTACGTGAGCAATCACAAGTAACCGCTGCGAATGTTATTGATGAATTAGGTTGTGAATTGATTTCAAATTATATCTTTACGTGAGCAATCACAAGGCGGATGCATTAGAACACAAGAAATTTTAGGTTGTGAATTGATTTCAAATTATATCTTTACGTGAGCAATCACAAGGTCAATCCCAAAATATTGAGTAAAATCAATACTTTGGGATTCTTTTTTAGAATTATAAAAATTACAGGATTTTTAATTTGTAGATAAAATTTTTACTCATTTTTATATTTCTACGACCTCCTATTATTGTTAAAATAACTATTTTTATTGTTCTTATTTTAAAATGAATACAAATTAAAATAATTGTAGTTGTTGTGAAGGCTGCGGTAAATTTACCTCTTTTACACCGTGAAATAACTCCATGCTACCAAACTGTTTGTCTGTAATTTCTAAAATACAAACTTTACCATGTTTTGGTAAATTAGCTTTAACTCTTTTAGTGTGTACTTTAGCATTTTCTCTACTTGGGCAATGTCTTAAATAAATAGAAAACTGAAACATACCAAAACCATCTTTAATAAGGTTTTTACGAAATAAATTAGCAGCCTTTCGCTCTTTTTTGGTTTCAGTTGGCAAATCAAAAAGAACGAGTACCCACATAATTCTATAAGCGCTAAATCTACTAGCTGACATTTTGGTTTTAATCTAATTCTGGATATTTAATTTGTCTTAATTCTCCAGTATAACATTTATACAAGCTGGCAGTGGTAGTAGTTACCGCAACAAACAAAGGGCGCTCTAAACTATCAATAAAAACATCTTGTGTGGCAATGGTTAAAAGGTGTGCTTTTACCTTTGGTGTTAATTGCTGTGTAGACTGTTGGGTATTGTTTATATAATTTATTACCAATTTATCTACAAATGGCCGATAAGGTTCCATAATATCATCGGCCAAAGCGTATGGGTTGTATTTATTTTTATGAAATATCCCCAATACCGGGAGCAAACCACTACATACCAAGGCACGTGCTACTATACTCCGTAACACACCATAACCAAAATTTAGTAAATTATTTGGCGCATCGCCTTCGCGATGTCTAGCAAAATTGTCTAATATATGTTTCCAATAGTATTGAGCCGCCATTCCTTCGCGGTTGGTAGTATCGCCACTTTTTACATCGTGCTGATACTGCAACATAGTGTCGTTATTTTTATAATGCAAGGCCAAAAGTGTGGCTTGATTGGCTATTTTTTGCGTTACCGTTTGTTTCCATAATTGCTTTTTAAGTGGCTCGGACGCAACCATTTGATGCCGTACACGCTCGGCGTATTGGGTATGCCCATATAAAGGCAACATTACCCCAAAGGGTAAATGTTGCGCATCGCAGCTAATTACAGCTACATTATTTCCTTGTAGTTGTATTAATAGTTGGTTGCTTAGCGTTATTTGATAATGATCGAGCATAAGCAGTGCAATATCCTCAATAGGCACCGTACCTTTAATTGTTTTACTTTGAGGCTCCTGCACTACGAGTTGTTGTTGCTGTAACTTTAAATATGCAGGATTACCTATGTAAATGGTGCGCTTAATCATTAGCTAGCACTTTTACTACTTTACCCAAACGATTTACTTCTAGTTTCCAACAGCGTTCTTTTATTCTACTATCATCATATGATAATTCAGACTTATTTAAGCTTCCAAACTCTCCAATTTTGGTTTTTGAGTCATAGCTCTTAATTAATTTAGATATATGATTATTTATAAAATGACATTCTGCTCCAGTTGAGCTCACCATTTTATAAATTCGTCCTACTTGCTCGGGTGATAAATTACTAAAATCAACTAAGTTGTTATTAAGTATTTCTTCTTCGGTAGGCACATACACCAAGTCATTAGGCGATAGCGAAAACAAAAACTTTCCTTTGGTATAATCGGGCTGTATGAGCAACTTCTCATTTTGTGGTATGTTAGCCGTTTGTTTTTGGTGTGCTATTACTTTATCTAATGGTATGGTTTCATACACTCTTTTTTGCTTTTCTTCATTATAATAAATAGCAAAAAATAAGTTAGTCCCTTTTGCGGCTTCTACATATTTAGAAGTTTTATTTCCGGTTTCGCCCACTTTAAACTTACTACCTTCTTCATACAATCTTACTTTGTATATAGGCTGATGTTTTTTTCCGTTATTAAGGCGAACAATGTTATTATTTAATGCCTCATTACCATCGGTATTAAAAGCTAGGTTAAATTGTTCCTCTTGCTTTTCATTAACATACATTTTTACATGGTTATTAAGTATGGTGCGTACACCACTATCGGTAACCGCGTTTAATTGTTTACGTGTAAACTTTTCGGTAAGTGCAACGCGTGTAGCCGTAGCATTTTGTGTCCATTCGTACACTTTTACTTTAGTTACTTTTTTACCTTGTAGTTGTATGGGATTATCTTTTATGTGCTTTTTTACTTTTTTAATATCGTTATTAAATACTTCAATTACCCTAAGCAATTTATTACGTATGGCTTTATTAACAATTAAGTTGGGCGTAGTTACATAGTTAGCAATATTATGTTCGCCTTTTTTAAGTCTTTTTATTTGTACCGCACCCGAAACGGTTTCCTTGTGCATAGGTTTTCTAATTGCCCAATTGGTTTTGTTATTGGATTGGCCAGGTCCTTTTTGCTTTACCAATACTTTTTTAAATGTACCGTTTTCCTGCGGTTGCCATTGCCAAGTTTTATTATTGGTTTTATTAATAATACGTAAATTTTGCTTGAAACTAATTACGGTTTTCTCTAAGTTATTTTTAGCATCTGTAGTAAAATTACTCCATGGCAACTTAAAATGTTTGGTATAATGACCTTCTTTGTTTTTAATTAACAATTGGTCTTTTAAACCATAATTTTCTTTTTGAGCGTTTAAAGAGTTAAGGTAATTAGAATGCTCACGCGTACAACAAGCAATTACTAAAGCATCTAAAGCATGGTGGCGATGATCTATTCGCTTTTTACTAAAACAACTTGCTATTTCGTTGGGTACTTTACTTCTAAAAGCATTAATTTTACTATCCCATTCGCCATAATCGTTAGTTTTAGTGAGCTCGTTTAATCGCATAAATCGTGGAGCCACTATTTCGTTCCATTTATCATTTAATCCCCAATCTTGCTTTAACTTTGAGGTTACCGCACCGCTAACGGGTAGTAAATTTTTAACCGTAGCTTCTTTTTCGTTTTCTTCGCGCACAATATTACTAAGCAAGCTTTTGATAAACTTACTAATATAACGACTATCGTTTAACTGGCGATTAATAAAACCTTCGGGTATTTCTTCTGCAAGTAGGTTTTTAAGTTTTGTTCGGTTACCTTTAAAATATTGGTTACAGTGGTTTTCGTACTGCTCTAAATTAAATAACTTTACTTGTTTGCCATTGCTAAGGCTTACAATTCTACCTTTTTCGCTTTTTAAAAATTCGTAGGCAGTTTTACTTCCTTTTAACTGGTTTACGTCGCTTTCGCAAATAATTTTATTACTCATTGAGTTATCAAAATAGCGCGATTGCGGAATAATGTGTTCTATTTGATAATCTACCGAAAATAATTTACTTAACGGAATGATTTCACCGGTATAAGGGGACAAATAACCTTGTGTTAACCATAGCTTATACTTATTTATCTCGGCTTTTGTGGGTGCGCTATTTTTTCTAATTTTATTTACATCGTCTTCACTTAAGTTCGCGTAACTAACATTTGGGTTTTGGGATACACCTTCTTCGTAAATTTTTAAAATTTCTTGATGACTAGGCGAAAAAGACCTAATATCAGCGTTAGTTTCAGCTTTTAATTCCTCTAAAAGTGCTTTTATTCTTGTATTTGTTTTCTCGTTTTCTGCATTACGTTTGGAAATGGTCTCTCTTTTCTTCGCCGAGTTTTTCATTTCTCTGCCCAATTCCAAGTGTATTTGGTTAAAAAAACCTTTTTTACTTTCACCCAATTGCACCCAAATATCTCTTACTACACGTAACGTTTCGGTAACTACTTGCTCCACAATAGGATTTCGCAAACTATGTTGCTTAAATTCGTTTAAATAATTGGTAATATCCTGTGGTGAATGCCATTGCTGTATGGTACCTAACTCGGAGTGGCGTTCATAAACAGCGTAACAAGCTTGGTAGGTATTTAATCCTTTTAAATGATTTTTACCTTTAAAGCTTAAAAAACTTTTTAAAAGTTGTTTAGGCACCTCATCATCGGCAATACGCTGTAGCAGATTATTTGAGTCTTTTTTAAACACCGCTTCATCATACTGTATACTTTCTAAACGCTCTTTAATACTCTCCACACGAAGTTTAACTTCGTTGGATATATGATTTTCATTCCAGTAGGAACCCATTCGCATTAAAAGTAATAATTTCTTTATCGCTTTTTCGGAATAAGCACCGTATTCATTTTTAAAAGGTGAAAATTTTAAGAAAGCCGCTACAAAAGCATCTTCTCTTATGTGATGTTTATTTGCAAATGTTTTAAGTGCCTTTTCATAGGCTGTAATATCATTAACCGAATAAATTATATGCCATAAATGTAATTCTACATCAGTGGTTAAAAAAGCTACTGCATCTAATCCTTCCACTTTATTGAGTTTACTTAAAAATGAGGCTTTAGTTTCGTTAGCAGGATACTTTTTGTCTTCAACATAATTCCAGCGGTAATTTTCTTTTTCAAGTTTTTTTATTTTTCCAAGTTTCACCAAATAAGCTATAAGCTGTTTTTGATCTATATCTTTTTTGGTATTTAAATAATCAAATAAAGCAACCCAATCTTGCTCGGTATTAAAAAAAGTAGGTGTTACATCTACATCTTTTTTGTTATTTTCAATATCGTCTATTAAGTAGATTTTTAAATTTTGTAGAAATTGCCACAACCTAAATTCTTGAAATAATGGGTGTGATTTTGGTATACATTTTAAAGGCTGTATATTTTTAATGCCATCTTTTATAAAATAGCGTTGCTCATAAGGACAATTTGAAATAGTAGATTTTTTACTTTTTAAAGGTCGTTGATAAAAAATGATATCCTCTAAAAACAAATATGCAAAATCTTTATTTTTTATTGCATTTTGGTGCGCTACGTTTTTGGGGTACAACTCATTTACACAAGCGGTGTATATTTTTTCATCTTGCAATGCAGGATGAAACTGGATTTGAGTTTCTATATTTTTTTTTAATTCTTCTTTATAAAACTTACGCTCAATAGTTTTAACAAGCTTACCTCTTATTTTTTGTGATGGATTTTTAAGCAGTGTTTCATATATAAATTTTCCCACAGTTACATTGCGCTGCTCAATTTCTTGCTCTGTTTTCTTTTTAATAGCAATCCAGTCTTTTTCAGAATCCACAGCTTTATACGTTATTTTTTCCTCACCACTTTTTAGTGTACTAATAGTTACAATAAACTCTTTATACTTATTTAGCCAATTATGGGGCTTAGTGGTTTGCTTATCATATTTCCAACCATTCTCAAAAAATATCTCATATAAAGGTTCATTTGTTTTTTTCAAAACCTCTCCAGTGTCTTTTACCTCAGTTACCAATAAGCGTTCAAAAGTTATTTGTTTACCCGAATCGTCATCTTCTTCCTCACCCCTTAATTGATAATATCCTCTTTTTTGGTTAAAATTTAACAAAATCCAAGCTAACTCATGTTTGGTGATTTTATGAGTAAGTGCTTTTTTACGCAAGTAATATAGCGTCCAATCTAACGGTATATTAGTTTCTTGATGAAGAGCTTTAAAGTCTGAAACCATTTCATTAAATGATTCCATAAACAAAAACTCGTGTTTTCCATCTGAATTTTCTTTATAATTTAATTTAACTTCACTGTTGTGCTTAAACTTTCCAAAATGCTTTTCAAAATCAATCGCTTTTTGATAATGCTCGGGTAAAAAGTTTAAAATATTCAACACTCTATGTAAGCGTTCTCTTCGTAATAAAGTTCGCTGTCGTAATCGTCGAACACCTCGGTAACTTGTTCTTTCGGAAGTTTGTGAATGTGATTGTCCTGCATCAAATTTCCCTAAAATATCTTGGGACATAGGAATAATTCGACTTCCTAAACCTTTAATATTTCCTTCTTTTTTTTGAAAATTTTGAGCTACCAACGCCCAACCAATAGAGTTGGTTCCTAAATCTAATCCTAATATTTTTTTCATAACGTAACTTTTTTTAACCTTAATACATAAGGCTAAGTGATAATATAATTTTAAGTAAAATGAATTTATTTTAGCAATTTTCTATAAAAATATAAAAAAAATAGTTAAATAACTAATTTTTTATTATATTTGAGAACAATTTGAAATCAATTCACAATAAGGATTATTCCGTTGTGAAAACATTTAAAGCGGCATTTACATGTCGCTTTTTTTTTGTGTAATTTTTTACTTCCACCCTACTTTTTAATACTTTTTTATTTGCTAATCATTTCATTATAAGTATCCTTTACAAGAAAGCATCTTTTTTATAAAAAAAGCATTGTAAATGTTAAAAATCATATTATATTTGCAGCTCTTTACCATGCGAAAGTAGCTCAGTTGGTAGAGCGTCAGCCTTCCAAGCTGAATGTCGCCAGTTCGAACCTGGTCTTTCGCTCAAAAGACTTCATAATTTATGAAGTCTTTTTTTTTGTGAAAAATTTTCCTCTTCAATTAAAAACTAATTGAATAATAATAATAATAATAATAATAATACTCTTAAAGAAATGTATTTTTCTGAAAAAATGGTAAAGAAACTTGTATGCCTATCTCTTTTAAAGATTTAGTGATTTTTTAATTTACTTTCAAAAACCAACACTAAAATAATTGGCACTGCCAAAGCAATTACTAAAAGTAAATTGACTTTAAATAGTATAGGGTTTAACAGCAAGGTAATTAAAAAACCTCCCATTGCACCACCTAAATGTGCTGCGTGCCCAACGTTGCCCAACTGCTTTTTCATACCGTAAATAGAATATAACAAATAGCCAACACCAAAAATATAACCAGGAATAGGAATGGGAATAAAAAACAAGTATAAACTCATACTTGGGTACAGCAATATAGATGCATATATAATACCCGAAACAGCCCCTGACGCACCAACAGCAGAGTAATAAGCATCATTTTTATGATACCTTAAAGTGTATAAACTACCAAATAATAAACTTCCTAGATAAATAATTAAAAAATTAGAAGTCCCTAAAACATTTACCACAATATTACCAAAAAGATAAAGTGCATACATATTAAATAGTAAATGAGGCAAATTTACGTGCAAAAAACCAGAAGTAAGCATTCTTATTTTTTCTCCTTGAAGCACTTTTTGAACTTGAAACTTGTATTTATTTAAAAAAGAATAATCGCTAAAACCTTTCATTGACACCAATACATTGGCTATAATTATGATAAGTACTATTTGATGTATGTTTAATCCCATAAGACAAACATACTAAAAAGCAAGTATTAATAACTCTTTTCATTTTAAATTTATATGCGATATTTGTACTTCTAAAAACAACGTATGCAATTTTTAATTTTCGCAATTTCTTATCCTTTTATTTGGTTACTTTCTAAACTACCAATGAGAGTTTTATACCTAAAATCTGATATTTTTTACCTGCTGATTTTCTATGTTTTTGGATATCGTAAAAAAGTAGTTTTAGAAAATTTACAACTGGCTTTTCCAGAAAAATCAATAGAAGAGCTTTACAATATTCGTAAAAAGTTTTTTAAACATTTAATGGATTTGATGATGGAAAGTGTAAAAGCTTTTTCTATTTCTGAAAATGAGATTCTAAAAAGGTATCGATATAAGAACCCAGAGCTGGTTAATAATTTTGCAAAACAAGGAAAAAGTATTGCCTTAGTAGGTGCACACCAAGCAAATTGGGAGTGGTCTACCAGTTTAGGTAAGGTGATCGATATAGACTGTTTTGGTGCCTATACAAAGCTAAACAATAAATATTTCGAGAAAAAAGTAAGAAGCTCTAGAGAAAAATTTGGCGTTAAAGGTTTTAAAACTTCAGACATGATTAAAGGGATGCAAAAAAACTTTTCTGAAAATATACAAGGCTTATATATTTTACTAAGCGACCAATCTCCACAACCACACAAAACCTATTATTGGAGAAACTTTTTTAATGTAAAAGTACCTGTGCATACGGGTGCAGAAATGCTTTCTAAAAGATTTGATTTAGTGGTAATAAACTATGTTAGCAAAAAAGTAAAAAGAGGCTATTACGAAACCACATTTCAATTAATTACCGATACTCCAAAAAGTTTTGATAACTACCAAATTACCGATAAATATACCTCTCTTACAGAAAAAAATATTTTAGCGCAACCAGCATTCTATTTATGGTCTCACAAACGCTTTAAACATAGAGATAAAGTACCAAAAGAGTTCTTATAATTCGAACCAATCTTTTACCAAACTTTGCTCTATTGGTGCTATTGTTTTATGTGTATAATCGTTTTTTACGGGATGATAAACATAATCTTTAGACCAACTTTCTATATTATTTGCCAACTCTTTAAGGGAATTGCAAATAAAATGTAGTTCTTCTGAACTTACTGTTGGGTGTAAAGAAAGTCTTACCCAGCCCGGTTTTTTTGTATTGCAGCCTTGCAATATTTCATCTTTTATTTTATGAGAAGTTTCTTCATCTACATTTAATAAAAAATGACCATAAGTTCCTGCACAAGAACAGCCACCTCTGGTTTGAATACCAAAACGATCGTTTAGAAGTTTAACCACCAAATTGAAATGATATTTTTCGAAATAGAACGAAAAAATACTCAATCTATTTTTTTGCTTAGGCGCTAAAATATGTACACCTTCTAAACTCTCTAAAGTTTCGAAAACTACCTTGTTAATTTCATCTTCTCTTTCTTTAATTTTATCAGTTCCCATTTGCTCCTTTAGCTGAATTGCCAGGGCAATTTTTATCGTTTGCAAAAAAGCCGGAGTTCCGCCATCTTCTCTAGTTTCTACATCTTCAAAATAATCGTGATGTCCCCAAGGGTTTGTGTAACTAACCGTACCGCCACCAGGATTATCTGGAATGGTATTTTTGTATAAGTTTTTATTAAATACTAAAACTCCCGCTGCGCCAGGACCTCCTAAAAATTTGTGAGGCGAGAAAAAAATAGCATCCAAATATTCGTCGGGCTCCGACGGATGCATATTTATAGGTACATAAGGAGCACAACAAGCAAAATCTACAAAACACAATCCGTTGTATTTATGAATTAATTTTGCTACTTCGTGGTAATTGGTTTTAATACCAGTAACATTAGAACAAGAGGTAATTGAAGCAATTTTTACGGCTCTATATTCGTGTTTTTGAATGCATTTTTCGAAGCTTTTTAAACACAACAAACCATCATCATCACAAGGAACTACTACAACATCTGCAATAGTCTCTAACCACGATGTTTGATTAGAGTGATGCTCCATGTGTGAAATAAAAACAATAGGTTTTAGAGCTCCCGGAATAGTCGTATAATTTCGTAAACTTTCAGAAACTTTGAGTCCTAAAATTCTTTGAAACTTATTAACTACACCTGTCATGCCAGATCCTGCTGTAATTAGCACATCATTTTCATTGGCATTTACATGCTTTTTTATAATTTTTCGAGCTTCATGATATGCCAATGTCATTGCCGCACCAGACGTAGTGGTTTCTGTATGAGTATTGGCAACAAATGGTCCGAATTTATGCAACAATTTTTCTTCTATCGGACGATATAATCGTCCGCTAGCTGTCCAATCTGTATATATAATTTTTTTTTCTCCAAAAGGTGATGTAAAAACTTGGTCTACACCCACTATATTTTCTCTAAACTGACTGAAATAACGCTCTAAATTCATTACACAAAATGTTAAGTAATTGCTTTAATTTCATTTATAAATCGAACAGCCAAATCATCTGCATCCTTCTGAGATGTAGCTTCGGTGTATATTCTTATAATTGGCTCTGTATTCGATTTTCTTAGATGAATCCATTTATTTTTAAAATCAATTTTTACTCCATCTATAGTGTTAACCTCTTCATTTTGATAGTTTTTAGCCATCGTTTCTAAAATTGCATCAACATTAATTTGCGGTGTTAATTCAATCTTATTTTTACTCATGTAATAACTAGGATAACTATCTCTTAACGTTTTACAAGAAACTTTTTTATTGGCTAAATGAGATAAAAACAGGGCCACTCCTACTAAAGAATCTCTACCATAATGAGAAGCAGGGTAAATAATACCTCCATTTCCCTCTCCTCCAATTACAGTATTGGTTTCTTTCATTTTCTGAACTACATTAACCTCTCCTACTGCTGCTGCAGTATAATTACCTCCGTGTTGTTTGGTTACATCTCGTAACGCTCTTGAAGATGATAAATTAGAAACAGTGTTTCCGCCACCTAACTTACCCAACACATAATCTGCGCAGGCAACCAACGTATACTCTTCGCCAAACATAGAACCATCTTCAGAAATAATAGCCAATCTATCTACGTCAGGATCTACCACAATTCCTAAATCTGCTTGTTCTTTAACAACCAATTCAGATATATCTGTTAAGTGCTCTTTAAGAGGTTCTGGGTTATGAGGAAATTCTCCGTTTGGTGTACAATACAGTTCTACACAAGTTACATTTAAAGCCTTTAATAGTGCAGGAATAAAAATACCTCCTGTAGAATTTACTCCATCAACCACCACCTTAAAATTGGCATTTTTAATAGCATCTACATCTACCAATTCTAAATTTAAAACTTCTTGTATGTGTTTGTCTAAATACGTATTGTTTTTAGAGTAAGTCCCCAAATTATCGACCTCAGCAAAAGTAAGGTCTTCATTTTCGGCTATCTCCAAAATCTTTTCTCCTTCTTGTCCGTTTAAAAACTCTCCTTTTTCGTTAAGTAGCTTTAAAGCATTCCATTGTTTTGGGTTGTGTGAGGCAGTTAGTATGATACCTCCGTCTGCGTTTTCTAATGGAACAGCCACCTCTACTGTAGGAGTAGTAGATAGCCCTAAATCGATTACATTAATTCCTAGACCAACAAGTGTATTTGCTACCAAACTAGCAATCATTTTACCAGAAATTCTTGCATCTCTTCCTATTACAACAGTTAGGGACTCTTTAGATACATTTCGGCTTTTGATGAAAGTCCCATAAGCTGCAGCAAATTTAACAGCATCTATTGGGGTTAAGTTTTCTGATGGTTTACCACCTATTGTTCCTCTAATTCCTGAAATTGATTTTATTAAGGTCATATCTTCTTTTTATACAAAACAAAGATAATCGTTTCTTTTCTACTTCTAATTATTGAAAGAAAAAAAATGTGGTTTTATTGTGTAAAGAAAGGTGTTATTAAAGGTACCCGTATAAAATTAGATAGGAATTACAATATTAAATTATTTAATATTTTTACAAAAACAGGAAAAAAACTTACCACAAAAAGTCAAAAGCCCATTCTCTTCAGAATGGGCTTTTGATAAGATGAAATTTTAATTAGTTGGGGGATTTATGTATGGAAAGTTGGGGGATTTTTAAAAGTTGACAAACTAAAATAAAAGTTTCTTAATAAGAAGGGGTATCTATAATAGCCTGTCAACTATACTTAAATAACTAACTCTTTACATTCTTTAAAAACTGTAAGCTTAAAAAGAAGTTAAGAATCAAAAACCGATACTTTCGTATCTTTCCTAACATGCTGCAAATTTAAAGTATACTTGAAAATATATTTTACAAATTTGGACGAAAGTATACTTTTCTGTACACCAACGAACCGTAATATTGTACTTTAAGGGATTTAGAAAGAAATATGAAACTTTATAAAAGGTTGAGCCTCTTTTTTAGTTTTGCTCTGTATGTTTTTCCTACAGGAATAACCTCTTTACCAATTAAAATACTGTTGTCTTCTATATCTACAACACTATTTAAATTAACGATAAAAGACTTATGGATTCTTAAAAAATCTTGAGGAGGCAACTTTGTTAAAATCTTTTTTAGAGGACTATGTACTTTGTATGTTTGATTGGCTGTTTTTAAAAGAATATAGTTTCTGCTTGCTTGGATGATAAGAATATCTGAAAAGGTAATTTTTATCAATCTTTTGTCTACGTTTACAAACAAAAAATCTTGATATACATTCTTTTTTTCTTCTTTAACCTCATCATTACGCTCTTTTACAATCATAAAAGATTTTAATTTGTCGATAGAGTCTTTAAACCTATCTAACTCTAGTGGCTTAAGAATATAATCTACCACAAATTTATATTTAAAAGCTTTTAAAGCTTGTTGATCGTCTGAGGTGGTAAGTACTACTTTGGGTGTTTTTTTTAAACTTTCTAAAAAATCGAAGCCATCAAAATCTGGCATGTGAATATCTAAAAATATAAAATCTACGTCATTAGAATTCAAATACTTTATGGCACTCATTGCATTCGGAAAATCTGCAACAATAGTTACGTCTGGCAACTGGGCTGCGAGCTCTTTTAAAACTGTTCTTGCAAGAAGCTCATCATCTATTACTATACCTTTCATCATTGGGGGAAAAATTAAATATTATCAATGAATTCAATCATGTGGGCGAGTGTATTTTCGAAAAACTTCTTTTCTTCATCTGTAACATTTTCAATATTTTTTTCATAGTTACTTGCTATCTTATAAGATTCTATTAACCCCAATACAGTCATTTTATTTTTTATCCTATGAATGTATACTTTAAAGTTTTTGAGGTCTTTAGTATCTTTTAACTCATAGTATTTTTCTGAGTCCAAAGATAATTCTTCTCTAACAATTTTTATAATTTTTGCTTTTAATATTTCACTACCGTTAGCAATTTTATCGATATATTCTAAATTTGGTGTTTCCATTATTCTTTTCTAATCGTAAAATAAAAAGTTGTTCCTTCTCCGAATGTAGAGGTTAACCATACCTCTCCACCATATATTTGCACCACTTTTTTAACAATTGATAGTCCTATTCCTGTAGATTGTTTTTGTGGGTTTAAAGATTGAAACACCTTAAATATATTTTTAAAATGTTTTTGTTTTATACCTATTCCGTTATCACGAATACTAAATTCATAAAACGCATCTTTCTCTTTATAATCTATTTCTATGTACCCTTTTTGCTTGTCTGAGAACTTAACTGCATTGCTTATTAAATTCTGAAACAACTGCCTTATCTTTGTTTTATCGGCATAAATTGAGGGTAATTTTTTAATAATACGAACATCTATATGAGAAGGAATCATTAAAATTTCTATACAATCTTTTACCAACTCATCTAAATCTAACGTAATGTTAGATACTGAATTAGCATTTACTTTAGAGTATTCTAAAACATTGGTAATTAAGCTCTCCATTTTTTCAACAGTTCTAAACAAAAGGTCAAAATTACCCAAAGTTTGAGTATCGAAATGAGTTAAATTATCTTGCTTTATCCACGATAAAAGTGCATGAATACTTCTTAATGGCGATTTTAAATCGTGAGAAACAATATGTGCATATTCTTCTAATTCTTGATTACTTCTGGCCAGTTTTTGAAGCATTTGAGCTTTTTGTTGCTCTAAGTTTTTTAAATCTGTAATATCTAAATGAATACCAATAGAGCCAATTAATTCTCCTTTAAGATTATAATTTGGAGCACCACTAACTAACCATATTCTCTTTTTACCTGCTTTGTTTAAAATAGTAATTTCGTATTTATTCGATTTTCCTTTTTCTCTTTTTAGTATTTCGTTATTAATTACCTCTTTTTGGTCGCTTACTGCCAGTAAATCTCTAGCTACTTTACCTAGTAACTCTTCTTGAGAATACCCAGAAATTTCGGTAAAACTGTTATTTGCCAAAATTATCTTATCGTCTAAATCTACTTCTAATAAACCTAAATTCATATTGGCAATTGTACTGCGATACTTTTCTTTTTCTATCTCTAAACTCTTGTAATAATTTCTATTTAAAGTAACATCTTTATATGACCACAAATGACCATAATAAACATTATTTACAGTAATTGGCACAAAATCTCTTTCTAAAATAGTACCATCTTTTAAAACTATTTCTTCTCCTAATGTTTTAATTTTTTTTGATATAATATTTCCAATTCTCTTAAAAATAGAAGTAGGATCTTTAAAAATATCTTTGCTTTTTAAAAACTCCCCATAACAATCTTTTCCAATCAATTCTTTTGGTGTTGACTTAATATTAATCAACTTACAAAATTGAGAATTGGTCAAAACAATTTTGCCATCTTCATCTTCTAGTAAAATTCCTGTTTCTAAGTTTGAAATAATATTGTAAAGTCTGCTTTCAGATTTTTTTAAACTTTCCTCTGCTAATCTATCTCCAGTAATATCTCTAACAATTCCTTGTGCTATAAGTGGTTTATTATCTTTATCGTAAACCACACTTGCATTAATATGAACCTATTTAATTTGCTTACTCTTGGTAATAATTCTTGCTGTATAATTAGAAAAATAACCTTTTGCCAAAAGTTCTTTAAAAGATTTCATTGCATAGTCAAAATCTTCTTTATAAATTACATCTACTACATTAAGAGACTCTTTACTTAAATCATATTCAAATAAAGCACTAGCATTGTTATTCATGTTTTTTACATTTCCATGAATGTCTATTTGTACAAAAGCATCATTAAAACTTTTAAAAAAACCTTTTATTTGAGATTGATTCTCATAAATATTTTTTTCTAATTGTTGATTGGTTTTTTTTAACGCCAACGTAGTATTATAAAGCTCTAAAGATTTTGTTTCTAAAATCTTTTCAGCTTCTTTTCGAGCTTTTTTTTCTCTCTCTAAAGCACGTTTTAATATGTCAACTTCTTCTTTTTTCACTGTTTTTTTGTAATCGAATATTTAACTAAAGTTCCTTTATCATTTAACTTTTCTAGCTCTATAATTGCTTTTTCGTTAAAATGATTAAATACTTTTTCCATCTAACCTAAACCAAAATAATGCATTGCCCTACTAGAACTATACAACATTGTTAAACGGTTATCTGATGATTCAAGAATTTTAAAATGAGGAAGTTCTGCATCCGGATAAATTTTTCTAACCTCTATATGAATATGACTTTCTACGGATGAAATCATATCTAAGGCATTCTTATAACTTTTTAGAAGCGAGCTGTAATCTCTTTTAACTACACCAAAAAAATGATGCCCGAAGCTTAACAATAAATCATCTATCGATTTTCCTGTAGTGCTACTCAGGCTATTTAAAAGTAATAACATTTCAGAAAAACTATAGGTACCAACAGTAGTGTAAGCTGCGCCAGACGGTAAATTTGCTTTGCTAATTACTGTATCTAAAACAGAAAGACTATAGTTAAGTTCTATAGATTCTAAAAATTCTCTAAATATGATTCCTTTCACTAGGCTTTTACAAAGTTATTTAAACTCCAATAATTTAAAATCCCTCTAATTTTTTCTTCATAAGCCTCATAGCTCAATGGCTTAATCATATAGCCCGCAATACCAATGTTATAACAATAACGTAAATCGGAGTCATTGTCTGAGGTGGTTAAAATAATAACAGGAATTTGTCGTAAACTATCATTTGACTTTAAAAAACCTAAAAATTCTATGCCATCTGTTAATGGCATATTTAAGTCTAGTAAAATTATATTAGGTCGAAAGGTTTCTAGCTTTTCCATAGCAGCATCTCCATCTGTAACCACCTCAATTTTATGGTGTGAGGAGTCGGAAACTGCTCTATTGAATTTTAAAGCTTCAATAGGATCATCATCAATTAGTAAAATTTTTAAGTTTTGTTTTTCCATTTGTATATTAAAGATTGAAGTCAAATATAGTTAAATACTCTATTTATCTAAAATTATTTAGGTAAGATTATTGAAAACAACGTTATAATGCGCTAAAAATGAGATTAACAACTTATAAATTGATACTTTTTGTTGGTTTCATAAACAGTGCTTTTTATCATAAGAATTAATTACATTTGTAATTGTTATAAGAAAAAAAACATCATGAAACAATTAATAATTTTATTATTACTAATAATTTTAACAGTAGTTGGTTTCGGCCAATACAATACATATCAAAGGTTTACAGCCAAAAACAGTGCCTATGTAACTTCAAAAAAATTAGATTTTAATTATTATAATCAAGCTATTGTTTTAGACTATTTTGAAGCAGTTGAAGATTTAAATAGCTTTGTAACACTACAATGGACGGTAAATGATATTGATGTAAGAGCTCCAGAAAATGACGCTCCGGAAACAGTTGCTGCGCAAAAAGTATATGCAAAAAAACTTGCAGCAATAAAGTTTTACGAATCGAAATTAGAAAATGCTGCTACTCTTAAAGATAAGGGCTTTGATAATGAAAAAATTAAGTTTTTACACGAAAGTGGTTCAGATTCGGATTCTTTCCAAAAAAAGGAAGCAAACAGCAGGATAAAACAACTTTTTAACCCTAACAAAGTTTTAAAATACGGAGAAAAAAATCCGCTAATTTTTGAAGTACAAAAAAAATTAATTGCCAACGGGTATGACATACTTTTAGATGGTATTCTTAAAAAAGAAACCATGACAGCCATAAAGCATTTTGAAGAAAAAAATAATCTATTTGCAGACGGAACACTAGATTTACTTACACTAGATGTGCTTTTTAGGTAAAAGTTACCCTGATTAAAACATACTAAAAGGAGACAACAGATTTTAAAAACTGTTACCTCCTTTTTTTGTAGACTTAATTTTGTAGTGCTTTTTTTCTGTTTATTGCTAACTGCAAACTCACTTTATTTGCTTTTTCTTCTGTAATATTATAGTCTTTCATAATAAACATTGCAATGGTTGTTCCTAAAATAGGAATTCCTGAAAATGCCAATCGCAAGCCATCTACAGCTCCTTCGGGCTGAATAACTGCACCAGAATCGAAACCAACAAAGCTCATTATTAATCCGCTTAAACCTCCTGCAATTGCAAAACCAAACTTTACCATTAACCAATATATTGCACCAAAAGTTCCCTCTCGTCTTAAACCAGTATTTAATTCATCTAAATCTATAACATCTGCAGTCATCGACATCATAAGTAAAAACAAACTACCAATTCCAAAAGAAAATAGTGGTAAGGCAAAAATAAAAAGATATGGTTTGCCTGGTACAAATAAAAACCATAGCATTACATAACCCACAATAGATATTCCCTGAGAAATAATAAACGCTCTTTTTTTTCCGAGACTTTTAGACATTCTTGTTACTATAGGAATTACAAAAAAAGTAGTTCCTAAAGCTCCTAAACAACCAAAAAGAGTTGGCCATATTCCAGCATTATTTGCATCTCCGGCAAAAAGATGATATACAATAATAAAGAAAGAAAAAGAGGCAATTGTCATAAACGCATTATAAACTAAAAAAGTAGCGATACAAAGTTGCCTAAATGGCTTCATTTTAAAAGCTGTTAAAAAACCAGCTCCTATTTCTTTTAAACTATTTCCAATGCTTTTTATATTTAAAGGAGCGTAATCTTCCTGTAATGTCGATTTACTTTTTATAAAAATACCGGGTATTATTGCGCAAATCGCAAAAATAATTCCTACCCAAAATGCCAACGACCTCGTTGCTATTTCTGCAGAATCAAACCATTCGGCATCATACATAATTACCCAAAACCATGGAGCTATAACCCAAGCCCATTGACCAATCCATTGTGCAGTAGCCATAATACTTGTTCGCTCGTGAAAATCATCACTCATTTCGTATCCCATTGCTACATAAGGAACACTAAAAATGGTGAGTCCGAGATAAAAAATAAAAGACCAAAACATAAAATAGATAAAGTTGTAATCTATACCACTTTCTCTATAAAGTTGCCACATAATTATAAAGGCAATTCCCATAATTAAACCTCCGAGAACAACATATTGCCGCCTTCTGCCCCATCTAGACTTTGTATTGTCTGATATGTAGCCCATAATTGGATCTGTAAAAGAGTCGAACATTCTAGGGAAGAAATAGATAATTCCCCACATCCAACCTGGAAAACCTAGATCTTGTACCAAAACAACCATAAAAATTCCCAGTGCTGCGGGAAACATTTGATTTGCTAACATCCCTACTCCAAAGGCAACTTTTTGACCAAACGGAACTTTTTTTATTCTTTCTGACATCACTTACTTGTTATACATTTTTTTTACTATTTCAAACGTTTTTTTCTTTTTCCTATCAATATCTACAATTCCCCAAAACTCTTCATTTGGTGATCCATCATAAGGAACACCAGAACTATTTGGTGCCCAACCACCAATATCTTGCTGGTTATTATTGCCTGCTTTCCACCATCCATCGGTAAATGAAAAGAGGGTAATACCACTGCAAACATCATCATTAGAAAAAACACTTTTTAAAATCTTATAATTCGCATCTGCTTGTGCAAGTTCATTTACTCCTTTTTCGTAACCTGCCTTTGCTATCAACATATAACTGTCTCCACCTCCTTCGGATAAATACATCGGTTTTGTACTAACTTCCTCCCATTGTTTGTAAATTTTATCGGGATTGTCCCATCTGTAAACGTTCATTCCCCAAACGTCAATATTTTTGCCCATGCTTAATGCTAGTGAATCTGGTAATTCTCCGTGTGCTGTTGTAGTTAGGTGATTTGTATCGTTTTTATGAATTAAATTAGCAGCATCATTCATTGCTTTATACCAAGTTTTAATATCATTATTAAACCACTCCGGATGATAATTGTACTCATTGCCTAACTCCCACATTAAAATGGCATTATGACTTTTGTATTTCTTAACATAATCGATAAAAGTTCCTGATAGAATATCATTTTTACCTCCTTGATTGTATCCAAAACCGATAATTACTTTAATACCTGCAGCATCAATTTTATCTAAAACCTGCCAATCATCAATAGGCTCATAAACACGAATTGTATTAATTCCTGCCTCTGTCATTAAATTTAAATCTTCGTCTATATTTCCGAAATCTCTTTTATTAGTACCTTTTGGCACAGGATGATAACAAATTCCCTGAATTAGATACGGTTGATTGTTCAGTAAAATTTTTCTGCCCGAAACACTAATAACATCTTTTCTTTGCTCATATTTACATGACATAAGTAAAAAAAATAGCAGAAAAAGTATCGGTACATGTTTCATGATTTTAGTATTTATTTAAATAATTTAGCTATTTATAGACATTATTGTGTTATGGTCGCTGTTTTTTTAACTTATTAAATAACCACTTTTATATGGTTAATTGTATTGGTTCTTTTAAAAACTTGATTACTTACTTCTCTACTTAAAAATAGCTCAGAAAAAACAATCGAACTATGATCATTATAAATCACAGTTATTGATTTTTCTTCGCCTTTTGAATACAAAATTGGCACTTGGCAATAAGTAAAAGCAAGTTCATGTTGGTTTACTTCTAATTCTTTTTCATCTCCTGAAACTGTTATGTATTTAAATATTTGCGGTGAACGTAAAAACTCTTCTTTTTTAAGTAGAGAAGGGTTAAAAAAAAGCTTTCCTTCTTTTACGAAAACTCCTAATTCTCCAAACCTATTTAAAACATCTTCCTTTACTTGCCCTGTCATACCAGGCTGTTGCGCTCCTTTTCCTGCTGGGGTATGAGAGTATGCATCTGTAGGAAAAGCACCATATAATCGGGGAGATTTATGTACACCTATTCCTGCATGAATTTCGTAATAGTGATCTAACAATTTTCCGATAATTTTATCAGAAGCTTTTTCTTCTATTGCACGAATACAGTTTTCTTGAACAGCTACTAACAATTTAGAAACCATGTGCCAATAAATAGAGCCCAAACCTTCATAACCGAAAAATGTTCCAGACCTTCCAGTAAAAGATTTATGATTAAAAACAGTTTCAAATATTGCCAAAACAGCATCTTTATCCTGATTTAACAAAGAAGAATATTTTTCTTTCGGTAGCAAGTCTAAAGCATTTTCTAAACTATTTGCATTATTAAAACTTCCATTAAAATGATAGTTTCCGAACACGTCTTTCTCTATAATATTGGTATTATTATCATTTATTAATGTTGCTAATAGTAACGAGCTTTCTACTTTATCTTTTGCAATATTATTTTTATGGGTAAATCTTGGTAATTCTTTATTTGGATATAAAATATAACTGTATTGGTCTGGCCTAAAAAGGGCACTATTTTTTAAACCATTTAATAACTCTAGCGCTTCTTTAGAAGATAAATACTTAGCACTTAAAACAGCTACCTGGCCTTCTAACATTTCTGGTAAATAAGAAATTTCTATTTCGTCTGTCCCTTTAAGTGTCATTAAATTATAAGCATGATACAAATTATCTGCACGCTTATTTGCTTTAATAGAGTGCTCTAAATACTCTTTTATTGTATCTAAAAACGTAAGTAATTCGTCTTTTAAAATCGACTGCTTTTTGGTAGAAAATCCGTTTTTATAAATTTTTACTCTATAATTACTAGCAGGCTCTGCCAAGCCATCTAAAACAAGTTTTCGTTCTTTGTTGGTAAACTTTCTTGTTAATATTTTTTTGTTTTCTAAAAGTGTAGTGTGTACATTTTTAAAGAAAACAGCTAGCTCTTCAGATAATTCAAACTCTAACGTACTGGATTTTAACACTAATTCTTCAAAAAAATGAATAAACCTTCTTAAATAGTAAAGTGTTACCATAGAAACACCATTTCCAACCAAAGCGTTATTAGCATCATTCCACTCTGGTCTTTGCGTATTTAACCAAATACCAGCCTCTGGAATAAAATTAGATACTTTGGCTAAAAGAGTTGCCAATATTTTTTCAATTAAATTGACTTTGTATATAGCGCCATCGTAACTTTTTAGCAATGCTCCATCTGCTCCCAGATACTCTCTTTCTTTGTTAATTTTTTCATTTAGCTGAAAATCAAAATCTATAGTATCTTTTGAGTTTTTAAGAATTTCTTGGTAAGATTTAATTTTATATGGAACGTTGGCATATACAAAAATAGCAGAACTAAAAAGTTTAGAGAGTTCATTTGGATAATGTTTTTCTGCAAATTCTAAAAACTTTAGTAGATAAATAACTTGATGATCTCCCCAATAACCAATATAAGACCACGGATCATTTTCTTCTATCACCTCCCAATCGAAACCGCCTTTGGTAACTCTGTAAGGATTGTACCCATCAAAAGTAGTGGCGTTTAAAAACTTGTGAATCATGCTCTCTATAAAACCCGGATAAGAATGTGCTAAGGCCTCCCAATTCTGAAAAATATCTCTCCAATTTCCTTCGTAATCTAGTATTTTAGAGCCATCATTTTCGTTTTTAGTGTTTATAGAAAACTTATTCCATGGTCTACTCGGGTCTCCATGTCGTCTACTAAACTTTAATGGTAAGTATTCTAAAGATAACCTCTTAAAATCTTTATCTAAATCATTTTCTGTAAACTCTTTTAAAAAAGATACACTAAATGTTGCTGGCATTTTGTGTAACATCTCTCTTTTAGAATTGTAAACATTGGTATTTGCTTTAGATAGGTAATTCAAAAAATCTAATTTTTCTATTAGATAATTATTATCAAAAACACCACCTCTCATAATATTAAAAAGTGTATTCGAAAAATGACGTGTATTAATCAAATGATCAGCTGTAAGTTGCAAACCATCTGCAGATGCTGTTAATTTTATAAGTTTTTTTGTACCACTTAAAATGTCCTTTTCTAAAACCTCTTTTATGTTTTTGGTTGTAGCTTTAAATTGAGATAAGGCAACTATTTGGCTTATCGACTGATTTACATTTGCAACGTGCAACCAGTCTTTACAAGAATTGCCTTCTAGAATAAAATTGAATACTGTTAAATATGCTCCTTTTTCTGCTCTAATATCTATTTCTTCTTTAATTGAAAAACCTTTTCTAAAAGCATCTATTTGTAGAGATGATAATAAATATGTTGGCTTTTCAATTCCGTTAGACCAAACAATAGTTGCTTTTAACGCTTCACTAGGTTCTGCCTTATCAACAATTATAGCGCTTAAAGAATAAATTCCTAAACCTATTTCTTTCTCTAATTCGCTTTTTTTGTAAGCATCTACCAAATTGCTTACATTTGCTTGTAGCTCGGAGCCTACGCCAAAAGGTAAAATATCTTGAAAACCATCTAAGGCCTCTATAGAAACTTTATCAGAACTTGTATTTACAAGCTTTGCCTTTCTAACAAAACCATATACATCACTAGAATTCCATTCGTATGAAAATACAAGGTTTAAATCGTGATTAATTTCTTCAAAAATAATTTTATTGCCATACACATTTTTATAAATATTTCTAGAAAAATCATAAAGTCCCTCATTTCTTTCTGAAAAAGGTTCCCACAAATAAGTACGGTCATTTTTATGGACTCTAAAAATTGTTTTACAACCTGTAGTTTCTGCTAATGCAGTTATTTTATCGTCTG
This sequence comes from Polaribacter tangerinus, assembly GCF_038024095.1. Lineage (NCBI taxonomy): Bacteria > Pseudomonadati > Bacteroidota > Flavobacteriia > Flavobacteriales > Flavobacteriaceae > Polaribacter > Polaribacter tangerinus. The sequence goes on along the minus strand of NZ_CP150668.1, from coordinate 2,510,812 downwards.
TATAATAAGGGAATAAAGCAAATTGTGCATTTTTTCTACCTGCAGATAATGCTCCATTACTAGAAATAAACATCCAATGGTTAGAGTCTGATACTATCGTCATAAAAAAAGGACGCATGGTATGACTATCGGATATTTTATAAAAAGTTTCATTATTCAAGCTTACCATACTACCATTATTAGTAGTAATCTTTTTAAAATTATTTGCTATAAGAGAAGTAGTATTCATTTAATTGTTTGTAGCGAAACTATATCGCTTTTATTTTAGTTGATAATTTATATGAGATAAGGCCATAGAAATCTCCTACAAATTATAGTTGGGGTAAAATCTTGTAATTTGTGCTAACAACTATTAATAAAGGTCGAATGGTAAAACACTCGACCTTTTTTAAACTAATATTTTATTATTGATATACTCTTACGTAATCAATTTCCATCATGTCTTCTGTAAAAGCAGCATCTACAGTTCCGCCTAGAGTACCACCCATAGCTACATTTAAGATTAAGAAGAAATCTGCATTAAATGGCAATGTACTATCATTTGGTAAAGTGTGATATACTTGATCATCTATAGCGAAAATAATTTCTGATGCCGACCATTCTAACGTATAATTATGAAACTCTGTGGTTGAAGTTGCCAATTCTATTGATTCAGAAGGTCCTCCACCACCAAAATTTCCTGGATAATGTATAGTACTTAATACGGTATTTTTGTCTGTTCCCTTCTGTTCCATAATATCAATTTCTCCAGAAGCTGGCCATCCAACTGAGCTAAAGTTTGCTCCAAGCATCCATATTGCTGGCCATGTACCTTGAGCGGCTGGTAATTTTGCTCTAACCTCTACTCTACCATAGGTAAAGGCATATAATCCTTCAGATTTTAATCTTGCAGAAGTATAGGATGCGCCATCTGCTTTTGCTTTAATCTTTAAAAAACCTCCTTCTACAATTGAATTATCAGTTGTATTGGTATAGGTTTGAAGTTCTTGATTTCCCCAACCACCTGCACCTAGGTCATAAGTCCATTTTGTTGCGTCTGGTGCACCATCAACATCAAATTCATCTTGCCAAACCAAATTTGTATATGCTGTATTTAGCGAGTTATCTACTGGAGATTCAGTTGTTAAAACTACAAACCAGGCTAAACCATCTAAACCAATAGTTTTTAGCAGCATTTCGTTACTTGTTCTAGAAATTATTTGATAAGTATGATCTCCACCAACATAAAATCCTAAAAATCCATTTCCTGAAAGAGATATTGTTTCTTGACCATTCGGTGCTGTTAAAATCCAAGTTCCTTCAAAATCATCTAATGGATAGTTTTCATACTCACCACCAGGATTGGCAGAAATACCCACATTTCCTAACTCTTGATCCATAGGTGCAGCCTGACCAAAAATTGTACCACTAACATCTTCCGACGGATCGTCATTTGTACTATTCGTAACATATTTAATAGATCCATCAACATTAAAAACATAAGCATCATCGTACATTCCTGTAATTGATTTTTCTCCAGGTGCTGCTGCATACCAAATTGGAGAAACTGCATCTGCCGGACCTACACCAAAATGTGCCAAAGCTTCTGACTTTACTCTCCAAGTTTGCGAATCATTGTTTGTTAACATTGTTATTAATTCTTCAGGTGCTTTGTAATTAGACAATACAGTAACTTCAATTAGTTTGCTGGAAGAAACCCCGCCAGCACCAACTGCAACCACATTTACGTTATAGGTTACCAAACCTTGAGTACTAAAACTTATAGTTTGATTTCCTGAAGGAGCTACTTTTTCTTGTCCGTTTGTATGAAATACAAATGAAACAGCATTGTTTGCCTTAGCAGAAAAATGTACCACACCGCTTCCATCACCATTCGGATTTGCATCATCGGCACCCTCTATATTTACGGTTACTGATATGTTTGAAGGTGGTACAATTTCTCCGAATTGAAATTCATTTTCTTGACAACCCAAAAAGGCCATAGTCATAAAAAATAAAACTGTATATATATTTTTATAGTTTTTCATCATTATAATTTTATTGTTTTACTAACTTATATGTCCAAAAGGTTCCACTTCCTACCTCTATAATCACTTCCATTTCTGTGTTATTGTTAGACAATGTAACATTATACGTAATACTGTCTGGAGCAGCTGCCGGGTCTGTTAGTTCATTTGTATTATTTACTTTTGGCAACCCTAAATAAGCGCCTTTTCCGTTTAACTTTATTGTACCTGCCGTAGCATCAAATTCGAAAGTTGCAGCGTTAGAACCGTCGTGAGGTGCTACAGGAGTATTACATGCATCCGAACCAGCTTGCCATCCTTCTACCCAAGTATCTGCTCCTAGCTTATTCTCAAAATTTCCATTTGCATCAAAAACATATGTATCATCAAAATAACATGCTCTTTCAGTAACACCTGCTGCATCAATTGCAAACCATTCTCCACTTCCTGCTGCAGGACCAACTCTTAATGCTCCTGGTTCTGCTGCTACTTTCCAAGTTCCTACAACCGGAGAAGCAACCACCGCAGCGTCTTTTATTAACTTATAGGTCCAGAAGACTCCAGAACCAGTTTCAATACTTACCTCCATAACAGTATTATTGTTAGACAACGTAATGTCGTAAGTAACAGAATTTGGTACTGTTATATTTGGTAATTCTCCAGCGTTATATACTTTAGGCAACCCTAAGTAAGCTCCCAATCCGTTTAAAGTTAATTTATTTGTAGTTACATCATGTACAAAAGTCGCAGCAGTTGAACCATCATGAGGGGCTACTGGCGTTCCGCAACTATCTGGGGAAGCTCCTTGCCAACCCTCTAACCATGTACTAGCACCCAAGGAGTTTTGAAAGCTAGAGTCTGCACCAAAAATATATTCATCATCAAAAAAACATGCTCTTTGTGCAACTCCTGCAGCATCTATTGAATACCATTCTCCACTTCCTTTAGATGGTCCTACTTTTAAAGAACCAGCCTCTGGTGCAACCTTCCAAGTTCCTGTTAACACGGAAGCAGCAGAAGGAGCTTTGTAGAAATAAAGGTTATCTATAAATATTGTACCAGCGCCTTCAAATTTAAATTGCTTTAAATCTGAAATAACCAAACCTTGATCTGTAAAATCTGTCAATGAAATTTCGAAACTATTCCATTGGTTAGCAACCAATGCTTTGGTAACAAAATATTCTGGTGATGAGGAGCTTATTGGAAAAATCTTAATTTCTGTGGCATCAGCTGTCCAAACATCAATATGTAATGTTTCCATTGTTGATGCATCCTGAACATTACCAGAAAAATCGATACCTTGATAATTTAGGTTACTATACTGTAACATTTTATCACCGTTTAAATCAAACAAATTATACTGAGTTTGTTGTCCCCAATTCGGATAATAATCAACCCCTGTGATATCTGTATAAGCATCACTAAAAATAGAAATCACATCTTGATCATTTCTACTTGCTGGCGTTGCTACACTCTCTATAGGTGCTAAAATGGCGGTTACTTCAAAAGATGCTATGTATTCTGTAGTTTGAATTGCACTTCCTTTGGCCACTATTTTTACATCGTAAGTTCCTGCTTCTTTATATTGATAGTTAATTACATCGCCAATATTACCAGACACAACAGGTTGTGTTACATTTTGCTCTCCAGAATAAAAATCGTAGGTGGCTGCAAAATCTGCAGTTGCAGTAATATTGACTTGTTTAGAAATCGCTGCATCATTTTCTATAGTTACAACCAAATTTTCTGGCGCCTTAAAAGAAACAACCAATGGTTGAGAAATCTCTGCTGTTTTTCCGACAGCGTTGTAGGCTACTATTTTTACATCATATGTACCTTCTAAGTAAGTATGTGTGAAACTTTTACCTTGAACAACTTTTTGAGGTGTTGTGGTGGCATCACCTAAATGCAAGTCGAAAGATATTGCCCCATCTGCAGTAGGTGTAATGGTAACTACACCAGAATTATCTTGTGTAAGGTTATAAGCTGCTGAAATATTTGACGGCAGAGGAATAGTCTGTAAAAAATCTAAATTATTATTTTCTGTACAGGCACTTACAAATATAAATATGATAAGTGCTTTGAATATTGTTTTTAAGTTTTTCATATTTTAGTAGTTATTATTTTGACTCCAATTTCCTTGAGAAAACTGAATTTCTTCTAGAGGAATTGGAAAAACTTCGTTTTTATTTTCTGTAAATCCTGGAATTTCAGCACCTCTACCTGTTCTAACTAAGTCGAAAAAGTGATGTCCTTCACCTACTAACTCTACACGTCTCTCATGATAAATTGCTGCAGTTAAATCTGAACCACTTACGGTAACTTCATTATTACTATTGCCAAATGCTCTTGCTCTTACTCTATTTAGGTACTGTCTTGCTTTTGTATCGTTGGCAATTTCTTTTCTATTATTTGCCTCAGCAGCCATTAACAAAACATCTGCAAAACGAATTGCTCGATAATTATTAGGGTTCGTAAGATTTAAATCTCCTGCCGCTGTAGCACTTCTTTTTCTTGGTAAATACTTTCTATTAAAATACCCAGTATGTTCATAACCTACTGTAAAACTAGCTCCTGTGCTAGCTGCCCATGCATCAATATCTAAAATAGCTACCTCTTTACGTTTGTCTCCAGCCTCAAACTCATCCACTACTTCTTGAGTTGGAACATTAAAGCTAAAGCCTGAAGTAAACAAATCTCCGTTATATCCTCTAACACCTTGAAAACCTACAGCTACATTACCTTCACTACATTGTAAGCATCCAAAACCTGCGCCTTCTATGTCTGTATACTGAATTTCAAAAACGGAACCTGAACCATTTTCTCCTTGAAATTCGAATATTTTACCATAATCTGGCTCTAACATGTAAGGGCCTTTTGTAATTACATCTTCTAGCACATTTGCAGCTTCTGTAAACTTATTTTGATATAAATATACTTTTCCTAAAAGTGCCTCTGCAGCACCTTTCGTAGCCCTACCAACCTGCGGCGCAGAGTAAGACAAACTAGCAACTGCCTTTTTTAAATCTTGCTCGATATAAGAATACACTTCTGTTACTGGCGATCTAGGAATGGTTTTTTCATCACCAACAGAAAATCTTCCCTCTGGCTTAATAGGTATTGCACCAAACCATTTTACCAATTCAAAATTATAATATGCTCTTAAAAAATAAGCTTCACCTAAAATAATTTCTTTACCGGTAAAGTTTGTTTTATCTCTAAACTCTATGATGTAAGAAGCTCTATTTACACCTCCGTACATCCAGTCCCATAAATTTTGTAATTGAGCATTTACAGGAGTATGTACCATATCATCTATTTGTTGATAACCCGGAACATCGGTGGCACTCTCACCACCACATAAAGTATTATTTGAAGCAATTTCTCCCATTAACACATTAATAAAGGTAGATTGTAATGGGTCGTATGCAGCTACAAGCGCGTTGTAATAATCGGATTCTGAGTTAAAATAAGATTCAGAATCTTCTGCATAAATTTTTGTATTGTCTAAATAATCGTCTGAACAACCATTCGCAATAAGTAAACTTGCAATTGCAAGAATAGTAACTGATATTTTTTTACTGAAATTTTTCATTACTTGTTCTTTTTAAAATTCAACATTTAACCCTAACATAAACTGTCTAGCGGAAGGATACGTTCCATAGTCAATACCCGCACCAATTGCTCCTCCATTTATTGTTGGGTCGAAGCCAGAGTAATCTGTTATTGTAAATAGGTTATTAATACTTGTATATAATCTTAACTTAGATATGCCTATTTTTTCGACTAAATTATCCGATAAAGTATAGCCAATTTGTATGTTTTGCATTCTTAAAAACGAACCATCTTCAACGAAAAAGTCTGAAAACAGTTTATTGTTTGTAGCATCATTTGTAAGTCTCGGAATTGTATTACTAGTTCCTTCTCCCTTCCACCTACCTAAGTAGTAATTAGGTTTGTTTGAGTTTGGTAAAAAACGTTCGTAATTCCTAACAATGTCTTTTCCTAATTCAGCATAAAAATAGGCAGCAAAATCCCAGTTTTTATAGTTTCCAGAAATATTAAAACCCATAAAAAAATCTGCTTGTGGTTTCCCTATATTAGTTCTGTCATTTACATCAACTTTACCATCACCATTAATATCTTTATAACGAATATCTCCTGGAGAAGTGTTAGATGCTCCCAAAGCACTTTGTGAAGGGTGTACATCTATTTCTGCTTGGTTTTGAAAAATTCCATCTGTTTGCAATCCATAAAAATATCCGATCGGTTGTCCTACTTCCATTCTAGACGGTGGTAAATTTCCAATTGCAAAAGAACCTCCTTCTAAGAAAGCGCCTCCTGTTACATCTGTAACTTCATTATTTACGTATGTAACGTTATAGGATAGGTTTAATGAAGAATTTTCATTGTCTATAGCTTTATAATTAATTGCCAATTCCCCACCAATATTTCTAGATGTACCAGCATTTACAGTTGGATTTCCACCACCTGGCGCACCAGTTCCTAAAATACCCGATACAGGAAAGTTTTGTATTAATAAGTTCTCTCTACTTTCTTCAAAATAATCTGCTACGATAGAAATTTTATCATCAAATAAATTAATATCCAAACCAATATCTAACTTTTTAGCAGTTTCCCATTGTGCTAAAGGATTCGGCAATCTCCCTTGAGCCTCACCATCTACTAATACTCCATCAAAAACATACGTTCCTTCTCCGCTTAAAAAAGACCTGTTTAAATTATTACCTACAAGGTTTCCTAAAGTACCATAACTAGCTCTTAGCTTTAGAAAACTAATAGTTTTGTTATCTCTTAAAAATTCTTCATCTGAGATTTTCCATCCTGTTGTGGCAGACCAGAAATGATCTACTCTCAAATTTTTGTCAAAAACTGATGCAGCATCTCTTCTGACTAATCCAGAAAATAAATACTTTCCTTTGTAATCGTATTGCAATCTAGAGAAATACGAAATAAGACGGATATCGTTAAAGCCCGAATTTAAACTCCTTTGATCGCTAAATTTGTCTGTTAAACTTAAATCTGCAAAATCATATGAATTATTTGGCACATTTATTCCGGTTGCATAAATACCGTCAAATAAATCGTTTTGCACACTTGTTCCTAAAGTGAAGGTAGTATTGTGGTCTTCTGCAAATGTTTTTTCATAATTAGCAAAAGTCTCTAAGACAACTCTTGTAGATGTTTGTTTAAACTGATAAACAGAACTCTGCGGAGTATTAAATACTTTACTACTACCATAGTTTTGAATTGGGGTAAAGGTTCTTCCTTTTTCGTTGTATATTTTATAACCAAGTCTAGATGTAAGAGTCAATCCTTCTAAAGGTTTATATTCTAGTTTAAAATTTCCTTCTAAACCATTTCCATTATTTTCGTTGTAGGTATTTTGTAGTTGATTTAATGGGTTGATTAATTCAATTCCTAAAAAGTTATTTACATCATCTTCATAAGCCCCAAAAGTTGGAGCATAATTTAATCCGTTAAATAATACAGAGCCATCGAAACCTTCTGAAGCTGCAGTAAAATAATTAGATATTAAAGAAAACTTTAATTTATCGGAAATATCTACTCCTAAATTAATTTTAATATTGTTTCTAATAAAATTAGAATTTTCTTTGGCAATAATACCATCCTGCTCTGTTCTACTAGCGCTAATAAAATAGTTAAAATTTTCTCCTCCGCCAGATACACTAATGTTGTGATTCATTAAAATGGCATTGTTAAATAATTCGTCCTGAAAATTGGTTCCATATCCTAATTGCGACACATCGGAAAAAGGTAATGGTTGGCCACTAGCACCATATGCCTCATTTAAAACCAATGCATATTCGGTGGCATTTAAATATGGCAATTTTCTTGTTGTTTGCTGAAGAGCTGCAAAAGTTTCATACCTTACGGAAGGAGCTTTATTTTTCTTACCAATTTTTGTTGTAACCAAAACTACTCCATTTGCTCCTTTAATTCCGTAAATAGCCGCTTGCGCATCTTTAAGAACAGTAATGGTTTCTATATCGTTTGGGTTAATACTATTTAAGTCTCCCTCGTAACCATCTACAATTGTTAACGGTTGGTTGTTGGTATTTGAACTAACTCCACGTATAAGAATATTTACTTTAGCACCTGGCGCCCCTGAAGATAAGTTTACAGCTACACCAGAGGTGGTACCTTGCAATGCTGTAGTTGCATCAATTGGTCTCAAAACTTCAAAAGTTTCTTCTCCTACTATAGATACAGAACCGGTAACATCTTTCCGTTTTTGCTTACCATAACCTACCACAATAATTTCATCTAATGCCTCTGCCTGTATTTCTAAGGTTACATTAATTATAGATTTATTAACCACAACTTCTTGTTGTTTGTAACCTAAGTAATTAAAAACCAAAATAGCTCCATTAGGCACATCTTGTAAGTTGTAAACACCATCAAAATCTGTTTCAGTTCCTTTAGTAGTTCCTTTAATAATAATGCTTACTCCAGGTAATAAATCTCCGTTGGCTGCGTCTTTAACAACTCCCTTAATATTTGTGGTTTGTGCAGTGGCACAAATACCAACAAACAAAAGAAGTAAAAGAGTGATTTGTTTTCTCATGAATTAGTTGTTTTAATTTTTTTATAAATTTAAGACCATTTTATTATTAATTTACTAAAATAAACCGCAACATAAAACATACATCGCAATATTAATATAGAAAAATGGCTTTCGTAGCCTAAAATAATGGGGATTTAAAAAATATTTTTTTTTGTAAAAAAAAGTAATGTTGTAGTAATGTATAGGTTGTATTAGGTAATGATGTGGTATTATATTTCTAAAATATAACTTGTTAAGTTCTCATCGTGTGCTAAATTCATCTTTTTTCTCAATCTATATCGCTTCACTTCAACACTTCTAGGTGATATATTTAATAAAGGAGCAATTTCTTTTGATGACAGATTTAATCGGAGATAAGCACATAACCTTAAATCATTTGGAGTTAAATCTGGGTGTTTAGACTTCATCTTTTTCAAGAACTTTTTATCTGCATTATTAAATGCCTCTTGAAACATTTTCCAATCATCTGTATTGTTTAAATTTTTATCGATAATTTTCACAACCTTAGCAATTCGTTTTTCACCTCCTTGCAACAACTCTGACTTTATCGTATTTAAAAAATCATTTTTCTTTATGATGTTCATAGTAGAGGATGCAAGCTCTCTATTTTTACTTTCAATATCTACTCTTAATTTTTCGTTGTTTAGTTTTATTATTTTTTGTGAATTTTCTAGCTCTCTTAATTCTAACTCTTTTTGTGCGTCCTCTAATAGCTTTTTCTTTTGTTTGTTATGATATCTTTTAGAAAATAAATACCAAATGTACATTAAGCAAGAAAAAATTAAAAAGTAAATGAATAAAGCTACGCCAGACAAAAACCATGGTTTGTTAATAGTAAAAGAAAAAGCGGCAATATTACTACTTAACGAACTCCCTATTTTTGCCCTTACATTAAAAGTAAAGTCTCCGTAAGGTAAATTTTCGTAGAAAACAGTGTTTGATTGCTGAAAATCGCTCCATTTTGTTGTATATCCATCTAACTTATATTGATATAAATTTAGCAACTCCTTGCTATAATTAGGTACACTAAAAGTAAACTCTATACTATTTTCTTTACTATTAAATGTGGGTTCTGAGTTTAAAGGAATATTTTTTAAGGGCTTTTCTAACTGAAAATTTGAAACTTTATTGATAGCAACTTCAAATTGATTTGGTAATGACAACTTATTTAAATCTAAAATTGCGTATCCGTTTGTAATTCCAATAATATATTTTTCGTTTTCTAAATGAGTAATATTCTCAAAACCAGAAGCACCTTTAAGCAATGTATTTTTTATAAAAACCGATCTTAAAACTGGTTGACTACTCAATTTTCCAGGACTAATAAACTTCAAACCCTCTTTATTAAAAGCCCATAATTTATTACTCGTTTTATTTACTACAAGTTTAGCTGAGGTAAAACTATTTATTGGTATTAAATTGGTGTACACAGAATCTAACTTAAAACCATTTGATAAATCGTCATAACGAAACACACCATTTTTAGAAGCGTATAAAATATTTCCAATATACTTAACTAAACTCGAATGTATTCCCTTATTTACAGAACTATCTTTTTCTACCTTTAAAACCTTTGTATAGCTTTCATTCAATTCTAACTTAAATACACCTTTATACTCATGATTAACAAAAACTTTGTTGTTATTATCGAGTATAAAATAACGACTAGAGTTTTTAAATCCTTCGACCTTGTTTCTTACCTTCCATTGGTTATTTTTAAGGTGTAAAACATACAAACCATCATAATTACCCTGAAGTATAGTTTGTGAATTTATTTTTTTAAAATCCCACGTACCTTGATTTTTAGAAATTAATTGCGCCTTATTATTCTTTATAATAAAAGTTCCTGAATCATGACCACAAAACAAAGTGCCATCTATATTTCTCAAACTCCAGACCTGACCTTGTGTTTTGTCTAGAAATTTAAAATCTTCATTAGAATTATAACTTTTATAAAACAATCCTTGATTTGTTCCTATATACAAATAATTATTATAAATAATTGAGGAGTATACAGTTCCTAAAAACTTATTTTGATTTACTAAGAATTTAAATGCTGATTTAAAATTTAACAGATTAATTCCATTATCTAATCCTAGCCAAATATTACTGTCTACATCCTCAAAAATTGATAAAATTGTATTATTTGACAAGCCAAAGTTCTGATTTACAACATAATCTATTTCCCCGTTTTCTGTTAAACCAATAAGACCATTAGAAATACTTCCTAATACAATTTTACCATTAGAAAGTATTTTAGCACTGTATATGGTTTTGGATTTTAAATATGAATTAGAAAGAATATTCCATTGCTTTAAAAGAGTGTCTTCAAAGTAAAAAAAACCTTTTTTTTGTGTTAGAAAAAATAGTCTATCATTTTTGTAGAAAATACTCGTTATTTTATCATTTTTTAAAATTGAGTTATCGGAATATAACTGAGGTTCTCCATTTTCAATTTTAAAAATCCCTTTTCCTAATTCTTGAAAATAGACAACTCCATTTACCTTTTCTATTTTTGTAATAACATTTTGTCCATTAATTACCTTGAGCGACTTGTTATTTAAATTATAAAGAAAAATTCGTTCTAAAGACTTAAACAATACCCAATCTTCTAACTTAATAATTTCCCAAATTTGCTCGTCCTCAAACATCTCTATAGAGTTCTCTGAAACAATTGAATGAAAAACTAAAAAGCCAACATCATTTTTTTTCCAATAACCAAAATCTCTAAAAAAACCAGTAAAAATCTTATCGCCTATACACTTTACAGACCTCATTATAGTCTCGTTTGGTGTAGGATACAAATTCCATTCAGCACCATTATACTCTAAAAGACCTTTATTATTAGCAACATATATATACTTATTGGAAGCTTGTGAAATAGACCAATTCTGATTACCACCTGAATACATTTCTGTAGTAAAAACATCTATTGGAGGGAGTTCTTGAGCATATGAAGTTGCAGAATGAATGATCAAAAATATCAATAAATAAATTGTATTGCTTTTTTTTAATGAACTCATATTTTGTTTGGATTTATAAAATCATAAAAACCTATTAAACAAACAGTTAAAATAAAAATAAAAATTACTGTATAGTTTATATGGGCTTAATATACTCTTAAATGCTCAATTAAAAAAATATAAGACAATTTCATTTTTTTTTAAAGTTTAAATTTTTTACATTTATGAAATAGAAAATTTAAATTTAAATGCGTCTTATACAAAAATTAGGAATTCTTAACTTTTTAGTACTATTGCTTTGCGTACTAATTATACTTGTAGCAGAATACCTTTTCTTGACAGGAAATAAATTACATGGAATTTTTCTTGGCTTATGGGCTCCTACGCTTTTAGGAGTAATTATTTACATAAAATTAATTAGTCGTGAGCGCAGATAATATTGTATTATACCTTTCAATTTTTGTTGGAGTTTGCGTTGTAATTTGGGCTATTATAATGATTAATGAGTTTGAAAAAGCTACAAAAGATTAGTCTTTTTTCTTAATACTAATTGCAAAACCACCACCAGCAGCTAATGTAAAAGTATGCTTGGAACTACTATTTACCTCTAAAGGTTCTATCTTTATATCTAACGGATTATCATTCCAATGAGCATTTTCTCCATCTTTATACACAATTGCCTCATAAGGTATATTAGCATCTAAAAAACTAAAATCAATTGAAATTTTTCTAGAAACCTCATCAGTAATTCCACCAACAAACCAACTTTCTGTTTCACGTTCTTTTCTGGCAATAGTTACAAAATCTCCCACTTCTCCATTTAAAACTTTTGTTTGAGACCAATCTACCCCAACATCTCTAATAAATTGAAAAGGGGGTAAATTTGCCTCATAGTGTTCTACTAGATCAGCTGCCATTTGAATGGGACTATAAATTACTACATACAACGCTAATTGATGAGCCAATGTAGTGTTTACCTGGTTTTTATCTTTGTACTCATTAAACTTTATGTTAAAAATACCTGGTGTAAAATCTATTGGTCCTGCCAACATTCTGGTAAACGCAACAATAGAAAGGTGTTCTGGAGGATTACCACCATCCGAAGCCCATGCGTTAAACTCTTGACCTCGCAGTCCTTCTCTTGAAATAATGTTAGGATATGTTCGGCGTAAACCCGTTGCTTTTATTGGTTCATGTGCATTTACTGCTACTTCATACTTTGCTGCTTTAATTGCAGCATTATTATATTGGTTTACCATATACTGACCATGGTGGTACTCTCCTTTTGGTAAAATCTTACCCACATAACCAGACTTTACGCTATGCATTCCATATTTTTGCATGAGTGCATATGCTGTATCTTGTTGCTTTTCATAGGTTTCTGTTGCCGCAGAAGTTTCATGATGCATAATAATTTGAACTCCCTTTTCTTTGGCATAAGCAGTTACTTCATCCATATTGTAATCTGGGTACTGTGTAACAAAATCAAAAACCCCTTCTCGGTCTTCAAAACCAATCCATCGCTCCCAGCCTGTATTCCAACCTTCTACCAAAACACCACCAATATTATTCTTCGAAGAAAAATCGATAAAACGTTTTACATTTTCTGTAGTTGCGCCATGCTTACCATGTGCCTTTCCGGTATCTTTCCATTTTCCTTCCACCATTTCCATACCGTAATCCCAAGTAGATTTACCCAAATGCATTTCCCACCAAACACCGGTATATTTCATAGGAGTAAACCAAGAAACATCTCCAAGTTTATTTGGTTCGTTTAAATTTAAAATGAGATTTGATTCAATTAAATCTGGAGCATTTTCTGCTATTTGAATAGTTCTCCAAGGGGTAACAAAGGGAGTTTTACGTTTTACCTTGTAATTGGTGTTTTTAGATCCTACTAAGTTACTTGTAAATTTTAATTCATCTGGATTAACTTTTAAGGTCATACCAGAATAATCTAATAATGCTGCTTCATGAAAACTGAGATGTAAACCAGTATTACCAACTAATGTTACAGGTGTATTTACAGCATTTTCTGGAATATAAGTTTGCGCTAAATCATCATGATTTGCATAGGTTAAGGCATTAATTTCGGATAATTTAGTAGTTCTATATAAATGCTCATAAATATCCCAATCTCCAGGAATCCAAAAAGTTTTATAATCTTCTGTTAGGTTAAACTCTGTTTTTTCATCAGCAATTAACACTTCAGATAAATTTTCTTGTAACGGAAATTCGTACCTAAAACCTACACCATCATTATAAACTCTAAAAATTAAGTTTACCTCTCTTTTTAATATTTCTTTTTCTTTTAATTCAACTCGAACTTCGTTATAATTATTAACCACATCTTCTTGTTCTCCCCATGGCAATTGCCATGTTTCATTAACAGTGGCTGGCTTTTTTACAGAAGCAATAAATCCTTTTTCTAAATTAGGTGCATCAACAAGAGAAAACCCTACATAAGAAGTATCTATAACTGTTTTGTTCTTATAATGAATTGTATAATAGAATTGGCCTTCATCTGATAGATGAAAATTAACTGAAATATTTTCATCCGGAGAAGTAACTTTAGAAGATTTTACACTACATGAGGATAAAATTAATGACGATATAGAGAAGATAATTAGGATACTATTTTTCATTTGTGACTATATTTTTTCCAATAATACAATATTATATTTAGAATTTAAAACTACAATTCCGTCTTTTACTGAGATTTTTTGATTGGAATAAGCATCTCTTAAAAGTTCTCCTTCACTAAAAATTGAAGATACTTTTATTAACTTCTCTCCTTTTGGTAAATTGATACCAATAACTACTTGATCATTATTCCAAGCTCTCGAAAAAACGAGTCCATTTGCTTCTGAAATAAGTTGATGCTTTCCTGCACCAACTGCCATGTGATTTGCTCTAAACTGACCTAATTTTTGCCAGTGAGATAAAATATTTTTTGTTTCATTGTTTTCATAAATATCATTCCAGTTCATAAAAGACCTTAATGTTGCATCTCCATTGGCTCCTTCAATAGACAAATCTCTAACCGACTCATCACCGTAATAAACTTGAGAAGATCCTGGTGTAAGCAGTAACATTGTAGCTGTTTTGTATGGCATTTCTCTTTCTTTATCAAAAGGTTGACCATCGTCATGAGAAGTTAAATAATTTAAAATTCCGTATCCTTTTAACTCACTATTTAAAATAGAATCATATTTTTTAAAAACCTGTTTTTCTGATAGTTGCTTTACGTTCCATTTCAATTCAAAATTAATTAAACTATGAAATGCTTTATCAAAATAATTGACTTTCTTATCACCAAAATCAAATGATTTTCCATGAGATATAGCATAATTATAAACTTCGCCAACCAAATAAAAATCAGATTTATCTAAAACTTTATCAGGATTATTTTTCTTATACTCTGCAAATGCAGCATCGCAAACTTTTTTAAACTCTTGCCAAACAGAAAACTCTGTGTGCTTTACAGTATCTACTCGATAACCATCTATACCAAATTCTGTAATATAGTCACTTAACCATTTCATAATGTAAAATCGTGGAGCTCTTGGGTGTCCTGTTTTTTCAAAAAAAGCATCTAACTCAGCAACTTCCTGTTCATACCTGCCTTCATTTTTCCATTTTTTAACCAATTGTGGTGGTAATGAAACAGCATCATTACTTTCTGTTTTAATGTCTGGTAAATTTGCAACCAATGTGCATTCTACAGTGTTTTTATAATTTTCATAGGTACATTTAGGACTTGTCCGTACCCAAGAAGAAGGCCAAACGGTGTCTAACTCGGTAACTGGACCCGTATGGTTTATTACAGCATCTAACACAACACGTATACCTTTACTGTGTGCTGCTTCTACCAACTCTTTTACATCTTCCTTTGTTCCAAAATTAGGATCAATAGCTGTCCAATCTTTTGTCCAATAACCATGAAAACCATAAGTTTTACCTGTTCCTTCATCTGTGCTAGAATGAATTTGCTCTACAATAGGAGTCATCCAAATTGCGTTAATTCCCAAATTTGTAAAATAGCCTTCTTTTATTTTTTGGGTAATTCCTCTTAAATCTCCCCCTTCAAAACCTCTTAAAACCGAGGCATCCTTTTTTCTATTAAAATTAATATCATTTGACGTATCTCCATTATTAAAACGATCTGTTAATAAAAAATAAATATTTGCTCCTTCCCAAACAAAATCTTTTGCTTTCTCTTCCTTCGATGCCGGTGAATTATTCTGACAACTGTAAATAGTTGCCATAAAAATTATAAAAAATAGTTGTTTCATTTTTGATATTAGTTAAGTTGAAGTATTAAAGATTGTAAAGGGCGTATATTAATTTGAACAGTTGCTTCTGAATTTTTCACATTTAATAATGCAGTTTGAGTGTTATATAGTTGATCTTTTAAATGGTATTTACCTTCTTTTAATTGCCATAAATCAATTAAATATTTTGGTAATTTGAGTTCAAAACTATACGATTCATTTTCATTAAAATTTGCAACTATTAATAGTTTTTCATCCTCTTTAAAACGAGCATAAGAAATTAAACTACTATTATAATTTTTAGTTGCACTTCTATTAAATGAATGCAAATCGAAATAAGTACCCATTAATGCTTTACTGTTAATTGTAAAATTAAGTAGACGCTTGTAAAAATCTCTTAATTCTACTTCTTCTTTAGTAGATTTACCTGCGTCAAATTTTCCGTTATTCATCCATCTCTGTAAAGTTGGAACCCCTATATAATCGAAAATTGAAGTTCTAGAAGGTGTACCAAAACCAGCATTTTCTGAACCATCTTCTCCTAATTCTTGAGCAAAATAAATCATTGTTGGTGATGAAGATATTGTTGCTGAAACTACCATTGCTGGTTTTCCTTTATTTGCATTTCCTGCAAACTCTTTACTTGCAATTCGTTGCTCATCATGATTTTCTAAAAAATGTAACATATGATGTTCAATGTCTTCTAGGTCTTTAATTATTGGAGGAATATTATCGGTTAGTCCTTTACCTTGAATAATATTTTTTAGGGTATCATACAACTGCACTTTATCATAAAGGTAATCCATTTTTCCCTTCTTTAAATAATCTCTATATAAACTAGGGTTGTATACCTCTGCTAATAAAAAAGCATTCGGATTTTTCATTTTTATATTAGAATTTAGATAACTCCAAAACTCTACTGGTACCATTTCTGCCATATCATACCTAAAGCCATCTACTCCTTTTTGTATCCAATACAAACAAATATCCTTAAACTTTGTCCATGAGTTAGGAACCGTTTTATCTTTCCAAAAAGCATAATGTATTTTATAATTTTCGTTTTCAAATCCTTCTGGAAGTTCTTCAAAATCTTTTTTACCCTCTGGAGAAATACCATAATTTACTTTTACAGTCTCATACCAATCATAAAAACTAGGTTTGGCAGAACGAGACCCATTGCCTGTCCATTTTGCAGGGTATTCATTAAATTTTTTATCTGACGAAGGATGATTTTCTCCTCCAAGCGGCCTATAACCATTCAAAAAATCTGGAACTTCAAATGCTTCATCTGGCACATAATAAAAATTGTTATTTACGTCATATGCAACAGATGTATTATCTTCTGCTCCAAAATTTTTTGCTCCTTTAGGGTTCGTTACACTATGGTAGTTTCTTGCAACGTGATTGGGTACAATATCAATAATTACTTTTAAATTTTGTTGGTGTGTTCGTGCAATTAATGCTTCAAATTCTTCTAAACGGTTGGTAACGTTTTCTGCTAAATCTGGATTTACATTGTAATAATCTTTTACTGCATAAGGTGAACCTGCACGTCCCTTTACCACATCCGGATCGTCATTTGAAATACCAAATGAACTATAATCTGTAATAACATTATGATGTGGAACACCTGTAAACCATATATGAGTTACTCCTAATTTTTTTATTTCGGAAAGCGCTTTATCGGTAAAATCATTAAATTTTCCAACGCCATTTTCTTCCAAAGTTCCCCATGGCTTGTTTGTAGTATTTGTATTGCCAAATAAGCGAGTAAAAACTTGGTAAACAACCTTTTTTTGTGAATTACCAATTTCTAGATTTTGCATTTCTGAAGATGACCTCTCTGATGAACAACCAACAGTTATTACAGCGATTAAAAGGGATAAAAATACTATAAATTTTCTCATGGTGTCTTTTACTTTGTTGCTATTTTAATTTTTACACTTTTATTGGTATTCCAATTCACAGATAAACTTAGCACATTGTTAGTTAAATTAAATGAAGTTTTTTTACCATTTACAAGTACCTTTTTAGGTACCCATGTTATATTGTGTAGTTTAATTTCTATTGTTTTGGATGATGCTTGCCAATTTTTGCCAAGTGTGGCATTGAAGTTAAACTTTAAAAAATTCTTTTTAAGTGTAGATTGAAATGATAAAATTTCATAAACACCTTTTTCTATAGGGTTAGAAACTGTTCCATTATCATTATAAAAAGTTCTTTTAGAAGTTATTACCTCATCATCGTGATAGTAATGTAGCATAAACTCTTTTCCTGTATAAAAATCTGTAGATTGCTTAATTGGAGTTGTTAAAATAAATGCTCCCGCTCTTACATAAGTTGGTATATAATTTTTATGTAAAATAATTTCTTTAGAAACTCCTCCCTTGACCTTATTGTCGGTATAAAAATTAAACCAATTATTAGTTTTAGGAAAATAAATTTCTTTATTTACTACAGAATCTTTTAATATTGGGGTAATTAAAAAATCTTTTCCCCATAAATAAGACTTAGAATAATTTGCCATCTCTTTAGTCTCTTCTTCAAAAAAAATAGGTCTCATTAAAGGGGTTCCTTTTGTATGATTTTCAAACGCAAGATTATAGTTATAGGGTAAAAGTTGATAACGAAGCTCTATTGCCTTGTTTGATAGACTCTTTGCGTTATCACTTCTATAAACAGGTTCGCTAGCTACATCCTCTTGAGCATGTGGTCTAAAAATTGGCTGAAAAACACCATACTGTAACCAACGAACATATAAATTATCGTCTAAATTACTGCCTGCAAAACCACCCAAATCTGAGTGCATATAACCAAAGCCTTGCAACCCCATTTGTAAAGCAATTTCTGGTTGACTTTCTAATCCTCCCCAAGTTCTACTTACGTCCCCAGACCAGGGTATCATTCCAAATCTTTGAGAACCAGCAGCTCCCGAACGCATTAAAATAAAAGGTCTCTCATTAGAATAATCTCTCTTATAACCTTCATAAATTAATTTTGCCCAATCATGGCCATACGTATTATGAACTTCGTTTGCAGAACCCGTTTGGTGTTGCACCCAATGAGGATGTACTTCTGGCTCTCCCAAATCTCCCCAAAGCCCTTTTACTCCCATGTTCAAAATATCTTTATAAATATTCCAAAACCAAACTTTCCCTTCTTTCTTATAAATATCAATAATGCCAGTATTTCCGAAGTAAAAATCATACTTTGCAGGATTTCCTACAGAATCTTTTGCTAAAATATTTTCTTTGGTTGCTTCATCCCACCTCTTTGAATTTGATAAAATGAATGGCTCTGTAATTAAAATAGTTTTTACACCTTTCTTTTTAAAGTTAGAAATCATTCCTTTCATATCTGGAAAAGAATCTTTAAAAACTTCTAAATTACCCATGGTTCCTTGAATGTCTTTTCCGAACCAATACAAATCTAAAATAACAGCATCTACAGGTATATTTTCTTCATTAAACTTGGCTATTGTTCTTTCTGTTTCTGCTTGTGAATGATACCCAAACCGACTAGAAAAATTACCCAACGCCCACCTTGGTGGTAAGGGTTGTTTGCCTGTTAATTTGGTGTAATTATCAATTAAATTTTCCCATGAGTTTCCTACAATTACTTGGTATTTTTTTGTTCCAGAAATGGTTTCATAGGTTAAAGAGTTGTCTTTTTTACTATCTAAATCTAAATAACCAACAGGAGCATTATCGAAATGTAGCATGTACTTTTTTGAAGAAATTACTATTGGAAGTGTAAAATTCATTAATTCCGAATAGTTTTCATACCCATAATGGGCTTTATTAAACAAAGGCAAACGGTGCCCTCGCCTATTCATTCCTAAAGCCCTCGAACCTGTTCCGTATAAAACTTCGCTTTCTGATAAATTAAATTCAATTTTCTCTGTTTCTGCTGCTATAATATTTTCTTTTACCGCTTCTAATGGAATATGGTCTGAAATATAGTATCCCCTTTTTTCTGATGTAACAAGGGCTCCTCTATAAAAATAACTAATTTTAAAAGGTTTTTTATCAATAACGACTTTAATTCCGTTAGAGGCATAAGTTACTCTATTAGCTGTTTCATTAATATTTATGGATATTTTTTGAGGTGACAATACAACTGCATGAGAAGCTGAAGAAACTGTTTGATAAGTTGGCACAAACAAGGTTTCTACAATTTTATCAGAATAAAATTGAATTATATAATTACCATCAGAAACTGCTATCTCAAATTTATTACCCTTTAAAAATTTTGCATCCTTAAAAATTCGTCCTGAATTTTGTGCCCAAGAATAGGCAGATAAAAAAAGGACAATAATTACAATTTTTATAGTTTTCATTTACTAACATTTACAAGTTACAGAGGTTACAAAACTTTAAAAAAATTTAATTACTACAACTTAGTGGTTAATATAATACTTCCTTTACTAGTTAAGCTTAGTGAGTCACTCCAACGAATAGTGGCATCTGTTATAATATTTTTTACTATTTTTCCTTGTAATCCAATCTCGTTAAAACGGTTTAAATCAATTTTTAGCGGATTATCATTCTTATTAATAATCGTTACAACCACTTCATCTTCAAGAATTCTAAATAAAAAGTAAACTCCATTTACTGGTGCAAAATGTACTGTTTTACCTGTATGAATTGCTTTTGATGATTTTCTGAAATTCAGTAATTTTTTAAGAAATCGTTGCATTTCTATCTGACTACTAGTTAAGCCAGTTCCATCAAATGCATTCACAACATCATTTTGCCAACCTCCAGGAAAATCTGTTCGAATTAAACCATGGTCTCCTGGTTTATTAAAGTCGTTCATTAAAATTTCTGTTCCATAATAAATTTGTGGAATTCTTGGTAAAGTTAAGTGAACAGATAGTGCCATTTTAGTAAGAGTTATATTTCCATTTAATTGGGTAAAAATTCTACTCATATCGTGGTTATCAGGAAAAGTAAGTAAGTCTTTCGGACTTGCATAATGAAAATCATTTGCTAAACCCTCGTAAATTTTCACTAAACCAGTATCCCAACTTTCTTTTTCATTTAAAGCTTCTACAATTTTTTTTTGCATAGCAAAATCCATTGTCGATGATAAGTTAGACTCATAACCATCACGATTATTGGCCCCTTTTTGCCAATACCCAATAAGTAAAGGATTATAGCTCCATTCTTCTCCAACAATAGAAAAATTTGGATATTCTGCCATAATTGCTCCCGCCCAATTACTCATAAACTCTTTGTCTGGATAAGGATATGTATCTTGTCTTATACCGCTTAAGCCAATAGTTTCTATCCACCAAATACTGTTTTGTATGATGTATTTGGCCATAAATGGATTTTTCTGATTCAAATCTGGCATAGAATTCACAAACCAACCTTTCGTATTTTGAGCGGCATCAACTTTTGATGCATATAAGTCTTGGTTGGTAGTTCTTCTATGATTAGAAGTTATTAAAGTTCCATTTTTCTCAAAATTTTCTTGATAATTTAACCAATCATTAAAAGGTAAATCTTTCATCCACCAGTGTTCGCTACCACAATGATTCGCTACCTGATCCATAATTAATTTTATACCTTTTTCAGCAGCTTTATCTGCCAATTCTCTATACTCTTTTAAAGTTCCAAATCGTGGATCTATTTTATATAAATCTGTTATTGCATAACCATGATACGAAGATTTTTTCATATCATTTACCAGCAATGGGCATGACCAAATTGCTGTAAAACCCATACTATCAATATAGTCTAAATGATTTGTAATTCCTTTAATATCACCTCCATGACGTGCATAATCATCTTTTCTATCAATTGTTTTTTCTTTCATAGAAATATCAATATCATTAGAAATATTGGCATTTGCAAAACGATCTGGTGTAATCAAATAAAGAACATCTGCACTATTAAAACCAACATATTTTTCGGGTGATTTTTCTCTATCCTTTAGCTCGTATGTATGCACTTTTTCCGATGTTCCTGTAGCTGTAAAAACAATATTAAATTTTCCTGGTTTGGTTTTTTCAGAAATTACCAAATCTATAAACAAGTAATTATTGCTAGTTGCTTTATGAACTTTTTTAATTTGAACTCCTTCATAAGATATACTAGGAGTAAAATTACCAATATTAGGTTCCTTTACTAATAGTTGTAAAGAGGTATTTTTAAACCCAACAAACCAATTTGGTGGCTCTACCCTTTCTAATGAATCTGTAATTTTCAATTTCGAAACAATAGTATCCTCTTTTTTAATAGAAGAATTATTGCATGCAAAAAAAAGTACTAATAATAGTGGATAAATAGCTTTAAAATATTTCATTGGTTGTTGTTTTAAAAAACTCCAAAAACCATTATACTAAGGTTTTTGGAGTTCTATTTATAACTTTTATATGGTTACCAAATTGTTTGGTGATACTAAAAAAGATTTGCCATTAACTTTAATGTTTAAATCTGATGTTCCTTCCAATTCGAACAACGTTTCTGATTGATGAACCACTACTTTTAAAACTTGATTTCTAAAATTAACTTTAAAAGAATAAGACTCCCATTCCTTCGGTATTTTAGGAGCAAAACAAAGTGTGTTATCTTGAACTCTCATTCCTCCAAAACCTTCTACTATACTCATCCATGTACCTGCCATAGATGTTATATGAAGGCCCTCTTCTACTTCATGATTGTAATCATCTAAGTCTAAACGAGAGGTTCTTAAGTAGAATTCGTACGCCTGGTCCATTCTGTTTAATTTTGCAGCTTGTATACTGTGTACACAGGGAGAAAGTGAACTTTCATGCACCGTAAATGGTTCGTAAAAATCGAAATGACGTGCTAACTCTTCTGTCGTAAAATGGTCTTCGAACATGTAAAAACCTTGTAAAGTATCTGCTTGCTTAATATAAGGTGAACGCAAAATACGATCCCAACTCCACTTTTGGTTAATAGGTCTTTGATTTTTATCCAAATCTGCAACTGTTATTAATTCTTTATCTAAAAAACCATCTTGTTGCAAAAAAACCTGGTGTTTTTCTGAGTATGGAAAATACATATTATCTGCTACTTTTTTCCAACCCTGTAACTCATCATCGCTAAACTCAACTTTATCTTTAATTCTTGTATAGTCTTGAGCATAATCTCTTTTTACTACTTCTATATTTTCTAAAGCGTAGTTTAAACACCATTTTGCAATGTAATTGGTATAGAAATTATTGTTAATATTATTTTCATACTCATTTGGCCCTGTTACACCTAACATTACATACTTATTTTTTTCTTTCGAAAAATTTACTCTTTGATACCAAAAACGTGCAATAGCTATTAGTACTTCTAAGCCTTTTTCTGGAATATAAGTGTAATCGTTAGTAAACCTATGGTAGTTATAAATAGCAAATGCAATAGCGCCATTTCTATGAATTTCTTCAAAAGTAATTTCCCACTCATTGTGGCATTCTTCTCCATTCATAGTTACCATAGGATATAATGCTGCTCCGTTAGAAAAACCTAATTTTTCTGCATTTTCTATGGCTTTATTTAGATGATTATACCTGTACTCTAATAGAGTTCTTGCAACCGATTGGTCTTTTGTTGCCATGTAAAAAGGAATGCAATACGCTTCTGTATCCCAATAGGTACTTCCACCGTATTTCTCTCCAGTAAATCCTTTTGGACCGATATTTAGAGAGGCATCGGTTCCTAAATACGTTTGGTTTAATTGAAAAATATTAAATCGAATACCTTGCTGGGCTTTTATGTCTCCTTTAATTGTAATATCTGACATTTGCCAAATCTTTGCCCACGCTTTTTTTTGTTGCTCTAACAAATTGTTAAAACCTAAAGTAGTTGCTTTTTCTAAAGCCCTCTCTGCTGCCGCTTGTAATGTTTCTTTTTTATGATTTCTGTCCACCACATAACCTCCAAATTTATGAATCGTAAACGAATCATTTACAGAAACTTCTTGTGTGTAAGTTGTGGTTATAGTTTTTTCTGTTCTACTATTTATAAAATCTGAGTTAATCTCCGAGCCATTCAAAAATAAACGAGACTCCATAAATGTACACGTGTAAAAATGTGTTTTCATGGTTCTTGCCTCTATAAAAGATTGCTCTTTATGCTGCTCCACTTTTAAAACATCCCAAAACTGATCATCCCAGTTTGTATCTTCATTAGTAATGCCTGCATCTAAATAAGGAGCATAGGTAATTTTAGCAGATGTATTTAAAGGTGTAACAGTATAATTAATGGCACCTACTTCATCTAAATCTAAACTTAAAAAACGAATAGTCTCTACTTTAATTCTTACATCATTTTTAAGCAACGCCTCAAAACTTCTAGACAACCAACCTTCTTTCATGTTTAATTCTCTTTTAAATTTTGAAACTTCTTTACAGGTGTGTAAATCTAAGCTTTCATCATTAACTGTTACGTTTATTCCTATCCAACTTGGGGCATTTAGCACTTTGGCAAAATACTCTGGATACCCATTTTTCCACCATCCAACTCTTGTTTTATCAGGATAATACACTCCTGCTATATAACTTCCTTGAAAAGTTTTTCCTGTATATGTTTCTTCGAAATTTGCACGTTGTCCCATAGCACCGTTTCCAATACTAAATAAACTTTCTGAGGATTTTACTCTGGTGGCATCAAATCCATCTTCTATAATTGACCAAGCGTTTGGCTGAATATAATCTTGATTCATTTTTATACTTTTAGAGAAAAAGAAAGAAAATAAATTACTTTACATATTTATTAAAAACTCTTTCAAGCTTTTTCTTTCTTATTTTTTTCTTTTTTATTTTTTTATATTAGGTATGCTTATGCATGTATCAACCTAGTTAAGAAGTTGATATCTATTTTTGTAAAGTTTTTAAAATTAAATTTTGCCTCATTTAATATTTGGGCATCTCCAATTCCTACACTTGTCATATTTGCATTATTGGCTGCTTCTATTCCTGCTACTGCATCTTCAAATACAATACAATTTTCTGGCTTTACACCTAGTTGTTTGGCTGCCAATAAAAAAACTTCTGGGTCTGGTTTTGCTTTTGTAACATTATTACCGTCTACAATTGCATCAAAATAATGTAACAATCCAACTTTTTCTAAAATAGGTTGCGCATTTTTACTTGCAGACCCTAGTGCAATAGGAAGTTTATTTTTCTTTAAAAACTCTAATATTTTTGGAACGTCAGGTAAAATTTCTGAGGCGTCCATTTTTTCAATATACTTTAAATAGTCAATATTTTTTTCAACCATCCAAGTATCAAACTGTTCTTTAGTTGCGTTTACACTACCTATATCTAATAAAATTTCTAAGCAGCGTTTTCTACTAACTCCTTTAAACAATTCGTTATGAGTTTCTGTAAACTCAAAACCTAAATGATTGGCTAATTTTTTCCACGCTAAATAATGATATTTAGCTGTATCTACAATAACTCCGTCTAAATCGAATATAAATCCTTTTGTATTCATTCTTTAATTTTCTGCTTGATAACTGATTGCATTTTTATTGGTAATTAATAAGTTACAAAAACCAGCAATTATTAAACTAATTCCAGCAATTGTCATGGCATGAATAGCTTCTTCACCCAAAAGGCTAGATACATAGTTAATACCACCAAGGGCTGCTATAATTTGAGGTATAACAATAAACATGTTAAAAATTCCCATGATTACGCCCATTTTTTTCGGATCTACCGAGCTAGATAACATTGCATATGGCATAGATAAAATACTACCCCAAGCAAAACCTATCAGTACAAAACAGTATTTTAGGTTTTCTGGTGATGCATAATTCATCAATAAAAAACCAACACCCCCAAGAAACAATGAGAAAAAATGTACAAACTTTCTGTTTATGGTTCGTTTAGATGTGTAAAAGGTTAATAATAGTGCAAATGCCATAGAAGATAATCCGTAAATTCCCATAGCAGAACCTACTGAATTAGAAGATTCTTGAAACTTTGTATTTGCTATTTTATAGGCTTCTGCCTGAACCGAATCTGCCATGTTATAGGCTGTTTCTTGAGGTGCAGGAGTTTTAAAGACATGCTCTGTTAAAGCGGGGTTTGCCAAAGACCACATTGTAAAAAAAGCAAACCATGAGAAAAATTGGACCAAACCAAGCTTTTTCATTGTTAATGGCATGCTACCAATATTATCTACAATATCTTTTATGAAATTGTTTTTTTCGAGCTTCTCCTCCTCAAAAGCCTTCATATCTTCTGGCGGATATTCATCTGTTGTAAAAACAGTATAAAGTATGCTCAATAAAAATACAAGTGCACCAATAGCAAAAGCCACTTTTACAGACATAGAAACCACTCCGGGTTCGCCTGAATTACTAATACCTAATTTAGAAACCATCCAGGGTAAATTACTTGCTACCCATGTTCCAATACCAATAATTAAAGTTTGAACAACAAAACCATAAGATCTCTGAGATTCTGGAAGCTTATCTGCTACCAAAGCTCGAAATGGTTCCATAGAAATATTAATGGAGGCATCTAAAATCCAAAGAAAGCCAGCTGCCACCCATAAAACTGAAGAGTGAGGAACTAAAAATAATGCTAATGAGCTTAAGATTGCTCCTATTAAAAAATAAGGTCTCCTTCTACCCCATTTAGGGCTCCAAGTTCTATCACTCATATAACCAATTATGGGTTGTACAAGCAATCCTGTTAAAGGTGCGGCTATCCAAAGCAACGGAATATCATCTTTTGCTGCTCCAAGATCTTGAAAAATTCTTGACATAAATCCGCCCTGAAGGGCAAATCCGAATTGTATCCCTAGAAACCCGAAACTCATGTTCCAAATTTGCCAGAAATTTAATGTACGCTTTTCCATTATCGAATATTATAAATGAATATTACAATAAGTTTTATACTTATCAATTAATTAAATGTGTGGAATGCAATCTATTGATAAATCGTACTATGGCAACAAAAGTAGTAGTTTTTTATTAATATTGTAAAAAAAACTTTTTAAATTAACGACGACGGTTTCGTAATTATTAATTTTTGGTAGATTCTCGTAACTTTAAATCACTAGAAATTACAATAGTTTTAGGCTTATATTCTTCTGAATCTTTTTCTATTCTCTCGATAAGCATTTCTATAACTTGCCTTCCCATGGTTAAACCATGTTGTGCAATAGTAGTAATTGATGGAGATGCATAGGCAGATATTTGACCATCTGTAAACCCAATTATAGAAATCTCATTAGGTATTTGCAATCCCTTTTCTTTTGCTATTCGAATAGATTTTGCTGCATAAATTTCATTTACCGCAAACACTCCGTCTACACCTTCTTTTATTACTGTTCGTATTTGCTCCTTAACATCAATAGATTCATCAACTTCAACAATAACACTGGTATCTATTTCAAAACCATTCTCTTTTAATGCTCTTTCATAGCCTTTTCTTCTTAAAGCTCCCACATTTACATGCTCTGGCGTTGTAATTAACGCAATTTTTTTACACCCTTGATTTAGAAGATATTTTGTGGCTTTAAAACCAGCACCAACATCATCCACCACAACTTTATCGCATCTAATTTCTGGCACAACTCTATCAAATAAAACCAAAGGTATTTCTTCATTTACCAAATCTTTAAAATGATTAAAATCTTTATTTTTTAAGGTTTCACTAGCTATGGATACAATTAAACCATCAACGCTACCATTCGATAACACTTTTAGGGTTTCTACCTCTTTTTGATATGACTCATTCGAGAAACATACCATAATATTATACCCTTTTTTGTTGGCTCCTTCTTCGATGCCTTTTATAACAGTAGAAAAAAAATGATGTACAATTTTTGGTAAAATAACTCCAATTAACTTTGTTTTCTGATTTCTTAACTGAAGTGCCAAATTATTAGGCTTGTAATTATAATGATTTGCAAAAGCCTGAATTTTATCTTTTGTTTCTTTACTAATTTCATGACTATCCTTTAAAGCCTTAGAAACTGTAGACGTTGAAACCCCCAATTCTTTTGCTATTGTCTTTATCGTAATTTTTTGCTTCATATCTTATCAAAGTTGAATTTTAACATTGCTTTTTTAACAGATTTGCAATCTTTCTAGATAAAGTTGTCAACACGAAACCGATTTCGTAACTTTTAGAAAGTGCTAAATAGATATTTACATTCTATATTTACAAAGTGGAATGTAAATTTATTGTTAATTCAAAATCAAATTTACAGTTATTATTTAACAAATTATACATGAAAAATTTTAAATTATTGTTGATTGGACTTCTTTTAAGTACCTCTTTTACAATGTTTGCTCAACAAACAGTAAAAGGAGTCGTAAAAGAAAAATCATCTGGTGAAGCTTTACCAGGTGTAAGTGTTATGATTAAAGGTACTAATAAAGGTACCGAAACTGATTTTGATGGTAATTTTACCATCGAAAAAGTAGCATCGGGCGATACCTTAGTTTTTAGGTATTTAGGATATGCTAACAAAGAAATAGTACTAACTACAGACTTTAATTTGGTAGTGAGTTTAGAAGCTTCTACAGAGCAATTAGATGAAATTGTTATTGTAGGTTATGGTACAACTACCGTTAAAGATGCCACAGGATCTGTTGAGGCAATTACTGCAAAAGAATTTACTAAGGGTAATATTGTTACCCCAGAAAATTTATTAAGCGGTCGTGTTGCTGGTGTTAACATTAATACAAGTGGTGCACCTGGTTCTGGTTCTGAAATTAGAATTCGTGGGGGCTCTTCTTTAAATGCATCTAACAATCCTTTAATTGTTATAGATGGTTTACCAATGTCTGGCACTGCAGGTGGTTCTAGAGGTGTTTTAGCTAGTATAAACCCAAACGACATTGAATCTTTTTCTGTTCTAAAAGATGCTTCTGCAACCTCAATTTATGGTTCTAGAGGAGCAAATGGTGTTATTATTATTACCACCAAAAAAGGTAGAACAGATTATAGCTTAGACTACGACTACCAAATGGGTTTTGGAGAAGTAGTAGATAGAGTTAGTGTTTTTAACGGAAACGACTTTAGAAATTTAGTTTCTCAAAGAAGACCTAGTGATGTTGGTTTATTAGGCTCTGCAAACACAAACTGGCAAGATGAGATATTGCAAAAATCTGTTTCTACGCAACACAATTTAACTGCAAGAGGGCAAATTTTTAACAGAATACCCACAAGATTATCTGTAGGTTTTTCTTCTATTGAAGGAAACATATTAACCTCTCAATACGATAGAGCAACTGTATCGCTTTCTATGAATCCATCTTTTTTTGATGATCATTTAAAAATAAATCTTAACTACAACAGGGCTTTTGAAGATAACAGATTTGCTGATGCTGGTCAGGTTGGTGCAGCTCTAAGATACGACCCAACACAACCAGTTAGAGATGCCTCTTCTCCTTTTGGTGGCTTTTACCAACATATTACTAGAGATGCTAATGGGGTAATTGTACAAAACGGAACAAGAAATCCTGTTGCGGCACTGCTACAAAACAATAATGTTTCTGATGTTTTTAGACATTACGGAAACTTAAATATCGACTATAAATTTCACTTTTTACCAGAATTAAAAGCAACATTAAATGTTGGTTTCGATAAATCTGTAGGTGAGGGAACAAGTTTTAACCCATTAAATAGCCCAGCAAGTTATACCGATTTATTTGTAGGAAATGATTCTGCATACAGAAATGAAGTATTAAACGAATCTTTAGACGGGTACTTAAACTATGTGAACACCTTTGGCAAAACAAAGTTAGATGCCATGGTTGGGTATTCTTACCAAACTTTTAATGGTAATGGAAACAGTACCGGAAACAGAAGAAACTTTAACGACCAAGGTGCAACTTCTTACGTTAATACACCGGTTGTTCTTATAGGTTTTTTAGCTAGAACAAACATTACTTTTAACGAAAAATACCTGCTAACTCTTAACTATAGAAGAGATGGAACTTCTAGATTTGGACCTCAAAATAGATGGGGAAACTTTGGTGGTGCCGCATTGGCTTGGAGAGTTAGTGATGAAGACTTCTTAAAAGACAACGAAGTAATATCTGAGCTTAAACTTCGTGCCTCATAAGGTATTAACGGTCAGCAAGATGGTATTGCTGGAGATTTATATTTAGACAGATATCGTTTTGGAAACCAAAACTCTCAGTTTTTATTTGGTGGAACTCCAATAGCTGCTACTATTCCTTCGGAAAGAAGTAACTTAAAATGGGAAAATACTGCAACGATAGAGTTAGGTGTAGATTACGGGTTGTTTGATAACAAAATAACAGGTTCTATAAACGCATTTCAAAAAAACTCTACCGACTTATTGTCAGACGCACCAGTAGCCGATGGTAGTAACTTTACCAACCGAGTTTTACAAAATGTAGGAGACTTACAAGTAAATGGTATCGAATTTACCGTGAACGCCGACCTTATTAAAAATGAAGATATCGATTGGAATATTAATTTTAATGCTACGTATTTAGACAGAGAGATTAAAAAATTAGCCTTAGATCAAGATATTACAACAGGCGGAATTGCAGGTGGTACTGGAAACTTTATTCAATTATTTAGTGAAGGTTTCGCACCAAATTCATTTTATGTTTACAAGCAACTTTATGATACAGCTGGTAACCCAATAGAAGGTGCTTACGCCGATTTAAATGGTGATGATATCATTAATTCTGATGATAGATATTTGAAAGAAAATCCACAAGCAGATTTAGCATTAGGTTTTCAATCTAGCTTTAATTACAAAAATTTCGACTTGGCTTTTAACCTAAGAGCTCAAATTGGTAATTATGCATACAACAACGTAAATTCTGCAAATGCACAATACGATCTTTTACAAGATAATGCTGTATTAGGAAACCTACCTACATCGGTTTTAAATACAAACTTTCAAAGAACTTCTGATGTAATATTATCAGACTTATACTTAGAAAATGCATCCTTCTTAAGAATGGACAACATTACTTTAGGATATACTTTTAATAGACCTATTAAAAAATTTGCCTCTAACAGCATCCGTTTATGGGCTGGTATGCAAAATGTATTTGTGCTTACAAACTACACTGGTTTAGATCCAGAAGTTTTTGGAGGTATAGATAATAATATTTATCCAAGACCAAGAACATTTTTAATTGGTGCAAACATTAAATTTTAATTAATAAATAATTAATTATGAAAAATATATTCAAAATCAAGAAAATTACTACCCTACTTTTGGTTATGGTAATAGCTGTATCTTCTTGTACAAAAGACCTAAATATTACACCAAAAGATGACCAAGATTTATTAGGTGAAGACTTTTTTGCAAAAGAAACTGCCTATAAAGAATTACTAGCAGGTGTATACGGAAACTTATCTTTAACAGGT
The DNA here is from genome assembly GCF_038024095.1 of Polaribacter tangerinus. NCBI lineage: Bacteria > Pseudomonadati > Bacteroidota > Flavobacteriia > Flavobacteriales > Flavobacteriaceae > Polaribacter > Polaribacter tangerinus. The sequence goes on along the minus strand of NZ_CP150668.1, from coordinate 2,479,613 downwards.
ATTGATGGCCCAGGATCGTCTAATATTGATGGTTTAGATGCCGGAACTAGCCAGTTTGGTAGAGTTTTATTGTACCTACAAACTCTTTCTGCAGATCAAATGATTTGGTCTTATGAAAATGACCCTGGTACAAGAGAAATTCAAAGAAATATTTGGAACGCCAACGATCCTATTATTACAGGTATGTTTGGTAGAACTCATGTTACTATTGCATTTGCAAATAATTTTTTAAGAGAAACTACCGACGATAAATTAAATGCAAGAGGTGTTTCTGATGCAGTAAAATCTGAAATTAAAACCTACAGAGCCGAAGCTCGCTTGTTAAGAGCAATGTCTTATTATTACATGATGGATATTTTTGGTCAGGCAAACTTTAGTACAGAAGATGATGCCATAAATACCAAACCAAAAGCATATAATAGAACTCAACTATTCAATTATATAGAAACCGAACTTAAAGATATTGAGGCAGACTTAGCTGCACCAAAAACCAATGAGCACGGTAGAGCAGACCAGGGCGTTGCTTGGATGATTTTAGCAAAAATATACCTAAATGCAGAAGTGTACATCGGTGAGGCTAAATACACAGAGTGTTTAGACTACACAAAGAAAATTATTGCTGGTGGCTATACTTTAGCTACTGAATATAAACATAATTTTATGGCAGATAACGATTCGAACTCTGCTAAAAATGAAATTATATTTCCACTAATTTCAGATGGAACATACACTCAAAATTATGGCCCAACAACAGTTATGATTAATGGTTCTGTAGGAAGCTTAGAAGCAAATGGTGCCGCTTTGGGTGTTGGTGCTGCTGGTTGGGGTGGAGCAATTCGCCTTAGAAAACAATTTGTACAATTATTTGACGGTGGTATTTACAATACAGATACAAGAAACTCAATCATTAAAGCAAATAGAAGTATTGAAATAACAGACATTTCCAACAAAGACCAAGGTTTTGTTTTAGAAAAATACTCAAATGCAAAATCTACAGGAGGTTTTGGTGTAGACCAAACATTTGTAGATACTGATTTTCCTTTGTTTAGATTAGCAGATGTATACTTAATGTATGCCGAAGCTCATTTAAGAGGTGGTACTGGAGCAAATACTACAGATTTAGAAGGGTATATTAATGCCCTAAGAACAAGAGCAAAAAATCCGCAAAATAATTTAACAATTGCCGACATCGATTTAGACTTTATTATTGATGAAAGAGCAAGAGAATTACATTGGGAAGCACACAGACGTCAAGATTTAATTCGTTTTGGTCGTTTTACAGGTGGAAATTATAATTGGGCTTGGAAAGGAAATGGTACAAACGGAATTTCTCTTTCAGCTGACTTAAAATTATATCCAATTCCTGCAGCAAGTTTAGCCTCTAATCCAGATTTGAAACAAAACCCTGGATATTAATTAATATACAAATTAGAAACGATGAAAAATATAAAAAAGTTTTCAGCAGTAACCTTATTAGGACTCATATTACTTGTTTTTAACGCTTGTGATGATAGTTCAGAGAAGTTTGAAATTTCTTCTCCAACTGCTCCAAATTTAGAAGAATTAAATTTTTCTAGATTAGAATTAGATGGTGTCAATACAAACAACGAGGCCATTACACTTAATTGGACCGAAGCAACTTATGGGCAACCTGCTTCTATAAACTACGCTGTACAATTCTCTAACGATGAGGCATTTACAAATTTTACCACCGCTACTTCTGTTACAGGAAAAACAGCTACAACATTATCGGTAAGTGAAGTAAATACTGCCGTTGGTAACGCAGGTTTAAATCCTTTTTCATGGGAAAAAGTATACATTCGAGTGGCCTCTTCATTAGGTACACAAAACAGTGAAATTGTAAACTCTAACGTAATAAGTTTAGAAGTATACCCATACTTTAACTATGTATTTAACGACTACTATTTAGTAGGTAATGGTGTAGCTCCAGGATGGAATAACAATAACAATAACCCTCCTTTATTTAGAGATGCAAATGATGAAAATGTATATTATTACACAGGACTTTTAACAAATGATAGTGGTGATTATAACGAAGGACGTTTTAAAGTTCTAGAAACTAAAGGACTATGGCAGCCACAATGGGGTGAAGCAAAAAATGAAGGTAGCGACGACCCAAGTGAAAGTGGTAAAGTAGCAGGAAATCCTGGTACTCAGTCTGGAGACCCAGGAAGATTTGGTGTTTCAACTACAGGATACTACTCTTTTACTATAGATTTTGCAAAAAGAGAGTATACACTTGTTCCCTTTAATGCAACTGGTAAAAATAGCCCAGCCTCTTTAACTTTAACAGGTACAAGTACAGCAGATGTTACAATGAATCAACTATCTTTTGATGGTCATATTTGGTATGCAAATAATGTAAAACTTACCCCTGGCGAAGTATCTTTCTTAACAGATGCAGGAGCAAATTGGGGAAATACTTCTCCTTTTTCTGGAATTGCAACCAATGGTGGTGGTAATATTCCTGTTGTTGTAGAAGATAATTACGATGTTTGGTTTAATGATTTAACTGGTAATTACATTTTAATTCCATTAAATTTATAATATTACTAACTTATAATATAAAGAAAATGAATACGTACATAAAAAAATTAAGCTACTTATTTCTTTCGCTAACACTACTTTTTGTTGCTTGCGATGCAGAAGAGAGCTTAACAATTACAAGTCCAGATCCTGCATTTGTATTAAACACACCAGGTATTAGCAATGTTTACTTAAACTTTGCTTTACCAGACAACCCTGCATTTACTATTACTTGGAAAGATGAGATTAATTCAAATGCTTCTTACAGTGTAGAAATGGCTACAGATAATGCTTTTACTAATCCTGTAAGGTTAGGTGAAACTACTAAAAGTAGTTTTTCTATGACTGTAGATGAGTTTAATAAAGCAATTAACGATACTGGTGTCGATGAATTTTTAGACATCGCAATTTATTTGAGAGTAAAAACTGAGTCACAAATAACAAATACTATATTGTTATTAGTAACTACATATCCAGTAAATGCTCAAAGTTTTAATGGTATTGAAAATGGCGATAAATTTGTATTATCATTAGACCAAAATGATGATGTTGCTCTTGTATTAGATTGGGAAGACCCAATATTAGATGCATCTATTTCTATAGACGTAAACTACACTATAGAAGCGGCAGCACCAAACACAGACTTTGCTAACCCTGTAGAAGTTGGTTCTGTATTAAATACCAATACGCTATCATTAACACACTCAAAACTAAACTCAATTGCCCTACAAACAGGTATTGCTGTAGATGCTTCTGGAGATGTAGCGCTTAGAATTACATCTAGCATAACAGATGCTGCTTCAGGTACTAAACTAGAAAGAATAAGCGAAGTTATAACAATTAATGTAACAACTTATTTAACAGTACTAGACCTTTCTACAACTTGGGGTATTGTTGGCTCTGCAACTACAAATGGATGGAACGGACCAGATATGCCAATGTTTAAAACAGCTGAAGATGGTGTTTTAGTAGCTTATGTTACATTAGCATCAGGAGAATGGAAATTTAGAGAAAATAACGATTGGAGCAACAACTTAGGTTCGGGAGGATCTACTGATGATGTGGCTTCTAACGGAGGAAACTTCACTACTGATGAAGGTGCATTTAAAATTACCCTAAACCTAAATAACAACACATATAGCAAAGAAGAATTTTCTTTAGGTATTGTAGGTGGTGCCTATAACAATTGGGGTGCATCTCCGGATTTTATGTTAGAATATGATCAATATTCTGATGTTTTCCGCGGAATTGTAACTCTTATTGATGGCGAAATGAAGTTTAGACTTAACAATAGCTGGGATGTTGATTGGGGAGATAATGGTGCTGATGGAACCTTAGATGGAGGTGGCGCTAATATTGTAGTTACAGAAGGTATCTATATCGCAACAGTAGATATGAATGATTTAACTTATACGCTAGAACCAATTGACAACGTTTGGGGATTAGTAGGTGGTGCCTATAACGATTGGGGAAATACACCAGACGCTCAATTTAAAAGAGATTGGTCGAAACCTTTTAACGATATCTGGATTTTGAATAATGTTACTCTTACAGATGGCGAATTCAAATTTAGAGCAAATAACGCTTGGGATGTAGATTATGGCGATAATGGTGCAGATGGAACACTAGAAAGAGGTGGTGCAAATATTGTAACCACAGCAGGAACTTACTCTTTTGTACTAGATTTCTCTGATCCAGCAAACCCTACTTACACAAAAAAATAGTTTTTCTTACAAAACAATTCAAAGGCTATCTGTTTAGGATGGCCTTTGTTTTTAATACTTAAATAAAACCCATGAAAAAAACAATACTCCTTTTATTACTTTGTTTATCTTTTGTAGGTTATACTCAAGTTCAGAACGCAACTTTTAATGTATCTCCTACTACTTTTGAAGAAACTGAACAAATTACCATAACTGTTTCTAATATAAACCCATCGGCATGGGGAGTTTCAGATGTTTATTTATGGGCATGGTCTTTAGATAATAACAACGCTAACACACAAGATGCACCCAATAATGGTACATGGGCAAACTCTAATGAAGCTCAAAAACTTACCAACAACGGAAACGGAAGTTATAGCATAACTTTTACACCCACTACATTTTATAATAGAACTAATATAGGTAGTATTGGTATGTTGGTTAAAGCAAAAAATGGGACTGGTGATAAAAAAACTCAAGACCAAATTTTTAAAGTTGGTAAATTTCAACTCACTTTAAACACTCCTACAGCTTCACAAACTATAATTAACGCCGGTGATACTTTTCCTATTAATGCTAATGCTTCTGTAGCAGCTAACTTTATTTTAAAAGCAAATGGCACTGTTATAGATAGTCAAAACAACAAAACCGTTTATAGCTATTCAAACAGTATTACCGAAAATACCAACTATACTCTAGAGGCAACAAGTAATGGTGAACAAAAAACACTAAACTTTACAGCTATAGTAAAACCGACTGTTGTAATAGAGAGTTTACCTGCTGGACTTAAAGATGGTGTAAACTTAAATAAAACAGATGCAACAAAAGCAACTTTTGTTTTTTATGCACCTGAAAAGGAATTTATTCATTTGATTGGAGATTTTAATAATTGGACCATCAACAACAACTATCTACTAAAGAAAGATGGAGATAGATTTTGGATAGAAGTTTCTAATCTTACTCCACAAAAAGATCACCTATATCAATACTTAATTGAAGGTGTTTTAAGAGTTGCAGACCCATACTCTACTGTTATTTTATCGGAGTATAATGATCAATATATAAATTCAACTACCTATCCTAATTTACCTGCGTATCCAACAGGAAAAACAAATCATGCAGTTACGTTGCTAAAAACAGGAGAAACACCTTACAATTGGCAAGTAACAAACTTTCAAAAACCCAAAAAAACAGATCTTGTAATTTACGAACTTTTAATAAGAGATTTCGATGAACTTCATAGTTTCGATGCTGTTAAGGCAAGATTAGATTACCTTGAAAATTTAGGTGTTAACGCTATAGAATTTTTACCAATAATGGAGTTTGACGGCAATGAATCTTGGGGATACAACCCTTCATTTCATATGGCTTTAGACAAATATTACGGAACTAAAAAAGCGTTTAAACAATTGGTAGATGAATGCCATAAAAGAGGAATAGCTGTAATTTTAGATGTTGCATTTAATCATGCTAGCGGACAAAACCCTTACTACCGAATGTATAATACAGACAATGGAGGTTATGCGGGACAAGCTACTAGCAATAGTCCTTTTTTTAATGTTACTGCTAAACATTCTTATAGTGTTTTTAACGACTTTAATCACAGCAAACAAGCTGTTAAAGATTATGTCAAAAGAATAGCTCAATTTTGGATTGAAGAATATAAAATTGATGGGTATCGTTGGGACTTAACAAAAGGGTTTACACAGAACTGTACAGAAAACGACCAAAACTGTACCAACAGTTTTCAACAAGACCGGGTAGATATTTTAAAAGAATACGCAGATTATCAGTGGGAAATAGACCAGACTTCATACGTAATTTTTGAACACTTAGGTACCAATGCAGAAGAAACCGAATGGGTAAATTACAAATTAAATGAAGGTAAGGGAATTATGGTTTGGGGTAACCAAAACTATAACTATCGAAAAGCAATTGCTGGTGATATCTCTAATTCTGATTTTTCTTGGGTATCATACAAAAATAGAGGATGGTCTGTACCGGCTAATATTAGTTACATGGAAAGTCATGACGAGGAACGCCTGCTTTATGAAGCAAAGAACAACGGACTTGTTGAAGGATCTTACAATATAAAAAACACAAATATTGCCCTAGAAAGAGCTGGTTTAGTGAGTGCTTTTTATTTTACAATTCCAGGACCAAAAATGATATGGCAATTTGGAGAACTGGGGTATGATATTGGAATTAATCAAAATGGAAGAACAGGTAACAAACCTATTTTATGGAATTACTTTGATACACCAAACAGAAAAAATCTTTATACTATTTATAGCAAACTCATTGAGCTAAAATTAAAGTATGATATTTTTGAAACATCAAACTTTACCATTGATATAAACACCTTTTTTGGTTTGCATAAAATTCAATTATCAGACATAAATGCAAGTAATATTCAGCATATTACAATCGTTGGTAATTTTGATACCAAAACACAGAATATAAATCCGAATTTTCAAACTACCGGAACTTGGTATAGTTTATTGGATAATAATAGTAGTATTAACGTAACAAATACAAACAGTACACTTAGCCTTAATGCAGGCGAATTCAAAATATTTGCAAATAAACCTGCCACATTGTCAACTAAAGCACAAACATTAGTATCTAAAGAACTTATAGTTTATCCCAATAGTATTGTGCATAGTTTTCAACTAAATCAAGACTCTAAAAACATAAATATTTATTCTGTAAATGGTAAAAAAGTCAAAACTTTTACCGGTGAATTTTCAAAAAATCAAATATTCAATATACAAGATCTCTCCAGTGGTATATACTTTTTAAAAGCATTTATCAACAATAAACTACAAGTATATAAAATCATTAAAGAATAATAAAAAGCAGCTTAAGAGCTGCTTTTTATTATTAAATTTATTAGTTGTAAAAACTAAAACTTTATTTAGTACTGATTTTAGATTTTTTAACTCCGAAAAATAAAATATATCCATAACATAAAACTGTTAAAAAAAAGGCAGTTTTAAAACCAAATCCATCAATTAAGCTCCCAAATATAAAGGGTACTATGGCTCCACCAACAATAGCCATACATAACAATCCAGAAGCTTGTGCTTTTAACTCGCCAAGTCCCTCTAAGCTTAGGGTAAATATGGTTGGGAACATAATAGAATTAAATAACCCAACTGCTAAAATAGACCACATAGAAATTAAACCTTCTGTGTTTATAGAAATTAAAATCATACTAATAGCTAAAAAGGCAAAAATTCCTAAAACTTTACCTGGTGGCAATATTTTAGTGAGGTAAGCCCCAATAAACCTTCCAAACATGGCGCCTCCCCAATAGAAAATAACAAAAACACCTAACAAAGATTTTGGATCTGAATTTGTGAATGTTTTATTAAAAACATTGGCAATTGTGTTTGCAATATTCATCATTGCTTCATTCTCTAAAATTATGATAGACAAATTCATGTCTAAAAAATAATTCACTAAAAAACTACCCACTGCCACCTCTGCGCCAACGTAAACAAAAATACCAAGTGCTCCCATCATCATCATTTTATTTTTTAAAAGTGATAAATAACCACCTTTAGGGCTTTCTTGTATGAGTTTAGGCAATTTAATAAAAGAAAAAGCTAAAGCGAGAAATCCAATAAATAAAGCAATAAAAATAAATGGTGTCTGAACAGTGCTTGCTTCAGCAGCATAATATGTAGCTCTATTTGAGGCAGATAATAATGCAATTTCAGACGAAGGTTTTACAGAGTCACTCAATAAAAATAAGGCACCAATAACAGGCGCAATAGTGGTGCCTAAAGAGTTAAATGCTTGAGACAAATTTAAACGGCTACTTGCCCCATCTTCAGTACCTAACATGGCAACATAAGGATTTGCAGCTACTTGTAAAATAGTAATTCCGCCAGCCAATGTAAAATAGCCAACTAAAAATATAGTAAAAACTCTATACTCTGCGGCTGGATAAAAAAGTAAACACCCGGCTGCCATTGTTAAAAGTCCTAAAATAATCCCTTTTTTATATCCGATTTTAGAAAGTATAAGTCCGGCAGGTAAAGAGAACACAAAAAAGGCTACAAAAAAAGCAAACTGAACTAAAACAGTTTTTGCGTAAGACATTTCAAACACGTCTTTTAATCTTGGTACCAAACTATCTACAAGAACAGTTATAAAGCCCCAAAGGAAAAATAATATTGTTAAAAAAATAAAGGCACTCTTATACGATTTTTTGTTGTGAGAATTCATTGCTATCCTTTGTTATAATAATCTGATTTTATATTACTGTTTAAACTGTCTTTATATAAATTATAGCTAAACCCTTTGTGTATAGAATAGGCTCCTGTTTCACCAGAAGAATTTACAGCTATATAACCCACTTGAAAATCTTTATAATTTTTTCCGGGCTTGTTTACTATTCTACCAATTGCCTCTTCACAAGCTTCTTGAGGCGACTTTCCCTGACGCATCAACTCTACAATTAAAAAGCTTCCGACAGTTTTTAAAACTTCCTCTCCAAGACCTGTTGCAGCTGCTCCACCAACCTCATTATCAACAAATAAACCACCACCAATAATGGGAGAATCTCCTACCCTACCTGGCATTTTGTAGGCTAAACCACTTGTGGTACATGCTCCAGAAATATTACCATTTTTATCGATGGCTAACATACCAATTGTATCGTGATTTTCTATATTAATAATAGGTTTATATGTAGCTGTCAGTTTCCACTTTTCCCATGCTTTTTTTGAAGATTCTGTTAATAAATTTTCTCGCTTAAAACCTTTAGAGACTGCAAATTTCTCTGCTCCATCACCCACCAACATTACATGTGGTGTTTCTTCCATAACTTTTCTAGCAACAGATATTACGTGTTTAATATTTTTTACTCCCAAAACAGCACCATAATCTCCTTTTTCATTCATAATACAAGCGTCTAATGTTACCGTACCATCTCTATCTGGTAGCCCGCCTTTTCCTACAGATTGTCCTTTTTCATTAGCTTCTTCAACCCTACAACCTTTCTCTACAGACTCTAAAGAAACATTTCCATTCTCTAAAACTTTTGCAGCTGTTTCTACCGCTAAATCTGTTTTCCAAGTTGCTATAACTAGTGGTTTACTATATTTTTTACTGATAAAATTTAACGACGCGTGTTCTTCTTTATCTGATTTACAACCAATAACAGAAGAGGTAGCTGCTAACAGACCTAAGCTACCTACAGATGTTTTTTTTATAAAATTTCTACGTTTCATTTATAACTTTAATTTATTAGTTTTGCTTAGTGAATAAGGCAAATCTTCTGTTTTACTTCCCCAATTTTTATTGGGCATATTAGTCATTTCAAAATTGATTTCTCCTCCATTTTGAATAGCATCATAATTGATAAAATTATGAGAAGTAGTTTTTCCGTTTAAAGTTGTAGCTTTTATATAATAATTTTTTTTAGAGTTATTCGGTGCATTAATTGTAAAAGTATGACCATTTTCTAAATTCAAAGTAGCCTTTTTAAATAATGGGCTACCAATAATGTATTGGTCTGTTGCTGGAGTAACAGGATAAAAACCTAATGCGCTAAAAACATACCAAGCAGAAGTTTGTCCGTTGTCTTCATCTCCACAATAACCATCTGGCGTTGCACTATATAGTTTTGTTAAAACATCTCTAATTTTTTCTTGTGTTTTATAAGGAACCCCTGCATGATTATATAAGTAAATCATATGCTGAATTGGTTGATTTCCGTGTGCATAATTTCCCATATTTACAATCTGCATTTCACGAATTTCATGAATAGTACCTCCATAATAAGAATCATCAAAATCTGGTGGCATGGTAAAAACTCCATCTAACTGTGCAATAAAATCATTTTTACCACCCATTAAGTTAATCAACCCTTGAACATCATGAAAAACTGACCATGTGTAATGCAAACTATTTCCTTCTGTAAAAGCATCTCCCCATTTTAATGGGTTAAATGGTGATTGAAAAGTACCATCCTTATTTTTTCCTCTCATTAAGTTTGTAGAGGAATCAAATACATTTTTATAATTTAAAGATTTCTTAAAATAAGTATTTGCTACCTCCGTTTTTCCTAATTTTTCTGCCATTTTGGCTATGGTAAAATCTGCATAAGCATATTCTAAAGTTCTAGCAACATTTTCATTAACCCCAACATTGTATGGTACATAACCTAAAGTGTTGTAGTAATTTAGTCCTTCTCTTCCTACAGATTTAACGGGTCTTCCTTCTTCTACCTCGGCATTCTTTAAAATGGCTTCAAAAATTGTTTTTACATCTTTATCTTTTACATTTCCTTTTAAAAATGCATCTACAACAATTGGGGCAGAGTTTGAACCAATCATACAGTTTCTATGACCAGGACTCGCCCATTCTGGTAACCATCCAGATTCTTTATAAGTATTTGCTAAACCCTCTACAATATTACTATTCAATTCTGGATACATCATATTAAAAAATGGATAAACCGCTCTAAAAGTGTCCCAAAAACCATTATCCGTAAACATATATCCAGGTAAAATTTTACCATTATACGGACTGTAATGCACTATTTGATTATTTTTATTGTACTCATAAAACTTTCTTGGAAATAACAAAACGCGGTATAAACAAGAATAAAAAGTTTTAATATTATCGGTGTTAGAATCTTCAATTTGAATTTTATTTAGTTCTTTTTCCCATGCTAGTTTAGCTTTGTTTTTTGTTGTTTCGAATGAGTCATTACCAATTTCTCTATCTAAATTTAATTGAGCTTGCTCTAGACTTATAAAAGAAGATGCCACTTTTACGCTTACAGTTTCTCCTTTCTCGGTTTTAAATCCTATAATTGCCCCAACATGTTCTCCTTTGCTATTTAAGTTATTTTTTAACAGCTTCCAATTATCTGTCCATGTGTGATTTAGTTCAAAATCTTTATCAAACTGAGCAACAAAATAGTTATGAAAATTATCTGGTACACCTCCACTATTATTTCTACAATACCCAATAATTTTTCTTTCTTTCGGAATAATTTTCACCATAGAACCTTTAAAAAAAGCATCAATCATAATGTAAGAAGAATCTGCTTTTGGAAATGTAAAGTTAAAATGTGCTGCTCTTTCTGTTGGTGTAACTTCAGCAACCACATCGTAATCTGCCAAATAAACTTTATAATAATGTGGTTTTACAGTTTCTGCTTTGTGTGAAAACCAAGATTGTCTTTCTTTTTCATTAAATTTTAGTTTACCCGTAACTGCCATTAAAGAAAAAGCAGCATAATCATTAATCCACGGACTTGGTTGATGGGTTTGCTTTATTCCTCTAATCTTATTTTCATTGTATTTGTAAGTCCAACCATCTCCCATTTTAGAGGTCATTGGAGTCCAAAAATTCATACCCCAAGGTGTAGCAATTGCAGGGTATGTATTTCCATTAGATAAGCTATATTTAGAATCTGTTCCCATCAATGGGTTTACAAAATCTACTAAAGAAACCGTTTCTGATGAGGGGTCCATTTTATTCTCTTTTTTATTGCCACAAGAAGAAAAAAAGAATAATATTAATAGTAATAAGTGGCTAATGTATTTCATAATTTTTAATTTATTTTTTGAGACTTTACCCCTTTAAATGTCATTTTTACTTGCTGTATAGTTCCGTCGTCGTTAAATAATAATTTATCGATGCAAGTTACTCTGTGGTCACGCCCTTGGTTGGGAATTGGTCTTCTATGGTAAACAATTAGCCAATCATCAGTTTTTGGTACATGAATTACAGAGTGGTGTCCTGCACCATTTGCAATAGATGTATCAGATTCTAAAATAGTACCAATTCTTTTATATGGGCCTGTAACCTTGTTAAACATACCGTAAGCAACTTTATAGGTATTATTACCCCAACTTCCCTCCGACCACATAAAGTAATAAATTCCATTTCTCTTAAACATAAAAGGTCCTTCTACATAATTTTCTGGGGTAATCTCTTTAAAAATTTCATCATCTGAAAAAGGAATAATTCCACTAAAATCTTCCTTTAAAATTCCCAAATTGCAGTGTTTCCAACCACCATAAATAATGTAAAAGGTGCCATCTGAATCTTTAAAAACAAATTGATCTATAGGCTGTGCCTCATTATAAAATTCTGAAATTAATGGCTTTCCTAAGTAATCTTCAAATGGTCCGGATGGATTATTTGAAACAGCAATACCAATACCACCTGTATGATTTTTGGTATTATTTTTATCCCAATAAGGACCTCCCGGTTTCTGTAGATCATTCGCCGAAAAAAATAAATAATATTTTTCTTCCTTCTTTATTATTGATGGAGCCCAAATAGCACGATTAGCCCATTTTATAATAGAGGTATCTAATACCTTTTTATGTTTTTTCCAGGTAATTAAATCTTTCGATGAAAATGCATCTAAAAAAACCTGTTTCTCATATTTTGCAGAGTATGTGGGATAAATCCAATATTCATCATTAAAAACAGCTCCTTCTGGATCTGCATACCAACCCTCAAAAATAGGATTTCCAGCAAAAGACTCTTCAACTTTATTTTGTGGTTTTTTACAACCTATAAAAAGAAGAAAACAAATAATATATACATACAATTTACTCATAAGTATCTGACATTAAAAACTCAAAAGTTCCTCCATTCATAATTTCTTCATGTAAAATATAGTTTCTATCGACTTGCTTGCCATTAATTGTTAATTTAGCAACATACACATTTTCTTCTGATTGATTTTTTGCCTTAATTATTAGGGTTTTTCCGTTTTCTAAATGTAATGTTGCAGCTTTAATTAACGGACTTCCCAAAGCATATTTATTAGAACCTGGTGTTACTGGATAAAAACCTAAACTACTAAAAATATACCAAGCACTCATTTGGCCAGCATCATCATTACCGCATAATCCGTCTACACCAGTTCCATACATTGTATCCATAATCATGCGCACTCTAGCTTGAGTTTTATGGTTATTACCTGTCCAATTATATAAATAAGGAATATGGTGCCCAGGTTCATTTCCATGAACATAATTACCAATAATACCATCTCTGGTAATATCTTCGTGCTTGTCTATATACTTATCTTCTAGCTTTTTGGTAAAAAGAGTATCTAAAAAAGCACTAAAACGTTTTTTTCCACCCATCATGTAAATCATTGTATCTAACTGATGCGGTACATACAAACCATAATTCCACGCATTTCCTTCAATAAAACCTTGTCCGTGAGTATCTAAAGGATCAAAATTTTCACGAAACTTCCCGTTCGATAATCTCGGACTCATGAATCCGTTCTTTTGATTAAACACATTTTTATAGTATTTAGATCTTTTTAAGAAAGTTGCAACTGTTGCTGTATCATTTACACTTTTTGCTATTTGAGCAATTGCCCAATCATCATAGGCAAGTTCTAAAGTTTTAGAAACCGAAGAATGACTTTTATCATCTGGTACGTATTGATATTTTATATAATCTCCCAAACCATCAAAATAAGAAACGTTTGCTGTTTTAACAGATGCATTTAAAGCCTTTATTTTATCAAAATTACCAACATTTTTTACAATAGCATCTGCAATAACAGAGGTAGCATGATACCCAATCATACACCAATTTTCATTAGCATAATGGCTCCAAATTGGCAACATTTGATGAACACTTTGCGCTTGATGAGCTAACATTGATTTAATCATATCGTTATTTCTTTCTCGCTGAATGATATTAAATAATGGATGTAAAGCTCTGTAAGTGTCCCAAAGAGAAAAAATAGTATAATTTGTAAAACCCGAAGATTTGTGAATATTCTGATCTAAACCTCGATAACTACCATCTACATCTTCATACAAAACAGGACTTAACATTGTGTGATATAACGCGGTATAAAATGTTTCTTTCTGAGTTTCTTTAATGGTTTCAACTTCTATCTTAGACAACTCATTGTTCCACTTTTGCTGTGTTTCTTTTTTAACTTTGTTAAAATTCCAATGCGAAATTTCTTCCTCTAAATTTTTCATTGCTCCAGAGCTACTTACCGAAGATAAGGCAAATTTTAACTTGATCTCTTCACCTTCATTTGTATCAAAATTAAAATAAGCTCGAATATTTTTTCCTGCCATTTCTGGAAAGTTTTCACGCTCATTAAATCTTCCATAAAAACCATTATAGGAAGTGTTATCATATTTTTTATGACCGTAACTTTTAAATGGTTTTGAAAATTTTGCTGCAAAAAATACTTTTTTTGTTCTAGCCCAACCTTTTGTTTGTCGGTAACCTGTAATGGTAGAGTCATTTTCTATCCGAATAAATGTCCAAACGTTTTTATTGTCGTGGTGATATACATTATACACAAAATCGAATAAAATATGTGCTTCAGAAGATTTTGGAAATTTATATTTATGAAAACCTACACGCTCTGTTGCTGTTAACTCTGCTTTTATGTTGTAACTTTCTAGAGCTACCTTATAATATCCAGCCTTAGCATTTTCCGTTTGATGAGAAAACGTTGAATAAAATCCTTTCTTTCCATCTTTAGTTTTCAAAGGGTCTAAAACCAAATTTCCAACAGTTGGCATAACCAAAAAGTCTCCTAAATCCGAATGACCTGTCCCACTAAAATTAGTATGAGCAAAACCAATAATTGTAGTGTCTTTAAACTGATAACCTGCGCAATACTCGTATGTTTTGGGGTTGTACTTCCCTTGTGTAAACATGACCTCGAAATTTGTTTGCGGACTTAACTGAACCATTCCAAAAGGAGCCGTTGCACCAGGAAAAACATGTCCCATTTTAGAAGTACCAATCATAGGATTCACATGTTTAACTAAGTCTTTTGATGCGACTTCTTTTTTAATTGAATTGGCTTCTTTAGTACATTGTAATAAAAAAATAGCAAAAAATACTGAAAGTGCTTTTTTAAATATTGTAACAATTATTTGGTGTTTACTCTTCATATTTTATAGTAATAATTAATTAACTCCATTTTCGCTTATCTTATAGTTTATGATATATAATTTAACTTTTCAATCACAAGAAAATATTGATGAATTCTTTTTGAAGAAATCGATCCAGAATTCTAAAAAACTATAAAAATATAAATTTAAAAAAGAGAGGTATTTCATTTAAAAGGTATTGCTTATCGACAAACTAATTTAATGAAATAAATTAAATTTTAATGAATTATTAAAAAAACTGAGATTTTAAAAACCCAATACCGTAACCCAAAAATTGGGTTATAGTAGTAAAAATACTCAAAAAAGCAACGTTAAAACTTTTATTTAGTAGTAAAGAATGAAAAAATATCAATAAAAAATAACAAGCATATAAATAGCTTAGCATAGGAAAACTTAATAGTAATAAAATAATACCAACAGCAAAACCCACAATAAAAAGACTTGGAAACCAAAATGTAAGTTGAGAAGAATTTGGGTGTTTTTTATTTAAAATTGGTCTTGCTGTTCCAAATCCATAAGTTTGTTTAAAAAACTGAATAAAAGACGTTCTTCTTTTATGATATACAAAAGCTTTTTTTATTTGCTGAGTAGAAAAACCATTTTGCCAGAGTCGAAAGGTTAGGTCGATGTCTTCGCCATTTTTCATGTTAGAAAATCCTTTAGTTTTTAAAAAAGCGGCTTTAGAGATTCCTAAATTAAAACTTCGTAATTGAAATTTATTAGAAGCTATCTTTTTGCCCCGAATTCCTCCGGTGGTAAACAAAGAAGTCATCGAAAAATTAATTGCCTTTTGCAAAGAAGTAAAACTAGCATGTGCTGCATCCTCACCACCAAAAGCATCTGTATAGTTTTTTGTTAAAGCATTTTTTACTTCAAGTAAATAGTTTTTAGGAAGAATAACATCTGAATCTAAAATGATATAATAGTTACCAGATGCTTTTTTCATACCAAAATTACGACTATCACCAGCACCAGTATTTTCTTTAAAGTGGTAAGTTATGTTTAATAATGATGTATACTTTCTTACTATAACATCACTTTTTATTTGCGAACCATCTTCTATTATTAGTATCTCATAGTTATCTGAAAAATCTTGACGAACAAAACTCTCTAACAATTCGTCTATTTCGTTCGGACGATTAAAAACAGGTACTATAATAGAAAAATGAAAGTTCAATATTTTTTGGTTCTCTGTAGGTTTATAATTGTAACAAGTAAAATCTATATCTTTTGTATTGATTAGTCTACTATTCAAACTTTTCCATAACGGCATCACTTACCCCCATATTAGAAAATCCGCCGTCGTGATAAAGGTTTTGCAGCGTTACTTTTTTTGTTAAATCAGAGAATAAAGAGATGGTATAATCGGCGCAGTCTGATGCAGAGGCATTTCCTAGCGGACTCATTTTTTCGGCATAAGCAATAAAACCATCAAAACCTTTTACTCCTGTTCCTGCGGTTGTTGGTGTTGGAGATTGTGAAATAGTGTTCACTCTTACCTTAAAATCTCTACCAAAATAATACCCAAAACTTCTGGCTATAGACTCTAAAAAAGCTTTGTTATCTGCCATGTCATTATAATCTGGAAAAACTCTTTGAGCTGCCATATAAGACAAGGCTACAATACTTCCCCAAGAATTCATTGCTTTTTGATGATATAAAACATTCAATACTTTATGAAAAGAAACTGCAGATACTTGCCATCCTTTTTCTGTAAAACTATAATTTGGGTCTGTATATGGTTTGTCTTTTCTAACATTTACAGACATTCCAATAGAATGTAAAACAAAGTCGATTTTTCCTCCCAAAATAGTTAATGACTGTTTTACTAAATTTTCTAAATCATCTATAGATGTAGCATCTGCAGGAATTATTTGAGCATTAGTCTTTTTTGCAAGCGCTTCTATATTTCCCATTTTTAACGCTGCAGGCGCATTCGTTAAAACAAATTCTGCTCCTTGTTCAAAGGCTTTTTCTGCTGTTTTCCAAGCAATTGAGTTTTCGTTTAATGCACCAAAAATAATCCCTTTTTTTCCTTTTAGTAAATTTTGCATTGTTCTACTTTTTTTACTGTATTTGTTGTAATGTATATTAATTTATAAACAAAAAAAATTAGCTTAATAGTTCTTTTGCATGTGTTACAGCAGATTCAGAAATATCTTTACCACTTAGCATTTCTGCAATTTCTACCACTCTTTCTTCTTTAGAGAGTTGTTTTAAATTTGTGGTTGTAATGCCATTTTCTTCGGCTTTAAAAACCTTGTAGTGACTGTTACCTTTGGCTGCAATTTGTGGTAAATGTGTAATAGCAATTACCTGCATATTTTTGCTTAATTGTTGCATTATTGCCGCAATTTTATTGGAAACTTCTCCAGAAACACCTGTATCAATTTCATCGAAAATTATGGTTGGCAATTGAGTGTTTTCAGACAATACTTTTTTAACAGCTAACATTATTCGAGAAAGCTCTCCGCCAGACGCAACTTTTTTTAATTCGCCAAAATTACCGCCTTTATTTGCCGAAAACAAAAATTTTAATTCATCCTTCCCGTTATAAAAATAAATGATTGTTTGTTTTATTTCTATTGAGAAACGGGCATTTTCCATTCCTAAATCTGCAAGTAAATTCTCTAGTTCTTTCTTTAGAACTGGAATAGCCGCTTTTCTAGCAGTTGTAATTTTATCTGCCAAAACATCCATTTTTTCTGCTACTGCATGAATTTCTGCCTTTTTAGTATTTAAAGTTTCTTCTGCAGAAGTTACTTGCGCAACTTTATCAGACAAAACAGCCAAAACTTCTAAAAGTTCTTTATTGTTACTTACCGAATGTTTCTTTTGTAAGTTGTATAGCAACTGAAGTCTGTCATTTACTTTTTCTGCCTCATTAGGATCAAATTCTATGTGTTCATTGGCATCTTCTAATTCAGTAACAATATCATCAATTTCTATTTTAGCAGAAGTTACTCGTTCTGCCAAAACTTGATATTCTTTAGAATAGGAAGCAATTTTATGAAGTTTGTGTTCTAACGAATGTAACAAACTTTGTATACCAATATCTTCATTTATTGAAATTGCCAAAGATTCTGATAAATTTTCTTTAATCTCTTCAATATTATTTAATTTGTCTAGAGAATCTTCTAAAATTTCTTGTTCATCTTCTATAATTTTAGCTTCTTCCAACTCATTAAAAAGATGTAAATTGTAATCGTATTGCTGATTTGCTAGCTGTTGTTGTTTTTCTAAATCTTCTAATTCTCTTTTTAAAGAATTTAATTGCAAATAACCTCTTTTATATGAAGCAATTCGGTCTTTATTGTTCGCTAAAGCGTCTAAAATTTCGAATTGGAAAGCAGTGTCCGAAAGTTCCATTGTTTGATGTTGAGAATGAACATCTATCAATTTAGTTCGTAACGCATTCAAAATGCTTAGTGTAACAGGTGTATCATTAACAAAGGCACGAGACTTTCCTGATGGCAAAATTTCTCTTCTAATAATTGTTTCAGATTCGTAATCTAAATCGGAGTCTTTAAAAAATTCTTCTAAGTGATAATTTGCAATGGCAACTTTTGCCTCTACAATACATTTTTTACTTGTATCTTTTAACGAAGATAAATCTGCTCTGTTCCCTAAAACCAATCCTAAAGCACCTAATAATATAGATTTACCTGCTCCTGTTTCTCCAGTGATTATAGATAATCCTGAAGAAAAATCAATACTTAAATGATTGATTAATGCGTAGTTATTTATGGATAATTGTGTAAGCAAATTTTATAAATTTTAAAGTATAAAATTAGTGAAAATTATGTTACAAATAAAGTATTATTAATACAGTAACTAAGAAAAAAAAACAGACTAACTTAAAAAGTGTAGTCTGTTTTTAATGAGTTTAGATGCTCATTTATTTTTGTTATATTGTTTTAAAAATCAAAAAAAAGTATATTTTTAATTCATAATTATAGCATTATTGCTTGCAGAATAATCATCAATCAATCTTTCGCCATTTTGCATTGTTATTAGTAGAAATTTTACGAACTGTTTGCACAAGTCTTTCTTTGTTTCTAGTATTGGTACTTTCGGAATATATGTTTACAATTTCATCTGCTTTAGCATCAAAAAACAATCTAATTAAGTAGTTACCAATTGTTTTATTATAAATAGATTGTAGTGCAATTACACTATCTTCTATACTTTGTAACCCAGAGCCTTTCGAGTTTACCAAATTATCCATTCCAAACCGGTGATAATTATACAATGTACTTCTATATGCTTTTAAATTCGGAGAAAGTAAATTATCTATCAACAAAAATCTGTTTTGCTCTCCTACTACATTTTGCCATGAAGACAAACCACTTTGCTGTGCTTGTAACATTACATTTTGCGCTTCTTTTAATTCTTCCTCTCCGCCAAACTCTTTAAAGGTATCGGCATCTAAACCAATAATAATATTTGCGTAAAAAACGATAGTAGAAACCAAATTGCTGTCAAAAGAATTTCTGTTGTAAATTAACGGATCAAACTCGTTATAGGTAAAATTAAACTCTTTGTCTTTAATATTTAACACAGGTGATGCATAACTTGAGTTAAAAACAGGTCTGGTAGACTGAACTTGTAAAGTAGCTGTAAACTTATTATTGTCTCTAGAAGTAACAATAATGGTCATAGCACAATCTATGCGCTCTTCTTGTTTTACAACCCTGTTGGTCCATTTTGTTTGATTAATATACTCGGTAAGTGCTTTTTGCAAAGTACTAAAAACTTGTTGATTGGAACCCGCAATTTGGTCTGAATTTACGGTTACTAGACAGTTTAATTCTTGAGCATTTACTGTAAAAATTGACAATAATGCAATAAAAAGTATATTAAATTTAGACATATATTTTAAATTCGATTTCGTCTATTTATTTGCTAATTTTAAATTTTCACGCAGTAAACTGAAATACAACCTACTGCTCAAGTTTTGATATAATTACCTCAAGAATATCTTTTGCCACTTCAGTTTTAGACTTTAATTGAAAAGATTGTTCTTTTAGATACTTGTCTATAATAGTTACTTTATTAGTATCGGTGGCAAAACCTGCACCTTTATCTTGCAAAGAATTTAAGACAATGGCATCTAAATTTTTTCTCTGTAACTTTTCTTTTGCGTGCTCTAACTCATTATTTGTTTCTAAAGCAAAACCAACTAAAAACTGATTTTTTTTAATAGCACCCAAAGATGCTAAAATATCTTTTGTTGGCGTTAGCTCAATATGTAACGTATTACTTGCCTTTTTTATTTTCTGTGAAGCTACATTTTTTGGTTTGTAATCTGCTACTGCTGCAGAAAGTATAGCAATATGAACTTCTTTAAAATAAGTATGAGCAGCGGTGTACATTTCTTGTGCAGAAACAACATCTATTCTATTTACAAACGAATGTTTTAATTGCTGATTGGTAGGTCCAGAAATTAAAGTGACTTTCGCACCTAAATTTGCTGCTTCACGAGCCAAAGCAAAACCCATTTTTCCTGAAGAATGGTTTCCAATAAAACGTACAGGATCTATAGCCTCATATGTTGGGCCCGCGGTAATTAACACTTTTTTTCCTTTTAATGGCAATTTCGATACCATATCATTTTCTATAAAAGTAACAATATCTTCGGGCTCTGCCATTCTTCCTTCACCTACCAAACCACTTGCTAATTCTCCGGAAGTAGCAGGAATTATAATATTACCAAAATCTTGTAATTTCTGTAAACTCTGTTTTGTAGAAGGGTGTTTGTACATATCCAAATCCATAGCAGGAGCAAAATAAACCGGACATTTAGCAGAAAGGTAGGTTGCTAGTAACAAATTGTTACAGGTGCCATTTGCCATTTTAGAAAGTGTATTTGCTGTTGCTGGGGCAATGAGCATAAAATCTGCCCAAAGACCTAATTCTACATGGTTATTCCATAATTCATTTTCATCTTCTTTAGAGTAAAAATTTGAGTGAACAGGATTTTTAGAAAGGGAAGAAAGAGTAAGTGGTGTTATAAAATCTTTAGACGCAGGAGTCATTATTACTTGAACTTCTGCGTCTAATTTTATAAATAAACGGACCAAATTGGCCGTTTTATAAGCGGCTATCCCAGCAGAAATAGCTAGTAATACTTTTTTTCCGCTTAAAACAGACATTATTCTGTTTCTGGAGTTCTGTGGTAAACTTTATTATTTAACCATTCCTCTACAGCCATTGCTGTTGGTTTTGGCAATCTTTCGTAAAATTTAGATACTTCAATTTGCTCTTTATTTTCAAAAACCTCTTCAAGAGAATCGTTGTAAGTAGCAAACTCATCTAATTTATCTACCAATTCTCTTTTTAAGTCAGAATTAATCTGCTCAGCTCTTTTTGCAATGATAGAAATAGCCTCATAGATATTTTCTGTAGGCGCTTGTAATTCATTTTTGTCGTAAGTAACTGTACTTAACGGTGCATTTGTACCTTTATAATCCATACTTTTTAATTGTATTATTTTTTTTCTTGAGAACTTTCGTATTCTTTTTGTTTTGCTATTAGAAGATCTATCCTTTCTTTTTCACTTTCTAGCGTGGCCAACATTTTATTTGATTCTTCTAGATATTGTGATGAAGGGTAATTTCTTACTAATTTATCGTAAGCATCCATAGCATCTTTTATACGCTTTGGTTTTCTTCTGTCGTAACTTTTTAGCACAAAATCGTGCGCAGCTTTTAGTCTGTAATAAAGTGCTTCCTCTTTATATTTTGAACCTAAATAATCTTCCAATAAATTATCGAAAGCTTGTATAGCTGCATTGTAGTTTCTTAAATCATAATCTGCAGTTCTATAATATGTTTTTGCAATTTCAAAATATTTCTTTTCTAATTTTCCTCTTAACTCAGCATAATGAGTGTTTGCCTCATCAATTTTTTCTGAGTCAGGGTAATTATTTATAAATAATTGAAAAGCTTCTAGCGCTTTGTTGGTATCGGTAGGGTCTTTACTAAAGACTGGTGATGCCATTTTGTAACTGTAGGCAGATAAAAATGCTGCTTCTTCTTTTTTAGAACTTTTTGGGTAATTTTTGGTAAAACGATCAAAATAATAACCCGCAATGCTGTATTGCTTTTCGTTAAAATTTGACTGGGCTATCATAAAAGAAATTCGCTCCATCTGAGGTTTTCCTCTGTAGTTAGGAGCAATTTTCTCAAACAACCTTAATGCTTTTGAAAAATTTTGAGTTTCGTACATTTTCACAGCCATCTTATACTGTTCTTCTGCAGTACCTTTGTTTAATACCTTTTGATATTCGCCACAAGAAACAAGTAACAAACTCAAAACTACTAAATACGCTAAATTTTTAATTTTTTGCATCGGGCAAAATTAGTGATTATTTATGGATTATAAAAGAAAATATTTTTGCAAAAAAAATACTTTTATGAGTTTTATGAAAGCATGAAACACATTTTAATTAACTTAAAAATCATTTTTTTAATTAGTGGCTACATTATCTAAAATCAACTACTTAGAATGCTAAATTATATAGCCTTTTTTAAAAGTAGAAATTCAGAATTTATTTCGGTTTACATGTTACATTCAACTTTTGCACCACTGTGATTAATAACGTAATATTTTTTAAAAAATTACGCAATATTAATTAGAACAAAAGAATATTAAAAAAATAAGTTATGTTATTAAAACTATGTTAATCTTAGCATTTTAAGAGATAAAAAAAGAGTCTTTAGTAATTAAAGACTCTTTTTTGTTTAAAAGCATCAATTCTAAAAAAACTAAAAACTCTTTACAAATGCTGCTATTTTATCGTGTAAACTGTTAGAGGCTTTTACCAACGGCAAACGTACTTGGTTGTTACATATTGCCAATTCTTTTAAAACTGTTTTAATTCCTGCTGGGTTATTCTCTTCAAAAATGGCGTCAATAATTTCCATCATCTTAAAGTGAATTTCGTAACCCTCTTTGTTTTTTCCTTGCAAACCACAATTAATTAACGTTGAAAATTCTTTTGGGTAAGCTTGACCAATTACAGAAATTACTCCAGAACCACCTGCCAAAGTAATAGCCAATGCCAAATCATCATCGCCAGAAATAACAGAAAAATTTGCAGGAGCATTTTTTATAAGCTCTAAATATTGCTGCATGTTATTACCTGCCTCTTTAATTGCTACAATATTGTTAAAGTCTTTTGCCAATCGAATACTTGTAGCTGCTACCATGTTTTTAGCAGTTCTTCCGGGTACATTGTACAATATAATATCTTTATCTGTTGCTGTTGCAATGGCTTTAAAATGTTGATAAAACCCTTCTTGAGTTGGTTTGCTGTAATAGGGAGCTACAGACAAAATACCCGAAATATCCGATAAATCTGTACTTTGTAAATCTGCAATAACAGCTGCTGTATTGTTGCCTCCAATTCCTAAAACTAACGGAACTCTACCTGCATTTGCTGCAACTATACATGCTATTATTTGCTGTCTTTCTTCTTTTGTTATCGTAGCACTTTCGGCAGTGGTACCGTTTATAACTAAATAATTGGTACCGTTTTCTATATTGTAATTTACTAACTTTGTTAGTGCATTAAAATCGATGCTATAATCTTCGTTAAATGGGGTAATTAAAGCAACGCCTGTTCCTATATATTTTTGCATTATTATTGTTGTTTAGTTCGGCAAAACTACAATTTTAAGATTGATTTTTTTATAGAAAAATACCTTAAGCATCAATAATAAACAACTTTTTAGAGAAAGTTTAATTTTATAGTTTTTCTAAAATAACAAGGTATTTTTTTAATTCTTGTAAAAAAGCGTCTACATGTAACGTATTTTCTGAGATAGTAATATCAAACAGGGCTTCTCTAATATCAGAAAAACCTACTTTAAAGGTGGCATCAGATTGCAAAACTGCTATTTCTAAGTACAAGTTAGAGGAATCGAAATAACCAATTAATAAATCGAATGGCTCTTCTAAAAAACTATGAAAACTTGGTTCTGTATACTCTCCCTTCCAATTGATGTCTTTTTCTGAAAAATGCTTGTATGAAACCTCATTTGTTTTATGATATTTTCTAAAACTATAAATTTTAGCATTTTTTACTCCTAAAATACGCTCTACCTGTGCTTGTAAATTTTGAGTAGAAGAAAGGGCTTCTGTAGTCAAAATACCTACACTACTAATTTTTTTGGTATTTGAGGTTAAAGAACTTTCTAATAAATTAAGTTCCTTTTCAAATTTTTTGGTAAGTATAGATTCTTTAAAACCTTGAAAAATCATTTTTAAAAATTTTCAAAAAAGTAAATGTACACTTTATCTTAAAATTTCTAACAAAATAAATTGATTTAGTTGCTTGCCATATAATTGAAAATTATCATCGGACACCAACAAAAGTGATGGATTGCCGTTTTCTAAAACAGGCCCCAAAGTAATTCCTTCTATATTGTCTATAAATTGATGTGATAATTTTTCTTTTTCTGTATCAAAATTTAATAGTAAACGTTTTTTTAGTGGAATGTAATTTTTACTTTTTAAACTATCTACAACTATCACATTAGTAGATTTTTCTGTAATAATTGCTTCAAATATTCGAACTATATTACCATAAGAACCATAACCGCTTTGGTAAGTTCTCTCTACAATAAAAAAGGTATTGCTGTTATATTGTAAAATTGCTGTTGCTCCGTTTAAATTTACCGCTCCTTTTGCTGGTTTTGTAATGTGTTCTAATTCATATACAAACTGCTTGGTAGCTTTTTTAAGGTTTTTATCAAAATAAGTAACTCTAACCGGTGCAGCTTTTTTTACAAAAGTTGGTGCCTCTCCATCTGCTTTTAATGGAGCTTCCATAATTGCCCAAAACCCTTTTTTGTCGGTACTTTCTGCAGCCCCTTCAAAAGCAGCATTATGCATGATATTGCCTGTTTTAGTAAAGCCTTTTGGTAACTGAAAATCCGAAATAAAATTTCCTTTTAAATCCGACTTAAAAATTGTGGGGTTTTTACCTTGTTGTATATTTCCTTCGCTAGAAAAATAAATCTCTTGCTTGGTTTCATCAATAAAAATAGTTTCTAAATCGAGTGCATTTTGTGTGTAAAAAGAATGTAAACTGTCTTTTAATGAAGTTACTTCTAAAAAATTAACACTTGAAATGGTATCTTTTTCAATTGAAATTGTAGCTTTTAAAAAACGTGGTTTTTTTGCATCATCAACAACAAAAAAATAAGTGTCGTTCAATTTATCTACGGCAGAAAGACCACCGATAGTAGTATTGTTAAATTGAATACTGTCTTGCAAAATAAATTCGCTTACAAAATTTAAAGCAAGGTCGTTTTTAGTTTTACAAGCTGTAAAAACTAGTATAAAAAAAAGACAATAAACGTATCTTTTCATATTTTTTCGTGGTCTTGTTAATTTGCTGTTGTTTTTATTACTTCCCTATCACTTTTACTCTTTTTCTTAAAAGAATATTTCCAGCACCAAAAATAAGTAATCCGGCTATTACAAATCGCAAACTAATAGTACTCGAGATAATAATACCGGCAATAAAAATCATTGTCAGCACGGTTAACAATTCTAAAATACCAATTTTAATTATTGTTTTTGATTTTACAGTTTTCATGAGCGCTTAGCTTTTTAGAGTTTTCTCCTATTATCGTCAGATTTTGTATCTATTAACTTATTGTAAGGATCTACACCTACCTCTAGAGGTTTTTCGTTTACAATAATTGTTAATTTATTATGAATTTGTGTAATCTTATGTTTCTTTAAATAAAGTATTTTTTCCCTTTTTTTACCTGCAACATCCTCGGTCGTAAAAATACCTATATCTATGTAATCTGCTAGCGGAACAGATAAAACTTCTTTAGATAATTCATTTTTTTTCGAGCGCAAAGTGTCGCCCACTTTTTCACCATAATATTTTTTGCCTTTTTCGTCATTTCTATATTTAGAAACTTCAAACTCTATATCTACTTGATATTTTCCGTTTTCTAATGCTTTAGAAGTAGCTTTAGTAACGCTATTTTTATACAAAGTAATGGTTTCAAACATGTCCTTTAAAGCATATTGTAAAGAATCTGGAGTAGCTTCTTTTAAGTAAGATAACATTTCTACAGAGGTAGTATATGGTGGCTCTTGAAATTTCACTTTCTTTACAAACTTTTTAAGCGCGCTATTTACCTCTTTTTCTCCAATATAATCGCTTAAAGCATAAAACACTAAAGAGCCTTTTTGATAGTGAATGTATCCTTGACCATCGTTATACATTAAAGGCTTCTCTCGTTTAGTTTCGAAAGTTCTTTGCATTAAATAATTATCTAACGCATCTTTTAAAAATGTTCGCATTTTTTCTTTACCATGCTCTTTTTCTAAAACTTTTAGCGCAACATACTCAGAAATACTTTCAGATAGCATTGTGGCTCCTAAAACATCTGCACCAATTACCTGATGCGCCCACCACTGATGAGCCAGTTCATGCACTGTAATTGCAAAAGGATAGTCTACACCACTATCATCATCTTCATCTACATCTGCAATAAAACCAAGACCTTCAGAGAACGGAATAGTATTAGGGAACGATTGTGCAAAAGTACCTTTTGTTCTTGGAAATTCTATAATTCTTACTTGTTTATGTTGATAAGGACTAAAATTTTCTGAATTATATGCCAACGATGCTTTGATACCTTTAAACATTCGTTCTAAATTAAAAACATGAGGCTTGTGGTAATAAATTTCTAAGGCTACACCTTTCCAAGTATCTTTTTTTACTTGATATTTCGCAGAATTAAAAGCATAAAAATTTAATATTTTACTATCCATTTTATAATGAAAATACTTCCTATCTCCTTCTATCCATTCTTTTTGTAGATATCCTGGCGCAATGGCTATTTGATCTTTTGATGTAGAAACAGTTGCTTCAAAATCTATCCAATCGGAATCTCTAGAAATATAGGTATTTCCTAATGCCAAAGAATCTGTGGGTAAAGGTTTTAAATTGTTTTCTGGTAAATCATACTTTTTTCTTGTCTGATTATCTCTTAATTCTCCGGCAGAAGAATACCCTAGACTAGGAAAAATTGTAAAATTGTTAATAAATGTTCCATTCTCATTAATAACAGAACCAGTAACAAAAGTTTTACTTTTTTTGTTTTTTACAGAAACATGTAACGTTACAGTATCACCTGGTTGAATTTTATTTTTAAAATGATAAATATCAAAATGAAAAACAGTATCCTCTAATACCAATGTATTTGGTTTGTTAAACTTAAAGGTACTTTCTAAAGAATTATGATTTAAGAAAACACTATCGATTGGTACATTGGTTTTATTGATTAATGTAAAAACAGCACTTGCTTTAAAGGTTCTCGTTTTAGGGTAAATATCCATATTTGCACTTACTGCAACTACTCTTGGTTGTTGGTAGGTTTCAAACTTTTTATAAGTTTTTTCCCATTTTACAGCATCTAGTTCTGCTTGTTTGGCAGCACTATTTTTACTTTTGGACTTTGTTTCTCCGTAAATGGTAAATCCTAAAGAAACAAAAGCAATAAAAACTATAAGAAAACTTACTTTATAAAAATTAGTAAAACGTATTTTGGCGGTATAAATTCTTTCTGCAAAAGAACTCGAAACCCCTCGTTTCCAAAATAAAACACTTGCTATTAACAATAAAATACCAGCTAATATCCAATATGTTTTATATAATAAATAGGGCTGTAAAGCGGCTCCATAACCGTTCATATCCGAATAACTAAAACCAGGTCCGGCATTGTACTTAAAAATAAACTGTTCGATACCAATTAATGAGAGAAAAGGCGTACCCACAGCGATTATTAATAAAATAAACAGTCCTAAATATTGATTTTTAACCAACGTTTGAATAAAAATTGCTAAAAAGGCCCAAACTAAATAATTTAAAAAATCTAACAAATATAGTTCTTGTAAGTAATGCCAAATTTCGAAGTTATAGTAACCATTATACGTTTGATATAAAATACCAGAAACAAAAATAACAGCCAATAATACAAACTGCATTTTAACAAGCGCAATTAGCTTCGAAAAAAGCAATACCCAATTTGGTATTGGTGCACTATCTATTAAATGGCTCATTTTGGCTGTAGAGGCTCTTTGCACCAAAACACCTGCATATAAAAAAGTACATAGATTTATTATTAATGAACTAAAAACGTTTCCACCAGCAAGCATTTGCCAAGTAACTGGTAGTGTTTTTGTACCAAAAATTTCACCCACTGTAAACAAAGAACCTATCAATAGTAAAATACCTACTACCAAAATTGAAATAAAAGGCATACTTTTAAAAATAAACTTAAAATCTACTTTAGAAAGGTGCCACATTGCCTTTAATTGACTTTTAAAAGTATAATTATGAGTTACTTTTGGCAAGTCTATTTTAGTAATGCCATTAAAGTTACTTTTGGTAACCCTTGCTCCTTTTGATTTTCTAAAAGATATTGAAATAGCATTCTGACTAAATTTAAAATATTTGTAAACAAATCCGAATATTACAGAAGAAATTAGCAACCACAATAATCTGTTGTAAATTATCAGTTCTTTTATTGGAATTTGCAACTCGTTTTGTTCTGAAACTGTCCAATATTTTGTGTAATAAGATACTGCTGCATCTCCAAAAGGATCTAAATATGCTAAAATTACTGCTTGTTCCGGATCAGAAAAAACACTGCTTACAACTCCTTGTGCAAACATTAGTATAATAACAGTTATAAAGCCTGCAGCAATGTTTCTCGAAAAAGTAACAATAGCAAACACTACTGCTCCAAAAAACAATACGTTAGGTAAAATAAAAAATAAATAGGTTTGTAAATAAGTGAGGCCATTAAAATCTCCTACAATTTCGGCGTTAGTGCCAGGAAATCGAAAGCCAATAATCATTCCCAAAGCAATAGCAAGAACTATAATTGTTACCACAAAAATTGCACTAAAAAACTTCGCAAAAAGGTAATTTGCTTTTGTAAAAGGGTATGAAAATAAAATTGTATGCATTTCACTTTTAAAATCTCTGTAAATTGAAACACCAATGATAGAAGGAAATAAGAAGAAAATAAAAATAGTAAGTGCGCCAAACAATCCAGAAACACCTGTGGGAGAATTTACAATTCTTGATGAGCCAGTTGTTCCTGTAATTCCGTCCCAAATACCTGCAGAAGTGGCTGCTAAAAAAAATGCTAATAATAAAAATATAGCTGTATAAATGTAAAATGCTGGTTTGTAAAACCAATATTTTAACTCTTGTTTAAATATTGTTAAAAACATTAATTGTCTGTTTTGTGTTGTTAAATGTTCGTGATAGCATAACTCTTTTAAAAGAAAAGAATTAGGCTAGCACAGGATCATCTTTTCTTAGGGCAATAAAGTAAACATCGTCTAATTGAGGTGCAACACCAATAAAGTCATCCGAAGGTTTCTCTGTGGCATATACTCGAATATTTAGCGTATTATCTTGATTAAAACTTCTAGACAAAACAGTATAATCTTGCAAATGTTTGTCTAACATTTCTTTGTCTATTTTTTTAGACCAAATAGTACCCTCTAATTCTTTTGCTGCTTCTAAAGGTGTTGTATGTTTTAAAATTTTACCTCCATTTAAAATAGCCATATCATTACATAGTTCCTTAACATCTTCTACAATATGTGTCGAAAATATAACAGTACAATTGGCACCAACCTCTCTTAAGACATTTAAAAAACGATGCCTTTCTGCTGGGTCTAAACCAGCTGTTGGCTCATCTACAATAATTAATTTAGGATTATTTAATAACAACTGCGCAATCCCAAATCGTTGTTTCATACCTCCCGAATAACCGGCTACATTTTTATGCCTAACATCATATAAATTAGTAATTTCTAACACTTCTCTTACAATAGCCTCTTGTTCTTTTTTTGAGCTAACACCTTTTAAAGTAGCAAAATAGACCAATAACTCTTGTGCAGACATTTTAGGGTAAACACCAAATGATTGTGGTAAATAACCTAGTACTTTTCGTAAAGACATATTGTCATTTAATACATCTATGTCTCCGAAAGAAATTTCTCCCGAATCTGGCTCTTGTAATGTAGCAATGGTTCTCATTAAAGACGATTTTCCTGCGCCATTTGGCCCCAACAACCCAAACATTCCTGTTCCTATTTCAATACTCAAATTATCAATAGCCTTAACACCGTTTTTATAGGTTTTTGTTAAATTTTTAATCACTAATTTCATCTATATTGTTTATTATTATAATGTTTCTTTTATTTGAATGGATGATGATTTTGTAAGATTACCAAAAACAGTACTTTGCTCAAATCTTATTATTAAAACATCATAATTGCTCTTGTTTAATAACTGCTCATGTACGTGGTTTTTTATAAACTCAGAATAAACAATTAAAAGGCTATCTGATACAGAAAAAATATCTTGCTTTTTAAATGTTAAACGAACCCTTTTCTCTGCATTGCCAATCATTCCTTTTTTAGTAGAAAATCCGATTGATAATTTTTCGTAATCGAATTTTTCTTTAAAAACTTCTTCCATCCCTTCTTGACCAATTTTGAACGTTGGAAAATTATTAGCTACAATTGTTTCTTTTTCATTGCAGCCAATAAAAACAAAAAAAATAAATACTGTCGTTATAAATAGCCTATTGTTTTTCAACTTTTTCTTTTTAAAGTTACAAACTTCTAAAGAAGTTATTTTTATGATTATTTTAGTTAAATTCCTAAAAATTCGTTTTATTTTTACAGAAATCAATAAAAATATAATTTTTATAAATATATAAATAATGACAGGAAAATCAATCTTAAATAACAAATCGTTAGATTTTTTAGCAAAATACTTAAATAATGCGGCTCCTACTGGTTACGAATGGGAAGGTCAAAAAATTTGGATGGACTACCTAAAACCATATGTAGACACCTTTATAACAGATACTTATGGTACAGCTGTTGGTGTTATAAACCCAGATGCAAAATATAAAGTTGTAATAGAAGGGCATGCAGATGAAATATCTTGGTATGTAAATTACATTTCAGATAATGGACTTATTTATGTGATTAGAAATGGTGGTTCCGACCATCAAATTGCACCAAGTAAAGTAGTGAATATACACACTAAAAAAGGAATTGTTAAGGGCGTTTTTGGATGGCCAGCAATTCATACAAGAGACAAGTCTAAAGAAGAACCGCCAAAGCCAGATAATATTTTTATAGACACCGGTTGTGCTACTAAAGAAGAAGTAGAAAATCTGGGAGTACATGTTGGTTGTGTTATTACTTACCCAGATGAGTTTCATGTTTTAAACGGCAACAAGTTTGTTTGTAGAGCTTTAGATAATAGAATGGGAGGTTTTATGATTGCAGAAGTTGCCAGATTGTTAAAAGAGAATAAAAAGGAAATTCCTTTTGGGCTATATATTACAAACTCTGTACAAGAAGAAATTGGTTTAAGAGGTGCAGAAATGATAACGCAAACCATAAAACCAAATGTTGCCATAGTTACCGATGTAACTCACGATACTACAACACCAATGATTGATAAAAAATCTGCTGGGCATTTAGAAATGGGTAAAGGACCAGTTATAGCTTATGCACCAGCTGTTCAACAAAAATTACGTGATTTAATTACAGAAACTGCCGAAGCTAAAAACATTCCTTTTCAAAGATCGGCATTATCAAGAGCCACTGGTACAGATACAGATGCCTTTGCTTACAGTAATGGTGGCGTAGCTTCTGCATTAATTTCTTTACCACTACGCTACATGCACACAACTGTAGAAATGGTTCATAGAGAAGATGTAGAAAATGTAATAAAAATGATTTATGAAACTTTGCTACAAATTAAAAACGGAGACTCATTTTCTTATTTTGAATAAGCTATTGCGAAGTTAGTCTTAAAAACATCTTATTTTTTTGGTTGTAATAAAACTTAAACGAAGAGATAAATAATAGTTAAATTTCGAACCCTTCAGATTTTTAAAAACCTGAAGGGTTTTACTTAAACAAAAGAAAATAAGGTCTTCCTTTTAAAAATAATCTATTACTGTAAACTTTTACAATAACTTTTTTAGATTTGATTAAATATGATAACGGATTTTAAAACAGATATAGTTAACACCAAATCCTACAAAAGCAAGTACTCAATTCCTTTTGGATTGTTTTATATTGCCTCTTGTTTTTATTTATTGTTTATTCCATCAGAAAACCAAATACTAACTCTTAAAATAATTAGTCTTATAGTAATTTTATTGAGTGCTTATTTTCTTTTTGAGGTATCATTTATAAAGCCTAAGGTTATTGGCATGTTAAAAATTAACGAAAAACAGATTACTATATCTTCAAAGGAAACTGTAACTATTACTGTTGATGAATTAGATCATATCTATTTAAAATATTCAGATTATGGTAGCTGGAAAACTCATTCTATTTACGGCAATAAAAATTACCTAAAAATTACTTCTAAGAATGGTAAAAAATATCAATTAGAAATACTTATTAGAAACGAGAAAGAAAAAAACAAGCTAAAAAGAATCACAGACTATTTTTCAAAAAAGGATCAGTTTAGTATGACAAATATTAATAACCCAAAAACCAAGTTTTGATACTAAATTAAATTCACACTTTAAAAGTTTGATATACAATTTGTTAAAAAAACAAATATTCTTTTTTATGGATGAACTCATAGATATTTTAACTGCTGAAGGAAAGCCAACAGGTAAAACAGCTCTGAAATCTGAAGCGCATAAACACGGTTGGTTTCACGCTACAGTTCATATTTGGCTTTTTACTTCTGATGAAAAAATTCTTCTTCAACAAAGAGCTATCACCAAAAAAGTTTTTCCCGGAATTTGGGATATCTCTGTTGCTGGACACATTTTAGCTGGAGAAAACCAATTTAATGCAGCAAAAAGAGAAATATTTGAAGAAATTGGACTTAAGTTAGAAGAAGAAGAACTGATTAAAATTGGCACTAGAATTCACCAGGTTTCTCATAAAAACGGAATCATAGACAATGAACACCATCATATTTTTATTGCCGAATTAAAGGTACCTATAAATAAATTAGTAATGCAACCTGAAGAAGTTGCTGGTTTGCAGTTATTTGATTTAAACGTTTTAAAAGAAACAAAAAACCTCGAAAACGTTCTGCTTCCGAGGTTTCATGATTATTATGTTTCTGTTTATGATAAGATTATTAAGCACTTAAACAAACTATAATTTATTTACTTTACCGGCTTTTCAAAAAAAGCTGCATCTAATTTTTCTGTGCTAATTAGTGGTAAAGAAAACTTTACAGGTTTTTTTGAGGGTTTTATAGGATTTCCTTTGGCATTTGTAGTAAACCAAACAATCTCTTTAGGTAACAGTATACCGTCTACATTTTCCCAAACATCATACTTTATTAAATGATAATCATCACTTTTCTTTTTAGAGTTAAAAGTTACAGTGTATGCCAACCATTCCATTTGGTGTGTCTTTGGATTATAATATACAATATAATTATCATCTGGCGATGTACCAACATTTAAGGCATACGAAATTTTAAACCCAGGATAATGGTTGCCCTCAAAAACTAAATCATCTACTTTTTCATAGGTAATACCATCATCTGCTAACACAAATGGCATTGCATAAAAGTAAAAATACAAGTTATAGTAAAAATCTTTATTGCTTTTAAAAGAATTATTTTCTGTCTCATGCAACCAAACATCTTTTCCATTAAAACCTAAGGAATATTTAGGGGTATTTATTACTGTCTTTCGCGATTTTAAATCTACCGTATGTACCTCTTCACCTTTATTAAAGGATAAAGTGTGTAATTTTTTCCATGATGATAAACGACCATGAGCATCGAAAATTCTGGAAATTTCTGATGGATATGCTACTTTTTCTTCAGTTATACTGCTCTTAGAAGTATGGGTAGATTTTACTTCTTTCTTACAAGAAGCTAAAAAAATTACACAAATTATAACTAGTGTTTTTTTCATCATTTAAAATAATTTGAGTTTTAAGTCGGCAACTTACTACAAAACTAACAAACTTGTTACCTAAAATTACTAAAACTACAATCTATTATCTATAATTTTTTGCACACATTCGGGATTTAATAATGTAGAAACATCACCCAAATTATCAATCTCATTAGAGGCAATTTTTCGTAGAATTCTTCTCATAATTTTACCAGAACGTGTTTTTGGTAAGCCTTCTGAAAACTGAATTTTATCTAGCTTCGCTATCGGGCCTATTCTGTCTGAAATTAATTGATTAATTTCTTTCTTCAAATTATCGTGATTTCTACTTTCTCCTACCCCTTTTAAGGTAATATAACCGTACAATGCACTTCCTTTTATATCATGCGGAAAACCAACAATAGCACTTTCTGAAACTGCTGGATGTTCATTTATAGCATCTTCAATTGGTGCCGTACCTAAGTTATGACCAGATACAATAATTACATCATCT
Source organism: Polaribacter tangerinus (assembly GCF_038024095.1). Taxonomy (NCBI): domain Bacteria; kingdom Pseudomonadati; phylum Bacteroidota; class Flavobacteriia; order Flavobacteriales; family Flavobacteriaceae; genus Polaribacter; species Polaribacter tangerinus. The sequence goes on along the minus strand of NZ_CP150668.1, from coordinate 2,444,965 downwards.
ACTCTACCCGTTATTCTGTAATAACCCACTTCATCTCGAAGCGCGCCATCTCCAGTAAAATATTTATTTTCATAAGCAGAAAAATAAGTTTCCTTATAACGCTGATGATTTCCCCAAATGGTTCTTGCCATACTTGGCCATGGAAATTTAATACACAATCTACCACTTACCTGATTTCCTTTTAACTCGTTACCTTCTTCATCCATCAAACAAGGCTGTACGCCAATAAACGGCAAAGTAGCGTAAGTAGGCTTTGTGGGAGTTACAAAAGGAATCGGCGTAATCATCATTCCGCCAGTTTCTGTTTGCCACCAAGTATCTATAATCGGACTTTTATTTTTACCAATAGTATCATTATACCAATGCCACGCTTCTTCATTTATGGGCTCTCCAACAGAACCTAATACTTTTAAAGAAGACAAATCATATTTGTCTACCAACTCTGTTCCTTGTTTTGCTAATGCTCTAATGGCAGTTGGCGCTGTATAAAATTGATTGATTTTGTGCTTTTCTACAATTTGCCAAAAACGTCCAAAATCTGGATAACTAGGAACTCCTTCGAATAAAACTGTAGTTGCGCCGTTTGCTAATGGTCCGTAAACAATGTAAGAATGTCCTGTTATCCAACCAATATCTGCCGTACACCAATATACATCATTCTCGGTATATTGAAACGCATTTTTAAATGTATAAGCGGTATAGACCATGTAGCCACCAGTGGTGTGAACCATTCCTTTTGGTTTGCCAGTTGAGCCAGATGTATACAAAATAAACAACGGATCTTCTGCATCCATTATTTCTGCTGGGCATTCGTTTGATGCATTATCTAAAAGTGGTTGTAACCACACATCTCTACCTTCTTTCATAAACACCTCGGCACCTGTTCTTTTTGCTACGAGTACGGTGGTTACATTAGGACAACTATCTAATGCTTCATCTACAATTCCTTTTAAATCTATTGCTTTCGAACCTCTAAAAGAACCATCGGAAGTAATAACCATTTTACAATCTGAATCGTTAATTCTGGTTGCTAATGCTGTGGCAGAAAACCCTGCAAAAACCACAGAATGTATGGCTCCAATTCGAGCACAAGCTAAAGTTGCTATGGCTAATTCAGGAATCATAGGTACGTAAATACAAACTCTATCTCCCTTTTTAATTCCGTTTTCTTTTAAAACATTCGCAAACTTATTTACACGCTTATAAAGTTCGGAATAAGTAATATGTTCAGAAGGCTCGTCTGGATTATTAGGTTCAAATAAAATAGCCGTTTTATTGCCTCGAGTTGTTAAATGACGGTCTATACAGTTTTCTGTAATGTTTAATTTTGCTCCTTTAAACCAATTAACTGATGGTTTTTTAAAATCCCATTCTAAAACAGAATCCCATTTTTTTCTCCATAGAAAATGTTCTTCGGCAACTTCTTCCCAAAAATTCTCTGGCTCTCTTACAGATTTTCTGTAAACCTGATAGTATTCTTCTAAATGTTTGATGTGATAATTACTCATGATTTTTTATTTTTATATAATGTAAGGTGCTCCCTAATTATAGATAAGTTTTAAATTTTATGTTAAGTATAATGTGGTTATACGAAGTTTTTATTTCTTCTTTTTAGAACTAAATAGACCAAACCAATGAGGGTTTAACACCTTCATTTTTATGAGTGACCAAACTATTAGTAATAAGGAGATACCAATAGCTACAGATTGTATTGGAGTTGCATTGATTGCTTTTTCAAATTGAATGCGATAAAAAAGAGATACAATAATATAGATGGTAATTAAAACATCTGAAACTGTACCATTAAGTTGAAATTTCATGTCTTTAAATTTTAATTAAACATTAACTTGTTTGCACACAAAACCAATATTTAAATAAAGTCTAAAGGACTTACTATGTTAATAATTCTTTTATTTCTTGCACTATTTTTTTTACAGAAAAAGGCTTTATCAAATATTTGTCAGCTCCAAGTTTAATACCTTTTTCTATGTCTGAAGCTTTATTTTTTGCGGTTAAAAAAACTACTTTAGTATTCTCTAACCGATTTTTACTTTTAATAAACTTAATAGTTTGGTAACCATCTACTTTAGGCATCATTACATCTAACAAAACAACATCTAACATATTGTTCTCTAAAATTTCTAAAGCCTCGCTACCATCTCTTGCAATAAACACCTCAAAATTTTGCTTTTTAAAGGCATATTCTAAAGTCATAACAATGTTAGGCTCGTCGTCAACTATTAATATTTTTCTTTTCATTTGTTACGCGTTACAATTTACTAATAAGGAATTTTAAAAACAAGGGTTACACCATTTTTTTTATTGTTTATGGCCCATATTTTTCCTTTATGTCTCTCAATAATTTTTTTTGAAATTGCCAATCCTAGGCCGCTTCCTTGAGGCTTAATAGTATTTTGATTTTTCGATTGGTAAAACTTATCAAAAATAAATTCTAAATCTTCTTCAGGAATCTTTTTCCCATTATCTGTAACACTTACCTCTAAAAACCCCGCTATTAAGCGACAATTAATATCAACTTTCCCTTCTATAGGCATACAAAACTTTATGGCGTTAGATAATAAGTTTGTTAATACTTGTAGTATTCTGTCTTCATCATAAGTTAAGTAAAAGTCTTCTTTATCATCGAAAAAAAGTTGTACGTTCTTTTTGTTGGCTATTTGAGAAATACTGTTTAACGCCTTTAAAATGGTATCTTTAATATTTAAATATTCGAGCTGTAAATAATCTCTTTCTGAAGAAAGTTTTTCAAAATCTAAAATGTTAAAAATTAAACGAGACAACCTATCAGAATCTTGCAAAATATTTTGCAAAAATTGAGTTCTCATCTTTACTGGCATTTTTTTATCATCAATAATTAATTCTGTAGCAGCTCTAATACCGGTTATAGGAGTTTTTAATTCATGAGCAACTGTATCTAAGAATTCATTTTTTTGATGATCTTGCGCAATTAAGTTTTCATTCGCCTCTTTTAGCTGACTTGCCAAACTAGATAATTCATTAGATTTTTCTGTTAACAATTTATTTATAGTGTTAGCTTCTTTAGATTCCTCTAATATTTTAAGCACTTCCACTAAACTTATTTCCTCTTCTTTAATAACACTTGCTATTAAAATTTTTGCAGATGAGCTTCCAATACTTCCTGTTAACAGCTTTTCTGAAAAATTTATTAAACGTGCATCTGCTAACTGAGTGTCTTTGGGTAATTTATACTTTGTAAAAAATATAGAGAGAGCTCTTGCGGTTCTTTTTTCTCCAAGAAATTTAACTAAAATATTTCTAATATCTGCAACATATGCCTCTCCCTTCCAAACCAATACACCGTCTTGCAACTTTGTATAATTTTCTGAATCGACAAACATTTCGGCATAGTTTCGTTCTCTATAATTACCCTTATAAATTAAGGAAACAATTAGATAACATATTGTGTTTAAAGAAATACTCCAAAAAAAAGCATGCACTGGAGGTGTAAAAAAATCAATTCCAAAAAGAGCATTTGGTTTTAAAAACTCTAGGCCAAATAAACCGTTATTAGTAAAATTTTTAGAGTTCGTAAAAGCTTCTAGTATAAAAGGTAAAATTAAAGTATACGAGGTAATTAAAAAACCTACAATTATTCCAAAAATTGCAGCTTTGGCAGATCCTCTGTTCCAAAAAAGACCAATAAAAAAAGAGGGAGCTAGTTGAGCTATAATTACAAAGGATATTAATCCTATTGAAAATAATGATAGTTCTACAGAAAAATTATAGTAAAATCCGTAGGCAAGAATGATAATTAAAAAAATTGCTACTCGTCTAATACTTTTTATGTATGTAGAATTTCTTTCAGGACGATTTCTAATAAATTTATCTAAAAACCCATACGGAATAACGAGGTTATTACTCACCATTGTAGAAAGGGCTAATGTAGAAATTACGACCATTGATATTACTGCAGACAAGCCACCTAAAAACACCAATAAAGTTAAAAGGATATGTCCGTTTTTTAAAGGTAGTAATAAAGCAAAATATTCTGCATTTATTTCTTTATCAAAAGATAAACTTCCTCCCCATGCAATAAAAATTACAAAAAAATTAAATATCAAAAGATATAATGGAAATAACCAAATTGCCTTTTTAAGATGTTTCTCTCTGTTATTTTCTAAGACTGTTACTTGAAACTGTCTTGGCAACAAAAAAATTGCAAAAAAAGATAACATCATCATAAAAAACCAGTTAAAACCAGCTTCTAAGCTTGTTATCGATACCAAACCCTTAAAATTAACTCTTTCTGAAATTTGGTTATATATATCTTGAGTACCATCAAATAAATAAAAGGTAACATAACCTCCGATAATAAGAAAAAAAACTAATTTTAAAACAGACTCAAATGCTACGGTAGCAATTATACCTCTATGTTTGTTAGAAGCATCGGTGTTTAGTGTTCCGAATAATGCTGCAAAAATAGCCAGTAATACGGCTATATAAAACGTAGAGTCTTCGAAAATATTCGTTGAAACATAGCTAGTATCGTCAGTAACAATTTCAAAGGTATCTGAAACTGCTTTTAACTGTAATGAAATATATGGTAGCGTTCCTATAAGGCAAATTAAGGTTACTAATGCTCCTAAAAACCTACTATTTCCGTATCTTAATGAAATAAAATCTGCTAAAGTTGAAATTTTTTGTTGCTTAGATATTCTAATGATTTTACGCAATAAAAGTATCCATAAAGGCGCAGCTATAACTGGGCCTAAATAAATTGTTAAAAAAGTAATACCAGAATTTGCAGCGATACCTACACTTCCGTAATACGTCCAAGCAGAACAGTATACAGCCAGTGATAATGAATAAATATAAGAATTGTTTACCCACTTACTTTTGCCTTTTTTCTCTGCTATAAAAGCGATGTAAAACAACAGAAATAAATAAAGAATTATGATAAAAAAAAGCGAGTAATTACTCATAATATCTTTTTAAAATTACATATGAAATCACAACAGATAAAAGCCAAATTAAAAAAATTGAGAAATATAAAACAGGGAACCCTAAAATGTTACCATCCAAATTAAAAATCAATATAAACGGTACGTTAAAAAGTAGCAATAATGCTAATGAGAGTACTACTAGTTTTTGTTCGTGTCTTTTTTTCATTCTAACTTTATTATCGATAAATATAACAAAAAACAGTGTTATAAAAATAACACTGTTTTAAAAGAATACTTTAACTACTCCTTAATGATCTGATGCTTCTCCTGCACCAGACGGAATTCTGATATTTTCTACTAAATCTTGCACATGAACTGGTGGTGCTGCTGTTAATCTAGAAACTACAACAGAAATCACAAAATTTACCATCATTGCCACTGTTCCAAATCCTTCTGGAGATATACCAAACCACCACTCGCTTGCAGGTGGTTTATCTCCTAGCCAACCTAGTTTGTATTTTGCCATATAGTAAAACATGAGTCCCAAACCAACAATCATTCCGGCAATTGCTCCTTCTTTATTCATTCTTTTATCAAAAATACCCAAAACAATTGCTGGAAAAAAAGATGCAGCTGCTAAACCAAAGGCTAATGCTACCACGGCGGCGACAAAGCCCGGTGGATTAATACCGAAATACCCTGCTACACATACAGCTACTGCAGCACTTAACCTTGCAGCAATCAACTCTCCTTTTTCGCTAATATCTGGTTTTAGAATTTTCTTAAATAAATCGTGAGAAATAGAAGACGCTATTACTAACAATAAACCAGCTGCGGTAGATAATGCTGCGGCCAAACCACCAGCTCCTACAAGAGCAATCACCCAATTTGGTAATTGTGCAATTTCAGGATTTGCTAGTACCATAATATCCCTATCAATAACAAGTTCATTTTTATCTACATCTGCCAAGTATTGTATAACACCGTCCTTATTTTTATCATCAAATTCTAACAAACCTGTTTTTTCCCAATTACTAAACCATTGTGGCATATCTGTGTATTTTTCATTACTAACAGTTTCTACTAAGTTTACTCTAGCAAATACTGCAACCGCAGGAACAGTGGTGTATAAAATTGCAATGAATAACAGTGCCCATCCAGCGGACTTTCTAGCATCTCTAACATTTGGTACTGTAAAAAAACGAACAATAACGTGAGGTAAACCAGCTGTTCCTGCCATAAGTGCTAGTGTAATTGCAAAAACATCTATCATAGATTTTTCTCCTGATGTATATTCTGCAAAACCAAGCTCTCTGTGTAAACCATCCAACTTATCTAATAAATAAACACCATCTGCAGTTGTTCCGCCAAACCCTAATTGTGGAATTGCATTTCCAGTCATTTGAATTGATATGAAAATTGCAGGCACCATAAACGCAAATATTAAAACACAATATTGTGCTACCTGTGTATAGGTTATCCCTTTCATTCCTCCTAGTACAGCATAAAAAAGTACAATCGCCATACCAATGTATACGCCTGTATCTATATCTACTTCTAAATACCTTGAGAAAACGATTCCAACACCTCTCATTTGCCCTGCAACATATGTAAATGATACTATTAGTGCTGCAATTACAGCAACCACTCTTGCTGTATCTGAGTAATACCTATCTCCTATAAAATCTGGAACTGTAAATTTTCCAAACTTTCTTAAATAAGGCGCCAATAAAAGTGCCAAAAGCACATAACCACCTGTCCAGCCCATTAAATAAACTGAGCCATCATAACCTCCAAAAGATACTATTCCGGCTAGCGAAATAAAGGAAGCTGCAGACATCCAATCGGCAGCAGTTGCCATTCCGTTAATAATTGGTGGTACACCGCCACCCGCTACATAAAACTCTTTAGATGAGCCTGCTCTTGCCCAAATTGCAATTCCGATGTATAGTGAAAAGGATAGTCCTACTAGAATCCATGTCCATGTTAATATTCCCATGATATATATTTTTTTATTAATTAATGTTTTATTCGTCTACTCCGTATTTCTTATCCAATTTGTTCATCAGTTTCATATATACAAATATTAAAACTACAAACACGTATAAAGAGCCCTGTTGTGCAAACCAAAAGCCTAACTTAAACCCTCCTAGTTTAATTTCATTTAATTGTTCTACTAATAGTATTCCGAATAAAAAGGAAACTATAAACCATATAGATAACAGAAATGCTAAATATTTGAGGTTCTCTTTCCAGTATTTTTTCATTTGATCTTTGTTTGACATAATTTTTGTTTTTATAGATAAATCATTGCTTGAAGTGATAATATATTTGTAGTTAACGAACCGAAAGATTGTTTTTTATACTCTAAGGTTAATTTAGAGTGATGTCCACTCATATAGGCATTAACTCCTACACCCAAAATATTTCTTTGATCTTGAACAGCGTCATAATTATTTAAGCCATAAGAAACATAAGGTTGGAATCTAGTTTTATAAACATCACCAGCAAAAACATAACCCACATGTGAGTAAAACATTGAACCAGAACCGTAGGCACTAAATAAATAATTACTTCCATAATTGTTAGACTGAAAAGTTGTGTAGGCGGTAATTGCACTCCCATCATCTGAGAGTGGCGTATCATAAAATGCATCTAATGCAAAAATTGAAACATCTTCTCCAACCAGCTTACCATTAGTATTTTCAAGTACCGCTCCATTGGGATGAGCAAAAAATCCTGCACCAATATTAAATACTTTTTTACCACCTAAATAGCTACCAACCTTGTAAGGAAGAAAATTGGACTCTTCGTTTAAAAAGTGATATTCAAAATACCCTGCAAATGTTTTACCTGCTTTTTTTGTTCCTAATAAATTTGCCCCTCCGTAAACTGCATTTCCAGACCCCGCAACAGGCAACCTGGCATCTAATCCATTTACAATAGCATCATTTACCGCTATTCTATATTGAAGTTTACCAAATTTTCCTTTCGCAAAAATTCCCATATGCCTAGCAAATTGATCAGATAACCCAATAGTAGACCAAGATTGTCTATTATTGTCTAATGTCATCATATTAAGTGTGCTTTGATTATTTAATCTAGAAATTCCATTAAAATAATGTAAGCCACCACCTACAGTATGGTTTTCTGCAATTTTATATTGTACCCAAACATCATGCATAAATAGCTGAGCACCATCTCCTTTACCTAAAGGATGCATACTTTCGTTATGAAGGCTATTAAGTCCAAAATGAGTAAGAATTAAAAATTTACTTGAAATCTGAGAGAACATCAAAACTCTGGCTCTTCTTAAATTGAAACTTGTTTCACTAGAATTTAAAACAGGTTCGTTATTAAAATTTGCTTGAAATTGAGCCCAAGAAATAATTCGCAGATATTTTTTTCCTTCAGAATCGAAAGTAAATTTAAGTCCGCCATTATAGTCAGGAGAACCTTGAGAGTAAAAACCTTGTAGGAATAAAATAGTTAAACCTACAAGGATAATGGTTGATTTTTTCATTGATTTTTAAAGTTTAATTAATGAAATATTAGTTTTGTGTGCTCGACTAAATTCAACTAAAAAAAACTTTAAAAAAAAATATATATACTAAAACGTTAACTTAATATAGTTAATCTTTAAAACGCTCCCATTTAATAAGCATAAACTTATCCCCTAACTCTGTAACTAAAACACCAGCTCCCTTCACTTTACTACTATCTTTGAAAAATTCTGACAACTCTTGAGCACTTAATATCTTATAAACAGGATGATAATGTGTATTGTAAGGTCTTTTAATATTATACTTTTTAACCCAATTCATAACACTCACGTGAGAAACCCCAAGTATGCGCTCGATCTCCCTGTAAGTTAACCCTTCTAAATAGAGCTGTAACGCCTTATTAACGTAATAATCATCAATCTTCTTACCAAGCTTACCAACTGTATAATAATAGCTACACTTTTTACACTTATAACGCTGTCTTTTATTGATGATACCACTCTTTATGTAGTATTCTGAACCGCAATTTGGACAAGGATTATCTATCATATATATAAAATTAGCATAAATATATTAATTTAGCAAAATATTTTAGATTTATTTTACTGAAAAAGAAATAATTACTAGTATTTACTATATAAATGGCTTTATTTTTATAATTTCTGTAAGTTCGCTCTGTGAAATGTAAATAAATGATACTCGAATTTTTAACAATTTTAGAAAATGAATGGTGGGTAATTTTACTATTTTTAATAGTTGCCATTATATATGCCTCTGTGGGATTTGGTGGTGGTTCTAGCTATTTAGCTATTTTAGCACTCAGTGCTATGGCATATACAGAAATAAGAGCTATGGCACTAATATGCAACATAGTTGTTGTATCTGGCAACGTACTTATATACCAAAAGCAAAAAATACTTGAGTGGAAAAAAATTATTCCACTTGTAAGTCTCAGTATTCCGTTTGCATATCTTGGCGGATTTCTAAAAATTAATGAATACGTTTTCTTTACCTTACTAAGTATAACATTGCTTTTTGCTGCATTTACCATGTGGTTTTCTACGGTAACAGAAGTTACATCATCAATTAACAAAAAAAACGATACGGTAAAAAATAGTTTATACGGAGCCATTGTAGGTTTTTTATCTGGAATGGTAGGTATTGGAGGAGGCATATTTTTGGCTCCGTTGCTGCATGTTACAAGATGGGATATTTCTAAAAAAATTGCTGCAACGGCAAGCTTTTTCATTTTGGTAAATTCTATTGCTGGCTTGTTCGGACAGTTTACAAATTCTAATTTTGTCCTAAACTGGAAACTGACAATAATATTAGCTTTTACAGTTTTTATTGGCGGACAAATAGGTGGAATTTTAAGTGCTAAAAAACTTTCTGCCGTTCAGCTTAAAAAAGCTACAGCACTTTTAATTGCATTTGTAAGCATTCGAATTTTGTGGAAAGTTTTTCTAACTTTTTAAATTTACAATTTGTTTAACATAATTTTCATATAGTTAAACAATATAGTTTATTAAATTTGTTATCTGTAAATTAAAACATTCGTTTACTTCTAATTTTATAAATAAGAAGTTTTTTGGTTGATTGATGAGCCACTGTTTAAGCAGTGGCTTTTTTTTAAGCTAACTCCGCAAGACTGTCTTGTACACGTTGTATTATAATTTGAATAATTCGCCTATTTAATTCCGAGGAATTTATTGCGTAAAAATGGTATTCCTCTGTTGTAAACTGACCGATTATACAACCAATAGTTTGATTTTTAAAACTAATATCTTTTGTAAAAACACCTTTAATACGTTCTCTTTTTTTGGGGTCGGTAAGGGATAAAAAATCTACTTTTTTATTTATAATATACCTATTAAAAGTAGCTATTAATAAACTATGTTGCATTTTTATTACTGGTCGTAGGGTATTATTTTGAAAAGCTTCTACCGAAGTCATATTTTCCCTTTCTAAACCTTTTAAAACTGGTCTTTGCTTATTCATCGTCCAACAATTTAGTTAATTCTAACTCGAAATCATACTGTAAATCTTCGTGTAACTTAGCTATTGCTTTCTGAATCATTCTTACTTGTGTTTCAAAAATACTAAGCAAACGGGTACTTCTTTTTATAGAAGGTTTTAACTCTTTTAACTTCGTACAAAAATATAATAATAGTGCTGCTTCTGTTTCTTTTTTCTTGGAATAACGAATATGCTTTTTTATTGATGTTAAAATTTTACGAACACTTTTTCTGATATAATAAAAGCTATAAGTATTTATAGTATTAAATTGTTCATCTATCTCTTCTTTAATCTTTTCTACATAAGCATCTTCATCTAAAGATTCGAACATTAAATAAGTAAGTAATTCTTTATTCTCTTTCTTGAATCTTGCCAAATGTAAACATAACTCCTTAAGTTCATAAGCAGACTTATGCCCTAATTCATCTTTCAGTTGTTTGATAGTTACTGCCTTCAAAATTATTTTTTTTAATCCAAAAAAAAAGCCTTACTAATTATATTAATAAGGCTTTTTTTTATTTGTTATTATTGTTCGCTTGGCATTAGAACTACTTCATTTACGTCTGCATCGTAATCTACACCCGGAACTTTAAATCCGAATAAATTATAAAAATCGGTGCTATACCCTTCTAAATCTCCAATTTCTGGTAAATTATCTGTAGTAGCACTTTTCCAGAGTTTAACAACTTCCTCTTGTACGTCAGATCGCATTTCTAAATCATCAATACGAATTCTACCTTTATCATCTAAAGAAATATCTCCTCCATACAAACGTTCGCTATACAAACGTTGTATTTGCTCTATACATCCTTCATGAATCCCTTTGGCCTTCATCACCTTATATAGCAATGAAATATACAAAGGAATAACAGGAATAGCTGAACTAGCTTGAGTTACCAATGCTTTATTAACGGAAACATATGCTTTTCCTTTTATTGATTTTAATGCATCTGAAATTTCAAAAGCAGTTTTTTCTAGATGATCTTTAGCAGCTCCAATTGTTCCGTTTCTATATACTGGCTTTGTAACTTCTGGGCCAATGTATGAATACGCAACAGTTGTTGCGCCATCTGCCAATAAATTATTGTCATTTAAAGCATCCATCCACATTTTCCAATCTTCGCCACCCATTACAGTAACAGTATTTTCAATATCCTCTCCCTCTGCAGGGTTAATAGAAATTTCTGAAACTACACCTGTATGAAAATCTACCGTTTTATTTGTAAAAACTTCTCCGATTGGTTTTAATACAGATTTGTACCTTTTACCTGAAACGGGATGTGTTCTAACAGGTGATGCTAAACTATAGATAACCAAATCTACCTGACCTAAATCTTCTTTAATAAGCGAAGCTACTTGCGCTTTAATATCATTTGAAAACGCATCTCCATTAATACTTTTTGCATATAAACCAGCTTTGTGTGCTTCAGTTTCAAAAGCAGCTGTGTTATAATAGCCCGGAGAACCTGGCCTTCCTTCGGTGGCTGGTTTATCAAAAAATACACCAATGGTAGCCGCATCAGAACCGAATGCACTTGTTATTCTAGATGCCAAACCAAAACCTGTAGAGGCACCAATTACTAAAACTCTTTTAGCTCCTTCTATTTTTCCTTTAGATTGTACATACGCTATTTGATCTTTAACATTTTGCTCGCAACCTGTAGGATGAGAGGTTAAACAAATAAACCCTCTTGTTCTTGGTTCTATTATCATTATAAGTTGTTTTTATTTAAAGTATATTTTTAATTTGTAATTGTTTTTTTTCAAATACAAATGTATTATTTTATTGAGCTTAAAAAAGAATTTACATTATTTTCTATTCTTTCTAACACATTATTAGTATCGGCTTTTACAAAACTTTCTCCTGTAATTTGTTCATACAATTCTATGTAACGATTCGAAATTTCATTTATTTTTTCATCGGACATAGTAGGTATTTGCTGATGCTCTTTACCTTGAAAACCATTTTCTATAAGCCATTGTCTTACAAACTCCTTCGAGAGTTGTTTTTGAGGAAGTTCTTGCTCCTGTCTTTCTGCGTAGCCATCAGCATAAAAATATCTAGAGGAATCTGGCGTATGAATTTCATCAATTAATACAATTTTACCGTCTTTTGTTTTTCCGAACTCATATTTAGTATCCACTAAAATAAGACCTCTTTTTGCAGCAATTTCTGTTCCTCTATTAAATAATTTTCTAGTATAATCTTCTAAAATTAGGTAGTCTGCTTCTGTAACTATATTTTTCGCTAAAATATCTTCTCTTGAAATATCTTCGTCGTGTGCCCCATTATCCGCTTTTGTTGAAGGGGTAATTATTGGTGTAGGAAATTTATCGTTTTCTTTTAAACCTTTTGGCATTGCCACACCACATAAGGTTCTTTTACCTAACTTATATTCTCTGGCTGCATGGCCAGATAAATAACCTCTTATTACCATTTCTACTTTAAATGGAGTACATAAATCACCTACAGCTACATTCTCATCAGGATTTGCTATCAACCAATTCGGAACAATATCTTTGGTATCATTCATCATCTTGGTTGCAATCTGATTTAATATTTGTCCTTTAAAAGGAATTTGACGAGGCAAAATTACATCAAATGCCGAAAGCCTATCTGTAGCAATCATTACTAAAAGAGAATTATCTATATTGTAAACTTCTCTAACCTTGCCTTTATAAACAGATTTTAAATTCGGAAACTTAAAATTTGTCTCGTTTATTGTATTCATTGTGGTATGAGTTTGTGGTTGCAAAAATACTATTTTTAACAGATTATAATTACTAGTTTGAGAGACTTTTATTTGTTTTTAAAAAAACCAAAATGGTAACCTGGCTATTTTCTGTTCATTTTTTGAGTTAAAACGTGGTGCTTTTATGTATAAAAAATCTCAGAAATAGAGTTCACATACAGTTTTTATAAAACATTACTAACTTGTTTCTATACTTTTATAAGCAGATATTATTCTCCTAACCAATCGATGTCTTACAACGTCTTTGTCGTCTAAAAAAACTTGTGCAATACCGTCAATTTCTTTTAACGCTAATAAAGCTTCTTTAAGTCCAGACACTTGTTTTCTTGGTAAATCTATCTGACCAGGATCACCAGTAATAATAAACTTTGCGCTTTTTCCCATTCTAGTTAAAAACATTTTCATTTGAGCATGAGTTGTATTTTGTGCTTCATCTAAAATAACAAAAGCATTGTCTAAAGTTCTTCCTCTCATAAAAGCCAATGGCGCAATTTGAATAATTCCTTTTTCTAGGTGAGACTCTAACTTTTCATGAGGTATCATGTCGCGTAAAGCATCATACAAAGGTTGCATATATGGGTCTAATTTTTCTTTTAAATCTCCTGGTAAGAACCCTAAATTTTCTCCTGATTCTACTGCTGGCCTAGTCAAAATAATTCTTCTAACTTCTTTTTCTTTCAACGCTTTTACTGCCAATGCAACTGCTGTATATGTTTTTCCTGTTCCTGCAGGTCCTACAGCAAAGAGCATATCGTTTTTTGTCATTGAAGCAACCATTTTTCGTTGATTGTCTGTTTGAGCTTTAATCAGTTTTCCACCCACACCATGAACCAATACTTCTTTGGCATTTTTTGCTGCATTCGTTTTAGATTCTTTACCTGTTGAGGTAACAATTTGCTCGATGCTGTTTTCATCTAACTTATTGTAACGTTCAAAATAATTTATTAATCGCTCGAACCTTATTTCAAATTCATCTAAAATGTCTGATTCTCCATAAATTTTTAACGTAGTATCTCTAGCTACGATTTTTATCTTAGGAAAATACTTTTTTAGTTGTTCTACAGTGGCATTGTGTGGTCCAAAAAAATCTTTTGGGTTAATTTCTGATAGTTCTAAAACACGTTCGTTCAAATGTTTAATTTTTGTTGGTAAGTACCGTTTATAATTAAATAAAAATAAGCAATAAAATTTCTAAAATGATTAGATTTGCGTTGAATAGTTGAAAACTTTTACACAATTAATTAACATCCCCATTAATGAATTTCATAACACTTACAACAGATTTCGGAACAAAAGACCATTTTGTAGGTGCAGTTAAAGGTGCTATTTACTCTGAGCTTCCGGAAGCTAAAATTGTTGATATAACTCACGAAATTTCTCCTTTTAACATTACAGAAACAGCCTATATCCTAAAGCATTCTTACAAAAGCTTCCCAACAGGAACCATACATATTATTGGTGTAGATTCTGAACTAAGTGAAGATAATAAACATATTGCTTTAGAGCTAGATGACCATTATTTTGTGTGTCCGGATAACGGTATTATCTCTATGATAGCGAATGAAATTAAGCCCAAAAGAATTGTAGAAATTAACATTCATGATCGGGTAGAAAGTAGTTTTCCTGTATTAGATGTTTTTGTGCAAGTTGCTTGTTTTATTGCTCGTGGAGGAAATTTAACCGTAATAGGAAAAGAAATAAACTCTTTTAAAAAAATTAGAGAAATTCAACCTATTGTAAATAATACACAAAACCAACTTATTGGCGGTATTGTTTATATAGATAATTATGGAAATGTGATTACCAATATTAGTAAAAAAATGTTTTTAGACATTGGTAGAGGAAGAGATTTTAGGGTAGTTGCCAAAAAACACACTTTTTCTAAAATATTTACAAAATATAATGAAATTGCCAGCAATAGCTCTTATGAAAATCACCAATATGATGGACATAAATTGGCTATTTTTAATGCCGCCGGATTTTTAGAAATTGCCATTTACAGAAGTAATTTAGGCAGTGTTGGCGGCGCTTCTTCTTTACTAGGCTTGCAATATAGAGATACCATAACTGTAGAGTTTATCGATACTCCAGAACAAGATTATACCAAAATTTAAAAAAATGTTTGTAAGAATAGTTAAAATGCAGTTTCACGGAAAATATATTGACACTTTTTTATCAATATTTGAAGCAAAAAAAAATTCGATAAGAAACTCAGAAGGGTGCCTGCTTTTAGAACTCTATCAAGATAAAAATAATGCGGAAATATTTTTTACTTATTCTTATTGGGAAACAGAAGAAGCGCTAGAAAACTACAGAAAATCTGCACTTTTTAAAAATGTTTGGCAACAAACCAAAAAACTATTTAACAACAAACCCGCTGCTTGGAGTGTCGATAAAAAAGTAAGTTTACCTTAATAAAAACTAAAACTGATAAGAAAACATATATTTATGAGAATAATTTATCATCCATATCGTTTACAAAAAAAGGAATGCTTTATTTTATTTTCGCCACATTAAAATGCAAATTTTAAATTAAACTATACACCATTATAAAAAAAATAACATTAGTATGTTAGCCATTTTAAATAAAGAACTTAATGCATTTTTTTCGAGTACAATTGGGTATTTAGTAATTGGTGTTTTTTTGCTGTTTAACGGTCTATTCTTATTTGTTTTTAAAGATAATTTTAATATCTTAAATGCAGGTTTTGCAGATATTAATCCTTTTTTTTACATAGCTCCTTGGGTGTTCCTTTTTTTAATTCCTGCCATTACAATGAAAAGTTTTGCAGATGAGTTTAGTAGTGGAACAATAGAAATTTTAAAAACATCTCCCCTTACTTTCAACCAAATTATTTTAGGTAAATTTTTAGCCTCATTATTTTTGTCAATTATAGCTATTTTACCCACAATTAGTTACATACTAACAATATATGCATTAGCAAATCCTGTTGGAAACATAGACTTTGGCAGCATTATAGGCTCCTACATAGGCTTAATTTTGTTAGCAGCTACTTATACTGGTGTTGGAGTTTTTACGGCTACTCTCTCTAGAAACCAAATTATAGCATTTCTTTTAAGTGTTTTTGTAACATTTATATTATTTTTTGGTTTCGATGCAGTTGCAAATTTATTTGAAAATAACAGCACAATTATTCAGCAATTTGGCATACAAGAGCATTACAAAAGTATTGCAAGAGGTGTTATTGATACTAGAAATGTTATTTATTTTATAACCATATCTTTTTTCTTTTTATTTTGTGCAAAAAAACAATTAGAGAATACCTTTAGAATAAAAAAGTTAGTAGTTATATGTATTGGATGTATTCTTATTAACTTTATTAGTAATTCTTTTTACAAAAGATTTGATATTACATCAGATAAAAGATTTACACTTTCTAAGGTAACAAAAAACACCATTTCTAGCTTAGACAAAGCACTACACATTACTGTATATTTAGAGGGTGATTTTCCTTCGGAATTTAAAAGACTTCAAACAGAAACAAAACAATTTTTAGAAGAGCTATCTTCAGAGAATAAAAATCTAAAAATTAGTTTTAAAAACCCAGATAATATTCGAGAGTCGCTTATTAAAAAAGGGATGATGCCAAGCCAACTAACTGTAGAGGAAAATGGTAAACTTTCGGAAGCTATCATTTTTCCGTGGGCAGAAATAAATTGGGGCAAAAAAACAAGAATTGTCTCTTTATTGCCGACAACGGTTTTAGCATCTCAAGAAGAACAATTACAAAAAGCCATCGAAAATTTAGAACATAGCTTTATTGACGGCATATATACCATACTTCAAAATAAAGGAAAAAAAATAGGTGTAATTACTGGCAACGGACAATTATCAGACATTTATCAATATAGTTATTTAAGTGAAGTTGCAAAAAAGTACCAATTGGCTAAATTTACTTTACGTGATTTGGAAGGTAAAGAACAACAAACTTTAAAAGATATTCTAAACTTAGATTTGGCTATTATAGCAAAGCCTACAGAAAAATTTACAGAAAAAGAAAAATTTATACTAGACCAATTTATAACCAACGGTGGTAAAACACTTTGGATGATAGACAATGTTCAGGCAGACCAAGATAGCCTTGCAGCTACTGGCAAAATGATGGTATATCCGCGAGATTTAAACCTCACAAACCTACTTTTTTCTTATGGTGTAAGAATAAATAACAATCTTATAAAAGACTTATATGCTGCCGATATTCCTGTTGCTACTGGCAAGGTGGGTAATCAAACTCAGTTTAAAAACTTGGCATGGTATTTCCATCCGCTTGTAAGCGGAAACCCTAATAATGCAATTACTAAAAATGTTATTCCTGTTCGTTTACAGTTTGCAAATAATATAGATACATTGCCAAATAACATAAAAAAAACACCTCTTTTGGTTAGCTCTGTTTTAACCCAAAAAATTGGTACTCCTACTTTTATCTCTCTACAATCTATTGCAGATGAGGTAGTTGAAAAAGAATATATTTCTGGAAACCAAGTTTTTGCAATTTTATTAGAAGGCAATTTTAACTCTGCATATAAAGACCGAATTTTGCCTTTTAAAACACCTTACTTTCAAAAGGTTTCTAAAGCTAATAAAATGGTAATTATTGCTGATGGTGATATTGGCAAAAATCAGCTTTTGAAAAACAAACCATTCGATTTATCTAGAGATAAATGGACCAATCAAGAATTTGGCAATAAAGATTTTTTACTGAATACCATCGACTATTTACTAGATGATAACGGAATTATAAACCTAAGAAATAAAACGGTAAAAATTAAAATGTTGGATAAACAAAAAGCATATTCTGAAAGAACTTTTTGGCAGTTTTTTAATGTATTTTTACCACTAATTCTTTTATTTATTTTTGGATGTATCTTCTTCTATTTAAGAAAAAGAAAGTATCAAAAATAAAGAACTAATAAGGTTTTAATAAATCGTTATGTATAAACTTATAGTGTAAGGTGTTTTCTAACTTTTTAGAACTTATAATTTTCCATTTATCTGGTTGATGTTCCTCAAATTCTGGAACCTGAAATCCTTTGCTTAACTTTGCTAATGTGTAATACTCTCTTCTAGTTGGATGATGAGAGGCGCAGGCATTAAAGGTATCGTTCCAACAATTTTGAGCAATAATTTCATGGATAATTTCAATACAATCATCTCGATGAATCATATTTACATATCCGTTAGGTTGTGGAATTTTTTTTCCATCTTTAAACCAATTTGCTGGGTGTCTTTCTCCACCAAACAAACCTCCAAAGCGTACAATAGTGGTTTCAAAAAAAGTGCTTTCTTTAAATAAATTTTCGATGGTTACAAGCGAACTATTGGGTACGCTATCTTGCTCTGTAACCACCTTATTTTTAGCCTGATAAACTCCTGTAGAACTCACCAAAATAATTTTTTGAATTGGAGAATATTTAATTTGAGATATCAACCTTTCAAATGCATCAATATCTTTAGAGGTAATTGCTATTATTAAAATATCTGAGTTTAAAAAATCGTCAAACTCTTCATAGGTCTCTATATCAACTATAAAAGTATCGAAACCTAATGCCTCTAAAACAGGTACTTTTTTTTCTGAAGTGGTAGATACTTTTACCGAAAACCCATCTTCTGTAAAACTAACTGCCAATTCTTTTCCCAACCAACCTGCTCCTAAAATACTAATGCTATTCATCTACTTAATTTAAAAATATCGATCCCAAAAACTCAATTATAAAAAGCAAATATACAGTGCTTTCTTTTATGATATTGTTAACAATAAGCATATTTAGATATTGTAAATTTGATTTTTTACGAAACTAAAAGCATCATACATTATGAAAAAAATTATAACAAGCTTGTGCTTAATAGCATTTACAGCCATTGGTTATGGACAAATTAAAACACCAGACAAAAGTCCGCTTCAAAAAATATCCCAAAAAGTTGGTTTGACAGATATTACATTAGAATATTCTAGGCCAAGTGTAAGAGGAAGAAAAATATTTGGAGGCTTGGAAGATTTTGGAAAAGTTTGGAGAACTGGAGCAAACTCTAATACGACAATAAGTTTATCTACAGATTTTATGATTGACAACCAAACAATTAAAGCTGGTACTTATGCGGTATACACAATTCCTGGAGAAAAAAACTGGGAAATAATTTTATACACAGATACCAATAATTGGGGAACACCAAAAAAATGGGACGACTCTAAAGTAGCTGTTAAAACAACAGTTCCCGCAGAGAATATGCCTATGACTATAGAAACGTTTACCATAACTTTCGACAACCTTACAAACAATAGTTTCATTCTTGGTCTTTTGTGGGAAAATACTATGGTAAACCTACCCATAACTTTACCAACAGACAACATTGTTTCTAAACAAATTGAAGCAAAAATGGCAGGACCATCTGCCCAAGACATGTATGCGGCAGCAGTATATTATTTAGAAGCAGATAAAGACATTAAAAAAGCACAAAACTGGATTGATACCGCAGTAAAAATGACTGCAGACTCACCTAAGTTTTGGTTTTTAAGACAACAAGCATTAATTCATGCAAAAGCAGGAAATGTAAAAGGTGCTATAGCTGCTGCAAAAGAATCTTTAAAATATGCCGAAAAAGCAAATAATGCAGGATATATAAAAATGAATAAAGCCTCTCTTAAAGAATGGGGTGCACTGTAAAATTCATTTTTACGAAATCTAAAAATCTCAAGTAATAACTTGAGATTTTTTTTACGAAAAAAATTTCTCTAAATTTATAGAACTAACTTAAATAACAAAAAAATGCTTTTAAAAAGAATTCCTACCATACTATTAGTACTTAGTGTCTTTATTGTACACGCACAATCTGAAAAAGAAAAGTTGAAAAAAAATGCTTTAATTGATGTATATATTTATGGCGGAATAGGTTTTGCAACTATAAAAGACTCTGCAACACCAAACTACAATGCAAATATTAATAGTAGCGAAGTTTTAATAAACTATAATTTTTCTAGACAATTTGGCGTTGCCACCGGTATTGGTTTTAACCAACTATCTGCAAATGGTAGCGCTGGTAATGCTTTTTTTCATCACACGAGAAACCTTCTTAAAATTCCGGCTTTACTTACCTACTCTTCAGTTACAAATGGCTCTATAGAATATTTTGGGTCGATAGGATTTTACACTCAAAACATCACCAAAGATCATTATCAATATTTATCTAACACTACCAAAAATAATTTTAGTGGTTGGAATTTCGGAACACAAGCAAGTGCGGGATTACTATTTCATTTTAGTAAAAACACTAAAGTCGGTATAATTTTTAATGGTCAGTCAGATTTTACTAATTTTAATACTACTTTAAAAGGGAGCAACCAAACGCAAAAAATAACCAATTTAAATACCATCGGAATCGTTTTTAAGCTTCGTCAATAATAGCGTATACTTTTAAAAAAGTATTTGTATAGTTAGTTTTCTAGTGTACTTTTTTTTTAGAAGGTATAAGAAGTTGCAGTAAAACTGCAATTGCCATAACCAATGTACAACCCAATAAATTTAACCACAGGTAAGGTAATACATCTTGTAAGAAAATATACACAATTATAACTTGGGTAATTAGCGCTGCGATAAAAACAGCATTTCCTTTTACATACTTAATAAAAAAAGCAAGCAAGAAAATTCCTAATACATTTCCGTAGAAAATAGACCCAATAATATTTACTAGCTCTATTAAGTTTTCAAATAAATTAGCAATACAAGCAACAGAAATGGCAATTACGCCCCATAATAGTGTAAACCATTTCGAAGCTTTTACATAATGTATTTCGCTTCTGTTAGAAACATTTCTTTTATATAAATCTATTGCTGTTGTACTTGCCAAAGCATTAAGTTCTGAAGCTGTAGAGGACATTGCTGCAGACAATATTACAGCCAACAACAAACCGATTAAACCTCTTGGTAAATTGTTTAAAATAAAGTGTATAAAAACATAATCTTTGTCGTTAGACTCAACTTTAATTAAGGTGTTTTCTGCATCTATACGATCTATAATTTCTTTAGATTTTTCTTTTAAAAATAAATCATGCTCATTTAAATACTGAATTTGTTGCTTTTCATGAGGTTGAAAACCATCTAACAAAAGTGCCTTTTTGGTGGTTTCTACCTCTTCATGAGACTCTTGAAGCTGTTGGTATTCTTTTGCATATTTAGAATTTGCTATTTCTAAATTTGCAGAAGGGTTAAAGTTTAATGGAGACGGATTAAACTGATAAAAAACAAATACCATTACACCAATAATTAGAATAAAAAATTGCATTGGCACTTTTAATAAACCATTAAAAATAAGACCTAACTGACTTTCTTTTATAGATTTACCAGACAAATACCTTTGCACTTGACTCTGGTCTGTACCAAAATAAGATAGCATTAAAAAGGTACCACCAAAAATACCTGTCCAGATGGTATATCTATTATTTACATCAAAAGAAAAATCTAAAACTTCCATTTTATTACTAGCTCCAGCAATTTCGAGCGCCTTTACAAACGTAATATTTTCTGGAAGCTGACTCATAATCATAAAAAAAGCTATTAACATCCCCATAAAAATAATAACCATCTGCTGCTTTTGGGTAACATTTACGGCTTTTGTGCCACCTGAAACTGTATATACAATTACCAAAAAACCAATTATTATATTCAACGTTAATAAATCCCAACCAAGTACAGCACTTAAAATAATTGCTGGTGCAAAAATGGTAATTCCTGCAGCTAAGCCTCTTTGGATTAAAAATAAAATTGCTGCCAAACTACGCGTTTTTAAGTCAAATCTACCCTCTAAAAACTCATAAGCAGTATACACTTTTAATCTATGATAAATAGGAATAAAAACTACACAAATAATTATCATAGCAATTGGTAGTCCGAAATAAAACTGAACAAATCCCATACCACTATGAAATGCTTGTCCGGGAGTAGACAAAAATGTTATTGCGCTGGCTTGTGTAGCCATAACAGAAAGACCGATTGTCCACCATTTGGTGTCGTTTCCTCCTTTTATATAATCAGATACATTGCTATTTTTTCTGGTTACATAGGTACCATAACCCACAATAAAAAGTAAGGTTACTGTTAAAACAACCCAATCTATCAAATGTAATTTACTTACAATTTCCATCTTTTAAATGTTAAAATATTGAGTTAGTAAATAGCAAACAACAATATATATAAAGTTGGCTATTAGAACCAATGAATATGTCTTTTTCCAAAAATATTTTTTTTCTTTCATCTGTTAAAATTATATGATGTTGATTTCGTTTGGCTATGCACCTTTTTGTTTATCTGAACATTACTTTTTACCAACAGCTAATATGTTAGCAAATAACCTGTAAGCTCCAGAAACTCCTGCTGGCAACTCTCTAAAAAAGCTTAAACCAGTATATATGTAGTTCCCTTTTCCATATTTTGCAATTAATAAACTTCCATTCTTAGCAGTCTCTCCTTTGTCTTTAATTGACAAAACTGGTGTATAATCTGAACTCCAAGAATTCGGAAAATACAACCCTCTTTCTTGAACCCAATCCTCAAAATCTTGAGATGTAATTTTATTAGGATAGTTTAAAAGTGGGTGTTCGCTGTTTAAAAAACGAACATCCGAAAACTCATCAGTAACTCTATCTCTAGAAAGATTAAGGGTGTAAGGAGCCAAAACATTTACACCTCTATTGGTATTATATTGCACAACCATAGTACCCCCTTTTGCAACATAGTCTAGTAAAAATTTCTGTTTAAATTTTAGCTCTGTCACAACATTGTAGGCTCTTATCCCTAAAATTACAGCATCATACATTTGTAAATTATTCTCGTTTATTAAAGCAGGATTTATAACAGTAACCTTGTAACCAATTTGCTGTAAACTCTCTGGAATGGCGTCACCCGCTCCCATTATATAGCCTATTTTTTTTCCAGCAGTTTGTATATCTAAACGAACAATCTTAGCCTCAGAATTTAACAGGACTCTTTGTTTTGGAATATGACTATAATTAATTTCTACCATCTCTTTTTCAAAAATCTCATCATTTGAAAGTGCTACTACTTTTAAAGTTCCTTCAGAGGCATTTTTGGGAGGATAAATAGTAAAAAACACTATTTGCCGATCTCCTTTTTGCTGAATATTAAAAGGTTGTTTTTCGGGATAAAAACGCCATCCGTTGGGAACATTAAGCGTTGTATTTCCTTGTATATTGTTTACTCCTGCTCGCACCTCTACAGCTATTTTTTTTGATTTTTCATCAGGAAAAAGCAACACTTTGTCTTTTATGTTTGTTGTAATTTTCGGTAGTACATCAAAAGGCTCATACACCTCTCCTTTATCTTTTTCTGCATACTTTCTAACTATATCTTTGTTAATAGATATCGGAATATTTTCTATTAGTAAATCAAAAGTAAAACGGATAGGTCTTGGGGTTTCAGGCTTACCAATTAGCAATGAATCCGACACCTTATACATTCCTAAGCTTGCAGGCTCTTGCAACCAATATGGCGATGAATAGTTGATTTCTTTCAGACGAATTTTTTCTTTAAATACTAGTTTTGTATTTGTTGCTAAAACAATGTCTTTTAAAAATGTGTTTTCTGAAGGATAACTTCGCACAGCAACTAAAGTAACATTTGCATTACTTCTATTCAAAAGCTCGAAATTTACGTCTATATTACTATCAGGAACCGCTGTAGCACTAGATGCGACAGCCTCTATATACAACCCAGCACAAGCCTCTATAATTTCTTTTATTTGTTTTTCTTTGATCATACGCCAATGTGGGTCTTTCAAATTTTGGATAAGGACGAAGGCTTTTAATAACGCAGACAAATGTACTTGAGGATTCTTAAAATTGAAATTCTCTTCAATTTCTTCTAAAATAAGTCCGATTTCAGAACCGTTCTCCAGCCTACTCCAAGTAGTGTTTATTCCTGAAAAAAGAGAGGCTTCTTCATTCACTTTATCACCTTTTAAAATCTCTAAATATTCGCTTTGAGAGCCTCTTGAGCTTAATCGACCAAAACCCTGACATAAATGCTGACTGCTAGCCATAGATGCCAACTCATTATTAGAAAGACCTTTTAAAGGGTAGTAATTACCCACCTCTAAAGAAAGTAGTTTACCAAGAGTCGCTTTTTTAAATTCAGATTCACTTTTATAAAACCAAGAAGACGTGTTAAAAAATAGTTTTTTTGGAGACCAAACACTTGTATTTTTTAATTGTGCTGGAAATTTATCTTTATCACCTGCAAGATCAAAAGCTTGAACGCTTAAAATTGCAGAGCTTGTATGATGACCGTGCGTGGTTCCGGGAGTTCTATGATTAAATCTATTAATAACAATATCTGGTTTAAAGGTTCTAATAGCCCAAACAACATCTGCCAAAACCTCATTTTTATTCCAAATTTTTAAAGTTTCATCTGGGTGTTTCGAATAGCCAAAATCGTTGGCACGTGTAAAAAGTTGTTCGCCTCCATCGATACTTCTAGCAGCTAGCAATTCTTGGGTTCTAATAACCCCCAACAACTCTCTAATTTCAGAACCTATTAAGTTTTGACCCCCATCGCCACGAGTAAGAGATAAGTAACCTGTTCTGGCTTTAACTTTATTTGCCAAGAAAGCAATTAAACGGGTGTTTTCATCATCAGGATGTGCGGCTACATAAAGTGCTGTACCTAAAAAATTGAGTTTTTCTATCTTTTCGAAAATTTGATTTGAGCTTAACTTTTGAGGTTTCTGAGAAAAAGCAGACTTAAGAGATAAAAATAATGTGAAAAATAGGAGTATAAACGACTTCATTATTAGATAATTGATTGATAACAAAAGTAGTTTTTTAATAAAGAAAAAGAAATCTCTTAACATAATTATAACGTTTAAAAATCATAAACAAAATGCTCATAACCTGTTGATAAATTAATTTTCAGAGTCATATAATAAGGTTATATTTGTATGACTAATATTAGATAAAAAAATAAATGAAATTTATTGTATCAAGCTCACAACTATTAAAACAATTACAAGTTTTAGGGGGCGTTATAAATAGTAATAATACCCTACCAATCTTAGATAATTTTTTATTTGAATTGTCTGAAAACCAATTAAAAGTTTCAGCATCAGACTTAGAGACAACAATGAGCTCTGTAATTGATGTAGAAAGCGACAGTACAGGTTCTATTGCTGTTTCTGCACGTTTACTATTAGATACCTTAAAAACGTTTCCAGACCAACCACTAACCTTTAAAACTGAAGGAGAAAACACCATAGAAATTAGTTCAGATCAGGGTAAATATGATATGGCTTATTTTGGCGGAGACGAATTCCCAAAAGCTGTTTCTTTACCTTCACCTAGCACTACTGTAGTTCCTGCTCATATACTTGGAACCGCTATTTCTAAAACAATTTTTGCTGCAGGAAATGATGATTTAAGACCTGTAATGAGTGGTGTGTTTTTTCAGTTTAGCTCTCAAAGTTTAACTTTTGTTGCTACAGATGCGCACAAACTAGTAAAATATTCTAGAACAGACGTAACTGCTAACGAAACAGCTGAATTTATTATGCCCAAAAAACCTTTGAACTTATTAAAAGGTATTCTAGGAGGTTCTGATAGCGATGTAACTATAGAGTATAATGAAGCGAATGCCAAATTTACCTTTGACAACGTAGTTTTAGTATGTCGATTGATAGATGGTAAATACCCAAATTATGAAGCTGTTATTCCGAAAGAAAATCCTAATAAACTAACCGTTGATAGAGCATCATTTTTAAATTCTGTTCGAAGAGTTTCTATTTTCTCCAGTAAAACTACGCACCAAATTCGCCTTAAAATGGCTGGTACAGAGTTAAATATTTCTGCTGAAGATTTAGATTTTGCAAACAAAGCAGACGAACGTTTAAGCTGCGATTATCAAGGAGATGATATGCAAATTGGCTTTAACTCCCGTTTTTTAAGTGAAATGCTTAATAATTTAAGTGCAAACGATGTTCTTATAGAAATGTCTTTACCTAACAGAGCTGGAATTTTAACTCCGATAGACGGAACAGATGAAGGTGAACAAGTTACAATGTTAGTAATGCCAGTAATGTTAAATAGTTAAAAAAACTATTTAAAGTTCACAAAAATTAAAAATATATTATTTTAAAACCACAACTAAAGTTGTGGTTTTTTGTTTACATTTATAGGTATAAATATTTTTCATGAACTTCTTAGCTCATTTATATCTTTCTAAAAATAACACCAACATTATGGTAGGTAATTTTATTGCAGACCATATAAAAGGTAATAATTATATGGATTTCTCTGAGGAGATACAACAAGGTATTTTTTTACATAGAGCTATAGACACTTTTACAGATGCACATAAAACTGTAAGAAAAAGTAAACGAAGGTTACACAAAAGATACAAACATTACGATGGAGTGATTATTGATATTTTTTACGACTATTTTCTTGCAAAAAACTGGCACTTGTATTCAGAAATTCCTCTTAAAATTTTCACCTCATCTGTTTATCATCTATTTAACAATTTAAAAGAAACATTGCCATTAAAGTCTCAGGAGTTCATAAACTATATGATTTCTTACGATATTTTATACAATTATAAAAACAAATCTGGCATTGAAAAAGTTTTAAAAGGTGTAAATAATAGAACAAATGGTAAGTCGCAAATGCATCTTGCCATTGAAGACTTAACAATTCTTGAAAAAGAGTTAGAAGAAGATTTTACACTTTTCTTTAAAGATCTTATTACCTTTAGCAATCAAAAAATAAACGAATTAAAATCCTAATATTTACAATTATACAATGAGAAAAATTTTCCTGACATTACTAGCTACTATAATTTTTGCAAGCAGCTGCAAACAAGAATCAAAAATAGATATTACAGGTGTTATTGCAGAAAAGGCCATGGTTGTATCTGCCCGTAAAGAAGCCTCTAAAATAGGTTTAGATATCATAAAAAAAGGAGGAAATGCATACGACGCTATGATTGCCACACAACTCGCACTTGCTGTAGTGTACCCAGTTGCTGGCAATATTGGTGGTGGTGGTTTTATGGTCTACAGAAATAACGATGGTTCTACAGGTGCCTTAGACTTTAGAGAAAAAGCTCCAATAACCGCTCACAAAAACATGTATTTAGACAGTCTTGGAAATGTTATAAAAGATAAAAGTACATTAGGTGCGCATGCAGTTGGAGTTCCTGGCTCAGTTGCTGGTATCTTTGAAGTTTATAAAAAATTTGGAACCTTACCCTTTAAAGATTTAATTCAGCCAAGTATCGATTTAGCTAGAAACGGCATCACAATTACAAAAAAACAAGCATCATCTTTAAATAGTGCTACCAAAAAATTTAAACAAGCAAACAACTACCAAACAGTTTTCGAAAACGACTGGCTAGAAGGAAATATTCTTAAGCAAGAAGAACTTGCAAAAACACTAGAAAGAATAAGAGATTTTGGAAAAGACGGCTTTTATAAAGGAGAAACAGCTAATTTACTTGTAAATTATATAACCGAGTTAGGAGGAATTATAAGCCATAAAGATTTAGAGGAATACAAAGCAATTTGGCGAACTCCAATTACCTTTCAATACAAAAATCATACAATTACCTCTATGACTTTGCCTGCAAGTGGTGGTATTTGTTTGGCACAAATTTTAGGTTCTATTGAACCGTATAACTTAAAAGATATTCCGCATAATTCTTCCAAATACATTCAGCTAATAACAGAAGCCTCTAGAAGATCTTATGCCGATAGAGCACATTATTTGGGTGACATCGATTTTGTAAATGTACCGATAGATAGCCTTACAGATCAACGTTACTTAAACTATAGAATGGCCTCTTTTTCTTGGGATAAAGCAACACCTTCTAGTGAAATTTCTGAGGGTAAAATTTTAGGATACGAAAGTGATGAAACTACACACTACTCTATTGTAGATACTTTTGGAAACGCCGTTTCGGTAACTACAACGCTAAATACTGGCTTTGGCTCTAAGGTGGTAGTAAAAGGAGCAGGCTTTATTTTAAACAACGAAATGGACGACTTTTCTAGCAAGCCTGGCACACCAAATGTTTATGGTTTAGTTGGTTCGGAAGCGAATGCAATTGCACCAGAGAAAAGAATGTTAAGCTCTATGACACCTACAATTGTATCTAAAAATGGTAAACTTAAAATGGTTGTTGGTACTCCTGGAGGTTCAACTATTATTACCTCGGTATTACAAAATATTTTAAATGTTATTGAATATGATATGGGAATGCAAGAATCTGTTAACCAACCTCGTTTTCATCATCAATGGTTGCCAGACGTAATAAGAATGGAACCGAACGGATTTGATACCGATGTTAAAAACAAATTGACTTCTCTTGGTTATGAACTGTTAGAAAAAAATTCTTTGATTATTGGGCGAGTTGATGCTATCTTAGTACTGCCAAATGGTAAGTTAGAAGGCGGCGCAGACCCAAGAGGTGACGATGCTGCCGTTGGATTTTAAATTTAAAAAAGTCATTTTAGAAATTAAATTAAATAATTATGGTACAACCATTTCACTTAGCAATACCTGTAAAAAATTTAGAAAAATGTAGAGATTTTTACAGAGAAATATTAGGGTGTGAAGAAGGCAGATCTACTGAAAATTGGGTAGATTTTAACTTTTTTGGACATCAATTGGTAATTCATCAAAAAGAAGACTACGAACCTCAAAGAATATCAAATGCTGTAGATGGGCATAATGTTCCTGTACCGCATTTTGGAGTGGTTTTGACATGGAAAGATTTTCATGATTTTTCAGAGAGATTATTTGCTAAAAACATCACCTTCGAAATTTCTCCCTATATCCGTTTCAAAGGAAAAGTTGGCGAACAAGCTACCATGTTTTTTAAAGACCCAGAAGGAAACGCTCTAGAGTTTAAAGCTTTTAAAGATATTGGGCAATTATTTGCCAAATAATGCTTGTAATAGAAACTCATATTGTAAAAACCATAAGTAATCCTTTACGATTTCAAGAATATGGTGTAGGTATTTTTAAAACAATAATTACCAAATCTGCACTTAAAAAAGCTATTAAAAAAAACCGAATTCTTATTAACGGTTTTCCTGCTACAACGGGTAAAATAATTAATGGAAATGAAAAAATCGAACTTCTATATATAGAAAAAGAAACCACAAACAATAGGTTGAAACTAAATTTAGAGGTTTTGTATGAAGACCAATATTTAGCCATTATTTATAAACCCTCAGGAATTTTAGTCAGCGGAAATAGGTTTGTTACCATAACCAACGCACTTTCACAAAATTTAATAAAAAGTACTTTTTTAGATACCGTAAAACCACAACCAATTCATCGGTTAGATTATGCAACAAGTGGTGTTTTACTTATAGGAAAAACTGCCAATGCGCTTATGGAACTAGGAAAATTATTTGAAAACAAAAAAGTACAAAAGAAATATTTTGCGGTTACAATTGGCAAAATGAAACAAGAAGGCATTATTAATTCTAAAATTGATAATAAAGAGGCTATCACCCAATATTTGGTAATAAAATCTGTAAATTCCGCTAGATTTGGTATTTTAAACTTAGTATTAGTAACTCCTAAAACAGGTAGAAAACATCAAATTAGAAAACATTTATTTACCATTAATCATCCTATTTTAGGCGATAAAAAATATTTTTTAGAGGGTTTATTACATACAGGCAAGGGCATGTACTTGCATGCCGAAAATATTTCTTTTACCCATCCTTTAACTCAAAAAACAATAAGTATTTCTAAAAAGTTACCTCCTAAATTTGATAAAATTTTTAACAAAACATAAAAAAGGTATTTAGCATAAATTTTCGTCTAAAAATGTTTCCTTAAAAAGTAATAAATTTGTTTACTAATATTAAAAAAAATGAAGAAATCTCTTAAAATTCTTATCCTCCTTTTTGGCTTGCTAATTGCAGCAATTACATATGTATACTTTTCTGAAAACGAAAAACTTCCGGATGGCAAAAAAGGGCAAGAAGCGGAAGAGCTAGCTGCTAAAATGTTTGCAGCTTTAAATGGAGAGGCTTTTTATAATACCGAAATAATTACGTGGAGTTTTCGAAATGTACATCATTACAAATGGTACAAAAGTGAGAACAAAGTTTCTGTTTCTTGGGACGAAAATAACGTTATTTTAGACACTAAAAACTATGGTAATTCTGAAGTCTTTATCAATCATAAAAAAGTAGAAAATGAAGATGTTTTACAAACTGCTATAAAATATTTTAACAACGATTCTTTTTGGCTGATTGCTCCTTATAAAATTTTCGATCAAGGCACAGAAAGGCGCCTTGTAAAACACAATAATAAAGATGCACTACTAATTACCTATACCTCTGGTGGAACAACTCCTGGAGATTCTTACTTGTGGATTTTAGATGAGAATTATTTACCTACTTCCTTTAAAATGTGGACTAGCCTGATACCTATTGGAGGCATTAGCGCTACGTGGTCTAACTTAAAAACAACCAGCGCAGGTTTAAAACTCCCTACAGCACACAAGCTATCTTTATTCGGAATGGAAATTACACTTGAAAATGTTCAAGCTTACAATAAAAAAGCAGATGAACTAGCTCATAAAATATTGAAAGCTATAAAGCATAAAAATTATAAAAATACTCGTTATTTAGAATGGAGCTTTGCTGGAAAAAGACATTTTAAATGGGATAAGAAATTACATATTGTTCAGGTTTCTTGGGATTCTATTCGTGTAGAATTACATCCGAATAATATCGAAAACAGCCAAGTGTATGTTAACGAAAAAATACAAGAAAAAACAGATGCAACACTTGTAAAAAAAGCTAATAACATTTTTAATAATGATTCTTTTTGGCTTGTAGCACCTCACAAATTATTTGATAAAGGTACCTACAGAAATATCATTAAAGAAAATAATAAAGAAGCCCTTTACATAAAATATACAAGTGGTGGTACAACTCCTGGAGATTCATATAGTTGGTTTTTAGACGAAAATAATGTTCCCAACAGCTATAAAATGACAGTTCCTAGCATGAAAATGAGCAATGTACCTGCAACATGGCAAGATTGGATTGTTACAGAAAGTGGCACCTTACTCCCAACAAACCATATTTTTAGTAGTGGTAATAAACTATCTTTAGGAACTGTAAAAGGATACAATTGATGAATGCAAAAATAATATCTAACGGAATACTAAGAGCACTGGCAATTATTATCGGAATTTTTGCTTTGGGATACTTTTTACTTACCATTAAATCGGTAGTAATTTACATCATAATAGCTGCAATTTTGTCTTTAATAGCAAGACCTTTTATTTTATTGCTCAGAAAAAAATTAAAATTCCCAAATACATTAGCTGTAGTAACCTCAATGATTTTGATGCTCAGTTTTACAGCAGGTATAATTGGCCTTTTTATTCCACTAATAATAGAACAAGGTAAAAGTTTATCATTGCTTCAAATAGATGAGTTACAAGCTAATATTCAAAATATTTATCAAGAGATTATCAGTTATTTCTCTACCAAAGGAATTAATGTTTTAGAGGAGCTTAAAAATGTAGATTTTTTATCTCAATTTAAGGAAATTCCCAATTTATTAAACGGAATTTTAGAGGCTATCGGCTCTTTAAGTGTGGGACTCTTTTCTGTTTTATTCATCTCTTTTTTCTTTATGAAAGATAGCCAATTATTAAAAAAAGGCATTTTAGTTCTTATACCAAATAATTCAGAAAAACGCTTTTCTAAATCATCTGAAACTATAAATAATTTATTGTCTAGATATTTTATTGGCTTAATATTACAAATAAGTATATTATTTATTTTATACACCATTGTACTATTAATTTTCGATATAGATAATGCCATTGTTATTGCTTTTTTATGTGCTTTACTCAACCTAATACCTTACATAGGACCTTTAATTGGCGCAGTAATTATGTTTACATTATCTATGATAAGTAATATTGGGCAAGATTTTCAGTCGGTAATTTTACCAACTTCAATGTATGTAATGATTGGTTATTTTATTGCACAGCTTATTGATAATTTTGGTAGTCAGCCAATCATATTTTCTAAAACTACAAAATCGCATCCATTAGAAATATTTTTAATAATTATTATTGGCGGCTTACTATTTGGTGTTATAGGAATGATTACCGCAGTTCCTATTTATACTGCTCTTAAAGTAATTTTAAAAGAATTTTTGTCTGAAAATAAAATCGTAAAATCGTTAACTAAAGATTTATAAAAACATTGAATTTAGCTATTCTAGAAACTGAAACCCAAGATTTTATTAGTAGGAATAAAACTACAGAAATAACAAGACTAATTTTAAAAGGGAGTCCGTTTGTAAACGTTACCATACAAGAAATTGCCAATCAAATTTTGGCAAAACAGAAATCTGATAAAAAATTACCAACATGGTTTCAAACAGAAAAAATATACTATCCCAAAGCTATTAGTATAGAACAAAGCTCTTCTGAAGCAACCGCAAAATACAAATCTATGCTTATTTCTGGTGATAGCATTATAGATATTACAGGAGGCTTTGGTGTTGATTGCTACTATTTTTCTAACTCTTTTAAAAATGTAATTCATTGCGAGATTAATGAAGAACTATCTAAAATAGTTGCCTATAACTTCACACAATTATTGGTAAAAAATATTAAACCAATTGCTCTAAATGGCGTAAATTACCTGAAAAACAGCTCCGAAAAGTACGATTGTATTTATATAGATCCGTCGAGAAGGAACGAGGTAAAAGGAAAAGTATTTTTACTAAAAGATTGTGTGCCAGAAATACCTCCGAAAATTGACTTTCTTTTTACTAAAACAAAAACAATTTTAATAAAAACATCGCCAATACTTGATATTTCACAAACCATAAAAGAGCTAAAAAATGTAAAAGAGGTTCATGTTGTAGCTGTTAAAAATGAGGTAAAAGAATTACTTTTTCTCTTAGAAAAAAACTATTTAGGAGTCATTAAAATAAAAACTGCGAACCTCAAAAAAGAACAAACATCCACGTTTGAGTTTGAATTTGAAAGCTCCCAAACTTCTTCTTTCTCATTTCCTCAAAATTATTTATACGAACCCAATGCTGCTATTTTAAAGTCTGGCGGATTTAACCAAATTACCAATAGTTTTGAAGTACATAAACTACATCAAAACTCACACTTATACACCTCAGATACATTGATAGATTTTCCGGGCAGAAAATTTAAAATACTCGAACAGCTCCCCTACGATAAAAAATTAATCAGAAAAAAACTGACTGAAGGAAAAGCAAATATTACCACTCGTAATTTTCCTAAAACAGTTGCTCAAATAAGAAAAGAAACTAAAATTAAAGATGGTGGTAATATGTATCTTTTTTTTACTACCAATCAAAAAAATATGCTCACCGTTCTTATTTGTCACAAAATAGAATAAAGCTAAAGTATGGTCTTGCTACAAGTTTTTTCTTTAAATTTGTATAAAAGTGTTCATACTTTATGCAAACAACTACCTATCAGGGCGTAAAAATTACCAATACTTCCGAAGAGAATATTAAAGATTTTTTAGTAATTGAAGCGCCACTTCAAATTAATATCAACAAGGAGCCTTACACTGTTGTAATGAGAACTCCTGGTAATGATATTGAGCTGATTAGAGGGCTTTTATATGCAGAAGATATTTATAAAAACAATCGAAATTTTACTACGGATATAATAGCAGAAAATGAACAAATTCCTACAGTAATAAACTGCCATATTGCTCCAGAAAACTTAGGAAAAGGATACTTAAATAAAAGAACTTTACTATCTGTTTCTTCCTGCGGAATTTGTGGTAAAAAAGAACTTAAAGACTTGGTGGTTACAGGAGAAAAATTAAACTCAAAAATCTTAATTCATTCTAAAAACATTCATAAAATGTTTTTAGAAATGACAGCACATCAAAGTACTTTTAAAAAAACGGGAGGCAGTCATGCAGCTTGTATTTTTGATACAGAAAATACTTTATTAAGTAGTAAAGAAGATATTGGTAGGCATAATGCAGTAGATAAAACAATTGGAGACTTATTGATAAAAAACAACCTTAAAGAAGCTCATTATTTATTGGTAAGTGGTAGAGTTTCTTACGAAATAGTATCGAAAGCATTTATTGCAAAGATACCTATAATTATTGCAGTTTCTGCATGCTCTTCTTTAGCAGTAGACTTTGCAAAAGAATTTGGCATTTGTTTGATTGGTTTTACTAGAAATAACAAAATGAGTATTTATTCCAACCCTAATCATTTAAAATAATGAAAAAGAAAATTTACGCACAACCACCAGAAAAATTAACAGGAATAGAACTTTCAGAAATTCCAAAAAGTGCTGTTGGCGTTAAAGCCATAACCTCGGCACTATCTCATATTAAAAAAGAAGTGAGCGTATTAGAAGGGATACAACTTTTAAAGAACATCAACCAAAAAGATGGTTTTGATTGTCCAGGTTGTGCGTGGCCAGACCCTGATGAAAAACGTGCTTTTTTAGCTGAATATTGCGAAAATGGTGCAAAAGCAGTTGCCGAAGAAGCCACAAAAAACAAAGTAACTCCCATGTTTTTTTCTACTCATTCTGTGGCAGAACTTTCTCAATTATCCGATTATGAAATAGGTAAAAGTGGTAGAATTACACAACCCATGTATTTACCAGAAGGAAAAGATTATTATGAAGAAATATCATGGAAGAAAGCGTTCGCTATGATTGGCGATGAACTAAACTCATTAAAATCTCCGGATGAAGCTATTTTCTATACCTCAGGAAGAACTAGCAACGAAGCAGCGTTTTTATATCAACTATTTGTTAGAGAATTTGGCACCAATAATTTACCAGACTGTTCAAATATGTGTCACGAATCTAGTGGAGCCGCGCTTTCAGAAACACTCGGTATTGGAAAAGGGTCTGTAACTTTAGATGATTTTAAGCATACTGATTTGGTAATTGTTATTGGGCAAAATCCAGGCACAAATCACCCAAGAATGTTAACAGCATTGGGAGAAACCAAAAAAAGAGGTGGTAAAATAATTACAATAAATCCTTTGCCCGAAGTTGGCTTATTGAATTATAAAGATCCTCAAAATCCGTTAAAATGGGTAGGAAAAGGTCAGGACCTTACTGATTTATTTCTACAAGTTAAAATTAATGGAGATGTTGCTTTGCTAAAAATTATCTTGAAATTGATGAAGCAACAAGAAATTGAAAACCCTGGTAGCGTATTTAATCATCAATTTATTGAAGAAAAAACAGCTGGTTTAGAAGAAATGCTGGCCGATTTAGACAACTATAGTATTAACGAATTATTACCTCAAACAGGCATATCATTAGAGGAAATTAAAAACGCAACTAACTTAATAATTAACAATGAAAACATAATTATATGCTGGGCAATGGGGTTAACTCAACATAAAAATGCAGTAGATAATATTAGAGAATTGGTAAATATTTTACTACTAAAAGGTAGTATTGGAAAAAAAGGTGCAGGTACTTGTCCTGTTCGTGGCCATTCTAATGTGCAAGGAGACAGAACAATGGGTATTTGGGAAAAACCATCTATCGACTTCTTAAAAAGTTTAGAAAAAGAGTTTCAATTTACAACACCCAAAAAACATGGTTTAGATGTGGTGGCATCTATTGAAGCGATGCATAAAAATAAAGTGGGCGTTTTTATAGGAATGGGCGGTAATTTTATTTCTGCAACTCCAGACACAGAATATACTGCAAACGCTTTAAAAAATTGCAATTTAACAGTACAAATATCTACAAAACTAAATAGAAGCCATTTAGTTACGGGTAAAAAAGCATTAATATTACCCTGCCTCGGAAGATCAGAAAAAGATATTCAATCTTGTGGAGAGCAATTTATATCCGTTGAAAACTCTATGGGGGTTGTCCATCAATCTAAAGGAAATCTTGAGCCTCGATCTACAGAACTATTAAGTGAAGTGGCCATAGTGGTAGGTATGGCGAAAGCAACCTTAACAAATAGTAAAACACCGTGGAGTAAATTTACCGAAAACTATGATTTTATTCGAGAAAAAATAGAAGGTACAATTCCGGGGTTTGTAAATTATAATAAACGGATTCGAAAAAAAGGAGGGTTTTATTTGCCTAATAATGCAAGAGAAAATAATTACAAAGCCACGCAAACAGGAAAGGCTAATTTTAGTATTAATAAGCCATCAGACTTAAAGTTAGCTTCTAACGAATTTATAATGATGACTATTCGAACCCACGACCAATACAATACCACAATTTATGGCTTAAATGATAGATACAGAGGCGTTTTAAACGAAAGAAGAATTATTTTCATGAACAAAAACGACATGGATTTTTATGGTTTAAAACAATTAGAAAAGGTAGATTTAGTAAGCCATTTTAACAATGAAGAGAGAGTTGCCAAAGGCTTTTTAGTGGTAGCATACTCTATCCCTAGGCAATGTACAGCTACTTATTTTCCGGAAGCAAATGTATTGGTACCACTAAAAAGTGTTGCTAGAATAAGTAATACTCCAACCTCTAAAACGGTAATTATTACCGTAAAAAAAAGAACAACTTAAGTTTCACTTAAAAAATTATTTTTTGAAAAAATTACTCCCTTTTACTGTCCTATTCTTTGTGCAATTTTTCATGTTTGGTCAATCAGAAAAAATTCCTGAAAAATATCTTCAAAAAGGTTTTATAAAATCTGATTTTTTATCTGTTAAGATGCCAGAATTGGAAATTCCTAATGAGCCAAATATGGGGTTTACAGGAATTCATTATAACCTTTTTCTAACAAAAAACATCTATTCAGGACTAGGAATATACGGTTCTGTAAGTGGTAAAAGAGGTGGTTTTTTTACTCTTGGTTTAAATGCAGGACTTAAAAAATACTTATCAGAAAAAATGTATGTAGATGCTGGGTTTCATTTTGGTGGTGGCGGAGGTGCTGGTGCTGCGGATGGTGGCGGTGCTTTTATATTGCCTCACATAAATGTTGGTGTAGATTTTACCTACTTTTCGTTACAGACAGGTTGGAGTTCTATTAACTTTTTTGATGGTGGCCGAATAAAAGGAAGTCAGTTAAACGTAGCAATAGAAATTCCTTTTAACTACAATTACAGCCAACACAGCTTTTCTGAAACTAGCTTTAATACTAACGACTTAGTAAAAACTAACTGGAATAAAAAAGCTAAAAAAACAGGATTGATGGTTCATTTTAACAACTTAAAAGTGCAAAAAGCAACCCCTAATTTAGATGGAGAAATAACGGGTAAAACAATACGACTTGCTGGCTTTGAGTTTTCTAACTATATGAACAAAAGCTGGTTTACTTTTATAAAAGTAGACGGAGCTTACAGCGGAATTAGAGGTGGGTATATGGATGTTTTTCTTGGAGGTGGTTATCATTTTAGCTTTAATAAAAACAACACAAATATCATCTCTAAATTTGCCATAGGTGCTGGTGGTGGTGGTGGCGTAGACTCCGATGGAGGACTCATGATAAACCCTGATATTTCTATTGAACAAAGAGTTTACAAAGGCACATACCTTTCTCTAAATAAAGGATATTTAGGTACACCTAGTAGCGTTTTTGCCACGAGTACCCTCGGTGTGGGATTAAAATACTACATAGAAAGAAATGGTATTTTTTCAGCTGATAAAAAACTAAGTAATGGAACGTTTAAAGGAGTTGGTGTTATTGTAAAACAAGATTGGTATTTGAACGCAAAAAGAATGGAAAACCCAACCGAAGATATGCATCAAATATCCTTACAAGTAAATTTCGACCTTACCAATAAATTCTTTGTATCCGGACAAACTTCTTTTGCTAACTTTGGTAATGCAGGCGCATACGGAGAAGGTCTAGTTGGCTTTGGATTGAAATCGAAAAAAATACTAAATAATAAAGCACTATTTTTTACTCAAGTACTAGCAGGTGCTTCTGGTGGTGGTAACATAAGCTCTGGTGAGGGTTTAATTATAAAACCCAGTATTGGCGGAAATTATAAAATTAACAACCTTTTAGACCTTAGAGCCTCGGTAGGTTATGTAAAAGCAAAAGGTGGGAATTTAAGTAATTCATTTATAAATTTGGGAATACAGTACAATTTTTCTTTTTTAAATATGAAGTAAGAAAGAGTTTACTTTTAGGTACTTTCCTAAAATAGGTTAACTAACAATTAAACCATTAATTACAGTCACTTATAAAAACAAAAAATGAACATTGGCTAAAAAATAAAAGAGCTATTTCTTGCCAACGCTCGGAATAATGTTAAATTTGAGAAAAAAAATTAAAACACTATGAGCTTATTTCAGAACTCTGTTCTAAACAAATATTTAAAAGGATTAGAGTCCGAAAAAGTGAATGAAGCATACCAGCGATTTATAAGTCATTTCCATAATCCGACCATTCAAGAAAACATTCGAAACTCCAAAGAGGAACAATACCAAGGCGAATTTTTAATTGATCTTTTTGTAAACGTTTTAGGTTATATTAAAAACCCAACACCCAACTTTAATCTCACTACCGAATTAAAAAACATCAAAGGCTCAAAAAAAACAGATGGTGCTATTCTATCAAGGGGTTTAAACCCTTTGGATGCTGGAGATACAAAAGCACTTGCAGTAATTGAGCTAAAAGGAACCAACACCACCGATCTAAGCAAAGTAGAAACCCAAGCCTTTGGATATAAAAACAACCAACCAGGTTGTAATTATGTGATTACTTCTAACTTTGAGAAATTGCGTTTTTACATTGACAATGCAGTAGATTTTGAAGAATTTAATTTATTTCAACTCACTAAAGAGCGTTT
The DNA here is from genome assembly GCF_038024095.1 of Polaribacter tangerinus. Lineage (NCBI taxonomy): Bacteria > Pseudomonadati > Bacteroidota > Flavobacteriia > Flavobacteriales > Flavobacteriaceae > Polaribacter > Polaribacter tangerinus. Next base: position 2,405,927 of record NZ_CP150668.1, on the reverse strand, counting down.
TAATATTCTTTGGCTTTGCCTATCGTCTGAATATCTGTTAAAGGATATTCCAAAAAAGATTAAAGACGAATCCTTAACCCAAGAGGAAAACGTAACCAAAAAATTATACAAAGATTACGCGGCATTCCGAAACGAGATTTTTGATGCCATTCAAAAAGAAAATCCAGCATACGACAAACTAACTTTATTTAAGAAAACACAAAAATTACTTGACCGTTTCCTATTCATATTTTTCGCAGAAGATAGATTGTTGTTGCCACCAAACTCAATACGTTCTATCGTAAACCAATGGACTGATTTACGAGATAAATATGACGAGTATTTTCCTTTGTACGACCGATTTAAAAAGTATTTCGGTTATATGAATACAGGACACAAAGGCCAACAACACGATATTTTTGCCTATAATGGTGGGCTTTTTGCGCCCGACGATATTTTAGATAACATTAAAATTAATGACGATTTACTCCACAAACACACCGTTAATTTAAGCAACTACGATTTTGAGAGTGAAGTAAGCGTAAATATACTTGGACACATTTTTGAACATTCGTTAAACGACATTGACGAGATACAAGCAGAAATACAAGGCGTTGCAAATGAACAAAGCACAACCAAACGAAAAAAAGACGGTGTTTTTTATACCCCAAAATACATTACCAAATACATTGTAGATAATACAGTGGGCAAACTTTGTGAGGAAAAGAAAACCGAACTCGACATACAAGAAGCCGAATACGAAAAAGAACGTAAAGGAAGACAAAAAGCAACGCTAAAAAACTTAAGCAAAAAATTAGAAGATTACAGAAATTGGTTACTCCAAATTACCATTTGCGACCCAGCTTGTGGCTCTGGTGCTTTTTTAAACCAAGCGCTGGAATTTCTAATTGCGGAACACCAATATATTGATGAGTTACAAGCCAAATTGTTTGGCGATGCACTGGTATTGAGCGAGGTAGAAAATTCTATTTTAGAAAACAATCTATTTGGTGTCGATATTAACGATGAAAGTGTAGAAATTGCTAAACTTTCATTGTGGTTACGAACTGCACAAAAAGGTAGAAAACTAACATCTTTAAACAACAATATAAAATGTGGTAACAGTTTAATTGACGACCCAACTGTTGCAGGAGACAAAGCCTTTAATTGGCAACAGGAGTTTCCGGAGGTTTTTACCGAAAAGAATAAAAAGGCCTATCACATCACAACTGCACTTCACGATAGTCGTACCTCTCAACGAATGATAGATTATAAGGTGAGAGAACGCAGAGAACTCGGCACAAATCCATTACCTAACTATACAAAGCTTACCACCGAAGAAGAGATTATAATTACACAAGAAGTAATAGCCATTGCCAAAGAAAAGCAATTACATATAATGGCCTATAATATCTGTGGAGACCATATACATCTACTACTCGTATGTGAAGATAGCGAAGTAAGTAACATCGTAAAAACGATAAAAGGAAGAACAGCTAGAGTACACAATAGCAACAAGGGGATTAATCCCCTTGTCCAGAAAGAAAAGGAAAAAAGCATATCGCTATGGACACAAAAATATGGCTGCAAAGCCATAAAAGATGATGAGCAACTGTACAATACAATTGCTTACATACAAAACAATAGAACCAAACACGAGTTGCCCTATAACAAAGAACTGCAGTCGCTTGCAGAAAACCCTATCCTGAATCTAGACTATGACAGAGCCTTTGCACCCCAATATTCGGGTGGTTTTGATGTTGTGATTGGGAATCCGCCTTATGTCAGAAGAACTCAATTACCAAATGAACTAAAAACAGTTTTAGAAAAAATATTTTTCTCAGCATTTAAACAATATGATTTATACGTTCTCTTCAATGAATTATCTGTTATAATATTGAAGAAAAATGGTTTAATAGGTTTAATTCAGCCTAATAAGTTTTTATCAGCAACTTATGGATATAAGTTAAACAACTATTTGTATCATAATTGTGTAATAGAATCAATAAAAGATGTTTCATTGGATAATGTTTTTACTGACGCTTCAGTTTATCCATATATTTTTATTTATAGAAAAGTTAATGAGTCAATAGATTTTGATTTGGAAGACATAAACTTATTAGAAAACACTAAGAATTTAGAGGGTTTTGATGTGTTTTTAAAATCTAATAATATTATAAAAAAAATCAAAAGAGAGTCCAAACCTTTATCTGAAATAACTTCAAAAATTAATCGTGGCGTTGCAAATAGTCTGATTGAATATTCAGAAGATGGTAAATATGATGCAATTAAATCTAAAGACTTAGAATTTGGATATCTTATTCCAAATCCAAGTGAAAAAATTAATTACAAATCTTTAGAAAATGATTTGCAAAAGAATAGTGAGTTTGTTGATGAATTAATTCTTTTACCCAGAACTGTGTTAAAAATACGTTCCACAATAAAAAATGATAAAAGCCATATTTTAGATAGAATCTACTACTTTAAAAATCAGTCTGATTTGAATAGTTTATTTGTTGTTGCACAATTGAATTCAAAATTAATGACATTTTATTACGAATATGAATTTGGGGCAACAAAAATTGGAGGAGGCTATATTGATTTAAAAGGTTCTCAAATAAAAACATTTCCTATTATTAGAACAACAGAAAAATACCAACAAACCTTTATTGAAAAAGCAGACCAGATGCTTTCTCTAATCAAACACTACCAAACCCTAGAAGGTGCTTTTATAGATTTACTACAAAGCAAGTTTTCCGTACCTACGGACAAGGGGTTAAAACCCCTTGCAATCAGCAAAAAACTCCAAAACTGGCACGAATTAGACTTTGCAGAACTTCTAAAAGAATTGGAAAAGGCCCGTAAAAAAGAGGCGAAAAACGCCAACAAGGGGTTTCAACCCCTTGCATTACCAGAACAAGCCGAATGGATGCAATACTTCAACGAGCAAAAGCAAAAGGCAGAAGAACTAAAAGCAGAAATTGAGAAAACAGACAGAGAAATAGATGCTATGGTGTATGAGCTCTATGGCTTAACTGATGATGAGATTCAAATTGTAGAAGAAGCAACTAAATAAAAAAGCATCGATTCACGAACACTTAATAAAAAATGAAAGATTTGTGAGCTAAATAGACCAAATGGCTTATGAATTACGGATTGACAGAAGAAGAAATTAAAATAGTAGAAGAAGCCACCGCATAAGCTATACCCATTTGCAATTAAGCAAGGTTTTAAATGTTCTTTTTGTTGTTCGTGAACTTAGGTTTCGCATAAGCCAACGCAACGCCAAAAATTGCAGGCAACGTATGTCTTGCCAGCGCATACATTTCAACTAAAAAAAACATCGGTAAACCAAGCTATACGTGAAAAGCATTATGCACAACAAGGTGTAAAGTGCATAGCACAGCACCCTTCGGGATGCTAAGAGACATATACAAAACTGTTAGCAAAATATTGACCCGGTACTTTCCTAAAAAAGGTTGACTTCTACATAAATAGAAGTCAACCAACAGAGACTAATAACACTTAATTAACCTAAAAAACTTAAGTATTATTAGAAGTTAAAAGCTAATATATTTAGACTATTTATCAATGTTTTGTCAATTGATGTTTTGTACAATTTATGAATATGACTACGAATATCATTGCCTATTTGAATACTAGACTTATCTGATATTTTTTTAGTTAAAATTAGTTCATTTACCTCATCATAGGTTTCTTTATAATATAGTACATTTTTATCTCCGAAATTTCGGCTATTGTTAGTCATAAAAACATCAATATCATTGGCCATCAAAACTTTAATCACCAGGGCGTCTAGCAATATCAATATATCTCCAACTTTTTTTGTAGAAGTTGTTTCGAGTAAATTAGTAGGATTGTTTTTCTTACTAATATCATTCAAATTTAAAGTTGACTTTAAATCGGTAAAAGGAAATTTACCTTCAGAATTACGAAATATTGTAACCGTATTAAAAGAAGAAACAACCTCTGGTTTCTCCAATAGTATATTCTTATTTTGATTCGTATTAAAACTACTTTCTAGTTTTTTAGAATACAAGGATTCTGAAAAAAATGAAGCTTTTTGTTGTGCAAATGAAATGTTTACAATAATAAGACCGATTATTAAAAAAGAATATTTCATATCTAAAAGTTTTATACTCAAATTTAATAGTTTAACTATTAAAAAAGAATTAAAAGCTATCAATATTACTTATCTATTGATAAGGAAGAGCTATAAAAGCAAAAAGTTGAATAGTATAAACTATTCAACTTCTTAGCCTATTAAATGCAAATGCATGTATCTTAAAAAAGACTCGGAAACTATCTCATTACACTGTTAGGAAAAACTACTACACTTTCGTGGCCATCTTTGCCAACGGCAGCTACACCGAAAAAGAAATTATCAATTACTATTCCTTCTAAAACACACTCATTAGTAGTTACATATTTAAAAGAGTCCCATGTTGGCGAAGTGGTATCTCTCCAATACACTTTATAACCTATCGCCTCAGGCACTTTTGTCCATTTTAACTTAGCCGATGCCTGAACCACTCCTCCAATAGCAACATCTTTTGGTGCTTTTGGCGCCCAAGCTAAACTTGCTAAGTTTATGGCATTTACCGCAGTTAACTTTTTGGCATACCCAAAGTTAACATGCTCAAAAGTATCCCCATACTTTATACCATTTTCGGTTCTTATATCTTGATGTTGCTGCGTGTAATTTTCATGAGCCTCCATAATTCTAATACCGGCATAACCTAAATCGTTAAAAGGCCTGTGATGTCCTCCTCGTCCAAATCTATCCAATCTATAAATCATCATTGGGTTCATTTCTGGCATGTAAGTTTTTACATTTTTATGAACATATCTGGCCAACTGCCTAGAAATACCATCTACTTCACCACCATAAAAACGTCTCATTTTTCGAACTCTTTCAGGTTCATTTGCAGGAACAGGCTCTGAAAAAATTCTAAAGGAACGATTGTCTATTACACCATCTACTCCTTTAATATTACCAATCATATCATTGTTTAAAACACCTATAATTTCCCATCCTTTATCTTTAGCGTATTTTGCCAAACCTGCACCTCCAAACAGCCCTTGTTCTTCACCAGAAAGGCCAACATAAACAATACTACTTTCAAATTGGTATTTACTTAAAACTCTGGCTGCCTCCATGGTTCCTGCCATTCCGGATGCGTTGTCATTGGCTCCTGGCGCATCTTTTGTAAAATCGGAACCGTTACTATTTCTCGAGTCGATATCTCCACTCATAATAACATATCTATCAGGATATTTAGTTCCTTTTTGAACCGCTACCACATTCACAACATAGGCATCATGTGGCACTCTCCTACTCATCTGTGTAGTTACCAAATCTTTTTGATAAAAAACCTGTAAACAATTATTGCATTCTTTAGAAATATTATCAAACTCAGACTTTATCCATCTTCTTGCTGCGCCAATTCCGCGAGTAGTAGAAATTGTATCTGAAAAGGTATTTCTAGTACCAAACTCTGTTAATGTTTTTACATCTGCTTTAATTCGATTTTCTGATACTGCGTTAATAATATCATATATTTTTGTGTCTAACTGAGCGGTTACAGAAATACTACATAATAATAGTAGTAAAGAAATTTTTTTCATGGTGAATTGTGTTATTTTATGTTTAAAATATTTTTAAAGATAACAACTTTATCAAATACAAAAAAACACATTTGAAAATAGATGTTTTTTTAGACCACCGTTTTTTTGTAACCCAAAAGTTACCATAGTTTCAATTTTTAAGAAACAATATAAATTTTATCAATGTAAATATTAATATAAATTAAGCCATAATGATTAATTATGTTATTTTGATTTGTATTTTTATGGTATTATTAAAGGTAATTTTTAAAAACATATGAAAATAATTATATCTCCAGCAAAATCTCTAGACTTCGAAAGTAAGGTTCCTACTAGCTTATATTCACAACCAAGGTTTTTGGAGAAATCAGAAAAACTGAGTAAAAAATTAAAGTCATTATCAAAAGATACACTGAAAAATTTAATGGCTATTTCTGATGATTTAGCAGCATTAAACTATCAAAGAAATCAGGAATGGAATACACCATTTACAACAGAAAACTCGAAACAGGCAATTTATTCTTTTACAGGAGCAGTGTTTCAGGGAATTGATGTTACCACTTTAAAAGAGGATAAAATTACTGTATTACAAGAAAAATTACGAATTTTATCTGGTTTGTACGGCTTGTTAAAGCCTTTAGACTTAATACAACCCTATCGTTTAGAAATGGGAACGCGCTTAAAAGTAGGAAACACAGAAAATTTGTATAAATTTTGGGATGATACCTTGGCAAAAGAATTAAATAATGAGCTAGAAGACAATGAATTGTTAATTAACCTAGCGAGTTTGGAGTATTTTAAAGCATTGCCAAAAAAAATACTAAAAGTACCTATGATTACACCTGTTTTTAAAGATTTTAAAAACGGACAATACAAAACTATTATGACTTATGCTAAAAAAGCTAGAGGTTTAATGGTGCGCTATATTATAGAAAATAACGTAAATACATTAGAAGAACTAAAAGGTTTTAACGTTGAGGGATATGGCTTTTCTGAAGAAATGTCTAGTGGAAATGAATTGGTTTTTACCAGGTGATGATAGAAATATTATATAATTTAAAAGGTTTTAAAACACAGTTTTAAAACCTTTTTTATATTTAACAATCTGCCAAACCTACATTAATTGCCAAACCGCCTTCCGAAGTTTCTTTGTAATTTTTATGCATGTCTTTGGCAGTTTCCCACATGGTATTTATTACTTTGTCTAGTGGAACTTTTACCGATTTAGGATCCGTTTCTAGTGCAATTTCTGCGGCATTTATTGCTTTTATTGCCCCCATGGCATTGCGCTCTATGCATGGAATTTGAACCAAACCACCAATTGGATCGCAAGTTAACCCTAAATGATGCTCCATAGCAATTTCTGCTGCTACTAAAGCTTGTGATGCGCTACCACCCAAAAGCTCAGTTAAGGCAGCTGCTGCCATAGCGGATGAAACTCCAATTTCTGCCTGACAACCACCCATTGCTGCAGAAATAGTGGCATTTTTTTTAAATATACTACCAATTTCTCCTGCCGTAAGTAAGAATTTTTTAATTTCATTAAAACCTGCTTCATGGTTTTCTATAACCAAATAATACATTAAAACTGCTGGTATTACGCCTGCACTTCCGTTTGTTGGAGCAGTAACTACTCTACCTAAAGCAGCATTTACTTCATTTACAGAAAGCGCAAAACAACTTACCCATTTTAGTATCTCTCTAAATTTTACTTCAGAACTTCGTATGGCAGTAATCCACTCATCAGGATTTGAGTATTCGGCATTTTTAATCAGCTTTTCTTGCATTTCAAAAGCGCGTCTTTTTACATGAAGTCCACCAGGTAATACTCCTTTTGTATGACAACCAATATACATACACTCTAGCATGGTGTCCCAAATTCTCTTTAACTCAAAATCTATTTTTTCGGCAGAATTAACTACTAATTCATTTTGCAAAACAATATCTGAGATTGCAGCATTTTCTTTTTCACAAAACCCTTCTAACTCTTTGGCTCTATTTATTGGATAAGGAAAATTTTGTTTGCTTATTTCTATTTCCTCCTCTAAATTGTCGTGTTCTTGAACTATAAAACCACCTCCGATAGAATAATATGTTTCAGTAGAAACCTCTTTCTTGTCTTTAAAAGCTCTAAATGTGATTCCGTTTGCATGAAATGGTAAAAATTCTTTGTTAAAAACAATCGATTCTTTAAAGAAAGGAATTTTTTTACCTCCTTTAAAATATATTTCTTGTTGAGTATTAATTCTTTCTACAATAATAAAAATATCTTCTATTGGAATGTACTCCGGATCTGCTTCACTTAACCCTAATAAAATTGCCAAATCTGTTGCATGGCCTTTTCCAGTGAGAGATAATGATCCATATAAATCTACATGAATTTTATCTAAACTATCAAAAATATGTTGCTCTCGAAGTTTAGAAATCCATTCTTGTGCAGCCCTCCATGGTCCTAAAGTATGGGAACTAGATGGGCCAACACCAATTTTTAACATATCAAAAACACTAATAAATTGCGACATTCTTAAAAATGATTAAAAAATTTGCTGTAAATGTAAAAAATCCAGCTCAAGAAGCTGGATTTTTTTGTATTAATAAAAAGATAAAATTTTACATTCCGTAAACTGACTCTTTATCAAATTTTTTCACTAGCATATAATACACGACAGCTCTGTATTTTTTTCTTTCAGACTTTCCTATTCTCTCCATAACCTCTTCAATTGCCTCATCTAATTGATCATTTTCTGATAAACCTAATTTTTTAATCAAAAAGTTATTTTTAACTGTTTGTAATTCCTTCGCATCAGAACCAGAAACTGTTTCTGCATCTGCTTTGTAAATTGAAGGTCCCAAACCTTTGGTTACTGCCGTTAATAAATCTGTGTTAGAACGAATGTTTTTATCGTCCATAAATTGCTTATACAAAGCCACTTTTTCGTCAAATTTACTCATTGTTTTTAATTTTAATGTTAGTGTAATTGTTTAGTTTTTAAGTACTATTCAAATATAAGGAAATATTATCCGCTACCCAATATACTTGTTAAACATAAATTTAGACTCACTTTGTGTCAAAATGTCACAAATTAATCATCAAAAAATTAAAAAACTGACAAATTTCTTTAAAAAAAGGGTTGGCATATAGTTTGCCTATAGATGATTGTAAAATTGAAATTAAAAAATAAAATAAATAGTATTATGAGTAAAATAATTGGAATTGATTTAGGTACAACTAACTCTTGCGTTTCTGTAATGGAAGGTAACGAGCCAGTTGTAATACCAAACGCAGAAGGTAAAAGAACTACACCATCTATTGTTGCCTTTGTAGAAGGAGGAGAACGTAAAATTGGAGATCCTGCAAAAAGACAAGCGGTAACAAACCCTACAAAAACCATTTATTCTATAAAACGTTTTATGGGTAACAAATTTTCTAATTCTTCTTTAGAAGTAGATAGAGTACCTTATAAAGTTGTAAAAGGAGATAATGATACTCCAAGAGTAGATATTGATGGTCGCTTGTATACGCCACAAGAAATATCTGCTATGGTATTGCAAAAAATGAAAAAAACTGCTGAAGATTATTTAGGATCAGATGTTTCTGAAGCTGTAATTACCGTTCCTGCTTACTTTAACGATGCACAAAGACAAGCAACAAAAGAAGCTGGTGAAATTGCAGGTTTACAAGTAAAAAGAATTATTAACGAGCCTACAGCAGCTGCATTAGCTTACGGATTAGACAAATCTAACGATGATAAAAAAATAGTTGTTTTTGATTTTGGTGGTGGAACACATGACGTTTCTATCCTAGAACTAGGAGATGGAGTCTTTGAAGTTTTAGCTACCGACGGTGATACACATTTAGGTGGAGACGATGTAGATGAAAGAATTATAGATTGGTTGGCAGAAGAATTTAAAGCCGATGAAGATTTAGATTTACGTAAAGACCCAATGTCTCTTCAGCGTTTAAAAGAAGCTGCAGAAAAAGCAAAAATAGAATTATCGTCTTCTGCTTCAACAGAAATTAATTTACCTTATGTTACCGCTACTGCTAGTGGCCCTAAGCACTTGGTAAGAACATTATCTCGTTCTAAATTTGAACAATTAATAGACGATTTAATTAAAAGAACTATTGAGCCTTGCCAAACAGCTCTTAAAAATGCAGATTTAACCATTTCTGATATTGATGAAATTGTGTTAGTAGGTGGTTCTACTAGAATTCCTGCAGTACAAGAAGCTGTAGAAAAATTCTTTAAAAAAGCGCCAAGTAAAGGGGTAAATCCTGATGAAGTTGTTGCATTAGGAGCTGCCATTCAAGGTGGTGTATTATCTGGTGACGTAAAAGATGTATTACTATTAGACGTAACACCTTTATCTTTAGGAATTGAGACAATGGGGAATGTTTTCACAAAATTAATTGAGGCAAACACAACAATTCCTACAAAAAAATCTCAAGTATTTTCTACAGCAGTAGACAACCAACCATCTGTAGAAATACACGTTTTACAAGGAGAAAGAGCGATGGCTGCAGATAATAATACCATTGGTCGTTTTCATTTAGACGGATTACCACCTGCACAAAGAGGAGTGCCACAAATTGAGGTTACTTTTGATATTGATGCAAACGGTATTATTAAAGTATCTGCTTTAGACAAAGGAACGAACAAATCTCACGAAATTAGAATTGAAGCTTCTTCTGGTTTATCTGAAGAAGAAATCGAAAAAATGAGAAAAGATGCTGAAGCAAATGCTGATGCCGATAAAGCTGCTAAAGAAACAGCCGAAAAAATTAATGAAGCAGACTCTATGATTTTCCAAACAGAAAAGCAATTAAAAGAGTTTGGTGAAAAATTATCTGACGACAAAAAAGGTCCGATAGAAGCTGCATTAGTAGAGTTAAAAGCTGCTCATGAATCTAAAGATTTAGGTAAAATAGAAGCTGCTTTAGCAACAATAAACGAAGCTTGGAAAGCTGCCTCTGAAGAAATGTATGCTGCTCAAGGTGGTGCAGAAGGCGCAAATGCTGGTGCTCCAGATCAAGGTCAGCCAGAAGCAAATACTCAAGGAGACAATGTAGAAGATGTAGACTTTGAAGAAGTAAAATAAGTTATTGATACGTGTTTTTAAAAATTATTTAAAAACTTTCAAAAACAAATAACGTATCTCAAATTTAATTACTGTAAGTTATTTTTAGATACAAAACGTAAAAACGCAATTAGGTTACTAATTGCGTTTTTTTATTCTATAAATTACTAAAAAGTGTTTAATAATGGATTTTAAAAGCACAAAAAACATACAGCGATTATACGTATTTTTACAAAAAATAATTTCTTGAAAACTTACAATTCAACCAACTTTTTTAAACATACATTTTGTGAATTTTTTGAGGTAACTGATTTTAAATTCCCATCAGAAAATAGTTATAAGAGTAACTCTAATAGCTGTTATTATTACACCGAAAAAGGTGTATACCGTAAATCGAATCATTGGGGACGAGTAGCAAATTGTAGATGGAAACTTATTGCAAATAACACATATAAAAACCAGAAAATGGTTATTGGATTTGCTAAGTGGACTGATTTTTTTGATATCAAATCAACAGAAAAACTATTTTTTATTGAAGTAGATTTTGACAAAAAATCTGCAAAAATAAAACCCAATAATACAAATACCTCAACGTACAACTATACCTATAAAGAGGCTCTAAAGAGAGCTAAATCTGTAAAAAATCTGTTTAAAAATGAAAGGTGGTCACAATACTTTTCAATTACAAAAGAAGTATTGTATAAAGAGGTAATTAATAAATACATCACTTCAGATGCATCTTTAAAAGAAATAAAAGATAGCGTTAAAAACCAACTTATTAATGAATTTTAAAATACTCAATATTATCGTTCTCATTAAAATAAGGTATGCTATCCAAACTTTTAATATGTATGTTTAAAACACTTTTTTTATACTGATATTTTAGAGTATCTGTTGAGTTTGTTAAATTTAATAAAGTATTAAAAACACTCTCAGTGTTTATATTCTTATCTATATTATCTTTTAAAGTTTCATATTTAGAGTAATCACTCTTTAAATTACCCTCTGAAAGCCATACTAAAAAAGGAATATTGAGAGAAAATTTTGTTGGCTTATAGTAACCATGAAAAATAATCTCTTCTTCGGTATCATAAAGATTCTCTCCGTGGTCAGAAAAATACAATAATGAAGAATTTGTATTTTCTATTCTTTTAATTATTTCATCCAAAAGATAATCTGTATACCTAATAGAATTAAGATAAGTATTTCTTAATTGCTTTATATTACTTTTAGAATAGCTAGAACTGTTCGCTGGCTTATAAAAACTAAAGGAAGGTGGGTACCTATCTATATAATCATAATGTGAGCCATAGGTATGAATTGTAATAAATTTCTTTTTAGAAGAAGTTTCTTGTAAAACTTTATCTAAAATTGGTAGAACATTACCATCATATGACATTAATTTTTCTGTAGCGTACACGAAATCACTTTCATATTTAAAAAAATCTGTTAAACTATTATAATCTCCTTGATTATCAATAAAATAAGTGACATAACCTAACTCTTTCATTGCAGAAATAATAGATTTTTCATTGTACTTGTTATTTTTCCATTTTAAAATATCAACACCACTCAATGCAAAAGGAATACTATTTGTTGTTGCACTGTATGGTGTGTAGGCATTTTTAAAATAAAAAATGTTTTTTCTTTTTGTAAGCAAAGGGTTAGTTCGAAGAGTGGGGTCTTTAAACTGAAAACTCATGCTCCTTGCACTTTCACCTATTACAAGAACAATTATTTCTTTTTGATTACTCTCTTTTAATTTATGAAAGTTGAAAGAGAAGTCTTTTGTGTTTGAATGATACCTTTTTATATTGTTATTCTTTAAATAGGCAGTTCTAACATTTCTGATAAAATTTAAAGGATATACATTTTTTACAAATCTTAAAAACATCCATTTTGCACTAGAAGTAGTAATCTCCTTTTCTTTGTATTTCATTTGATAGTAATCACTATTTTTTATCTGATAAAATTGAATACAGAATAATACAATTAGAGTAAGTAATAAATAATTTAATGATATTTTTATAGGATAATATCTGTAACTCTTAACAAGAAAAAATAGAAAAAGTATACAGCATGAGGTAAGAAAAAGATTCTGTAGTAAATACGTTGTAAGATGACTAAGTTTAATATTAAAAATAATAATATTTAAAATATCAGAATTTATAAGCTTAGAATTTATATTAAAAAAATATACTGTTTGAGAGAAACCAATTAAAAAAAGAGGAATGGTTACTAGAAAAAACAACTCTCTATTTTTTAAAAACTTGTAAACAATTAAGTAACCTGTTAGAACTGTAAAAAGGTTAATTAAATTAAAATTAATTAAAAAGTTTGGTAAAACTATGATCAGTACAAAAAAAGAAAACAAGAATTTATACATACTATTTTCTTACATGATATATTTTCTCTTTAATAAGCGCCTTAATCTCTTTCTTTTCAAAATCTAAATTACCTATAGATTTTAAAAGTGTTTTATCTCTGTATACCACTTGGCTGTAAAAACCATTATCTTTTAGTTGGTGTAAGCAAGAAGTTACTAAATTATGAGCTTGCTTATTTTTTAAGAACGTAAACGGAATAGAAATGATAAAATTATCTACACTTGTAGTTATGTAATTTTTAAAATTTAAAGCAGAGTCATTAACAATAGTTAATCTTTTATCGTTTATTTTTGAAGACACATGAGCACAAAAATCTTGATTAATTTCAAATGAAATAAGGGTAGAATTTTTAGATATTCTTCGTAAAATTTCTTGAGTAATATTTCCATGTCCCATACCGAATTCTACAATAACTAAATCTTGCTCAGACCTTATTTTAGAACATATCTCCTTTACCGTTTTAGGATCAGTTTCTGTAATTGCTCCGACAGTAAATACATTTTTAATAAATGATAATGAAGTTTTAAAAGACATATTTAGGGTTTTGGCTAAAATAGTAAAAAATGATTAGGTTTATTATTTTTAACAATAACTAATTGTAAAATAGTATTCATTTCATAGTAATAAATTAATTTAGCAAAAGTAATTTTACCTCAAACCTGTCAATGGCAACTAAAAAATTTATAAAGTGTGCTTACTGTGGTACTTTTAATATTGATACAGAATATTGTAAAAACTGTAATAATTTAATTTCAGATGAGAAGAAAAGAGCTTTAAAACTCGAAAAAATTAAACAAGAGGAAATAAATAAAGTATTGTATAAGAAAGCAAATCCTAATTTTGTTAATCGGTTAAGAAAACACCCTTTTTTGGTTTACAGAATAATTGGTATCATTTTACACTCTGCATTTATGGTAGCTAGTATAATTGGTGCAGGATTGGCTTGGTTTATTGCCATGATAGCTGCCGGATAATTATGAAAAACATTCTATTAAAATACATACTTTGTTCTCTATTAATTGGTAGCATTATTTATTTCTCTGCGCTGTTTAAGCTAAATTTACCAAATTTTTTACGCTTTTACCTAAACGATTTTCTAATTATTCCGGTGGTACTTTACAGTAGTTTACAAGTTTTAAAATGGAGTAAAAACAATAAAAGTTACAAAATATCAACTTTTATAATTATATATATTTGTACCTTGTACAGTATTCTTTTTGAATTTGTTTTTCCAGAGTTTTTAGAAAGATATACAAAAGACTATTTAGATATTTTATTGTATTATCTTGGAGGAGCTGTTTTTTACAAACTTCAACAAATAGAAGGGAACTCTATACATACTTAAAATTTAAGTGCATTTACATTACTAACTAAGTAACATATAAATCATGATAAAAAAAACAGTACTAATTGTATGTATCTTTCTAAACTCACTTTTAGTAAGTACCCAAAAAGAAACACACCAACTTACCGTAAAAATAACCAACTTAACCTCCAACAAAGGAGTTGTTATGATTGGTGTGTACAATAACGAGAATGATTTTCTAAAAAAAGAATTTAAAGGAAAAGTAATACCGATAAATAACAATGAAGCGGTAGCAACTTTTAAACTTTTACCCAAAGGCACCTATGCAGTTTCATATATTCATGATAAAAACAACAATGGTAAGTTAGATAAAAACCTATTAGGAATACCAAAGGAATCTTATGGGTTTTCTATGAATATAAAAGGATTTATGGGACCACCAAAGTATAACGAAATAGCTTTTGAGGTAAGCGATAATAAAACAATTAACATTAAAAATTAGGCACAATTACGATAGTATTTTTGAAATTAAGTGTTGTTTCGCCTTATTATCATCTCCAAATAACCATTGTAAAACATTGTCTTCCCAAATTAACCCTTTTTCAGATTCTGAAATAATATTCTCAGATACTGCCAAATCTAAAATTTTACCAGGATACGAAGATTGCTTATCACTTTCCATTTCTCCCAAAGG
Source organism: Polaribacter tangerinus (assembly GCF_038024095.1). Lineage (NCBI taxonomy): Bacteria > Pseudomonadati > Bacteroidota > Flavobacteriia > Flavobacteriales > Flavobacteriaceae > Polaribacter > Polaribacter tangerinus. The sequence continues at coordinate 2,390,854 of NZ_CP150668.1, read as the reverse complement.
ATACGGGTCGTCTAATCCCATTAAAACCTGACTAGTGCCTTGTTTTCTGAACATTAACTTTAAAGAATCTGTGTCGTGAACTAAGGTATCAAAAAAAATATTTTTATGCCCTACAGCTTTTCTAGGATGAGTTTTTCCCTCAAATAAATCGGGTCTTCCATCAAAACCTTGTATTCTTCTACCTAAATTCATTTGTGCTAATTGGCCGCCATGAGCAAAACAAGTTCTTATATTTTTAAAGCGCTCTTGCATTCCATTTAAAGTATAAAAATGATATGCATCTCCGCATTGCGCCAACATCCAAATAAGATGAAAACGCCAATTGGTATTTTCTAACTTTATCATTTTATCCCCATCATATGGGTGAATTTCAATGGCTAGTTTATACCTATCTGCCAACTCAAAAATACGGTCATTTTCTTCATCAAAAACACAACGCCAATGACCAATAGAATCCATAAAATGAGTTGGTAAACACAAAACTTTTAGATCTAATTCTTCTACACAACGCTTCATTTCATCTAAAGCACCATAAATAAAACCTGGGTGAATAACAAAACCACAAGTAAACTTATCGGGATGATTTTTTTGAACTTTAGCATTAAAATCGTTTTGAAAACGCAATGCCTTTTTCATTTCCTCCAAACGTAAGCCATTGCCATAAAGTTGAGATAAATTTAAAACAACTGCATGATCAATTTTATTCCTCTCCATCCATAGTAGTTTCTCATCAAGAAAAAAACTAGAATCTGTTACAGGTCTTTTCCATCCTTTTTGCAACATGTGTTTTCGCTCATCATCTACCCAAAAAATCTCTTTTTCCTTCATAAATTGAGGAATCTCCTCTGGATATGGCAATAGATGTGAATGTCCGTTTATTCGTAATTTTCGTTTTTGCATATACGTTATTTTAGAGAAAAGCCTATTCGAAATATTTTAACTTTTAACAGCTTTTAATTGTTCAAATTATTAGGTGGCTGCATTACTGTTCCGCAATTATTGCACGTACATTTTTTTATATCGGAGTAGTACTTATCAAAAATTACAGGCATATCTTTTTCTATATTCTCTAGAGTAAAAGTTTCTCTATACAATTGATTTCCACAATTTTCACAGTACCACTCTAAAGCATCTAACATTTCTTTAGAACGCGGGTATTCTATAACCAAGCCAACAGTGTTTTTACTTCTTTGAGGAGAATGAGGCACTTTTGCTGGTAATAAATAAATATCACCTTCATTAATTTTTACAGCTTGCATCTTACCTGCTTCATCAATTATTTTCAAAATCATGTTTCCCTCTAACTGATAAAAAAATTCTGGCGTTTCGTTATAATGATAATCTTTTCTATTATTTGGGCCGCCAACCACCATAACAATATACTCTCCATTATCCCAAACCTGTTTATTTCCAACTGGCGGTTTTAACAAATGCCTATGCTCTTCTATCCACTTTTTAAAATTTATGGGCTGAACTAATTTACTCATATTATCTATTTTTTTATATTTTTTTGGGCGTTACCAAGGTCGGGCTTTTCGCTATATCTTTTTTTAAAACTACCTATTGCTATTTAAAAAATCGAAAATAGGAAGCTAAAAAAGGATGTCGCTTCAATCCCTAACGCAAGACTTCGTTTTTATAAGTAACCTTTATAATTTTTAATTCCATTTTACAAACCAGCAATTTTATCTTCGTTTAAAATTTCTTGAGTTTCTTTTACAATTTTTTGTAGTACAATTTTAAGTTCCTCTTTATTCATATGCAAACTAGTAGTAACTTTTTCATCTGCAATTAAATTTAACAAGGCCTTGTCTTGTGCTCTACCAATTTTAAGTGCATCAGAATACCCAATATTTTCATTAAAAGTAACTAACGAGTATTTAGAAAAATAACTTTCTGGAAATTTTTTTTCTAAATCCATCTCAATTTTTCTTTTTTCTTTAAAAAGGTTGTTTGCAACATGATCTCTCATTTCAAAAAAATTATCAATCGCTAAATCTGCAATAGCATCTGTATCCTTTTTTCTTGCTTTTTCATAAGCCTTAAAAACAGCTTTCCAATCGCCTAAATCTTGATTCAGAATTTCGTCTAACACAAATACATCTTCAAAAGAAGCATTCATCCCTTGTCCGTAAAAAGGAACAATAGCATGAGCTGCATCTCCCATTAAAAGAGTATTTTCTAAATAACTCCACGGAGTACATTTTATAGTTCCTAAAGGCCCTGTTGGATTGTTCATAAACTCCTCTTTAATATTCGGAATTAACGCCAAAGCATCTGGAAATTCTTTCTCAAAAAATTGGGTTATTTTTTCTTCAGATGTTAAATTATTGAAATTAAATTCGCCTTCATCATAACTTAAAAACAAGGTAACTGTAAAACTACCATCCTTATTTGGTAAAGCAATTAACATAAAATCGCCCCGAGGCCAAATGTGTAAATGACCTTTACTTATTTGATGATTTCCGTTTTTATCTGCTGGAATCTCGAGCTCTTTGTACCCATGATTTAAATAATTTTGAGAATAACTAAATAAAAATTTACGTTCTGAAATGTAACTTTTTCTTAAAGAAGAACCTGCACCATCTGCACCAAAAATAACACTAGCTTTAACAGTAAACTCTTCTTTAGTGTTGTAATCTTTAAAATAACCTAGTTTATTTTCTATGTCTACTTTTTTACATTTTTTATTAAAATGAATAGTTACATTTTCATGTTTTTCTGCTTCTTCTAACAAAATGGCATTTAAGTCTCCTCTAGAAATGGAATTGATGTATTCATTATCTCTACCCGAATAATTAGATGAAAACGTATTTCCTTCTCTATCGTGCATTAACCTGCCATACATTGGTGTGCAAATTTCTCTTGCCTTTTCTTCCATACCACATAAACGTAAAGCTTTTAAACCTCTGTCAGACAAAGCTAAATTAATAGATCGTCCTGCAGAAATATCTACTTTTCGTAAATCTGGTCTGCTCTCATACACCTCAACTTTATAACCTCTTTGTGCCAATCTTAAAGCTAAAAGAGATCCACACAGTCCTGCTCCAATAATTAGAACTGAATCCGCAATTAAATCTTCCTTAAAAGCGTGTACTTTATTACTTTTCTCCAACATCATTTATTTTTTTAAAACTTGTAAAAACTAAATAGTTCCTTTATAAATCATAAATATAAATTTTACGAGCATCAGTATTAAAAATATCATTCCTGGATATAAAATATAATCCCAAAAACCTCTCTTCTTTTTATTCATTATAATAAACCTCACATTAACTATAAACTTAATAAAGAACCTTGTTTAAAATAGACACCATTCTGTATACATCTTCAAAAGAATTGTACATTGGTGTTGGTGCACATCGTATTACATCTGGCTCTCTCCAATCTGTTATCACATTATTTTCGGTTAATTTTTTGTGTAAATTTTTATCTGCATTTTTAACTTGTATAGATAATTGGCAACCTCTTTCTTTTGGATTTTTTGGTGTAATTATTTTAATATCCTCAGAACCAATTTCATTGATTAAAAACTCAAAATAACCGGTTAATTTTTCTGATTTCTTTCTTAAATCCTCCATTCCAACCTCATCAAACAAATCTAAAGACGCTTTAATAGCTGCCATAGATAATATTGGCGGATTACTTAATTGCCAACCTTCTGCTCCTTCCATTACATCAAAGGGTTTTCGCATATTAAAACGTGTTTCTTTGTTATGGTTCCACCAACCTGCAAAACGTGGTAAATCCTTATTTTTAGCATGTTTTTCGTGCACAAAAACGCCTGCCAAACTTCCAGGTCCAGCATTTAAATATTTATAAGTACACCAAGCCGCAAAATCTACGCCAGATTCATGTAAATTAGGTTGAATATTTCCTGCTCCATGAGCCAAATCGATACCAACTACACAATTTTTGGAATGCCCGATTTCTGCAATTCTTTTTAAATCTAAAAACTGACCTGTGTAGTAATTTACGCCTCCAATTAATAATAAAGCAATTTCATCTCCTTGTTCAGAAACTATTTTTTCTAAATCTTCAATATTTAATAACTCCTCTCCTTTTTTGGGTTTCCATTCTATAAGATCATCTTCTGAAAAACCATGAAATTTTAATTGAGATTGTACAGCATATCTATCACTTGGAAAAGCATCACTTTCTATAACAATTTTATATTTTGTTTTGGTGGGTCTATAAAAAGAAACCATTAACAAATGTAAGTTGGTGGTTAATGTGTTCATTACCACAACTTCAATTGGTTTTGCCCCAACTATTTTGGCCATTTTTTCGGTTAAATATTCATGATAATTTAACCAAGGATTTTTTGCTTCGAAATGACCTTCTACGCCTAAATTTGCCCAATCTTCTAGTTCTTGATTGATATATTCTTTGGTCGATTTTGGCTGTAAACCCAAAGAATTTCCTGTAAAATACAACCAATCTTTTCCGTTTTTATCTTTTGGAATGTAAAATTTTTCTCTTAGATAAAAAAGTGCATCCTCTTTATCTAATTGTTTGGCAAATGCTAAAGTGTTTTGGTAATTCATCTTTAAAAATGATTATTCTCAAATATAAAACAATCTATTTTTAGAATTAAATAAATTAGTACCTTTATTTTTTATCAATCTAGAAAAGAGTACAATGAAATTTCAAAAAATTACAACGCTATTATTTGTTTTAACCCTAACTTCTTGTAGTAATAATTCTATTTTAGTAAATGGTTTAGAAGCTGTTAACCAGAGTATAAAGACGCAATATGCTCCAGATAAAAGAGTGGCTATTTATGATATTAATTTTGATACTAAAGACCAAAAAATTATTGCTTATGGTGTAACAGATTCTAAAGAAGGTTATCAGAAATTATTAGATAGTTTACAATCTTTAGAGGTAGATTTTATAAATAAAATTAGAGTTTTACCAGATACTGTTGTTGGCACAAAAATGTTTGCAGTTGCCAAAAATTCTGTAATTAATATAAGATCTGCACCAAAACATTCTGCAGAATTAGGCACACAAGGTCTGTTAGGTATGTCTTTAAAAATTTTAGATAAAAAAGGCGATTTTTATCAAATTCAAACCCCTGATAATTACATTTCTTGGGTAGACAAAGGCGGAATTACTAAAATGACCAAAGAAGAATTGGCATCTTGGAATGCTGCTAAAAAAATAATTTTTACCAAAAATTTTGGTTATGTTTATACAGATAATAATGACAAATCAAATATTATTTCTGACATTACCTTAGGGGGAATTTTACAATATGTTTCTGAAGATGCTAACTTTTACGAAGTTTCCTATCCTGATAAAAGAAAAGGTTTTGTTAAAAAAAGTAATGCTTTAATTTATAAAAACTGGTTGCAAAACTTACATCCTACGCCAGATAACGTAGAGCAAATTGCTAGAAAAATGAACGGTTTTCCATATTTATGGGGCGGAACTTCTGCCAAGGGTGTAGATTGTAGTGGCTTTACAAAAATGGTGTATTTACTAAATGGTTTTGTAATTCCTAGAGATGCTTCTCAGCAAATAAATGCTGGTAAAACTGTAGATTCAGATTTAGATTTTTCTGATTTACAAAAAGGCGATTTATTGTTTTTTGGAACCAAAGCAACATCAGAAAAGAAACAGAAAGTTGTACATGTTGGTATATGGTTAGGAAACGATAAAATGGAGTTTATACACGCTTCTGGAAATGTGCATTTGAGTTCTATGGATGAAACACAACCTAATTATGATGCTTTTAATAAGAATAGATATTTAGGTAGTAAACGTTATTTGGGGGTACAAGACAAAAATATTATTGATTTGAAAGAAAAGTTAGATTTATAATATCTTAAAAAATTAAGCCAATAACTAATACTAACTTATTTAACAAAAAAAAGACCTTACAGACTGTTAAAACTGTAAGTTCTTTAAATACATTAAAAACTAAATTTATTTTGTGTAGGAATACACAACAGTCTCAGAATCTTGTTGAAAACTAAAGGTTAAGGAATTATCTGAAGTTAATGTAAAAACTTGTGTCTCACCAGCTACTGTAAAATTAAAAGTACTATTTAAATTATCCCTCCAAGTACCAGAACTCATTTGAATTTCGCAATTATTATCCTCAAAATGAGAGGTTATTGTAAATGTTTTGTTTGCACGTACCTCTACTTTATCTTTTCTCTTGCAATCGTTTATAAAATTTTGTCCCATTGCTGTAATAGCTGTTAATTTCCAAACACCAACTACTGGACTTACCACCACTTCTGGTGGCACAACTTCTATTGAGTCTTCTTCATTATTAGAACAAATAAATGAAACTACTAAAATGATGATTGCTATTATTTTTTCATAATCATTTATTTTTAAGTTATTATATTATTCCATTTCTACTGCTCTACCAATTACTTCTGTATCAAAAATAGTAACAAATAACCTACCATAATCTCCAACAAAATTTTTAGTATTTGGTAATTTTAAATTAAAAAGTTCTGTTGAATTGAAAACAGTCAACATTTCTTCTCTGCCATTAGACAATTTTAACTTAAAATAAGAGCGTTCTAAAGGTATGTTTCTAATTTTATCTAAATCTGGTTTCCATCTATCTGCATCTTCAAAATATCCATTCATAATTGTACCTGTTTTTACATTTTTTGCTATAATAGAATCTGTGGGATAAAAAACGCCATCACTAAATCCCCCAACTAAAATTTTAGCATCTAATGTTTGGTCTGTTCTGTTTATAAAAGAAACAGAAAAACCATCAAATATCTGTTCTCCTCCAGGGTCTCCACAAGAAACTATAAGAATTAAGAAAATTACTAAAGTTATATGTATATTTTTGTGATAATAAGATTTATAATGTTTATTAAAATTAATCAATACGTTCTCCCACATCGGCCCAAGTTTCAGAATCATTAAAAGTAAAAAATAATTTACCGTAATCTCCAATAAAATGAGATGCTGATGGTAAAATTAAATTAAAGAGTTCTGTGGAATTAAATTCTGTTAATAACTCCTCTCTGTTGTTAGATAACTTTAACTTAAAATAACAACGTTCTGAAGGTATCATTCTAATTTTATCTAAATCTGGTTTCCATCTATCTGTATCTTTAAAATAACCATTCATAATTGTACCTGTTTTTACATTTTTTGCTATAATAGAATCTGTGGGATAAAAAACGCCATCGCTAATTCCCCCAACTAAAATTTTAGCATCTAATGTTTGGTCTGTTCTGTTTATAAAAGAAACAGAAAAGCCGTCAAAGATTTGTTCTCCTCCTGGATCTCCACAAGAAACTATAAGAATTAAAGAAATTGCTACTAAAAATATATTTTTTGTTTTCATTTTATTATTAAAAACAGATTAAAAAATTAATCTTCTCTATCTGCAACATCTCCAACTACCTCTGCATTAAAAACAGTAAAAATTAAACTACCATAGTCACCAACAAAATTTTCAGTGTTTGGTAGTTTTAAATTAAAAAGTTCTGTTGAATTAAAAAAAACTAACATTTCTTCTCTACCATTAGATAATTTTAATTTAAAATAACAACGTTCTGAAGGTATACTTCTTATTTTATCTAAATCAGGTTTCCATCTATTTGCATCTAAAAAAACAGATTCTAAAAAATTACTTCCAATTACTATATCTGTTGATGGTATTATAGAATCTGTTGGTACAAATAGGTTGTTATTTAAACCTCCTACAATTATTTTGCGTACACTATAAGATTGATCTGAATTATTAGATATAACTATTGAGAAACCGTCATAAACAGTTTCTCCTCCAGGATCTCCACAAGAAACCATAAAAAGTAAAGAAATTGCTACTAAAAATATATTTTTTGTTTTCATTTTAAATAGAATTAGGGTTAGGTATAAAAGTATTATCGTCAGAAATAAAGCATGAGTTTACAAGAGTAGTTGTATATACTTTTCTTATACAAGGGTCATCTGGTGCTACAGTACCTGAATTTTGACTTCCAAAAATCATAGGTTCATTTGGACTAGAAGTACCTGTGCAATCAGAATAATCATTTGTAACAGTCGTTCTACTTTGTTTTGGTGCAATTGGACCAATAAAATAAACTGCTGTATTTTGGTGTATATTTAAAATTTGTTGTTTGGTTTCTGATGTTGTATAATCAAAAGTATTATTAGGGTTTTCTTCCTTAACAATGTAGCAACTTACCTTTTCAACAGTATGCAAAGCATAGTCTTTTAACTGAGATGTACTAGGTTTATTTAAACCAACTATAAAACCAAAAACTTTACGATACGTTGTATTATCTCCCCAATTCTTTCTACCAATATAGTTATTATGAAAATCCATTTCTTTTGAATCCTCAGCATTTTTACCTAAACAGATTGCGGCTTCTCTAGCAGTTGCTATAATGGTTGCAAAACCAACTCTATTTGCTTTAGATGAAACTGTAAAATAGTACTGAGCTAATAAAGAATTCCACAAAATATGCCTATAAGCATCTCTTCTAGAATTTGCTTCGTCAAGATTTGGATAGTAGCTTGTAGAAGAAGTATCTGCTCTGTCAGCAGCTAAAACATAAGCAATACTACCTCTAACGTAGCCATAATTATTAGCTATTGCTTGCGCTATAGAGCAAGTATAGATTAAAAACTCTCTAAATATATCTTTTCTTGCTAAATTTTGATTGTCTAAACCATCATATATTGTTGGATTATTTGCAATTTCTTGTAAAACTGAATAATCTAAATTTTGAGAATAATACTGGTCTATTACTACATTATTTGGGTGTATGTCTTGGTCTGTAAAATTTGTAAAATCTGTAGTAATCATATTTACATCTAAATCGTTGCTTAATTGTAAATTAACTAAATTATAACCTTCTATCTTCTGGTATGGGAAATTTACTAATACAACTTTAGAAGCCTCTAATATAGCATTAGGACCAGGTAATTCGGCTTCCGAATATGCAGATTTTGCGTGTACTCTAAAGAATGTTCTTCTTTTAACTCTTCTTCTGTAGTACCAAATCTATGTTTTACTAAAAAACCTTGGTAATATATTTCTTTATATGCACCATAGTCTGTATCACTTTCAGATAAATTAGTTGTGGTAGGGTTCTCTATAAATTGATCTTCCTTTTGACATCCCAATAAAAAGACAAGCAAAAGAAATGGTATTAAAACAAAGTTTTTTCTGTAAGTTTTTCATATTTTTTTTTAACAAAAGTAAGATCAATTACAAATACAAAAAAAGGGGAAAAACACCTATTTTACTAATACTTATAAATATAAGAAAAAAAAAAAACAATTAATACAACACTCTAAACTTAATAGTACCTTCTATGTTTCTTAGTGCCTCTAAAACTTCTTTGTTGTATTCTTTATCTAAATCTGTAATTACATAGCCCACTTTTGGGTCTGTTGATAAATATTGACCGTTAATATTTAAGTCGTATTTAGCTAAAATCTCATTTATTTTTGCCATTACACCTGGCACATTTTTATGAATGTGTAAAAAACGGTGTGCATTGGTTTGTCTTGGCAAACGAATATTTGGGAAGTTTACAGCATCTACGGTATTACCAGAGTTTATATATGCCATAATTTTATTTGGTACAAAATCGGCAATATCTCTTTGTGCTTCTTCGGTACTTCCACCAACGTGTGGTGTTAAAATTACATTTGGTAACCCTTTTAGCTCTGTGTAAAATTCGCCATTTTTTGCTGGCTCTTCTGGATATACATCTACAGCAACACCCGCAAGTTTTTTTGTTTTAATACCATTTACCAAAGCATGTATATCTACTACAAAACCTCTAGATAAATTTATTAAGTGTGCGCCATCTTTCATTAAAGAAATTTCTTTTTCTCCAAAAAAGTTTTTGTTGGCAGCATGATCATCTACATGTAAAGTAACTACATCTGAAAGCGCCAAAAGCTCTTCTAGAGTATCTAACTTAGTAGCGTTCCCTAAAGCTAATTTATCTTCTACATCGTAATAATACACATCCATACCTAAAGCTTCTGCTAAAATAGAAAGCTGCGAGCCTATGTTACCGTAACCAACTATTCCTAACTTTTTTCCTCGAACTTCTCTAGAACCTTCTGCAGTTTTGTTCCATTGCCCATTATGTAATTCTGTACTTCTTTGAAACACCGAACGCATCAGCATAATAATTTCTCCAATTGCTAGCTCTACTACCGAACGAGTATTGCTATAAGGCGCATTAAAAACTACAATTCCTTTTTCTTTACAAGCGTCTAAATCTATTTGTTTGGTACCAATACAAAAAGCACTTACTACCATTAACTTTTCTGCCGCCTCAATTACCTTTTTTGTAACCGTTGTTTTAGATCTAATTCCTAAAACATGTACGTCTTTAATTTTTTCTATCAACTCACTTTCAGACAAACTTTTAGAAACTGTTTCTACAGAAAATCCGTCTGATGATAATTTTGTAAATGCATCTGAATGTACATTTTCTAATAGTAATATTTTTATTCTATTCTTAGGGTATGAAATATTTCTTGGCAAATCGTTTATGTATAAAAATTCATCTAAATTTGGTGTAATATGATCGGCGTTTTCTGTAGTTTTTTCTCTAGAAACGTTTTCTGTGTATGCAAAAAATTTGTCTGCAACACCCGCTTCTCTGGTTACATAATCGCTATAACCATCTCCAATAACTTGTATTTCTCCTTGCAACTTCATGTCTTTTAAACATTGTATTTTACCATTGTGCTTAGAGAGTACATTTGTGGCATCGAACCCAATAATTTCGCCATCTTTTGCAAATTCAAAAGTATTGGCAAATACCCTTTCTGAAGGAATGTTATATTCTTTTACTATAGGATCTATAAACTCTTTAAATCCGCAAGAAATAACATAAATATCGTCTGCAAATTCCTCAAAAAATTCTTTATTACTTTCTATCGACTTAGAAACTTGCTTTTTTAAAGCAGCCACTAAACTTCCTAAATCTGCCTTATTGGCCTTTAAAAGTTTAATTCTTCTTTCTAAAGATTCGGTAAATGAAATTTCGCCATCAATTCCTAAATTTGTAATGTCTATTATTTCCTGAATAATAGCCTCTTTCTTAGGATTATTTTTTAAGGTAATTTCTGCCAAAACATCCAATGCTTCTACTCTTGTTAAGGTACTATCGAAATCGAAGATGTAATTTCTTTTTGTAAGGTTCATTTTTAAAATCTTGGTTGATGTATGTTGCGTAAATCTACAAATATCAGAGGGTATTAAAAAGCATTTTTTAAGTTTTATGAAATCTACTTTATTTCATATCATATTTATTTAAGTTGATAAAAAATTATGTTTTTTTTATCGTAAATTATCATATCCTAAAAGTAGAAGCCACCAAATAATTGGTAACGATTCTACCCAAAAAGAACTATAGTATTTAGACTGATTTATTTTGGCGCGCATTACTGCAATAACAACTAAAAAAAAGAAAATCATAAATATTGAGTTCACTGCATTTGGCGTGGGTAATGCATACTGAATTAATAAAGTTATTATCATGATTCCTAATCCCATTCTTTTGGTTTGTTGAACACCAATTTTTTTAGGAATAGTTTGTAAAGAAATGGCATCATATTTTACATCTCTAATATCAAAAGGAAAAATGAGTACAACTACAATTAAAAATCGCTGTAAAAAAAGCAACAAAGTGATGTAAGTTGTTGGTAAATTACTGTTTACAGAAGGAATCAACACTGTAAAACCGGCCCAAACCAAAGCAACTACTATAATTTTTAAATAACTTACTTGTCGTAAATTTCGAGCAAATCCACTTAAAAAAGGAATGGCATAAAAAAGTGTTAATAACGAAAATGGCAAGACATAAAGTAAGGTTTTAAAAGAAACGTAATCGGCAAAATAAAGCATGGCTATAAAAGAGCACAAAGAAAATATTTGAATCTTTTGTAAGTTTCTTGTAAGGCTTCTGTGGTGTAATTTTGCAACTCCTGCATATTTTACAAAATTATACCCAGTAATTGTTCCAAAAAAGATAAAAAAATCTAAATATGGGTCATCAGAAATGTTTAAGTAATAACGTGTAACTTTTACCATTGCACATACTGCTAAAGCCACATGAATACTTGCATTTAAATAAAAGCCAATAAAAGATTTTAAAATGTTCATTAAACAAAAATAACGCTTCTGTTTATAAGATTTAAATTTAGTTAATAATTAACGGATTTTTATAGTTTTTCTATAGAGAGAGTAATTGTTTTATTCCTTATTTTTGAATCGTGAAAAATGAACGGTTTTTTTTACGAATAACACAACTATAACAAACTTAAAATTAAGTCATAACAAAACTTTATTTAATGAATACAAATTCGTTTCAACGTAGACATATTGGTCCTAACATACAGGAACAAGAAAAAATGTTAGCAACTATTAAAGCGGCTGATTTAGACCAACTTATAAATGAAACTGTGCCTGATAATATCCGTTTAAAAAATGAACTGGATTTAGAACCTGCAGTGAGCGAATATGAGTATTTAGCGCATATTAAAGAACTTTCAGAAAAAAATAAAGTGTACAAAAGCTACATAGGTCTTGGCTATCATGAGGCTATCGTTCCAGCGGTTATTCAACGAAATATTCTAGAAAATCCTGGGTGGTACACTGCTTATACTCCATACCAGGCAGAAATTGCTCAAGGAAGGTTAGAAGCCCTTTTAAACTACCAAACCATGGTGTGCGATTTAACGGGTATGGAATTGGCTAATGCCTCTTTATTAGACGAGGCAACTGCTGCTGCAGAGGCAATGGCATTATTATTTGATGTAAGAGAACGGGCAAAGAAAAAAGCCGGAGCACATAAATTTTTTGTTTCTGATGAAGTTTTACCACAAACTTTATCTCTACTAGAAACAAGAGCCACACCTATTGGAATTGAACTCGTAATTGGAAATCATGAAAATTTCGATTTTTCTGATGACTTCTTCGGGGCAATATTGCAATACCCAGGAAAGTATGGTCAAATTTTTGATTATGAAAATTTTGTAAAAAAAGCAACTGACAAGGATATAAAAGTAGCTGTTGCTGCAGACATTTTATCGTTAGTTAAACTTAAAGCACCAGGAGATTTTGGTGTTTCTGTTGTAGTAGGAACCACTCAACGTTTTGGTATTCCTCTTGGATATGGTGGGCCGCATGCTGCATTTTTTGCAACAAAAGAAGCATACAAAAGAAGCATACCTGGAAGAATAATTGGTGTTACCAAAGATACAAACGGAAAGCGAGCTCTTAGAATGGCATTGCAAACTAGAGAACAACACATAAAAAGAGAAAGAGCAACTTCTAATATTTGTACTGCTCAGGTTTTACTTGCTGTTATGGCTGGCATGTATGCTGTATATCACGGTAAAAACGGAATACAATTTATTGCAGATACTGTTCATAACCATACCGTTGCACTTTCTAATGCTTTACAAGAATTAGGGCTTACACAAACAAATACTGCGTATTTTGATACTATTGTTGTAAAGGCTCCTGCATTAAAAATAAAAGAAGTAGCAGAGGCACATCAAATAAATTTTAATTACATAGATAATGAAACAATATCAATTTCGATTAATGAAACTGTAGGTTTAAAAGAAATCAATGCAATTATTCATGTTTTTACAACTGCACTAGCTCTTCCTAAAAAAGAAATTTCTTCGATTACTAACGGAAATGCAATTGAAAAAAATACCGAAAGAAGCTCTTCTTTTTTAGATAATGATATTTTTAACACGTATCAATCTGAAACAGCTATGATGCGTTACATAAAAAAATTAGAACGTAAAGATTTGGCGTTAAACCATTCTATGATTTCTTTAGGTTCTTGTACCATGAAGCTAAATGCAGCTGCAGAAATGTTACCACTCAGCAATCCACAATGGGGAAACATTCATCCTTTTGTACCTTTAAATCAGGCAGAAGGGTATCATGAAGTTTTACAAAAATTAGAACATCAGCTAAATATAGTTACTGGTTTTGCTGGTACTTCTTTACAACCCAACTCAGGTGCTCAAGGAGAGTTTGCTGGTTTAATGACTATTAGAGCTTACCACCGTTCTAGAAATGAAGGCCATAGAAATATTTGTATTATTCCTGCTTCAGCACACGGTACCAACCCAGCATCTGCAGTAATGGCAGGAATGAAAGTAGTGGTTACAAAAACAGCAGAAAATGGAAATATCGATGTTGATGATTTACGAGAAAAAGTGTCTAAACATTCCGATAATCTTGCTGCTTTAATGGTTACTTATCCTTCTACTCACGGAGTTTTTGAAAGTGAAATTCAAGAAATTACCAAAATTATTCATGATAATGGCGGACAAGTTTATATGGATGGCGCAAATATGAATGCACAAGTAGGTCTTACAAATCCTGCTACAATTGGTGCAGATGTATGTCACCTTAACCTTCACAAAACATTTGCCATTCCGCATGGTGGCGGTGGCCCAGGAGTTGGCCCAATATGTGTTGCCAAACAATTAGTGCCTTTTTTACCATCTAACCCAATTATTCCTACTGGAGGTGAAAAAGCAATTACAGCTATTTCTGCGGCTCCTTGGGGTTCTGCTTTGGCATGTTTAATTTCTTATGGATACATTACAATGTTAGGCTCTAAAGGACTTACTAATGCCACAAAACTTGCAATTTTAAATGCTAATTACATAAAAGAGCGCTTGGAAAACCACTACCCTACTTTGTATACCGGAGAAAAAGGAAGAGCGGCTCATGAAATGATTATTGATTGTAGAGATTTTAAAAATAACGGTATAGAAGTAGTAGATATTGCAAAGCGCTTAATGGATTATGGTTTTCATGCACCTACAGTTTCTTTTCCTGTAAATGGTACGATGATGATAGAGCCTACGGAATCTGAAAATTTAGAAGAACTAGATCGTTTTTGTGATGCAATGATTGCTATTCGTGAAGAAATAAGACAAGCCTCTAAAGACAACGAAAATAATCCGTTAAAGAATGCTCCACATACACAAGAAATGTTAACTGCAGATGATTGGACACTTCCATACTCTAGAAAACAAGCAGCATTTCCATTGCCTTATATTGCTGATAACAAGTTCTGGCCAACGGTTAGACGAGTAGATGATGCGTATGGTGATAGAAATTTAATTTGCTCTTGCAGCCCAATAGAAGATTATATGGAGTAAACATCTTTTACAAATACATAGTAAAGCCGTTTCTGATAGAAACGGCTTTTTTTTATGAAAAAGAAATGATACAAAAACGTGTATTGTTTACTGCTAAAACAAACCTACCTTTAAAAGTACCTGTTAAATTCAACTACCTTACTAACAGGTATTTACATCTTAAAAATAGCTACTTAGTGTCTAAAATACAATTTACAGAAATTAAAAAACACGGTATAAATATGTAACAATACACCCTTTACCATTCAACAATTTTGTATGTTGTAATTCTTTATATTCTTTCACTTTAAAATTAAAAGGAGGTGCTAAAATATTTATACCGCTTTTCTTTTTAAGTCGTATTCCCTGACCAGAAATAATGTCTTTGTTGGGCTCAAAATTTTCATTTGTAAGGTGCTCTGTTAAAATTATGTATTTAAATTGAGTTAACTTCTTAAGAATTTGATGCACCTCAGCATTTGATAAATGCTGTAAAACTTGTCTAAGAATAATGCAATCGGAATCTGGTAAAGGTTCTGTAACTATATCTATACAAAGAAATGTTAAATTATTGGCTACAAATTTTTGCTTATTATACTTAATTAAACTTGGTACAATGTCTATTGCTATATAGCTTTTACTAAATTCTACTAACTGTTTTCCGATGTTAAAATCGCCACAACCCAAATCTAAAATGCTAATTGGCGTTGTAAAAGAAGATAAAAATGCTTGTACCTTTTCTAAATAGGGTGTAACTATTTCTGGTTTGTGAGAACCTTCGCCTGAATAAAATTTAGTATTGTGGCTACCCCATAAGTTTTGCTCATAAATTTGTTGCATCACATCTTTGGTGGGCCAAGGTATTTTCTGCCTTATTTTTGCATTTCTTTTAGGCATGAAAATTAGTAATAAACTTCTTGTAAACTTACTACCTTATCTGCCGTTTTACGACGGTATATTTTATCTGCAGTAATATTTCCTATAGAGTCTTCTCCCATTGCTGCTGTTATTTCTTTTACCGCTTGCAAGGTTTTATCATGGTAATTTTTTACACGTACATTTTTCTTTGATACCACCAATGCTTTTACCAAATCTTCATCTTGAGTGGCAACACCAACAGGACAAGTATCTAAATTGCACTCTCTTGCTTGAATACAACCCAAACTAAGCATAAAGCTACGTGCCATACCAATAGCATCTGCACCTAGCGCCAAGTAACGTACTATATCAAAAGCATCTACGGCTTTTCCACTTGCTATAATTTTAATTTGATGTTTTAAATGATACTTTATAAGTAATTTGTTTACAAACACCAATCCCTCTAATAATGGAGTACCAATATAGTTTGTAAATTCTAAGGGTGCAGATCCTGTGCCTCCTTCACCACCGTCTACAGAAATAAAATCTGGATAATTATCTGCCGAAGCAAATGCAGCAATCATTTCTTCAATTTCCTTATTATTTCCAACACACAATTTTATACCCACAGGCTTACCATTAGCCAACTCTCTTACTTGTTGTATAAAATCAATCATTTCTTTGTAATTAGAAAATGCCGAGTGTCCGGGTGGTGAGTCTACTTGTGTTCCAACCTCTACAGACCTAATTTGAGCAATTTCGGGTGTATTCTTTTTGGCTGGCAAAATACCTCCATGACCAGGCTTTGCACCTTGAGAAAACTTAATTTCTATCATTTTAACTGCTGGTTTGTTAGCGTTTTCTCTAAAAATGTCTGCGTCGAAAACTCGCTTTCCGTTTACAGATTTTCCTGCACCAAAATACCCAGTTCCTACTTGAAAAATTAAATCGCCACCATGTAAGTGATATGGAGAAATACCGCCTTCGCCAGTGTTATGAGCAAAATTTCCCATTTTTGCTCCTTGATTTAGAGCAATAATGGCGTTTTTACTTAAAGAGCCAAAAGACATTGCTGAAATATTTACAATAGAGCAATTGTATTTTTGAGTGCACTTATCTGAACCAACAATAATTCTTTCTCCTGTAATTTTGTGATGGTCTTTTGGGAACATAGAATGTTTTACAAACTCATAACCTTTTTTGTACACATTATGCTGAGTACCGAAAGGAATGGTTTCTTTTTGAAGTTTTGAACGTTGATAAACAATACTTCTCTTTTCTCTGCTAATAGGTGTTCCGTTTAAATTATCTTCGATAAAATATTGTTGAATTTTTTCTCTCTCATCTTCAAACAACCAACGTAATCTTGCCACCAAAGGAAATGAACGTAATAAGGAGTGCCTTGTTTGTAAACTATCTGAAATAGCAACTAAGGTAAGAATACTGGAGATAGATAGTAAAATTATGGTTCCTAACTGCGGTATAAAATAAACCAACAAACCAAATAATATAGTTGCTAATAATAAAATAGCTAGGATGGTATTTCTAATTTTAAGTTTTTTAAGCAAACAAAAATAATCTATTCAATTGAAAAAAGTAAAATACTTTGCAAATTGTTGCGTTAGGGATTGGAAAGAAAATCCTTTTTCTTAACGTATGTAACAATTGCTCTAAAAATTGACAATAATAATTACCTACAATTATTAACAATAGAAAAAGATTGTGATGTAAAGCCCGACCTAAAAGGGAACGCTAAAATAAAATGATAAAAATAATGAATAAAAAAAAACTCCAACAAAAAGTTGGAGTTTTAAGTATGATTAAAATTCTTAAAAAGTTAGTCTTTTTTGAATTTTGCATATTTGTTTTTGAACTTGTCAATACGCCCTGCAGCATCAATAAGTTTAGATTTACCAGTGTAAAATGGGTGAGATGTTCTAGAAATCTCTAATTTTACTAAAGGATACTCAACACCATCTACTTCTAAAGTTTCTTTAGTGTCTACGGTAGAACGCGTTAAAAATACGTCTTCGTTAGACATGTCTTTAAACGCTACCATTCTGTAATTTTCTGGATGAATTCCTTTTTTCATTGTTATAATGTTTTATACTTTAATGTTATGTTTGATAAAGAAAAGTTGGTAAGTCTTTTCTCAAATTTCTAAATAGTTGTTCTTTACTATTTTGAGTTTGCAAATTTAACCATATTTTTTAATTAACAAATAAATAAATTGTTTTTATTTAATTAAAAGGTAATGCATTTAAAATTAGCTATCTTTTAAGGCTTAAAAGTTGCATACAAAGGTACTTTTTTTGAATATTTACAAAATTAAATCTCAGAAACTATTAATATAATGAAAATAAAAGCACTCATAATTGTATTATTTACAAGTTTGTCGGCTATAATTTCTTGTAACGACCCTTATATTTTTTCTTTAGAAATACCCAAAAAAGTGGTATTAAATGATGTTATTACCGTAAAGTTGTTTGAAAAAAATAAAAAGAAATTTGAAAAAATTATATTTTATGTAAATGGTAAAGAAATTGCCTCTAACAACAACAGTGCAAAAATTGATACCAAAATATTAGGTGTTGGAAAACACGCAATTAATGCAGTCGTTTTTTTTGATGGAAAAACCAAGAAGAAAAATGGTTTTATAGAGGTATTTGCAAACAAAAAACCAACAATTTATTCATATAAAATTATAAATACTTATCCGCATGATACCAGCTCATATACACAAGGACTGGAATATTATAAAGGTTTTCTATATGAAACTACCGGTCGTAGAGGCGAGTCTAGACTTCGAAAAGTAGCCTTAAAAACAGGAGAGGTTATACAAGAAATTGCACTAGATAAAAAGTATTTCGGAGAAGGAATGACCATTGTTAACGACAAAATTATTTGGTTAACTTGGGAAGCAGAAAAAGGTTTTGTGTACGATTTAAATACATTTAAACTCATTAAAGAATTTCGATACAAAAAAAGTAAGGAAGGTTGGGGATTAACTCAAAATGAAAATGCACTCATTAAATCTGATGGAACAAATAAAATTTGGTTTTTAGACAAAGAAACTCAAGAAGAACTCAATTATATTCAGGCATATACTTATGACAGAGCAGTTGACAATTTAAATGAGTTAGAGGTTATAAATGGAAAATTATACGCAAATAAATACCAAAAAAATACGTTAGTTATTATCGATTTAAAAACCGGAATGGCTGAAGGACTTGTAGATTTAAGAGGTTTAGAGAAAGAGATGAGAAAGACTCAAGATTTAGTAGAACAAGATGAAGTGCTAAACGGTATCGCTTTTGACAAAGAAAATAATAGAATGTTTGTTACAGGTAAAAAATGGGGGAAACTTTTCGAAATAGAACTAATAGCACAATAATTTTATAAATGTTTAGTTGTAACAATAACTTTACAAAAAAGAAAAGCCCAATAATGAAAAACCTAGTTTATGTATTAAGTTGTGTTGTACTTATTGCTGCAGCTTCTTGCAGAAAAGATTTTTCTACAGTGCTAAGTAGTGGTAAACTAGAATTCTCTAAAGACACCGTTTTTTTAGATACCATATTTACAAATATTAGCTCTGCTACCTATAATTTAAGGGTGTATAATAAAAATAATAGAGCAATTACAATACCTAAAATATCTTTAGAAAAAGGCTCAAACTCTAATTACCGTCTTAATGTAGATGGGATTCCGGGAAAATCTTTTGAAAGCATAGATATTTTAGCTAAAGATAGCATTTTTATTTTTGTTGAAACTACTGTAGATATTACAAATCAAGCAAGTCCTTTATATACAGACAAAATTTTGTTTGATACTGGAATTCTGCAGCAAAGTGTAAATTTGGTTACTTTAATAGAAGATGCAAATTTTATTTTTCCTGGAAGAAATGCTATCTCAATGAAAATTGACAGCTTGTCGTTGGATGGTAAACCAACCTCAATAAAAGGACGCTTTCTAAAAGATGATGAACTTACATTTACCAAGGTAAAACCTACCGTTATATATGGTTATGCAGCTGTACCAGAAAACAAAACCTTAACTATAGAAGCAGGCGCAAAAATTTATTTTCATGACAGTTCTGGATTAATTGTAGATAAAAAAGCGTCTTTAAAGGTAAACGGAACCCTCGCTGAAAAAGTGATTTTTGAGGGTGATAGATTAGAAAACAGTTTTAGTAACATTACAGGGCAATGGGGAACTATTTGGATGCGAGCCGGAAGTTTAGAAAATGAAATAAACCATGCAAAAATTAAAAATGGAATTATTGGAATTCTAATAGACAGTATAGGACATGCTACCTCCCCTACTTTAAAAATAGCGAATACCGAAATTTATAACCACGCAAACTTCGGCATTTTAGCCAGACAAACTAATATAGAAGGTTATAATTTAGTAATTGGTTCCGCAGGTCAGGCATCTTTAGCAGCAACCATTGGTGGTACATACAATTTTACACATTGTACGTTTGCTAACTTCTGGAATAATGGCATAAGACCTTTACCGGCAGTTTTAGTAAATAATTTTTTTACTAGTGAACAAAACGGACAAACAATTGTAACTGCTACAAACTTAAAAGAAGCAAGTTTTACCAATTGTATTTTTGAAGGAAATAATAGTTTTGAACTTCTTTTTGATAAAGTTGAAGGTGCAATCTTTAATTTTAATGTTAGTAATAGCTTAGTTAAATTTAATCCTACAGATACTGAGATAACCGAAATACCTGAAATGGACTTCACAAAAAGCAACCATTACCAAGCAATCATTAAAAATGGTACTGCCGATTTTAGAAATTCAATACTCAATGATTTTGTTATTGGCTCGAAAAGTAATGCCATCGAAAAAGCAAAATCTACTATTTATAACATAGATATTTTAGGTGTAGACAGAAGTTCTAACCCAGATGTTGGTGCTTACCAACACATTGATTTCAATTAAAAATTTACTACTTATTACTCCTCTTCGGCTTTTTTATCTTTATACCTTTTGTAAGATATCAAACCTATTAAAAGCCACAATCCTCTCACTAACCAGGCATTAACCTCATAGCCAAATAAATTTTGAGTTGATTTGCTTTCTGTAAAACTCATAAATATTGTAAGTACCGAAAATATCACAATAAACAAATTGATATTCTTGTTTCTCATTAAATCATTTTTTTAATCTTTACTATCAAATGATGTTCTTCTATTAATTTTATTTTTTGCAATAATATTAAAGAATAACACTTACTATTTTCTGCTAAATTAAGGATTTAATCTATAAAAAAATACTTAATTTGGTGCTTTAAAACTATTTTAATGAAAAACGTTGTAATTACAGGAACTAGTAGAGGAATAGGCTTTGAATTGGCACAACTATTTGCAAATAATAATTGCAATGTTTTGGCTATTTCAAGAAATACGGAACCACTTGATAAAATTAATCATCAAAATATTACTGCTTTACCTATTGATATTTCTAACGATACTGATTTAAAAAAAATAAGTACATTTATAGAAAATAACTGGACAAAAGTAGACATATTAGTAAACAATGCAGGTAAACTGGTAAATAAACCTTTTACAGAAATATCATCTTCAGATTTCTTAGACGTTTATAAAGTAAATGTTTTTGCGGTGGCAGAAATTACTAAAAAACTAATTCCGTTTCTTCAAAAAGGAAGTCATGTAGTTACAATAAGCTCTATGGGAGGCATACAAGGAAGCATGAAATTTCCTGGTCTTGCTGCTTACTCATCTGCAAAAGGAGCTGTTATAACTTTGTCGGAGTTATTGGCAGAAGAATACAAAGAACAACAAATTGCTTTTAATGTACTAGCATTAGGGGCTGTTCAAACAGAAATGTTAGAAGAGGCTTTTCCTGGGTATATTGCGCCACTTACTGCAATAGAAATGGCAGACTACATTTATAATTTTTCACTTACAGGAAATAAATTTTATAATGGTAAAGTATTGCAAGTTTCTAGTTCTACTCCATAAATAATTTTTAAAGTAAATACGCTTTGAGCTACCAAGATTTTGTACCAAAAAAGGCTATTCCGTATGTTGAGTTTTTAATTCAGCAACATAATTTTACATTAAAAATTGTTAACCAACGACAAACAAAACATGGCGATTTTAGAAGTCTACCAGATGGTCGTTTTCAGATTACGGTAAATAATAATCTTAATAAATTTCAGTTTTTACTTACTCTCGTTCATGAAATTGCTCATCATGTAACACACCAAAAATTCGGAAAAGTACAGCCACATGGTAAAGAATGGAAAGCTGTTTTTCAGCATTTAATGCTTCCTTTTCTAAATCCTGATATTTACCCAAATGCTATATTGCCTTATTTAGCAAACTACTTAAAAAACCCTAAAGCAAGCACAGACTCTGATGCTAAATTGGCATTGGCTCTAAAAGGAAATGCTGCCGAAAGCGGCAAAGCCTTTATTTTTAACATTCCGTTAGGAGGCTTATTTATTTTTAAAAACACACTTTACAAAAGAGGTAATAAAAGAAGAACTCGATTTGAGTGCTTAGAATTGTCGTCTAAAAAAGTATATTTATTTAATCAGAATGTAGAGGTAATACCTCATCAATAATAAAATAAATTGTTGCAAAAAAAAAGCTCCACTAAGGAGCTTTTTTTCATATAAATGATGATGCATTTTTTATTTTTCACGTTTAATAAAAAGTGTGTCTAACAACATTTCTTTTTGAAGCCAAGTTCTTAATTCCTTTTCTCTAAAAGATACGATACTATCTGAAAGCCTTCTATTCCATTTTATTGTTGCCACAGGTACTGTATCAATTTTTATAAAATCTTTAGAAGACAAAACATTTGCAAAACCAATCGCCTCGATATCTATATATCTAATTTTAGCATCTTTAGCAATTCTACTAAAAGCTATGACCTTTTGATTTTTATCTAATGCATCTTGCTCAATTCTATTGTTTAATGTAGAAATTGTTTCTTCTAACTCGGCAATCTGCTTTTGTAAACCAGCAATAATGTTTTTACTCTCTTGAAGTTCTTCTCTTTTTTCTTTATATGCAGTGGTTATTAAAGCAAAACTTTTGGTATCACTTCCTTTAATATTTATTTGAAAGTCTTTAATTTTATCATAATTCGCATTATTTCTTAACTGATTTTTAAGAATATTTTCCTCACCATCTGTTACCTCATTAAAAAAGTTCAAATTAATTACTTTATCAGTAAAACTGTAAGAGTCGTCTATGAGCTGAAAGTTTTTTATTGTTTTAATCTCATTATTGATAAAATTGTTAACTTGATTTTTAACTTGATTTTCTTGTAAAACTCCTACAAACGTAATAATTGCAGGTATCATAACTGCAAAACCAACAATGGTTGCAATAGTAGAATACCTTTTTCTTCTGGCAGCATTTGCATATTTATGCATTGGAAAACGAAGTAACTTTAATACTAAAAATGTTGCTAATGCAATAAAAATAGTATTGATGGTAAACAAGTACATTGCTCCCCAAAAGAATTTAAAGTTTCCGTTTGCCAGACTATACCCAGCTGTACATAGAGGTGGCATTAAAGCAGTGGCAATTGCCACACCAAAAATTACCGAGGCAATTGTACCTTTCTTAGTTCTTGCAACCATTAATGCCAAACCACCAAAAAATGCAATTAAAACATCTCTAATATCTGGTCTTACCCTACCAAGTAACTCCGAAAGTTCTGCTTTGTCTTCACTTACAGGAAAGAAGTAAAAGAATAAAAAAGACGCAAACAAACTCAGTACTATCATAGTTCCTAAATTTGTAAGAGATTTTTTAAATGTTACAAAATCGTTTAGAGCAAAAGACATACCTATTCCCAAAATTGGTCCCATTAATGGAGAAATTAACATGGCTCCAATTACTACAGCAGTACTATTTGCATTTAAACCTATAGATGCTACAAAAACAGCAAAGATAAGAATCCAAGCAGTTGCTCCTTTAAAAGGAATATCTGCCTTTATGGCTTCGATAGTAGCTTCATGGTCGGTATCGTCTCTAAAATCGAAAAGTTCAATTAAAAAAATCTTTAGATTTTCAAAAAGGCCTTTAGCATCTTCCTGCATATTCTTCTTTGCAGCCTCATCTATGGGTGTTACATTATTTTTATCAATATTTTCTTTCATTGTTAGTTATTTTACTTTGGGGGAAAGATACAAAAAAACGGTACTAAAAAAATTAAATTTTAGTTACTCAAACAAATACTATCGATTTCTAATTTAAAATCTTCTTCTTTTTTATTTCCAATTAAAAAAGCAATTTCTTCAATTTTTAGTCCATTAAAATTTGTCATTTTTAACCTCTTACCTCTGTAAACTGGGTACATTTTAAAAATAGGTATTTGTATGGTTTGCCAACTTCCGTTGGTTGTAAATAAAGAAATATAGGAGTAATTAGTTGTTTTATCTTCTTTTATACGAAGCTGATAAGTACTTGGGGTTCCTTTAAGTTTTACAACTAAAAAGTTATAATTTTCTACCATTATACTTAAATCTGTGAGGCGAACTGAAGAAAAACCACCATTATTTTCAAGTGAAGTATGTCCGTAAAACTCTACAAATCCACTTTTATTTGTCTTAACACTTCCTTTAGAGATTCCTCCCATCACTGTATCATCAACAATTTTCCATAAAAATTAGATGCTTTTAAAGTTGATTTATATATTATTCTGATATTGTTGTTCATACCTACTAATTATTAAACGTAATTGGTGTTATTTCTTTTTAATGTAAATATAAATGTAAAAGAATAAATAATTTTCAGTAGAATATAGGATGTGAAAAACTATTGTAAATTAAAAAACCCCACATTAATTGTGGGGTTTTGTGACCGGGCTGGGGCTCGAACCCAGGACCCTCTCCTTAAAAGGGAGATGCTCTACCAACTGAGCTACCAGGTCATTCCTTTCGTCTTAGCGGGTGCAAATATATAGCTTATTTTTAAAAATACAAATGTTTTTTTATTTAGTTTCGTTTAAATAATTCTCACGAACTTTTTTAAGTAAATTAGAGGAATATACAAAGCTTATAACTGACTCATTTTCAGTTTTAAAAATTTCATCACTACTTCCCTCCCATGCTTTTAAACCTTTGTCTAAAAAAACTATTTTTTCTCCAATTTCCATTACAGAATTCATATCATGGGTATTTATTACCGTAGTAATTTTGTATTCTGCAGTTATTTCTTGAATTAAATTATCGATTACTATAGCTGTTTGCGGATCTAAACCAGAATTGGGCTCATCACAAAAAAGATATTTAGGATTCATAACAATGGCGCGGGCAATGGCTACTCTTTTTTGCATTCCACCAGAAAGTTCAGAGGGCAATTTAAAATTGGCATTTACTAAATTAACTCTATGTAAAACTATATTTACCCTTTCCAACATTTCTTCATAAGATTTATTGGTAAACATTTTTAAAGGAAACATTACATTTTCCTCTACCGTTTGAGAGTCAAACAAGGCACTTCCTTGAAAAACCATACCAATTTCTTGACGCCATTGCTGCTTTTCTGATGCCGTAAATTTTGAATTAATACGACCATCAAAAGCAATTTCTCCCTTTTCAGGAATATGTAACCCAACCAGCGATTTTAAAAATACTGTTTTCCCAGACCCACTTTGCCCTATAATTAAGTTTGTTTTACCTGGATAAAAAGTTGTATTAATACCTTTTAATACCTCTACACCACCAAAACCTTTATGTAAATTTTTTACCTCTATCATAACTTATGTAAGTAGTAATTGAGTTAATATATAATTAGAAATTACTATTAAAATAGTTGTCCAAACTACTGCTTGCGTACTAGCTCTACCTACTGCTAAAGAACCTCCTTTAACATAATACCCATGATAGGAAGGAACGGTTGCTATTAAAAAAGAAAAAACCAATGTTTTTACAATTGCATACACAATTAAAAAAGGCTTAAACTCTGTTTGAATTCCTACTATATAATCTGCCCCAGTAAATAAACCAGACAAAACGCCTGCAATCCAACCTCCAAAAATTCCTAACATCATGGCAAGAATGATTAAAAAAGGATAAAAAAATAAGGTCGCAATTATTTTTGGTAATATGAGGTAATTTAATGAATTAATACCCATAACCTCTAGGGCATCAATTTGCTCTGTAACTCTCATTGTTCCGATGCTAGAGGTAATGTAAGAGCCTACTTTACCCGCAAGTATAATACAACAAAAAGTAGGTGCAAACTCTAATATTATTGAGCGTTTTGCAGCAAAACCAATTAACGAGTCTGGTATAAAAGGGCTCTCTAAGTTTAATGCTGTTTGCAAGGCAATAACACCTCCTATAAAAAAAGAAATAAACATAATTATACCAATAGATTTTAGACCTAAATCTTCTATTTCTCTTAATAGGGCTTGATAAAAAATACGACTTTTTTGAGGTTTTTTAAAAACACGCCCTAACATCATAAAATACTTTCCAATGTGCTCCAAATACATCATTCAAACAAATTTTAGGCTAAAGTATTAAAATATCATTAATTGTGTGGTATTATCATTGATTCAAAATAAAAATAATTATTTTTGAGCATATTTATACAAATTTAAACTCAATGAACAAGAAACTCCTATTTTTACTAATCGCCTCAATACTGCTTAGTAATTGTAATAAACAGCAACAAAAAAACAAAAAACCTACCCTTGTTATTGGTATAGTTATAGACCAAATGCGTTACGATTATCTTACTCGCTATTCAGACAGATTTGGCAATGATGGTTTTAATAGAATTTTAAAAAATGGCTTTTCATTAAAAAATGCTCATTACAACTATATTCCTACTTATACAGCCGTTGGACATACTTCAATTTTTACAGGAACAACACCAAGCAATCATGGCATAATATCAAATAATTGGTACGATAAGTTTCTTAAAGAAAGCATTTACTGTGTAGATGATAATAGATACGAAACAGTTGGTAATAATAGCGATGTAGGTAAAAAATCGCCACATAGATTGTATACAACTACGGTTTCTGACCAACTACATTTAGCTCAAAATATGCAAGGAAAAGCCATAGGAATTGCTATAAAAGATAGATCTGCTATTTTACCTGTCGGCCATACTGCAAATGCAGCTTACTGGTACGATGGTGGCGATAATAATAAATGGGTAACTAGTTCTTTTTACATGGATACGCTACCAAAATGGGTAACAGATTTTAACGAAAACAACAAGGCAAACGATTATTTAAATGAAACATGGAATACTCTTTATCCCATCGAAACGTATACAAAAAGTAGGGCTGACAACAATATTTTTGAAAATAATTTAAAAGGGCAAGAAACCCCAACTTTTCCAAAAAATTTAAAAGAACTCCGAACTAAAAATGGCAATTTTAGCCTTATTAAAACAGTACCTGCAGGAAATACATTAACGGCAGATTTTGCTAAAGCTGCTATTATTGGAGAAAATTTAGGAAAAAATGAAACAACCGATTTTTTAACGGTTAGCTTTTCTTCTACAGATTATGTGGGACATAGATATGGGGTTGCTGCAGTAGAAACCGAAGACACTTACCTAAGATTAGATAAAGATTTAGCAAACTTTTTTCAGTTTTTAGATACCCAAGTTGGTGCAGAAAAATATACATTATTTTTAACAGCAGATCATGCTGCTGTTCATGTACCTGCCTATTTGCAATCTCTAAAAATTCCTGCACATTATATGAGTACAAAAGATTTTAGAGATTTCATTTTAGGAATCACAAAAAAATATTTTAACTCAACAGAATTAATAGAAAATGTTTCGAACTATCAAATATTTTTAGATAAAGAAAAGATTCATAAACTCGGTTTAGACGTAAATGTGGTTGCGGAAAAATTAGCAGATGAAGTAGTAAATTTTGAAAAAATTTATAAAGCAGTATCGGCAAAAACATTACAGGCTTCTCAATTTTCTGAAGGTATTATGAGTTCTTTACAAAAGGGGTACAATCAAAAATTTTCTGGTGATGTATTGATGATTCCATACCCTGCCACGCTAATTAGTAGCAGAAAAGGAACAAGCCATGGTTCTGGCTATTCGTATGATACTCATGTTCCAATCATTTTTTACGGAAATGGAATTAAACAAGGAAGTTCTTCTAAAAAGTATGATATTACAGATATTGCACCAACTATTAGTACACTTTTAAATATAGAGTTTCCAAACGGAACTACTGGTAAAGTAATTGAGGATGTATTAAAATAATTTTTTGTACATTTAAAAAAATCTTAAAGTTAAAAAGGGGTATTTGTTAAAAAAATCCTTGCTTGTCGGCAATGTAGGCCTCTGTAATGCGAAAGTTAGTTGAGTTATAAATACCTATTTTTTCATAAACACTCTAAATTACAGTAAGACTGACCACTAAGAAAGTTTAGCAAAAAAAAAGCATTACTTAATTTTGTAATGCTTTTTTCTTTTAACTCAAAATAATTTTATCTCGTAGGTAAAAACACTTCTGCCATCATACAACGCGCGCTTCCACCACCACAAGTTTCTATGGTTTCTAGTGAACTAGAAATAATTTTACATTGATTACCTATTTTGGTAAGCTGACTTTGGGTTAAACTATCATGTGCAGCCTTACTCATAATTAGATAAAGTTCATTGTTGCTACCTTTAACTTGAAGCATATTTCCAGCAAATTGATGCATTTGAGCTTCCGATATTTCTATTAGCTTTTTTCCATCTTCTTTTAAATGCTTTAAAACATTTTTACGCTCTTTTTTATCATCAATAGCATCTAAACAAATAACTACAAATGTTTCGGCTATACACATCATAACATTCGTATGGTATATTGGTACTCGTTTATTGTTTACAGTTTGGTTTGCAACAAAAACTACTGGTGTATACTCGAAATCTTCGCAAAATTCTATAAATAGCTCTTCATCGGCTCTGTCAGATAATGCACAATATGCTTTTCTGTTTACTCTATCTAAAATAATACTACCTGTACCCTCTAAAAAAATATTTTCCTCTTCTGCAGATGTATAATCTACTATATCTTCTATTACAAAATTATTTTCTTCTAATATGTCTAAAATATCTTCCCTACGTTCTGAACGTCTATTTTCTGCAAACATTGGATATAAAACCACTGTTCCGTTCTCATGAAAAGATATCCAATTATTGGGAAAAACTGAATCAGGAGTGTCTGAGTCTGTAGTATCTGAAACAACAATAACTTGAATACCAAAACTTTTTAATTTAAAAACGTAAGCATCAAATTCCTCCTGAGCCTTTTTGTTAATCTCTGCATTTTTTAAATCAATATCTTCCTGAAAAAAATTATTAACTGCTGTTTGTTCGTTCTTCCTGAAACTTACAGGACGAATCATTAGTATGGTATTGGTAGTTTGATTCATATATTTATAATAATTTGACAAAAATATTAATTAAAAATATCATTTTACTAAAATCCTACATTAAAATACATCAGAAAATTGTTTGATAAATTTTGTCTTTTATTTAACAAAACTTTGTTTAATGTTTTTGTAATTTAGTTAAACATAAATAACTAATAAACACAATAGATTATGAAACTAGTTACGAAATTTTTTATAGGACTGTTACTAATTGGCGGTTTCTATTCTTGCAACAACGATAATGATGATGTTATCGAACCAAATACCATTGTAAATGTAGCTGTAAACAATAACCTTAGTTCTTTGGTTGCTGCAGTTACAAGAGCCGATTTAGTAAACACTCTAAATAGTCCTGGACCATTTACAGTATTAGCTCCAACAAATCGTGCATTTACAGAGTTTTTAAGTGATAATAATTTTGCATCTGTTGATGATGTTCCAAAAGAACTATTAACCCAAATTCTACTAAATCATGTAATAGATGGCAGCTTATTGGCTTCGGGTTTATCTACAGGTTATGCTACTACAAAAGCAACTAGCGCAGCTTCAAATACTCCATTATCTTTGCATGTAAACACCGACAATGGAGTTGTGTTTAACGGAATTTCTAAAGTTATCACTGAAAACATAATTGCAGACAATGGCATAGTTCACGTAATAGATAAAGTAATAGGTTTGCCAACTGTGGTAACATTTGCTACTGCAGATTCAAACTTTTCATCTCTAGTTGCTGCATTAACAAGAGAAACAAACTACACATATGTAAACACGTTATCTACAGCCAATGGTACTTCTCCAGCGCCATTTACAGTTTTTGCACCAACAAATAGCGCTTTTGCTTCTTTGTTAGAAGAATTGAGTCTTAATAATTTATCGGACGTTCCTACAGCAACCTTAACAAGCACTTTAAATACTCATGTAGTGGCTGGGAAAAATGTTTTAGAAAACGAGTTAACAAACAATTTACAAATTAATACTCTTGGTGGTAACCTTACTGTAAACATAGCCTCTAGTGGCGCTACACTTACAGACTCAAAAAGTAGAGTTAGTAAAATTGAAGTTACAAATATTCAGGCTAATAACGGTGTAATTCATCAAATTGATACCGTTGTACTAGAATAATTGATATTTAGAACATCCCCCAACAAAAAAGCTGCAAAATTATTGCAGCTTTTTTATTGAATTTAACTTGCAGTTAAAACGCAATTAGTGTCTAATTAATGGCATGGTAGAACATCTTAACAAACCTTCTTGTTTAGCAATTTCTGAGTAAGGAACTTCTTCTACAATAAAACCTTTTTTTCTTAACCAACTATTTAATCGTGTAAAGTTCTTTTCTGATATAATAACATTTTCTGAAATAGAAAAAACATTACTATTCATATGGTACATTTCTTCTTTATCAATCTCAAAAATATTTTCTTTACCAAAAAAAGTAACTAACCACTCATACTCTTCTTCAATTAAAAATCCATTTTTATGAATTATTGCTTTATCTTTTCCAATAGGTTGAAAACAACAATCTAAATGAAGAGCATTTTCTTTCGGGTCTGTATTTGATTTTCTCAACTCAAATGGCTTCACTATTTTATTAGGAAATAAATCTTGTAGTGCTTTTACCGCTTTTCTGTTAGTTCTAGCGGTAATATAATCAGAATAATCATCTCCAGAATAAGTACCCACAAATATATAATCGTACCATGGCATAACATCACCACCTTCTACATGACAGTCAGCAGGTAATTTTACTATTTTTAAGGGATTAATTTCAGATATTACGTGACTAATAGCTATTATTTCTTTTTCTCTGTCTGGTAAAATATTTGCCTTTACAAACACATCATCAATTACAAATGCAATATCTCTAGAAAAAATTTGATTATAATTCTCAATTACCTTAGGTCTAAATACTGTTACATCATACTTTTCAAAAACGTTGGCTACTGCCTCCATTTCTAGTATCATATCCGACTCTTTAGGATAAGTTCCTGCTTGCACATGTTGTATACTTTTAGGGTCGTAACAATCTTCAACTTTTGGCGTAGGGCCATTACTTTTTGCTGTTCCCAAAATAACAGCCTTCAATCTAGAGGTTTCGTTGGTAATATTTAACTTTAGCATAATTTCTATTATTAAAAAAGCTTCATTAAAAATGAAGCTTTAAATACTACTTTAAGAGTACCTATCTTATCTTTTCTCAATATTGATAAAATCTCTTTCTGTTTTTCCTGTATATATTTGACGCGGACGTCCGATTGGTTCTTTTTTCAATCTCATTTCTCTCCATTGAGCAATCCATCCTGGTAAACGTCCCATTGCAAACATTACAGTAAACATTTCTACAGGAATACCCATTGCTCTGTATATAATTCCTGAATAAAAATCTACGTTTGGATATAATTTTCTATCTACAAAATAAGGGTCATTTAATGCCTCTTGCTCTAAACCTTTTGCCACCTCTAAAATAGGATCGGTAACTCCCAAACTATTTAAAACTTCATCTGCAGCTTTTTTAATAATTTTTGCTCTTGGATCGAAGTTTTTGTAAACTCTATGTCCAAAGCCCATCAACCTAAAAGGATCGTTTTTATCTTTAGCTTTCGCCATATATTTTTTGGTATCTCCACCATCTTCTTTAATAGCCTCAAGCATTTCTAAAACTGCTTGGTTTGCGCCTCCGTGAAGTGGACCCCAAAGAGCTGATATTCCTGCAGATAATGAAGCAAATAAACCAGCATGAGATGAACCCACAATTCTTACAGTAGATGTAGAACAATTTTGCTCGTGATCTGCATGTAAAATTAAAAGTTTGTCTAGAGCATCTTTAATAATAGGGTTTACAACGTAATCTTCATTCGGACTTTGAAACATCATTTTCATAATGTTTTCTACATACCCCAAAGAATTTGTGCTGTAAGTTAAAGGCAATCCTTGCTTTTTACGCATTGTCCATGCAACTATTATTGGAAATTTTGCCATTATTTTAACTATGGCATTATACATTTCTTCTTCAGAATCTACATTTACAGATGACGGGTTAAACGCTGTTAATGCACTTGTTAATGAAGATAACACTCCCATCGGATGAGCTGTTTTTGGAAATGCATCTAAAATTTTCTTTAGATCATCATCTAAAATAGCCATCGACTTAATATCTGAATGGAATTTTTCTAATTGACTTGTGTTTGGTAAATCCCCAAAGATTAAAGCATAAGCAACTTCTAAAAAATCTGCTTTTTCTGCTAATTGCTCAATTGGATACCCTCGGTATCTTAATATCCCTTTTTCACCATCTAAAAATGTAATAGCACTTTCGCAGGAACCTGTATTTTTAAATCCAGGATCAATCGTTACAATTCCATTTGTTGCCGATCTTAAAGACTTAATATCTATGGCAACTTCATTTTCTGTTCCTTTAGTAAGAGGAAATTCAAAAGAATTTTCTCCAATTTGTAATTTTGCTATATTTGACATTTACAGTAGTTTTATTATGAATTTCTGTGTTGCACGAAGATACCATTTTTTCAATAATTTTGAAATGTGTTCGTATAGATTTTTGAAATTTTAAAATAACATTAACTTATCTAAATATTTTGCAAAAAAAAACCTCATATGTAAGAATTATGAGGTTTTTGTTCCGTTATCAGTTCATTAGATTTTAAATGCTTTTTCTTTAGGGAAATAAGCAACTTCTCCTAATTCTTCTTCAATTCTTAATAATTGGTTGTATTTTGCCATTCTATCAGAGCGAGAAGCAGAACCTGTTTTTATTTGTCCACAATTTAATGCCACAGCTAAATCTGCTATAGTATTGTCTTCAGTTTCTCCAGACCTATGAGACATTACAGAGGTATAGCCTGCATTTTTTGCCATATTTACTGCTGCAATTGTTTCCGATAAAGTTCCTATTTGGTTTACTTTTATTAATATTGAATTGGCAATACCGTTTTCAATTCCTTTAGACAAACGCTCTACATTTGTAACAAATAAATCGTCTCCAACTAATTGAACTTTATCACCAACCTTTTCTGTTAAATATTTCCAACCTTCCCAATCATTTTCATCCATTCCATCTTCTATTGAAATAATAGGATATTTAGAAGATAATTCTGCTAAATAATCTGCTTGCTCTTGACTCGTTCTTACTTTACCACTTGGGCCTTCAAATTTTGTGTAATCGTATTTACCATCTACATAAAATTCTGCAGCAGCACAGTCTAAAGCAATCATAATCTCGTCTCCTAACTTGTAACCTGCATTACTCACTGCTAATGCTATAGTTTCTAGTGCATCTTCTGTTCCGCCTTCTAGGTTAGGTGCAAATCCACCTTCGTCTCCTACTGCTGTAGATAAATTTCTATCATGCAGTACCTTTTTAAGGTTATGGAAAATTTCAGATCCCATTTTCATAGCTTCACTAAAAGTTGAGGCTTTAACTGGCATCACCATAAATTCTTGAAAAGCTATTGGAGCATCGGAATGTGAACCACCATTAATAATATTCATCATTGGTACAGGAAGTGTATTTGCAGAAACACCACCAATATATCTATATAAAGGCATGCCTAACTCATTTGCGGCAGCCTTAGATACCGCTAAAGAAACTCCTAAAATAGCATTTGCTCCCAAAACAGATTTATTTGGTGTACCATCTAAAGCAATCATTAGCTTATCTATTGCATTTTGTTCAAAAACAGAAACTCCTAACAATTCTTGGGCAATTGTTTCATTTACGTTTTTTACTGCGTTTAAAACACCTTTACCCATATAGTCTTTGCCGCCATCTCTAAGTTCTACAGCCTCATGTTCTCCTGTAGACGCTCCTGAAGGAACTGCAGCTCTTCCTAAAACTCCATTTTCGGTGATTACATCAACCTCTACAGTAGGATTTCCTCTAGAATCGAAAATTTGACGTGCGTGAACTTTAATTATAATGCTCATTATTTTTATATTTAATAATTAATATCTTGGTTTGTACTCGTTGCTAATTTACAAAAAACCACTCTTTTAAGAGTGGTTTTGATAGCTTACTTACGAAAACGTTTTCAGTTTTATTTTTTAGAGATAAAAGAAATATTATTCTTTTGATTTGCGAATATTATCAATAAACTGATCAAATAAATACTCAGAATCATGTGGTCCTGGACTTGCCTCTGGGTGATATTGAACAGAAAAAGTGTTTTTATTTTTCATTCGAATACCAGCAACTGTATTATCATTTAAGTGAATATGAGTAATTTCAATGTCTTTATGTGATTCCGTTTCTTCTTTATGTATAGCAAAACCATGGTTTTGAGAAGTAATTTCTCCTTTTCCTGTTAAAAGATTTTTAACAGGGTGATTAATTCCTCTGTGACCATTGTGCATTTTGTATGTAGAAATGCCATTAGACAATGCTATAACTTGATGCCCTAGACAGATACCAAATAAAGGAAAATCTCTTTTAATAATTTCTTTAGCTACTTTTTGTGCTGCATGTAAAGGTGCTGGATCGCCTGGTCCGTTTGAAATAAAATATCCATCAGGATTAAAAGAACTTAAATCCTCAAAAGAAGCATCGTAAGGAAAAACTTTTACACAAACATCTCTTTTAACTAAATTTCTAATAATATTTTTTTTAATGCCAATGTCTAGTGCAGAAACTCGGTAAGTGGCATTTTCATCACCAACAATATAAGCCTCTTTTGTAGATACTTTTGATGCTAATTCAAGCCCTTCCATACTTGGTACTTCAGATAATTGCTGCTTTAAGGCATCTATATTATCCACATCTGTAGATATTATGGCATTCATTGCTCCGTTATCTCTTATGTAAGCAACGAGTGCTCTAGTATCTACATCAGAAATTGCAACAATTTTATGTTTCTCAAACCAATCTTTTAAGTTACCATTAGAGTCTGCTCTCGAGTGAGTAAAGCTAAAGTTTCTGCATACCAATCCAGAAATTTTTATTCCATCAGATTCTACTTCGTTATCATTCACACCATAATTACCAATATGTGCATTTGCTGTTACCATAATTTGGCCAAAATAAGAAGGATCTGTAAAAATTTCTTGATAACCTGTCATACCAGTATTAAAACAAATTTCTCCAGTAGATGTTCCTTCTATACCTACAGATTTACCATAAAAAATTGTTCCATCTGCTAATAAAACTAATGCTTTTTTTCTTGTTTGATATTTCATTGAATTGGGTGTATTTCTTGCTGTAAAAATATAAAAAAAGGGATAAACGTAAACGTTTATCCCTTTTATATAATTTAAAAAATTTTCATTTTTATATTATTCTTCAGATTTTTCTTCTGTAGTTGCTGTTTCTTCTACTTGTGGAGTTGCTGCTTTTTTGCTTCTTCCTCTTCTTGTAGATTTTTTAGCCTTGTTACCTTTTGGATTGTAAATTTCATTGTAATCTACAAGTTCAATCATAGCCATTGGGGCGTTGTCTCCTTGACGGTTTCCTAACTTTATGATACGAACATAACCTCCTGGTCTGTCAGCAACCTTTACAGAAATTTCTCTAAATAGTTCTGTTACAGCATATTTATCTCTTAGGTAAGAAAAAACTACACGTCTGTTGTGAGTTGTATCGGCCTTTGATTTCGTTATTAAAGGCTCTACAAAAACACGTAAAGCTTTTGCTTTAGCTACTGTAGTGTTAATACGTTTGTGTTCTATTAAAGAACAAGCCATATTTGCTAACATTGCCTTTCTGTGGGCTGTCTTTCTTCCTAAATGATTAAATTTCTTTCCGTGTCTCATTACGTTTGTTTTGTTCTCTCATCTTGCATCTACCCATTTTGGGGAGCAAAATATGAAAGGTTAATCTTTATCTAATTTGTATTTGCTTAAATCCATTCCGAAATTTAGTCCTTTAACAATAACTAATTCTTCTAATTCAGTTAAAGATTTTTTACCAAAATTTCTAAATTTCATTAAATCACTTTTGTTAAAAGATACTAAATCTCCTAAGGTATCAACTTCAGCTGCTTTTAAACAGTTTAAAGCTCTTACAGAAAGATCCATATCAATTAATCTCGTTTTTAATAATTGACGCATATGTAGAGATTCCTCGTCATATGTTTCAGTTTGAGCAATTTCATCTGCCTCTAAAGTGATACGCTCATCTGAGAATAACATAAAGTGGTGAATTAAAATTTTCGCAGCTTCTGTTAATGCCTCTTTAGGATTGATTGAACCATCTGTATCGATATCAAAAACAAGTTTTTCATAATCTGTCTTTTGCTCTACACGATAGTTTTCTATAGAATACTTAACATTTTTTATAGGTGTGTAAATAGAATCAGTAAAAATAGTTCCTATCGGTGCAGATGGTTTTTTATTTTCTTCTGCAGGAACAAATCCTCTACCTTTTTCTATGGTAAGCTCTGCATTTAATTTCACAGATTTATCCATATTACAAATAACTAAGTCTGGATTTAAAACTTGAAAACCAGAAATAAATTTCTGTAAATCTCCCGCAGTAAATTGCTCTTGACCAGAAACAGATACAGATACAGTTTCTCTGTCAGTTTCATCAATTTGCTTTTTAAAACGAACTTGTTTTAAATTTAAAATAATTTCTGTAACATCTTCTACAACACCAGGTACTGTAGAAAATTCGTGCTCTACACCATCAATTCTTAATGATGTAATTGCAAAACCTTCTAAAGAAGATAATAAAACTCTTCTTAACGCATTACCTACTGTTAAACCAAAACCTGGTTCTAAAGGTCTAAACTCAAATCTACCTTTAAAGTCAGTAGATTCTATCATAATAACCTTATCAGGTTTTTGAAAATTTAAAATTGCCATAATTTCTTCGTTTTAATTGTTATTTGGTTGCGCGAAGTAAAAGTCTGAAGAAAAACAATTACTTCCTTTGGCCAAATACCAATGTTAATTTATTATTTAGAATATAATTCTACTATTAATTGCTCTTTGAAGTTCTCTGGAATTTGAATTCTTTCTGGTGCTTTTACAAAAGTACCTTCTTTTTTATCTGAATTCCAAGTTAACCATTCGTACACATTGTTGTTAGATGCCAATGCATTTTCTATGGTTTGTAAAGATTTAGACTTTTCTCTAACTGCAACAACATCTCCTTCTTTTAAAGTGTAAGAAGGAATATTCAAAATTTCTCCATTTACAGTAATGTGTCTGTGAGATACTAATTGACGAGCACCACTTCTAGAGTTTGAAATTCCCATTCTATATACAACATTGTCTAAACGAGACTCACATAATTGTAATAAAATTTCACCTGTAATTCCTTGAGATGCTTGAGCCTTCTTAAATAAATTACTAAACTGACGCTCTAAAATACCATAAGTATATTTAGCTTTTTGCTTCTCCATTAATTGAGTAGCATATTCAGATTTTTTTCCTCTTCTTCTTGCATTTCCATGCTGTCCTGGAGGGTAATTTCTTTTCTCGAAGTTTTTATCGTCTCCGAAAATTGCCTCGCCAAATTTACGAGCAATCTTAGTTTTTGGTCCTGTATATCTTGCCATTTCTTTGTTGTTATAATCAGGGATTATGAATTAAGGCTAATCCTTCGATAATCTAATTCCTGATTGATTAAAATATTTAATTATACTCTTCTTCTTTTCGGTGGACGACAACCATTATGAGGAATTGGAGTAACGTCAATAATTTCTGTTACTTCTATACCTGCATTATGGATTGATCTAATAGCAGATTCTCTACCATTACCTGGTCCTTTAACGTAAACTTTTACCTTACGTAAACCTGCTTCTTTTGCAACATTTGCACAATCTTCTGCTGCTAATTGAGCCGCGTAAGGAGTATTCTTTTTAGAACCTCTAAAACCCATTTTACCTGCAGATGACCATGAAATAACGTCACCTTTTTTATTTGTTAAAGAAATAATAATGTTGTTAAAAGAGGCTGTTACATGAGCTTCTCCTGTAGCTTCAATTATTACTTTACGTTTTTTTGTGCTTGCTTTTGCCATAATATTTAAGTTTTAGTAATTTAGTTTTCTAATATTTAACAGTGTTAATGTTTAGATCTTTATTACTTATCTAACTTTATTTTTTCTTGTTAGCTACTGTTTTTCTCTTACCTTTTCTCGTTCTAGAGTTGTTCTTAGTTCTCTGACCTCTTAAAGGAAGACCTAATCTATGACGAATACCTCTTTGGCAACCAATATCCATCAATCGCTTGATGTTTATTTGCACCTCAGAACGCAATTCACCCTCTATGGTAAAAGTTCCAACTTGTTCTCTAATTGCAGCGATTTGATCATCAGTCCAATCTTGAACTTTAATACTTTCGTCTACTTTTGCTTGAGCTAAAATATCTTTTGCTCTACTGTTTCCTATACCAAAGATGTAAGTTAAAGCAATAACTCCTCTTTTATTCTTTGGAATATCAATACCTGCTATTCTTGCCATTACCCTTGTCTTTGTTTAAATCTAGGATTTTGTTTATTAATTACGTATAATCTACCTTTTCTGCGTACTATTTTGCAGTCGGCACTTCTTTTTTTAACTGATGCTCTAACTTTCATCTGTTTTGTTTTATTTTGTTAGTATCTGTAAGTAATTCTTGCTTTTGATAAATCGTATGGGCTCATTTCTAGCTTTACCTTATCACCCGGTAAAAGTTTAATATAATGCATACGCATTTTTCCTGAAATGTGAGCCGTAACAATATGTCCGTTCTCTAATTCTACTCGAAACATTGCATTAGATAATGCTTCTGTAATGGTTCCGTCTTGTTGAATTGCTGATTGTTTAGCCATACTATTTATTCGATTTTCTATTACTAGTTCCTGGTTTCATTAAACCATCATAATGACTGTTTAATAAATAAGAATTAATCTGTTGCATTGTATCAATAGCTACACCTACCATAATGATTAATGAGGTACCACCGTAAAACATTGCCCAACTTTGTTGTACTCCAAACTGAACAACTATAGCTGGTAAAATTGATAATGCTGCTAAAAATAATGATCCTGGGAACGTTATTCTAGATAAAACACTATCTAATTTGTCTGCTGTATCTTTACCTGGTCTAATTCCTGGTATAAAACCACCACTTCTTTTTAAATCATCTGCCATTTTATTCGTTGGAATAGTAATAGCTGTATAGAAATAACTAAAAATAATGATTAATAGTGCAAATATTATATTATAGCCCAATCCATTAATGTCTTGTAAACCTGCAATAGCTGGAAATCTTTGTGCTAATGCAACAGGCAAAAACATAATTGCTTGCGCAAATATAATTGGCATAACACCAGCAGCATTTAATTTCAAGGGAATATAGTCTCTTGAACCTGCAACATTTTGTGTGTTACCCGCAACAGTTCTTCTTGCATATTGAACTGCAATCTTTCGAACAGCAGTAACCAATAATACAGTTAATAAAATTACTACAAACCAAACTATTATTTCAATCAAAATCATCATTAAACCACCTGCACCAGAGTTTTCTGTTTTTGAGAAAAACTCTTGTAAAAATGCAGAAGGAAAGTTTGCTATAATACCAACAGTAATAAGTAAAGAAATACCATTTCCAACTCCTTTGTCTGTAATACGCTCACCTAACCACATTGCAAAAATTGTACCCGCAGTTAATATTATAATTGATGAAACCCAGAAGGTTGCACCACTAACTAAAAAAGCTTCAGGTCCTAAACCGAACTGAGTTTTTATAGCAGTAATATACGTTGGTGCTTGAACCAATGTAATTCCTATAGTTAGCCACCTAGTAATTTGAGTAATCTTTTTTCTTCCACTTTCTCCATCTTTTTGTAATTTTTGTAAGTAAGGAACCGCAATTCCCATTAACTGAACTACAATAGATGCTGAAATATAAGGCATTATACCTAGTGCCATAACAGACGCTCTAGCAAATGCCCCTCCTGTAAATGCATTCAATAATCCTAAAAGACCTCCAGATGTACTTTCTTTTAAAGCAGATAATTGTAATGGATCTATTCCTGGTAAAGGAACAGCTGCCATAAAACGGTAAACTGCAATTAAACCAACAGTTAAAAGAATTTTGTTTTTTAACTCTTCTATCTTGAATATATCTTTTAGCGTATTAATAAAATTCATCTTTTACAAGTTCTTATAAAGTTACAGCTTCTCCTCCAGCTGCTTCAATAGCTGCTTTTGCCGATGCTGTAAACTTATGTACAGTTATATTTAATTTAGCTTTTAACTCTCCGTTACCTAAAATTTTGACTAGGTCATTTTTACCAGCCAATCTCAATGCAACTAGAGTGTCTAAATTTACTGTATCCGTTATTTTTCCACTATCTACTAAAGACTGTAACTTATCTAAGTTAAT
Organism: Polaribacter tangerinus; assembly: GCF_038024095.1. NCBI lineage: Bacteria > Pseudomonadati > Bacteroidota > Flavobacteriia > Flavobacteriales > Flavobacteriaceae > Polaribacter > Polaribacter tangerinus. Next base: position 2,350,116 of record NZ_CP150668.1, on the reverse strand, counting down.
TCCTTGGTATTCTTTTCTATTAATGTTTGTAAAGCCAAACTTAGGAACACGTCTTTGAAGTGGCATTTGACCTCCTTCAAAACCAATCTTTTTAGAATAACCTGAACGAGATTTTTGTCCGTTATGACCTCTAGTGGCAGTACCACCTTTACCAGAACCTTCACCTCTTGCTATTCTTTTTCCTTTTTTAATGGAACCCTCTGCAGGTGTTAAATTGTGTAAACTCATCTTTTTAAAATATCTTATTTAATTTCTTCTGAAGAAACTAAGTGTTTAACTGTATTTACCATACCAATAATTGTTGGAGTTGCCTCGTGTACAACAGTTTGGTGCATTCTACGTAAACCTAATGCCTCTAAAGTTCTCTTTTGATTCTGAAGACGCCCGATTTGACTTTTTACTTGTGTAACTTTTATTTTTGCCATCGTTCTTAGATTTATCCGTTAAATACTTTTTCTAAAGATATTCCTCTTTGCTTTGCTATAGAAGCAGCACTTCTTAATTGCAACAATGCATCGAAAGTGGCCTTTACAGCGTTATGAGGATTTGAAGAACCTTGAGACTTTGATAATACATCATGAACTCCAACAGATTCTAATACAATACGAACTGCACCACCGGCAATAACTCCTGTACCAGGAGAAGCAGGCTTGATGAATATTTTTGCTCCACCAAACTTTCCTTTTTGCTCATGAGGTAATGTTCCATCTAAAATAGGAATTCTTACTAAATTTTTCTTTGCATCTTCAACTGCCTTAGCAATTGCAGAAGAAACATCTTTAGATTTTCCTAATCCATGTCCAACAACACCATTACCATCTCCAACAACAACAATTGCAGAGAAACCGAATGCTCTACCTCCTTTTGTTACTTTGGTAACACGTTGTACACCTACTAACTTATCTACAAGCTCTAATCCGCTTGGTTTTACTCTTTCTACGTTTTTATAACCTTGCATAATTTCTTAAAATTTTAAACCAGCTTCTCTTGCAGCTTCAGCTAATACTTTAACTCTACCATGGTATAAATAACCATTTCTATCAAAAGCAACGCTTTCTAAACCTGCCTTTACTGCTTTTTCTGCAATTGTTTTACCAACTAATGCAGCAGCTTCAGACTTAGAGCTTGCTTTAACACCTTTATCTCTAGAAGATGCAGAAACTAATGTAGTTCCATTCACATCGTCTACTATTTGAGCGTAGATTTCTTTGTTACTTCTGTAAACCGATAATCTTGGTTTTGTAGGAGTTCCAGATACAATCTTTCTAATTCTACGCTTTATTCTAGTTCTTCTTTGTAGCTTTGATAATGCCATAATACCTATATATTATGCAGATTTACCTGCTTTTCTTCTTAATACTTCACCAACAAACTTCACACCTTTACCTTTATAAGGCTCTGGAGCTCTGAAAGAACGAATCTTTGCAGCTACTTGACCAACTAATTGCTTGTCAAAAGAAGTTAATTTAATGATTGGGTTTTTCCCTTTCTCTGAAATTGTCTCAACTTTTACTTCAGGAGCTAGTTCTAAAACAATATTATGAGAGAAGCCTAAAGCTAAATCTAATTTCTGACCTTGGTTAGAGGCTCTATAACCCACACCAACCAATTCTAAATCTTTAGTCCACCCTTTGCTAACACCTTCTATCATGTTGCTAATTAAAGCTCTCATTAATCCGTGTTGTGCTTTGTGGTCTTTACTTTCAGAAGCTCTATCTAAGGTGATAACACCGTCTTCAATATTTAATGTGATACCATCGGAAATGGTTTGTGATAACTCACCTAGTTTTCCTTTTACAGTAACAACATTGTCTTTAATGCTAACATCTACACCTTGTGAAATGCTAACGGGATTTTTTCCTATTCTACTCATTTCTGTAAGATTAATAAACGTAACATAAAACTTCTCCTCCAACGTTCTCTTGACGTGCCTTTTTATTTGTCATCACACCTTTAGATGTGGAAACAATAGCAATTCCAAGTCCGTTTAATACTCTTGGCATCTCAGAAGAGCCAACATATTTACGTAAACCTGGTGTACTGATACGTTGAATTTTTCTAATTACTGACTCTTTTGTGTCTTTGTCATACTTTAAAGCAATCTTAATAGTTCCTTGAACAGTATTGTCATTGAACTGATAGCTTAAAATAAAACCTTGGTCGAACAAAATTTTAGTCATCTCCTTCTTCAAATTAGAAGCAGGAATTTCTACTACTCTGTGTCCTGCTGATATTGCATTTCTTACTCTTGTAAGAAAATCAGCAATTGGATCTGTATACATACTTATTTATATTGCGATTATGGTTTTCATCTACCTCTATTTATGCTACAGATTTCTCTGTGATAAATGAACCTTTAATCAGTTAAAATTCTTATACTCAAAAAAAATAGAGCGTGCAAAGATACACATTCTATTTTTATTTTTAAGATTTAATTTGACTTTCTACCAACTTGCTTTTTTAACACCTGGTATTAAACCTTGGTTAGCCATTTCTCTGAAAGTAACACGAGATAAACCGAATTGTCTCATATATCCTTTTGGACGACCTGTTAATTTACATCTGTTATGCATTCTAATTGGTGATGCATTTTTTGGTAATTTTTGCAATGCTTCATAGTCTCCGGCTTCTTTTAAAGCTTTTCTCTTTTCAGCATATTTTGCAACTGTCTTAGCTCTTTTACGTTCACGAGCTTTCATTGATTCTTTAGCCATTTCTTAATTTTTTTTGAATGGTAAACCTAATTCGCTTAATAATGATTTAGCTTCTTTATCAGTGTCTGCAGATGTTACAAAAGTAATATCCATTCCATTGATTTTTTTCACTTGATCAATATTTATTTCTGGGTAAATGATTTGCTCAGTAATACCTAAGTTGTAATTACCTCTACCATCAAATCCATTTGCTTTTATACCGTTAAAGTCTCTTACACGTGGTAAAGATGCTGTAACCAATCTATCAAGAAATTCATACATTTTATCACCTCTTAAAGTAACTTTAACACCTATTGGCATTCCTTTACGAAGCTTAAATGCAGCAACGTCTTTTTTAGACATTGTAGAAATTGCTTTTTGACCCGTAATCTTTGTCAATTCTTCTAAAGCATAATCTATTAATTTCTTGTCTGCAATAGCAGCACCAACACCTTTAGAAACAACAATTTTTTCTAATTTTGGCACTTGCATTACATTCTTATAACTGAATTCTTCGGTAAGAGCGCTTATAACTCTTTCTTTGTATTCTGATTTTAATCTTGGTACGTAATTCATGATTATTCTTATTTTTTAGTTTTTTTAGAGACTCTAGTTTTAGTATCTCCATCAACTTGATAACCTACTCTTACAGCTACACCTCCTTCTACTAACATTACGTTAGATATATGAAGTGATGCTTCTTTTTTTACAATACCTCCTTGTGGACTTTGTGCGCTTGGTTTTGTGTGCTTAGAAACTAAGTTAACACCTTCTACAAGAACTCTATCTTTATCCTTAAGGATTTGTAAAACTTTACCTTCAGATCCTTTGTGGTCTCCTGCAATTACTTTTACAGTATCTCCTGATTTTATTTTGAATTTCTTCATTTCTTATCTTTTTTTACAATGGAGCAAGCTCCTTTGTTATAACACTTCTGGTGCTAATGATACTATTTTCATGAATTGTTTCTCACGAAGCTCACGAGCTACAGGACCAAATACACGTGTTCCTCTCATCTCCTCTGTAGGATTTAACAGCACACAAGCATTATCATCAAATCTGATGTAAGACCCATCTTTACGTCTAACTTCTTTTTTTGTTCTTACAACAACTGCTCTAGATACTTGACCTTTTTTAACAGTTCCGTTAGGAGTTGCAGATTTAACAGTTACTACAATCTTGTCTCCAATACTTGCGTAACGTTTTTTTGTTCCTCCTAAAACTCTAATTACTAAAACTTCTTTTGCTCCAGTATTATCTGCGACTTTTAATCTTGATTCTGTCTGTAACATATTATTTAGCTCTTTCTAGGATTTCTACTAATCTCCAACGTTTAGACTTACTCATAGGTCTTGTTTCCATGATCTTTACAGTATCGCCTTCGTTGCAATCATTCTTTTCGTCGTGTGCAACGTATTTCTTCGTTTTTAATACGAACTTACCATACATTGGGTGTTTAACTCTTTTGGTTTCTGAAACAACAATAGATTTTTCCATTTTGTTACTAGATACAACACCAATTCTCTCTTTTCTAAGATTTCTTTTTTCCATCTTTAAAACTGACTATAGAATTATTGTAATTCTCTTTTTGTTAATTCTGTTGCAATTCTTGCTACAGTTCTTCTTAAGCTTCTTAATTGCAACGGATTCTCCAAAGGAGTAATTGCATGTGCCATCTTAAGATCAGTATAATTCTTTTGCAACGCTCCATGCTTCTCTTGAAGATCTGCAATAGATAATTCTTTAATTTCTGATTGTTTCATTGTATATAGAATTAAGCGTTAATATCAAAATCTCTTGCTACAACAAACTTCGTTTTTACTGGAAGTTTCTGTGCTGCTAAACGTAAAGCTTCTTTTGCAATATTCATTGGCACTCCACCAACTTCAAACAAAATTCTACCCGGTTTAATCACTGCAACAAAATGATCTGGTGCTCCTTTACCCTTACCCATACGTACTTCTAAAGGCTTTTTTGTAATTGGCTTGTCTGGAAAAACTTTAATCCATAACTGACCTTCCCTTTTCATGTAACGAGTAGCCGCGATACGAGCTGCTTCGATTTGACGAGATGTAAGTAAATTCTGGTCTAAAGATTTAATTCCGAACATTCCATTAGAAAGTTGGTTTCCTCTACCAGAAATACCTGTCATATTTCCTTTCGCCTTCTGTACCTTACGGTATTTTACTCTTTTTGGCTGTAACATTTTTAATTTCTAATTTTAAAAATTATTTTCTTCTACGAGGCTGACGTTTAGATCTATCACCACCTTTAGAACCAGATTGCTTCTTAGACAAACCTACTAACGGAGATAACTCTCTTTTACCATATACCTCACCTTTCATGATCCATACTTTAATTCCTAATCTTCCATAGGTAGTATGAGCTTCTACAAGTGCATAATCAATGTCAGCTCTAAAAGTAGAAAGAGGAATTCTACCTTCTTTAAAATGCTCTGAACGTGCCATCTCTGCTCCATTTAAACGTCCTGAAATCTGAATTTTAATTCCTTCAGAGTTCATACGCATAGTAGCTTGGATAGCCATCTTAATAGCTCTCTTGTAAGAAATTCTATTTTCAATTTGACGAGCAACACTTGTTGCTACTAATCTAGCATCTAATTCTGGACGCTTAATTTCAAATATATTTAATTGAACTTCTTTGTTGGTAATTTTTTTTAACTCTTCTTTTAACTTGTCTACTTCCTGACCACCTTTACCAATAATGATACCAGGTCTTGCAGTAGTAATAGTAACGGTTACAAGTTTTAAAGTTCGCTCTATAATTACTCTTGATACACTTGCTTTAGATAATCGAGCATGAATATACTTTCTTATCTTATCATCTTCAGCAATTTTATCTCCGTAGTCATTGCCACCATACCAGTTAGATTCCCAACCTCTGATGATTCCTAAACGATTTCCTATTGGATTAGTTTTTTGTCCCATTTCTACTTTGATTAATTACTTAAATTTTTACTTCCTAACTCTATAGTAACGTGATTAGAACGCTTACGAATTCTGTGTGCACGCCCTTGTGGAGCTGGTCTTAGTCTTTTTAACATACCTGCGCTGTCTACACATATAGTTTTTACAAATAATCCAGCATCTTCAATAGCTGCATCTTGGTTCTTAGCTTGCCAGTTTGCAATTGCAGACAATAACAATTTTTCTAAGTTTATTGATGCTTCTTTTGGACTGAATTTTAAGATTTGTAAAGCTTTTTCTACCTCTACTCCTCTTACTTGATCTGCTACTAAACGCATTTTTCTTGGTGATGTAGGACAGTTAGTAAGCTTTGCAAAAGCACGGTGCTTTCTTGCTTCTTTTAACTGATCTGCCATATTTTTTTTACGAACTCCCATTGCCTACTATTTTTTACCTTTATTTTTTGCACCAGCATGTCCTCTAAAAGAACGAGTTGGTGAAAATTCGCCTAATTTATGCCCTACCATGTTTTCAGTTACAAAAACTGGTACAAACTGACGGCCGTTATGAACCGCTATTGTTTGTCCTACAAAATCTGGAGTAATCATACTTGCTCTAGACCAAGTTTTAATTACAGTCTTGTTTCCAGCTTCTACATTAGCCAACACTTTCTTCTCTAATTTATAGTGAACGTAAGGTCCTTTTTTTAATGATCTTGCCATAACTTATTATTTCTTTCTACGTTCTATAATATACTTATTACTAGCCTTAGTTTTAGATCTAGTCTTATAACCTTTAGCTGGTATACCATTTCTAGATCTTGGATGACCTCCAGAAGCACGTCCTTCTCCACCACCCATTGGATGATCTACAGGGTTCATTCTTACTGCATTTGTTCTAGGTCTTCTACCTAACCATCTAGATCTACCAGCTTTACCTGATACAAGTAATTGGTGATCTGAGTTAGATACGACTCCAATAGTAGCCATACAAGTTAACAAAATAAGCCTTGTCTCTCCAGAAGGTAACTTAACAGTTGCATATTTACCATCTCTTGCCATTAACTGAGCAAAAGAACCTGCAGAACGAGCCATAACAGCTCCTTGACCAGGATGCAATTCTATACATGAAATAGTAGTTCCTAAAGGAATTTCGCTTAAAGTCATTGCATTTCCAATTTCTGGTGCAATACCCGAACCTGAAATTACTACCTGACCCACTTTTAAACCGTTCTGTGCAATTACATAACGCTTTTCTCCATCAGCATAACTCAATAATGCAATAAAAGCAGTACGATTTGGATCGTACTCTATTGATTTAACTGTTGCAGGAATATCTTTCTTATCTTTCTTAAAATCGATAATACGATATTTTTGTTTATGACCTCCTCCAATATTACGAGTAGTCATTCTTCCCTGATTGTTTCGACCTCCAGATCGTTTTTTCGAAGTAAGTAAACTTTTCTCCGGCTTATCAGTTGTGATGGTGTCGAACCCATTTACAACTCTAAAACGCTGACCTGGTGTTATTGGTTTTAATTTTCTAACTGACATTTTTGTCTTTTCTTAAAGATTGTTATAAAAATCAATACTTTCTCCTTCTGCTACTTGTACAATAGCCTTCTTATACCCACTTTTAACACCAGTTACCAAACCTTTTTTAGTAAACTTAGTGTTTCTTTTGATTGGATAGTTTAAAGTCTTTACACTAGATATAGAAACTCCGTAAGCTGATTCAACAGCTCCTTTAATTTCTAATTTATTAGCATTCTTATCTACAACAAATGCATAACGATTAAATAATTCGCTATCTGCAGTTGCTTTTTCCGTAATAATAGGTTTTATTAAAATACTCATTTCGATTTCCTATTTACTTAAATTTGAATTAATTCCCTCTAAAGAACCTTCTGTTAAAACTACCTTATTAGCATTTAAAACACCATAAGTATTAATTTCTGAAGCATTGATTACTCTAGAGTTTTTTAAATTTCTAGAGGATAAATACACATTTGCATTTTCTCCACCTAAAACAAATAAAGATTTTTTACTTTCTAAACCTAACGCTTTTAATACGTTTGTAAAGTTTTTTGTTTTTGGAGATTCAAAATTAAAATCTTCAACAACTACTAAATTTTTATCTGTTGCTTGAATACTTAAAGCAGACTTTCGAGCCAACCTCTTTAAGTTTTTATTCAACTTGAAAGAATAACTTCTAGGTCTTGGTCCGAACATACGACCTCCACCTCTAAAAACACCAGACTTAATAGATCCTGCTCTAGCAGTACCTGTTCCTTTTTGTTTTTTTATCTTTCTAGTACTTCCCGATATTTCAGCTCTTTCTTTAGACTTGTGAGTTCCTTGTCTTTGATTTGCCAAGTACTGCTTAACGTCTAAATAAATAGCATGATTATTAGGCTCTATACCAAATACATCTTTAGAAAGTTCAACTTTTCTACCTGTATCTTTTCCTGTAATATCTAAAACTGCTACTTTCATTATTTCTGAATAGTTACAAAAGCATTTTTGTGTCCAGGAACAGCTCCTTTAACAACAAGTAAGTTCTTTTCAGCAACTACTTTTAATACTCTTAAGTTTTGTACTTTCACTTTATCTCCACCCATTCTACCTGCCATACGCATTCCTTTGAATACTCTTGCAGGATATGATGCTGCTCCAATCGAACCTGGCGCTCTTAATCGGTTGTGTTGTCCGTGAGTAGCTTGACCTACACCACCAAATCCATGACGTTTTACAACACCTTGGAAACCTTTACCTTTAGAAACTCCAGAAACATCAACAAATTCACCTTCAGTAAAATGATCTACTGTAATTGAATCTCCTAATTTATACTCTTTTTCAAACCCTTGAAATTCAACGACTTTTTTCTTAGCAGTGGTGCCAGCTTTTTTAAAGTGACCGTCTAACGCTTTGTTAGAACTCTTCGCCTTTTTGTCATCGAAACCAAGTTGCAACGCATTGTAGCCGTCAACCTCTTCGGTTCTGACTTGGGTAACAACGCAAGGACCTGCCTCTATAACGGTACATGGGATGTTTTTCCCATTTTCGTCAAACAAGCTGGTCATTCCAATTTTTCTTCCTATTAACCCAGACATTTAGTTAAAATTTTAGACGATAGAATTAATTTTCCAGCGCGTCTATTAATATTATTTTTTTTGAAACAAAAGTTTCGAAACATATCCTTGTGATTTACTTAAAAAAAAAACAGCGTAAAAACACTTTCAACGCTGAATTTGTTTTTACCGTTTTTCCTTCGCGAAACGCTCCGGACATGTTATTCTTAGCAAAAAGAACTGTTAATTAATTAACATGCCTTATTTCTAAGAGGTTGCAAATGTAATTTCTTTTTTTTGTTTCTACAAATAAATGAAGCAATAATTTTATTTCATAGCCAAATAAAGAAATTTATCATAAAAAAAACTTTCGACTTATAAATATAAATCGAAAGTTTGGTTTAATAATTATTAATTTAAAAGCGAATTAAACTTTAATTTCAACTTCTACACCACTTGGTAATTCAAGCTTCATTAAGGCATCAATAGTTTTCGAAGAAGAACTATAAATATCTAATAATCTTTTGTATGCAGCTAATTGAAACTGTTCTCTAGACTTCTTATTTACGTGTGGCGAACGCAACACAGTAAAAATCTTTTTGTGTGTAGGTAAAGGAATTGGTCCGTTAACAACAGCACCAGTGCTTTTTACCGTCTTTACGATTTTTTCAGCAGATTTATCTACTAAGTTGTAATCGTAAGATTTTAATTTTATTCTTATTTTTTGACTCATCTTTTTTAATTTAGTAGATTAACCTTTAGACGCTGCGATTACTTCTTCAGAAACATTTGAAGGAGTTTCGGCGTAATGTGAAAATTCCATTGTAGAAGTAGCTCTACCAGAAGACATAGTTCTTAAAGCAGTAACATATCCAAACATTTCCGATAATGGCACTAAAGCTTTTACAACTTTAGAACCTGCTCTATCTGACATGTCAGATACCTGGCCTCTTCTTCTGTTTAAATCTCCTACAATATCTCCCATGTTTTCTTCAGGAGTTAATACTTCGACTTTCATTAATGGTTCCATAATTTTTGCTTGTGCAGATTTTGCAGCAGCTTTATAACCCATTTTTGCAGCCAATTCGAAAGATAGCTGATCTGAATCCACTGGGTGGAAAGAACCATCTTTTAGTGTAATTTTCATTGAATCCATCTCGTAACCAGCTAAAGGTCCGTTTTTCATGGCTTCTTTAAATCCTTTTTCAATTGATGGGATAAATTCTTTAGGAACGTTACCACCTTTAATTACAGATTCAAATACTAAACCTTGAACACCTTCATCTGCAGGTTCCATAGTAAATACAATATCTGCAAATTTACCACGACCCCCAGATTGTTTCTTATAAACTTCTCTATGATCTGCAGAGGCAGTAATTGCTTCTTTGTACTCTACTTGAGGCTGACCTACGTTTACTTCTACTTTAAACTCACGTTTTAATCTATCTACAATAATATCTAGGTGTAACTCACCCATACCTGATATAATTGTTTGACCAGAAGCTTCATCTGTTCTTACTGTAAAAGTAGGATCTTCTTCCGCCAATTTACCTAATGACATCCCTAACTTATCAACATCTGCTTTAGTCTTCGGCTCTACTGCGATACCAATTACTGGATCTGGAAAGTCCATAGATTCTAAAACGATAGGGTGCTTTTCATCTGATAAAGTGTCTCCTGTTTTTATAGATTTAAAACCTACTGCTGCACCAATGTCTCCTGCTTCAATAAAATCGATAGCATTTTGCTTGTTAGCGTGCATTTGGTAGATTCGAGAAATACGTTCTTTTTTACCAGAAGTATTATTTAAAACATAAGAACCGGCGTCTAAACGACCAGAATATGCTCTAAAGAAAGCTAAACGACCAACAAAAGGATCTGTTGCAATTTTAAATGCTAAAGCTGCAAAAGGTTCTTTTACACTTGGTGTACGTCTTACTTCCTCATTAGTGTTAGGATCTACTCCTATTACACTCTCTCTATCCATTGGAGATGGTAAATAACGACAAACAGCATCTAATAAAAACTGAACACCTTTATTTTTAAATGATGAACCACATACCATTGGTATGATAGCCATATCCATTACAGCAGCTCTTAATGCAGCGTGCACTTCTTCTTCTGTAATAGAGTTTTCATCTTCCATGAATTTCTCTAACAAGTTTTCATCGTAACTTGCTACTTCTTCGATTAATAAAGCACGATATTTGCGTACTTCATCTTTCATATCTTCTGGTATATCAACAACATCGAAAGTAGATCCGAAATTATCGTCATGCCATACAATAGCTCTGTTCTTTACTAAATCGACAATACCTTTAAACTCGTCTTCATCTCCGATATTTAAAACGATTGGAACTGCGTTCGATTTTAGCATGTCTTTAACTTGCTGACAAACACCTAAAAAGTCAGAACCCTGACGGTCCATTTTGTTGACAAATCCAATTCTTGGAACTTTATAGTTGTCTGCAAGTCTCCAGTTAGTTTCAGATTGTGGCTCTACACCATCTACTGCACTAAATAAGAAAACTAAACCATCTAATACACGTAAAGATCTGTTTACCTCTACGGTAAAATCTACGTGACCCGGAGTATCAATAATGTTAAAGTGATAATCCTGAGCATCTGCTGTAGGCTCTCCATTTTCCATAGGAAACTTCCAGTCACAAGTAGTTGCAGCAGAAGTAATTGTAATACCTCTTTCTGCTTCTTGCTCCATCCAATCCATTGTAGAGGCACCATCGTGCACTTCTCCAATTTTGTGTGAAACTCCCGTATAAAATAGAATACGCTCTGTTGTTGTAGTTTTTCCAGCATCAATATGTGCTGCAATACCTATATTTCTTGTTAATGTTAAATCTCTAGCCATTTCTATTAAAATCTAAAGTGAGAGAATGCTTTGTTTGCTTCTGCCATTTTGTGAGTATCTGTACGTTTTTTAACTGCAGCACCTTCTTCTTTTGCAGCTGCTAAAATTTCAGCCGCTAAACGCTGTGCCATTGTTTTTTCGTTTCTCTTACGAGTATACAAAATCATCCATTTAATAGCCATAGACACTTTACGGTCTGGTCTAATTTGCATTGGTATTTGAAAAGTTGCACCACCAACACGACGAGATCTTACTTCTACGTGAGGCATTACGTTTGACAAACCTTCTTTCCAAATTTCTAAGGCTGATTTTTCTTCGCCTTCTCCTTTTTTCTGTTCTACAATGTCTATTGCATCGTAAAATACTTTGAACGCTACCGACTTCTTACCACTCCACATTAAGTTGTTTACAAAACGTGTTACTAACTGATCGTTAAATTTTGGATCTGGTAATAAGACTCTTTTTTTCGCTGCTCTTTTTCTCATGTCTTTACATTAAAAAAGTTAATTGATTTAGGTATTCATCTAAGAGCTAAAATTGTACAAAATGAAAAGAAAAATCTTTTTAATTTACACAAAATTCAACTAATTAAACTAATAACCGCTTACTTCTTTGGGCGTTTTGCTCCATACTTTGATCTTCGTTGAGTTCTTCCCTCAACTCCCGCTGTATCTAATGCACCACGTACTACGTGATACTTAACTCCTGGCAAATCTTTTACCCTTCCACCTCTAACTAATACTATCGAGTGCTCTTGTAAGTTATGTCCTTCACCTGGTATGTATGCGTTTATCTCGTTACCATTTGTTAACCTAACTCTGGCTACTTTACGCATAGCTGAGTTTGGTTTTTTTGGTGTTGTAGTATAAACACGTGTACATACTCCACGTCTTTGAGGACAAGACGACAAAGCAGCCGATTTACTCTTCTTAGTTATTTTGGTTCTTCCTTTACGAACTAATTGTTGAATAGTTGGCATACTAAATTATTACTGTTTTTCGTTTATAATTAAACTTTCCCTCTTTTTTAAGAGTGCGCAAATGTACAATTAAATTCTAATTAATCAAATATCAGTAAGTTATTTTTTAAAAAAAGAACTTCTAAAGTTTAAATAAAGAAGATTTCTTATACTTTTGACTATCAAATTAAAACTAATTGAACTCACAAATCAAATTTCTTATTGTAGTAATCTTTCTGTGCTTTTATAGTTTTAGAACCTTTTCCCAAAAACTATCACTGAAAGCAACATCAACAGAAAAAAAGGAAGAAGAGTTACTGCGTAAAATAAATTATAAGAAAACACATCAAGATACTATAACCTTATTTAAGGAAATAAATAAAATATCAACTCAACTCTCTAATGAGGGCTACTTTTTAAATTCAGTATCTAAAATTAGTAAAAATAATAACTCGTATATAGTGTATTTTACACTAAACGAAAAAACTGACTCTATATCAATAATAACTACTCACATTGATAAAACTTTAAAAGAAAAACTATCAATAAAGAAAGACAGTATTTTTTTACCTATTAATGAGCTTAATGATTTTTTAAAACAACTTAATAAATTAAAAAATGATAAAGGGTTCGTTTTTTCAGAAAGTAAACTAACAAATTTTAATTTTTTTAAGAAAACACTTTTTGCAAACTTGAAAATTAATTCATACACACAAAGAAACATCAATAAAGTTGTGTTTAAAGGATACAAAAATTTCCCTAAAAACTTTAAGAGATATTATTTTAGGTTTGGTGATAAGAAAATATTTTCAGAAAATAACCTTACAGAAATTTCAAAACTCACGAAACAATTAGATTTTGTTACCGAAGTTAAACCTCCTGAAAGCCTTTTTACAAAAGATAGTACCTACCTATATATATATGTTGAAAAAATGAAAAACAATAGTTTTGATGGTATCGTTAATTTTGCATCTGAAGATGATGGTAAAGTATTATTTAACGGTACTATAGACCTTACTTTAAAAAACACCTTTAACACTGGCGAAGAGGTAAGTTTATTTTGGAATAGCATTGGTAAAGAACAGCAAGAGTTTACAGTAAAGAGTTATTTTCCTTATATTTTTAACACAAAAATATCTTCGAAAGTCTCGTTTTCCATCTACAAACAAGACTCTACATTTGTAAATAACCAATTTACCACATCGCTACATCATCAACTAAAACCAAATAGTAATTTATACGTTAGTTTTAGCTCAGAAAACTCTAACAGCATAAATAGTAATATCAACAATATAGTAACATACAGAAATCAGCAATTTGGTATTGGTTATGAAATTCGCATAAAGAAGAATGGCTATTTTAATGCTGACAGGTTTTACTTAAATATATCGCCTAAATTGGGAAAACGTTTTACAAGTGATAAAACAATTCAACAAATTCAAATTAATACAGAAGCATCCTATATTATAGATATCAACAAAAAAAACAGCATCTTTTTAAAAAACACTATTGGCTATCTTAATTCTGAAGAATATTTAGCTAACGAAATTTTTAGGATTGGCGGCGCAAATAGCTTAAGAGGTTTTAACGAACAAAGCATATTCGCAAAAAGCTATGTTATTCAGAATATTGAGTATCGATTCGCTACTTCAAACAAATCTTACTTTTACAGCGTAACTGATTTAGGCTTAATTTCTACATTACAAAAAAAAGAAACTTTATTAGGTCTTGGTATTGGTTATTTATTTAACACAAAAAACTCAATAATTAACCTTTCTACAGTATTAGGAAACAATTTAAATGAATCTTTTCAACTCAATCCACCGCAATTAATCATTCGATGGATTAACATTTTTTAAGTTAAATTATAAATAAAAATTCAAGTAATTAACCTGTAAAGTAAATTGTAAAAATTATTTTAACAAAAATTAACAGATTTTTTTGGTAGGTATGTTCAAAATACGCATATTTGAACTAATTAATTCAAATTTACTAAAAAATGAAAACAAAGTTTAAAGGAATTTTAACGCTACTACTAGCGTTTGTTGTGCAAATTAGTTTTGCACAAGAAAAAACAGTCTCCGGAACTGTATCCGATGCATCGGGTCCATTACCAGGCGTAAGTATCTTGATTAAAGGAACGACAAAAGGAACAGATACCGATTTTGATGGAAAGTACTCCATTAAAGCCTCAGCTGGCGACATACTTGTTTACAGGTACTTAGGGTATGAAACAGTAGAAAAAACAGTAGGAAATCAAACTATTATAAACATTACCCTTCAAGAAGGCGCAAATGTTTTAGATGAAATTATTGTTACTGGACTAGGTATTTCTAAACAAGAAAAAGCAATTGGTTATGCGGTGCAAAAAGTTTCTGGAGAAAATGTAGACAAAGCAAAGGAACCAAACATTGTAAACTCTTTACAGGGTAGAATTGCAGGGGTTCAAATACAAGGTAGTCCATCTTCTTTAGGGGGTTCAACTAGAATTACTATTCGTGGTTCTAACTCTTTCTTAGGAAACAACCAGCCATTATTTATTATCGATGGTGTGCCAATTAGCAATGCTAGTTACTCTAGCCAAAGTCAACAAAATGGTTTTGGTGGTGGTAGCTACGACTATGGTAATGCTGCCTCGGATATAGATCCTTCAAATGTTGAAAGTATGTCTGTATTAAAAGGTGCAGCTGCAACTGCTATTTACGGTTCTAGAGGTGCAAATGGTGTTATTTTGATTACCACTAAATCTGGTAAAAGTCAAAAAGGATTAGGAGTTTCTTTTGATTCTAGTGTTGCATTTGACCAAGTTAGAAATTTAATTCCAATTCAAACAACTTATGGTGGTGGTTCTACTTACAACACACCAAGTGGTTTTAATGAATTTACTCAAGATGGTGTTGCTTATTTAGCTCCTAACTATGGTAAAGATGGTTCTTGGGGTCCAAAATTTGACCCAAATGTTCTAGTAAGACATTGGGACTCTTGGGATCCAGGATCACCAAACTACAAAGAAACAAGACCTTGGGTTGCACCTAAGAATTCTTACGAAACATTCTTTAATACTGGGGTAACTCTTATTAACACACTTGCATTATCTGGTGGTAATGAAAAAGGAAGTTTTAGAGCTGGTTATACTAATTTAGATCAAACAGGAGTTATGCCAGAAGGTAAACTTCAAAGAAATACTGTAACATTAAATTCTGAATACAACCTAACAGACAAATTAAAGTCTAGCGTTGCATTTACTTATGTAAAGACAGAGGCTGAAAACAGAAATGCTACAGGGTATGACAATGCTAACCCATTACAAGGTTTTACACAATGGTGGCAATCTCAATTAGATGTAAAAAGACTTAAAAATAATCAAAACAATTCTTTAGGAGGTCAGGCAACTTGGAACCCTAAAGGAATTTCAGAGGATGCTAACGGAAATTTATTATCATTTAACAGCAATCCAAACTTTTTCGATAATCCATCTTGGGTTAGAGAAAACTATTTACAAGAAGATGTAAGAAACAGAGTATTTGGTAACGCAAACATAACATACCAAATTAATGATAAGTTGTCTTTTACAACTCAGTTTGGTACAGACTTATTCCAATTTAGTATCAGAGAAGGAATTCCTTTAAGATCTGTAAACGGTTCTACTTATTCTGAAACGGAAAGAAGATTTCAAGAAACTAATATAGAGGCTAGGTTAAACTATTCGTCTGACTTTGGTGAAAATTTAACTTTTAATGGTTTTATTGGAGCTAACAGAATGAGAAATTTTGCTAAGAGAACTACAATTGCTACTTCGGGTGGTATTGTAGTAGATAAATTCTTTAACATCGGAAACTCTGCCGTAGACCCAACAGCTAACACTTTCGAGAGCCAAAGAGGAATTAACAGTATTTTTGCTAGTGCTTCTTTTGGATGGAAGGACATGTTATTCTTAGACTTATCTGCAAGAAACGACTGGTCATCAACTTTACCAGAAGAAAACAATAGTTACTTTTATCCATCTGCTTCATTAAGTTTCGCAATTTCTGAACTTGATGCAGTAAAGGAAAGCGACTTTATAAACTTTGCTAAAGTAAGAGCTAGTATAGCACAAGCTGGTAATGACTCTGATCCATACCGTATTGCAGATGTATACAATCCAATAAATCCTAATTTTGGTGGAAACACGCTTTACAATGTTCCTAACTCTCAACAAAATCCAAACTTGGTAAATGAGTTAACAACAGAAATGGAATTTGGTTTTATGGTGAAACTTTTGCAAAACAGATTAAACATAGATGCTGCATATTACTCTAGAACTACAGAAGACCAAATTTTTAATGTACCAGTATCTGCTGCTACAGGTTATACTTCTAGATTACTAAATGCTGGTATTATGAAGAACTCGGGGCTTGAATTACAAATAAGTGGTACACCTATTAAAACTGCTGATTTTTCTTGGGATTTAGCACTTAACCTTACAAGCCAAAACAACGAAGTTGTAGAATTACTTAAAGATGAAAATGGCGAAACTTTAGTAGAAAGTATTGCACAAGGAAGTACATGGGCTGCCGACCTAAGAATACAGGAAGGTTTACCATATATGGCTTTATTTGGTCAGGACTTTAAATATGATTCTAACGGTAATAAACTAGTGGATGCAAACGGTTATTATGAATTTACAGACGAAAGAGTATTTTTAGGTTCTGCTATTGCAGATTGGACAGGTGGTTTTAGTACTGCTTTTAACTATAAAAACTTTACTTTATCTGCGTTGTTTGATTTTCAAGTTGGAGGAATTATTCACTCAACTTCATTACAGTGGTCTAAATATTCAGGTATGCACCCAGAAACAGTATCTTTTAACGGAGAAAGCGATGTTAGAGCAAACGGATTATTGCTACCAGGTGTAAAGGCTGATGGTTCTCCAAACGATGTTAGAGTAGATCCACAAACTTACTACGGTAATACATGGAGAGTTGCAGCACCTAACGTATATGACGCAAGTTTTATAAAGTTTAGAGATGTAAGATTAAGCTACAATGTTCCAAAAAACATTATAGATAAATCTCCATTTACAAGTTTAACTTTAAGCGCATTTGGTAGAAATTTAGGTATTTTATATTCAGAAGTACCATACATAGATCCTCAAGTTATTACTGGATCTGGTAATGCACAAGGACTTGAAAATGCTCAAGTACCACCAACAAGTACATTTGGTTTTAACATATCCGCTAAATTTTAAAAATAACAAGAAATGAAAAAAATAAAAACATACACTCTATTGATGTTAACAATCGCATTATTTTCAAAATGTGATGATGGATTAACAGAGTTAAACATAGATCCTAACAGTGCTGTAAAGGTATCACCTTCTACACTATTAACCACCGCACAATACACCTACTACAACACAGTTGCAGGTGTAGGAATTAATGCAGGATGGGGATTATTAATGACCCAACAATGGGCAGAGAACGAGTACACAGAAGATAGTAGATACAATCAAGATATTACTTTTTTCAGTGGTACATGGAATGGCATGTATGCTAGTGTTTTAAAAGAACTTGACGCAGCTAAAGAATTAGTAGAGGGTGAAGATATAACAGCCGCTATTAAAAATAATAAAAAAGCCATATTAGATGTAATGTCTACTCAAGTTTATGCCTTTTTAACGGATGGTTTTGGAAGTGTACCTTACACAGAAGCACTTACAGATGTTAGTAATCCTGTTTATGATTCACAAGAAGTAATATATAAAGGAATACTAAAAACATTAGAAGACGCAAAGAATTCTTTTAATGCATCCTCTTCGTCATTTTCGAGCGGAGAAATTATTTACAACGGTGATATTTCAAGTTGGATTAAATTAACAAACTCTCTTATGTTAAGATATGCAATGAGAATTGTTGACAAAGATCCTGTAACTGCAGATAAGTATGTAAAAATGGCTGGTACAAATTTAATTTCAAGTAATGCAGAAAGCGCATTGTTTGTATTCGATTCTAACCCAGCAAGAGCAAATCCATTATTCATAAACAATAGTCCTCTTTTGGGAAATAGAGATGATTTTGCAGTATCTGAATACTTAGTAACCACTTTAAACAACCTAGGTGACCCAAGGTTAGAAAAGTTTGCAAAGAAAACACCAACAGGTACAATTGTTGGTATGCCTTACGGTTTGTTAGATAACGCTGCTACAGCTTTGAAACCTAGCACTTCTAGACCTAATGACAATGTAAGAGCAGCAACAACTCCACATGTAATTATGTCTTATGCAGAGGTTCAATTATTATTAGCAGAAGCATACCAAAGAAATATATTAACAGGTAATGCGAGTGATGCATACGGAAATGCAATAACTGCTTCGATGAACTATTGGGGTATCACAGACGCAACAGCTATCTCTAATTATATTACTGCAAATCCTTACAATGCATCAAACTGGAAAGAATCTGTAGGTGTACAAAAATGGATTGCACTTTACATGAATGGTTTTCAGGCATGGAACGAGTGGAGAAGATTAGACTACCCACAATTAAGTGCTCCAGCAGATGCATCTATAAATACAATACCAGTTCGTATGCCATATCCTTTAACAGAAACACAAACTAACTCTGCAGAGTTAAACAAAGTGACAACTGATCCAGGAGACATGACAACTAAAGTTTGGTGGGATGTAAACTAAACAAAACTGTAAAACTTTGAATTAGAACACGCTAAAACAAAGTCTTACAAATAGTAAAACCTTAGTAAATACTAAGATTTTAAAATTATTTTTATAAAATCATCTAATCTTTTGTAAGGTTAGATGATTTTTTTTGTCTAAACAATTATAAATATTTTAAAACATTTTATGTTAAAAAATTGTTTTATTAAGTTTAATTTAAGACTTTTGGGGTTAATTAATTCAAATAATTATACAATGAAGACAAAGTTTAATGGTGTTTTAACGCTTTTACTAGCGTTTGTTGTGCAAATAACATTTGCACAGTCGAAGACTATTTCCGGTACAGTTACTGATGAATCAGGAAGTTTACCAGGAGTTAGTGTTCTAATTAAAGGAACTACAACAGGAACAGAAACTGATTTTGATGGTAAATATACTATCAAAGCTAATTCTGGAGATGTTTTAGTTTTTAGATATCTTGGTTACAAGGTAGTTGAAAGAACAGTTGGGGCTTCTAATAGCATAAATGTAAAGCTACAAGAAGACGCCAACGTATTAGATGAGATTGTTGTTACAGGATATAGCAACTCAACAAAACAATCTTTTACAGGTACTGTAAAAGTTGTAAAAGCTGAAGAATTAGAAAAGAAAAACTTTGCCAACGTAACGCAAGCGTTAACTGGTGAAATTGCGGGTGTTAATGTTATCAATACGTCTGGTCAACCAGGTACTGTAGCAACCGTTCGTATTAGAGGATTTGGTTCTGTAAATGGAAACAGAGCTCCTTTATATGTAGTTGATGGTGTACCTTTATCTGGTACAATAAATGCAATTAACCCTGCAGATGTTGAGTCTACAACAGTATTAAAAGATGCAACTGCAACAGCTATTTATGGTGCTCGTGGTGCAAATGGTGTAATTTTAATTACTACTAAATCTGGTAAAACTGGAGTTAGTAACATTGAAGTAGATTTTAAAACGGGGGTTAACTTCCAGAGTATTAATGATTATCAGGTAATTACAAATCCAGATGAGTATTTAGAGTTATCTTGGTTAGCATTAAAGAACTCAAAGCCAGCTTCTTCATCGTTAAGCGATGCTGATTATGCAAATGCGAACCTATTTGGTGCTGCATCAATTGACCCTAATTACAACTATTATGCAACAAATGATGTTTCTCAAATAATAGATCCTTCTACAGGAAAAGTTAGAAGTGGTATTGCAAGAAGATATACTCCTGAAAATTGGAGAGACTTTGCATTCCAATCATCAATTAGAACAGAAGCAAACTTAAAAATGTCTGGTGGTAATGATAAGACGAGATATTTCTCTTCATTTGGTTACTTAAATGATGTAGGTTATATTTCTAACTCAGACTTTAAGCGTATTTCTACCAGGTTAAATGTTACACACAAACCAGTAGATTGGGTAACTGCTAATTCTAACATTTCTTACACTTACGGTAAAACAACTCAAAATGGTCAAGGAGAAAGTTCTAACAGCGTATTCTGGTTTGTTAACAGTATTCCATCAATATATCCATTATTCTTAAGAGATGCGAATGGAGACTTTATTCCAGAAACAAGATACGGTGGGAATGTATATGATTACGGTGATACTTACAGTAGAGGATTTGGTTTAGGAACAAATGCAATTGCAGATGCAATTTATAACTTAGATCAAAACGTTAGACATACCTTTAATGGTAACTTCTCTGTAAAATTAAATTTAACAGAAGGGTTAACATTTGAAACGAAATATGGTGTAATGCACTATAGTAGAGTAGATAATAGCGTTAATAACCCATTCTATGGAGCGTTATCTACTAGTGAGGGTAGATTAAACCAAGTTAAAGATACAAGGCTTACTCAAAACTTATTAAATTTATTAAGCTATACTAAAGACTTTGGAGATCATAATTTAAACTTACTTTTAGCACAAGAAACTAATCAAAGTGCTTACGAGTTTTCTTCTGTTTCTAAAGAAAAAGTTGTAAACTTAGCTAATGGTTTAACAAGTTTAGACAATTACATTATTGGTCCTAACCCACCATCTGGTAACACACAAGAATTTGCATTAGAAAGTTACTTCAGTCAGTTTAACTATGGGTATGCTAACAAGTATTTCTTCACAGCTTCTATAAGAAGAGATGGTTCATCTAGATTTGCTAACAACAAATGGGGTACATTTGGTTCAATTGGTGGATCTTGGGTATTGACAAAAGAAAATTTCTTAGATAACAACGACAATGTAAACTTCTTGAAATTAAAAGCAAGTTATGGTTTAATTGGAGATCAAGCTGGTGTTTCTATCTTCTCAGGACAAAACACATATTCTATAAACAACTTAGGAGGTCAAATTTCTTTAGGTGTTAACGCTATTCAAGATCCTAACTTAACTTGGGAAACATCTAAAGTATTCCAAGTAGGTACAGAATTTACTTTATTTAATAAATTCTTAGATGGTTCTGTTGATTACTATATTAAAGATACTGAAGACTTAATTTTCGACAGAAGAATAGGACCTTCTATTGGTGACGCTTTAATTAGAACTAATGATGGTGTATTAAGAAACTCTGGTTTAGAGTTCGAATTAACTTCTCACTTAGTTAAAAAGCAAAACTTTAAGTTAGACTTTTCTATTAACGGAGAAATGTTAAACAATGAGTTAATTACAATGCCAATTGAACCTTCTACAGGTTTACCTAAAATATTAGATCAAAGTGGTAACTTTGGTAGAGCTAAAGGATACAGTATATTCGATTTCTATATGAGAGAATGGGCTGGTGTAAATCCTGCTAATGGTAATGGTCAGTGGAATATCTACTACCATGATGCAGATGGAAATGGAAGTTTAGACTCAGGAGAAGAAATTCAGAGTTTATTTGAGTACCAAAACGAAAATCCAGACAATGCAATTAGCAAAACTACCACAGAAGTATATTCTGATGCAACAGAAAAGTATATTGACAAATCTACAATTCCTGCAATTAGAGGTGCATTTAAACTAAATGCAAAGATTCATAATTTTGACATCAGTACTCAGTTTGTGTACAGTTTAGGTGGTCATTCATATGATTCTAGATATGCAGGATTATTATCTAACTCACAAGTTGGTAATACTAACTACCACGTAGATGTAAGAAATAGCTGGAAAGCTCCAGGAGACATCACAAATGTACCAAAATTACAAAATGGTTTAAACCCACAAGTAAACAGTGCATCATCTCGTTTTATTACATCATCTGACCACTTAGCGTTAAATAACTTTAGAGTTGGATATCAAATACCACGTAGATTTTTAGAAAATACAGGAATGTCAAGTTTTAACTTATGGCTTTCAGGAGATAACTTATTCTTATTATCAAAAAGAACAGGTTTTGACCCAAGACTTTCTCAAACAGGAGGAAACAGCGTTTACAACTATTCGCTTTTAAGTACCGTTACTCTCGGTGTAAGAGTTAAATTTTAATAACTAAATCTATTAATTATGAAAAAAATGATTGTAAGATTAGTATTGCTGTTAACAGTAGTATTATCGTTTAGTAGTTGTAGTGATGATTTTTTAGAAAAAACTCCTACAAACCAAATTTCTATCTCTGACTTAAAAGAGACAGCTGGAATTAACCCAGCAATACTAGAATCTACCTTAACTGGTATTTACACAATGATGTATGACCCAGGAACAGGTGGAATTGGTGGACACAATGATTTCGGACAAAAAGCAACCGATATTCATACAGATTTATTATCTGCAGACATGGCTTTATCTAAAAATACCTACAGTAGATTTAGATTGATAGCACAATTAATACCAACAACAGATTACACTTACACAACAGGAAACTACATGCACTGGAGATACTACTACAGAGTAATTAGATCTTGTAACTTAGTAATTTCTTCTCTTGGTGGTAACGATGCAACTGTAAGTGGAGATAATAAATATACAATGGGACAAGCAAAAGCATTAAGAGCTTATGCATACTTCTATTTATCTCAATTATACATACCTGAGTATACTGAAGATTCTAAAATATTACCAATTTATATAGATTCTGAAAATCCAGAAAATCAAGCTCAAAGTACTACTAAAGAAGTATATGACTTAATGATTGGTGATTTAACTCAGGCTATAACTTTATTAGAAGATTATAACAGAGGTGTTAAGTACGAAGTAAACAAAGATGTTGCAAAAGCATTATTAGCTTATGTTTATGCATCTATGGGAACTAGTGATGCTAATATAAAAGCAAAAAGATTAGCAGAACAAGTAATTGCATCTGGTTATCCTTTAACTACAAAAGAGCAAGCTGTTGGTGGATTTAACGACTACACTACTCCAAGTTGGATTTGGGGTGTAGATATAGATCCAAACACAGGAAAACACTTACACTCTTGGTGGGGACAAATGGATATTTACTCTTATAGTTATGCTTACTTCGGTGATACTAAATCTATAGACAAAGGTTTATATGATGCGATACCATCAAATGATGTAAGAAAATCTCAGTTTTTAAACAACCCTAACAGTGGTTGGAACTTAGCTCCATTTAAAAAATTCTATCACCCAGACAGAATTTTAAGAGGTACTGGTTTATACACAAACGAAGATTATTTATACTTAAGAGTTGATGAAATGTATTTACTGTCTGCTGAAATGTCTGCAAAAGAAAATATGCCAGTTGATGCTAGAAAAAGGTTGAAAGACCTTTTAAGCTTAAGATTAGATTCTGCAGCTGATTACGCATATATAGATGGTTTATCTGGTCAGGCTTTAATTGATGAAGTATACTTACAGACTCGTATTGAATTATGGGGTGAAGGTAAAAGTTATTTAGCAATGAAACGTAATAAAGCTACTGTTACTCGTGGTGCTAACCACTTGTTTGAAACAGGAAAGTCGTTTATGTACAATGCTGATGAATTAACTTTTGAAATTCCTCAGTCTGAAATTCAAAATAACATTAATATAAGTAGATAATATTTGTATTATAAAATTTTTAAAACTGCCTCAATATTGAGGCAGTTTTTTTTTTGAAATAAAACTAATAATGATATGAAACCTTAAAAAAATAATTTTTCATAACAAATTAAAAAGTACCTTTGCAGCATGGATACAGACATGACAAATATCTTCGGTATTAGAGCGATTATAGAAGCTATAGAAAGTGGCTCAACTATCAATAAAATATACTTACAAAAAGGACTAAGAGGAGAACTTTTTTATAAATTAGACAAGCTGATTAAAGAAAAAAAACTAACTACTAGTATGGTTCCAGTAGAAAAGTTAAATAGATTATCTAAAAACAGTAACCATCAAGGTGCTGTTGCTCAAATATCTCCCGTTGAATTCGTCGACTTAGAAATATTAATAGAAAACACCTTACAAAAAAGTGATTCTCCCCTATTTCTTTTACTAGATCAAATCTCTGATGTTCGTAATTTTGGAGCTATCATAAGAACTGCCGAATGCACTGGTGTAAACGGTATAATTATTCAAAAAAATGGAAGTGCTCCTGTAAATGCAGAAACCATAAAAACATCTGCTGGTGCAGCTTTTAAAGTTCCTATTTGTAAAGTAGATCATATAAAAGACGCCGTATTTATGCTACAAGCATCAGAAATTAAAACTGTTGCAGCTACAGAAAAAACAGAAGACTCTATATTTGACATCAATTTTAAACAACCTACAGCTATCATTATGGGATCTGAACATAGAGGTGTAAACCCTTCAATATTAAAAATGGTAGATTCTAAAGCAAAACTTCCATTACTTGGAGAAATTGCTTCCTTAAATGTTTCGGTAGCATGTGGTGCCTTCTTATACGAAACTGTAAGACAAAGAACTAAAACTAAATAGTTATAAATTATTATTAGGTAAAGTTAGTCTGAATTTGACTCTTTAACTTCTTCATCACCTGGTGGAGAAAAATTACCGTTCTCATCAAATAATAAGTCAAAATCTGTAGGTGTAAATTCGTAGTTTTCTCTAACAATACCGGTATTTTTAAAAACAAAAGAGAAAATTATTCCTACCAAAAAGCCCGATAAGTGACCTTCCCAAGACATGCCCTCTTTTACGGGCATAATATACCATATCATGCTACCATATAAGAAAATAATCATTAAAGACAAGGCTACTAAACGGTAATGTCTTTTTAATATTCCACTAAAAAAAACAAAACTAAAGAGCAAATATACCATACCACTGGCACCAATATGGTAAGATTCTCTTGCAATAAGCCAAGTGAAAAAACCTGTAAAAAAACCGCCGTACAATAAAACTTTATAAGAAACTTCTTTATAAAAAAACCTTACACATAAAAGTAAAACAAAAAGAGGAATAGAGTTGTTAAAGAGATGGCTAGTGTTGCTATGAATAAAATGTGAAAATAATACTCCTCTCAGCCCAACAATTGTCCTTGGAAAAATACCATATTTATTAAAGTTAAGATCAAATTGTATTTCTACCCAATAAATAAACCAAATAAAAAAAACACCCAATAGAGGCAGTATAAAAACTTTACTATGTAATTTAAGTTGCTGTTCTTCGTTCATAATAATTATGATAACAAAAATACAACCAAAAATAAAAAGTGTAAAATCTGTCATAAATCTTTAGTATTTTTACCATATGAATGAACCTTTGGCAGAAAGAATAAGACCTAAAAAACTCGAAGATTATATTAGTCAGCAACATTTGGTTGGTAAAAATGGGGTACTTACAAGTCTTATAACTAAAGGTATTATACCCTCATTAATTTTGTGGGGACCTCCAGGAATAGGAAAAACAACACTAGCCAATATAATTGCAACAGAAAGTAAAAGGCCATTTTATACTTTAAGCGCCATAAGTTCTGGAGTTAAAGAGGTTAGAGAAATTATTGAAAAGGCTAAAAAAGGAGGCGGTTTATTTACTGCAAAAAATCCTATTTTATTTATAGATGAAATCCATAGGTTTAGTAAATCTCAACAAGACTCTCTTCTTGGTGCGGTAGAAAAAGGATGGATAACTCTTATCGGTGCCACAACAGAGAACCCCAGTTTTGAGGTTATCCCTGCTTTGCTTTCGAGATGTCAGGTATACATTTTAAATGCTTTTGATAAAGAGGACTTAATTTCTTTATTAAAAAGAGCTATTGAAAAGGATGAAATCTTATCAAGAAAAAAAATACAGCTTAAGGAAACTGCTGCGCTTTTACAAGTTTCTGGTGGTGATGCAAGGAAATTGTTAAATATATTTGAACTTTTAGTTTCTTCTGAAGATAATATTGTAATTACGAATGATTTAGTACTAAATAAAATACAAAAAAATACTTCTCACTATGATAAAACTGGTGAACAGCATTATGATATTGTTTCTGCATTTATCAAATCGATACGAGGTAGCGACCCAAATGCAGCAGTTTACTGGTTGGCAAGAATGATAGAAGGTGGCGAGGATGTAAAATTTATTGCTAGACGAATGTTAATTTTAGCATCAGAAGATATAGGTAATGCAAACCCGACAGCTTTAATTTTAGCGAATACAACTTTTCAATCTGTTGCCGTAATTGGCAATCCTGAATCTAGAATTATACTGAGTCAATGTGCAATATATTTAGCGAATTCTCCTAAAAGTAATGCTTCTTATGTAGCAATTGGAGCTGCACAGAAACTTGTTAAGGAAACAGGAGACTTGTCTGTTCCTTTGGCATTAAGAAATGCTCCAACAAAATTAATGAAAGATTTAGACTACGGAAAAGAGTATAAATACTCACATAATTATAGTAATAATTTTAAAGAACAAGAGTTTTTACCCAAAGAAATTTCAGGAACAAAACTTTACGAACCAGGTAATAACCAACGAGAAAATCAGTTTAGAGAAACTTTAAAAAATTGGTGGAAAAATAAGTACGAATATTAAAATTTAATTTGATATTCTTTAGATATTAAAGTATCATTATTGTAATATTCTACAAACCATAACTCATCCTTTTTAAATAATACTCCAGCTTTATCTTTTAAAATATAATAATTTGGTACACTTGTTTTAAGTGCAATAAATAACACTGCAGGTTTTTTATCGATTAACTGATAGCCGTTTTTTATAGGCTGCGCATATAATAAAATGTTTTTATCGGTTGTACTTAAAGATACATTTTCTTTTACTTGATGTATCGAGACACTTTCTTTAGGAATACTTGTTTTTTGTGCTTGGACAATAGTATTGCTATTTTTTAATGGGTTAGATACAACCTCTTCCATGCTTTGATGTGCATTTCTAATAGCTTCCTGGTAAGAACCTTTAAAATCTTTTAACTTACTTGTACCCACTTTTGAGGTATAAACCACTTTATTGAAACAGTCTTTAAACGTTATCGATACTTTTGTTTTAAACATTGAAGACTCCTCCACAACACTAGCTAACAGTGCTTTACAACGGTCTTTCTTTAGTGCCTCTGGGTATTGCTCAGAATCTAATATAACTGTAAATCCATTTTTTTTAAGTAAAAATTTAGTTAATGAACTTGTTTGATACTGGTCTACCTTTTTAAGAAACCCAAATTTTTGAGGAACTATAATAAATTCATAATCAGAAATTTTCTTTTCTTGAGAAAAGAAAGTAGTACTAGCCAAAGCAAAAGCTAATAAAAAGAAAAGCTGTTTTTTCATGATAATTTGTATTTTAAGTAATTATAAATAGTTTTTAATGTCTGTTAAATTTGTTACTGATATGAAGTTTTTATCAGTTTTTGTAATATTATCAAACACACAATGAATGGTTTTCATACCTACATTTTGTGCTCCAATTATATCTGCTTCTAAACTATCGCCTATCATTATTGAGTTATCTGGTGTGGCATTTGAAATTTGCATGGCATGCTCAAAAACTCTAGGATTAGGTTTTTTAACCCCTACAGATTCGGAGGTGATAATTTGTTCAAAATAGTGCAAAATACTAGCATTTGCCATCTTTTTTTCTTGAATTTCTTCAAATCCATTTGTTATAATATGGAGCGAATATTTATCTTTCAGATAATCTAATAATTCAAAAGCACCTTCAAAAAGATTATTAAAATTTGCCAAATTATTAATATAATCAGTAGCAATAGTATGGATTAATGCATCTGGAATGGTATAATTTATGGCATCGAAAGTATTTTTTAATCTACCATATCTTAGCGCTTCCTTAGAAATTTTTTCCTCTCTATACAACCTCCAATACTCTAAATTTAATGGTTTGTATACGGTTAGAAAAGAATCTAATTCAATATTTAATTGGTGATTTCTAAAAATTTGTTGAAAGGTTAAATCGGAGTTTTTTTCAAAATCCCAAAGGGTATGATCTAAATCAAAAAATACATGTTTAATTTCCATGGCTTAAAAGTAAAGATTATTCACAATAAAAAAGCACATTTAGTTGTTATATTTGTTTGCATAAATTTATTTTTTTGAAAAACAAACTTCACATACTTTTTATTTGCGGTTGGTATCCTTCAAGGGTTTTACCAAATAATGGAGATTTTATTCAAAGACATGCAAATGCCGTTTCTAAACAACATAAAGTAAGTACTTTACACATTATCACTGATAAAAACAGTAAAAAAAATATAGAGCTTGTTATTCGAAAAAAAGAACATGTACATGAATATATAGCTTATGTTACACAGACCAAAAATCCTGTAAAAAAAGCATATTTATTTTTAAAATCCTTTATAAAAATACTTCATAAAATAGATGCTTTTGATATCATCCATTTAAATGAAATCTATCCTTTTGGTATTTTTAGTGTGTATTTGAAATGGTTTTATAAAAAACCCTTTATAATTTCAGAACATTTTACTGGCTACCACCACCCTTTTGCTAAAAATATATCAATTAATAGAAAGCTAATTTCTAAAATCATTACTAAAAACGCAGCTTTTATATGCCCTGTATCTGAAGATTTAAAAAACTCTTTATTAAATCTAGGTTTTAAAGGTAATTACAAAATAGTACCAAATGTAGTAGATACCAAAATATTTTATCCTATAGAAAATACCAGTAATGCCTTTAAAATAGTGCATATTTCTAATATGATAAATAAACACAAAAATATTAAAGGGATTTTAAGGGTTGTAAAACAAATACAAGATGAAATATCTAATTTAGAATTTATGATGATTGGAAATAATTCTGAAGAATATATAAATTATGCTAAAGAACTAAACTTAGATTTTAGTAAAATTAAATTTATTAGTCAAATAGAGCATTATAAAGTTGCCAAAGAAATTAGAACTAGCAACTTGTTTGTGCTTTTTAGTAATTATGAAAATTTACCTTGTGTAATTTTAGAGGCTTTTTCTTGTGGTATACCCGTTATTTCTACAAACGTTGGAGGTATAAAAGAGTATTTTCCTAAAGATTTTGGTAAATTAATTTCCATTAAAGATGAAGATGAATTAGCAAAACAAATTCTTTTATTTTATAATAATTTTGTTCCTAATAAAACAAAAATGCACCAATATACCATTGATAATTTTTCTGAAGAGAAAATAACTTCAGATTTTGAAAAACTATACTTAAAAACCTTAAACATAAGCTCTGAAACTAATTAAAAACTACATATTAAATTTTTTAAAACGCTCTGGAAGCTATGTGCTTTCTGCTACCTTATTTAGCCGATTTTTTTCTTTTTTAGCTGCTTGGTTTGCTCTTAAATTAATTCCAAACAAAGAATTAGGTATTGTTCTTTTTGCATATAATATTATACTTTTTATCCTGCCTGTAAGTGGTTTAGGATTACACCAAAGCCTTATAAGATATGGTGCTTTACTAAAAACAAATAAAGAAAAAAACAGCTTATTCTTATATGTTTTTAAAAAAGGACTCGGAGTTTCGTTTTTACTTATTACAACTATCTTTATAACTACATGTATCATACATTTTCAATTTCTAGAAACAAAAAAATATGTAATTTTACTCTCTTTTATTATTATCCCCTCTTTTTTATTAGAAATTATAAAAGCTCAATTACGCCTACAACATAACAACAAACGTTTCGCTTTTGTAGAGATTATTCAAAGCTTAATACTAGTAATTTCTGTAATTTGTTTTAGTTATTTTTTAAAAGAATTAGGATATGCAATTGCATTAGTCTTAGCGCCAATGCTAACCTCTTTTTTATTTTTAAATAAAATAAATATTAATTTTAAGCTGAAAGAAACTATAAATATTACAAATTTTAAATTTTGGAAATATGGTTTTTTTGCCAGTTTATCTAATGTAGCATCACAATTACTGTTTGTGATTGATATTTTATTAATTGGATATCTATTAGCAAATACAGAAATGGTAACCAATTACAGATACATATCTTTAATTCCGTTTAGTATGCTTTTTTTACCACGCGTATTTATGGCTACAGATTTTGTTGCGTTTACGGAGAAAATTTTCGATAAAAAATACATTTATAATTACATAAAAAGCTACATGCTACTATTTACAGTAATAAGTATTTTTATGGTTGGTTTGTCATATTTTTTTGGAAATAAAATAATAACACTTTTAGATGTTAATTTTACTAATTATACAGACACTTTTTTAATTTTAATGGTTGGTGTTACAGGTGTTTTTATTTTTAGAGGTCTTTTTGGCAATTTACTATCTTCTATTGGCAAAGCACACATAAACTACTACATAGCTACTATTGCTTTACTTTTAAACGTAGTAAGCAATTATTTTTTAATACCAGAATTGGGCATAAAAGGTGCAGCAATAACCTCTGCTTTTTTAATGTGGTTTACGGGTATTTTATCTTGTATTTGGTTTTTAAATTTATACAAAACACTACTTCAAAAACAGCTTAAATAAAAGGGTATAGCTTATTTACTTTAATATATTGATATTCTTCTAGCTCTGCACCAAAACTTTTATAAAATGAGGCAATTCCTGGAATCATAGAACCTTCAAAATCTAATATTATGTTGGTATTACAAAACTGTTTAATTGTATAATTAATTAATAAACTAGCAACATTCTTTTCCTTCCCTTCTGTGGAAACTGCAGAAAATAAATAGTAAATTCTATTTCCTTCTTTAATAAAAAAACTAGCCCCAAGAACATTGTTTTTATGCTTTGCTCCTATTACAAAACCTTTTTTTTGTTTGATACTTGTATTAATAAGTAGCGTGATTATTTTGTATTGACGAGAAGTTAAATTTAAAAAAGAATAATACTTTTTGAAGAGTTTTATTAAAGATGCTGAAGATGTTGGTACAAACACTACTCCTAGTTTACTAGCTTGATTTATACGATATTTTCTATCTTTTCTATAATTGGTTTTTATTGATGAATAATCATTTTGAAGGTTTAATAAATAATTTTTTCTGGTAAAAGATTTTTTTGAAAATCTATTTTGAGAGTTGAACTGATAAGCAATCAATTTAAAAGAATTTGGAATTTTATTGATAAACTCATCTACAAAATCATCTTTAATTTCATCGACTGAAAAAACTCCTAATTGCTGACAAAAATAAGGCTGTGTAACATATTTAACACCAAATTTTCTCTTCCAAGGAATTGGCATAACTGCTTTGTAATCATCCAAAACCAAAACATCCCAATTATCTGCAACAATATCTAAATACCAAGAAAAAGCATAAAGTCTCGATTGTATAGATTTCTGTATGCAATCGTCATATTTTTTAGTATCTAAATCTTTTCTTTTAATGTATTTAATCATCTTAAGAAATAGCAATTTTAATCATGGATTCGTATAATCGTTTCCAACCTTTCCAGCGTAAATGATTGCTTAAACTTTCGTTATGAAAAAGGGTAATGAAAGTACCATTTACAGCTTTTACCTCATTTTTTAAATCTCTAATTATTCCTAAAGATTGTTTTGGTGTACTTTTAAGGTAGTCGTTTAAGGTGGTATCCATCAATGCGAAAGGGAAAATTTTAAGAGGTGTTTGTATTTCAAAATCTAAATCGTAGAAATAAAATGGTGTGCAAGTACTAGCTCTAAAACCTACATCGCTAGCGTATCCCATAGAGTAATCTTCTTCAATTTCTAGGTCTATTAATTGCTGATATGTTTCTGGTAAATTAAATCTTAAATAGTGTTGTCTCGACCTTTTTACGGGCATGTGTGTAATTGTTTCTAAACGTTGTTTTTCTGTTTTTAACAACGAAGCATTTTGCATGGTATGATAAGAAGGATGCAAACCAACACGAGCATAGTCTACTAAATCTTTTAGTAGTAGCTTATATTTATTTTTAGAAACAGAAACATTGGTATCGTAGGTAGAGTAATTGCCAACGGAACAAAAGAAAATAGTTTTTATATTTTTAGCCTTTTTAATATTTATAATTTTCTGAAAATTATCAAAAGGGTCTCTTTTTATATTTAATCGTACCGAAAGTCTATACCAAACATCTAAAAGTCGAAATTTAAATACATCGGTGGCAAAACCACCAATTGTTCTAATAAAACTTTTATGCTTGTAGGCAAAAGCATTATCTATGTCTACAGTAGAAATAAATTTATAGGTTCTTTTAGGATAGGTATAATCTGGAAATTTATCTTTTAATTTTTCTAATAATTTAAACGCCCAAATATCTACTACTGGCTTTTTTAAAAACTTTTTTCTAAAAGCCAAACTTTGTGTAGCTGTATACCTACCATGCTCATCTTTAACATGTGGTAAATATTCTTCGTAGCGAGAAATCAAATAAAAACTTGCCGCAAAAATATCGAAAGGAATGATAGATTTTTTTCCGACAGAAAAAAAACACGGAATTTCTTCCCATTTCTGAACATTAATTTCAATATCATTTACGCCTTGCTCAAACAATAAAGAATTGCTTTTTATGAAAAATTCATTTCCTAAAGGAGCTTTGGTATAACTTAATTTAGGACCGTTATAAGCCACAAACTCTTCTACTTTTGTTGTAAAATCTATTGAAACCAACAAAATTCTACTAAAAATATGCTTAAAAATATAGCGAACTCTGGGTGTAATTTTATGTGTATAAACTAATATCATTAATTAAAATAACTACTTTTTACTGTTACATTCTACAAAATTCCTTCATCTGCAAAGCTAAAATACGTTTTTTCAGTAATTATTATATGATCTAGTAGTTTTATATCTAAAGTAATGCTTGCCTCTTTAATTTTTTGAGTTATATTTTTATCGGATGTACTGGGCTGCAACTTACCAGAAGGGTGATTGTGACAAATAATAATAGCTACAGATGCAAGCTCTAATGCCCTTTTAAAAAGCAAACGAACATCTACAACTGTAGCTGTTAAGCCGCCTTTACTAATTTGATGCTGTGCCACCACCTTATTAGAATTATTCAGAAATAAAACCCAGAACTCCTCGTGCTGTAAATCGCCTATAATGGGTTGCATAATATTAGCGGCATCTTTACTCGAATGAATGTTACTTTTTTCTAAAGCTGTCTCTAATCGTCTTCTTTTACCGAGCTCAAGGGCAGTAATTATAGTAATCGCTTTTGCTTCTCCAATTCCCTTAAAAAGCATTAATTTTTCTACAGATAATTTAGCTAGCTCATTTATACTAGCATTGCTCTCTTTTAAAATTCTTTTAGACAATGCAACCGCACTCTCACTTTTATTTCCCGAACCAATTAAAATAGCTATTAACTCGGCATCGGATAGTGCCAAAATTCCTTTAGACAATAATTTTTCTCTTGGCCTATCGTCTAAAGCCCAAGATTTAATAGTCAGCTTTTCTTTCTCATGCATTGCTAAATGTACAAAAAACAATAGTACCTATCATAAATTTTGAAATTTTATATTTTACCTGCACAACTCTTTATATCTTTGCATTATATTCTATATTTTAAAATATGAAGATTATTATAGCTGGTGCTGGAGATGTAGGTTTTCATTTAGCAAAGCTACTTTCTTACGAGTCTCAAGATACATATATTATAGACTTTGATGCAGAAAAATTAAATTACCTAAATAACCATTTAGATGTAATTACCAAAAAAGGAGATGCTACTTCTATTAAACTCTTAAAAGAAATAGGTATTGATTCTGCAGATTTATTAATTGCTGTTACAGAAAGTCAGAATACTAACTTTACCATTTCGGTAATTGGTAAATCTCTAGGTGCAAAAAAAACCATTGCAAGAATAGACAATCCAGAATTTTTAAACAATTGTGAGGTCGACTTTGAGAAATTTGGTTTAGACTTTATGATTTCGCCACAAGAACTCGCTGCAAATGAAATAAAAATGCTATTAAATCAATCTTCTTTTAATGATACTGTAGAATTTGAAAGCGGAGTTTTTAATGTGATGGGAACCTCTTTAACATACAAATCTCCACTAGTAGATTTAACCGTAAAAGAGGCCAAACACAAGTTTAAAAATATCGATTTTATTGCAATTGCTATTAAAAGAGAAAACGTAAGTCAAACAATTATTCCGAGAGGAGATACTACCTACCAAATTAACGATCAGGTTTATTTTTCTGTACCAAATTACAGCATGAAAGACCTCTACCCTATTATTGGAAGAAAGCAATTTAATATTAAAAATGTTATTATTTTAGGTGGAAGTAGTATTGGTGAAAAGACAGCCAGAAACCTTTGTGAAGACAATTTTAATGTTAAACTCATCGAAAAAAATAGAGAAAAAGCAGAATTGTTAGCAGAAGACCTTTGCAATACGCTTGTAATAAATGGCGATGGTAGAGACCTAGAATTACTGGAAGAAGAAAATATAAGAGAAACAGATGCTTTTATTGCTGTTACAGGAAATTCTGAGACCAACATTATGTCTTGTTTAGTAGCAAAATCTAAAGGCGTAAAAAAAACAATTGCTTTGGTAGAAAATATGGATTATATCGATATTTCTCAAACTATAGGTATAGAATCCTTAATTAACAAAAAGTTAATTGCTGCAAGTAATATTTTTAGACATATTAGAAAAGGTGAAATTCTAGCACTTGCAAACCTTCATAATATAGATGCAGAAGTTTTTGAATTTGAAGTTAGACCAGATGCTAAGGTTACAGAAAAAGCAATAGAGGACTTACATTTTCCTAGAGAAGCAGTTTTTGGAGGAATTATTAGAGATGGTAAACCTTTTATGTCTTTTGGAAAAATGAAAATTCAAAGCGGAGACAAAGTAATTGTGTTTTGCTTGCCAGAAGCCATACAGACGGTAGAAAGCCTATTTAGATAACATGAGAACTCTAAACACAAAAATAATTTATCGCTTTTTAGGAATAACGGCTATGCTAAATGGCTTTTTTATGTTCCTTGCCGTTCCTTTTAGTATGTATCATAACGAGCCAGAAAAATGGGGTATTTTAAGCGCAGGAATTATAACCGTTTTTGTAGGGCTTTTACTTTTTATTTTAAACAAACCTAACGATGTTAATATTCACAAAAAAGAAGGATACTTAATAGTTACACTCGGTTGGCTAACTCTTTCTTTTACAGGAATGTTGCCTTTTATATTATCGGGAGCTATCCCCAATATGACAGATGCTTTTTTTGAAACTATTTCTGGATATTCAACCACCGGATCTTCGATATTAACTAATATTGATGAAATGCCAAAAGGAATATTATTTTGGCGAAGTGCCACACATTGGATTGGTGGTATGGGTATAATTGTACTAACAATTGCTATTTTACCACTTTTAGGTATTGGAGGAATGCAACTTTTTATGGCGGAAGCTCCAGGGCCATCTGCAGATAAATTACACCCCAGAATTACAGATACAGCAAAAAGACTCTATTTAATATATGTAACTCTTACAGCTGTTCAGTTTTTACTTTTAAAAGTAGCAGGAATGACATGGTTCGACGCCATAAACCATGCTATGTCTACAATGAGTACCGGTGGATTTTCTACCAAAGGTAGCAGCGTGGCATTTTACAATAACAAACCAATAATTCAATATATAATTATTGCCTTTATGTTTATTGCCGGTACTAATTTTGTACTTACCTATTTTGCCTTAAAAGGTAAAATTCAAAAAGTATTTAACAGTGAAGAGTTTAAATACTACTTCTTTGTAACTCTAGGAGTTGCAGCAGTAATATCATTAATTATTATCTTTTTTCAAGACCCAAATTTACAAACTACCATTAGCCACCCAAAAGTATTTGGCGCCACAGAAAGTGCCATTAGGCATGCCTTGTTTATGGTAACCTCTGTAATTACCACCACTGGTTTTGTTTCTGCTGACTTTACTATGTGGAATTTCTTTGCTACAGGAATATTTTTTGCCCTTTTTTTTACTGGAGGTTCAGCAGGCTCTACAAGTGGAGGAATAAAAGTAGTAAGACATATTGTAATGCTAAAAAATAGCTTTTTAGAGTTTAAAAAAGCTTTGCACCCTAATGCCATAATTCCGGTAAGATATGATGGCAAAACAGTACACCAAAATATTGTATTTAACATTTTATCCTTCTTTGTAATTTATATGTTAATATTTATAATATCTTCTGTAATATTAACATTATTCGGTCTCGACTTTATGTCTGCACTTGGTGCTGCTGCTTCCTCTTTAGGAAATATTGGGCCTGCTATTGGTTCGGTTAGTCCTGTAGATAGTTTTGCGCATTTAAGTACTGCTGCAAAGTGGTTTTGCTCTTTTTTAATGCTAATTGGTAGACTCGAATTATTTACGGTACTTATTTTATTTACTCCTTTCTTTTGGCGTAAAAACTAATTAGTATTTTACTAGCAATTAACCCTTTATAAATACTATCAAATATTTTTGTTGTATATTGAGTCTCTAACAAAAATAACTATGAAAAAAGAAAACCTATTAAAAGTTGGGCTTATACTCCTATGCCTAAATTTCGCTCCTACAAACATTCAATCTCAAACTAGAGGAAGTATTGCATTTACTGCAATAAACACAGATGGAGACGATGATTTTGCAATTGCAATACTTGCAGATATCTCACCAAATACAACAATTTATTTTACTGATTATGAATGGAATGAAACTACCTCTTCATTTACAGAAACAGGTTCTGATGGTTTTTTAACCTGGAACACAGGAGATAAAACTATAAAAGCTGGTAGAATAATAACTTTTACAGATATAGATAATGAAGCCAATACTCATTATGATGTTTCTGTTGGACAAATTTCTAACAATGAAAACATCGGCTTAATAGCTAGTGGAGAAACATTGTTTGCATACCTTGGCACAGATAGGTTTACCCCTACATTATTTTTAACTGGAATAAAAAATGGAACAATTACAACAGAGTTAATAGGCACTGGACTTGGTGGCAGTGATTTATCTGTAGCTATAGATTTCCTGGAGTTCAACCCTACTAATAGTCCCGATGGCGGAGTATTTACCGGCTCTAGATCAAACAAATTACTCTATTCAGAGTATTTTAGTGACCTTATGAATGATGCGGCTACAAATTGGACAAGAAACACAGAGAATGGGGAAAACTTACTTCCGTTTTCTCAAGAGAATTTTACAATTAACACTACCTCATGGATCGGAATTTCAAATGAGTGGAACGATAGTTTAAATTGGTCGAATGGCATTCCAAATTCAAATTCATTAACTATAATTCCCGATGCTAATTCAACGCCAAATAATTTAGAAATAATAGCAACAAATTCTGCTGAAACTGGTAATTTTCAACTACAAATAAACGCTATGGTTAGCATTAAAGAAGGTGGTTCTCTTACTGTAAATGGAAACGTGTTGGTAGCTGCAACTGCAGAAATTAATATGAAATCAAAAATAATTGCTCCCAACACAATAAATGCCAGCTCTTTAATTGTAAAAGGAACTTATATAAAAAACACTAGTAATCAGTTTCTGTACTTTTTAGAGACAAATAAAGATAATACGAACAAATGGTCTCTAATTTCTGCACCCGTTATTGGCGAAAGTATAGAAAATTTTACAAATTTTGTAGGCCTTCGAACCAATGGAAATAATTATGCTATTGCTCGTTACAATAATGCAAATAACAATTGGAAATACTATAAAATTACTGAACCTATAACTGCTAACCCAGCGGAAACTACTTTAGCAAATGCAGGAAATTTTGAAAGTGGAAAAGGATATACTATCTCTCCGAATTCAAACATTGGAAATATTTCTGACACAAATAAAGGTAATATTGGCTTTCAGGGGGATATACCAGATACAGACTTTCATGTAATCATGAACACCAACTCAAATAATAACTACAACTTATTAGGCAATCCATATCCTTCATTTCTACCTTTAAACAACTCTGCAGATTTAACCAATAATCTTTTAATACAAAATGGTGCTAATGGAGATGATGTTTTAGCGGAGGAAACCGCTTGGTTTTGGGACAAAGAGGCTAACAATGGTTTGGGAGATTATACAACAGTTAACCAAGTAAATAATGCTCATTTTATTGCACCAGGACAAGGTTTTTTTGTAAAAGCTAAAAATGATGGAACGATATTTAAATTTAAAAAAAATATGCAATCGCACATTTCTAATGGTGTTTATTACAAAAATAATAATCAACAACCATCAGTTACCCTTGTAATAAGTGACAAATCTAAATTAAAAAAAACACAAATTTATTACAGAGCCACTAAAACTATCAACTTTGATAATGGCTATGACAGCTCACTCTTTGAGGGGATAAAAGACTCATTAACGTTATACAGCAAGCTTATTTCTGATAACAATAAATATAAATTAGCAATTCAAACACTTCCCAACGCAAACATAGAAAACTTAGTTATACCAATTGTTGTAAATACTAAAACTACTAAGCAGATTACTTTTTCTGCAGAAAATGTGCTGTTACCCGATTCTTATAAACTATATCTAGAAGATAAGTTACACAATACAATGCACGAAATTTATGACGATAGTATAACATACACTACCACTGTTTTTAAGAATTCTTCTGAAGATAGGTTTCATATTCATACCAAGCCTTCAAGCTCTTTGAGTGTAAAGAATAATGAGGTTTCTAAACCAGATATTTACAACACACCAAATAATTACCTTATCGTTAACGGATTAAATAACAATTCGTATTCACTTTCAATTTACACCATTTTGGGTAAAGAAATAGTAAAGAATAAAAAAACCAAACAATATGATGTAGACATATCATTCTTAAAGAATGGTATTTACCTCATAAATGTGACCACTGAAAAATATGTTTTAAACAAAAAAATTATTATTAAATAAAGCTATAAGATGAAAAAGAACCCTAATATTTCTCGAAAAACTGCATTAAAAAAAATTGGTAACTACTCTAAATATGCAGCATTAACTGCTATTAGTACTTATTTAATTTTAAATCCGAAAGCGGCACAAGCGCAAAGTCCGAATGCACCAGGCACTGGCTTTTAGAATAGTAATTAAACACTTTAAAAAAACGTTTCAATTTATTTTGAAACGTTTTTTTTGTGGGTTGAATTAAAAATAAGTATTTTTATTTCTAATGAACAGTAAACCTCCTATTTTATACAAATCAATAGAAAATAAAACCATCTATTGGAAAGAAGAAAGTAACAAATACATTGTTTTAGAAAATGCTACAGCAGCTATTTTGCAAAAAATAAGTAACAATGTTTCTCTTAAAAAAATTGCTGAAGAGTTAGCTTTAAAATTATCGCTTCCTGAAGAAGATACTTTTCTATTTGTAAAAGATGTAAAAGAACAATTAATTGGTGCTAATACTGATAAAAAAAGTACACAAAAAAACACAAAAAAACAGCAAAAAAAACCGAACACTTTCGAATTTACTAAGCTTTATAAAGTAAACACTATAGTTTTTAAGGTACATTTTTTTTCTGAATATGAGCTATTTCTAGTACATCCAAAGTTTGCACATTTAGAAATAAAAGAAAGTGAAGTTACCACCACGCAATTTTATGTATTTACTATCGATAAAAAAATCTATTTTTATGTAGATACCAAGTTTATTGGAAGTTGGGATTTAACAGAAGTTCATTTTTTTCAGGGAAAGTTTTCTATGGAACTTATTCAAAAAATTCATCAAAAAGAAGAAGATGAATGGCTGGGTGTGTTTCATGCCTCTGCAGTTGCAAACAATAAAAAAAGTATCTTATTTTTAGGCGATTCTGGCAACGGAAAAAGTACATCTTTGGCATTGCTACAATCGAACGGTTTTACTTGTTTGGCAGATGATTTTGTGCCAATAGATGTTCATAAAAAAATG
Source organism: Polaribacter tangerinus (assembly GCF_038024095.1). NCBI lineage: Bacteria > Pseudomonadati > Bacteroidota > Flavobacteriia > Flavobacteriales > Flavobacteriaceae > Polaribacter > Polaribacter tangerinus. The sequence goes on along the minus strand of NZ_CP150668.1, from coordinate 2,309,760 downwards.
GTTCATAGTTTTCCTGCTGCTATTTCTATCAAAAAAAATAGCTTGGATACTTTACTTCCATTGTTTCCTGAGCTAAAAACATCTGCAGAATATCATTTCAAACGATTGAATAAAATAGTTCGCTATCTAAAACCAAACAATACAAATTTTTTAGAAAGTTTACCTTGTAATGACATTGTATTTATAAAATATAAAAAAGATAGTAGCTTACACTTTACTAAAATTTCTAAAATTAACGCTTTTCAAGAGCTAGTTCCGGACTCTTGGCTTTCTCCAATAAAAAAAAATGCCAGCATCTTTTTAGAGTGGTTTGATACCATTAATTGTTACACCATTACCTATTCTAATAACAACGAAATGATTGCTGCTGTCTCTAAAATTTTCGATAATGAGCTATAAAGAAACCCTTTTTTTTATTGCTAAATGTTTAACAATATCTACCAATCAAACTCATAAAAACGCTGTTGAAATAGCGCTTAAAAAAAATAGGGTTAATTGGAATTCTGTGGTAGCAGTTAGCACAAATCATTATGTTTTTCCTGCGTTGTACATACATTTTAAAAATGCACATTTTTTACATTATCTGCCCAAAGATTTGGTAAATTATATGAAAGAATTAACAACTCTTAACAGAGACAGAAATGCACAGATAATTGCACAAGCAAAAGAAGTAAATGAATTGTTGTTAGCTCATAATATTCGTCCCATTTTTTTAAAAGGAACAGGAAATTTATTAGAAGGCTTATACCAAGATATTGCAGAAAGAATGGTGGGAGATATCGATTTTATAGTACCAAAAGATTCTTACAACAAGGCATTTGAAATACTTTTACAACATAAATACACCAAATTTCACAATAAAGATTATGAGTTTCCGCAATTTAAGCATAAGCCAAGGTTAATAAAAAATGATAAAATTGCTGCTTTAGAAGTGCATAAAGAATTTTTAAAAGAGAAGTATTCTGAAGATTTTAATTTTGAAACTGTAAAAGAATCAATTCAAACTAGTAATAATATTAGTTTTTTAAGTTACAAACACCAGCTATGCTTATCGGTAATTGCCAAACAAATTAACGATCATGGTAATTTATTTAAAAACATGGCTTTAAGAAATGCATACGATGTTTACTTGCTTTCACAAAAGACAAGTGCAAAAAATGCTTTTGAAGGATTGCAAGATCTGGCAAATCATTTACATAATTTTTTGGCAATATGTTACGAGGTATTTGATAAAGTTGACTCCTTAGAATATACAGAAACTGACGCCACAAAAAAATATGTATTAGAATTTTACAAACAATTAAACAATAATTCACTTACAAGCAAAAAACATAAAAGAATAAAGAACAAACTATTTTTAAAAGCTAGATGGTTAATTATTTACAAATCATTATTCGAAAAATCGTATCGTAAATTTCTTTTTTCTAGAGTTTTAGATAAGGAATGGCAACAAGAAAAACGAATACAACTCGGACTTAAAAAGAGGAGTTCATAGCTTTTAAATCATTAAAATCTAAACCACCATAATTTCCAGAACTCATTAAAATTAGTGCGGTATCTTCTAGGTTTTCTTTAAAAAGAAACTCTTTAAAAGCAACAGAATCGGTATAAATAACCAAGTCCTCTCTATCAAAAGCAGCAGCAATTTGTGCTGCTGTTACGGCTTCTAATTCCTTTATTTTAACAGCTTCTGGCGAGTAAAAAACCACTGCTTTATCAGCATTATCTAAAGCACCTTTGTACTCAGATAGGAAATTTGCATTTAAACTAGAATAAGTATGCAATTCTAAGCATGCTACTATTTTTCTTTTTGCATACTGTTCTTTTAATGCCTTTGTAGTTGCAGAAACTTTACTAGGACTGTGTGCAAAATCTTTAAAAATAACGGTATTATTATTTTCTGCAACTTTTTCTAAACGCTTATTAGCACCTTTAAAACTCGCTATTGCCTCATAAAAATCGTCTTCATCAATACCCATATGTTGGCAAATCCACTTTGCACCAGCTAAATTTTGTAAATTATGTGTTCCGAAAATTTCTAGAGGTAAATCTCCCTCTTGCGTTTCTATATAAGTTATTCCGTTCTCTATATAATGCTCAGGTGTTTGATACGGGTATTTTTTTATGTGATTTGTAGATGACTCCACAACCTCTTTAACAATACTATCCTCTTCGTTATACACCATACTCCCGCCATTTACCATAGAGTCTGTAAAAATTCGAAACTGTTCTGTGTAGTTTTCGAATGTAGGAAATACGTTTATATGATCCCATGCAATACCACTTAAAAGTGCAATATTGGGTTTATACAAATGAAATTTAGGTCTTCTATCTATCGGAGAACTTAAATACTCATCTCCTTCTAAAACAATAAAATCATTTTCTTCTGTTAAGTGTACCATTGTTTCAAAACCCTCTAATTGAGCACCCACCATATAATCTACAGGTGTTTCATGATAATTTAGTACATGTAAAATCATGGAGGTAATTGTTGTTTTTCCGTGAGAACCCCCAATAACTACACGTGTTTTATTTTTAGATTGTTCATATAAAAACTCTGGATAAGAATATATTTTTAGTCCTAATTCTTGAGCTTTTAATAATTCTGTATTGTGTTCTTTAGCATGCATTCCTAGAATAACTACCGATATATCTGAAGATATTTTTTCTGGAAACCAGCCAAATTTTTCTGGTAATAATCCATATTTTTCTAAACGAGCTTTAGAAGGGTTATGAATAATATCATCGCTACCAGTAACTTGGTATCCTTTTTTGTGTAGCGCAATTGCTAAATTGTGCATTGCACTACCACCAATTGCTATAAAATGAATGTTCATGAAAAATATATTAAACAACAAAAATACAAAAGCTTTGTAAAATATGATTTAGTTTTTATGGGAATCTATCATTCGACAATTTGCATCATTTACACACAACTTAAGGCTTTTATTTTTGTGAATGAAATACTTAAATTTTGGGACTTCAGTTCTAAAATTGAGCAAGTTTATTATATTCGCAATTATAAATTCAAAAAATATCAGAATGAAAAAATCATTTCTAATTTTAGGCTTATTATTAACTACAATTACCGTTATTAACGCACAAGAAATGTCTGATAATGCTATAGGATTGCGCTTTAACAATAAAGATGGACTAGGCGCTTCTATTTTGTATCAGAAAAAAATGACCGATTTGAACAGATTAGAGATAAACCTTGGACTAAGAAACGAATTTAGTAGTTTTAAAGGAACAGGTTTGTATCAATGGGTTTGGAACTTAGAAAACCAATTTAATTGGTACGCTGGTTTTGGTGGTGGTTTCGATTCTGGTTTTTCTGCCCTTTATGGTGCAGGAATTGTTGGTATTGAATATAACTTTAACGCACCAATTTTAATTTCATTAGACTATAGACCAGAAGTAGGAATAACTGGAAATTATGATGGAATAGGAAATAGTTTTGCCTTTGCTATAAGGTATCAATTTTAATATAAACAACCTTAAAAAACCTGCTTAAAAAATATTTAAGCAGGTTTTTTAATTGAAATTAGCACTTTTATTACTCTTTTATCTCAACTCTAGTGGGGGTATCTTTTCCATTAATTATACTTTCTGTACCCTTCGCAACCGCTTGAATTGTTTGAGTTATTACGGTCATATTAAGAGTTTCGGCTTCATCTGAAACCTGATGATAATCCGCATCTACATCTATAGGAGTTGTAGAAAACGTATGAGAAGGAACCCCCAATCTTGCCAATGAAGCATTGTCTGATCTAAAAAATAAATTAAACTTTTTATACGGATCTGGAAATAACTGATACCCTGTTCCTTCTAAATTCTCTTGAATAATTTTCCCGAAATCGGATCTCTCAAAACCGGTTAACCAAGCTGTATTTGGACCAAAACTTGGTGTTTTCCCTATCATTTCTAAATTAATACCAGCTACAAACTTACTTGCATCGATACTTTTACCAAAATGTTTAGAACCAATTAACCCCACTTCTTCTGCAGTAAAAGCAGCAAAGACTAACGTTCTTTCGTTACCTACTTTCTTAAAATAATCTGCCAAAACCAATAATCCGGTTACACCAGATGCGTCGTCATTTGCCCCATTAAAAATACGGTCTCCTTCTCCACTTTCTGACATTCCTAAATGGTCGTAATGAGCAGAAATAATTACGTACTCGTCCTTCCTACTTTTTCCTTCTAAAACACCAATAATATTACTAGAGGTAATAGCCGTTTTAGACCTTCTTGTGTTAAAGGTAAATGTTTGTCGGTAACTATCTAGTCCTTCAAAAGTAGATAAGCCTATTTTTTTATATTCGTTTTCTATATAAACAGCCGCTTTTTCTATACCTGGCGTCCCAGATTTTCTTCCTTCCATTTCATCTGATGCCAACGTATACAGATGTTTTCTAACTTTATTAGAATCGATAAACACATTATTGTCTGCCTTTTTGCTTGATGCACTTAAACCATTTTTACCAGCTACACCTTTACTACCAATTGTTATAGAAACACAACCTATTACGAATACCAATACTACTAATAAACCAACTATTTTTTTCATTATATTAAATTTTAAAAGTATAAATATAACTAATTTTATAGGAACAAAAAGGTAGAAATTGGCATTTAAAACACTATTAATTTTGTGTACTTTTGTAAAAAAATACAACAATGATTTTATCTGAAATTCCGAATATAAAACATACAGATGCAAATAACTTCTTCTTACTAGCAGGACCATGCGCAATAGAAAGTGAGGATATGGCATTAAGAATTGCCGAAAAAGTAGTTTCTATAACCGATAAATTAGAAATTCCGTATATTTTTAAAGGAAGTTTTAAAAAAGCAAATAGAAGTAGAATAGACAGTTTTACTGGTATTGGTGATGAAAAGGCGCTAAAAATATTAAGAAAAGTATCTGAAACTTTTCGGGTTCCAACAGTTACCGACATCCATGAAGTTTCTGATGCAGAAATGGCTGCAGCTTATGTAGATGTATTGCAAATTCCTGCTTTTTTAGTAAGACAAACAGACCTGGTAGTTGCGGCAGCAAAAACAGGAAAGGTAGTAAACTTAAAAAAAGGTCAATTTATGAGTCCGGGTGCAATGAAACATGCCGTTCAAAAAGTAAAAGATGCTGGTTCAAATAAAGCTTGGATTACCGATAGAGGTACCATGTTTGGATACCAAGATATGATTGTAGATTTTAGAGGTATTCCAGAAATGCGACAGTTTGCACCAACAATTTTAGATGTAACTCATTCTTTACAACAACCAAACCAAACTGCTGGTGTTACTGGCGGAAGACCAGAAATGATAGAAACCATTGCTAGAGCTGGTATTGTAAATAATGTTGATGGCTTATTTATAGAAACTCATTTCGACCCTAAAAATGCTAAATCTGACGGAGCAAATATGTTACATCTAAATGGTTTAGAAAAATTGTTGACCAACCTAGTAACTATTAGAAAAACAATTAATAAACTATAATTTAGTTTTACAAAAAAAATCTCCACTAATAACCCTATAATTAGTGGAGATTTTTTTTCCCTTTATTCTTTCAATTCATTAATTTTATGATGATATATGATCGTTAAAACCTCTATTAAAAGACGGTCATCAATATCATCTATAGAAAAATATCTTAGAGAAGCAACTTTCTTTCTATTTTCAATCACCAAAAATTGATCGGTTTTGTGTATGACTAGTGGCGTGTTTAAGCAACTAATTTAGCTAATAAAAACCGAATATAAAATCTGTGATTATTTCATTATTCGTATTTTGCTAAAAGTTCAGAACTGTTTTTAAATCGATTGTTTCGGAAATCAGATTCCGATTTGTCAATTCTTTTATTCAGTTCCTCTTTAGTCATAGGTTCAAATATCCGCTCGTCTGAAGCATTTTTTTCTTTTCTCAATATTTTTTCAAGACGTGAAACCGCTTCTTCACTTTGAAGTTTTAAAAATTCTTGAACAAATTCTATTTTTAGAGCTTCTAAATTCATTTTATTCAGCTTTTTATCAGAGATACAAAATTATCAATTTAATCATCTATTTTTCTTTAATTGACGAATTTCACAGCTTGTTGCCAACATATGGATAAAGCGCATCACACACATAAAATCTCAAATCTACATATCCTTTTTCGCTACATAATTTAAATAGCAAAAAGGCACATTGTTTACATAATAAAAAGGAAGGTGCCATTTAAAATGTAAATTTAAATCAGAAAAATTGGTTTCTATAATCATTTTTAAGTTTAAAAGCAGCTGATTATATGGTTCTGGCTGACTTAAAAAGTAATTTTCTGCAGGCTTCATTTGAATTATGTTACGTACTCTTTTTTTGTATCTTTACGAAAGATATAGCTATTTATGAATAAAAAAAGTACACTCCACGATAATTTTGAAATTAATTTTACTCTAAAAGGAATAACTAGTATTGTAATTGGTATTTATTTTTTAGGATTGGCCTTTATTTTAAAATATATTTTGGATAGCTTTTTAATAGATGACCATACCATTGGTATGCTGTCTCCAGAAATTTTAGAGGTAGTTGTAATCTCTTGTATTGCTTCTTTTATTTTATTAAGCTGTTTGGCACTTTTTTTTGCTGCTAGAAGAAATGCAAAAACTTTTCAATTTTTACTATGGAATCGTAAAACTAAAATTGCAGTTTTTCAGTTTATACTTGGTCTTATTACAGTTACTATAGCGGGTTTTCTTTTATTAGAAAACGGTTATGAAGACTACCTAACCTCTACTTTCTTGGTTTTTTACGCACTACTATTGGTTCTTTTTAAGAATAAACAACGAAAAAACATTCTTGTTTTATCAGGAATCTCAATCTTACTAGCTATAGTTTGTTTTAACATTCCTAGTTACTGGAATCCTGCCATAAATATTTTAGGAATTGCACATATTTGTTACGGAATTATTCAAAAATAAACTACAAATAATTTTGTTTAATCTTTCGAACAATATCCTCTAAACCATTTAGTTGAAGTTCGTAAATAAGTTGCATTTGTTGCCCTAACTTTCCCTTCGGAAAACCTTTTGTTCGGTACCAAACAAGATATTGTTCTGGTAAATCTATTAAAAAATACCCTTTGTACTTTCCGAAAGGCATTTTCATTTTTGCCAAATCTATTAAAAACTGTTGGTTATAATTCAACATAAGTAATGTTTACTTAAATAAGTGCTATTCTTTGCCATCTACATAATCTTGTAAATAAGAAAACCTTTCTGTTAATTTACCATTTTCTGTAATTTTTGCACGCTCTAAAATGCCATTTTCATCATTGTTAAAAAAAGCAGGAATTACATTTTTTAAAAACATGTCACCAAAGCCTTCACTGGCATCTTTTGGTAATTCACAGGGTAAATTATCTACTGCCATTACAACAATGGCTTCTTCATCCTTAAAATCTACCTCCTTTTCTTTCTGCGGATGATAGCCATAAATAGGATTTTTTATAGTTGATGCTCGAATTGTAGAAGCAACTGGGCCATCAATATCACAAGAAATATCTGCAATGTATTTTATTTTAAACGCTGGTGATTTGGCATCTTCTCTTGAAAATAAATAAGGAGCTCCATCACCAAAAAAATGACCAGCAATAAAAAAGTCTGTAACGTTTGCAAAACGCATAAAATTGGCTTTATAAGCTTCTGGATGATTATAAAAATCTAAATTATCAATTACTTTTCCGTCTAAACGTTGGTTGTAATCTAACACATCTGCCAAACAATATACTGCATGGTTGTAATTATTATGTAAATATTCATCAACAGAAACAGCAGGAATATTCATTGCATCTAACATTTCTTTAGCGCCATATGCCACTTTTCCATTACCTGTTAAAAGTATTTTCATATTCGGTATTGCTATAGAATTAAGCTCATTAACAAGTTCTTTTTGGTCTAACAAAGTTGCTGCTTTTGGTAAATGATACAACTCTTTGGCTAAACCTATTGCCCTAAAACCATTGTAAGCGCCAACAATACCTGCATAACGACCAAAGCCAATTAATCTAGCTCCGTTTTCAGAAACTATAGTTTCGTGGTCGTAGAGGGTAATTTTTTTTTGTAAGACTGCCTTTAGCAAGTTTCTGTTGTAAGGTTGTTTTTTGATGGTATGACTAAAGAAAAAATATTTTTTACGGGCTATTAAAGCATCAATTGGCACTTCTTTTACACCCAAAAGCACATCGCAATCTGTTAAATTTTCTGCAACTTGTATTCCATTACATTTGTACTGATCATCTGTAAAAACTCGAATATCTGAACTTTCTACAACAACGTTTGCATCAGAAAATTGGTTTTGTAACTCAACTAATTTTTGGGGTGAGAAAACTACTCTTTTATCTGGTGGATTTTTACGCTCTTTAATAATTCCAAATTTCATATTACTTAGGGTTTAAAAAGTGCTAAATTGTGGTGTAGCAAAGGTTCTTTAATATTTGCTCGAAGATATTAGATTTTATACAGATGGGCAACTGTATTTTTCATACTTTTGCTTGCCTATAAGAACAATTTCTTTTTTACACATTGTTCTGTAGAATTTAACAAAATACGTACTTTAATAAATAGTGTTTAATGTAAAAAATGGTATTATTTTTGTAGTGTATTTGGTGTTCTTTGAAAAAATAAAATGGAGCAGGTATTGGCTACCATTCCATTAAGGGGACGACTGGTTTTGACAGCAAGGTCAGTGAATTTGTAAGCATACCGAGTTATGAAATAACACTCGTAAAACCTAATTTCAACTTTTTAAACGGCGAAGATAACTACGCTTTAGCTGCATAATCTGAATTAATAGTAAGATTAGCCTAGTCCCGCAAGGCGGGAAAGCTTTATGTCCACGAAAAGCCCTGGTTTATGGCGTTTCACTTTTGGGCATCGTAAAAATAAACATAGAAAACCTGAAACTTCGGCAGGTTTTCGAAACTAAAGAAGTTAAGCTAATGGTAGGTTGTTCTTAATCAGTCTTTAGTCGAAAATCGAATAAGAACTATGTATGTAGAAAGCTTTTTGGCTGCTTGTTTGGACCCGAGTTCGATTCTCGGCGTCTCCACTATTTACCCACAAACACTGAGGATTTAGTCCATTAATTTGGCACTATTCTCGGTGTTTTTTCTTCCTATCAAACAACTCCCAAACTAAGTGTCTACAGATCATTAGACTTAATTTAATGAGTTCTTTAATAGATTCTGTAGGGTGTCCGTAGATCTTTAAACACATCCTGTTTTTGTCTCTTTAAACCGATTTTCTGTTGGAATATTTGCACCTAACTAAACCTATCACATCCAATTTAGGTGCATTTAGGTCACAGAAATCGATTTTTAAGGTCATAGAGTACTGTATATCAATTAGTTATTAACTTATTAAAAAACAGGAAATTATGAGTAATGTCAAGTTCAACTACTTTTTAAAAAACAACCCAAACAACAAAAGAGAACTCCCAATTGTGATGACTATAGTGATGTCGGGGGAACGAACACAAATGTTCACCGGTCTATGGACTGTGAAATCGAAATGGAATCAAAAATATTCTAAAGTGATCGGAACTGATCCCGATTCAAAATCAATTAATGATACCCTACTCTCTTTTATTTCAAGAGGACGAAGGGTTGTAAATGAACTGGTAGTTTCAGGTAAACCATTTAATCCAAATACTGTCAAAGACAAACTAAAGAACGGATTCTCTAAAAATCTAAAAACTATAGAGTCTTACGATCTATTTTTAGAGAGGATGGAAAGAAAAATTCCATCCAAGTACACAAGATCCACTTACGTAAAATACTTAAACACCAAACTCAGAGTCGAGGAATTTATCAAACACTACACCAAGAGAAATGACATCTTTCTTTATGAGTTAGATTCGGAATTTATGGAGAATTTTGATCTGTGGTTACGAGATAAATATAAGGTTGCACACAATACGGTTTATAAGACCTATCAGAGATTTACAAGATTTATTCGATTAGAAGTATCCAATGGAAATTTGGACCGTTACCCCTTCCCTAATTACTCCATAAAGATGATTCAAAAACAAGGTCACTACCTGAGTTTTGAAGACATTGAAAAATTAGAAAACTTGGTGGTTGACCTTCCAAGACTCTATCATGTCAAACACCTTTTTTTATTCTCTGTTTATACAGGTCTTGCGTACGCAGACATGAATAAATTATCTAAAAAAGATCTTTATACCGATGACGAAGGAATGATGTGGATTAAGACCTATAGACAAAAGTCAAAATCAAGAGTGTCAGTTCCTCTGATCTCTAACGCAGTAAAATCATTACAAATTTTAACTAATGGGGATTTTCAGATTCAAAAGGGTAAACTACTTCCAATGAAATCTAACGTAAGACTCAATTATGAAATCAAACAGATATGTTCAATGTCAAGAATTAAAGATTATGAAAAAGTGACCTGGCACAGTGCCAGGAGATCTACAAGTTCGATCATGATGAAAGTTGGAATTCCATTACAAATTCTTCAAAAGGTGTTATCTCACAAATCACTTTCAACATCTCTTATGTATTACACCCATGTAGAAGATTCTCATGTGAAAGAAGGTATGAAGTTATTGGATGAAAAACTAAATCAAAGAGTAGAGATCCCTAAGGATGGACCTATAAATCTAAACACCCTACAGAATCTATTAAAGAACTCATTAAATTAAGTCTAATGATCTGTAGACACTTAGTTTGGGAGTTGTTTGATAGGAAGAAAAAACACCGAGAATAGTGCCAAATTAATGGACTAAATCCTCAGTGTTTGTGGGTAAATAGTGGAGTCGAAAGGACCACTAACTTCTACTACCCACTCAACACTATAAGATATTGAATATCATTTGTTTGAGTGTCAATATCTAAGTTCAAAATAACTCCTCAAATTCGTGTTAGGTGCATATATTCCAACCAAATCGAGTTTTGAGTACTGATTTACTTCAAATTTAATGCAACTACATTAATGGTCCTAATTGAGGTATTGTTTACTGTGCCAATAACAATTGAAGACTGAAGGTGATCTTACTGAGTAGTTCAATTTTAATTTGCATAGAATTATATGATTCTTCTATGGTGAATGAATTGATGTATATATATTATCCCCCCGGGATGGGTTCCCCCCGGTACCCCCCCTTAAATGGTGGTAAAACGGTGATATTATAATGGGGGTCAATACCGTCTAAAAAATATTTTAAAAAAAATGAGTGAGTTATGGGATCTATTGGTAATTGGGTACTGGGTTGTAACTGGTGCTACTTTAATTATGGTGATTATAAAACTATTATTTCCTCAATACATCTTTACCATTGATGAAGTCACTGAAAGAAAAAGTGAGGTTTATAATTGTGTATTAGAGATGATTCAAGTCGATTTGGGTGTCCAAATCAAGGACTTGAGAGTCATTTATGATTATTCCCCCAATGATGAATTTAAAGGGTTCTATCAACAGGAGGATCACTCCATAACCCTGTGTCTTAAAAATTTAGATAATGTTCATTCATTTATACTTACTCTTATTGAGGAGATCCATCACTCCATATTTGTATCAACGAAATCAGGTATAAAAATTTATGAGTTATACGATAGGAAAGTAGGATACGATAACAACCCTCTTGAATACGCTGCTAAAGTATATGCACTCAATAATTTCAAATCAATTCACAGAGTTTTAAAAAAAAGAGGTCTCATTCGTTATAAGGTATAGAACCCTACAGTTGAATAGTTTCTTCAAATAATTATTTAAACCCATTTTAAGGGGGTTTTAGAATAATTTCAATTGGATTGGAAGTCTGTATTATTCCGACAAAAAATAATTCATCCTACGACCAAAATCGATCATTAATTTAAGTTCTTTTGATTGGTAGTCCAACTCTTGTTCAGATATCATTCCAAGATCCTTTAAATAGTATTCACGCAACAGTTCTCTCTCCCACGGGGTGATTTCAAATTCAGTAGGAAGGTGATTGCACCAGTAGTTACACCCTAAATTTCCTTTTCCACGTATCATCGATTACAATTTTGTTCAATTTATTTTGCAACGCCTCACGGATGACCTGCGACATTGAAACCTTGTCTTCAAGGATGTTTTTTTGAAGTCTACAGTACTGATCCTCTGTGATGCGCACTACAAGTTTTCTGTTTAGTGATTTCTTCATTTAATATAGTTCTTAACTATAAGTACTTGGGTAATTGAAAAAAGTCATACAAAAGGGGGTTGACTTTTAAAATTTAAATGTGTATAGGTTATATAACCTTACAATCAAATAATAAAAACTAAAAAATCCTCATTTGATTAAGTGTTGTAAGGTTCACTTTTTCGATTGAGGATTCATTTTTTAAAATATGAAAACAGAAAAAAAATCATTCTTATTCTATCATTCTTGGAAATCGTCAATTGATTTAATTGACGATTCTACCCTCAGAAAATTTGTTAACAATTTAATCTCATATCACGAAGGTGCAGAATTGGTTTTAGAATCAGTTGAGGATAACCTACTGTGGAATGGTGTCTTACCTGCGTTAGAGTTGAATAATTTAAAATACAATGAAAGAATTGAAAAAAATCGAGAAAATGGAAAAAAGGGTGGTAGACCGCGTAAAATCAATGCGAAAAAAGAAGAACCAAATGGTTTATTTGACAAACCCAAAAAACCGAATGGTTTATTTGATAAACCCAAAAAACCAGACAACAGTAAAAAGATAATTGTTAATAGAAAACAGGAAAAAGTAAAAACAGAAGAGATTATTGATGATAGAGAATTGATAAATCAAATTGGAAAAAAGGAAATCGACTACGGAGAATTGAAAAATAATGAATTGAAACAGGAATTGAGAGAGGGGATTAGAAAACAGTTTCCAAACTATTCTGATTTTCAAACGATCACTTCTCCTGAAGAAATTCTCTCCTGCAGGGAAAGAACACCTGATTACGTTTGGAACAAGGTTGAAGAGGATCTCATTAAAATCTCAATCCTTTCAGGTTACAAGTAACCTGTAGTAAAATTAAGGTAAAACTTATATAAGAATTACCTTAATATTTTTATATTTGTTAAAACTCAAATGAGTATGCAGTACAATAGAATTAAATCGGTGTTGGAAGAAAAAGAAATTTCTCAAAAGAAATTATCTGATCTAATGGGAGTATCCGTTGTTACCATCAATTCTTGGTGTAACCAAAAATCTCAACCCTCTATTCGTACCCTATTTGAAATTTCAAAAATTTTAAAAACTACACCTGATAAGTTAGTAAATAACAAAATCGGGTAATAAATTATAAAAATCTATGTCAGAAGAACAGAGACGCCAACTTGATGCGCAATTGTGGGGGATCGCAAACCTCCTAAGAGGGAAAGTAGATCCCGATGACTACCGCGACTACATTCTTGGATTTATATTTTACAAGTACCTGAGTGAGAAACAACATTTGTATGCAGATGAACTACTCAAGGGAGAATCTGTAACAGATTTTGAACTGGTAAAAGATCAAGAGACTTTGGATGCAATTCAAGAGGAAAGTCTTATTTCAATAGGGTACTTTTTAAAACCAGAGGAACTCTTCTCTTCAATCACAAAAAGAGGTAATTCCAATTCCTATATTTTGGATGATCTTCAATCTGTTCTCAACCATATTGAACAATCTACTTCAGGTACTGAAAGTGAAGATGACTTCAACGCACTCTTTGAGGATTTGGATCTCAACTCAACCAAGTTGGGAAGAACTCCCAATGCACGAAATGAGATCATTGTCAATATCCTAACCTACTTAGATGAAATTGACTTTCGATTGGATGAAGTTGAGAGTGATGTAATAGGTGATGCGTATGAATACCTAATTGCAAAGTTTGCGTCTGGTGCAGGAAAATCTGCGGGTGAATTCTATACCCCTCAACAGGTATCTAAGATTCTATCTAAAATTATTACTACTGGTAAAACTAAACTCAAGAGCGTATACGATCCAACCTGTGGTTCAGGATCGTTATTACTTCGTGTTGCAAGAGAAGTAGAGGTTGGTGAGTTCTACGGACAAGAACTCAATCGAACAACCTTTAACCTTGCACGAATGAATATGATTCTTCACGATGTTCATTATCGTGATTTTGATATTCGTCAAGAAGATACTTTGGAGGATCCACAACACCTTGATAAACGATTTGAAGGTATTGTTGCAAATCCACCTTTCTCCTTAAACTGGAAGAGTGATGCAAATCCATTGTACGCATCAGATGAGAGATTCTCTCAATATGGTAGACTTGCACCAAAATCTAAAGCAGACTTTGCGTTTGTGCAACACATGGTGTATCAGTTAGCGGATAATGGAACCATGGCGTGCGTTTTACCGCACGGAGTTTTGTTCAGAGGGTCAAGTGAGGAAGTCATTAGAAAATATCTAATCAAAGATCTCAACTATTTGGATGCAGTAATCGGATTACCCTCAAACATCTTCTTTGGTACTGGTATTCCTACATGTATTCTTGTATTAAAAAAATGTAGAGAACAAGACGAAGACATTATTTTTATTGATGCAAGTGGAGATGATCATTTTATAAAGGTTGGTAAACAAAATGAACTTAGAGATGAAGATGTGGAATTATTGGTTAATACCTACCGCAACCGAGAATCTATCGATAAGTACAGTTCTGTGGTGACCCTTCAAGAAATTGCAGAAAACGACTACAACCTTAATATCCCTCGATATGTAGACACTTTTGAAGAGGAAAAGGATGTAGACTTGGAAGAAGTTTCAGGTGAGATTCAATCTTTAGAAAAGGATCTATCAGAAACGAATCAAATCATTCAATCTTTCTGTAAAGAACTTAATATCTCAACCCCATTTTAATATGAGTGAGGTAAAAAACATACCGAGATTAAGGTTTCCTTCATTTTTTAATGAATAGAAACAGGACAAATTGAAGAAGGTAATTAATTTTCAGAATGGTGTAGGACATGAAAGATCAATAGATGAGAATGGAAATGTGGTAGTAGTAAATTCTAAATTTATTTCTACTGAGGGTACTGTTCGAAAATATACGGATAAAGTACTTTCCATTATTCCTGATGACAGTCTATGTATGGTTATGAGTGATATACCTAATGGTAAGGCGATTGCAAAGTGTTACTATTTTGAAAAGGGTGACTATTTCTCTCTCAATCAGAGAATCTGTTCGATAAAATCAGAAACAGAGGTGAATAAATTTTTATTTTACCGAATTAACAGACATAAATATTATTTAAAGTTTGATAATGGAGTTGGGCAGACAAATCTTAGAAAGTCTGAGGTACTAAATTGTCCAATAAAATTCCCATCCCTCCCTGAACAACAAAAAATTGCAGACTTCCTAACTGCGGTAGACAAACGAATTGAACTTTTAGAGAAGAAAAAGACCCTTTTGGAAACCTATAAAAAGGGTGTGATGAAAAAGATCTTCAACCAAGAGATTCGATTTAAAGACGACAACGGTAACGAATTTCCTGATTGGGAGGAGAAGAGGTTAGAAGATGTTTTAAATTATGAACAACCAACGAAATATTTGGTTGATTCAACCGATTATTCTGACAGTTACGACCTTCCTGTTCTCACTGCAGGTAAATCCTTTATTTTAGGTTATACTAATGAGACTACAGGTGTATATTCTAATCTTCCTACAATAATTTTTGATGACTTTACAACATCTTTTCATTATGTAGATTTTGAGTTCAAGATGAAGTCATCTGCAATGAAGATGTTGACAGTAAAGTCAAATAATTATAACCTCAAACTTGTTTTTGAAATTATGAAAAATTTGAGATTTGTTCTTTCCGAACATAAAAGGTATTGGATTTCTGAATATTCTCAAATGTTCATTTCAATTCCTTCAAATGAAGAACAGACTAAAATTTCAAACTTCTCAAATCAATTAGATACTCAAATTGAATTATTAGAAACCCAAATCGATAAATCAAAAACTTGGAAAAAAGGACTCCTTCAAAAAATGTTTGTATAGATGACTAAACAACCTGAACTAATATTAGAAAATAACTTGGTAGACCAATTAGTTGGTTTAGGGTATTCTCCAGTCTCAATTAAAGACGAGGGGGATTTGGTATTGAACCTAAAATCTCAATTGGAGAAACATAATAAAACTAAGTTCAATGATAACGAGTTCAAACAGATTCTAAACTACATAAGTAAGGGAAATATCTTTGAAAGATCCAAGACTCTAAGAGATCGTGTTCCTTACATTAACGATAAGAACGAGACTAAGACCATAGAACTGATTAATCAACAGTTTTGGTGTCAGAATGAGTTTCAGGTAACCAACCAAATCACCATAAAGGGACAATACGAGAACCGTTACGATGTAACTATTTTAGTAAATGGTTTACCTCTTGTTCAAATAGAATTGAAACGTAGAGGGTTAGAGCTCAAAGAGGCGTTTAATCAAACTAATCGTTACGAGAGACATTCCTATGGTTCAGGTCACGGACTCTTTCAATTCATTCAACTATTTGTGATTTCTAATGGAGTAAACACTAAGTACTTCGCAAACAATCCGATCAAAGAAAGATCTTTTAAACAGACCTTTTATTGGAGTGATGAAAACAACAAACTCATCACCCAATTATCAAAATTCACGGACATCTTTTTGGAACCTTGTCACCTTTCCAAAATGATCACCAAATACATCGTTTTAAACGAGACTCATAGAGTTTTAATGGTGTTGCGACCATATCAGTACTACGCAACAGAAAACATCGTAGAACGTGTTAAATCGACTGATAAATTTGGATACATCTGGCACACTACAGGAAGTGGAAAAACCCTTACCTCATTTAAAACTGCGCAAATCCTGACGCAACTATCAAATGTCCATAAAGTAGTGTTTGTAGTAGATAGAAAGGACTTGGATTATCAAACAACTAAAGAGTTTAATTCTTTCTCTAAGGGAAGTATAGACGGAACAAACAACACAAACACTCTTGCGAATCAATTGGCGGGAGATACCAAACTGATCATTACAACAATTCAGAAACTAAACACTGCGATCACCAAAAATAGGTATCAATCAAGAGTTGAAGGTCTTGCAGATAAAAAAGTGGTGTTCATTTTTGATGAATGTCACCGTAGTCAATTTGGAAAGACACATGAAGAAATTAGAAAATTCTTCCCAAGTTCTCAGATGTTTGGATTTACAGGAACACCGATCTTTGAGGAAAACGCAGGGTCAAACGAATTTGGAAAACGAACAACAACCATGTTGTTTAATAAGTGTCTACACAAGTATGTTATTACTGATGCAATCAGAGATGAAAACGTACTAAAATTTTCTGTAGAGTACATTAGTACTTTTAAGAAGAAGGAAAGTATTGTAGATATAAATGTTGAAGATATTGATGAGACAGAAGTGATGAATTCTCCCGCACGGTTAGAAGGTGTAGTTGATTATATCATTAACAACCATGACCGTAAAACCCATAACAGAAAATTCACCTCTATCTTTTGTGTTTCGAGTGTATCGGTATTGGTAGAGTACTATAAGATCTTCAGGGAGAAACAAAAAGACTTAGATAATGATAAGAAACTAAAAATTGCAACTATTTTCTCCTACCAATCCAACGAAGAGGACAAAGACACCCTTGGAAATTTTGGAGAGGAGTTTTCTACTGCAGCAGAACCTGAATCTGAATATGTAACCCAACACTCAAGAGATTATTTAGAGGACTTTATTGGGGATTACAACAAAACTTTTGGAACTAATTACACTACTAAGGATAGTCAATCCTATTACAATTATTACAATGACATTGCAAGGAAAGTAAAGGAGAAACAAATCGATGTTCTATTGGTAGTTAACATGTTCCTTACTGGATTTGATAGTAAATTATTAAATACTCTTTACGTAGATAAAAACTTGAAATTTCATGGTCTTATTCAGGCGTACTCGAGAACCAACAGGATTTTTGGGGAGTTGAAATCTCAAGGAAATATTGTCTCTTTTAGAAATCTAAAGAAACAAACTGACGATGCAATTCGATTGTTCTCTAATTTAGACAATAAGGATCTCATTGTTATGGAACCTTACGAGGTTTATTTAGAAAGATTTAATGATGCGTATAACAACCTAACAAAACTTACCCCCAGCGTTGACAGTGTCAACGACTTAATTAGTGAGGATGATCAATTCGAGTTTATTAAACTCTTCAGAGATCTAATGCGAGTAAAAAACGTTCTTAACACCTTTACTCAGTTTGAAATGGAAGAAACTGAAATGGAGGATCAAGAGTTTGAAGACTACAAGAGTAAGTACTTAGATCTTTATGATAGACATAAGGGTGATTCTAAAGAAAAGGTATCCATTATTAATGATATTGACTTTGAGTTAGAACTTATTCATAGAGATGAAATCAATGTCTCCTACATACTTAATCTCCTTTCAACACTTAAGAATAGTCCAATTGAGGAACAAGATACACAGAGAAAGAAAATAATTGAAATCATCTCAGGTCAATCCGATCTTAGAAGTAAAAGAGAATTAATCGAGAAGTTCATTGATGAAAATCTACCTCACATTGAGGACAGTGACAACATCCCTGAGGAATTCGAAAAGTTTTGGGATAAAGAACGATCGGAATACATCGATAGATTGGTTGATGAAGAGAAGTTAGATAAGGGTAAACTTGAAAAAGTGATAGGTGATTACCTCTTTACCGAAAAGGAACCATTGAGAGATGATCTAATTGACATGTTGGATAAAAGACCATCACTGAAAGAAAGATCATCTACCTCAGAGAGACTAAAAAATAAGATTGTAGACTTTGTAGAGACTTATATTACTGGTGTCGCAGTATAGTCCCACATCCCATCCATTTTTCTGAAAATATTTTTTTGACGGTACTGACCCCCTGTTACCATAACCGTTTTTTCACCATTTAAGGTCTGATACAGGAGGAGTTCCTCCCGCGGGGGGAGGTCAATATATATCTATTGATACAACCACCACAGTTATTGATGGATTATCTCTGCGGATTAGAATTGAGAAGGGAGATCCTAATCACCACGGTCCTGATCAGAGAATGTAGTTGGCGTAACCCTCCACAGGTATAACGATATAACGGTTATAGGTAAATAAGTGAATCCGCGGGGGAACTAACAATACCATTAGTATTAGTCCAACTGTTATAACAACAAGTATCACCTATCACAGATCCTCTTCAATTGTAGTTGGCGGGAATACTGATGTGATAAATAGGAACCGTAACCCAATACCATTAAATTTGTGGTAAATCAGTACTCAAAACTCGATAACGTTGGAATAATTGCGACATGAACGAATTTGAGAGGTTTTTTGAAACATTAAAATTGACACTCAATTAATTGATATTCAATATCTAATAACAGTTGAGAGAGTGGTTAGGTTACGAGTTCAACGATCTCCACACTTAAAATCCCAATCAACTATATTTTTAAAGTACAATTGATTGGGATTTTTTTTGATAATTTCCATTTAGAAATATTTAAACGTAATTACTTCTGCTAGCCCAAAAAAACTTGCTTTTTAGTCATTAACAACTATTTAATTCAAATCAATCTCCAACATTTCTGGGGTTGCTACGGTTCTAAAACCGATATGATCTGAACTAGAACTTGGCTCCATACCCATTCTAGCAGATATTCTAAAACTAGCACAATATGAGGCATGACAAAGAAAAGAACCACCTTTCATAACATATTCTAACTGTCTTGGGTTAGAAGGTGAAAAAGGAGTTTTTGCACCTGTCGGATTTCTTAATACTTTGCTCTTATCTAAAGATGCATAATAGTTTACATTGAATAAATCGGAAGTCATTTCCCAAACATTTCCTGCCATATCATAAATACCCAAACTGTTTGGTGGATAGGATTTAATAGGTGATATATATTCAAAACCGTCTTCAGAAATATTTTTTGTTGGAAAAACACCTTGCCAAGTATTGGCATTTTTATTTAAAGCATTGGCATCATTTCCCCAAACAAAAATATTATTTTTGTTGTTTGCTTGGGCTGCAGACTCCCACTCTGCCTCGGTTGGTAATCGTCTGTTTGCCCAATTACAATAAGCCAAAGCATCGGCATAACTTACATGAACAACTGGGTAATTTTCTTTGCCTTTTATAGAACTACCAGGCCCTTCTGGCTGTCGCCAATTAGCACCAATTTTCCATGTCCACCATTGCTGGTAATTATTCATAGAAACCACTTTACCAGCATTCTTATTAAAAATTAAACTACCTGGTTGTAAAATAGAATCGGCTGGTCTTGGCGTATTTGCAGGTAAATCTTTTTTTATTTCATCCCAATCTATTGGTTTTTCTGCAGTTGTAATGTAGTTTGTTGCCGCAACAAAATCACTAAATTGCTTATTAGTTACTTCATTTACATCAATAAAAAAACCATCTACATAAACTTCATGGGACGGTTTTTCTCTATCCATCGCATAATTATCATCTGCCTTTGCTCCCATCAAAAAAGTTTTGGGCGCTACCCAAACCATCCCCTTTGGTGCACTTTTTATGAGGCTTTTAACGCTTGTATTATCTACATTCGTATTTGATAATTCCTTTTTTTTACAAGAAAGTAAGACTGCAATTAATAAAAAAAATGACAGTACCCTTTTGGCAGTTGTAAACCTGATCATATAATTTTCTTTTTTTTAAAAAAATCAAAGATAACAATTCCAATAAATTGGTTTTACTAACAGTGAAATATTTACCGTTTTTAACAAAAGATTATTGTTTAACATTTTATTTATTTTATTAAACATTCGTATCTTTACATAAAATTTAATCATTATGGCTCGTAAGAAAAATATTACAAAAGATCAATTAATTTCATGGTACATGGATTTTGTTTTAGAAAATAACCATGCACCAAAATCGGTATTTAGTTTTGCCAAAGAAAATAATTTTGAGGAAGCAGAATTTTACAAATACTACGGAAATTTTGAAGCGATTGAGCAATCAATTTTTAGCGAATTTTTTAATAATACCATAAAAGTTTTGGCAAAAAGCGATGCATATGAAAACTATGACGCCAAAAACAAACTATTAAGTTTTTACTTTACCTTTTTCGAAATTTTAACCGCAAACAGAAGTTATGTTGTATATGCGATTGAAAAAAATGGTGATTTAAAAAACCTAAAATCTTTAAAAAATTTAAAAGAGGACTACAAGACATATATAAGCAATATCGGTATAGAAAAAATAGATTTAAAGGAAGAACGATTAGAAAAAATACAAGACAAAACACTACAAGAATCATCGTGGGTTCACTTATTAATTACCATGAAGTTTTGGTTAGATGACACTTCTGCATCCTTTGAAAAAACAGATATTTTTATAGAAAAATCTATCAACGCTCGTTTCGATTTAATGGATATTAAACCGCTTAAAAGCATTATAGACTTTGGAAAGTTTATTTTAAAAGAAAAAGTAAACTTTAACTAAAAACACTAACCACATACTTTCCTAAGCCTATGAAAACCATAGATTCTATACCTACCTCTAAAATACAACGTGCTTCTAAATTAGTTTCTACAGGAGCAAAAATTGGTGTAAACTACCTAAAATATTATGGCGATAAAATTACCAAAACAGAAGATGAAGCCAAAGCAAGATTAAATGAAAATAATGCCGATGATATATATGATGGTTTAAAACAGCTTAAAGGAAGTGCCTTAAAAGTGGCGCAAATGCTAAGTATGGAAAAAAGCATTTTACCAAAAGCCTATGTAGAAAAATTTTCGTTATCGCAATTTTCTGTCCCACCTTTATCTCCTGCTCTTGTTTCTAAAACTTTTAAAAAATATTTTGGTAAAAACCCAGAAGATATATACGATAAATTCGATTTAGTATCTGTAAACGCTGCAAGTATTGGCCAAGTTCATAAAGCAGAAAAAGCAGGTAAAAAATTAGCGGTTAAAATTCAATATCCGGGAGTGGCAGAAAGTATTGCTTCAGATTTATCTTTGGTAAAACCGATAGCCGTAAAAATGTTTAATATTAGAGGTAAAGATTCCGATAAATATTTTAAAGAGGTAGAAAATAAATTGGTAGAGGAAACTAATTATATTTTGGAAGTAGCACAAAGTAAGGATATTGTTGCCGCTTGTAAACATATTCCGAATTTAAAATTTCCCAACTATTATTCTGATTTATCTTCAGACAGAATAATCACTATGGATTGGATGAACGGTATCCATTTGTCTGAATACATCCCTCAAAACCAAGAAATATCTCAAAAAATAGGTCAGGCGCTTTGGGATTTTTACATGTACCAAATGCACATTCTTAAAAAAGTACATGCCGATCCTCATCCTGGTAATTTTCTAATATCACCAGAAAATGAATTGATAGTGATTGATTTTGGTTGTATGAAAACAATTCCATTAGAGTTTTACACACCTTATTTTGAATTGGCAAAACCGGAAAGTATTAATAATGCCGAAATTTTTGAGGAGAAGCTATATGAATTAGAAATTTTGAGAAAAGATGATTCTAAAGAAGAATTAGACTTTTTTAGAGCAATGTTTCATGAAATGCTATCTCTTTTTACACAACCTTTAAACAACGAAATATTTGATTTTTCTGATGAAGTTTTCTTTGGTAAAATAGCAGAACTTGGTCAGAAATATGCCAAAAGTACAGAGCTTAAAAACATGAATGGTAATAGAGGTTCTAAACATTTTATATACATAAATAGAACGTTTTTTGGCTTGTATAATTTAATGCACGATTTAAAAGCTAAAAACATTAAAATAAATAACTTTAAAGATTTGTAATGGCATTTTTTACAAGAAAAGACATCGACAAGCTAGAAAAAATATATAAGATAAACCTTATAAATAGTTGCTCTGGCTTTAAATCTGCAAATTTATTAGGTTCTATTTCGAAAGAAGGAATTACCAATGTTGCCGTGTTTAGCTCTGTAATTCACTTGGGCTCAAATCCGCCAACCTTAGGTTTTATATTAAGGCCCACTACAGTGCCAAGAAATACTTACAAAAACATACAAGAACTGGGTACTTTTACTATCAATCATATTTATGAAGATATTATTGATGACGCACATCATACTTCTGCGAAATATGCCGAAGAAATTTCTGAATTTGATGTAACCAATTTAGAAGAGGAATACAAAGGCGCCTTTAAAGCTCCGTTTGTAAAAAATGCTCCGGTTCAAATGAGCATGAAGTTTATAGAAGAGATATATGTTCCTTCTAATGATGTTATGCTTATTGTGTCTCAAATCGAAGAGTTATATGTAAATGACCAATTACTCCAAAAAGATGGACTTATTAATCTTTCGAACGGAAAAATAGCCACTATAAACGGATTGGACACCTATGCAATTCCGAAATTTAAGAAACAATTATCGTATCAAAGACCAAAAAATAATTAGTTTTTTTTACTGATATAAAGTGTGTGAAATTTGAAAAAAGAGCATCTTCCAATTAAAACTTGTGTGGTTTGCAACAGGCCTTTTTCGTGGAGAAAAAAATGGGAGAAAAATTGGGAAAACGTTAAATATTGTAGTAAAAAATGCAGCAGCAACAGAAAAAAATAGGCTTGGTTTGGTTTCGTAACAATTTACGTGTTCACGATAATAAAGCATTAGCAACATCTTTACAAAATAACCATCAAACAATTGCAGTCTACTTTTTTGACCCAAAATTATTCACATCTAACAACTTCGGATTTAAAAAAATAGAAAGATTTAGAGCACAATTTTTATTGGAAACTGTTGCAAACCTTAAAAAAAATCTTGCCAAAAAAAACATTACACTACTCAGTTATTTTAAAAGTCCTGAAGATGAAATGCATCAACTCTGCGATTTGCTTAAAATTACGAGTATTTACACTCAAAAAGAATGGACAAGTGAAGAGGTAAAAACCAATAATTTAATACAACTTACTTTATCTAAAAGTGTTTCTTTTGTAGAAGTGTATGACCAATTTTTATATACACCAGAAAAAGTAGCTACAGACTTTACCAATATTCCTAACGTTTTTACAGCTTTTAGAAAAAAACTTGAAAAAACAGTAAAAATTGATGCAGAAATAAATATTGCAAATCAAAACGAAAATAACACTATTAACAACCCTACAGAAGTTCCGAATTTAAAAATATTAGGTTTTAAGAATATCGAAAAACATCCGAACAGTGCTTTTCCATTTTCTGGTGGTGAAGATGCTGCCCTCGAAAGATTAAATGCATATTTTTTTACCTCAAAAAAAGTTGGTTTTTATAAAAAAACTAGAAACGGACTTTTGGGCACAGATTACAGTACTAAATTTTCTTCGTGGCTTGCAAATGGAAGTATTTCTGCAAAAACCATTTATTGGAAAATAAAAGAATATGAGGCAAAACATGGTGCTAACGACTCTACTTATTGGGTTATTTTTGAGTTAATTTGGAGAGACTATTTTAAGTATATATCGTTAAAATATCAAAATAAAATTTTTAAAATTGGTGGTATTTTAGAGAAAGATTATCATTGGAACAACAATAAAATTGCTATAGAATCTTGGATAAACGGAACAACAAAAGATGATTTTGTAAACGCCAACATGATCGAGTTAAAAAAAACTGGTTTTATGAGCAATCGAGGCAGGCAAAATGTTGCCTCATACTTCGCAAAAGAATTATTACTAGATTGGAGAATTGGCGCCGCTTATTTTGAATCTCTTTTAATCGATTATGACGTACACAGCAATTACGGAAATTGGATGTATGTTGCTGGTGTTGGAAACGACCCAAGAGATAGAAAATTTAACACTCAACTACAGGCAGAACGTTACGATGGTAACTACAAATACAGAAAACGCTGGTTACAACCAACATTATTATAAATAAAAATGAAAAAACTTCGTCTAATTTTAGGAGATCAGCTGAATAGTAAACACTCTTGGTTTTCAAAAACCGATAAAAATACTATATACTGTATTTTCGAAATGAGACAAGAAACTGACTATGTAACACATCATATTCAGAAAATTGTTGGCTTTTTTGCAGCTATGAGAAACTTTGCAAATGAGCTAGAAAAAGAAAATCATCAAGTTATTTACTTTACAATAAACGACACAAAAAACACGCAAAGTTTAACGGACAATTTATTGCTGCTAATTAAAGAACAACAAATTGAAGAACTAGAATATTTGGCTCCTGATGAGTATAGACTAGACAAACAATTAAACGATTTTGCCAACACTTTATCAATTCCTACTCATGTTTATTCTACAGAACATTTTTATACAGAAAGAGAAGAGTTAGCTAATTTTTTTAAAGGTAAAAAGCAATTTTTGATGGAAAATTTTTATCGCAATATGCGAAAAAAACATCAAATTTTAATGGTAAATGAACAACCTGAGGGTGGAAAATGGAATTATGATGCCAGCAATAGAAAAAAATGGAAAGGCGATGTTTTAATTCCTACAGAAATAAATTTTGACAATGATGTAAGTGACATATTGGACGACGTAAAAAAAGCAGGTGTAAAATATATAGGAAAAATAAATGCAAAATATTTCGAATACCCAATTTCTCGAAAACAATCTGTAGCACAACTACATTACTTTTGTAAGCATTTATTAATTCATTTTGGCGATTATCAAGACGCCATGCACACCGACAAAATTTACCTTTTTCATAGTAGAATTTCTTTTGCTATGAACACAAAGATGATTTCCCCAAAAGAAATTGTAGCGTACGTTTTAGAAACTTACCGACAAAGAGAATCAGAAATAGATATTTCTCAAGTAGAGGGGTTTATTCGTCAAATTTTAGGATGGAGAGAATATATGAGAGGCATGTATTGGCATTTAATGCCAACTTACAAAAAGGAAAACTTCTTATCTAACACAAATAAATTACCCGATTTTTTCTGGACAGGAAACACCAAAATGAACTGTTTAAAAAATGCTATTCACAATTCATTAGACAATGGGTATGCTCACCACATACAACGACTAATGGTTACAGGTAATTTTGCATTGCTAGCTCAGGTAAATCCCGACGAAATTGATGCTTGGTATTTGGGCATTTATGTTGATGCACTAGAATGGGTTCAATTGCCAAATACTCGTGGTATGAGTCAGTTTGCAGATGGTGGTAAAATAGCCACGAAACCTTATGTATCGAGCGGAAGTTATATTTCGAAAATGAGTAATTATTGTGATAGTTGCGCCTACAAAAAAGCGAAAAAATTTGAAGAAGATGCGTGTCCGTTTAATGCACTTTATTGGAACTTTTTAGAAGAAAAACAGGCACAACTCTCCTCTAACTTTAGAATGAAAATGATGTACAGTGTGCTACACAAAATGTCTAGCACCGATAGAATTAAAATTAAAGAAAAAGCGGCACATATATTAGAAAACATAGATGCGTACTAAAAAAGATGAAATAGATGTAATTTGGTTAAAGAGAGACCTTCGTTTGCAAGACAACGAGGCTATTTTTAACGCTTTACAAACAAATAACAAAGTGCTTTTTTTATATGTATTCGAGAACTCCCTTATCAAAGATCCGCATTACAGCGAACGCCATTGGAATTTTATAAAACAATCTATTGTAGACTTAAATAAAGAACTGGCTTCTTTTAATACAAAGATACTTTGTGTTCAAACAGAGGTTGTTACTGCGTTCAATCAACTGTTAAATAATTATAAGATTCATAACGTTTTTTCTCATCAAGAAACAGGTCTATTAATAACTTTCAATAGAGATAAAGAATTTAAACGATATACCAGAAACAATGAAATTAATTGGGTAGAAAATACCAATAATGGAGTTTTAAGAGGACTGTTAAATAGAGAAGATTGGTTTGATAAATGGGAAGATTATATGATGGCAAGCCCAATTAAAAACAACCTACATAAAGATAAATTTTTATCTATTTCAGAAATTGAAAATTTAGAACGTTTTTTTAAAGTAGTTTCTTTAGAAACTCCTCTAGATAGTCCGTTTCAAAAAGGAGGCAGTACATTAGCTTGGAGATATGCCAAAACATTTTTCGAAAACAGGCACGAAAAGTACATGTATCATATTTCTAAACCCGCTTTGGCGAGAGAAAGTTGCAGTAGATTATCGCCATACATAGCTTGGGGAAATGTATCTATTCGTCAAATTTTTCAAGAAGCTCACAAGTATAAAAATGAAAAAAACAAAAGACATTTAGGCGCTTTTGTTTCAAGACTCCGATGGCAAGCTCATTTTATTCAGAAGTTTGAAATGGAATACACCATGGAAAACGCTAGCGTAAACAAAGGGTTTCATAAATTAAAAAAAAGTATTTCAGAAGAGTACCAAAAAGCATGGAAAGAAGGCAAAACAGGTTTTCCTTTAATAGATGCTAGCATGAGATGTTTGGCAGAAACAGGCTATGTAAATTTTAGAATGCGTGCCATGCTGGTTTCCTTTTTTACTCATATTTTATGGCAACCTTGGCAAGATGCATCTCAACATTTATCTCATTTATTTTTAGATTTTGAACCAGGTATTCATTTTCCTCAATTACAAATGAACGCAGGAGAAACTGGCATCAATGCCTTACGGATTTACAATCCTGTAAAAAATAGTTTAGAACATGATGAAGAGGCTACTTTTATAAAAAAGTGGTGTCCAGAACTAGCAAATTTACCTTTACCATTTGTTCACGAACCTTATTTAATGACGCCTTTAGATGAACAGTTTTGCAACTTTAAACTTGGTGAAGATTATCCGAAACCAATTGTAACGCTAAAAAAAGCACGTAAAAAAGCCAGCGATACTCTATGGAATATGAGAAATGATAAAGAAGTAGCCAGAGAAAGTTTACGGATTCTAAAAAAACATACGCTTTCTAATAGAAATAGAATGTTTAAAACAGAGTAAAATTACTTTAAAAGTAAAGTCTCATTTCTACACCCGTGCCACCATCATATATATTCAGTATTATTTTTTCAAAAAACTTATTTACAACAAGTTAATTATAAACATAATGTTTTGTTAATTTTGTTTAACAATACATAAAATAAGTTAAACATAATTATTTTTTTTGTAGATTTGATGTATGATATTCGATACTACACACAGAAATGATGATGCGAAAATTGCCATTACAAAACTTTTGGGCAACTCTTATTCCCTTCTATCATCTTTAAAAATAGGTGGTGTTGGTTCGAAAAGAATGATTATTGAAGAAGTGAGTCCGAATTTTAAAAAATTCACCAATACTGTTTCTGATGTCAATTATGGCAATATAGAAATTAGAGAAAAAGGAATACTAGTATACATAAATAAAGGATTAAAAAATTATAGTTGGGCCATTCCTTTTTACCAACTTCACACCTATAAAACAAGTGGTTTTAGTATTCATGCACAAGGCAACTTTGTACGTTTTAAAAACAATAAATTATTGCAAGAAAATAAAAAATTTATAGACAAACTTTTAACCCTAAAAATAGATTACGACAAACAGTTCGAATTTTATTAAATGGAAAAATTAAATAACATAGCAATAGACAGAATAATTGAAATGGCTTGGGAAGACAGAACAACTTTCGAATCTATAGAATTTCAATTTGGTTTAAAAGAGCAAGAAGTAATTGAGCTCATGCGCAGAGAAATGAAACCTAAAAGTTTTAAAATGTGGCGCCAAAGAGTTCAAGGAAGAAAAACAAAACATCAAAAGTTAAGAACCTTCGAAAAAGGAAGGTTTAAATGTTCGAGACAAAGAAGTATTTCGAACAACTCAATATCCAAAAGATAAAAACCAGTGCTTTGCTTTTTAAAATTATGAAATTTTAAAGACAGCACATAAAAAAGAACACATGTTAAAAGAACCCCAACTAAAAGACACCTCAATTACTGACGAACTTAGCTACTTTTCTACTGATGAAATTGGCGATGACCACCTATTTACTGGTTTAGAAACTCCAATGAAAAAAGATGCTTTCTTACAATCTGATGATGAAAAAAAAGAAAAAATAGCCTCTTTATTTGGTGAAATTATGGATGTTATGGGCTTAGATTTAACAGACGATTCTCTTAAGGGAACTCCTAAAAGAGTTGCAAAAATGTACATCGACGAAATATTTTCTGGATTAAACCCAGCAAACAAACCAAAAGTTGCTTTGTTTGATAATAAGTACAAATACCAACAGATGTTGGTTGAAAAGAATATTACTTTTTATTCGAACTGTGAACATCATTTTGTACCAATTATTGGAAAAGCACATGTTGCCTATATCTCATCCGGAAAAGTAATCGGACTTTCTAAACTCAATAGAATTGTACAATATTATGCCAAAAGACCCCAAGTTCAAGAAAGACTTACCAATCAAATTGCAGAAGAACTTAAAAGTATTTTACAAACAGAAGATGTGGCTGTAATTATAGACGCCAAACATTTATGCGTTTCTTCTAGAGGTATAAAAGATGATACATCTGCCACAGTAACTTCTTTTTTTGGAGGACAATTTAACAGCCCAGAAAAAATAGCAGAATTACAAAATACATTAAACTATTAGATATGGAATTAATAGAAAAAGCAATAGCCTTTGAGAATAGAAAAATGAGGTTCCCAACCACTAGCGACCGAATTATGGCTGCTAGAGAAGCTAAAGAATTAATTTTAAGCTTAAACGAAATTTACAAGAAAAATAAAGACACCAAAATTATGGATGTTATGAAAAGACTAACTGTTATTAAACAACGGATAGAAAAAAGATTAAAAGGCAAACCGTTAACTTCTTAATAAATAAGAAAGATTTTTATTGCTTATCTAACTTTTATAATTATATTGGAAAAATTATTTAAAATGATAAGTTAATACAGAATGAATTTAACAGAAAGAGCCGTAGAATTTGAGAATAGAAAGTTCTCTTTTAAAACAACAAGTGACAGAATTTTAGCCTCCAGAGAAGTAAAAGCACTTATTTTGGAGCTAAATGAAGTTTACAAAACAGAAAAAGATCCAGCCATTATGGATTTAATGAAGCGCTTAACAGTTGTAAAACAAAAAATTGAAAAGCGCTTGAAAGGAAGACCTTAAAAGCACATGAAAAACATTATAGTAGTAGGTGGAAGTAAAGGAATAGGACAAGCAATTGTAAATTCTTTAGTAGAAAACAACAACGTTATAAACATTAGTAGAACAGCTCCTTTGCAGCCTCATGCAAACTTAACACATTATACATGTGATGTTCTTACAGAAAACTTACCAGAAATAGATGCAGTAGACACCCTAATCTACTGCCCTGGAAGCATCAACCTAAAACCAATATCTAGATTAAAATTAGAAGAATTTAGAGAAGACTTCGAAATAAATGTTGTTGGTGCTGTAAAAACAATTCAAAAGTATTTACCAAAACTTAAAAATGGTAACCAACCATCAGTATTACTATTTAGTACCGTAGCAACAAAACTAGGTATGCCCTTTCACGCTAGTGTTGCCGCAGCAAAATCTGGTGTAGAGGGAATAACAAAATCATTAGGTGCCGAATTAGCACCAACCATACGCGTAAATGCCATTGCACCAACAGTAACAGATACAGATTTAGCCTCAAAACTTCTAAGAAATGAAAGAATGATTGAAAATATTACAGAACGTCATCCTTTAAAAAAGTTTTTAAAACCAAACGAAGTTGCAGATTTAGCAAGCTTTCTTATTTCTGATAAAGCTGCTTCTATATCTGGTCAAATATTCGAGTTAGATTGTGGAATTGTTAACTTTAAACTTTAAAAAATGGCTAGTATTTACGATATCAAAATAAATAGTTTACAAAACAAAGAAATTAATTTAGCAGACTATAAAGGTAAATTCTTGCTTTTTGTAAATGTTGCTTCTAAATGCGGTTTTACCTCTCAGTACAAAGAACTTGAAGAACTTTACAAGGAATATAAAAACGATTTAATGATTATTGGCTCGCCTTGTAATCAATTTGGTAGTCAAGAACCAGGAACAGCAGAAGATATTAGCGCTTTCTGTAAAGTTAATTTTGGAGTCAGTTTTTTAATGACAGAAAAAATTGAAGTAAAAGGAAGTAAGCAACATCCTTTATACGCGTGGCTTACAAGTAAAACTCTAAACAATACCAAAAGCACTTCTGTAAAATGGAATTTTCAGAAATATTTAGTATCTAGAGAAGGTGAACTCATAGATTACTTTTTCTCAATTACAAAACCAAAAAGTTCTAAAATAACAAAACATTTAAAATAATAGCGATGTTCGGATTGTTTAAAAAAAAGTCTGAAGTTGAAAAGCTTCAAGCTACTTATAAAAAATTAATGGAAGAAGCTTACAAGTTACAATCTATAAACAGAAGCGATAGCGATCAAAAATACCTTGAGGCAGACAACATCCTAAAAAAAATTGAAGCTTTACAGGCAAAATAGAAATGAAACAATTACAGCGTACTTTTCTATTTTTAATAATCAATTTCGGTGGTTTAGCCATAGGAAGTTGGCTAATGAATAACGGTCCGTCAACTGATTGGTACGAAAACTTAAACAAAGCACCTTGGACACCACCAGGGTGGGTTTTTGGCGTTGCTTGGACTACTATTATGATTTGCTTTTCGATATATCTAGGAAAAATATTTACCATCGAAAACTCCAAAAAACAACAACGTTACTTTCTCTTACAATTTTTACTAAATGTAAGTTGGAACTACCTGTTTTTCAATCAACATTTGGTAGCTTTCGCTCTTATTAATTTAATACTTTTAACAGCACTACTTTTTGTATATTTATTAAAACTTAGTAATCAAGCGGGTAAGTATAAGGTATTACTAATCCCTTATGTTTTATGGCTATGTATAGCTACTTCTTTAAATTTATATGTCTTAATACACAACTAAATGAAAATATACACGCTGCATAAAAAACAAAAATTACCCATTTCTCTAGACGAAGCTTGGGCATTTTTATCAAATCCGAAGAACTTAAAAGTAATCACCCCAGATTACATGAGTTTTAATATCATTTCTAAAATAGACAGACCTTTATATACGGGTCAGATTATACAATATATTGTAACACCTCTTTTAGGCATTAAAACCAAATGGGTTTCTGAAATAACACATATCGAAGAAAAAAAATACTTTGTCGATGTACAAATGTTTGGACCCTATGCGCTTTGGCATCACAAACATTTTATTAAAGAAATTGATGGCGGTGTAGAGCTAGAAGATATTATAGACTATAAAGTTCCTTTTGGTATTTTTGGTAGAATGATACATCCCTTTTTAGTAAAGCCAAAACTAGAAGAAATTTTTGGTTACAGACAACAAAAATTAGTTGCCCTTTTTGGTCTCCATAAATCGTAAAAAATGAATAATAAGGTAAACATATTCTGGTTTAGAAGAGATTTAAGATTAGATGATAATATTGGGTTTTACAACGCCTTAAAAAGTGACAATCCGGTACTTCCTATTTTTATTTTTGATGATGAAATTTTAAAAAAGTTACCAAAAAATGATGCTCGTATTACTTTTATTTACAACACATTGCAAAAAATGCGTTCTAAACTAAAAGAAGAACACAACAGTAGCATCGCTATGTATTTTGGGAGCCCTGCCAATATTTTTGAAAAGCTATTGAATGACTACTCAATAGATACGGTATTTACAAACCATGATTACGAACCATACGCCACCGAAAGAGATCAAAAGATTACAAACTTACTAGCAAAAAATGGTGTTCATTTTAAAACATTCAAAGACCAAGTAATATTTGAAAAAGATGAAATCGTAAAAAAAGATGGGACACCTTATGTAGTATATACTCCATACATGAAAATGTGGCGAGAAAAATTTAAAACCTACAATTTAGACCATTATTATACAAGCTCATATTTAGTAAACTTATATCAAAATACTCGTTTACCAAATTTAAGTTTAGAGGAAATTGGATTCGAAAAATCAACACAAGAAATAGCAGCCTATACGGTAACTCCTAAGCTGATACAACAATACGAAGAAACCAGAAACTATCCGGCTTTAGATGCTACCTCTAAACTAGGGCCTCACTTGCGTTTTGGAACTGTAAGTGTTCGAAAAATGGTAGCGAAAGCAATTGCAGAAGAAAACGAAGTTTTTTGGAAAGAACTAATCTGGAGAGAGTTTTTTATGCAAATTTTATGGCATTTTCCTTCTACTAAAGACCAATCTTTTAAATCTAAATACGATAGAATTGTTTGGAGAAATAATGAAGAAGAGTTTAAGAAATGGTGTAAAGGAGAAACAGGATACCCACTAGTAGACGCAGGTATGCGACAGTTAAATGCTACCGGTTTTATGCATAATAGAATAAGAATGTTGGTAGGTAGCTTTTTGTGTAAGCACCTACTTATAGATTGGAGATGGGGCGAAGCCTATTTTGCAGAAAAACTACACGACTATGAAATGGCAAGTAATGTTGGCAACTGGCAATGGGTTGCTGGTTCTGGTGTAGATGCAGCACCTTATTTTAGAATATTTAATCCTACGACTCAAATAAAAAAATTCGACAAAGACCTGGCGTACATAAAAAAATGGGTGCCAGAATTTCAAGAACTTACTTACGCAAAAGAAATGGTAGCTCATAAATTTGCCAGAGAGCGCTGTTTAAAAACCTACAAAGAGGCGTTAACAGAATAAAAAAAATGATTTTTAGTTAGGCAGATTTAAAATTTTATATTTTATTTGCGCACTCAAATTAAAAGCCGATGTAGCTCAGCTGGCTAGAGCAGCTGATTTGTAATCAGCAGGTCGTGGGTTCGAGTCCCTCCATCGGCTCAAAATAAGTCTCATTTATATGAGGCTTTTTTTTTGTAACTATTACAAAGTTTAAAATTACTTTTCAAGCAACAGAAAACGGATGCTAAACTAGTCCGATTTAGAATTTTATAATATCTTTACATCAGAATTATAATTTTGATAAAATAATAATTACAGATGCTTATAATAGGGATAGCTGGTGGTACAGGAAGTGGTAAAACAACAGTAGTAAATCAGATAATTAAACAACTTCCTACCGATGAAGTTTGTGTAATTTCTCAAGATTCTTATTACAACGAAACCGACTCACTTTCTTACGAAGAAAGAACAAAGATTAACTTTGACCATCCGAGAGCTATCGATTTCGACTTAATTATAAAACATTTGAAAGCCTTAAAATCTGGAAAAACTATAAACCAACCAATTTATTCTTTTGTAACGCATAACAGAACTAAAGACACCATAAAGACTCATCCAAGAAAAGTAATTATTGTTGAGGGTATTTTAATATTTAATAACAAAGAGCTGAGAGATTTATTCGATATTAAAATTTTTGTACATGCAGAAACAGACGAACGTTTAATTAGAAGATTAAAAAGAGATATTACAGAAAGAGGTAGAGATATAGACGAGGTGCTAACAAGGTATCAAACAACACTTAAACCTATGCATCAGCAATTTATAGAGCCAACAAAAAATTTTGCTGATTTAATTATACCGAACGACCGCTACAATAATGTTGCCATTAATGTACTAAGAACTTTTATTAACGAACGTTTATAAAATGTCTTTCAAAGAATTTAAAAATAAAAAAATAATAAAAATTTTAACAAATAGTTTTGTTTTAATTTCCATTCCTTTTATAATTTGGATGTTGTTTTTTGATGAAAATTCTTATCTTGTGCATAGAAAATTTGACCTAGAGATAAAAGATTTGGAAAATACCATACACTTTTATAAAAATAAAATTGAAGAAGATAAAGCAACTATAAAAAAATTAGAAGATTCACTTCAATTAGAAAGGTTTGCTAGAGAAAAGTACCTACTTAAAAAAGAAAACGAAGACATTTACATAATAGAATTTGATACCTTAAAAAAATAATGAGTAGTTTTTTATTTGATGAGTTTATAGGAACACCCCCCGCAGCCTGGAAACAAAAAATTCAGGTAGATTTACGGGGCGATGATTTTAATGACAACTTATTATGGAAAACGAAAGAGGGAATTGTAGTAAAACCGTTTTATACTAAAGAAGATAGGACCAATATAGAGATTACAGCACCAGAAAACAGTTTTAATATTTGCCAAAAAATAGTAATTACAAATGATATCGAAGCAAATAGAAACGCCCTAGATGCCATTAAAAAAGGTGCAAATTCTATTCAGTTTATTGCTAATAAAAAATTTAATCCAGAGGTAGTTCTTAAAGGATTAGATAAAAACTACAGTACTCTTTACTTTTTATTTAATTTTTTAGATGAGCGCTTTGTAGAGGAAATTGAAAAACTTACTAGCAAAAACAATACCTTTTTTCAAATAGATATTATTGGCAATTTAGCTGCTACCGGTAATTGGTTTACTAGCTTAAAAATAGACCACAACAAGCTAGATAAAATAATAAAAATTTGTAAAAATCCAATTAGTATTTCTGCAGATTTGTATGACAATGCAGGTGCAACTATTGTACAACAATTAGCATATACATTAGCACAAGCAAACGAGTACATTAACTATTATGGCATAGAGATAGCAAATAAAATACACTTTAAATTTTCTGTAGGAAGTAATTATTTTCATGAAATAGCAAAACTAAAAGCATTTCGGTTATTATGGGAGTCTTTGTTAGAAAACTACCAAGTATCCTCTCATAAAATATCTACAAATATTTTTACAGAACCAACTCAAAGAAATAAAACAATTTACGATTATAATGTAAATATGTTAAGAACTACTACTGAATGTATGAGTGCTATTTTAGGTGGCTCAAACACAGTTGCAAATAATTCGTATGATGCCATTTATGCTGATTCTAATAACTTTGGCGAACGAATTTCTAGAAATCAATTATTAATTTTAAAAGAAGAAAGCGGATTTAAAAGTGCTCAAAAAATAACGGAGGGCTCTTATTACTTAGAAACAATTATAGCACAGTTTGCAGAAAAAGCACTAGATATTTTTAAACAAATTGAAAAAGGTGGGGGCCTTTTAAAACAATTGAAAGAAGGAAATATTCAACGAAAAATTAAAGAAAGTGCTGCAAAAGAAGCTTATAATTTTAACACTAAAAAACTTGTATTAGTAGGTACCAACTTACAACAAAACAAGAATGAAAAAGTAACCAACGAATTTGAAAAAAATCCGTTTGTTACAAAACGAAATCTCAAAACAATAATCATCCCTATTATTAAAAAAAGAATTGCTGAAGACCTAGAAAAAGAGAGGTTAAAGTTTAATGAATAATAATAGGAATTGTGAGTATTAAAAATGAAATTATAGAAATACAAAAAAAACAAAATCACCTAAAGAAAGAAATACAAAGAATTAGAAAAGCAAGACCCAAAAACATTACAAAAGTTACTTTTGTAATGGCTGTTTTAATATTTATTTTAGAGCATAAATTATATCCTCTTTTCGGGAATGCTACTAACTTTGTAATCATAGGAATTTCTTTAACAGTTTTAATGATTGTATGCACATATCTTTATTTTACCCAAAAGATTGTAAAAAAAGAAAGAAAAATCAAAAATATTGGTTTACAACTATACGATATAACGAGACTAGAGAACAATAATTAGTATGCCAAGAAAATCAGTAGAAAATATACGCTTAAAAAAAAAGAGCGCCAAAGCTAAAAAATCTTTTCACCACGAAGATTTTGTAGCTGGCATCCCACCATATCTTAGAGGCCCTTACAGTACAATGTATGTAAGAAAACCATGGACTATAAGACAATATGCCGGATTTTCTACTGCCGAAGAAAGCAATGCTTTTTATAAGAGAAACCTAGCTGCAGGACAAAAAGGACTTTCGGTAGCTTTTGATTTAGCCACACACAGAGGCTATGACTCAGATCATGAGAGAGTTCAAGGAGATGTTGGTAAGGCTGGCGTAGCCATTGACTCGGTAGAAGACATGAAAATTTTATTTAACGAAATTCCGTTAGATAAAATGTCTGTATCCATGACTATGAATGGTGCAGTATTACCCATTTTAGCATTTTACATAGTTGCTGCAGAAGAACAAGGAGTATTACCAGAAGAACTCTCTGGCACAATACAAAACGATATTTTAAAGGAGTTTATGGTTAGAAATACATATATCTATCCACCTTCACCTTCTATGAAAATTATTGCAGATATTTTTGAGTATACTACTAAGAATATGCCAAAATTTAATTCTATTTCTATCTCTGGTTATCACATGCAAGAAGCAGGTGCTACTGCAGAAATTGAATTAGCTTACACGTTAGCAGATGGCCTAGAATATTTAAAAAAAGGACTTGAAGCAGGTATGGATATCGATGCCTTTGCTCCGAGACTTTCTTTTTTCTGGGCTATTGGTATGGATCACTTTACAGAAATTGCAAAACTAAGAGCCGCAAGAATGTTGTGGGCAAAAATTGTGAAGCAGTTCAATCCTAAAAACCCAAAATCACTATCGTTAAGAACTCACTGCCAAACTAGCGGTTGGAGTTTAACCGCTCAAGACCCTTTTAACAATGTTGCAAGAACAACTATAGAAGCTATGGCAGCTGTTTTTGGCGGTACACAAAGTTTACACACCAACGCATTGGACGAAGCAATTGCACTTCCCACAGACTTTTCTGCCAGAATAGCCCGAAACACCCAACTTTTTCTTCAACAAGAAACTGACATTACAAAAACTGTAGATCCTTGGGCTGGAAGTTATTACATAGAAGAACTAACTCAAAATATAGCAGAAAAAGCATGGGAACTCATGAACGAAATAGAAAAGTTTGGGGGCATGACAAAAGCTATTGAAAAAGGGATTCCAAAAATGAGAATTGAGGAAGCTGCGGCTATAAAACAAGCAAATATAGATAGCGGACAAGAAATAATTGTTGGAGTTAACAAATATGAATTAGAGCAAGAAGACCCTTTACATATCTTAGAAGTAGACAACCAAGCGGTTAGAAAATCTCAAATAAAGCGTCTAAACCATTTAAAATTAAATAGAAACCAAGAAAAAGTAACAAACGCACTACAAGAACTTACAAATGCTGCAAAAACTGGTAAACAAAATCTTTTAGCAGCCACTATAATTGCAGCTAGAGAAAGAGCTACTTTAGGAGAAATTTCTGATGCCTTAGAAATTACTTTTGGAAGACACAAAGCAATTAACAAAACGATATCTGGAGTGTATAGTAAAGAAATAAAAGACGATAAGCTTTTTGAAAAAGCACGCAATTTGGCAGATAAATTTGCAAAATTAGAAGGACGTAGACCTCGCATAATGATTTCTAAATTAGGGCAAGACGGTCATGATAGAGGCGCAAAAGTTGTAGCCACAGGATATGCCGATTTAGGTTTTGATGTAGATATGGGACCATTATTTCAAACGCCAAAAGAAGCAACCAAACAAGCCGTAGAAAATGATGTGCATATTTTAGGAATTTCTTCTCTTGCAGCAGGTCATAAAACCCTTGTTCCACAAGTAATTAAAGAGTTAAAAAAATACAACAGAGAAGATATTATGGTAATTGTTGGTGGGGTTATTCCAGCACAAGATTATCAGTTTTTATTTGACGCTGGTGCAGTGGGTGTTTTTGGCCCTGGTACAAAAATTGCACAAGCTGCTATTGAATTGCTAGAAATTTTGATTGATAGTGTTCATTTAACTGATTAGTATTAAAAATCAAAAAACCTGACGAATGTAAGACCTATAATGTTAATTGTGGTGTCTTTGGTTCTTCTAATTGTACAGGTTACTGTTCTGCAGGTACCTTAACTACTAACTAATATAAAATGTTTAAAAAAATAGTTTTTAATGGTGGTTTAGTAATATTAGTATACATATTAATTGTTTTTATTGCTGGTACGCAAAAAATAATATTTCCTGTATTTATGATATTAGCATTTATTGTAAGTATGTTTATGTCTTATAAAAATGTCACAGCATCATTTATTCCACTATTATTAATATGGTTAATTCATTTGTTTTTACCCGATTCAAAACTTAATAATGTAATTATATATATTGTTTTTACACCTCTAACTTTTTTACTAGGTTATTACTTGAGAAATAAATTTTATTTTTTAAAAATACTTTATTTAATCATACTAATTTTAGTGGGTATATATGGGTTTTCAAATTTTTGGATGATAATCGAAAATTATAATGCTCGTCAAAAAAAAGATGCTCCAAAAATGGAGTTCATATCTGAAAATGGTAATCAAATTAGATTAGATACGATTCAAAATAAAATTATCGTTTTGGATTATTGGACTACCAGCTGCGGGGTTTGTTTTCAAAAATTCCCCAAGTATGAAGAGTTATTTATGAAATATAAAAACAATCCTAATATAAACTTGTATGCTGTGAATATTCCTGAAAGGAGAGATACTATTGGGCATGCAAAAAAAATGATTGAAAAATATAATTATCAGTTTCCAGTTTTATATTCTGAAACAGATACAGTTCCTAAATTATTAGGTTTTAATAGATATCCTCATGTAATAATACTTAAAGACAAGAAAGTAAGATACAATGGTTATCCAGTTCTAGAAGATGATGTCTATGTTCATAACTTAGAAAATGAAATTGAAAAATTATTAAATGAATAGAATAAAGCTTGCAAATGCTGGCTTTGTTTTTAATAATATTTAACACTTAAATATAAGATTTCTACAAGTGTTTTTGGGCTTTTATCCTTAAATTTGTGATTCTAAAAAAGAACTTCTACTAAGGATGAAAAAAATTCTGAATTTCCTCTACTCTACCCGATTAATGGCTGTTTTATTTTTTGTGTTTGCTGTTGCTATGGGTATCGCAACATTTATAGAAAATGATTTTGGCACACAAACCTCTAAAGCACTAATTTACAACGCTTGGTGGTTTGAGCTTATTATGGTGTTTTTCGTAATAAATTTCTTCGGAAATATATTTAGATATCGACTTTTTAAAAAAGAAAAATGGCCCGTATTAATGTTTCATGCCTCCTTCATTCTAATTCTGCTAGGTGCAGGAATAACTCGCTATGTGGGCTATGAAGGAATTATGCTTATAGAAGAGGGAGAAACAACTAATAAGTTTTTATCAGAAACTACTTATTTAAATGCTATTGTAGATGATGGCAATGTTCAAAAACCAGAAATTAACGCACCAATTTTACTATCGGCACTAGGAGAAAACAACTGGTCTTACTCCGATAATTTTAAAACTGAAACAACAGAAATAGATTTTAAATTTGAATTGGTTGATTATATCCCTTGGGCAGAAAAAAAACTTATTGAAGATGAAAATGGTAAAGAACATTTGTTTTTTGTAGAATCGTCTGAAGGAACAAGACATGAACATTGGATTGAAAAAGGGACTATTCAGAATATTCACGGAGTTTTAGTAGGTTTTGATGCTCCCGGTGATAATGCTACCCTTAGTTTTACCAACAAAGATGGAGTACTAAAAATGACATCAAAATCTGACGGAGATTGGTTTCGTATGGCAGATCAAGTAAAAGGGAAAATTACCAAAGACAGTATAGAAATCTTTAAATATTTAACTCTTCATACTATTGCAGACATGCAATTTGTAATTCCTAAACCAGTAGAAAAAGGAATTATGAAAACTGTAAGAGGCAAAAAAGATGATGCTAAAAAAGATGCTATTATAATTGATGTAACTGCAGGAGATGAAACAAAAAGAATAGAACTTTTTGGTAGTAAGTTTAATAGTACTGGTTCTAAAGAAATGAAAATTGCTGGGCTTAATTTTAGATTGTTGTACGGTGCTAAAATTTTAGAAACTCCCTTTAGTATAAAACTAAACGATTTTCAATTAGAAAAATATCCAGGGTCAGAAAGTGCAGCTTCATATGCAAGTGAAGTAACAGTTATAGACCCCAAAGAAACCTTTGATTACAGAATATATATGAATCATATATTAGACCACAGAGGCTACAAATTTTTTCAGGCTAGTTATGATTTATCTGGTGGTAAAGAGGAAACTCACCTTTCTGTAAATCATGATTTTTTAGGAACTTTTATTACCTATTTAGGATATTCACTTTTATACACTGGAATGATTACCATACTTTTTGCCAAATACACCCGTTTTGATGATTTAAAAAGTGGATTGAAAAAAATTAGAAAAAAGAAAATGACGCTTTCTTTAATTGGGTTTTTACTGGCCAGTACAATAATGTATAGCCAACATGACAGTAAAAACCATACTACAGAGAGAATTAACACTACCAAAATAGATTCCATTTTACAAGCAAATATAGTAGAGGCTTCACATGCCGAACTTTTTAGTAAATTGGTAATACAAGATGCAGGTGGTAGAATGAAGCCAGCACATACATTTGCCTCTGAACTGGTAAGAAAAGTAAGTCATTCTGATACTTTTAAAGGGATGAATGCTAGTCAAGTTTTACTATCTATTATAGAAAATCCACGATTTTGGTTTGAAGTTCCGGTGATATATCTCGAAGAGAAAAATCTTAAAATAAGAGAATATATTGGTATTGATGCTACTGCAGAATTTGCAAGTTTAGCAGATTTTATAACACCACAAGGAGAGTACAAAATAAGAGAAAAAGTTGCGGAAGCACAAAAAAAGAATGTTAGAAATAAATATGAGAAAGATTTAATTAATATAGACAAAAGAATTGGCTTATTGTACAGTGCTATTGGAGGTGGTATTTTAAAAATTTACCCAATTCCTGGAGACGAAAATAACAAGTGGGTTTCTCAACCAGAAACATCAGAAGCTAATTTTAAAGGAACAGATTCTGTATTTGTAAGACAGTCTTTACCTGTTTATATACAGTTTCTTCAAAAAGCAAAGAAAACAGGAAACTATACAGAGTCTAATAAAGTACTAGAAGGAATTAAAACATTTCAACAAAAATTTGGTGCAGAAGTAAACTTAAGTCAAGATAAAATTGATTTAGAAATTGCCTACAATAAAGCTCAGCCATTTCTTACTTTAGCAATGTATTATGGTATTGCTAGTTTATTTTTAATTGTTTTTGTTGTTTGGCAAATATTTGTTACTAGAAAATGGATAAATATTACAGTAAAAGGACTATCTATTGGTGTCGCCATATTATTTGTATTACACACTCTAGGGCTTCTTGCTAGATGGTACATTAGCGGTTATGCACCCTGGAGTAATGCCTATGAATCTATCATTTTTGTAGCTTGGGCAACTGTTTTATTCGGTCTATTTATGGGTAGAAAATCTGCTTTAACAATTACCGCTACTGCATTCTTAGCTGCAATAACGTTAGCATTTGCTCACCAAAATTGGCTAGACCCAGAAATTGCTAATTTACAACCAGTATTAAATTCTTGGTGGTTGTTAGTTCATACCTCTATTATTGTTGCAAGTTACGGACCACTTTCTCTAGGTATGATTTTAGGTATTATCGCATTATTCTTGATGGTATTTACAACCAAAAAGAATAAAAAAAGAATGGATTTAAATATAAAAGAGCTAACTATTATTAATGAAATGGCCATAACCATTGGTTTAATTATGCTCACTATTGGAAACTTTTTAGGAGGTATGTGGGCTAATGAAAGTTGGGGCCGTTATTGGGGTTGGGACCCAAAAGAAACATGGGCATTAATATCTATAATGGTTTATGCTTTTGTACTACATATGAGACTTATACCAGGCTTAAGAAGCAGATTGGCCTTTAATTTTGCTTCAGCTTTTGCTTATATGTCTATTATGATGACGTATTTTGGGGTTAATTTTTACTTATCTGGTTTGCATTCTTATGCTAGTGGAGACAGAGCAGTTACACCAACCGAAGCATATATGTATATTGCCTTTTTAACA
Organism: Polaribacter tangerinus; assembly: GCF_038024095.1. Classification (NCBI taxonomy): domain Bacteria; kingdom Pseudomonadati; phylum Bacteroidota; class Flavobacteriia; order Flavobacteriales; family Flavobacteriaceae; genus Polaribacter; species Polaribacter tangerinus. The sequence continues at coordinate 2,266,959 of NZ_CP150668.1, read as the reverse complement.
CTATTAACTACTGCTGCTCATTTTAAATATAAAAAGTATTTTAAAAGATAAATAACTATAAAAATAGATACATACATATCATATAAGTTTCTATTCTGTGATTAAAATTTGTACTTAATACTTATGATTATTCATAAGAAAATGTATTTTTGCTTTTAAAATAAAACTAATCTCTTGAAAATATTCGAGACGAAAAATTATAAAAATGTATCATAAAAATATAAAGTTACTTTTAGCCGGATTAATTACTGTTTGGTCTATTTATCAATTTAGCCAAGGAAATATTATGAATGGTATTTCTATACTTTTTTTAGCAGGTATATTTATTCTTTTTTACTTCAAAAATGAATTTATCTTACTTGCCTTTTTACAACTTAGAAAACAAAATTTCGAAGGTACTAAAAAGTGGTTGGGATATATTAAAAAGCCAGAAACTGCTCTAACTGTTAAGCAGCAAGGTTATTACAATTATTTACATGGTATAATGTTAAGTCAAACAAACATTACACAAGCAGAAAAATTTTTAAGAAAAGCAGTTAAATTAGGTCTTTCGATGAACCATGATTTGGCGATGGCTAAATTACAGTTAGCTGGAATTGCAATGACAAAAAGAAGAAAAAGAGAGGCTACTAACTTAATGGCAGAAGCTAAAAAATTAGATAAGCAAGGCATGTTGAAAGAACAAATGCAAATGATGAAACAACAAATGAAAAAAATTTAAGAAGTATTTCTTACAAATAACAAAAAACTCCGATAATATAATTATCGGAGTTTTTTGTTATGTATATTTTCTCATGCTAAGATTTGTGCAAATTACTCTAACCTTGTTAGAGTTAAATCTTCATTGTACTTTAAAATGAATAACCCTTTATTTTCTGGCACTTTAAAGCTTTGGTCTGTATAATCGAACTTGCTCTCAATTCTATAAGAAAAGCCTTCTTTAAAAGTGTTCTTTAACTTTTTTCCGGATGCTAACCTTATTAAAATATCATAGGTAATATCAAACCCTTTGGTGGCATAATAGGAAGGTAATGCACCATTAACTCTCTTATAAGTGGCATCAAAATCTTTGGCATAAAAAGAATCTTCTCTCAAATAATCGTTGCTAACATAAGTAAACTGCAACTGTGCCAATTTCTTGTTGTCAATTTTATTGTAGGTATTTAACTTATCAAAAGAAAAAACTCTTGCCTTTACTTCTTCTGGTAAACTGATTAAACTATTTATAGTACTTGCCACAATTACAGCATCATTAGTTGTTAGTACCACAAAATTATTCATATTGGGCTGTAACACATCGGTAAATTTCTCTTTTTTAATATATCCATCGTTCGATACAATGGTAGAAACCTTAAAAATAGAGTCATTTTGTTCCAATACCGCTGATATTTGAGAGGCGTTAAAATTCGATTCAGAGGTATTATCGGTAACCACGACAATATTCCCATCTTGAAAATTTTCGGAAATATAGTTGAGTAACTTTGCTCTAAACAACAACTTATTGGGATAGGTTTTTACTACTTTACTGTCTGTAAATTGAGTTTGTTTTTTTGAAAAAACAGGAAAAACGATTGGAACCTTTACTTTATCTGCAATAAAATCAACTTCCTCCGAATACAAAGGACCGAAAATTACATGATTTGAATTTAGGTCGTAATTAGAGACAATATTTTTAATATTTGTACTATTGCTCTCAGTATCATAGAGTTCTACAGCTACTGAAACACCTTGATTTCTAAGCGAATCGATAGCAATTTCTGCTCCTAAATACAAATCTGTAACAATATTGGCTAGTTTACTATTGCTAAAAATTTCAGTTTCAGTTAAGGTGTCTAACTCCTTTGCTCTAAAAGGCAACATAAATGCTACTTTTAAAGAAATATTTTCTGCAATGGTATCTTTATAAAGCAATTCTTCTTCCTCATACACCTCTTCAATTGGCAAAATTTTAATAATCTGCCCCAACTTTAAACCGTCTTTTAGTATTGGGTTTAGAGCAATAATAGCCTCTTTACTTACATTGTAGTACCTTGTTAGACCAATAAAAGTATCTCCTTTCTTTACTTCATGTACTTTAAATTCCTTTTCTAATTCAGCTATGTAGGCTTTTTTTTGAAGTTCTTTATCTGAAATTAAATCAATATTAGTAGTATCTAGACTTTGTACTGTTTCCCGTTGTTTTACAAGACTATCTTTCTTTGCCTTGGGTGAAATTTTAAATCCTTTTTGTGATTTTTTTCTAGGGATAATAATTACTGTATTCGCCGATGGTTTTTTTGTAATATCCGGATTTAAACGAAGTAAGTCTTTGGTTTTCATGTGTAACCTCTTAGCAATACCACGCATGGTTTCCCCTTCTTTTACTTTGTATTCGATGTACTTATTTTGCTGACCACAAGAAACAGTAAATGTTAATATGCACAGAAATACAAAAAGCTTGAGATTTTTCATATATTTTATTCCCATTCTATAGTTGCCGGTGGTTTAGAACTAATATCATATACTACTCTATTTACCCCTTTTACTTGATTAATTATTTTATTCGATGTTTTTTGCAAAAACTCATAGGGTAAATTTACCCAATCTGCCGTCATTCCATCTGTACTTTCTACTGCTCTAAGCGCAACTACCTTTTCATAAGTACGTTCATCTCCCATTACTCCTACAGAGTTTACAGGCAGTAACATAGCACCGGCTTGCCAAACTTTGTCATACAAACCTGCCTCTTTTAAACCATTGATAAATACAGCATCTACTTCCTGTAAAATACGAACTTTTTCTGCGGTAATATCTCCTAAAATTCGAATTCCCAAACCAGGGCCAGGAAAAGGATGACGACCCAAAAGTTCTTTATCTATTCCCATAGAAGCGCCTACTCTTCTTACCTCATCTTTAAAAATCATTCGCAAAGGCTCTACTATTTTTAGTTTCATAAAATCTGGCAAGCCGCCAACATTATGGTGACTTTTTATGGTTGCAGATGGACCTCCGTTTACAGAAACAGATTCAATAACGTCTGGGTAAATTGTACCTTGTGCCAACCAAGTTACGTCTGTAATTTGATGCGCCTCATCGTCAAAAACTTCTATAAATGCGTTTCCAATGGCTTTTCTTTTCTGCTCCGGATCTGTTATGCCTTCTAATGCCTTTAAAAAACGTTTAGAAGCATCTACTCCTTTAACGTTTAAACCCATTCCTTCATACTGCGCTAACACACTTTCAAACTCATTTTTACGCAACAAACCGTTATTTACAAAAATACAATATAAGTTTTTTCCTATGGCTTTATTTAAAATAACAGCAGCCACCGTAGAATCTACACCACCAGAAAGTCCTAAAACAACTTTATCACTTCCTACTTTTTCTCTAATTTCTGCAACGGTACTATCTACAAAAGAATCGGGTGTCCAAGTTTGAGCAACTTGTGCTATTTTAACCAAAAAATTTTCTAATAGTTTTTTTCCATCAGTAGAGTGATACACTTCTGGATGAAATTGTATTCCGTAGGTTTCTTCTCCTTCAATTTTGTAGGCTGCATTTATTACATCTGTCGTACTCGCTAATAAAATTCCGTTTTCGGGAAGAGCTTTAATCGTATCTGAATGACTCATCCAAACCTGACTACCTGCCTCAATACCGTCTAAAAATAGTTCGTTATTCTTTACAAAAGATAAGTTTGCTCTACCATATTCTCTGGTATTAGATGGAGCTACCTCACCTCCCGAAAAATGTGCCAAATATTGTGCGCCGTAACATACAGCTAACAGCGGTTTTTTACCTCTAATATCGGATAAATCTGGATGTAAAACATTTTCACCTCTAACAGAGTTGGGGCTCCCAGAAAGAATTACTGCTTTAAAGTTTGTGTAATTTTCTGGTAATTTGTTGTATGGATGAATTTCACAGTAAATGTTTAATTCCCTTACTCTTCTCGCAATTAATTGAGTGTATTGCGATCCGAAATCTAAAATAAGTACGTTGTGTTCTTGCATGCGCAAAAATAATATTTTGATTTTAATTTAAACACAAACTTTTAAATAAATTTATGTTCACTAGATGGCCAAAAAGCTATCAAATATTGTAAACAATTAAGTTCAAAATAAAACTTAAAAATGATTAAAATCGGTAAACAATGGCATTAATATTCATTCCTGCACCTACAGAAGCAAAAATTACCACATCTCCTTTTTTAACTTCTTGATTTTCTATGTTACCTTTTAGTACCAAATCTAATAATGTAGGAATTGTTGCCACAGAACTGTTTCCTAACTTATGTATACTCATAGGCATTATTGCTACAGGAGGTTGCTTTTTATACAATCTATAAAATCGTTTTATAATTGCTTCATCCATTTTTTCGTTCGCCTGATGTATAAAAACTTTTTTGACATCATCAATATCTACACCACTTTTATCTAAAGCAACTTTCATTGCTGCAGGAACTTTGGTTATGGCAAATTCATATATTTTTCTGCCTTCCATCTTTATATAACGAACATTTTTATCTTCGAGTGTATTAAAAGAGTTTCCGAAATGCAAAAAATACGCTTCGTCTTTAGAAAAAGTTTGAGTTGCATGACTTAAAATACCAGATTCAAGCGAATCTGTAGTTGTTTTTTCAACAATGCATGCACCTGCTCCATCGCTAAAAATCATTGAATCTCTATCGTGTTTATCTACAACTCTAGATAATGTTTCTGCACCAATTACCAAGCATTTAGAAGCAATACCGGCTTTAATAAATGCATTTGCTTGTATAACACCTTCTACCCAACCTGGGCAGCCAAACAAAATATCATAGGCAACACAATTCGGATTTTCGATACCCAATCTGTATTTTACTCTCGAGGCTAAACTTGGTAAAATATCACTTTGAATTGCGCCTTTTTTAACATCACCAAAATTATGTGCCAAAATAATATAGTCTAAATCCTCTGGCTGAATTGCAGCATTTTCTATGGCTTTTTGGGCTGCGAAAAAAGCTAGGTCTGAAGTTTTACAGGTGTCTTTTGCATACCGTCTTTCTTCGATACCAGTAATTGCCTTAAACTTGTCGATAATAACCGAATTTTCTGAGGCAAAGTCATCACCATTATTATCTAAAAAATTAGCGTTTAAAAAAGACTCATTTTTAGTATTTATAGAGGGGATGAAAGTACCTGTACCCGTAATTTTTGAACAAATCATATGTGTAAATACTTTTTGATATTTATTGATTTTTGAAAGTTAAAAAAAACCAATGAAAAGAACGAAAAAATGTTCTAAAAAGTATGACATTCAACAGGTTATAAACACAAATTCATAGCCCTATTTGGCAAATAAATTCATTTTAATTTGCATAACTGATGCTATAGAAGTTGCACTCTGCTTCATTCTTTCTGCTAAATTTCCTTCGAAACTTTTTTCAATAGTTTTGTGTAAATACGATGTCCAGATTTTAAAATGTTCCTTTTCAAATTTTACAGACCTATTTTTGTCAAGGTGTTTTTGCATCGTATTATTTTTATACAGCTTTGTACCTAATAAAATATCGCTCCAAAAATCTGTAATTACTTCCAAATGTTGCTCTAAACTGTTTTCTTTTAATATGTCTTCGAAAAAAGGAATCATTTTTTCATCCAACAACAAACTATCGTAAAACTGTTGCAAAATCATTTTTATGTCTGCTCTTGTTGCTATATCTTTTTTCATGAGTTTATAAATAAGACTTATCGAAAGAAAAGGGTAATAAAGAAAGTAAGGAAGTTGTTTTTATAACTTCTCCTACTTCACCCATAAAAATTACTTCGAAAGGTTGTTGTTGATTTATTTCGTACTCTGAGAGTGTTTGCCTACACGCACCACATGGCCCAACTGGCTTATCTACTAACGTTATAGAAGAACTTGCAGAAATAGCTATTTTTAAAATTTTAACCCCCGGAAACAGTGCTCCCGCTTGCCAAATAGCTACTCGTTCGGCACACATGCCCGACGGATATGCGGCATTTTCTTGGTTGTTACCTATTACTATATTTCCATTTTCTAATAATAATGCAGCGCCAACACTAAATTTAGAATATGGAGCGTAGGCATTTTTTCTAGCTTTTACGGCTCTTTGCATCAACTCTTTATCGGCTAATGGTAATTCTGACATTGTTGAAAACAAGGTTGCTTTTGCCGTTATCGTAATATCTTTCATGTATGAGAGTGTCAAAAAAAGCAGCCTTTAACGACTGCTTTTTGTATGGATTATAAATTTACTGAAAAATATGCTTCTATTTAGAAAACATCATAAATTTCTCCTAAATCGAAAGAAAGTGAAAATCTCAAAGAATTTTCTAATGGGTTATTAACATCAGATGAATTTACCAAATACGACAAATCGATATTTAAAGCATTGGTTCTAAAACCACCACCTAATGTAAAATATTGTCTGTTTCCTTTTTCTTCGCTTTCATGAAAATAACCTGCTCTTAAAGCAAATGCTTGGTTGTATAAATACTCAGCTCCCAATGCATAAGTAATTTCTTTTAACTCTTCACTAAATCCGCCCGGTGCATCACCAAAAGAGCTAAAAATACCATTTACAAAACCAGTATCTTGCTCCGAACCATCTGGTTGTGGTGTTGGCACTAATAGTTTTGTAAATTCTACTGTAGTAGATATGGTGTTGTAATCGTCTAGAATAAAGTCGAAACCTCCACCTAATTTTAAATTTGTTGGAATAAAATCTTCTTCACCAGGAACATAAGAAACTTTCGGACCAATGTTAGCGATGTTAAAACCGAGCCTGTAACGTCCGTTAAAATTTCCATAATTCTCTTCTGTAGATTGATAATAACCCGAAACGTCTACTGCAAAAGAATTGATAGGCTGCAGCGCGTTTCCTGCAGTACCGTTAAATGCCAAGTTAGAACGAATGTATTTTAAAGAAACTCCCATAGCATAGGTTTCACTTAAACGTAACGAATAAGAACCCGTAAAAACCAATTCATTCGGGTTTATAGAACCATTGTTGTTTCCCTGACTATCTGTTAGGTCTATTTGACCGAGAGAAAAATATTTAAAATCTGCACCCCAAGCGGCATTTTCACTAAAACGATTGATGTAAGAACCACTTCCTATAAAAATATCATCTGTTAAATTTCGTAACCATGGCGAGTAAGTAATTCCTGTTTTTATTTGACGGTCGCTAAAAGCTATTTTAGCGGGATTATGAAATAGTGAAAATCCATCTGCAGTAGTTGCTACCCCAATATCTCCCATACCTCCTGCTCTTGCATCTGGCACAATTAGTAAAAACGGAGTTGCAGTTGTAATTCCACCTGTTACCGGAGTATTTGTTTGTGCAGAAACTTTAGTAATTGTTAATAAAGCAACTAGAAAGTAAAAACTTATTTTTTTCATTGATGTATTTTTTCTCATTAATTTACAAATATCTTTTTTTTATCAGAGAATTACTAATTTCTCATATTTTTCAGACACCAAATTACTTGTTGTTGCCTTTACTCTTAACTTGTATATATAGACTCCTTTGGCTATTTTGTTGCCAAAATCATCACGCCCGTTCCAGCTTATATTTCGTGATAAATTTCCGTTAGTTTGAACTTGCTGATGTATTGTTTTGACTAATTTACCAGCAATTGTAAAAATTTGTACTTGAACCTCTAACAGTTCATTTGGTTTGTTGTGATGAAACCAAAACTCTGTGTAATTTACAAAAGGATTCGGATAATTTAAAACATTTTCTAAATTTAAAATAGCATCACTTACTACCACAAAGTTCAACGTAGTTTCTGAAGAATTATTATAAGTATCCCACGCTTTTATTTTTAAAGTATGTGGCCCAACCGCCAAATCTCTAAATCGATAGGTAACTTTTCCTTTGGTAAAATCATTTAACTCTGTCTGATAAAAATCATTTAAAACTATTGGGTTGGTTGTGTCTCCATCTAAAATACCTACTATATCGTGGTCTACAGCTGTTATAGAAGTATTTATACCACTAGTATCACGCAACACAGCAATTAAATTTGGAGAGGCGTTGGTATTTCCACCATCCATAAAAGACTCATCGTTCATGTAAAGCTGTATTTCTGGCCCAACAGTATCCTCTGGCGCATCTTCATTAATACCTCCTACAACCACATCAAAATTATAACCAGCTTTTTCTAGCACGCCATTTTCTGCGTAAAAACTCAATTTTCCCTTTCCGTATGCAATTTTTACATCTTTCGGAACGATAAAATCGAACTTAAAAACACCGTTTTCTACGGTAGATTTTCCTCTAAACAATTTACTATCTTGAGTGTCGAAAGTTAATTTTATACCAAAATTATCATTGTCTAGAGTTGTTTTATCAATTGGCTTGTCGAAAACAGTAGTAAACAATGTACCGTTAAAATCATTTAAAAGAATATTGTTTTCATCTAAAACCTCGCCTTCAAAACGCACTTTAGACAATGCCTTTAAAGTATCTATGGCCTGAGAAATTGGTACTTCATTCAATTTTGTAATTCGCACGTTTGGGGTGGGAACTGCTAATTTCATCGCCGGATCTCCGAAGGCATAAATAAAGAATTTTTGTGCATTCGTAAAGTTATTTTTCGCCTCTTTTAAAGCCTCTGCTATGGTATAATCTTCTGCATTAAACTCTAATAAAAGGCGTATTAAAGACTCGTTAAAACGTTGGCCTACAGAAATAAAAACCTCTCTGGTAGTGGTTATCATACTCGCTGCACCTCCATTGGCATTCCATAAAGTAAGCTCTCCTGCAGTTGTTCTATTTGGATTATCGAAACGAGAAAAATCGCAGGTAACGGTAATTAGTAAAGGTAAATTTTTACTATTATTAAAATCTTGAATTTGTGGTTTTTCTAAAATTCGCTCAGAAGCAAAACCATCTTCCCCGCCATGTCCAAAATAATCAAACACAAGTGTTCCTTTTTCAATTGCGTTTGTAATAGCTGTTTTTACTTCTGGGTATCGCTCTCCTCCCGACGAGTTTTCTTGCAAATAAGCATCTGCATATATTTTTTGCACATTAAAAATGGGCTTGTTGTTTTTAATCTCATCAGCAATAGACTCTACGCCGCCCTGTATTACTTCCTCTCCGGTAGCATCGATATCATCGGCTAACAATGTAATGGTATTTCGCCAATCTCCTAAAGCACTTCTATCATAATAACTTAAAATTTTATCAACTACATTTTTGGCTTGTACCCTATCCGATACAGGAATTCTTGCAGAAACAACATCTACCGTATGAGAAACTTGCATGGTACCTTCATTGGGCTCTAGCATTACAAAATAATCATCGGTAACATATGAATTTGCCAAATTAAAACTTTCGTCAGACAGTTTTACAGGAACAATGTTGTTATTGTTTGAAATTCTGTCTTTATAATCATATGATGCATCGCCAAAAAAACAGACATATTTTAATTTTTTATCGGGCGTTGAACTGCTTGAATAGAGCATTTTTATAAAGTCTCTAATTCCGGTAATATCTTTAGAACCAGAAGAAAACTCGTTATAAATATCGTCTAAAAGCACCACTTTTGTAGAAAGATTGTTGTTCTCTTGGTGATACTTTGCTAGTCGCTGAGCTTCGGTAAATAAAAGATTGTTTGTAATTATTAAGTAATTAATTTCAGAAAGACTATGTAAATTCTGATTGGCAATTTTAGCATTATCGAGTATTTCTGGAATGTAAAAATCTGTTTCATTTAAAACAATATATTCCTTTAATACGCCACCATCATCATTAAAAATAAAATCAGCATCGGTGCTTTGATTTGGTATATTTTTAGGGTTGATAAAATCTGTAACATCCCAAATTTGATATACTGAAGTTGCGTTAGAAATTTGAAAACGGACGGTTCCGGTGGAGTCAAATTGCTCGAAACTGCGAAACGAAAACTGAAAATCTGATGCCGCTAAATTCTTCTTCCCTACAATTTCTATATAATCTAAAAATGTATTGGCAGAAGGATTTCCGTTATTATTGTATGTTAAGGTTACTTGTATAGACTCGGCTGTATTTAAAAAAGAATCCGACTTTTCTGCCGCTACTGCTTTGGTTAATCCACCAGCACTTACAGCAGGAAATGTTAAGGTGTACACATCGGTATTATTTGCTTTTACTACCATCGTAGAAGGTACTACAGAATTACAAACAGCTCGAGTAGTAATGGAAACTGGCTGATTGGGAACAGCATTTTTAAAAGGAATACGAAACGTTTTGGAGTTTTCTATATTAAAATCGTGTTTAAAAAACCATTGAGTACCTGCGCCAAATAAATTTAGTTCCTCTTTTTCGTAAAAAACAAAATCGTTAAATGACGTAATATTGGTGGTCGCTAAACTAGTATTTTCTTTTTGGTTCGTAATTCTTTTACCAGGTGTATTACCCACAGTAATAAAATAATAGGCGTTATCTGAATATATATTTTGCTGATGTTTAGCTGTTTTTGAGTTCGTATCAATTACCCAATCATGAGGTCCTTTAGCATAAAACAATATAAAATCGTTGTTATTAAATTCTCCGTCTTCCTCTCCAATTACAGCAATGGCATTTTCTTGTAAATCGTTGTATCTAAAATCGCTATTTAACTCTGGTAACAACTGTCCGCCATTTCCGTATATTTTTATATTTCTAGGATTCAAACCTTTGGTAGCAACACCAATTTTTTCTAAAAAATTTTTATCAATTTTAAAAACACCGGTGGTATCTACAGAAAATTTATACCAATCTCCAGTAGCTAAAACACTATTAGAGGTTTGTGCAAATACTGCTAATGCTATAAATAACGTAAAAAAGGTTGGTACTATTTTTTTCATAAATAATATTCAAATAACGCAAATTTATTAGAGATATTTTAGCAGAAACAAAGATAAATTATACTAAAAATAAAAAGGCTTCGTTCTTAGCAATACAAACAGTAAATAAGGATGCGTTAAAATTTACATTTTTCTTGTACTAAATTATATTTATCGTAAATTGCATCGCTATAAAATAAATTTAATAATTTTCTATCAGGAAATGAAAAACATATTTAAACTATCATTAGTTGTACTTACCACCCTACTTTTAACCAACTGTAATCGCAATAGTATTGGTTCTAATACTTCTCGTTTAACAGGCTTGTCTTTTAACGATCCTAAAAATGGTAATTACATCAGAAACAGCTCTTTTGAAGGGCAAGAACCACCTATGGGAATGGTTGCTATAGAAGGAGGTTCTTTTACCATGGGGCAAGTACAAGATGATGTAATGTTCGATTGGAATACCACGCCAAAGAAAATTCATGTTCGTTCTTTTTTTATGGATGAAGCAGAGGTTACCAACTCAGAATATTTTTTGTTTGTACAGTATATTAAAGATGTTTTTCCTCCTTCAGAAGAAGAATACAAACACATTTATACTTCGGTATTACCAGATACACTTGTTTGGAGAAAAAGCTTAGGAAATACAGATATTTTGTCTGAAAATTATTTTCGTCATCCTGCGTATGCAGATTATCCGGTTGTAGGTGTAACATGGTTACAAGCCAACGAATATTGTAAATGGAGAACAAATGCAGTCAATTTAAAAAAACTTATAGACAAAGGACACATCAAAAATATTTTTGAAAATGACACCTTACGTAACTTTTTTGACACAGATGTTTTCTTAGCAGATTCTGATAAACTTTTTGATGGAGATACCACTGTATACAAAAAAGGTGTTAAAACTAGGTCTATCAGAAAAAAAGGAGAACCAAAACCTGCTAAAGATGCTTTTCAAGGAAGAAAAATAACGCAAGCGGACGGTATTTTACAACAAAAATTTAGACTACCTACAGAAGCAGAATGGGAATTTGCAGCCAAAGCCATTATAGAAAATCGTGAATACAACAATATTCGTGGTAGAAAAAAATATGCTTGGGATGGTAAATATACGCGTGAGAAAGACAAAAGAAATCGTGGAAACCAACTTGCTAACTTTAAACAAGGAGAAGGAGACTACAGTGGTTTACCTGGTTGGAGTTCAGATGGATCTGATATTCCAATTCGTATAAAGTCGTATCCGCCAAATGCTTTTGGCTTGTATGACATGTCTGGTAATGTTGCCGAGTGGGTTGCCGATGTATACCGACCAATTATAGACAATGAAGCCAACGATTTTAATTACTTTAGAGGTAATTTATTTACTAAAAAAATGATTAATGAAGAAGGAAAAGTAGTTATTGTTGGAGATGAAGCTTCTGTAGAGTATGATACGTTACCAAACGGAAGTATTATTCCGAAACAACTACCTGGTTCTATAAAATATGTACCTATTACTAAAAGTGATGCTGTCTTTAGAACCAATTTTTCTAGAGCAGAAAACGCTAATATTGGCGATGGAGATTTAAATTCGACACGTTTTTATCAGGATGACGCTGAGCGTTTTGCATCGCGACCAAGCATGTATAACTCGCCTAAAAAACCTTCTAGAGAAATTGACCCAGAAACGGGTAGAGAAATTCTTAAAAATGATGCTAAAAAACGTAGAACTTTAATTAGCGATCAAACTAGAGTATACAAAGGAGGTTCTTGGGCAGATAGAGAATACTGGCTAGATCCTGCACAAAGAAGGTATTTACCAGAATATATGGCTACCAACTATATTGGCTTTAGATGTGTTTCGGACCAACTAGGCCCAATGACTTTTAACAAAAGAAAAGCAAGAAGTAAAGTAAGATAACTTATTTTTTTTAACCATATTTACTACCTCATTGTTATCTTTACAATGAGGTTTTTTATTTTAAAGAAAATGCAACTAGAAGAACTATACAAACTATATACTAAAAACTATTTAGTAACCACAGATACCAGAAATATTAAAAAAGGAGCCATTTTCTTTGCCTTAAAAGGAGACCATTTTAATGGGAATGAATATGCCATAGAAGCACTTGAAAAAGGAGCAAGTTATGCAGTTATAGACGAAGCAAAGTATCATACAAAAAATACAATTTTAGTGCACGAAGTTTTAGCAACATTACAAGCGTTGGCAAAACATCACAGAAAACAACTGAATATTCCTATCATAGGACTAACAGGAAGTAATGGAAAAACAACTACTAAAGAACTTATACATGCAGTGCTCTCTAAAAAATATAAAGCAGCTGCTACACATGGAAACTTAAATAACCATATAGGAGTTCCCTTAACGTTGCTCTCTTTTACGAAGAAAACAGAAATTGGAATTGTAGAGATGGGTGCTAATCATCAGAAGGAAATTGCCTTTTTAAGTACTATTTGCCTTCCAAATTTTGGATACATTACTAATTTCGGAAAAGCACATTTAGAGGGTTTCGGGGGTTATGAGGGAGTTATAAAAGGAAAAAGCGAACTGTACGATTTTTTAACGGAACAAAAAGGGACCGTATTTATAAATACAGCAGACCCGCTACAGGTAGCAAAAACCAACAATACTATTACCATTCCTTTTCACGATAGTTTACAATTTATAAGTGCCCATCCGTTTGTTGCGTTATCTTTTAAAAATATTGAAATACAAAGTCATTTAATTGGCGATTATAATTATACCAATATTGCTGCAGCCATTACTATAGGAAATCACTTTGGTGTTGTTGCAGAAGCAATGGTAAGTGCCATAGAAAATTATGTACCTACCAACAATCGGTCTCAGCTTGTAAAAACTGACAAAAACACCTTAATTTTAGATGCCTATAACGCCAATCCTTCGAGTATGAAAGCTGCTATTTTACAGTTTTCTAAAAATACAGCTCCTAGAAAAACCGTTATTCTTGGCGATATGTTCGAGTTAGGCACAGAAAGTGAAGTAGAACACCAAGCAATAGTAGACTTGGTAACAAAGCAGCAATTTTTAAACGTTTTTTATATAGGAAATCATTTTTACCAAACAAAAACAACCGATTATAAGTTTAAAGATTTCGAGGATTTTAAGGAGTATTTACAAAAAAAGCCTCTAGAAAACCAATACATTTTAATAAAAGGCTCTAGAGGCATGAAATTAGAAAGAGTTCAATCTCTTATACGTTAATGTTTTCTTTATGATACGCCAATAAATTATCGATAGGCCTTTGAATTACTCCGGTAATTTGTAGGTTATTTTTTGCTGCTACTTTTTCGAGAACATCCCTAAAATAATGTGCTATAGAACCTATAAAATAAATAGGAGTTTCTGAGGTAATTTTGTACGGTAAAATTCGATATTTAAAAAACTCTTGAAACCCTTTTTTAATGAGTTTCTTAATGTACTTTTCTTCTTTAAATTCAAACATAAATTTTGCAAAAGATGCCAAATACATATTCGGGTTGGCTTCTTTATAAATATTTCTTTTGATATAATCTGCCTCTACATTAAACTCTTTTTCAAAAGAAGCTGCCATGGCTTTGGGCATTTTTTTGTAGTAAAAATCTTTAATCAGTTTTTTACCAAAATAGTTTCCACTCGCTTCATCCATTAAAATATATCCTAAAGATGGAACCAACATTTGCATCTCTTTTCCATCGAAATAACAACTATTAGAACCTGTACCCAATATACAAACCATTGCGGGCTTTTTACCTGTTGCCGCATATACAGCTGCCAACATATCTTCTGCAATGTAAATTTTTGCATTTACAAAAATAGAAGCTAAAATTTTATGAAGTAATTCTACAGGTTTTGGAGTGCCACAACCAGCACCATAAAAATGAATTTCTGTAACCTCTTCTTTAATACTAATTAACTGAAACATGTTAATTATTCTGTTGTACAATTCTTCTTCTACAACAGCTGGGTTTAGCCCTAAAGTTCGAACTCTAAAGGCTTCTTCTTTATTTTTATGAATGGCTATCCAATCTGCTTTTGTAGAACCACCGTCTGCAATTAAAATCATAATACTAATGTTATTTTAATCAAATATAGCATAAGAAAAAAGAACAAGCAACAGCTTGTGAAACTTCAATCGTTTGCGTAAAAAAAAATACGTGTTAAACGTCTAAATTCTCGTATTCAGAATTCTGAGAAAGGTATTCTGGCACCAATTCTTTTATATTTTTTACAATTTCTAGATTGGTTAGTGTTTTACACTGCTTGTATAGGGTGTTTATCTTAGAAATAACGAAAGTCTCATTTATTTCTTCAGATTTTGCAATTAAAATCTTTTCGTGGTATGTTTTAGTGGTATTTTCTCCGTCTGCTAAAAGCTCTTCAAATAGCTTTTCGCCAGGTCTTAGCCCTGTAATTTCAATATCTATATCATCTGGATATTTGAGTCCAGAAAGAGAAATCATACGCTTGGCCATATCAAAAATCTTAACAGATTTTCCCATATCAAAAATATAAATCTCTCCACCTACACCCATAGTTCCTGCTTCTAAAACGAGTCTACAAGCTTCGGGTATGGTCATAAAATAGCGTGTAATATCTTTGTGTGTTACTGTTAAAGGGCCACCGTTTTCTATTTGCTTTTTAAACAATGGAATTACAGAACCATTAGAACCCAACACATTTCCGAAACGGGTAATAGTAAATTTTGTTGCTTTATGCTGTTTACTTAAACAACCAATATACATTTCTGCTACTCTTTTGGTTGCTCCCATTACATTGGTAGGATTCACTGCTTTGTCGGTAGAAACCATAACAAAGCCTTCTACCTTGCATTTAACAGATAAATCTGCCACTAACTTTGTGCCTAAAATATTTATTTTAAGTGCTTCATAAGGACTTTGCTCCATTAATGGCACATGTTTGTATGCTGCAGCATGAAATACTCTATTAGGTTGGTACGTTGTAAAAATTTCTTCCATTCGTTTTTCATCTCTAACATCTGCTACCAAAGTTATAAAGTTTGTAATTCCGTTTTGTACCAACTCTTGTTGTAAGTCATAGAGCGCAGACTCTGCTTGATCTACCAAGACCAACTGTGTTAATTGATATACTGATAATTGCCTAGAAATTTCGCTTTCTATAGAACCTGCAGCACCAGTTACTAAGATGGTTTTGTTGATAAAAACATCTTCAATTACCAGACTATCAGAAATAGATTCTTTACGTTCTAGTAGTAGTTCCGATAAAATATTGTCTGCTATTGTGCTTTTATTATTAGGTAATAGTCTTAACTCGATATGCAACTGATTGCATTTATGAGCAATTTTAATTAGCTGACTAGAAGTTATTTCTTCGTTATAGATAAATTGTTCTATTGAAAATCTATGAACAAAATCTAAATTTATACTTTCTATTGAAAAGGTTTTAAAATTATTTGGACCAGTTTTGATATTGAAAGTATCAAAAACAACTCCGACAACAACATATTTGGCATCATCTATTAGACGTAACTGCTCGCAAATAATATCGGGAGAAGTTACATCTCCATAAATTAAAACATTTCTTTTTTTTAACATCCGCATTGAACTTAGTTAGTAATTAAATCGATTACTTATAAAAATAAATCATTTATTACTTTTTTAATTTTTGCTAACTCTAAAGTAGAATAATTTACATTAGATGGCAAGCAAAGACCATATTTAAAAAGTTGTTTCGATACTTCTTCTCCAAAAAAAGTGTTTGTTTTAAATAATGGTTGTAAATGCATGGGGTTCCATAATGGCCTATATTCTATGTTATTTTTCACAAAAGCCTCTTTGATGTCATTACAGTTTACTTTTGATGTATTTTCGTCTATTAAAATACAAGTTAGCCAATGGTTTGAAAATGCTAAATCTGTACTTTCTGTAAATACTGAAACTCCTGGTTTATCATCAAAAATATTCTTATAAAATTGATTCATTTTCCTTCTTCCAGAAATATACTTTTGTAAAAACGGAAACTGATTCAGCCCAAAACTGGCGGCTAAAGAATTCATTCTATAGTTGTAGCCCACCTTGGAATGCTCGTAAAATGTTTTATTGTTTCTTGCTTGTGTTGCTAAAAAAATTGCTTTTTCTTTCATTTTTTTTACTTTTACACACAAGCGCACCACCTCCAAAAGTGGTTATTATTTTATTATTGTTAAAAGATAAAATACCAAAATCTCCGAAAGTTCCACATTTCTGTCCATCATATTCAGATCCTAAAGCTTCTGCAGCATCTTCTACTAAGGGAATGGAGTACTTTTTTGCTACTTGAATTATTTCATTCATTTTTGCAGGCATTCCGTATGTATGAACAAATAAAATTGCTTTTGGCTTGTTACCAGACTTTATACTACTACAAATAGCTTCCTCTAAACGAACAGGACACATATTCCAAGTATCTTTTTCACTATCGACAAAAATTGGTGTAGCGTTCAAATACATCACCGGGTTTACAGTAGCTATATAGGTAAATGATTGACATATAATAGGGTCTCCTTTACATACATCTAATAATTGTAATGCAATATGAATAGCTGCAGTGCCAGAGTTTAAGGCCGTTACCAATACATTTTCTCCTAAATAATTTTCTAGTTCATCTTCAAACAAAGAAATTGCGTTTTGGGAGAGACTTACTTGTAAACTTGTATTCTCAGTAGAAAAATTAGAAAGTGCTATTCTTTTAGACATTTTACAAATGTAGCTTTTTTAGTTTTTGAAAAAAATAGAAATAGCCAAGAACGCCGAGAGAGGAAATTCCTAAGAGTATTAAAACTTGATACTCAGTTGAAAGCTTGTAAGAATAGTAAACAATGCAGTTAATTACCAACTGTAAAAATGCATATATAAATGCTATTTTTAAATGAGATACTCCTAAGGTTTCCACTGATTTTTCGTACAAATGATGTTTATGAGCCAAAAATAAATTTTCTTTGGTAACAAAAAGTCGGTAACAAAAAGTACAAAAAGTATCTATGAAAAAAACCAATATCATTGCTAAAAAAATCAGTGCGTTTAGTTTGAAAGAAAAAAGTAACATTAAAAAAAAGACAAAAATACCCATTACGGTACTACCAACATCTCCAGAAAAAGCGAGGGCATGTTTTCTAAAATTAAAAAAACCAAATACTAGCAATGCTACTAACACATAAACTAATAAATTTTGAGGAACTAGTGTTTCAAAATAATTGATTGTAAGAAAGGTAGCAATGGTAATAATTGCATTAAAACCCAACATACCGTTTACGCCATCCATAAAATTATACGTATTTACACTACCAATTCCTAATAGTAAAAACACTATAAACAAAGCGTTTAGGTGAATACCATTAAATAGCTGATAAAAAACTAGCACAGTAACAATTACATGGATAAAAATTCTGAAAAAGGCAGAAAGTTTAAAAAAATCATCCAATAGACTAATGGAAGCTATCAATGCAATAGCACCAGTTAAATATGGGAATTGGTAACTATTGGTAAAAAAAAAGTAGAAAATTGCTATCACAAAAAGAATACCGATACCAACTACTGTTGGTTTCTTATGAAGGCTTCTAGTAGTTAAAGTTGCCTTCAAATTGTATTTTTCTGCTAGTGTATAATACATGTAAGAACTCAAAATTAATATGGCTAAAAGCAGTAAGTAGTTCATAGAATAGTATTTTTCTAAAAAAGGTTTTAGATGTACTACTAATGTATTAAAATTTTAGAGAACTAAAACAAAAATGTATTTCATCCATATAAATACTCCTTAAAACATTACATGAGTTTTCGAATTGATAAGCTTACTGAGTTATTTGATCATATCACCTTTATTTTGTAAAGAAAATTGATTTCTCTATACATAATGATAATTCAGATAAATTTCACATATTTACTAAAGGTTCTAAAAGACTTTTACAGGATTTTTTAATAGTAGACTAGTACAGGAAATAATTACATACTATTTCAATTCTTTTTTGAAAAAGTGGCGACCTAATATAGTTAAGAGGTTTCCAGTATACTCATTAATTTATGATTGAGATATAATTTTTCTTTACCCACTTTTTCAGCTATCAAAAAACCATATTTTTCTAATTCCATTAAATAATTACCTACGGTTTTTGGTGTTCCTAATTTAGCATCAATTAAAAACTGTCGTTTCGTGTAAGGCAATCTAAATAGTATTTCAACCAATTCTTTAGTATATACTTTAGGGATTGTTTCCTTAATCTCTGTTGCCATTTGATCCATTAATGAAGTAACATTTTTTAAGCGTTCTAGTCCTTTATTAGCTGTATATTCAACCATTTCAAGCATGTAAAGTATCCACCCTTCCCAATCATTATTTTCAGTTACCTTTCTCAGTTTCGTATAATAATCCATCTTATTTTTAATGATATATTCACTTAAATAAATAGCAGGTGTATCCAACAGTTTTTCGAGTTTTAGATATAATAACAACAATATGCGTCCTGTTCTACCATTACCATCACTAAAAGGGTGTATCGCTTCAAATTGATAATGCATTAAAGCCATTTTAATTAATGGATCAATAGCATCGTCATCATTTATAAAAGTTTCGAGATTATGTAACTTTTCTCTTATAATAGCTTCCCCTGAAGGTGGTGTGTAAATGGTTTCACCATTCGTATTTTTCAAAGCAGTTCCTGGCGTTGTTCTAATACCTGCAGTATTTTTTTTAATGCTTTGTACAATTTCAACACATAAGTTTGTACTTATAAAAGGTCGAGTTTCTATTTGTTGTAAACCATTCCAAAGTGCTTCTTTATAGCTTATGACTTCTTTTGTAGCTGGATTATCAAACTTTTTGTCTGCTACTAAAGATCTATATAAATCATCATTTGTTGTGATGATATTCTCTATTTCTGAACTTGCTTTCGCCTCTTGTAAATGAATCGTATCCAAAAACAACGTTGGATTTGGTAAATTGGTAAGCATACCATTAAGTTTTGCTAGCGCTCTACTAGCATCAATAGTCTTGCGTAACACTTTAGTAGTTTCTAAATTTGTTCTAGGAGGTAATATTGGTAAACTATTGTAAGGTATTTTTCTATTAAATTTTGTCATTTTAAATAAGGGTACATATTACTCACGTAATCTTAACGAGGGTAAATATACTAAAAATTTACCTTTATTATACTAATGGATGTAATTATTACGTTCAATAAACAGATCATAAAAAAATTAGGCGTTACGAATTACTATAGTAATCACGAATTATTTGATATTTTGTCAAAATAGTAATTCATTTAAATTTTATATATTCCCCCAAGATTCTAGTGAGGTTTTTTTAATAATAGACCAATCTTAAGAAAGTAAAAAACATTTAACAAAAACTAATATCATTGAATTATAAAGAAACGCTATTTTTTATTGCCAAATGTTTGACTATTTCTGTGGAGGACAGGAATAAGGAAGCAATTGAAAAACAGTTGCAATCAAATAATATAGATTGGGATGCGGTTGTAAAAGTAAGTACTACTCATTATGTGTTTCCTGCATTGTATTGTAATTTGCAAAGGGCTAACTTTTTACACTATTTACCTGAAGAGTTAGTTACTTACATGGAACATATTACCAAATTAAATAGAGAGCGTAACGAGGAAATCATCACTCAAGCCAAAGAATTAAATATCCTGTTGTTAGCTAACAACATTACACCAATATTTTTAAAAGGAACGGGGAATCTATTAGCAGGAATCTATGATGATGTTGCTGAGCGTATGGTTGGAGATATTGATTTTATTTTCTCAAAAGAAGACTATCCCATAGCAATTACTATTTTAAGAGATTTTGGTTATTCTGAAGTGACTAAATATGAGTACTACTTTCCATATGATAAACACTACGGAAGACTTCAAAAAGAAAATAACATTGCTGCTATAGAAATTCACTCAGAAATATTAGGAATAGAAAAATACAGAAAAGAATTTAATTACAGTGTTGTGGAAAAAGATTCCCAAGTAATCAATGAAGTTAGAGTTTTGAGTTATGCAAACAAATTAAATTTATCTATCATAGCGAATCAGATAAACGACCATGGTTTTGATTATAAGACGATGGCTTTAAGAAATGCTTATGATGTTTTTTTATTATCTAAAAAAACGAATGCAAAAATTTCAGTTAATACATTAGATGAACTAACCAATCCTTTAAATTGTTTTTTAGCAGCTTGCTATGAGATTTTTAACAAGGTAGATAGTTTAGAACACAATAACACAAAAATGACAGCTTCCTATTTAAGTGTTTTTAATAATCAGTTTACCAACAGTAAAACAACAAAAAGACGACACAAACGCATTAAGACTTATTTATTCTTAAAAAGTAGATTAGGCATTATTTATAAGTCCCTCAAATATAAAGAGTATCGAGTTTGGTTGTTCAAAAGGGTAACAGATAAAAACTGGTACAAAGAAAAACTGGTTCAGTTGAGTTTTAAAAAGTAATATTATCATACTTGAGGCATAAAAATTTGAATTTCTGGTGAAAAAATGCCAAAATTTTCATTTTAGTTATTACCCCCACAAAAAAAAAGATCCTTTTTACCAAAAAAACTGTAAAAATTTATTTTTTAAAAAAGTCGATTTTAGGTAAAAATTGGTAAAAATCTGAATTACAGGTCTGACCCCCATCTAAGAAAGTCGATTTTATCTTATATAAGAGGGGGCTTCCCAGGGGAGATGGTGGAGGAAGCCCCCCATGGGTGTGTGGATAATAATCCACAGTGTCACCTGCCCTTCAATAATTACTGATTATCTCGTGCAGATAATAATCCGTTCTCAAGACAGGGAACTCTCCCGTGACGTTGATCCTTCGCTAATTGTTATTCGCACAAGGAAATTATATCAAGATAAAAAAGGAAGCGCTAAAGTTGCGCTAAAGTTTGTCTGACTCTTAGGCAATACGGCACTTTCTCGGTAATTTTAATGTGTGATTTAAAATCCTACGATTATGAAAGTAAAGTATAATAGAGTGAGTACCATTCTTCAAACAGGTAATCGATTTGAAGCGGATACCGATAGATATGATATCACACTTCTCGACAAAGTATCAGGCTCGGTGAGTTTTAGAGATCGAGTTGAAGCTAAAAAATTAGTTAAACTTGTCGAAGACGGAAAAGTAACTGAATTAGTAGTAGAGGAGTTCTCGCGTCTTGGAAGAAATACTGGCGACGTAATTTCTACACTCGATTGGTTGGATCAGTACGAGGTGAATGTTAGAATTAGAAACCTTGGAGTTGAATCGAGACCAAATGGTAAAAGGAATCCTGTGTGGAAGATTTTATCTGCAACGATGAGCTCGCTTTATGAGATGGAGTTGGAAAATATAAAGGAGCGCACATCCACAGGCCGAATGATCTATCTACAGAACGGGGGAACTCTCGGCCGTCCCAAAAACAGTAACGAGTCAATGAGTAAATTCATGGCTAAATCGAAGTCGAAGAGGATTGTCCACTATTTAGAAATGGGATTATCTATCCGAGAAGTAGCAAAGCAAATAAATGCGTCACCAAAGACAATAATGAAAGTTAAAAAGTTGATGTAATGGATACCTTTTTCACAATTTATTTTATTGTTGTTGGAGGGTTGTTCATTTTAAACTTGATATCTGTGCTAATTAAATTCTTGACAGGTGACGGTGAAGACTGGCAATTGCATTTGGCAGACCATGTGTTGGACTGGTGCCTTGATCTATACCCAATTCGTAAACAAAAACCACTACTGACTTTAGTTGAGGGTAAATCTCATTTAGCGGGGGAGTATTGTTTCTATAACAATTCAATTACAATTTATAGGGATAACAATGTAATACGACGAGAACTCATCAATACCGTTATCCATGAGTATTTCCATTACTATTTAATTACATCAGAATCTAAGTCTAAACTCTACCATGATCAATTGGAACAATTCTCATTGGCGCAACACCCGCAGGAAATTCTTTGCAACACTATGGGAGAAACTCTCACAAAGGTCTATTTGAAAAACAATTAAAAATGGTTCTTATTTGACAAATAGTACAATACCCCAACCAATCGTGCCAATTAGATTTAATTTACTACGTTATTCAAAATCAATTACTCAGCAGATACAATCGAGAATTAATAATTATTCCTGTGGGTGCTTTGTGTCTTTTAACTGTCAAATTTATTACGA
This sequence comes from Polaribacter tangerinus, assembly GCF_038024095.1. Taxonomy (NCBI): domain Bacteria; kingdom Pseudomonadati; phylum Bacteroidota; class Flavobacteriia; order Flavobacteriales; family Flavobacteriaceae; genus Polaribacter; species Polaribacter tangerinus. The sequence goes on along the minus strand of NZ_CP150668.1, from coordinate 2,243,971 downwards.
CAAAAAACTACCAATTCATTCAGTAAAATCACATTAGATGGTTCTATTTCGTGTTCGGACAACATATTTAATTTTTCTTTTAAAAAATCATTTAATAACTCCATATTAGGTGGATTATTAGACCCACAATTGATCAGGTATTGGTTATAATACTCATAGTTTAAATTATTTTTTCCTTTTATCATCTTTCCTTAGTTTTTGAAGTTTATCTACTATAGATTCTCTTAGAATATCTGAAATTTTTATTTGTTCATCTATAACGCACTCCATCAAATTATTGAATTGTCTCTCGGTTATTCGAACGATTACTCTTTTTGACTTTTTCTCTTTCATAACTGTGTTTCTCTATAAATATCATGAAATTCAAAATATGTCAGACAGTTGATGATTTTTATTAGAACATAAACTTTGAACTTATTATCAAAGGGTAATTTGAATATAAGTCTACCTTTGCATCAGTTCTAAGAGTACGTGCTCTGCCCACCGCCTGAATTAGATCAGATTCAATGTATGAAAATTGAATCATTCTTAAACTTTCATTATCAAAACAATTGAACTTAAATTCAAATCCATTATAGATTACCTTTTGATATGACATAGTCAGATCCGAAGTTTTAAACTCTATGCCTAAAACCTTTGCTGTTAAAAAATACACCACATTATTTATATGTGGGGTTCCCACCACCGCAATGTCTTTTCCCTTTAATTCATCGTAACCACTACAGTTTCCAAACCACATATTTGTTGGGTTTGAAAAGTGGTTTTGATACGATTTAAATGTGATTACAGGAGTGTCACCTACTCTACTTACAATATCTTTTGTGTTTTTATTTAAGGAGTTTCTGGAGTAAGATTTAGTGGTATATTGAATTATCCTTCCTTTTTGTTGAACTTCTGATATATCAATGACTTCAAGACGATCACCAAAGAGACGTTTATATAAATTGATAGGTGCTGTGGCAGAGAGAATGATTGTTTTTTTATCTCGTAGGAGATCCCTTTTAACAACATAATGGACAATATCTGGTTTATGTGTATCACGAACATAGAATGAACTACTAAAAAAGTCAAATAGATTAGATTTTAGAGTTTCATGGGATAATTGTGAAACCTCTTTAATAAGTTGATCAAGGTCGAGATTAAAGATCGGCGTAGAACGAATTTCCATAATGGGAGTATCCATGAGTGACTTGATAATAAATTCTAATTCTTTACTTTTTACAATTATATTAATAGAAAACAGATCAGATATTTTAAATGATTTGATATCAATAAGAGATTTAAGTGGATCTTCGTCAAACACGATAGTGTCATTAGAAAATGTAGAATGAATTGCTCTTTTATGTGTAGTGAGAAGTGATGAAGTTGTTGTATAACAGTCCCTCATCACATTAATATATGAGTTTGCATTCTCTATATCTTTCTTAGAATATTGATCCTTATTTTTGGGGTTAACAATTGAATAAAGAACCTCAATTGATTTGTTAGGGAGACCAATCGAATAGTAATAATTCATTTGATTATTAATCGATGAATTCTCAAATATAATAGAGTCAGGAGTAGTCTTGTAATTAACTTTCATTCTACCACCGATTTCGTTTTTAAGGTCATTTGTAGGTGCTGCAATAGTAGCATGAACACTTGTTATTATTTCTGTTTTTCCTAATGATGTAGGGACTCTAAATAGATAAACACTATCGACTTTATCGTCGTTAACTACACGATCAAACTCTTTTTCAAACTTCTCTTCTGCATCTACTAATGGAATAGGATTTGAGGACTCAATCACTTTTATTTTACCTCGCTTATCGATTGACTCAGAGATGAAATCTTGAAGATCAGAATCTTCAGGGTATGGAGAAAACTCACCAATGGGTTGAGGAGGATATTGAACCTTTTTTATATAAGTTAAAATGGCAAAGTTATTTGGAGTGTAATCAGTAACACCCTTTGAATTAAATTTAATCATCATCTTATTCATCAGTTTAAACCCACCATTTACGTAATGTAGATTTCGTGCCAATCCAAATAGTTCCATGTGTGTTAACCATTTTCCTTTTAAAAACTCTCTAAATATTCTAATGTTTCGAGACGATTTGTCAAAATCGACTTTTTGAAGTTCGCCCCTATTATAGTCGTAGGAGGGGGGATAATTATTACTAGTGTTAAACTGTGCTCCAGAATGGTAGTTCTTATAGTTATTATATAAGAGTTCCCATTTTGGTGCAGTTTCTACTATAGTAGAGTTGATATCCTTTATTGGTAGGGATCTAGTCCTCATACTATCTCCAGCACATAGAATTGTTGAACTAATAAAAATTAAATGAGACAACCTAATTGGAGAGTGAGAGGTAACAGTAGCTAAACTTCCCCCAAAATAATATCGTGCCTGATCCTTGCAACTTTGGTCTGCTTCAGGAAACAACTTTAGTAAACCCAATGAAATTAACTTGTGGATTTTGGGATTAGTTACAGGATAATCTAAAAAGAGTACTACTCTAAACTTAATTAAAGTTTCAGAAGATGAAAACGTCTCATACCATAGCTGTGGTTTAATTTCATAGGAATGTAGACGATGATAAACTTCTTTTATTGATAACTCTCCATCATCAAAATCTAATGCAAATATTGATTGACTACTCCAATTATCATTTGAGGGAGTGCCATTAAAGATACCTGGTGACCACGTAAACGAATTAGGAGGTGCAACTACATTAGAAAACTGATCTATTGTTACATCTGTGTTTTTGTTGAGTCTTTTATTTATGTGAGAACGGATCGACCACCCTGGTTTCTCTGTTAAAGTTGTGGAGTCTATGGTAATTGGATATGTTTTGTCTATCATATTAGAAAATATATCGAAATATTTTGGATATGTAAACCCTTACTAAACTTCAGGTCGTGAGACCTAAAGTTCACCCCCCTTGATTCTTAATTTTTTTTTCTTTATGTTTTTAATGTTCCCATTTTGGGAAAATAAACTTGTCGATTTGATCGACTCGATATAGTTAATTCGTTTAACTATGAACTATAAAATAGAGCATAAAAAAATTAGCTCATTATCAATACATCCCATTTTAGAAAAAAATGGGATAAAAAATGAAGAGGCTTACAAAAAACTTATTCCTTCAATAAAGGAATTTGGAGTTTTGGATCCGATAAGAATTGTAAAAGAAAATAATAGATTGTACATCATTCATGGGCATTCTCGCTATAAAGCTGCATGTGATATCGGTATTATATCAGTTCCAGTCATTGAAACCTCACCTATTGAATCTGACATTTTTCTGGATTCAATAATCCGAAACACTACAATTAAAAGATCTTATAAAGAAGTTGCTGTAGCAGCCAGTTACATTTTGGATCGGATTGGAAATTCACAAGGCAAAAAACGAACAGAATCACCAATCAAAAACGATATCGATAATTTTGATGAAGTAGCAAAAGATCGATACGATCTGGCAAGAACTGTTCTACATTTCAATCTTTCAGTTTCCTCTCTTAAACGGCTGCTTAAAATACATGAGGTCGATGAGACTTCAGAGGGTTCCAAGTTAAAATTATTTGATCTTTTAGAATCTGGAAAAGGAATTCTCCCTGTCTATCAAACCGCAATTGAAACCAAAGAGTCAAGAGATAGAAAATACAATAGACGTCTTGAATTGGATCAAGAGAAAGAATTAATCTTAAGGCAAGAACAAGCATCGAGGGATGCAGAATTGATGAAATCAATAAAAAGTGATCTCGAAGAAAAGTTTGAAAAAGAATACGAAGAACGTTACGAGCAGGAATTTGGATGCAAGCCTAAACCAAAATCACTTTTAGATCTCGATTGGGAAGAAAAAATTAAGAAACTACAGCGTATTAGATACATAATTTCTACTGATGATGAAATCATTATAAATGAGATTTTGAATAAATATTAATAATAAACAAGATAATGGAGAATTTGAAACATATTAAAAGTGAAATAATTAGTGGATTTAACAGAGGTGTTGAAGATGAAATTTTAGGAATTAATTCCTTGACCTGTTTTTATTTCAACCTAATCAATCCAATTAACCTCAATGAAATAGAAATCAATACCTGCAAGGTTGACCGAAGAAAAATAAAATTTGGGAACTGCTTCGGCAACTCATCTAATCGATTAAATGAAAATCACCTGTATGTTGAAGGAATAGCTACAAACAAAAAAACACTACATCAAGTATATCACGCTTGGAATATAAATAAGAACCATACTCATATTGACTATACTTTTGCTGAAATTTCAGATGAATTCACTTACCAAGGGTTAATTATACCCAGTAAAATTGTACGAGAAGTTGGATACAGAAAAAATGGAGTTTGGGGACCTGTTATTCCATTTTTAAACAATGAGGAATTAAAGGTGGTGCTTTCCAACAACAATAATCAATAAAACCAACATTTAGTATTGATGTTTACTACCGGTGGTAGCAAAATTTATACAAATAGAATTGTAATGAATTCAAATAGTGTCTTATTTCAAATCGATTATTTCATACGAAATTCACCCTATAAAAAAGTGAAAGGATCAGGCAATATTGGTCTCTCCGACAACTCTGTCAGAAGTTATAAATCACTGAGGAGAATTTGGGATGACTTCGAAAATCATATTGGGGGAACGGTTCATTTAACTGAATTGAACAAAGACATTCTGCAACAGTTTATCCATTGGATGATACAGCTTCAAAAATACTCTGTGAATTATCAAGGTCAATTATTGAAACTACTAAAATCAATTTGTAAAGAGGCAGAAAGGGGTGGCGAACAAATTCATGATTATTGTCACTATATAGAAAGTTATCGTCAAAGAAAAATTGACAGGATTATTGTGACGCTCAATCTAAATGAAATAAACAAACTAAAAGAATTAGTAGACCTTCCATGTGAATTGGAAAATATTAGAAAGTGGTTTTTATTGGGCTTGAATATTGGACAAAGAATCTCAGATGTACTAAAAATAACCCCTCAAAATTTAAGACAAGCACCTAGAGGAGGAATGTATTTAGATCTTATTCAAATCAAAACAAAAAAGTCAATCACTGTTGGTATTATTGATCCTACAGTCCTGGAATTTCTAAGAAGAGATTTTCCACAAAAAACCAATGCATCCGTTTTTAATAAAAAAATTAAGGAGTTGTGTCGATTGGCTGGTATTAATCAAGTCATCAAAGGAAATAAGATGAGTTCAGTAACAAAAAGGATAGTATTTGGGATGTATCCAAAATATGAATTAATTACATCACACACCATGAGAAGATCTTTTGCAACCAATTATTTTGGAAAGATTGAAACTCCTATTTTAATGGAAATCACAGGGCACTCAAGGGAAAGCACCTTTTTAAGTTATATTGGGGAGAACCCAAATAAAGACGCTGTTGCTGATGTGTTTATGGAACGATTGAGGAGATTGGGGAATGGAGGATAAAGGTGATCACAACCCGCAAAAAACCTGAAAATTTCAAAATCTCATGGCCGTTTCATGGCAATTTAAGAGTTTTAAAAAATTTAATTACTGAATATCAGTTAGTTATAAATTAATTGAGACTACAGTCCGTAGTCTTTTCAAAAATAAATAACTATAACTCCTTTATAATGTGATGTTTAACTTTTATATTTTAAATAAATAACGTATATTTAAGTAGTACAATTTGTTATAATTTAGCTCATATTTTGTTAAATTATAAATATACACAAGTTATATTCATGTTAAATAATTAAAATAACATACGTTATATGCACGTTAATTTCTATAAAAACCACAAATAAAGACACATAAGACACCCATAAAAGTAGAAAAATCTGTCTTATTTTTAGACTATTTAGATCATTTTATTTCCAATTCAGCCACAAAAAGAGTTCAAGGATATGGAACGGTGGGTTTGGCACACAATACAATTCGGACTTATAAATCTTTGTTTCGGATTGTAAAAAAGTATGAATTTGAGAAATCTGAGAAACTGTATTTGAACTCTATAGATAAATATACTGCCGAATCTTTTACCCGTTTTCTGAAAATTGAACAGCAGTATAGCGATAATTACTGCGGCCAGCTCTTAAAATTATTGAAGATTATTTTGAGAGATGCTGAGAAAAGTGGTTTAGAAGTGCACCCCTACTCTAATTATATAGAATCTTTTAAACAGAAAAATTCCGATCGAATTCTTCATATTTTAAATCCATCAGAGATAAAGGGATTAAAGGGATTACAGCATATCCCAGAAGAATATACAGATAGTTATAATTGGTTATTGATTGGTTTGTGCATAGGGCAGCGAGTCTCAGATCTATTAAAGTTGAGCCCGGATAATCTTAGAAAAGCACCTACTGGCTTGTATATAGATATTATACAACAAAAGACTAAAAAGGCGGTGACAGTTGGTGTGGCAGATTCTTTGGTTATTAAACTATTAGAGAATGAATTCCCGAGAAGAGTTTCACAAGTGGTATTTAATAAACAGATTAAAGCACTTTGTAAGTTGGCAGGAATAGAAGATTTGGTAAGTGGGTTTAAGAACAACCCGAAGACAAGACGGAAGGAAATTGTAGATGCGCCGAAGTATGAATTTGTAACCTCACATATTATGAGGCGTTCTTTTGCATCTAACTATTATGGTAAAATTGAAACACCACTACTTATGAATATTACAGGGCATTCTAAGGAGAGTACTTTTCTGACCTATATTGGAACGCATCAAAACAAAGATGCATTGGCAGATTTATTTATGCAGCAGGCGGGAGTTATTTGGTAGGATCAATAGCATGCCAATCATCTTTATCTTCTTTCAATTTATCTAAAGTAAATTTATCTCGTACAGACTTGGTCTTAGGAAAAATATAATTAGATAGCGTCACAAAAAGTTTTACGCGTTCTGTTTTGGTAAGTTTATCTTGGTTTACCAACAAATCATCTAATACTTTTTCATACAATAACTCCATCTTTTCCTTAATGGAAGGTCCTTCTTTTCTAGCAGGGCCTCTTTTAGATTTTTTTCCTGCTTTCTTTGCTGAATTTTGATCGAATGGCATGTCTACTAAGTTTTGAATTGTAATTAAAAACTAATTTAAAGTTAATAATTATTTATCTATTATTATTTTTGAATATTTTGGAAATATTACTTTCTCTGAAAACTTAGTTTTAAAAAGACTTATTGATTCTTGTTTATTTGATGATATTTTCATGTCTGTTAGAGTTTCAATATAATTTACAGCTTCTTCAGTGAAATTATTTTTTGTTATAATTCCATTATTTAAAACAGTCTCCCTGCAACCTGGCATGTCCTTGGTAATTATGGTAAGTCCATAACTCAATGACTCAATAATCGTTCTTGGAACTCCTTCTCTATAAACACTAGGAAATAATAAAATATCAGATCTTGAATACACTTCATTCATGTTTTCTACATAACTTAAATATTCAACACCTTGACTTGTTTTTATTTCTTCAAGATAATCATTAGATACAGAGTCAGGATTATTAGGGTCTATATATCCTGCAATAATTAGTTTAATTTTATTATTTCTTAATTGTAGTTTTTTAATAACATCTACTGCAGATACAATTCCTTTCGATTTCAATAATCTACCAACAAAAAGCAAATTTAAAGTTTGTGAATCCTTAGCTAATAAATTTTGATATTTCGGACCACTTATACCACTACCAAGAATAACATGGCCTCTAGAAATACCCAAATCTAACAAATCATCAGGGTTTTGCGCTACAATAATTAACCTTTTTTTAGCTAAATTATAAAAAAGGGTTATTATAGTTTGAAGAATTTTATTTTTTGTGGTGTTAGAAACAAAAGCTATGCCTAAACCAGTAATTACCCCAATTCTCTTTTTTTTTATCCCAAAGAAAGAAGAAAAGTAATTTAATAAATTAGATGTAAATCTAAAAGATACAACAGTATCAACCTTCTTATTTTTTTCAATTCTAATTAACTTTAGAATACTACTAACTAATAAAAAAAATGAAGTTTTATTACGACTTACATTAAGACTCAATACTTCAGAATCTTTTTCCGGATTTGGACATGCATAAATGACTGTGTTACCATTTTGTTCTAAGTAACTACCTAAAGGAAATCTAGAATTAACTAGATCCTTGTAACCATTTTCAATTATTAAAATTCTCATAATATTTTTTGTACCATATTAAAAATTCGGAAATACCTTCATCTAAACCTTTCTTAGGTCTTTCACCAGTTAATAATTTAAGTTTAGTATCGTCTGCATATGTTTCTTCTACATCTCCCAATTGTGCATCAATAAAATCTTTTCTAAGTTTTAGACTAATCTGTTTTTCTATAGTTGATATGAAATCAAGTAACTTAGTTGGACTACCATTGCCTATATTTACTAGTTCAGCTTTATGAATTTTCTCATTAAAACAATTCGATAGTAAAAAAACACTATCTACAATATCACTTACATGTGTGAAATCTCTTTTTTGATTACCATGATTAAATACTTGAATGTTGTCATTGTTAATTGCTGCTTTAGCAAATAACATTGGAGCCATATCTGGTCTCCCCCAAGAACCGTAAACTGTAAAAAATCGCATTCCTAAAGATTTTAAGCCTCTAGTTTTCCAATACGTATATGCCATTAACTCATTAGATCTTTTAGTCGCTGCATAATAACTCTCAGGTGAAGAACAAACCGAAGATTCATTAAAAGGTTGTGGAGAGTCTTTTCCATATACAGAACTACTACTTGCATAGAGGAATTTGCTTATTGAATTACTTGTGACAAAATCAAGAACTTTTTGAAAACCTAAGATATTCGACTCTAAATACGCAGTTGGATTTTCAATACTATATCTTACGCCTGCCTGAGCAGCAAGATGCAAGACGATATCTATACTTTTTTTACTTAGATCAATCCAAACATCAGAATTTAAATCTGCCCTAATAAATTCAAAAGTGTTTTTCAAATTATTGGAAGATTGTAAAATATTATCTATCCTATCGTTTTTTAATTTAATAGAGTAATAATTATTAATATTATCTATGCCAATAACATCAAAACCCTCTTTAAGATAACGTATAGCTGAATGCATGCCTATAAATCCAGCTACTCCTGTAATTAATATAGTAGGTGTTTTTTTCATAAAGAATTAGAAAATTTAATTATAGATTCTGATAATCGCTTCATTGTAATAGAATTACCTATTGAGATCCTTAAATAAGAATCTGATTCAAAGAGATCATTAAAATCTCTAACAAAAATATTATCAACAGTTAGGTGATTAATAAATTTAATTTTTAATTTTTTAGTCTCTAATTTCATCAACAAAAAATTTGTTTTTGAATCAAAAGGGCTAGTTATCCAAGAAAAATTTTCTATCAATTTTCGTAACTTCTCTCTTTCTAGTCTAACTTCAGTGATATATTCGCGAACTTTATCAATATGCTTGATAGTAGATTTTACAGCAACTAAAGAAAGAGTATTTATATCCTTTGGATTTCTGAAATAGTTAATTAAATCTATTAAATCTTTAGATGCTACACAATAACCAAATCTGAAGCCAGCAAGACCAAAAGACTTAGACATTGTTTTGGTTACAATAACATTTATGTGTTCATTTATAGAATCAACCATTGTATGTCCCCAAAAATCTGAATACGCTTCATCTATTAAAAAATATGTATCTAATTTCTTTTTAATGATCTCATTAAGGTCATCAATAGGATAAGCTATTCCTGTTGGATTATTAGGATTCACAAAATAAACAAGTTTAATATCGTTAGAAATAGCTTTGCCTAATAATTCAAAATTAATAAGACCATCATCCTTTAATTTAAAATACTCAACCTGGACTCCATTTACTTCACATAAATATCTAAAATTATCATAAGATGGTTTAATAATTAAAACTTTATCATTTTCTTTTAAAAAACAATTTACAATAGTTCTATGAATTGAATCAGATCCCGCAAAATACTGAATCATATCTCTGTTTATCTTGTTATTTTCAAGTAATAGAAGCCCAGAAATCACTGAATGATCGAGTAAATTTGGATACCAATTAAGTGGTTTATCTTTAATGAAATTCACTAAATCATTTTTAACTTCTTCAATCAAATTAAAATCACCTTCATTCCAATCTAATTTATGTGATTTTTCTGGAAGTAATTCCCAAGTTTTTTGTGAAACTAAACTATATGGTTTTATTTTTTTCATTGTTTAATTTATTAAATTTAAAATCTAGCATTTGTTTAGCTCTTTCTGAACCAAACTTTATAGGTGAATTTTTATAAATTTTATAAGGTAAGTTTATAAATTTCTTATCAGGTAATGGATTCAATAAAAAAGAGGAAGAAACTTCAAGAACAATTGGTGGATTATTTTCATCATCATTTTCAAAAGTTATATCATAAGCAGCTTGAGATAAACCTAATTTTTTAGTGTATTCTAAAATTATTTCTTTATTTTTTTCTGAATGTTCTTTAAAATCAAGCTTTGACCCATTACTCGTTGATGTTGTTTTAAAATTTGTGGATTTTTCTTTTGACCTCCAGTAGTGGTAAACTATTTCACCATTTACAACAACCGTCCTTGAATCCTTTGTCATATTAACTAGGTCTTGAACTAAGAAATAATTAGAATAAGAGAAAATAATTTTTGAAAGAGAAATTAATTCTTCAAGGTTATTTACAAAATAGATTCCTTTACTATGATTAGCATATGGCTCTTTTATTAATAACGGAAAACTGTTATCAATTTTTAAGAGATTTGATTTGAAATTTACAATAGTAGTTTTAGGACAATTTATATTTAGTCTCTCAAATTCCTTGTGCATAAAAACTTTATTTTCCCAATAAAGGATTTCGTGCGGTTTTGGGTAAAGAATACAGCTATTCTCCTCTATTTTTTTAAGTAAATAGTATGAATAATTACTGTGGTCTTCAAAACCATAGGTGTTTGTAAAATAAGTAAATTGATAAAAAACATTTTTATTACGAATTTTCCCAAAGTCACTGGAAAATTCAAAACAAAAAGTCTTTCCAGATTTGACTAAATAAAACACAATACTCAAATCATGAAGAATCCAAGCTCTCATAAAATAGTTTATAGTGTCTTTAAAATTACGTGGAAAAAATAAAACTACATTGTCAGATTTACTATCATATTTTTTTATAAAATTTTGAAAGCCTATTTTTTTAAAAGCTGAAAAAATTGCTGAGAACTGATATATTATGTATTTAAACATTTTACTTAAGATTAATAGGATTTATATGATTTGTATAAATAAATTCTGGAGGTGATTTAGGAATTAATTTTGCAGTTTTAAAATTATAATCTTGAAAATCATCATAGAGTATAATGTTTTTTTTGAAGAATAAATCATTCATTTTAAGAAAGAAAAATTTGTATTCAGTTTTTCCAATAAAAAGTATTCTATTGAAATTTTTAAAATCAAGGATTTTTAATTGTCTTATTGTCTTTTGAGAATTTATTGAACCTCTTGCAGTGAATATGTAAATATTTTCTTTATTGTACTGACCTAATTCTTTTTTAACAACATCGTTTAATTCAATATCAAGTGAATAAAAATTTTCATTTGGGAATTTTTTTTTTAGTTTATAATTGTCAAATAATGTAAAATCTAGATCTACGAGTACAATATCATTTCTGAGAAACCTCAAATAAGTTAGATGATGAAAAAAATAAAATAAATTTCTTAGGAATTTAATCATAATTTATTATAAAATTAAATAAGTAAATATTGATGAAACTAAAATATAAATTGGAAAATAGAACTGGCGCTTGTAATTATTTTGGTCGAAAGATTGATAAAGAATTATAGGCATTAATATAAAAGATAATAAACCAAGTCTATTTGAATACGGAACATTATAAGATAAAACAAATAATGAATTTAAGATGATGTATAAATTTAATAAATCAAAATTTTTTCCTTTAAAAATTTTTAAAATAAATGGTGCAATTGCAAGGAAACTATAAATTGAAAAATCAATTCTAAAACCTGTTTTATAAGATTCTGACAATAAAATATTTTTGATATTTAAAATATCAGCTAAATTTGGATTTATATAATTGATTAAATACAATATGGCATTGTATAACCCAAATTCAAAATATGAAAAAATATTACAAATAAACCATAATAATAATAACGTCTTTGTTCTTATAAAATTTCTAATTCTGTAGGCCACAAAAAAAATAATACTACTTGAATGAAACAAAAATGCAATTGTGAAAAGTATGTTCTTTCGCTTTGAATGAGCTAATGCACACAATATAAATCCGTAAGCTAAACCTGCTTTTAATAAATTTGAATTTAAATCAATAAACCAAAAAAAACTTAGAATTAAAGGTATAAAATAAATAGAATTATCTCCAATTATCTTTCTATAGCTACTAATGTAAAGATAAACTGATAAGATTGAAATTATAATTGAGGTTATATTTGAAGAAAAAAATAATTTTAAATATTTTATCAGAATAAAAATTCCTATATCATCATAAATAATAAAACTAGTTATATCAATTGGAAATTTAATGAAATTAAGATATTTGTATGTATCAGTCCCAAAGTTAATATCTCTAAGACCAAAAATCAAACCTAAAAAACCAATAATTATCCATATAAAAATTTTATAATTAGAGTCTTTAAATTTTGTAAAAACAGTTCCTTTACTAATTTCTAAAATAAAAGTAATGTAACACAGAAACAAATAAAAAATATAATATGAATTTAAACTAAACATTAGTTTTTTTTAATTTTTTAATGAATATCCTGAAATTCATTGGCAATAGAGAAAGAATAAGTTTAAGATATTCAATTAGCAACTTATATATGAGTCTATTTTTAATTAAACTATTTTTAATAATATTAATGCCGTTTAATCGATATTTAAAATTATTTTTAGATTCGAATTTTTGATCTTTATGAATTCTTTTGTAAACTAATGTATTTTCAATAAATATTCCTTTAAGGTTTTGTTGAAATAATCTAATGTATAATTCTATATCTAACTGAGATTTAATTATTTTATATTCAATATTATTTTTTTTAATTAAAAGAGAACTATGACAAAACTTGTTTAAATTTTTCAAAAAATAAGATTCATCTATCTTAAAAAAAATAATATCGTCATTTCTTTCTTCTATTGGTTTTAAATTAGTGAAATCTGAATAACTAGAAAATATAAAATCTATACCCTGTTTTAATTGATCACATTGAATTTTTAATTTATCACGATGCCATAAATCGTCTCCATCACAAATGCTAATGAATTCACCTGAAGAGTTCTTTATTCCAAAATTTAAAGCGTTAGCCCTTCCTATTTTACTTTTGTAATGAAAATCACAAGAAATATTATTTATTTTTCTCCAGTTCTTAGTTATTGATATTGTTTGATCATTGGAACCATCATCTATTAATACAATTTCAAAATCTTGAAAAGATTGATTCTTTATAGAATCTAAAGTTTTTTGTATTGTTGATTCCGCATTAAATGTTGTTATTAGAACACTTATCAATGGTTTATTTGACATGATCAATTAATATTTAAAAATGACTTATTTTTGGGTAAATCATAGATATCAAAATTTTTAATCCCCTCTGTTTCAAAAATTTCATAAACTTTTTTTAGATTTTCAATAGGCCTTTTCAAAATTTTATTATCTAATTCCTTATAATAGAAAGAAATATCTTTATTATTTAAAACCTTTTTAATATTAAGTAAAGCAGTAGAATAAAAACCCAAAAAAACTGAGGGCAATTCTTGTTTTGTTAAAAATTCTAATTCGGCTATGAGTTTAGTATTAATAAGAGAAAAGTTTTGCTCTTTAATTTTTTCTAATATCTCCTGGCTTTCTCTTCTGTGAGGTAAATAAAATAACTCATGTTCTTGAAAAATCATTGCTGCATTACATAAATAATCAAGATATATAGATTCTTCAACTATACCATCATTAATTAATGGTTGTCCTATAAAAAATAATTTTCTCTCTATCTTGATTAATTTATTTTTTTCAATCCCTAAAATTAAATTATGTTCAAAGGTGTTCCCCCCCTTTAGATAATTACTATAAATAGTATGAAACTCAATATCTTTAGGATATATAGATTTGTAATAACCAAAAGATAATATATTTTTTATAACTTCTGTGGTTGAGTTAAAACCATTAATAATTCTGTCGTGAGCAACAATAGACCCAAAACCATCATCAATAGCAATTTTCTTTCCGTAAAATTTATTACATATAAATCTAAGATAAGATTGATTTAAATCACCAACTATCAGAGTCCCATTATTTTTTCTGACAATTAAAAGTAATCTAAAAAAAACCATATATCTTTTAAATATGAAAGTATTTCTTATATCTATGATGTTAAAAAGTGAACTTTTAAAAGACAAAAGTTTAATTATTTCTTTTGTCATCTTAATATTTTTTGAAACTTTATCATTTATAAAATAAATTTGATTAATTTCATTTTTAAGATTCTGATTAATAAAACTAATTGCGCATAGCATTTGAAAGGGTGACTCAACGATAATAGTATTTTTCATTGTTATATAAAGAAGTAATCATTAAACATAAACAAGAATCTGATAATAAATATACTTACAAGTATTAGTTTCTTGTAATTAAAGATAATATTCCATTCTTCCATGGCATAGGGTACAATCTATTACTAACTATAGCCGTGGCTACAAATCTGATCATCATGGAAATAATAAATGAATAAGCTGTCCCTAGTAACCCATAATTAGTTGTCATAAAATAAAGTATTAACAAGTTGAATATGCCGCAAGAAATCGTAATTAATGCCAAATAATGTGTTTTTTTAACATAAAATATATAATTTGTTACCATCAAATAAGCACCAAAAAAACACTGTCCAAGCACAATATAACCAACTAGACTTGCAGCAGCTTTAAAACAGCTTCCAACTATAAATTTTAAAATTATTGGAGCTAAAAAAAAACCTAAAAAAACAATTACTATTAGGATACCGAAATATATTAAAGTCAATCTAACAATTTTTAAATTAATCTGATTGTTTTTCTTTGGTAAAAGCTCAAATAACCAGGGAATATAAGCTTTATTTATTGCTGAAAAAGTAATATTTAACACTAAAGATACCTGAATTGCCACCATGTAAACACCTACATCAGAAAGAGATAAAACCTCTTTTATCACTAATCTATCAGCTGATATTAATAAAAAAGAACCTGTTACATGAAATATTAAAGGTACTCCAAATTTTAAAGCATCAAAAAAAATATCCTTGGAAGGAATCTCAAATGTCAAAAGATTATCCTTTAAAATCAATATAAATGCGATTAAACCAGTTAAAATTGCACTTAAAACATATGCATCTATTCTAGTTTGAGAACCATTAAAGAAAAAATATAAAAATATTGATGTAATTAAAAGATTAGATATTGCAAGAAAGAATTGGAGAAAAGTATATTTAAAAACTTTTCTTCTAACTTGCCAATGAACTAATCTAAAGTTTATTAGAAAAATAAAAGCGCTAGCCAAAGCAGCTAAATATAATTGCATATTATTCAGCCCAAAAATATTAGATAGTTCAGGACCAAAAAAAAATATGATTATAGTAACAGATATAAATGATAGTATTAATATTAATATAGATGAATTATTTGCATCTTTTTTATTTTTTTCTGAATCTAAATCATAGTATTTCCTTAACAAGTATGAGTGGGTGTTAAAACCTAGAAAACCATTTAATAAACTAACTAATAATAAAAACATAGTAACTTCTCCATATTCCTCTTGTGAAAGTATACGTGTTAATATTGGAAGAAGAAGAAATGGAATAGAGGCATTCACAAGATTTCCTACAAAATAAATTGATAAATCTTTTTTAAAGCCTCCTTTAAATATGTTGATTTTATTCACAATAAGAAAAAATTATTATTAAACATTAATTAATAGGTTAAGTATATATTTCAAAATCACAGTAAACAATATTTTAATTATTGAGTTAGTTTTTTGTTTTCCAAATATTTATTGTAAATATCTATTTCATTTATTCCATACTTGGATAACATTTGAACAACAAAATCTCTAAATGCACCATCACCACCATTTGTTTCTAAATTAATTTTCACTGATTTTTTCACAATACTTGCAGCATTTTTTGGAGCAGCACTAATACCAACTAATTTTAATAATTCTAAATCATTAATTTCGTCCCCTATAAAGGCAACATCTTCGAAACTAATATTTAAATTTTCTATTAAATCTTTTGCTAATTTTACTTTATCTGACACTCCCAAATAGGTATATTCTATTTTTAGCTTTTCAGCTCTTCGTTTAACAATCTGAGTATCTTCCCCTGTTATAATTGCAATAGGAATATTTAATAATTTTAAATACAATACTCCCACACTATCTGCGGTATTAAACTTTTTCCATTCACCTTGATGGTTATCATAAAACATTCCTCCATCTGTCCAAACACCATCAATATCTGTAATTACAAGTTTTGGTAGTTTATTCAAAATCTTTTATGTTAGAACGGTAAATAATTTCGTCTTTAGAAATATCATTAATAACTTCCTTTCCTATTATTTTACTTCTTTCAGTCCATTTAAAACCATCTCCTGGACTCAACATGTGAATATCATCAGCAGTTATGACGCTACCTGATACAATATCCTTATTTGTAGCTATAGATCTTTCTAATTTCTCTTTTGCAATAGCAACCGAATCTTCAATATAAATTTCTTCGTTACCAATTGATTTATCCAGATTACGTATATCACGCATCATTCTGTAAATACCATCAATAGCTAAAGAACCTATTTGGTCGGTACCTTTCATTTGTCTATCTAATGTAATATGTTTTTCTATTATTTTAGCTCCCATAGCTATTGCTGCTAAAGGAGTAGCTATACCAATAGTATGATCTGAATAACCTATTGTGTATTGTGAATAATTTTTTTGGAGGTATGAAATTGTTTTTAAATTTACATTTTCATATCTAGTAGGATATTCAGAAACACAATGTAATATAGAAATATTATTATGATGTTTTGAAATTACACCTATAGCATCATCAATTTCTTTTTTACCTCCCATACCGGTAGAAAAAATAATAGGAATTTTTGTTTCAGCTAATGCATCTAGCAACGGCAAATTTGTTAAATCTCTAGAAGCCACTTTAAGTTTGTCTGGAGTAAATAATTTTAATATACTTAAACATCCCTTAGCACATAAAGTTTCTATAAAATCAAGTCCTTTTTCTTTTGCATATTTATAAACTTCAAAATGCTCTTCATCATTCAATTCTAAAAATTCTCGATGTTCTCCATATGTAGCTCCGAAAGAATTATTATTTGCATACGGACGATTCATTTGAGAAGCTGATAATTCTTGCTTTAAATCTCTCTTAGTTAACTTAACAGCATCCATTATTTTTAATTCTTGGCCAAATAGTTTATCATGTATTGGTCTAGAAACAACATCTACTAACAATTTAGCTATATCTACAGAACCATTATGATTTTGTCCAATTTCACCAATTACATATGTTTTATTTTTCATTATTTTAAATTATTTTTTATTTGTTCTCGCATTTTTTTTAGCCAAATATTATTGTTAGAAATATATTTAATAAAATCTTTTATATCCATATTATCAATTTTTACTATCTCAGAAAAAATTTCTTTATTTAATAAAAAATCTTCTTTTGTATCAGTAGTTAGTCTAATACTATCATTTTCTTTTTCAATTTGAAAAAGTTTTATTTTAAAATCATTTGGATGTTCATAAATATAGTTGGTTACATGCTCTAAATATATCTTATTTTCTGTTATAATTTTTTTAATAGAATTGAGTTTTACTCCTTCAGCCCATAAACCATAATGTGTTTTTATGATTGGTATATTATTAGAAGTTTTAAAAGACACGTAGTCATATTCTGAATTGTTAAAATTGTTAATCAAAAATTTTAAACTACTGATATTTAAAAAAGGATTATCTGAACATACTCTAATAATTTCAGTAAGTCCGAAATATTCTGCTGCTTTAATAAACCTATCTAAAACATTGTTCTCACTACCACGAAAACATTTTATATTTTTATCATTAGCTAATTTAAAAATTTCATCATCTTTTTGGCTATTGGTTGTTGCGATAATGATTGGAGTGTTTTTAAAATTAGAACTTAAGTTATCAATAATTAACTCTAATATTCCTTTACCATTATAAAAAGGTAATGTAACTTTACCAGGTAACCTCGTTGATCCCAATCTAGCTTGAATAATTATACCTAGCATGTTGCGTTTTTCTTACCTATAGAGTGATATTCTATTCCTTTTAAATCTAAGTTAATTGAAACATATTGATTTCGACCATCAAAAATAACAGGATTTTTTAATTGTACTTTTATTTCTTCAAAATCAGGTGAACGAAATTCTTTCCACTCAGTAAGTAATACGAGTGCATCTGAATCTTTTAAAACATCATATTTAGAGGACATATACGTTATATTTTGAATTCCTTTTAAATAATGGGCCTTTGCTTCATCAATCGCCTTCGGATCATAGGCCTTAATTTTAGCTCCTCTACTTACCAATTCTTTAATTACATAAATAGCTGGTGCTTCACGCATGTCATCAGTTCCTGGTTTAAAGGCCAAGCCCCAAATACCAAAAGTAAATCCAGTCAGGTCTTCTCCAAAACGAGTTATAATTTTTTGTGCTATTACTAATTTCTGGGCATCATTTACTTCTTCTACTGCGGTGATCAATTGCGCAGTATAGCCATTTTCTTTGGCTATTTTTGTGAGTGCTTTTACATCTTTTGGAAAACAAGAACCACCATAGCCTGCACCTGGGTATATAAAACTATATCCTATACGCTGATCTGAGCCAATTCCAATTCGTACTTGATTGGCATCTGCCCCTACTTTTTCACAGATATTGGCAATTTCATTCATAAAAGATATTTTTGTAGCCAACATTGCATTGGCAGCATATTTTGTCATTTCAGCAGAACGAATGTCCATGGAAATGAAACGATCTCTGGACATACAGAAAGGATGATATAACTGTTTCATTTTCTCTGTAGCATAATCAGAATCAGTTCCTATCACTACTCGATCTGGCTTCATGAAATCTGCAATAGCAGCTCCCTCTTTTAAAAATTCAGGATTAGAAACCACATCAAACTGTAAATCAGAACCTCTTTCATCTAACTCTTTTTGAATGGTCGCCTTAACCTTATCTGCAGTCCCTATTGGCACAGTAGACTTATCGACCACAATCAATCTTTTTTGCATCGACTGGCCTATAGATTTCGCTACAGCCAATACATATTGTAAATCAGCAGAACCATCATCTCCCATAGGGGTTCCAACCGCTATAAATGCAATTTCAGAATTCTGTAAAGCTTCATTTAATTCCGTAGTAAAAAACAGGTTCTTATTCTTTACATTTTTTAAAACCATCGTCTCTAAACCAGGTTCAAAAATAGGAATGATCCCTTGATTTAATTTTTCAATCTTGACCGGATCTATGTCTACGCAAGTAACCCTGTTTCCCATCTCTGCAAAACAAGTTCCTGAGACGAGCCCAACATATCCTGATCCTATAACTGTGATATTCATTTCTTATTTATCTTCTACTGATTTCACTTGTTTTCTAAGTCCACTCGAAGAGAATCTGTGATCTCTTGAATTATAATAAATCTCGATTCCCTTTTCTTCACAGTAGCTTCTACCCGTAAAGTTTTTTTCCTTATACTCATCGCCAATGATTCTTACATCAATCTTAAATGATCGCAAAATATCTTCTAAATCTTGCTCCGAGACATAGGGCACAATTTCATCGATATGCTTGGATCCTTTGAGTTGAATATAACGTTCTATAATAGACTGTGAAGGCCCATTTTTCTCTGGGCGATCCAACGAAGGGTCTAACTGCAAGCCTACAATTAAATAGTTGCACTGACGCTTTGCTTCTTCCAGCATCTTTACATGCCCTGCATGAAAAAGATCAAAGGTTGAAAAGGTGATTCCTACTTTCATAATTTATTTTTTCTCGACTACCACCGGTAGTTACATTATTTCCTTTTACAAACAATTAAAACTTTAATAATAGATACGGCTTCGCCCACATCACTCACAGTAATGAATTTTTTACCAAAAAAAACAACCAACTACTATAACTTAAAAGAGATGGTTGCTCCGATTTTTTTTAATTTGGCAAAACACTTATTCCCTTTTACAGAAATGATGATAGCATCTTCGTTGAAAGCTGGTGTTTTTATACTAGCCCCAATGTGTAACTTTTCTACTTTCCCACTATAGGTAGCTGCCACATATTTTTTTAATGCTACTACTTCTAACTCTGTCACTTTTGCGCGCACGCCATTATCAAATAAATACCGCACAACACCTGCTACATTAAAAACAGTAGCTGTATCTCGCTCACTTAAATATACCAATACCATAGATGGTAATAATGGTACTTTTACCTTCTTCTTTCTATCAGACCACTGTCTTACTTCTGTCTTCACAGGCGTATAAGCAACTATTCCTAAAGCATCTAATCTTTCTAATACCTTTAGCTCTTGTTTTGGCTTCGTAAAAACTACAAACCAGTATTTGTCTTTATTTTCCATAGATTGCACTGCACAAAAATATAAAACAAAAAAAGAATCTAATACTTAAATTTGAAAAGAATTAAAAAAATAATCGCAACATCGACTTTTTAATTTTTAACTTTAGTTGCAAAGCTTTCTTATTTTTATTCATTAGAAAAATTAATAAAATAGCAATCACAAATAAAGAGACTAAAATTAAGGTAGATTGCAAGGAGGTATACTTTCGTATGACTAAAAACATCGTAAAAGCAATGATAAAATTAAAAACACCAATAGAAAAGGAAGCTTTTCTGTGAGAAAAACCAAAGTCAGTAATAATATGGTGAATGTGATTTCTATCGGGCTTAAACATAGACACCCCTCTAATAGCACGCAAAAGCATCACTCTAAACATATCTAGCAAAGGAACAAATAAGACTGCTCCTAAAAACAAAGGCAATTGCTCTCTATTAAACGAAAGTACTTGATAGCTCTGATTCCCCAGAGACAATAACTTTAATGTAAGTAAGCCTAAAACCAGCCCAACAACCAAGCTTCCGGTATCTCCCATAAAAATTTTTTTAGTTTTAGAAAAATTAAACCTTAAAAAAGCTAATAAGGTAGCAATCGTTGCCAAACAGATAGAAAAATAGAAAAAAAAGTCTAGTTTAAAAAACATAAAACTATAAAAGGAGGCTACTATAATACCGGTAATTCCTGTTAAACCATCTATTCCGTCTATCAAGTTAAAAGCATTTATAAGGCTTAATAAAAACAACATACTTATAGATATTGATAGTAAAAAAGGCAATTCATACACTCCCAAAAATCCATGCAATGAAAGAATTCTAAAATCTGGTTGAAACATTAATACTGCCACACCAAGTATTTGCCCAATCAACTTAAATTTTGGGGAAAGATTTTTAAGATCGTCTAAAAAACCCGTAAAAAAAAGAATAGAAATGGATACTATAAGGGTTAATGAAACATGATTATCATCTAAAGATTGTGAAAAAAACAATACCAGTAAATAACTAATGTAAAAGGACACTCCGCCGAAAGAGGGAACTACATGGGTGTGAGAGCTCCTATTATTCGGTTGATCTGTAAGGTTTAAGTACAAAGAAATGGATCGTATTTTTGGAATGATAAAAAACGACACCAAAAAAACCACCATAAATATAAACAGAAACTTAAAGGGAAAGTTACTTGCGTTTAGGGATGTTAATAATTCCATATTTTTTTCTTCTATAGTATTCATAGCATAAATACTGATTAACGTTCACAAATATAATAATTAAACTAAAACTTCACTAAAACTTTGGTTGCAAAGTATCATTAAAAAAAATAAAATACTGAAAATTAATTACTTGCGCAATAAAGCTATCTTAATCAATCAAAATAAAGATAAAAAAATATAGGGGAAATTCCTGTGTTAAAAAAAGTATTTTTCGTTAATACGAGTAATGTTTGTGTAAGATAAATTAATTGGCATTTCTTATTTCTTGTAAAATATTTTTTAGTGGTTCTTTTATCAATGAGTAGCCAACACTCATTACTAGCCCTAGAAATATGTATATAATTATGATAAGAGTTTTTTTGGGTGCTGATTTTTCTTTTGGTATCGTTACAGGTTTTAATACTGTAAATAAAGGAGTGTCTTGCTTTACTTGCAACTGCTGTGTTTCTTGCTGTTTAGCCAGCTCTGAATACACCGAGAATATGAGGTCGTACTCTGCTTGCAATTGCATTAATTTTGTTCTACCCAAGGCTGTATTTAATCCAGAATTACGGTCTTGAAATTGAGCTAGTTGTAATTTAGCTTGTTCAAACTCTTGTTGTTTTTCGGTATATCTTTGGGTAATATAATTTAACTGCTCTGTTGCTTTTTGCGTTTTAAATTTTAGTGCATATTTTTGTAATAGTTGTTGCGCCTTTAGTGCCAACTCAGCACTTGCTTTTGGTTCAGAAAATGTAAAAGACACCGCCACAAAACCTTCTTTAGCATTTACTTCTAAATTTAATTGCTTCTCCAGCACTTTAATTAGTTTATAATCTTCATTCGAAATGACTACTATTTGATCTTTAGAAATAGCATTAGTAATTGCTTGTAATTCTTGTTCATCCTTTTTTAACGAAGACAATAACAAACCAGGTAAACCAATGGTATATTTTTTTAAGGTTGCTAGTACACCCGGACGATAAATGGTTTTATAAAATTCTTTGTAAGATACTTTTTTACTATTACTTTCTATACTTATCGGAGTGTGCAACATTTCTAGTTGAAAAGGAACACTATTGATGATTTTTGGATATAACTCTGGTGAAATTTCTGTATTATTAATTGCTCCCCCTAAATTTATTCCTGCTAAAGAGGCCAAGCCTCCTAAACCACTGGCAGCAGACTTCCCTTGTGCCAAGGGCACAAAAGTTGTAGAGGCTGTATACTCATTTTTTGAAAAAACAGCTACAAACAACCCAATGCAAAAGAAAATAGTGGTTATTTTTAAAATTAATTTACGCGCAACCCACAATTGCTTTAACAAAGCAATAATATCTATGGCATCTTCCTCTGGAGTTCTATTTTTATTCAATTCTTGATTCATATCTTTTTATGCTCAATTAGCAATTATCGCAATAATGTTTGTATCAAAATCCCCAAAGTAGCAATCGAAGAGGTAATTCCCATGATTTCTCCTGCCGACATTTTTTTGCGTTCTGGTTTTGCAGGTACATATATAGTAGCTCCCGGAGATAGTTTTGGATACCATCTAAAAAATAAAAAGTTTTTTACCGTTTCTACATCTCCGTTTGCGTAGGATACATATACTTTAGAACGCTTAGACATGTCTGCAAAACCTCCAGACTTGGTAATATACTCTTTTAACCGCCTACCTTTTTTGTATTGCACTAAAGAAGGTTTAATAACCATGCCAGACACTTTTACTGTTTGTCTTTCTGAAGGAATAATAAGCTCGTCATTTTCTCTTAAAAACATGTCGATGTCGGAGTTTTTATTTTTTAAAATAGCTCCAAGGTCTATAGCTACTTTGTATTCATCTAAAGTACTCTCTTCTTCCTCTAAAATTTCTAAATCACTTACCTCTCCCTCATTTTTTTTAATGACATCTTTAATATCTTTTGCTACATCTGTTTCGGTCTTTCTTATTAACACAGCTCCCTCTACATAAGCAAACTCGGTAAACCCACCGGCTCGTTCAATTAAATCTGATATCCGTTCATTTTTATTTTTTAAGGTATAGGTTCCTTGGTATTTTACTTCTCCTGTAATTTTTACATTTTTTTGGGAAATATACCCTTTGGCTGTTCTAACGGTTATTACATCATATGGTTGTAAATAAAAAGGGGTTCCTTTATTAATAGCTAGGTTTTTATCGGAAGACACCGCATAAATTTCACTTAAGGTTACAAAACTTCCATCTTTTAATCGTCTAGAAACACTAATAACCTCTTCATCTGCTCCTTCCTTTAAACCTCCAGACATCGCAATGACGTCTTCTATTTGTAAATCATCAATATAATTAAAAGTACCTGGATTGTTAACTTCACCATTTACCGTAATGGTTCGCTTTTCTCTCAACTCATTTTTATTAAAAATTTTAATTGAATCTTTGGCTCTTAATAGAATGGGCGATTTACCTTCTAATACTGAAGCAATAGAAAATGGTATGTTCTGCTTTTTACTAGCATCGAAAGTTCGCACTAATAACCCTCTTTGCAGAAATGCTTCTGGCGTAACACCTTCTGCTTTTTGAAGTAAATTTTGTAAGGTCATATTTTCGAACAGCTCATAATTTCCTGGCCTGTACACTTCTCCTTCTATAGTAATTTTATTTTGGAAACGATCTAATACTTCATTCACAACGAGTTTGTCTCCAGACTGCATTTTAAAATCTGAAATAGCAGACAAAGCAACTTCACGAACTTCTTTTTGAGTTCCATTTAAACGCTCTATAACAAATAAATTTGTGTAAGCTTCTGGCTTAAAACCACCAAAATAATTCACCAAATCCGCTAAAGTTTCATGGTCTTTTAATTCGTATATTCCGGGTCTTTTTACTGCCCCTTCTACAGTAACTCTATTTTTATAGGGCTTTACCAACAATACATCTTGATCTTGCAGCTTTAAATTTCCTTGTTGCATTCCCGAAATCATATACTCGTAAATGTCTAACGAAGCAATCTTTGTATTCCCTCTTATTAGTTGCACGTCTCTAAAAGTTCCCATTTTGGTTGGTCCACCAGCTACGTATAAAGCATTTAAAACTGTAGCCAATGAGTTTAAAGAATACGTGCCAGGCGTTTTTACTTCTCCGATAATATTTACTTGTACCGTTCTAATTTTAGAAACTGTAATATTGGTATATACCTTATTATAGCTAGAATTACTAGCGGCAATACCTGCATGTTTCTTTTTTAATTTTGTAATAATTTTTTTGGTAGCATCCTCTAATGAAAAACCGTTCACATAAATAAAACCGATACCACTTATTTTAATATTACCGTTCGTATTTACAAGCGACTTATAGGTAACTTCTGAGGCTCCCCAAAGGTCTATCATTAACTCATCTCCAGGACCTATTTGATAATTTTCTGGAACTGCTAAATTTACACTAGGAGTGAATGATATTTTTGAATTGCTAAAAAAATCATATCCAAATAATAACTCTTTATCTTTTGGCGCCTTTAGTAATTCAGTTTTATCTCCTGATAAGCCATAAGCATCATTTTCTTTTGCACTCATCTCGTTTAACTGAGTAGTATCTGCATCTTGATTTGTAGATGAGAATGACAAGTTATTCACCCTTCTTTTAAAGGCTGCAATTTTAGACGGTGAAATACCTTGAGCTTTCCCCAGCACGTCTAACTGCTCTAAAGAATACCCTCTTTTTTTAATTTGCTGCCAATAGGTTTCAATTTGAGCGTCTGTTAGGCCATTCACATCAACTGAATTTAGTTGTTTGATGTCTTGAGCAAACACAACTGAAGTTTGAAGTGCTATAAAAATTACGAAGAGTAACTGTACTGTTTTTTTCATTTTTAATTTTTCCTATTACAAAAGTAATGATTTTAACTAATCATACAAGTGTTTTTATATTTCTATTCAAATCCGTCTAGTGCAGTATAACCTCCTTGTTTAAGATACTGTTCTTTTTTCATTAAAGTAACATCACTAAGCACCATATCTTTTACTAGATTTTCTAAATCATATTCAGGTACCCAACCTAGTTTATCTTTTGCTTTTGAAGGATCTCCAAGTAACAAATCTACCTCTGTGGGTCTAAAGTAGTTAGAGTCAATAGAAAGTATTTCTTGCCCCACATAAATTGTATTGGATTTTCCTAATTCAGTCGAAACGGTAGC
Organism: Polaribacter tangerinus; assembly: GCF_038024095.1. Taxonomy (NCBI): domain Bacteria; kingdom Pseudomonadati; phylum Bacteroidota; class Flavobacteriia; order Flavobacteriales; family Flavobacteriaceae; genus Polaribacter; species Polaribacter tangerinus. The sequence continues at coordinate 2,217,961 of NZ_CP150668.1, read as the reverse complement.
AGCATATTTTTTTTGATTGATATTTTTCACAAAAGCTTTTTCATCAACACCAGTTCCTGTAAACTCTAGTTCAACACCAAGCTCAGCAAAACTCAACCGTACAAATTCTCTGACCGTTGTGGTTTTTCCTGTAGCTATTACCCAGTCCTCTGGGTGCTCTGCTTGTAAGATCATCCACATCATACGCACGTAATCTTTGGCATGCCCCCAATCTCGCCTGGCATCTAAATTTCCTAAATAGAACTTTTCTTGCAAACCAAGTGCAATTCTTGCTACTGCTCTCGTAATTTTACGTGTTACAAATGTTTCTCCTCTTCTTGGAGACTCATGGTTGAATAAAATTCCGTTACACGCAAACATACCGTAAGCTTCACGATAATTTTTTGTAATCCAAAAACCATATATTTTGGCTACTCCGTAGGGAGAACGTGGGTAAAATGGTGAGTTTTCATCATAAAAACCTTTCTCATTTTTGTTTTCTAGCATTCCGCCATACAACTCAGAAGTAGAAGCTTGATAAATTCTTGTTTTCTTTTCTAAACCCAACAAACGAACCGCTTCTAAAATACGCAAAGTACCCAATCCATCTACGTTACCTACGTACTCTGGAGTATCAAAAGAAACCTTTACATGAGACATGGCTCCTAAATTATAAATTTCATCGGGTTGTGTTTCTTGAATAATTCGGGTTAAATTTAGAGCATCTGTTAAATCGCCATAATGTAATTTTAACCGTTGATTTGGATGATGAGGATCTTGATACAGATGGTCTATTCTATCAGTATTAAAAGACGATGCTCTTCTTTTAATACCATGCACCATATATCCTTTTTCGAGGAGTAACTCTGCTAGATACGAGCCGTCTTGCCCTGTAATTCCTGTGATTAATGCTGTTTTCATATTTTTATTATGACGTTGACCTAAACTTTGACTGAGAGCTTGGCCAGTCTTTGTCTTAGCTTTAGTCATTTAGTTTATAATTTTTCTTCTTAGTCCGTATATTCTTTTCAGTAAACTCGAAAGTTTTTGAACAGTTACCTCTAAACTCCCTTCAGGAATATATTTTCTTTTGCTTGCAATGATTATCTGTGTTTCTAATTCAAAAGTTGAACCCAATGCTATTTCTAAAAATCGAGCAAAATCCTTTTCTGAATTTCTAGATGCTCCTTCAGCTATATTTGAAGGAATTGAAACTGCAGATTGTGTTATCTGAGAACACAATCCATATTTTTCGTTACTAGGAAAAACTTTTACAAAGGTATAAATATCATCAACAAGCTCCATGCTATCTATCCAAATATCATATTTTCTAAAATCTCTCAATATCTTTGTCTTGGCCTTTGTTTTAGTTTTCGTCTGAGTCATCGTCTAAGTCTTCGTCATCGTCTTAGTTAATCATCTGCGTCTACTCCAACTTCACTTTTTTTATACTATCAATATTCTCTAAAAACCAATCATATGTTTTTTGAATACCTTCTTCTAATTCTGTTGAATACTCCCAACCAATCTCTTTTAATTTAGAGACGTCCATCAATTTTCTTGGAGTGCCATCAGGTTTTGTTCGGTCCCAAACTATCTTTCCTTCAAATCCAACAATTTTTTGTACGGTTTCTGCCAATTTTTTAATGGTTACATCTCTTCCAGAACCTACATTGTATAAATGCTCTGGCAAATTATTTTCTAAGGCATATACAACTGCTTGCGCCATATCGTCTACAAATAAAAACTCACGCATGGGACTACCACTTCCCCATAGAGTAACTTGTGATGTGTTATTTATTTTTGCTTCATGAAACTTACGTATCATTGCAGGCAAAACATGGGAAGTTTCTAAATCGAAATTATCGAAATAACCATACAAATTGGTGGGCATTAAACTTACATATTCCTTTCCGTACTGCTTTCTAATTGCTTCACATGCTTTAACACCTGCTATTTTTGCAATGGCGTACCACTGGTTAGTAGGTTCTAAACTATTTGTTAACAAATATGCTTCTTTGAGTGGTTGGTTGGCTAACTTCGGATAAATACAAGAACTTCCTAAGAAAATAAATTTTTCGACACCAGTTTTTAAAGCACCATCAATTAGATGGTTTTGAATTTGTAAATTCTCCATTAAAAATGGATACGGGAAGTTGTTATTTGCTAAAATACCACCTACTCTTGCCGCTGCATCGATAACTACTGCTGGTTGTTCTTTTTGGTAAAATGAATTAACGGCTGCTTGATTTCTTAAATCTAATTCTTTGCTTGTTTTTCCGATAAGGTTGCTATATCCTTTTTTCTCTAGCGCTCTCCAGATGGCAGCACCCACCATACCTCGGTGTCCTGCAATATATATTTTCGCTTTTTTATTCATTAGAAACCGCTGTGTAATTTTTTCCAATTTGATAATATTCAAATCCTTTTTCCTCTAGATTGAAAGCATTGTATTGGTTTCTTCCATCAAAAATAATTGGATGTAATAGCTGGGCTTTCAATTCTTCAAAATCTGGTGAGCGAAATTCTTTCCACTCTGTTAATAAAATTAAGGCATGTGATTCTTTTAATACTTCATATTTACTATCGAAATAATGGATATTTTCAATATCTTTTAAATAAAACTCTTTGGCTTCTAACATTGCTTTGGGATCGTAAGCGTTTATAAGACCTCCTCGCTTTATCAATTCTTTTACAATATAAATAGCCGGTGCCTCTCGCATATCATCGGTGCCAGGTTTAAAGGCCAAGCCCCATAAAGCAAAAGTAAGTCCCGTTAAATCTTCACCAAATCGTTGAACAATTTTTTGGGCAATAACTAATTTTTGCCGGTTATTCACTTTTTCTACAGCTGTTATTAATTGAGGTGTATATCCATTTTCATTGGCTATTTTTTGCAAAGCTTTCACATCCTTTGGAAAACAAGAACCACCATAACCCACACCAGGATAAATAAAGCCATACCCAATACGTTTATCTGAACCAATGCCAATTCGAACTTGATTAACATCTGCACCCACATGTTCACAAATATTAGCAATCTCATTCATAAAAGAAATCTTAGTAGCTAACATGGCATTAGCAGCATACTTGGTCATTTCTGCTGAACGAATATCCATCGTTATAAAACGGTCATGAGTTCTAAAAAAAGGAGAATATAATTGCTTCATTTTCTCAAATGCTAACGAACTCTCTGCACCAATAACAACACGGTCTGGCTTTAAAAAATCATCAATAGCAGTTCCTTCTTTCAAAAACTCTGGGTTGGATACTATCTCAAATGTTAAGGTTGAATTTCTCTTAGCTAATTGGTCTTGAATTATAGCTTTAACCTTATCTGCAGTTCCTACTGGAACCGTAGATTTGTCTACAACAATTACATTATGCTGCATAGATTTGCCAATAGACTTGGCTACTGCCAACACATACTTTAAATCTGCGGCACCATCGGCTCCCATAGGAGTAGCTACCGCTATAAAAACAATCTCAGCTTTTTGGATGGCTTTTGCCAGGTTGGTTGTAAAAAAAAGCGATTGATTTTTTACATTTTTTTTAACCAATTGTTCTAAACCACGCTCAAAAATTGGTACAACTCCCTCCTTTAAGTTTGCAATTTTTTGTTCGTCAATGTCTACACAAGTAACGTTGTTTCCCATCTCTGCAAAACAAGCACCAGATACCAAACCTACATAACCAGAACCAATAACAGCTATTTCCAACTACTTGTCTTTAGATTTTAAATTTTCTTTTGCTTGAACCTCTCTTCTCAATCCACTACTAGAAAAGCGATGTTCTCTTTTATTAAAATATAGTTCTATTCCTTTTTCTTCGCAATATTGCCTGCCTGTAAACTGCTTGCTAGCATATTCGTCTCCTATAATACGTACATCAATTTTAAAAGAACGCAATACATCTTCTAAATCTTGTTCTGTTGCATAGGGCACTATTTCATCTACATATTTACATCCTTTGAGCTGAATATATCTTTCTACCACCGATTGCACAGGTTTGTTTTTCTCTGGCCTGTCTATTGTTGGATCTGTTTGCAATGCACAAATTAAATAGTCGCATTGCCTCTTTGCATCTTCCAACATTTTTATATGACCAGCGTGCAATAAATCAAAAGCACTAAATGTAATTCCTACTTTCATTGTTTTATAGTTTATTAAGCAAATGTGAAGAAGACTGTATTTTGTCTCCCAAACCGTCTATTAACTCTATACCCAATTCGTTACAAATAGTAGCCTCTGGGATAGACTGGTTATTTTGATCGCCTCCATTGGCAAAAGCAATATTATACTCGTTATGGTATTTTTCGTGAATACTTTTAATAGAATTGATAACAGTTCTGTCTTTATCTATAGAAATCATTGCTTTGTCTACTGCTTTTATATTCATTACAATAAACAAGCGCTCCTCTTCATTTTGAAATTCTTTTGACCCTTTTAAAGCTCTTTGAAAATCGCTATTTACAATTACAAAAAGTGCATCTGCTATCGATTTTGCATTGTTAAAATACTCTAAATGACCTTTGTGTATTGGATTAAAATAACCAGAAACAATTACTGCTTTTTTTTTCATATAGTATAGATACTTATATAAATTTCTTTTTTTGGAGGATGCAATTTTGTTAAAAAACTATTACTAATTTTAACAAATGCAAATATACACTATTAAATTACATTACAAAAGGGTGCTTTTCTCCTAAATTGTTAAGTGCATTATTTCTAATTGCATGTACAATCTCTATCGACTTTTTTGCTTCCTGCAAGCCAAATCCATTTCCTTTTAAAATTTGCTCGTAACTTTTGGTATGCAACTCGGTAAAGCCTTTACTAAACTCTAGTTCTTCATTATCGATGGTGATAGACCTAAAAGTTCGCTGACCAATTGCTTTTATTTCATTAGGAAGATCATTTTCATCAATGGATAAAAACCAGCGAACTCTGGCATTTTCAAATTCTAAATACCCTGCTGCTTTATTTTTTTCTCGCAGATGCACATTACTTTCTTGAATATTTCCAAAAATCCAAGTTAACATATCATAAAAATGGACTCCTATATTGGTGGCAATTCCTCCCGATTTTTCATCACTGCCCTTCCAAGAAATATCATACCAATTCCCACGAGATGTAATGTAGGTTAAATCGATATCATATTTTTCTGAGGTTTTAGAAGCTGTTACTTTCTTTTTTAATTGAATAATAGACTCGTGGAGCCTCAATTGTAAAATAGCATTGATTTTTTGTCCAGATTCTCTTTCTATTTCCGCTAAAGCATCTACATTCCAAGGATTTAACACCAGTGGTTTTTCGCAAATGGCATCGGCACCTCTACGCAACGCCATTCTTATATGTGCATCGTGCAGATAATTTGGGGTACAAATACTTACATAGTCTAATGTTTGGTTATGCTGACGTTTAATTTTTTCGATATGCCTGTCGAAACGTTCAAATTCAACAAAAAAATCTGCACTCGGAAAATAACTATCCATTATGCCAACAGAATCAAATTTGTCTAAAGCTGCAATTAAATTATTATTCGTATCTTTTATTGCTTTTAAATGTCGGGGCGCAATATATCCAGCGGCACCAATTAAGGCAAAATTCTTCATAACTATAACGCTTTATCTATATCTTTAATAGAAAGAAAATTTTTTACATCGTATACAATGGCTTTTTCTTTCTTTATCTTTTTAAAATCTATTTTTTTAAACTCTTTATGAGCTACTGTTAACACCAAAGCATCGAACTTTTTTACAGGAAGTTTTGTGGTAGATTGTAAGTTGTATTCTTTTTTTACCTGTACTGTATTTGCATTCGGATCGTAAATGGTTACACGAGCACCATACTCTTCTAACTCTCTAACAACATCTACTGCCTTGGTATTTCTAACATCAGGACAATCTTCTTTAAAGGTGATACCTAAAACTAATATATCTGCTTTTTTTAGATTGATATCATGCTGAATCATAAGTTTTGCAACTTCTGAAGCCACATATTTACCCATACTATCATTTACTCTTCTTCCTGCTAAAATAATCTCGGGATGATAATCGAATTCCATTGCCTTCTGAGCCAAATAATAAGGATCTACACCTATACAATGCCCACCAACCAAACCTGGTTTAAAAGGTAAAAAGTTCCATTTTGTGGCCGCTGCCTCCAATACATCTTGTGTATTGATATCCATTAAATTAAAAATTTTTGCCAACTCATTTACAAAAGCAATATTTATATCTCGCTGCGAATTTTCTATCACTTTTGCAGCTTCTGCTACTTTTATACTTGGTGCCAAATGAGTGCCAGCAGAAATTACCGATTTATACAAGGCATCTACCTTTTTTCCGACCGCTTTTGTAGAACCAGAGGTTACTTTTAAAATCTTATCTACAGTATGTTTTTTATCTCCGGGATTGATTCGTTCTGGTGAGTATCCGGCAAAAAAATCTTTATTGTATCTTAAGTTTGATTGTTGTTCTAAAACTGGTATGCAATCTTCTTCGGTAGCACCCGGATATACTGTAGATTCATATATTACGATATCATTCTTTTTTAATACCGATCCAACAGTTTCACTAGCTTTTAGCAGAGGTGTTAAAACAGGACGGTTATTTTTGTCTACTGGAGTTGGAACCGTAACAATATAATAGTTACAATTTTGAATATCTTTTGTAAGACTTGTTATAAAAAGTCCCTTTTTGGTTGGTATCGCTGTTGTTAATACTTTTTCTAAATCGGACTTAGAAACTTCTAAAGTAGCATCGTCTCCTTCTTTTAACGCAGCAACTCGCTCATTATTTATATCGAAACCCACTACCGCATATTTTGTGGCAAAAAGTCTTGCCAACGGCAACCCAACATAACCTAAACCGATAACAGCTATTTTAATATTTTCCATTTTATAAGTTTTTCCAATACCAATCTACTGCTTCTTGTAATCCTTTTTGTAAAGAGAATTCAGGTTGATAATTTAGATACTTTTTTGCTTTTTGTATGCTTGCGTGTGAATGCGGAATATCTCCTACTCTCTCGCTTCCGTAAATAACGGGCACTTTTTCTATTGATGGTTTATAAATAGCGAGGTATTCTTTTAAATAAACAACTAAATCGTTCAGCGTATTTCGATCTCCGAAAGCTATATTATACACATTATTAACCGATGTAGAGCTTGCAACCAGACTTTTTAAATTGGCTTGCACCACATTATCTATATAGGTAAAATCTCTAGAAAAAGTACCATCACCGTTAATAATAGGAGATTCTAATTGCATAAATTGTTTTACAAACTTAGGAATTACTGCTGCATATGCTCCGTTTGGGTCTTGCCTTTTACCAAATACATTAAAATAACGCAAACCTATAGTTTCTAGACCGTAAGTTTTGAAAAAAACATCGGCATACAATTCATTTACTAATTTGGTAACTGCATACGGAGAAAGAGGTTTCCCTATATTTTCTTCTACTTTTGGCAGCGCTTGAGAATCTCCGTAGGTAGAAGAACTTGCTGCATACACAAATCTTTTTATATGATGATCTCTAGAAGCTACTAACATGTTTAAAAAACCGCTAATATTTACTTCGTTGGTAGTAATAGGATTTTTAATAGATCTTGGTACAGAGCCTAATGCTGCTTGATGCAACACATAGTCTACATTTTTTGTTGCCAATAAACAGTCTTCTAAATTTCGAATATCACCTTGTATGAATGAAAACTTAGGATGTTTTAAAAAAGGAGCAATATTTTCTTGCTTTCCGGTTGCAAAGTTATCTAGGCAAACAACAGTATTATTACTATCTAATAGTACCTCGCACAAATTTGAGCCTATAAAACCAGCGCCACCTGTAACTAAAATTTTTTCTCCAGAAATGATCTCATTCATTAAAAAAAGTTATTTACATAAGATAGCGAATGTACAAAATATAGGCACAATACCAAAGATGTTTCGATAAGTAGTTGTTTTCTGATGATGGGAATCTTTAGATATATCGGTAATTATAAAGCACAAAAAAAACCGAGAATATCTCGGTTTTTCTTCGCACTATATACTAAGATGTTAGTTTTATCGCAATCTATCTACAGATTTTACAAGATCTTCATCCTTTTTAATCGCTCTATTTGCCAAAACAAGAAGCAAAATAGCTAAAATTGGTATGAACATCGAAATACCTTTCTCAGAAACTTGCGTTTCTCCAGGTAAACTTAGAGATACATATATCAATAATCCTAATAAAATAAGGTTTATCAAAATTGAAATTCGCACAATTACAAATTGTAGCTGTCTGTTTTTGTATAAAAAAATAGCTACCAAAGAAACTAATGCTGTTAGGAGAAATAAAATAGGTATTGCTTTTAACTGCAAAAAATCACTACTTAATAAATCCATTACAAAGATATTTTTTTTTACTGACTTCCACAAATCAAAAACAAAAATTAATCCGCCAGAGAAAGCGGTAGCCAACAATAAATAAATGGTTTGTACTCTTTGAATCATATTTATTTTTCTTCGAACACAAAAATAGCACATTCTTTTTAATAAGAAAACCGATAACTTAAAAAAAAAGTATATATTTGTATCATAATTAACTACACAAAGGCTATTTAGTAGTACTATACAAATAGCAAAATTCAACAAACACACATCTTAATTATAACTAAGATTTAAATTAACATAATAACTTTATAAATGTTCGAAATTTCAGAACTGAAAGCAAAAACTCTTGCTGAACTGCAAACTATTGCAAAATCTATTGGTCTTAACAAAACAAGCCAATTAAAAAAACTAGATTTAGTGTATCAGATTTTAGATACGCAAGCAGCAAACCCTTCTAAAACAGTAAAAACAACCACAAAATCGGAAACTCCAAGGGCAGATAAGCCAAAAAGAAAACGTGTTGTTAAAAAAACAACTAACGATTCTAATAGGGAGGTTACTGAAAATACTTCAGAAAAAAGAGGTGTAGAAAAAACGACTTCTACCAAAACGGAAGTCAAAAAAGCACCTAAAAAAGAGGTTGATAAAAAGGAACCTACTACGAATAACTCAACATTAGAAGTAGCTCCAGAAAACTTAACAACCAAAAAGGAAGCTAATAAAGAAGTAAAAAACACCAATCAACCTAAAAAAGCAGCGAATCCTAATCAGAAAAACGCGCAACAGAATAAGCAAAAAGCGCCACACAGAGACAAGAATAAAAATAATGGCAACAAATCTTCTAACAGATATAAAGACCCTGATTTTGAATTTGATGGAATTATTGAAAGTGAAGGTGTTTTAGAAATGATGCCTGATGGTTACGGGTTTTTGCGTTCTTCGGATTACAACTACCTTTCGTCTCCTGATGATATTTATGTTTCGCAATCGCAAATTAAATTATTCGGATTAAAAACAGGTGATACAGTTCGTGGTAATGTAAGACCACCTAAAGAGGGTGAAAAATACTTTCCGTTAATTAGAGTATCGAAAATTAATGGTTTAAATCCTAATATTGTTAGAGACAGAGTTTCTTTCGAACACTTAACACCCTTGTTTCCGCAAGAGAAATTTAATCTTGCCGAAAAAGGAAATTCATTATCTACCAGAATTATCGACTTATTTTCTCCTATAGGAAAAGGGCAGCGTGGTATGATTGTAGCGCAACCAAAAACAGGTAAAACAATGTTGTTAAAAGATGTTGCGAATGCTATTGCTGCTAATCATCCAGAGGTATATCAAATTGTTTTGCTTATAGATGAAAGACCTGAAGAGGTTACAGATATGAAACGAAATGTTCGTGGGGAAGTAGTTGCATCTACTTTTGATGAACCTGCAGACAAACACGTAAAAGTGGCTAATATTGTATTAGAAAAAGCAAAAAGATTGGTTGAATGCGGACACGACGTGGTAATTCTTCTTGATTCTATTACGCGTTTAGCAAGAGCCTACAACACCGTAGCTCCTGCTTCTGGAAAAATACTTTCTGGTGGTATCGACGCAAACGCTTTACACAAACCTAAACGCTTTTTTGGTGCTGCAAGAAACATAGAAAATGGTGGTTCTTTAACTATTATTGCTACTGCACTTACCGAAACTGGCTCTAAAATGGATGAAGTAATCTTTGAAGAGTTTAAAGGTACTGGTAACATGGAACTTCAATTAGATAGAAACATTGCTAATAGAAGAATTTATCCTGCTATAGACCTTATTAAATCTTCTACAAGAAGAGATGATTTACTATTAGATGCTAAAACTGTTCAAAGAATGTGGGTGTTAAGAAAATACTTAGCAGACATGAACCCTATTGAAGCAATGGAATTTATAAACGATAAAGTGAAGTTTTCTAGAAATAACGAAGAATTCTTAATATCAATGAACGGATAAACGTTCTGAATTACCCATATTAAAAAGCCTTTTTGACGAGTCAAAAAGGCTTTTTTTTGTGTTCCTAAATAATTTTCTCTTACCTATTAAAAGCAACTTATAAACTTTTAAAAAACCTTATAACATAATTATAAGAATATGATGAATGTTAATAGTGATGCTAGTATGAGTTAAAATGATAAAAAAATCCGTTTAATTTAAATTAAACGGATTTTTTAAATGATATGTAAAGAAATTTACTAGTTGGCTACATACATGTTAGCTCTATTATCTTCTACATCAGAAGCCTCTTTTACAGCTTCATAAATTTTGTAAGTGGCTCTCTTTCTTGTTTCAGCAATTCTCTTTCTGTTCGTTTCGTAATTAGGTAATGCTGTTGGAGCTTCTTTTTTAATAACTTTAAAAGCAAAAACACCTTTGTCTCCTACAATGTTAGGATATACTTTGTCTGTTGCTGCATAATACATGGCTCCCACCACTTTTGGCTCTAAACCAACACCTGCTAAAGACGGACTTTGTAATTTTACACCGTTTGAATTTCTTACAGAAGTATTGTTCGCCTTCGCAATTTCTTCTAAAGAAATTCCTTCTAACTTTCCATTAAGCATTGCAGCCTTTTTTTGATTTATCAATATTGGTCTTACCCTATTAATTGCTTTTTCTACTGGCAACAAGCCCTCTTCAGTAGCATTTGTAACTACCACTACAACATGACTTCCTTCTAAATCAAATCTTTTAAAAGAACCTTCTTTTACATCACTTCCAAAAGCCCAAGACACAATGTTTCTTTGGTTTCCTAAACCAGGTACGTTTTCGTCTAATACTTTTAAACCCACTGCTGGTTTTAAGCTGTAATTTTTTTCTTTTCCAACCTCGTAATAATCAGAATTGTTTGATATTGCCAATGCAAATTGCTCTGCTTCCTGAAATACAGCACTTTCTGTTGCTTCAGAAGCAAAAATTCTTCTAGAAAAAGTAGCTAATTTTAGTACTTTCTGATAGTTCTTTTGGTCGTCAATTTTAATAACATGGTAACCAAATGGTGTTTTTACAACATCTAAAGCTCCTGTTTTGTTGGTAAAACTAAAATCTCTAAAAGCAGGAGTCATCCTTTTGTAGTTAAACCACTCTAACTCGCCACCTTTATCTGCATTCGATTTGTCTGAAGAAAATTCTTTTGCTAAGTCTGCAAATTTACTTTTTCTTCGTTTTACAACTTTTAAAATGCTATCTGCCAATTGCTTTGCCTCTTCTTCGGTTCTCTCAATTTCTGGAGAAACTCTTTGTGCTCCCACAAAAGGAATTAGAATATGACTAGCTTTTACAGAATCTGGCATTTTAGAAACTTCTGTAATTTTTGATAATTTAAAATATCCTTGGTCTTTGTATGGCCCAAAAACGTCGCCAACATTTCCTTCAAAAATTTCGTTGGCCACGGTTTGATTGATATCAACATTAAACTTAAACTCAGCGTCTAAATTTGTATCAGAACCGTTGGCACTTAAAAACGCTTCGTAATCAGTTGCGTTTTTAAAACCTAATACTTTGTCTTTGTTTCTATCTAGAGAGTCTTCAATTAAATCTGCAACTTCTTGTTTAATAACTTCTTCATCTTGTGGTGTTGCTGTAATATTAAACTGAACGTAAGACAAATCTCTTGTTGCTTCTGTTTGAAAATCTGATGCATGTTCTTTAATATAACTAGCAACTTCAGACTTTTTAATGCTTACCAAACTATCTGCAATGCTAGAGTAAGGAACGTATACAAATGAAGCATCTATTTTTGTGTTTTCTATTTTATAAGCGTTCTCTCCTTCCTTTAGAGAAGCACCTAAACCTGCAGACACCAATTTATTGTAGGTATTTGTAGCAGCATTATTTTTTATTTGATTCATGTAGTTAGACCAAGCCGACCACATAGCAGGATTTTCTTGTTTCGTGGTTGCCAAAAATGTCTTGAACTTTCCTTCATCAAACAAACCTCCTTCGTTTTGAAATTGTGGATTATTTTGAACTGATGGGGCGTTTATTACTTCATTCCAAACATCTTCTTCACCAACAGAAATACCAGCTTTTTCTAACTGATTTTCATATATTTTTTGTCTAAGAATATTGTTCCAAACAGCTTTTGCTGCTTGCATTTCAGAAACGTTTGCACCACTTTGCTGCCTGTATTGTTCTAGTGCAGCTGCAAATTCTTGTCTAGAAATAGTTTCTCCGTTTACTTCACCTACTTCATTTACTTTGCTAGAATTAAAGAAATCTCCAAGTGTAGAAGGGTCTAACACAAAAGCAAAAAGTGCTAAACCAATTATAATAATTAAGAACATTGAGCGTTCTCTAATTTTTGATAAAATTGCCATACGTTTTAATTTATTTTCAGTGGGCGAATATACGATTTGGGTTTTAATATTGCAACCCATTTTTAACTATTTAATAATTAAAAAAGCAAGGTAATAAGCAAAAAACAGTTAGTAAATTATACAATTAACTGTCTGCTTCTATAACCTTTAGGCTTACATGGTCTATTTTAGCACCGCTTGTTTTTAGAATTTTAATTTGAAAACCTTCAATTTCTACCATCTCATCAACAGATGGTATACTTTCTGTTTGCTCTATAATAAAACCACCTAGGGTTTCATAAGCCTCAGATTTCGGAATATTTAAATGATACTCTTCATTTAAGTAATCTACCTCTAATCTGGCAGAAAAATGAAAAGTATTGGTATTTATTATTTCTTCTAAAAACTCTTGCGAATCGTGTTCATCTTCAATTTCTCCAAACAATTCTTCCACAATATCTTCTACCGTAATCATCCCAGAGGTTCCACCATACTCATCTACAACAATAGCCACACTTTTTCTTTTTTTCATTAACATATTTAAAATATCGTTAATCATCATAGATTCTGGCACAATCTCTACGGGCAACAAAATAGACTTAATACTTTTTGGTTTTTTAAACAGTTCAAAAGCGTTTACATATCCAATTACATCATCTAAAGAGGTTTTGTAAACCAACACTTTAGACAAGCCCGTTTCTATAAAAATATTTTTTAAGTTCTTTACTTTTTCATGAATTTCGATGGCAATAATTTCGGTTCTAGGAACCATTACTTCTCTTGCTTTTACATTGTGAAATTCTAGTGCATTTTGAAAAATTTGAATTTCAGAATCCAACTCTTCGTCTTCATTTCCTGTTTCTAACTGCTCGTTAATATAATTACCTAATTCTTCTTTGCTAAATTCTACTTGCTGCTCATCTGCACTCGTTTTAAAAAAAACACGTAAACAGAAATCTGAAATTATAGTTATAAATTCAGAAAAGAAATGAAATAAAACATAGAAAACATAGGCAGGAACTGCAAAAATTTTTAAAACTTCATTTGCATAAATTCTAAAAATAGCTTTTGGTAAAAACTCTGCAGTTATTAAAATAATGAGGGTAGATATAACTGTTTGAAGCAGTAAAACTGTAAATTCATTAAAGGTATGTACAGGTAAAAATCGTATTAAAAAAGCACCCATGTAATAACTATATACAACCAAAGAAATGTTATTACCCACCAACATAGTAGTGATAAATTTAGATGATTTTTGCGTAATTTTATTTAAAACTTTCGCGATAAAACCCTCTCTTTTTTTCTCTAATTCTATATGTAATTTATTTGCTGATACATAGGCAATCTCCATTCCAGAAAAAAATGCAGAAAGAATGATGGACACCAAAATAATTACCAGCTCAACCTCCATCTCTATTTCTTATTTTGATTGTTTCTCTCAATCACTTTTTTTCTAAACTTTCTTTTAATTAGAAAAACAACTATCATAACCACTGCAAAAAACAATAGTATAATAGCTGTATTTTTATTGGTATTAAACATTAAGGCTCCTTCTATAAGGCAAATTATAGCGACTAATAAATATCCATACTGAAAAAACTGCCAAACTTTATTTATCATTATTACTTATTCTTTAGATTCTATTTTACCGATTGTCTTTTTGGCTAAGTGCTTGCTTAAATCTTCTTTGCACTCAAAACCAACTCCTATAACGGTATCTTTTTCTTTATACAATGTAAAACTTTTTTCTGAAACAAAATATCCTGTTTTTTGATCCCAAAATAATTGAGAGGTTTCTAAACGAGAGGCATCTGTATGGTTTACAACTATTACATTTCCTCTAATTTCTGAAACTTCTGTTTTAGTGTAAGACAGGGCATAATCTCCTGTTACCGTTACAGAATCTTTACTTTTATTACTAAAATTAATAATCGTAACTCCTTTTGGAAACTCGTTGTAAGGGTGTTTTTTACGATTGCTAAAATCTAGCAAAAGAGGTGTTATTAACTTAGAAGTAATTCTGCCCGAATCTTTGTATATATGGTACGCATTTTTTGCAGTTCCAATTGGTAAATTCTTTTCTTCTAAAAAGTTACGCACTTCTTCAGAATTATTAACACAAGAAAAAAGCATTACCGTAATTACAATTACAGCAATGCTTTTTGTTATTATTTTTAAAGGAAATTTCACAAACTTACTTTGTAGGTATGGTAACTGTCTCACCAATCCAACAATCTATTTTATAGGAGCTTCCTGGCGCTTTACCAGCCGTAAAAATTACTTTCTGACTTGGTACATTTGCCGCATAACTTTTAATATATTTTCTAGCAGTTGCAGAAATACTCGGATCTACATTTGATGCTCTTTGCGCCATTCTTAAAGCTGCTACATATACCATTCTTTTCTCAAACTCATCAGAACCACAAGAATTTACACTCGATTGGTATAACCTTGCAATAAACAAATAAGCTCTTCCTGAGTTAGGGTTAAAATTAATGGCTTCTCTTGCTAAACTTCTTGCCTTACTTAATTGACCTCTGTCTTTTGCTGCTTGCGCAAACTTTAACTTATAAGATGCCTTTTTTAACGGATCTGTTTCTAAATCGAATGATTTTTGTCTCATTGAATTTGCTCCTGCACTATCTCCATTATCTTCTAAAACATTTGCTAAAAATGCGTATGCTTCTGGTGATGGTGAAGCTTCTGCATAAGCCCTTACTAATTTTTCAAATAACGGATCTGTTTGACATCCTTTGTTAAACATTCTAGAAACTGATCTTTTTAACCATGTTGCATTTGATTTGTTTGCTTCAAAATCTCTCTGGTATAAAGGAATTAAACGCTCACAAGTTGCAATTTCTGTAATAATTCTATCGAACTGAACCTCTACAGCTCCTAAAGCCCTTGAGTTTACAGTATATGCTCTAACTAAAGATTTCTCTCTTTTACTTAATACTTTTGTAGAATCTTTGGTTAATTCATTTAGTCTTTCTGCATATCCTTCTAACTTTTTACCAACAGATTCTATAACATCATCATACGTATCAAAAACTTTTTGAGGATTCGTATCTTTATTTTTGTCTGTTACATTTTGAAAATAAATGTATAAATTTTTTACACTCATTTTTGTAGGATCAATGCTATAACTTTTCTCTAAAATAGCAAAAACCTCATCATCTGAAGCTAATTTATTTTCGTGTAAATAAGTAGCATAATCACTATGAACTTTTGCAGGGTTTTCTGATGGAAACATCTCTAAACGCTGCTCGTAAACTCTTTTTGCTAAGGCAGGTTCTTTTCTAATATCTTCAGCCAAAGTAGCTCCGTATTTATAGATATTAACAGATAAATCTTTACAATTATCTAATAAGAAAATCCAATTTGTATAAGCATCCTCATACTTCTTAGATTTAAAATCTCCTGAAAAAAGATTGTATTTTATCTCACAATCTCTTTTTGTTACTTCCTGAGCATTCGATGTTACTGTTGTTAAAAATAGCGTTGCTGCTAATAAAAACGTAATTTTCTTCATTTTGTAATGTATTATTTGTTAATCAATTTTTCTTTTTATAAACCAAGTATCACTCAAAGATAAACTTAATCTAACGTTAAAGTAATTTTCTTTTAGTAAATTATTTTCTGTGGTTCCTCTTTGTCCGTATTCAAAGCCTAAATTTACATTCGACAACTTCTTTAATGGTAATCCTAAACCAAAAGACATGCCAAAGTCGTTAATCTGTGTAAAATTTGATCCTGTAGCTAAGCCATCTACGCCCAATCCTACTTTTTCGTAACGCAATCCTGCTCTATATGTAACTCTGTTCCAATAGCTTGATAAAGAATTTATTTTTGGAAGATAAAAACCTCCTAAAGAAACTCGGTTAGAGTTTTCGTATCTGTACGTGTTGTTATTACTATTTAAAATACCCGATGTTGTGTAGGCATCCTGCATTTCGTACTCTAAACCTACATACCACTTATTGTATTTTCCTACACCAACTCCTAAAATAGACTTTAATGGAAGTTCGTATTTTCCGTTAATGCCATCACTAGATATAGTATCTCGAGGCACCTCAGAGCCTCCGCCAGAAAAAGACACTGAATACAAGTATTCGTTTCCAGTAATATTTAACTCATTACCCAACTTTACAGTTGCACCTGCATTGATGTAAAGATTGTCTTTTAATACTTTTTGATATTGAGCACCAATGGTTACTGCACCACCTCTTATAATATTTTCTTCTTTGTGTCTGGTCGCCAAACTAACTCCAGCAATTTGCCTAGTAATGTTATTTTCTGTTGATCCAAACATGTAATCTAACTCTATACCTAACGCAATATTTTTTGACAACATTAAACCAAAACTACCATAAATTCTATTCACTCCTCCTTGGCCATTGAATAAAGAAATAGCAGTAATATTATCGTCTGCATCAAACTCAGAATTAGACAAAGAATAACCAACCGAGGAAACCGGCTGAAGACCTAATGAAAAACCTGCTTTGTTTCCAATAGGGAAACCAAGTGCTAAATAGCTTAAACTTGTCGATGTTGAGCTTTGCGAAGTAGTTTCATTTTTTACTGTTAAATCGTTATTTAAAACGCCAAAAGTGTAGGTGGTATTTCTAAGAAAAGCATTGGCTGCTGGATTGGTAAAGTTTAGGTATTTATAATGATTGAAAGCTACCCCAATTCCTCCCATACTATTCTGCTCTACCGTTTTTGTATCATATTCTTGCCCGATTCCAAAAAAGGAATAAGGAGATGAACTTGTTCTTTGCGCAAATTGCGCCATAGAAGTAATCAGTAAAACAACTACTAAAATCTTTCTAATCATTTGTGTTCGTTAAGTTTCAATATTTCATTTAATCCTTGGAGGAGAAAATTTTGAGTGGCAAATATGCTACTTTTTAATTGTTTTGACAAAAAAATTGTGTCTCCTCCTGTTAAAACTACTGTTAAATGTAAATTTTCTTTTTTGTACATATCGATAATTCCATCTATCTCCTTAGCAACCCCATTTACAACACCCGAAGCTATACTTTCTGTGGTGTTTTTACCGATAAGTGCATTATTATCTGTTAGTTCCACCAACGGTAAGTTCGCTGTAAATGCATGTAAAGCCTTAAATCTTAATTGAATACCCAAAGATATTGCACCACCCAAATAGGCTGCTTTGTCATTTACAAAATCGTAGGTAATGCAAGTACCCGCATCTATAATTAAAACGTTTTTTTTTGGAAATTGTTTTACCGCAGATGCCACCAAAGCTATTCTATCTACCCCCAAAGTTTTTGGTGTTTTGTATAAATTAGTAAAAGGTAGCTTGCTAGTAGAACTTAGTATTACAAATGGCAAAATTTCTTGTAACTTTTTTCTTTTTAAAGTAGATATTGTAGCCACATTAGATAAAATTCCGCTAGAAACTGAAAATTTTTTGACAATTTTTTTTATTTCTGAAATTATTTTTCGCTTGTCAAAAACCACCAACTCCAACAAGTTATCGCCCTCAAAAACAGCTGCTTTACCTCTTGTATTCCCTATATCTACTGCTAATTTCATAAATCAAATTTAGAAAAAAATTAAGCTCAAAAAGTTTTTTTTCAATATTTCTTTAGCAAATGTAAAAAAACATATTATATTTGCATCCGCTAAGGCAATGGTACCTTAGCTCAGTTGGTAGAGCAAAGGACTGAAAATCCTTGTGTCCCTGGTTCGATTCCTGGAGGTACCACAAAATTATCCCGTAACTCATTTATAAACAATGATTTACGGGTTTTTTGGTTTTTGGGGTGTGCTCAAAGGTGTGCGCAGTTTGTAACATTACATAACATTTATACTGTTATACCTTAATTATGCAGCATGGTCCAATCTATCCAAAACTTCAGCCTCTTTATATAAGACACGTCTACCTATTCTACTCGGAACAAGTATATTTTTCTTCTCCCAGTTATTAAGAGTTACTTCTGTTACATGAAGTAATTTTGCAGTTTCACTTCTACTTAAATACTTTTCATCTGAGTTATTAAAAGTAGTCTGACCTATTGCCTTCTGTCGGTTCAATTCTAATTTGACACCTTCTTTAACGATTTGGATTAGTTCGTCTTTTGTTACATTCAATATTTGGATCATTTCTTCTCTCATGATTTTCATTTTTTAGTTGTTTTTTAGAAATTCATTTGTTGTCTCAATATGTTTGTCCAGTATTGACCAACTCATTTTTTTAAATCTACTCTTCGTTGATTTCTTATAGATATCATCTCTTATTTCCTTTATAAAATTATCATCAAGTGGATCTGAGGAATCTAACTTTTCAACCGATAAACCGGGTTTAATACCTGTTTTTTCGTGAAGTACTTCAAACATCACATTCGTTAGTTCTAACTTATGTTGTTCCGTTGTAATGATACAATCATGGATTGTGAAAATTGGAGCTGCAAGACATCGTCTATGGAATTCTGGAACCACACAATCCAATATTAGGTAACTCTCCACCCGCTGCAGTAATAAGGAGAAATTCCTCTTCCCTACTTTGTCCATAATCTTGAGAATAAATTGATTTACGAAAGGATAAAACTTCTCTAATAACCGAACTCCTTCCAACAATTCTCGATGTTTTCTATTGTTTTGAAACAATACATACATGATATCCTTTTTGATTGATTTACGTTGAGCACCCGTGGGAGAAACTCCATGTTCCAATTCAAATAAATGTGAATAGAAATCTTCTTGAAATGGTGCGTCTCTAAATTTTTGAAATTCGTGATGATCTCTAATTGTTATCTCATCTTTCCCCAAATACTTTCTTTGCTCAAAGTGCGCAAACATTAAGGGAGAAAAGAGGTGTGATTTAATATCTTTTATGAATTTATCATTTAATAAAGAGTTCATTATTTGATGAAATGATAATTGATCATTAGATTTAAAGAAATCATAGTTTAAGATACTTGATAATAGATATACCTGACTGCATTTAAGATCTACTTGAACCAATGATTCATTATTATATTTTAAATATTTTTTAAATATTTTAGGATTATTTGTTATGGTTGAATTATACCTCCAATTGGTTGTAGATTTATTATACCAATACTGATTGGTTTCAATATCATTTATTGTCAATAACCAGATTCCAATTTTATTTTTAAGAACCAGTAACTGATTGTCGTTTACTAGGTCTTTATGTACCATATCGTATATGTATTTTATATGATTCTTGTACCCTTTTTTTATTTCTAATTTATCATTAAAGTAACTGTCTAATAACTGGGGTTTATAGGGTATAGTTTTCTGTTCTCTTTTTATCGTTTTAATCACCTTATCTGTTTTTTGATATTGATCATTTAACTTGATTTTATTACACCTCACACCTTTTAAATAATTGATATCTAACTCAATCACATTTTTACCTTTTAATAGGTTTAAAATCAATTTATAGTCTCTGTTTAGTATCTTATTGAGTTCTTTTGAACACAATCCGGTGTATCCATTTTTATCAAACTTTTTAATATTTTTATGTGTTGCCACAACCCTGGAAATTAAATGATATATTTTCTCTTTAACATATTTCTGTCTTCGATTAGAGAGATTCAGTTCTTCAATCAATTCAGAGACGTTTAAATTAGTTGGTACTAAAACTTTCATTATATATAATGTTCAGAATTGTCTCCCTGTCCCCGGTTTTAATTTTAGATTATGCAACAGATGTTATGGTTTTAGAGTATTTTCTATTTATTTTAAAGTTTAATAAATTTGAGTAATTGTCATAGGTTTGATACAAGATTGGATCTTCCAAATCCATCAAAACTCCCAAAATGTATTGATAATCTCTCCCTAGGATTCTTATAAGGGTTATGTGGCTAAATGACATCTCCTTACCACTCTGGATTATGTGAATGAATTTTAATGATCGATACAGTGTATCTGACTTAACATCCTCATTCATTGGGTGACCGTTTAATAGTTTTACTATTTGGTTTTCTATCGTATTCATACTATATGGCGTTCAGAATTATCTCCCTGTCCCCGGTTATGAACCTCCTATATTTTTGAAGGAGGTTGGTGATGATTAATAAAATTATGCTGCTATTTGTAATTCTTTGGGTTCAGTGAACTCGCTATGAATGAACTCTAAATCTTGATGGTTAATCTCTTTGACAGAGTTCTCAAGAACCTTACAACCCACTCTATGGTAGTGTGTAGATAGTTCAGTTCCTAAGTATTGTCTGTTGAGTAGTAATGAAATTCTACCAGTGGTGTTGGCACCCCCAAAAGGATCGTATACCCAGTCTGTCTCGTCTGTAGTCATTAGAATTGGGATTACTGGAAGTAGTTCCGCCATCAATGCCGGATGACCTGTTGGGAAGGCATCGTATGCAGGTTTGTTTTTACCGGTGGTACACTTAATCATATGATCAACATCTTGTGCTGCAATATGATTGTAGATCTTTTTATATGGCTTTGTTAAGGATTTTACTTTCTTCCAAACTGTTCCGTTTTCATCAACATCTTTAGCTCCTGAGGTAACTCTGATTTCTTTTTCTCCATCCATATATTTTAATAAGTTATACTTCGCCTTTTCAGGGTTCACAACAAACCATAATATGTACTCAATCTGGTTTACAGGTCTTTTTACAGTCTCGTTCTGAGGTTTAGGATTGGGTTTGGACCAAATTAAACACTCTTTGTATTTTAGTTTTGTGTGTTTTAATATCGCTGCTTTCACCAAACCCGGTATATCCATCGCACAACCTTTATCATAGGTGTCACCAATATTTACAAATACGTTTGACGTTTCATTAAGAACTCCTTCAACTTCCCCAAAAATCTTTCCAACATTATCAGCAAACTCTTCCGGAGTCTTTTCATGACCCAATTCAAAGCTTAAATTTTTCTTATCGTAACCACGCAACATATAATATGGGATGGAAGTAAATAGTGTAGCAATCTTTTCTAAGAATGAAGAAATATCTTTAATATCAACACAATTCATCTTAAAAGTGGTTGCCTTTTCAGGAATTACAAAAGTGTCTTTGTAATTATTTTGAAGATCTTCTTTCTCTTCAATAAATTTATTGACTTGTTTAATGGTAAGTTCTCCTTTTGTTAACTGTTCTGTGAATCCATGATTTTTGGTTAAATCAATATTTTTTAATTCACTTAAATACTTTTCACAATCTGATAAGTTCCACCCTTTGGTTACAACTCCATTTAATAATAGATTTTCCTTAAAGTCATTTTCGATAATTTTATCTAACTGACGGATTGCCTTGGGAGATTTCCATCGGTAATCAAGTTTTTCTTTAATAATCGTGTAACGATCGTAAGACTTTCCATTGTTCCCTTGACCTTGACGTTTCTCAACCGATTTAAAAACTTGTAAAACCTCTTTGGTAAGATCTTTAGCGGTCTTTACTCGGTACATGTTTAATGACAATCGAAAATCTATTGAAGGGTCCGAATCTACAAATTGAACTTTTACTTCTGTTCTACTTAAAGCACATAGTAACTTAAGTCGACGATATCCATCGATTAATTGAAAATCTCTTGAAATGATTAAAGGTAATAACTGTCCTTCCTGTTCTAAAGAAGATTTTAACTGATTTTCTGAATCTTTTGATTGTGACTCATAGAAGTTTTTGAATTCTTCAACTTTTACGATTTGATCGATTTTTACAACTTCGAATTGTTCTTTTAAATTTTTCATGATATAAAGTTTTTAATTATTTATACCACAAAGAACTCTTTTATTAAAGTCTGTTTTGTTTGTTTACGATATCATGTTTTTAAAATATGATATCATATTTTAAATTGAACGTCTCGTTTTTCATAATCTAATTGTACCTTATAATAATGAATACCACCATCTATTGTTCTTGAAACCTCATAATATTTTGAGAAATTTTCTCCTACATTTTCAATAATTGATTTCTTAATTATGTTTCTGACTTTTTCAAAATCTTTAATAACATTTTCTCTTATTAGGTTTTCTTTATTATTAAAGTTAATATCATCAAACTCCTGATTGTTTTCATCAAATTTCTTCCAACCTACTTTTGATGCAATTACATGAAGTTTACCTTTAAAGTTTTTTAACTTATTATATATTGAATAGACATCTAACACAAACCCTTTTTTCGAAATATCCGTCGTTTTTACTTTATCTTGTGTTATCAAAAAATGAATGTAAAAGGATTTTGGTTGTTGGGTTAAATTTATATCAACATCACCAATCTGTATCCTACCGTCTAGAGTAACTTGAATAGGTAATATTACCTTTTCAGGAGAATCACCCCTTAAAACATATCTATTCCTTAAGTCACTTAATAAACTCTCTATATGGGATAGAACCAAAGGGTTTTTAATCTTTTCTTGAGCTCTCTGGTAACAATCATCACATATGTAACCAGATATAAACTTATCAGATATTTTCTTTTTATCAGCACACATTGAATTCACGCACGTGTGCTTATCAAAATGAATGTTTTTATCAAGGTGTTCAAAATCAAGTCCAACCCATTTTCCATCTCTAAATTCTTCAATTTTAATATTACAAAGGGTTTGAAATAAATTCTCTACCACTTGAAATGAAATAGGATAACGATAATCTTTTTTGGTATAATGATCCCAATCACTACCTATAATGAAAATGTTTTTCCCTCTAAATGCACTAAACCAATTTGAGGAATGAGTTCTATCAGAAATAATAACAAAGTAATCTTCTTTATCAAATTCATTATTTCTTCTAAATATTTCACAAATTTCAAAAAATTCGTTGTTAGATAATACTTGGTTGTCATTAAATTTATCATAATAATCCTGAAATACTTCCTTACTCTTCACTGGTGATTTAATAAACTCAATAACACCCGAAGTTTGGTTTAATGTCTCTACAACATTATCTAATATTTCTTCTGAAAACTCTGGAGTACAGGTAATGAATACTTTCATAGTGGGGAATTTAATTTGTCTAAAATAATAAATCCTTTTAAAACATAAAATCAATCTTTTCCAATGTATTACATATTTATATTAAAACAACAATATGAAAACAAACAAAGATATTATGGTTTCCTTGAGAATATCACCAGATCAATACCTATCACTATTGGAAAACTTGATAAGAGAGAAGAAAACAAAATCAGAATTTATTAGAGAAAGTATCTCTGAGAAAATCATTAAAATAAACCCAAAAAATTGTCGTAAATCATTGACTCATGGATAGCGTCCATTTAATTAAAAATAAATTTAATGGGTTGGTGCAATGCTATTACCGGTGTTTCAGTTAATTTTAATCGGCAAAATATTTGTTGGGATATCGACCTTCCTGTGAAATAAAAGGAAGTTTTAATTATTTATTGAGGTACCGTTTTGTTAGAGTTTTAGAGAGTGAATTGCAAAGTATTTCCTGCGGGTGATTCTCATATCCATAGACTTCTAACTGTCTTTTATACAAGTTGTTTTTAGTTTGGGAAGTGATTAAATAATAGTGAAAATACTCGTGTATACATGTTTTTACAACATCCCGAAGTAATACATTGTTTGATCGGTATATAATGATCGTGTTGGTTTCAAAACAGTATTCTCCCCCTAAATCAGATTTACCTTCAACTAAAGTCAGTAGTGGTTTTTGTTTTCGAATTGGATACATCTCTAGACACCACTCTAATACCTCATGTGCCGATTGAAATTGCCAGTCTTCAGATCTAATTCTTAAAAAAAAAATTAGTCTATAAATCAGATTTACAATGAATATTAGTCCTAAAACAGAAAAGTAAATAGTGAAAAAAGTGTCCATTAAAGAAGTCTTTTTACTTTCAGAACAGTGTTAGTAGACTTATTCGTTATTGCGGCTACATTCCTAATAGAAATCTTTCTTTTTAATAATTTTACTATATCTGAGTGTCTATTTAATATTGTTTCATCACTATCAATATTTCCTTTTTTTCTTCCAACACTTTTGGATCCGTGTTTCTTGATATGGTTTTTATAACCAGATTTTAAACGACTAAGAGTCATTTGAGATTCCATACTTGCAACACTAAACAGTATCTGAACCATGAACATAGACAGACTATTTGGTGTTTTGTCATCGTTAAGAGTTTCAAGATTAAAGTTCTTAATATAGATTCCAACTTTTAAATCATGAAGTGTTTGAATATTTTGCAATGATTGAAGAACACTTCTTCCAATCCTACTTAGTTCCCAAACTAAAACCTTGTCAATTTCATTCGTTTTAATATCTTCTAACATTTTAGAGAAAATAGGTCTTTGTTCATTCTTTTTAAATCCACTGACCTTCTCTTCATAGACTTTAATTACATTATATCCCATTCTATTGGCATATTCTTTTAATTCTGATGTTTGTCTCTGGGTATCTTGTCTTTCAGATTCGGAACTTACTCTTGAATAAATTATTGAGTTTATCATAGTGTATCATTTTAATCCTTTGGGTTTCTGTGAGGCTATGATACAGCGGATTAATGAGGTTCCGGAATAATAAATGCTAAAGTTCTGCTACAGTAATTGTTTTGATACACTTTTCTTTGCCGATTAAAATCTCAGATGGATCACCACGGGTTATCTTCAGGCGTCATTGATAATGGAGGTGCCGATTAGAATTATTGAAGGGACCTGATGGTAAATCTCCGAAGTTATTGAAATTTCAGTTTGCCGATTAGTATTATCGGAAGATCAGGTCCCCCGGGGGTACTTCCTGCCGGACTCCCTGCCGTACCCGTCCTTAATATATACATATATATGAATAAAAATACCCTCTCAGAGTCGCGTGAAAAATTTTGCCAATTTTTTTACCTGAAATACACTTTTTTTGAAAAAATTGGAAACTTAGTTTAAAAAAAAAGGAAGTGTTTTATAAATTAGAAACTAAAATTAACACCTGTAGTTTTTTGAAATAATTCAATAACCTTAGGATCAGTATCTCCAATTATAACGTTCATTGAACCATCTTCAAATAAACCCCCTGATTTGAAATAATCAGGGTCATTTTTTTCTGATATTTTAAAAAATATACTTAATGTATTTATATGAACTAAAACATATTCATGATCACCAAGTGGAATATGTTTTGGAGGTACCATCGATTTAACAGGAATTGAATTAACCCTATATATTAAAGGTATTACTTTAAAATCATCCTCTTTACCAGGATCATAATTCCTTAACATTTGTTTTAAGACAATACTTCTCTTTCCTATATTTACTTTTGAAAATTCTTTTCTATCTGAAATATGGACTCTCCACAAAATGGATAAAAAGAATAATTTCATTCTGGTATAATCAATACCGTTGGCAATTGTGAGATTTTTATTTAAATGATTATAATTTGGTAAGTTACCCCAGTGATATTTTCCTCCAAACAGGATAACTCTCGCATACCCTTCTAGTTTACTTAAAAATTCATTTTCACATTTAAAACATAAAATATTTTTTTGCCAAATACCACTTTGAAAATAGACTTCACTTTTAGGATTGTTTAGATTAAGTTGAGAAATTCTTCCTTTTTCATCAAACATACCTTTGTACATAAATTGTGGTATTATATGACTCTTTTTAACCAATTGAGTTTTAATATCACATAACTTACATCTCATAAATTATACTTTCACAAAAGTTATTTCACAAGCTTTACATAATCTACGTTCTTGAATGTAATCAGTAATATCAGCATAACCTCCTGTCTTTTGCCATATATCTAATCCTCTGCCGAGAACTATCTTCCAACCATTATCCATTTCAATTGATCGGTCGTGGATATACTCATCAAACTCATAAGTAAAATTAATTCCCATTGATTCTAAAGAATAAGTCATCAAATCAAACTTCTCCTTTATTCCTTCTATATATTCTTCACTATTTGTGGTAACTATATGGAGATCTAATTCACTTAATGGGTCTTTTTTATCATTAATAAGACGAACAAATTCCATAAAGTTTCGAAGTTGATATGGTAGTCGAATATATGGATCTATGAGTTTTATCTTAGTTGCATCTAATAGATAAGATCCAAATAAATTATCATATGAAATTCCTGATTGATTATCTCTTATGATTTTTTGCCCTTCTGTAAGTAATTCTGATAAAGGTATTGGGTTAGTAGGATTTTCAACTATATCTTCTGTTTCGTGATCTATTTCTCTAACTTCTCGTAAGTCTTGTAACTCTCCATAATCGATTTCCTCAAGAGTTTTTACCTCGTAGCGATCTTCTAAACCCCTTATTGTGTAACTAAAATCAACTTCTTCAAAAGTTTCATCCATTTTTCTCAATTGATCCTTTACTCTTTTTCTACATTCAATTGAAAAGTCTAAAAGTTCTTTCATCTCTAGTACATCAGGGTTTCCGTCAGGATATAATACTTTAGATAGACCTGCATATGTTTTTGATATAGAAGTTTTATCTCTTGTTGTAATAGAATCTGAGAGTTGATAAAATTCATTAAAATCATTAGTTCTGTCCTCTTTCCTCAATTCTTTTAAAACTTCAGCCAAATAATCGACTATAAAACCATAATCTGAGGTAAACATATCGTTTCTGAGTTTTTGAACTTCCCAACCGGGTATATACGCATGCATACGGTCTAAAAATGCAGTATCGTAATAATCTTTTGGTAGAGCATCAAATAAATCACTGTGTTTCATCATATAAGGAACAGAATGATCTGTGTTTCCTACAAAAACCATAGATGCAGATGCACCATAAACCTCAGTTCCACGAGAGAATGATTTATTGGCCATATAGTTTTTCATGATATCAACAAGTCCTCTATCTGTTCTTTTAGTTTTTCCTGCAAATTCATCATATGCAACTACATCCCAATATCCAACCAGTCCAATTTCCCCTGAACTATTATTAACAAACAACTTTGCCTTTGATACTTCACCACCTGAAATCAAAATTCCATGGGGAGATAATTCTGAAAAAACATGGGATTTACCAGTTCCCTTGGGACCTAATTCAATAAGGTTGTAATTGTTTTCGACAAATGGAACAAGACGTGTAATTTGAAGCAGCTTTGATCTCTTGGTGAACTCATCAGGATTTAAACCCATTGTTTGAAGAAGTAAATCCAACCACTCATCCGTGGTGAATTTCTCCCTCATTGATTTGAATTCTTCGATGTCGATATTTGAGATTTGTATCGGTTTAATCTGTTCCACAACCCATGGTGTTGCCTTCTTCTCATCAGTTGATACATATCCCATGGTTAGGATACACCATACACCTCCTGATAACAATTTAGGATGTTCTTTTACAACTTCATCAGAAATTGGAATTTTACTCAATCCAATATTCGCAAAGAATGCTTCATATCTATCCTCACGATCATTGAGTCTAATAGATACTTTATCTATAATTCGATGCGAGCCTCTTTCCTTAATTGTTGATTTTACAATCTGTGCTTCATCTCTATGAACAAAATGATTGGTTATAATTCGTTTAACTGTATCAATACCTTCTTTGATGGTATTTTCATCGTCTGTAGCACAGTACTGCCCAAGAAGATACTCCAACACATAAGTTGGTACAATAGCGTTCCCTTTAACCAGTTTAGTTAAGTCCTTTCGAACTACTTTACCAGGGAAGTAATCA
Source organism: Polaribacter tangerinus (assembly GCF_038024095.1). Lineage (NCBI taxonomy): Bacteria > Pseudomonadati > Bacteroidota > Flavobacteriia > Flavobacteriales > Flavobacteriaceae > Polaribacter > Polaribacter tangerinus. The sequence goes on along the minus strand of NZ_CP150668.1, from coordinate 2,189,668 downwards.
TTAATTTTTTTATCTAATGGTTTCATAATTAAAAGTCGTCAAAGTCATTAGTAAATGAGATATTTAAAGAGAAGAAAAACTCCTTATATTTCTTCCATTTAGAGGTTCCGTTAACTGGTTCTTCCAATAGAAGTTTAACACGTTGATTCTTATATTTTCCGCTCGCTTTATAATTAAGGGTAAATTTTTTGCGAACCTCTCTTTGTCTTTCTGATCCTTCTGTAAAATCAAAATCATAATTAAATGAATCACTCAGAGATGTCCCATCCTCTGCAATAAGTTCTGCACGTATTGATCTGGATAATACAACCTCAGAAATCATTTCAGATTGAATGAAGGATACAACAAGTAGGTTAGAGGTGATTCGGTCAGTGGTTTGAATTATGTCCACTTCTACCTGTCGAGTTGTGTCTTCTCGTTTTTTAGAAACTGTTATCAATGGGATAGTTATTTCCTGAAGAGTAGATCCGCCATGTACAAAACGAGACCCAGCACTCTTTGCAAGCAACCTATTTATTGATTTAGGAATAAGAAAATCTACATCAGACTGTAGGCCCAAATCGTCACCTTTGAATGCCTTACAAGTTTCATCGGTTTTCAATTTACTGCCAATTACAAATCTCCTATTAGATTTCCATACATCTCCACTAATATTAGTTCTACTAAAATCACTCTCATCAATTTTATGGTGTTGGTAAATGAATCCGTGATCTGAAGTAATTAAAATTTTATTACCATTTACAGCAGCAATTTTCTTTATTAAGTCAATCAAATTTTCAAGTTCTTCATTTGCAGCGTCAAAAACTCTATCTTCTGAAGTTTTATCATCTCCTGTTTTATCAATTAAATTTGAGTAGATATATATTACATCATAGGATTTAGCAAATGATCTTCCTTCTGTAGAGGAATTCATCCTCATAAATTTTTCAGAATGAATTGCAGTAGCTCTACAACCAGAATTAGCCTTAAGAATCCTTGTTCTTCCATCCACCCCTAAAGAGGAGATACCATCAACCAATATTAAATCTGAACCTTGTTTGATTGTGATTTTATCTTTACGAGGAAGCAGTGAAGCCATCCCTAATTGAGTATATGATGGTAGTGAACCTATCATAGATTCTACAGATGCTTGGTAACGATTTTCATTTTGAATCATAGTTGCTAATTCCTCACCACACTCATAGCGCATCGCATCAGAGATCACTACAAAAACCTTTTGTTTTTTGTCGACTAAAGGTTTTACGTGAGTTTTAAAGAACAATTGTTGAGAATTAATTCCTTTAATTGGCCACTTCGTATTACTATCAATTATTTGTTGCCATGAATTATTAATAGTGAGTAACCAATCATTTGAATATACCTTCTCAATTTTTAGGTAAAGTTGATTTAAAACTCTGTTTTGGTTAGTCTCTCGATAGGACCAAATAAACTTTCGGTAAAGTTGATCAACTTTAAATAAAGTGGATTCATATTCTTTAATGCCCGATTCAATACTGATAAAGTCTTTCTGGGTATATTTCGGGACCAATTCTAATAATTGAGAAGCGTAGACAAGGCAATCGTAGTAAAATCTATAATCATTAAACCAAAAACTACTTTTTCGTTTTTTTACTTGAGAAAGAACAGTTTCAAACTTAATTCTTTGATTAACGACTTCCTCATTTAGACTTGAAACCACCTTCTTCTCAAGAAGTTCATAATGATCATCATTAAGAATTTTATCATAAGGAATTTTATCAAGTTTTTCCTGAATATCTAATGCTTCAGCAATTTGTTTAGACAAGATTCTGTAGGCATCTTTATAGGTGATTGAGTCCTTCCACTGAGATAATAAAACTCTTCCTTCTTTAGTGTGTCGAGATTCAACTCCAATTGATGAGGTAGAATGAAACACATCAATAATAAACTCAAGGATATTTAAATTGTCACCACTAAAGTGAAATGCCTTTTTAATTTGAGACCAGTAGAACTCTAATAAATCATATCTTTCTAAATCTCTATCAAACTTAGAGTTGTCATTGGCCAGTGCGTTCAGATGAGCCAACAAGAATGAATAGATATTCAATTGATCAGAACCGAAGACAACTGACAGCATCTTATATCTAATTTCTAAGTGCTCATCTCCTTTACCTAACAATTCCTTCAACTTTTCACGTCTCTCTTTTGCTGAAAAGAATTGAATATTTTCTGAAATCAATGACTTGTATGCATAGTCCAATTCTAATTCCTGAAGGTAAAGCGCCTCTTGATCTGTTTGGAAAACATGATATGCCAATTCCATATCTAATAACCAATTAGACTCATTAGATGGTTTTTCATAGGGGAAGTAAAAAAGAAATTTCTGATTTGAATCTTGATAAATAGAAACTTTGATTTCAAATGGATTTTTCTCTCCTTCTATTTTTTTAATACCTTCAATAGAAATGTTTTCATATTCTTCACGAAGCTCTTGCTTGGCATCATACCAAAACACAACTCTATGTTGATTAAATAATTTCGTTAAACTTTCTGTTATCTTACTCATCGTATTGTTGTGGTATCAATCCAATCAAATTTCTTAACCTTTTCTTTAGCCTTCTTATCATTGAGCCCTGCAACTGATGCTATGGCCTTTCCAAATTTATTATAGTTTACCAGTACACCATCATCTAAATCAATTGAGATACGTTCTGTGGCCAATGGATATAAAATTTCTCTTTCATACTCCTGCAACTCCAAAAGAACCAACTGAATTTTATCCTTTTCTTTGGACGCTTTGTTCTGCTCTGAAGGACTCCCAGAAACCATTAAATGATCTAAGGTTTCAATTCTTGTTTTTAGTTTTTCTCGGTATTCATTTAAGTATCCATTTAGAACTTGGTTTAACGTATCTGGAGTGTAACGGTGCATATACACCAATACGTTAAACGATCCTTTTGGAGAAGAGAACATCCAATAGATTGGTCTTTTCTTATATCTCTTTATATGATCTTTATAAAAGTCTTTTACAAAATATTTACGTATGTCTTTCCCTAAAGAATCTTCAATGAAAGAAAGGTTCTTTTCAAAATTTTGTTCTCCAAAACTTGCTTTCAAAAATGCATAGAACCTGCCCACAATATCATCTTCAAACCATTCATCATCTAATATTGGAATGATATTATCATCATCAGGAACAAAGGATAGTTCTAATTCTTGTTTCTCAACTTTTAATAGATAATCTTGAAGTGTTTCTCCTTGATTGGCAAGAACAAGTCCCTCTTTATCTAAGGAATACCTTCCGAACATACAACCAACGGCATAACTAATAAATTGAGAGAAAATCTCGTTTTGATCAAATACTAATTCACCATTAACAATAGATGTTTCTTCTTTTAGAATGGTTATATCCTTTAAAGGGACATCTGGTGTCAGTTCCTCTTGAAGGGCGTAGATTTCAATAAATTGACGATTGAGTTCTTCTTCATTTTTATGAATTTGGAAGAATTTTTGTTTCCAGTATTGTTGGTATAAATCGTAGGTTTCTTCGAGATCTTGAGATTTGTGTAAGATTAGCTCGTTTTGATTAAAGTCCCAAGAGGTTTCCCTCGAATTCCATTCTTTTTCTGAAATTCCAACACAACTATTTGTTAATACATTAACTGAATTTAAAATTCTATCCTCAATATTTTCAGCGTTACAGAAAGGAAGAGAATTTAAATTATTCGCTTGTATGTTAAAAGTAGGATTCAATATTTTCAATAAATAATTGGCAACTTTACCACTAAGGAAAGACGTTACAAGATTAAGATTTTTATCATCAGGAAATGCTGAGCTACCTCCAATATCAAATATGAATCCATTTTTCTTTTGTCGCACGCAAAAATTTCGAGAACTAATAAAAGACCAGGTGATGCCTTGTTTAAAATAAAAAGACTTACCCCTGAAGCTTGTCATACCATTACTTACTATTTCTTCTCCACCATTTTTCCAGTTTACTATTAAATCATTATTACCATACCATTTTCTATAATCACCCCCTTTATTATAGGGAAACCATTTTTTATCAACACTAATAGAAGTTTCAATGTCTCCAATATTAAAAGCAATATTTTCAAAAGATGATTCCTCCCATGATCTTGTAAATCGAATGTTATCTGAAGTCATCATGCCAATACGGGATTTTGAAATATTTTCTAAAGAGGGATGCCTCTCGAATGCCTCATAAATTTTTTCATTAACCCAATATCCTATTGGACTGCCAGGAATTTTCGAAAAGTCTTTTTGGTTGGTGTTGTAAGATACTGTTATGCCTTTAGCAGAAATGAGATTCTCTACAGACGACACCCCTTCTCCTTCACGATACTTATCATAATCAATCTTTACTGAAGTATCCTCTAATGATTTTAGAAAAATATCTCGAATATCTTCTGGATAAAGGTGTTGAAAGTTTCGTTTATGAAGTTTGAAGTATGATCCATTTGAATTAGAAACTCCATTTTTTACTATGAATGCTGTTGATCCCCAATCTACACCAAATATTCCACGTCCCATGTGAAGTAATGAGTCAATATGTTTCTCATTAACGAGAATATTCCTGAGTTTTTCAAAAGAAGAAAGGAATAACCATGATGGAAGGTTAATCATTCCTAAATAACCATTATTGTGAAGAGTGTTCCATCCAGACTCCATGAAACAAGTCATTAAATCAGACTTACTATTTGGATAATTGGATTTAACATAATTTCCCAAAATTTTATTCATCTTCCCACCTCCCATATAAGGCGGGTTGTCTACTACACAATGGTACTTTCTTGATAACAAGAGGAGATGTTCTAATGATAATTCCAACTCCTCTAATCGATACCTTAAAAACACATCAGAAGAAGATTTAGAATAAATCACTTTATCAATTACTTCTTTTATAGATGTAGCCTCTGAATGAGGACTTATAAGGGACCCTAAATTCGTTGCTTGTTGAATATTTTTAAGATCAAATAACATCTCATCTGTCAGTTTAACCTTAAGTTGTGTAAATGTCTCTTTGATCTCTTCCTCTGTAAGTTTAAGGTCTTTGTAACAAAGAATATTGGGTTTTAATTCTTTTCTAAAAACTCGTCTATTATATTCTCGAGCCTTCATTAGTAATGCAAATCCCGATAGTTGAGCAGCACGTTCATCAATCTCAAAACCAAATAAGTTTTTATTGATAATTAGTTGTGGTATTTCTGAGGTGTTATATCCTTCTTCCTCGTAAATCTTGGTCAATAACTCAAATCCATAAACTAAGATGTGTCCACTACCACAGGCTTGATCTAATAAAGTGATTTCTTCAACAGAATCTATCTTTAAAAAGTCATCATCCTTCTCAGTAGACTCAATATAATAAGGCATGTGGTCCTTTAATCTTGAGGTTGGGTTATTTAGTAACCACAATTTCCCAACGGTATTTTGAACCATGTATTCAACAATCCATCTTGGAGTGAATAACTGAGTAGCTGCAGGAATATCTTCTTTCTTAACCTTATCCTTTGAAGCGAACACTTCGTCTTTCTTCTCAGAAATATAAAACTGGTACAACCACCCTATAATCTCAACTTCTTCACAGTCCCCTTTAGACATCCCATTACGGATATCTTGAATGATTGAGAATTCAGAGGTTAGATCATCTGGTAGTAATAGTTCTGTAAAATCATCAATACGCTCAAAAAGAAACGGAAAGGTCTTATGCAGGTGATTACAAACACCTGTTAAAAGAAGTTTGTATACCTCATTTTGCGCATTAGAACTGGGTATACGTCCATCCAATAAATCTCCGATTTTTCTTCTATCCACTTGGATTTCATCATGAATATGACCTCTTTTAGCCTCATCCAAAATCTCAGGGGTAGTAAACCCTTCTAAGGTAGATACTACTCGAACACCAATAGGTTGATAGTCGTTAACATCCATAAATCGAAGCGCAACAAACCTGTTGAACCAAGTATAGGCTACCTTGTCAATCAACTGTTCTTTGGAGGTTTCTTTTAGCGCCTCTTTAAGTTTATTAATTGATGAACTCTTCTCACGAAGTTCAGCAGTATCTGAGGTTAAAACATAGTTGAGTTTAGCCGATACTTGATCGATTAATTTTCTTCTGGCCTCTTGAGCAAACTTTTTTAATTGGTTTGTATTCATTGATTAAAGTGAAATTCTACGGTTCTTACTTATTTGTTCTTTGTACTTTTCTCTTAAAGTTTCGATATAATCGTCTACATCCTCATTCGTTTTCAACTCTCGTTTGTCATAAGAAACATGAATTCCACTCGCTTTGATGTACTCGAATTGTTCAGCACCTTCTGATGTTAACCTCTGAAGCTTGGTGAGTTGTTGAGGTTCTATTCTGTTTTGAACATTTTGAGTGATATTTTTGATGTTTGAAATAAAACGTTCATCTTTTAATTCTTTTGTAGCTTCATTAAAAGGACATAAAATCTCTTCTTTTTGAGAGTCACTCAATTTTGAAAACTCATCTTTTTTCTTAAAATGCGTCACAATTGAATTCACTTTTTCAATGGCAGACTCCTTTTCTTCTTTAATTTTAGAAAGGATCTTACTCTTAAGACTATCCATTGTTCCCTTTGCATCTCGAATCAATGTTCCTAAGAAAGGTTTCTCACTTACTAACACACTCCTTAATTGGTCCATTTCATTACCCTGAACAAAAGACAGGTTTGTGGTATCACTATTTACAATTTGACGAATTTCATCATAGATTTTTCTTTGATCTCCGTTAATGAATTTTCTTATCGGATCCAATAGGTCTTCTTTGGCATCCAACAATAAATCTTCGTATTCAGGTCTACTTAACAAGAAATAACTATAATCCTTCCCAGCCCATAGTTTAAGTTTATCTTGAATAGATTCTAATAAATTCAAAAAAGGATAATTATTAGAATTTTGAACAAGACCATTTACTTCCTGAAGTACAGCAGAGAGTTTTTCTTTAAAACCTATTGCAATATCTTTTGCTTCTTGATGAGGACAAGATTCGTCAAATGCCTCTGAATAGAGAGACTTTAGTTCTCTAACAAGTTTTGGGTCTACATCTTTTTGCACCTCAATCAAGGTATTGCCATAATTTGAACTCACAAGAAGTGCATTAACCACCTGTTGATCTTCCAAGAGATTAGAATCTTGTTTCATTTCAATTTTACCCCGTTTGTATAAGCGAGCAATCATAGACCACACCGCATTTGGATACCATCCAAAAGGTTTTAGTCCAAAATGATTTTTTAAATCATTTAATGAAGTTCTATCCGATTGTCCTTTTCTTCTATTAATTAAAATTAGAATTTCATTTTCAGCCTCTGAAATAGTTGTATCATCAGCACCAAAAAGATCATCTTGAGTAGACAGTACAATTCTTCTAATTGTGTCTTCAGTGTATTGATGATTACCCAACATCTTTAGATTTGGATACACTGTTTTTACAAGAATTTGAAAGGCTTTAATCACTTTGGTTTTACCGTCAGAAGTGGCGCCTAATTCTTGAGAAGTACCATTAATGAATACATCAGATTTTGACAACAAATTATTTGCCATTTTTACCAGATTTGATTTGCGTTCGTTGTTCTGGACCGCTTTATCATGTAGTATTCTTTTTCTTTCTGTTTTTAATGATGTAGATTGATTTTGCTTGATGTACTTATTGGTTCTGATGTACATCTTAGCATCTTTGATAAATACCCCATCTTCGGGCATGCGAAGACGCATCATAGAAAGTCCCATTGTTTGAGTAGCCATTTCGTTTATTTCATCATAGTAATGATAGTTGGGAGTGATAATTTCAATCCCCAATTCTTCTTCTCTTCCAAGAGCAGCTCCATCAATTTTACTGGTAAACTTATAGTCTTGTTTGTTTTCATCAAACTTGATTTTATTGTCGCGGATGATTTCATCAAACAAAATTTCTTTTAGCAGTTGATTTACTGCTTGGTCGTCTGCATCTACTTCTTTGATTTCTTGCTCTACGTCTTTCTCATCATCTGTCAAAAATTCATATAAGTCACCATTTCTTTGGATGTAGCTCTGATTCTCAAGTAGGTTGAGTGATTCATCTATTTTTTTATCATGTTCTTTCAGATCAACAGAATAACTATCAATTAATAAAACAGAAACATTTCTTTTTGTAGTCTTGAAACTATTATAGTACTTAACTAAGAACAATGTCTTAAGAACTTGTATAGCAAAAGAATTATCTAAGTTATTCTCTGCAACTAAAATCGAAGATTGAATTTCTCCTTTAAGTTCATTTCGAATCCCCTCAAACATTTGATCAAAACTTACAAGTTCAGTTAACCCTGACGTTCCTAACTTTTGAGTGACCTGTTGAAATACTCCAAGCATAGACCTTTCACCAACAGATGAGTGCTTCCCTTGAAATGCATTGTGCGTAGATAATGCTCTTCTACATTGCTGAAATAAATCAAATTGATATGGAAGAAAAGGGAACTTGTTTACGAAATCACCATCATCTTTGTAACCCTTAAATTGAACACCTGCGTCAGAGAATGAGTATATAGTTCTTAGATGATCTCTCTCCTTTGTATATACTTTTTTCAATTGAGATTGCGCATCTTCATTCTTCTTTAAAAGTCTTTTTTCTATCACTTCGTCTACGTTAGCCGATGTGAGTGGAATTTTGATTTTAAAGCGTGCCTGTATTCTTGAAAAGTCATTTTGTTGTGATTTATTCATATCCCCTACAATGGCCTCCATATCTTCTTGAGAGGTCACCAAAATCCAAGAATTTCCTTTTGTTTTGGTAGCAAGAGATTCTGCAATGGTTTGGAGATTTAACATCAATTTGGTGTTGTCACTGATGTATTGTCCAACTTCGTCAACAAAGAAATTCAGTCTAAAACCTTTTTCTTGTTTGGATATGTATTGTTGAACTCTATTACAAAAATCTTCAATAGATTGCTTGTGGTTTTCTTCAAGTTTATCCAAAACATCTATGTAATCCTCAGGTCCAACGTTTTTCAGTTCCCCCAAAACTGCACTAAGATCCTGTTGAAGTTTTATGTCAAAATAATTTTTACGAACATCTTCCCATTGATTTCCATTTTTTGTTTTGAATTTTTCTTTAAAATCTTTTAAAATACCCTCTTCATCTAACCACATTTCAAATTCGGCAACATGAGGAATGAACCCATAGTGTCCTAAATGATCATAGAATACTTTATAAAATACTTCAAGAATTGCATTAGCATCTTCTTTGCTTGTGATTTGAGCCTGTTGGTCAATGTTAAAAAGTACAGACTCTGAAGGGACTTTACACGCTGCAAGGACATCTCCCTTTAGCATTTCATCATTTTCAATTTTCTCGGCAAATAAATCTCCGCTTGAATACCCATCAAACTCTTTATTTTCCAAAACATAAGATAATATTTTTAGTAGGTGAGATTTACCACTACCAAAGAACCCCGATATCCAAACACCGTTGGCGCCTGCATATGAGTTATATGCAGAAAAGAATTCTCTAATTTTTTTAGAAATTTCGTTGGTGATTACATATTCAGCAACTTCGTCTGAGATATGATCTCTGTCATCAGCTTTGATGACCGTTTCAATATTTCTATTGATATTTTTTTGAAAGATGGAGTTTATTTTCATGCTTCTATTTTTTCAATGTTGAATGCTCTATAGTAATTGTCGTCTTTAAGTAAGCCAAATAGATTTAGTGTATGACCGTTGTAATCACCTGGAAAAAATGCAACTGTAGGAGATTCTTTGGCAACAGATTGTAAATTATTTAAAATGTTGTGAGATCTTATAAAGGGAAATACAAGACCAATTCCAGTCAAAAAATATACTTTTGAATTGGAAGAATCTATTATTTCTTTAATTTTTGGAACCAATACCTCATGAATATTAAGAGATGATTGAAGTGCACGAAGAAACTTTTGAGAACCCTTTTTACGCTCTACCATATACATTCTCTCTAAACCTCCTGAGGATTCTAATAATTCACAGATAAGATCAAATAGATTGATTTCTAATACTTCGATACCGTGGTTACTTAATTTGTTTTTAAGAAGTCCTATTGATTCACGAATTTGAATTTCTTGTTTTGCATTATATGGGGAAATAAAAAAAGGAATTTCACCACCAAGTGACTCTTTATTGAGAAATCCTTTTTTTGAGATTACCTTGAATAAGTGATCAAATTTTCTACTTATATTTTCCATATTAATTCAATTCGTTTTGGATATCCATATCGGATAAAAGAAAGACTTTCAACCATTCTGGATTATCTTCAATAATAGACTTTTTGGTTGATGCTCCTAATATCTGTAGTTGTATTTCTTTATTCCTAACATTATCTATGATGCCCGCCTGTTCTAAAATTTTAAAAATAACTTGTTTTACTTTTGCTTGAGTCTGATCGGTTAGATTTGCCAATTCATCATGATTAATTTCTTTTCTTCTAATAAATGAAATGTAGTCTGTTTCAGTTAGATTATAATCCATTATTAAGAATTTTTCACGAACCACCTCTATCACAAAATCTCTAAGCAAACTATAGGTTTTACAAGCCGATAGAAAGGCAAGTTGTTTTTGGTTAGAAAAATTAGAGTTCAACAACAATTCCTGCTGATTTACTGTCAAATTATCAATTCTTTTCTTGAACTCAGAAACCATCCTTTTATTTGTAGTTCCCTTATCTGAGTTAAATTCCATAACCCCCTCATTCAGATACTTTGTGGCAAATAGAACCATATCGTTAACCCTCAAAGACGATGCGGTAAAGGAAAACTCATATTTTAAATTAGATTCTATCATTGAGTGAATTCATTAATTGAAACATCTAAAATATCACTCAATTTTTCGAGATTTTTTTTAGAGGGTGAAGTTTTTCCGGTTACCCAATTTGAAAGCGTAACCTCAGAAACTCCCATTTTTGAAGCTAAAAATTTCTGTTTAATTCCTTTAGATTTGAATACTTCTTTTAGCATTATACTTTTAATAAAAATTAAAGTTTTACTTCCGAAAGATATAAATTATTATCTTTATGACCAATTAGAATATGATTTATGTGTGATTTCAATGGACCATTCCGATTATGTACCTGTAGTTCTGATATAGACTACACAAAACCACATTGGATACTACGAATGAATAGTACTAATGATAGTGAGGAGACAATGGTGAGAATTGGTATGATGATGCCACTAAATCTAATCAATAAGATTGAAAGAAGAAAGATTCTAAGGAGACTCAATACAGTTAATGTCTTTGACTTTGAATATGCACCATCTGAGAATGATCAATTGGAATTGAATTATGGAGAAGATGATGGATATACATTCAATTTTAAAAAAGGGAAGTGGACTTTGGAAGAGTGGTATGGCGAATATTCAGAATTTGAATATAAAAATCAGAAAGAAGGGTTAATTGAGTCCGAAAATTCGAAACTTAAGGAAGTCTACAAACGGTACCTTAATGTTCTTGAGGGAGGAGAAATGGATATAGTTCAGTGCGGGTGGACTGACTATAGAATGTCTGAAAAGAAATTGATAGAATTATTGGAGAAAAGAATTAGAGGTGAAAAAATAGAATTACCCGAAGGATATTAGTCTTGGAATTAAAAAAATAATATGATGAAAAAATTACATACACTTGAAAAAGTAAACTTGAGAGAAATATGGAAACATGAAGCTCATAATTTTACACAATGGTTAGCATTAGAAGATAATATTAGTCTTCTATTGGACGAAATTGGTGTAACAGCAGAAAATATAGTTACAGAGGATAGTGCGGGCAAGTTCAATGTTGACATCACAGCTGATGAAGTAGGAACTGGAAAGAAAATAGTTATCGAAAATCAACTTGAGAAAACTGATCACTCTCATTTAGGTCAATTATTAACTTATGCATCCAGTTTTGATGCATGTATTATTGTTTGGGTAGTTGCAGAGGTTCGTGAGGAGCATAAACGTGCAATCGAATGGTTTAACGAGCATATGCGTGAGGAGATTTCCTTTTTTCTTGTTCGAACTGAAGTATATCGAATAGGAAACTCTGAACCAGCTGTTAAATTTAATGTCGTTGTTGAGCCCAATACGTGGTCTAAGATTCTGAGAATGAAAGGGACAACAGATAAAAGGGTTACAGAAACCATGATTAATCACTTGAATTTTTGGGAAGGATTCAAGGACTATTCATCGAAAACTAATACCAAACTCAGAATAACAAGAACTCCAAGATCGCAGCATTGGTACGATATATCTATTGGAAAAAGTGGGGTAAATCTATCATTAACAAGAAATACAAGAGACAAAAATGTAGGCGCTGAAATTTGGATAGGGGATAGTCAAAATATTTATAATAAATTGTTTGAGAATAAGGATTTATTTGAATCTACAATGGGAATTGATGTTCAATGGAATGAACTCGAAAACAAGAAAGCATCAAGGATTAGGTGTATTTATCACTGCAATCCTGATGACACTAGCAGGCATGATGAGTATTATCAATGGTTAATTGATACCAGTGAAAAACTACAAAATTCATTTAAGAAGATTATTAATTAAAGATTTACTGGGGCCTATTTTCCCTAGATCTAATTTCTAAAAGACTCCTTTGATCTCTTTCCTCTCTGAGTTTATTCATTAATGACTTAACTTGACTCTCTGTTAAGATCACAACTTTTTTCTTTGATTTCATATCAATTGTTTAACTATAAATAGTCCTTCAAAGTGCGAAGTTGCGCTGTAAAATTGATTAATAGGGTTGGAAAAATCAAAAAAATGGTTTAATCATTCATTATAAGAGTCACCAAATTATGAGTGTCTATTAAATCTCTTGGAGTAAAAATAATGTTCGATATTTCATAAGAGTTATCTACTATAACAATAAAACGGTTATACTATTATAAAGTGTAACCGTTTTTTTATTTTTACAGCATGTTAAAAAATATTATTTACATCTTTTCCCTGCTTTTGTTAGCCTCATGTACCAAATCAACAAACACTTCTTCTATCAAGGTTGTTGGTGAAATGAGAGATGTGATGTGGAAAGGAGATTTGAAAGGTAAGATTGCAACAGATTCATTAAATAACAAAGAAACCTATGGAATAGGACCTATTGAGTTTTTGAAAGGAGAAATAGTATTGTTTGAAGGACAAACATTTGTATCGAAGGTTATTGACAGTGTTTCTCATCAGGTAACTAAAATCCCCTCAGTCAGGGCTCCCTTTTTTGTATACAGCACAAATAGTGATTTAAAAGTTGTTGAACTTACTCTTGATAATTACTCGCTAAAAGAAATAGAAGAACACATTGATTCAGTTTATAAAAATTATGACCAACCAATATTAATACGTATCGATGGTTTATTTGATAACATAAAAGTTCACAGTGTGAATCTTCCAGAGGGTAAGAAAGTATCATCGCCAGAAGAAGCGCACCAAGGATTGACTCAATATGATTTCAAAAATATTAGTGGATCTTTGATAGGCTTTTTTTCTCGAAATCATAAGGCCGTTTTTACGCACGACGACAGTTTCTTTCATGCACACTTTATTTCCGATGATCTTGAAGTGTTAGGTCATATCGATGAAACCGATTTTAACTCTTCAAAAGTAACCATGAAAGTTTCAAAGTAATTTTATCTTGGGTGAAGAGGAGTTAAAATTCAAACACCTGAACCTTTCATAACAAGAGTCATCAAATTATGAGTATCAATTAAATCTCTTGTTGTAAAACTAATGTTCGATATTTCCAATGAGTTATCTACTACAAGAGTAATCAGAAATGGTTACTCTTTTTTTTGCTTTAAACTCAAGTATAAAAGGGGTTTAAGGCAAATTTAACAACATTAAAAGCACTATAAATAGTTAATTATTTACAATACCTTGTTTTTTCAATAAAGCATTTGTTCTAGCTGGAGTTTGAATTTTTGCAGTTAATTCTCCTCGTTTTTTTCTAGTTTAAACTTTATTAAATAAACTATTCGTAATTTTAATTAAAAAAGGATAAAGTTTACACACAATTTTTTTTTATTTTAATTATAAATTTTATTTTTATAAAATATTTTTAAAAAAATATTAATGAATAAAGAATTTATGTTTACAAATTTATCTCATTACTACATGAGAATTTTTAAATACTTAATATTTATAACTTTTACAGTTCTATTTTCTTGTAATAAAACTCCTGAGAATAAAGTAACCGATAACTCTTTAATTTTAAGCACATTAGACATTAAACCTCCTAAAGAAATTACTGAAAATGACTTCTGGGTAAAGGTTGAAAACATGGATTGCTATTTCTTAACAAATCGATATATAGCTCCCTACAAATGGACAGGGGGTTGTAATAATTTTAAAATTAACGGGGAAGGGGTTTTAACCGCTGAAGGCCATTATACATTAAGAGGAACAGCAAAAGATGGAATAATTGAAGGTTTTGGTGAAGTAGAGGTTAACTCTAAAATTTTGGGAGAGTATAATTATAAGGGGAATTTTCAAGGAAACTGGATATTTGGAGAGGGAGAAATAACCAAATCAAATGGAGAAAAACTAAATGGCCAAATTGATGGAGGTGATCTTGTTATCGGTCTGTTAACCAAAGTTAATGGCGACTCAATATATTATGTAAAAAGTGAGAGTGTTTCCAAACAGTATTACTTGAAATATCAAAATAAGATAAATCAGTTCAAATGGCCAGAATTAAATACCCCTTTAGTTTATTACTATGACTCTGAATGGAATTTAACGAAAAAAAAAGATGCAAAATATTATAGGTTAATTGAAATGACCAGTAAATATAAATCTAAGAATAATTATGTCCAAGATTATTACATTGACGGGACGAAGCAAAACCTATTTTATGCAGATTATATAGATCTTTCAAACGATATAATGACTCATTACCAAGGCAGTAATAAAACATTTAACAAAAAAGGTCAGTTAACTGTAGATGCTAATTATATCAATGATTTAGTGATTTGGAGGAAAACAAACGACAATAAAAATTATGAAATAGACGTAGAAGGAAATCAGAAATGGGTAGCTTTTCAAAATGGAAACAAGATTGTTACCGAGTCAAAGGCTATAAGTAATATTCGCACAAGGTTTGAGTATGACAATAATGGTCGTTTGATGGAAAAGGGAGATTTTAAGATAGATAGTGAAAATTATTTATTGCCAATTTCATATGTAGACAAATACAAAACTGATGGTATTATTGAAAGAACCCATCATATTAATTTTGAACATTTAAATTGGCCAAAAGACTCTGAAGATTTTAAAGTCTATGACAAAATTAAACTTGGGGTTAAAATTAATAACTTAACAACAAACTATGATATTAACTTCAGACATGTCTGGCCGTTTGACATTAATCTAAATAATGATTTAATAATTAATTACCGGGCTAAGGAAAGTCATGACAATCGAATAATTCTTAATTGGGGCCAAGATAAAAATACAAATACAGAATTTATTTTTAATGAAGGGTCGTATAAATTAGAAAGAAGATTTGAAGGTGTCAATATCTATGAAACAAAATGGGTAAAACATTCATCTTTGAAACGAAGTGGATTTAATGACTATAAAGTAATTAAGCTTTCTGATAAGATTTTATTGAGTATAAATGGAGAAAAAGTACGAACTTTTGACAATTTCAGTGTTGATAGTAAATACATTGGATTTTCATCCTGGGGAGACAAGACAACTATAAAATATTTTGAAGTAAAAGAATTCATCAAAAATCAAGACCAATCAACCCAATCTGAACCTAATGATTTAGGTGAGGGTAATGAAACTTGGAAAGGTTCTGGTTCTGGATTTATACTATCAAGCGATGGATATATTGTAACTAACCATCACGTAATAGATAAGTCAAAATCAATTGAGGTTACTATTACAAATGATGAAGGCATAAAAGACTATTCTGCTGAGTTAATCAAAAGTGACGAGTCAATTGATCTTGCGATTTTAAAGATTAATGATAAAAAATTTCTGTCAAATGTTAAAATAGCAAACGGAATAAGAAGGTCTGGAGTTAGGGCTGGTGAAGAAGTATTTGCATTAGGATATCCGCTTACTTTTATTATGGGTGAAGAAGTAAAGTTCACTGATGGTCGTATAAGTTCATTAACAGGTTTCCAGGGAGATATTAAGTCTTTTCAAACTACAATACCAATTCAGCCAGGTAATAGCGGTGGTCCAATGATAGATCACCAAGGTAATCTTTTAGGTATAACTACATCAGTCTTAAATAAAAAAGTGGCTGAAAATGTTTCTTATTCTATAAAAATATCCAATATGTTAGACTTGATTGAGGTTCTGCCATTTGATATTCAATTACCAGGAGAGGTTAATAGTCGAGATGATTTACCAGAATTGGTAGACCGATTAGCTAAGCAAACAGTTTTTATCAAAGTTAAGTAACCATTAATTTATTATTAATCATAATCTTACTTAAGTTTTACTATGATTAACAAAGTGCTTCGATAGTTACAATAAAACAAAAAAGCCATTAAAAAATTACTTAAATAAATCAAAACCCTAAAAGCTTTTTTAAATTAAATTTGTTAAAAACGTTACTAGAATTTAAATAAAAATGAAAAAAAAATTAACTATTTTATTATTAATAATTATGTATGTTCCATTATCAGCCCAGACATACAAAATTGAACAAGAAATTGATATTAATGGTGCGTTAGAAATTACAAATATGAACTCATTATATAATCAAATAGGTGTTCACTACATTGGTAATGGTTATTATGTTTCTACATCAGGGGCTACTTATGGTCGTTTTAACCCTCGAATTAGTGCATTACATCAAGCGGAAGATTATATTAATAGTATTAATTCGGATAATTTATCTATTAATTTTAGCAGTATGATAAAGACTGGCAGTAATTCAATTGCTGGTAACTATATTTATGTTGGGGAAAAAAAGTTTTTTAAATATGTATTTCGTTTATTAATTGATGGCTACAATATTTCCTTCCCTTATTTAAGTCGAACTGAGGCTATTTCAAGGGCTAAGGAAAATAAAGAATTACTAGAGTTAGGATTAATAAACAAAAAAAAATATGACTATGATTTATTTTTCATAAAAAAAATACTGAATCAATAAAATGAAACTTGCATCTTGATGTATTTTCAAAAAATAAAAAAATTTTAATTTTTTATTAGAGCTAATTTTAAATTTTAAAAATATTTTATATAATTTTTTTGACTTATCAAATATTATTCTCTCTAAAACTGTAAATCGTCAGCAAAAAGTGTACTGATTTAGACAAAAACTAAGAGAGTGTTTTCAAAATCATTAAATTTGAAATCTTATGAAAACACCCAAGAAACAAACCTCAGAAAAGAATAGAATATAGAGGGGAAACTGTCCGAGTTTCAAGAACGGGAGGTGTTTCTGCAACGAAAACATTTAAGGGTGATGGAGTTGGTGCAACCATTAATACAAAACACGGACTTCGTCTTCATAAACGATTATTTAAGGGGGCAAGAATGGGGTTTCAAAACGGTAACTTTCAATTTATTGGAAGATACAACAGTGGTCCATTCAATTTCAATGTTTCAAAAAACGGATTTAGTACATCCCTCAAAAACAAACGAGGTTCCTATAACATCTTTAAACCCAATTATTCCAGTTTCAAATTAGGAGGTGTTCAAGTTAGAAGGAAAAACGCTGCTACGTTTCAAATGATCTACATGTTGATCATTCTCTTTGTTAATTTCATTAAAGTAATTTGGCACATTTTCATCTCTATTTTGTGGTTTGATTTTTTAACTATAAAATGAATTGTAGATTTTACAATTGGATTTTTCAAAGGTGTTAGAGAAGTTAACTAAAGTCACTGGTAACTAAAGTGCCTTATAACTTTTATAGTTTACATGTTAAAAAATCCTTGTCCCAATATGTATTTAGTACGCTCATCTGATGTGATTCTAATATACTTAAGAAATTCCTTTTCAGTTTTATGACCCGAAAAATGCATGATATCTTGAATTGACATTCCTTTTAAGTACATATTGGTACAGAAACTTCTACGTGCAGTATGTGACTCCAACATTTCCCACTTTGGACGAATATAGGTTCTTTTTACTCCTCCCTTTGTATCATGACATAAAACATCTTCATTCATATCTAATCTTCTACCAATCAACTTGAGATACTTGTTTATCTTTTGGTCTGATAGTTTTGGAGGGGGTTGGTTATTATATCTGTGCATTATTTCTTTTAGTTCCTGTGTGATTGGACAGTTAACCTTAACACCACTTTTCTTTTGAAGAATTTCAAAAAAATGGACCCCATCCTTTTCTACAATATCAATACCAGATAATCTATTGTAGTCACTAATACGTTGTCCTGTATAACAACCCATTAAAAAAATATCTCTTGCTAACTCCATAGTCTTGTCATTTGAAAGATCTAAATCCTTAATCTTACGTATTTCATTCTCACTTAAATAAATCTTTGTTGGCTCCTCCGTTGGGATTGAAAACAACCTGAGATCTACATCTCCAATTAAACCTCTCCTCTTCCCTTCCAAAACAATCGTTTTTATTGATTTGAAATGTTTTGAAATGGTGTTTAATTTAAACCCTTGTTCAACCTCCAAAAACCTCTTAAAGTCGTTTAAAATAGGTCTTGTGAAAGATGTGAAATCAATTGATGTTGTGGAATCTGAAAACAATTTAAGTTTCTTTAAGGACTGTTTATATAGTAGTAAAGTAACATTTTCAATACTACCCCTCTTCTCCTCGATGAACTCATCTGCAAAAACAAAAAAATCATCTTGAATTACTTTTACTTCTGATTCAATATTTCGATTTGTCAACCTATCGAGAATAGATCTTAAAACTTCATTGTTAACTTCTTTTCCCTCCAATACTAATTCCGAATGATCATGAATGAGTTCATTCTGTAACTTGTCAAGGTATCTATTAACTGTTGCTGAATTAATTATAAGACTTCGATTTCTTCTAACTCTTTGTCTTTCAAAATCCCAATCTGCATAACCTACTGATATTCCAATTGAATATCTTAATCTTTGTCGTTTACCATAAGAAAACCATAATGAAATTGGACTTTCTTTTCTACTTTGTCTTAATGACTCTTTGGATTCCTTCAAATTGTACCTTACAGTTCCTAATTGTGGTTTAATTATTTTCTTCATACAGCTAATATACAGCGCATAAAGGGTGTGCTCAAAGGTGTGCGCAGTTTAGTTATTTGTAGTTTATTTCTCTTTATTTCATTTTATGTCTCTATAATAAAAATGATGTTATATCATTAATTTTTAATGATTTAGGTGTTTTTAAGATTAAATGAAATAAAGTAAATTCTTCCTGGAGGTACCACTTAAAAACCCTGTAAACATTTGTTTACAGGGTTTTTTGTTTTGCAGTACTAAAAGTTCAATAAAACTTACTAAATTCGATGTTTGTTTATTTACTCAACAAAAAAAAGCAAGATGAAACAGCGAATTAAGTACTGTAAAATATGTAAAAAAGATTTTTCTACGATGTATCGTATACAATACGAAACAAAAAAAGAATGGGTATTTGTATGTAAAGATTGCTTACTAAAGGTAAAAAAAGACAACCCCCAATATAGGTATGGAGGTACTTGGAAAGCGTAAACTAGGAATTAAAAAGTAATTATTACACATAACCAAGCACTTCCTCTAAAACGGTATTTTTATTTTTAGGATTCCAAACAACCGAAAGAGTGGTTTTTTGAGGTATATTTTCTAACTCTATAAATTTTACTTTATGTCCTCTTTTTTTTGCGAGTGATTTTGGAACTATAGATATTCCAAAATTGTTTTCTACCAACTTAAAAATAGAACTTGCATGAATGGTATTGTGAGAAATTACAGGAGTAAAACCACAATCGTCAAATATTTGCATTACTTTTTCGTAATAAGAAACACTATAATGAGCGTCGAAAAGTACAAATGACTCTTCCTTAAATTGAGCCATACTTTTAAAAGTAGCCGAGTTTATGGGATGCTCTTTGGGTAAAACCAAACAAAAATTTTCCTTTATAATAATTTTAGATTCTAAATATCTTGGTATCCTTTCTAAGCGAACAAAACCAATATCAATGGTAAAGGATACCAAATCTTCTAGTTGTTGCTTATTATTCAATTCTTTTAAGTTGAACAATATATCAGGATTTTTATGTTTAAAATTGAGTAATAAATCGGGAATTACCTGCTGCATTGCAGAGCCAACATAGCCTATTTTTAATTCCCCTTTTTTACCATCCGACAATAATTTTGCCATTTCTAAAGTATGTGAAAGCACTTTTAATTGAGACGAAAATTCGCTTTTTAAATACTCTCCAACTTTTGTTAACTCAACTTTCCTATTATGCCTCTCAAAAAGCACTACACCCAACGATTCTTCTAATAATTTTATCTGCCTACTTAAGCCTGGCTGAGATATAAATAACTTTTCTGCAGCCTTTCTAAAATGCAGCTCCTCTGCTACTGCCAGAAAATAATTTATATGGCGTATTTCAATTTGATAACTCATAGTTATTAATTATTGATAAAATTAGTATTATTATGTATCAAAAGTAATCATAAATTTGTAAAAACAATAATCTACACAAAGTATGTTTAAATATGGAATAGACAGGCTTACTTTACACAAAGTAGCAGAAATTGCGTCGGGAAATTTAAAAGCATATATAGATAAAGAAGCAACACAAAAAATAATTGCCAGTAGGCAAAAAGTGAGTATAATTACACAAAACAAAAAAGCTGTATACGGTATAAATACAGGTTTTGGACCATTGTGTGATGTTCAAATATCCCCCAAAGAAACCAACCAACTGCAGACGAACTTATTAGTGACTCATGCAGTTGGTATTGGTGAAAACATAGACAAAAACCTTTCGAAATTGATGATGATTTGCAAAGTACATGCGCTTTGCCAAGGATATTCTGGTGTGCGTTTGTCTTTAATTGAAAGAATTATTTATTTTATAGAAAATAACCTTCTACCAACAGTACCCAAACAAGGTTCTGTTGGTGCATCAGGAGATTTAGCTCCACTTTCTCATCTTTTCCTACCACTTATTGGAGAGGGTGATTTTTGGGTAGATGATAAAATTTTACCGGCTAAAGAAGTTTTAAAAATGCATAATTTAGCTCCTTTAGAACTCAAAGCCAAAGAGGGTTTGGGACTAATTAACGGAACGCAGTTTATTTTAGCCCATACCATTAGTGGGTTAATAAAAATGGAATATTTGCTTGATTTGGTAGATGTTTGCGGTGCGATGAGCATAGAGGGCTATAAAGGCAGTCAATCTCCATTTAAAGAAGAATTGCATAAAATTAGACCTTATAAAGGAACTATAAAAGTGGCCGAAAGAATGCGATTTCTCTTGCAAGATTCTCAAAACACTAGTTCTCATGAAAATTGCGAAAGAGTACAAGACCCATATTCTATGCGTTGCATACCGCAAGTTCATGGTGCCTCTAGAAATGCGTTTTATCATTTAAAGGAATTGGCAGAAATAGAAATGAATTCTGTTACTGATAATCCAATTATTTTAAGTGAAACCGAAGCTATTTCTGGCGGTAATTTTCATGGTCAACCACTTGCAATGGCACTAGACTATTGCTCTATCGCTGCTTCAGAACTTGGTAATATAGCAGACAGGCGTTGTTATTTACTTTTGGAGGGTAAATATGGTTTACCAAGATTGCTTACCGAAAGTGGTGGTTTAAACTCTGGTTTTATGATTCCGCAATATACCACTGCAGCTTTGGTTACTGAGAATAAATCGTTGTGTTTTCCTCCTTCTGCAGATAGTATCCCTACTTCTTTAGGACAAGAAGACCATGTATCTATGGGGAGTATTTCTGGAAGACAGTTTAATGAAATACTTGGTAATTTAGAAAAAATATTGGCCATAGAATTAATGTATGCCGCACAAGCATTAGAATTTAGACGCCCCAATACATTTTCTAAAATAATAGAACAAAACCACGCTATTATAAGAGAAAAAGTAAAAAAACTAGAAAATGATAGAATTCTAAAAGATGATATTCAAGAACTATTATCCTTAGTAAAAAATAAACAAATAATTGTAAAATAAACGCAAAAGAACATGTCATTTAAGAAACAAATTTTACAAGGTATCCCAGCAGTTCTGCCTCAAAAAAAATCGTATCCAACAGAAGCTAATAGTGCTCCAAAAAGAACAGATTGTTTAACAATTGAAGAAAAGCAGTTGGCTATTAAAAATGCTTTACGTTATTTTCCAAAAAAATGGCATAAAGAATTAGCTATTGAATTTGCTGAGGAATTAAAGGAATTTGGACGAATATATATGCATCGATTTAAACCCGATTATGAAATATATGCAAGGCCAATATCGGAGTATCCAGCTAAAACAGAGGCTGCTGCTGCTATTATGTTAATGATTCAAAACAACCTGAATCCTGCAGTTGCTCAACATCCAGAAGAATTAATTACCTACGGAGGAAATGGTGCAGTTTTTCAAAACTGGGCTCAGTATTTATTGGTAATGCAATATTTAGCGCATATGACAGACCAGCAAACCCTACATTTGTACTCTGGCCATCCGATGGGTTTGTTTCCATCTTCTAAAAATGCCCCAAGAGTTGTAATAACAAACGGAATGGTAGTTCCTAATTACTCAAAACCAAATGATTGGGAGAAAATGAATGCGTTGGGTGTTTCTCAATATGGTCAAATGACCGCTGGCTCTTTTATGTATATCGGTCCGCAAGGTATTGTTCATGGAACCACAATTACCGTTATGAATGCATTTAGAAAAATATTAAAAAAAGGAGATACTCCCAACGGAAAAATATTTTTAACTGCTGGTTTGGGTGGTATGAGTGGTGCGCAACCAAAGGCAGGAACTATTGCCGGCTGCATAACTATTTGTGCAGAAATTAATAAAAAAGCTGCTACTAAAAGACATCAGCAAGGTTGGGTAGACGTTTTAATTGACAATATTGATGTGTTAGTAGACCGGACGTTGGCAGCTCAAAAAAACAATGAAATTGTTTCCATTGCCTATATTGGAAATATTATTGATGTTTGGGAACGCTTTGATGAAGAAAATATACGTATTCATCTTGGCTCCGACCAAACATCATTGCATATTCCTTGGACAGGCGGATATTATCCTGCAGATTTATCTTACGAAGAATCTAATTTAATGTTAAGAGAAAATCCAACATTATTTAAAGAAAAGGTACAAATATCCTTAAGAAGACACGCAAAAGCGATAAATAAACACGCTAAAAAAGGTACTTATTTTTTCGATTATGGAAATGCATTTTTATTAGAAGCTTCTAGAGCTGGCGCAGATGTTATGGCTTCTAATAATATAGATTTTAAATATCCTTCTTATGTTCAAGACATTTTAGGTCCTATGTGTTTCGATTATGGCTTTGGCCCTTTTAGATGGGTTTGTGCCTCTGGAGACCATAAAGATTTAGATAAAACAGACACTATTGCTGCAGAGGTTCTACAAAAGCTAATGGATGAATCTCCAGAAGAAATAAAACTGCAAATGCAAGACAATATTACATGGATTAAAAATGCCAAAAAGAACAAACTAGTTGTTGGGTCGCAAGCAAGAATATTGTATGCAGATGCTATTGGAAGGATAAAAATTGCTACTGCTTTTAATAATGCAATCGCAAAAGGAGAAATCGGTCCTGTTATTTTGGGCAGAGATCATCACGATGTAAGCGGAACAGACTCTCCTTTTAGAGAAACTTCAAACATTTACGATGGTAGTAAATTTACTGCAGACATGGCTATTCATAATGTTATTGGAGATAGTTTTAGAGGTGCTACATGGGTTTCTATTCACAATGGCGGTGGTGTAGGCTGGGGAGAAGTAATTAATGGTGGCTTTGGTTTGTTGTTAGATGGTTCTAAAGAAGCCGAAAAAAAACTAAAAAACATGCTTTTTTACGACGTTAATAATGGAATTGCAAGAAGAAGTTGGGCTAGAAATAAAGAAGCACTTTTTGCTATTAAAAGAGAAATGGAAAGAACACCAAATTTAAAAATTACCATACCAAACCTTGTAGAGGAAACTATTCTAAAAGACCTATTCTGATGAAACTACTATTCAAAAACATTAAAGAACTCATTCAAATACGAGACAGCAATACCACTTTTGTTGCTGGTAAAGAAATGGGGAATTTACCAAGCTTAAAAAATGCTTTTTTAATAGTTGAAGATGGAGTGATTGCTGATTTTGGGAAAATGAATGATTGTCCTAATGATTCTTTTACCCAAACAATAGATGCTACAGGTAAAATATTAATGCCTACATGGTGCGATTCTCATACGCATATTGTGTATGCAGGTTCTCGAGAAACTGAATTTGTAGATCGGTTAAAAGGTAAAACCTACGAAGATATAGCCAAAAACGGAGGAGGAATTTTAAATTCTGCAAAAAGGCTTGAACGAACAACAGCGCAAGATTTATATACAGAAAGTAAATTACGATTAGACGAGGTTATAAAACTTGGTACTGGTGCTATAGAAATTAAATCGGGTTATGGCTTAACGAAAGATGCTGAGTTAAAAATGTTGCGAGTAATAAAAAAGCTTCAAAAAAATTATCCCATAGAAATAAAAGTTACCTTTTTGGGTGCTCATGCAGTTCCATCATCCTACAAAAACAAAAAAAATGAGTATTTAAAAATGCTTATTGATGATGTTTTACCAATTATAAAAAAAGAAAAGCTTGCCGATTTTATTGATGTTTTTTGTGAAGAAGGATACTTTTCTGTCTCCGATACTCACACTATTTTAAAAGCTGGCAAAGATATAGGGTTACAAGGTAAAATTCATGTAAATCAATTTCATTCTATTGGCGGCGTTGCTGCAGGAGTAGAAAACAACGTTCTTTCTCTAGATCATTTAGAAATACTTACCGATGCAGATATCAATTCTTTAAAGAACACCAAAACTATGCCTGTAGCTTTGCCTAGCTGCTCCTTTTTTTTAGGACTACCATATACTCCTGCACGAAAAATTATAAATGCCCATTTACCAATTGCCTTAGCTTCTGATTACAACCCTGGCTCATCTCCATCCGGAAACATGAATTTTGTAGTAGCAACTGCTTGTATAAAAATGAAAATGACTCCCGAAGAAGCTATTAATGCTGCTACTATTAATGGTGCTTATGCAATGAATTTAAGCAACAAAATAGGAAGTATTACAAAAGGAAAACTAGCAAATATAATGCTTACAAAACCAATTCAATCCTATGCATTTATTCCCTATTCTTTTGGTAATAATTGTATAGAAAAAGTATTTGTAAAAGGAAAAGAAATATTAACACCTTAATAAATGGATTTTAACAAAGAACTCATTGAAAATTATATTCCTGGTAACCAAAAAAATTGGACAGGTAGGCACACCGAGAATAGTTTGCAGTATTGGTATCAAATTATTGAAACCGAAAATGTAACGAAAAAATTTTCTAAAGCAAATTTCGGACTTATTGGTTATGCTTGTGATGAAGGAGTTCGAAGAAACTTGGGGAGAGTGGGTGCAAAAAATGGCCCCAAAAATATTCGTACTAAATTAGCTAAAATTCCTTTTCACTTTCAGGATAAAAAAATCATAGATTTTGGTGATATTACCTGTAATGACGATAAACTAGAAAATTGTCAGCGTTCTTTTTCTGAAGTAATTGGTAAACTTATTTCTCAAAAAATAATACCCATTGGTTTGGGAGGTGGACATGATATTGCCTACGCAAATTTTAATGGAATTAAAAAAGGTATTAAAGATTTTAAAAATCATAAAATCGGTATTTTAAATTTTGATGCACATTTCGATTTAAGAAAAACAACAAATCTTTCTAATTCTGGAACACCATTTTATCAAATTTTATCAGAAAACAATAACGTTTACTACTTGCCTATTGGAATTCAACAACAATCTAATACAAAAGAACTCTATGAAATTGCAGCTAACAATTCGGTAGAATTTATTTCAAACTTTGATTGTAGCGAACTCACAAATCAACTAAAAGACAAGCTACAATCTTTTATAGATAATATTGATTATCTATATCTTACAATAGATTTGGACGGCTTTTCATCTGCCTATGCACCTGGTGTTAGTGCTCCTTCTCCACTGGGTTTCTCCCCAAAGTTTATGTATGATATTATTCCTTTTATATTAAAAACTCATAAAGTTGTATCTTGTGATATTGCAGAATTAAATCCTAAATACGACATCGATAACCACACCGCTACTCTTGCTGCTAGAATAATAGATTGTATCGTTTCTAATTCCAAAAAAACACCCTTTTAAAATTTCTTTTAAAAGGGTGTATGGTTACTTTTTTACTGTTGATTTAAAATTTATAAGAAAGTAAAAACTCCATTGTATCGCCAGTATTGGTTAACTCTGGCTCTGAATATACCTCATAGGTCCAACCCAACATCAAATTAGGATTGATAGCCAATTGTACAATTCCTGCAAAACTTGTGCTAGTTCTATACGTGGCTCCTAAAGTAAACTTATCATCTAAACTCAACATCGTATTAAAATCTACACTACTAGGTGAACCTATTACACTTCTTGCAAAAATGCTTGGTCGTAATCGTAAATTATACGCTTCGTTTACTATAAAATCATAGCCCACCGAACTGTAATAATGCATCCTATCTCGAGAGCTTGCTACTCTACCATTATTCTCTGTAGCTCGCTCTGTGCTTAACAAACGTGGACTTCCCAAAGAAAGGTAAAAATTGCCTCGCGTGTAATACGCTCCAAAACCAATATTGGGCGTAAAATTTGCAATTGAATTCAACGAAGGATCTACCACATAGCCATACGTACGCAAATTAAACGTATTTACGCTGTAAAAATTCCCTCCTCCTTTTAAACCTAAATATAAGGTAGATTGCTCATCTAACTGCAATCGGTAAGAATAATCGATTCCTACAAAGGTAGATTGTTCGATAAATACTTTATCTGTTATTACAGACAAACCCAATCCAACATTCTTGCCTGCATAAAAACCATAAGTTAAACTAGTGGTGGTTGGTGCATCTGCAACTCCTTGCCATTGTCTTCTGTGAAGTATCGATAACTTTGAGCTCTCGCCGATACTTACCGCAGCAGGGTTAAACAACGACATTTGCTCTGTGTACTGTGAGATTAAACTCTCTTGTTGCGCCTGTAAATTACTACTAATTACTATCATTAATAGCACAACAACTGTATATATTTTTTTCATTTCTTTACTTTTATAACTATGCATGAATGTTTATTGTGTAATGTATATCCAACCTTGATAATCTACCATACCATCGCCATCTAAATCTATTTGATAGTAGTACGAAGCACCATTAACTACTGCGGTAGCTCCGTTGCCTTTATGAGAACCATCCCAAGTGTTTTGATATCCTTTCTTGGCATAAATTTGTTGTCCCCAACGGTTGAATACTTTTACCATATTGTTCGGATAATTCTCGATGTTGTAAATCATCCACCTATCATTTTTGCCATCTCCATTTGGTGTAAAGGCTTCTGAAATGTTAATCTCTTGGGTATCGCAAACATCGCCCTTACCATCATAGTCTCGATCTTCTTGACCAGGATTGTATACAAACTGACAATTGTCTGTACTATCTAACACTCCGTCATTATCATCATCTGTATCACCGGCATCATTAATACCATCGCCATCATTATCTGTTCCGTTGTCTAAAATTCCATCACCATTTACATCAACATCTTCATCGTTGTTAATACCATCACCATCAATGTCTGGGTCATTATCATCATTAACGCCATCGCCATCAGTATCTTCTCCGTTGTCTAAAATTCCATCGCCATCAACATCGGCATCTTTATCGTTGTTAATACCATCACCATCAATGTCTGAGTCAGAATTATCACCAATACCATCGTTGTCGGTGTCCTTGTCTTCTTTATCATCTAAAGGAAAAGCATCATCTGTATCGGGCGTTCCATCGTTATCATCGTCTGGGTCACAATTATCTTTTACCCCATCGTTATCTGTATCAACTCCGTTAGAAGTTACCTCTACTATTGCTGTTTTGGTAGCAACATTTCCATGAACGTCTGTAACGGTTAAAGTAACTGTATTTACACCGATATTTGAACAATCAAATGAACTTGGGCTAACCGTAATACTTTGTATTGCTGAATTATCTGATGAACCATTATCTATATCTGAAGCTTTTATAACCGCTTTTCCATCGGCATCTAATTCAACATTAATATTTTTAGTAACAACCAAAGGCTTTAACTTATCTTCTACCGTAACCATAGCTGTTTTGGTAGCTTTATTTCCTTGACTATCTGTAACTGTTAAAATAACAGTATTAACACCTACATCTGTTGATGTAAATGAATTTGGACTAACAACAGTAGTTGCTATTGTACAATTATCGCTTGAATTATTATTGACATCTGAAGCTTGTATTGTAGCGTTTCCGTTTATATCTAACTGAACTACTATATCTTTAGTTGCTATTATCGGAGCCATTTTATCTTCAACTTTAACGATGGCTGTTTTTGTAGCCGTAATTCCAGAAATACTAGTAACACTTAAAACTACTGTATTATTACCGACGTTTGAACAATTAAACGAGCTTGGAGTCACCGAAATATCACTAATTCCATATAAATCTGAAGAACCATTATCTACATCTGAAGGCTGTATAGTGATATTGCCAGAGATATTTAACTGAACTGTAATATCTTTGGTTTTAACCAGGGGTGGTAATGTTTCTTTAATAGTAACTGTGGCAGTCTGTGTAGATACATTTCCATATCCATCAGTAACTGTTAAAGTAACAGTATTTGCTCCAATTTCTGACCTTGTAAATGAATTTGGAGTAACAGTTCTGCTAACAATTTTACAATTATCTGATGATCCGTTGTCAATTTGATCAGCACTAATAGTTGCTTTTCCTAAGCTATCTAATTCAACGGTTATGTCTTTAGTAATTATAGTTGGAGAAATATCGTCAATAACCTTTACCGCCACCCTACTACTTTCACAGCCGCTAGCATTTACTGCTTGAGCATAGTAAGTACTTCCAAGAGTTAAGGGTAATGAGTTTTGTAGAGGAGAGCCACCCGAAGCACTAGCATACCATTCTAATGTATGATCATTTGCTAGTGTAGCTTGTAAATCTGAAACCGTATTACTTGCACACAATGATTGAGTAGAAACTACTGTAGGTGCAGTTGCAGCAGAATTTACAGTAACCAATACTGTGGTTGGCTCTGCACATGAATTGCTGGTATCAATTACTGAATATGTGGTGGTTACAGTTGGAGAAGCTACTACCTTATTACCTGTTGTAGTGTCTAAACCTGTTGCAGGACTCCATAAATAAGAACTACCTCCACTTGCAGTAAGTGTAACACTTTCTCCCTCACATATTTGAATATTTGAGCAAGATGGGTTCTCTGCACCAAATGCCATATTACAATAAATTTCATCTGCTAAATAATTAAAAGTCAATGAACTATGTGTTCCTGGAAAACTTACAATTGTAAAACCCTCTCTACCAGTCATGTTAGAACTGTCTGTAAAAGTCATAGCTGCATTACTCCATATTTGCTGGTAAGGAACTGAGGTTGAAATACCAACTGGTGTTGCAGGGTTTCCAATACTTGAAAAGGCTACTTGAGGATTGGTAACTGGTTTGCTAAAACCTATGGTAAAAGTACCTGCAAAATCATTTCTTATGGTAGTTGTATTCGGTACATTGTATTCTGATGGAAAGGTTGTATGACCATACATTCTAGGAGTAGTTTTTAAACCACTGTTAGAATGTGTTACGGTAACATCTACATCTCCAAACAATACCCCTCGACCAGTAGATGCAGATACAGACTTCCAATCTACCCACTCTAAACCAGCAGCATCACATAATGAATTGCTAATTGATAAAGGTTGCGGTACTATATTAATGGTAGCAGATAATGCTACTGTCTTAGAAGTAACACCTGTTGAAGATATTGTTAAATTACCTGAAATACTCCCTGATGCAGCCGCATCATTGGTTCTTACATACACGGTAGTTGCTGATAAAGTTCCGCTTGTAGGCGAAATATTTAAAGAACTACTAAAATCTGAGCCAGAAGTTAAACTTACCTCAAAACCTGTTGGTGCATTAACTAACACATCAGTAGTTAATGATCCTCCTGACACAGATATTGTTTGTTCTGTTGAATTAGAGCCAAAACATGAGGTAAAGGTTGGTAATTCGGTATTTGATACGTTAACAAATGTAGAAATAACTGTTATTGTTGCAGTAGTCTCAGTTTCTAAATATAAACCGTTAGCTTCTTGTTTTGCAGTTATTGTTGCAACACCCTCACCAATTATAGTAACTTCATCACCTGAAATTTTCACCACATTTTCATCGCTACTAGTGTAAGTAAAAGCTCCTGCACTATTTGAAGTTGGTGCTGTTAAATTAAAATTTGAGTCAGTTACGGTTTTATTTATATCAGAAAAACCAGTTATTGTTGCAGGCCCGTAAACGTTTAAAGTATACACATCATCTAAACTTAAAACACCGTCTGCAACTTTTGTTGATATTGTATATGTACCTATATCTTCCAAAGAAGGGGTTCCTTTTATTGTAATACCCGTTTGTAACTGAAAAGCTTTGTTAGCTGATGTTGGCGCCCAGGATAAAACACCTGTACTACTTAAAGATATTCCCCAAATAGACCTAAATGTACTGTTATCAATCGTCTCATAAGAACTAAAATCGGGCGTATACTTTCTTATACCTAAATCTCTAAAACCTAAATAAATATTGTCAAAAGCATCAATTTCAACATCAAAAACAAAATTTGTAAATGTAATACCAACATCTATCAACTGACCACTTGTAGTGTATTTCCATACCTTTTTCCCATCTGGAGAGGTAATATACATTGTACCTGAACTATCAAAAGCACAACCAGATGCATTTCTTACATCTACCACATCAGAAATAGTGAAATTATTATTTATATCTACTTTTAAGATTTTACCTCTGTTATAATCGCCAACATATATAAAGCCATTGTTATACGTTAAGTTAAAAAAAACGGCATCGCCTAAAGGAACAACATCCTCACCTGTAGGGTTTGCTGATGTAATATCATATCTCATTAACCCTCCTTTTCTTAGCGAGTTATTTCTGTAACCAACATATAAATAATTGTCTACCACTACTGCACCACCATAAACAGTTGCATTCAATTGAGTTTTAGTTGCCCAATTTGTTACTGTACCATCTGGGGTTATTTTAAATATTCCATCTGAGCTAAATTGAGCAACATAATAGTTACCATTAGAATCTGAAGCTACAGCTGAAGCATTTGCTATTGGAGAGCTACCGATTTGAACACCTTTAGTTGAACCTTCTGTACTTAAAGATAAAAAGTTCGGTAACGTACCATTTGTAGTAAATTGTATTGGATTGTTGGTGCTAGATGTAGCTATTATTGGCGACACATATTCTTGACCTACATACGCAGTTGTTACAGGAGTTGAGGTAATATTTAAAGAGTTTTGAGTTTCGATTGAACCCCAAACTCCACCTGAAGTGGCTCTTTGAGGTGTTATGTTTAATTTCTTATTAGAAATTGTAAACATTTGTGATATACATTGAGATGTGGAGCCTCCGGTAGCTAATGAGCTCCAAGTTGTTGTTAGTCTATCTTTAGAGTCTGTGGGAGGTGTTCCACTAAAACTATTAATGAAAAACCCATCACAAGTATAACTTGTTTGAGTTGCAGTTCCAACAAATATACCAGCTGGGGCTGATGCAATACCTAAACTATTACTTGTTAAATCATCTAAGGGAAGATTATCTATTATGGTACCCAAAGTTACCCGAACATTATTACCATTAGGAAAAACAATTTGATGAATATTTGTACGTAACAAACTTACATTCTCTGGATTTACATTTTGGAAGGTAAGTGTAAGTGGCTCATCAACAAAAGAAATGCCTCCATAAAAGCCAGATACTTTATTTATAGTTATCTTATATTCAACGGTAGACTTAGTTACGCCATTTGATACTGATAATTGAAGATTATTTTGTATTTTTTCTTTAATTAAAGAAGAATTGTAATCTAAAATATCTAACAGAATACTCTCATGATATATTGAGTGAAAGTTGTTTTTGAGAGTACTCAATTTATAATTATTCTTTGTTGTTAAAGAATAATCAGATAACTCTTTACTGTTACTTCTAACAGTTAAAGGAGTAAAAAATAAAAAGATAAATAGAGTTGCTAGGAAAGTGAAAAGCCTATTTTTGTGCTTAACACATAAAAATGTATTCATAGTTTTGGGGGATTAAGATAAATTCTAATAATAACTTATTAGTTTGCAAAACTAGTTTAGTTGTAAGACTTAATTGAATACATAGACTAGTTAGTTGTACTTATTTTAAAAAAAAGGACTTGCTATTTTAAAAAAAAGGACTACTTTTGAAATAAATTTTTTAATGTTTCTATTAGTTGCGTTTTTTCTTTTTAGTTGTTACATCTTAATAAAAAACATTCAAAAACCTAGATTAATTCTTCTAGGCACCTCTCTTGTAATCGTATCTATCTATGCAATTAGTCATTACACTGTAAATCATAGTGGTTATGAAATTATTAAAGTAATACTTTACAACCATTTTACACCTTTTTACTTAATTATTGGACCTAGCTTTTATTTTTTTATCAAGCTTACTTTATTCAATAAAAAGCGATTAAAAAAGATACACCTACTACACCTATTACCTGCTATTATACAAACATTTGCTATAGGTGCTTATATGTTTTGGCCTTGGGAGGAAAAATATGAGCTGGTTAACGCTATTTATACAACTCCTGCAAACCAAGCTCATGAAGGGGTAAACAGTTTTTTTACTCCCCAATTTAACCATGGCTTCAGGTTAGCTCATGTAATTTTTTATGTTAGTGCTGCTATTTATGTACTTTTAAAATATAAAAAAACAAGTGTTGCAACAGAGCGCAAAAAAATTAGAACCTTACTACTCATCTCTTATTTATTTTTGTGCAGTGTTATATTGTACGCGTTGCACATTACATTTATCATTATAACAAGTATTTACTCCAGTTTATTTATAGACATTATTATTTATTTAGATGTTTTATTATTAGCTCTTTTAGCCATACAGTTTGTGAATCATCCGGAGTTATATATCAATTCTAAAAAAATAAATAATAGCTATTTAGACAATTCTCCCTTTTTTAGAAAAAAGAAATCGAAAATAATACAAGAATTAACGGAGTCGGAAATAAATAAAATAACGGAAAAGCTAAATGAACTATTACAAAATGAGCTTTTTTTTTACAAATCAAAAAAATAATTTTAAAGAATTTAGCAACTATATTGGTGTGCCAGAATATAAGGTTCGCTTGTATTTAAAATCTGAAAACACTAGCTACATCGATTTGAAAAATAAAGTTCGGTTAAACATTGCAAAAAACTTACTTGCAGAAACCAAATTAACATATAGCTTAGATCATATTGCAGAAAAATCTGGCTTTGCTACACGGTCTAACTTTTTTACAATCTTTAAGAAATACGAAAAATGTTCTCCTAGAGAATATGTAAAATCTTAGAAAATAAAAAAAGCAGCTATATAAGAAATAGCTGCATTTTTTTTTAAACATCAATATAGCAAGGTTTTACTTCAGCATTTGAAGATTATTAACCTCTTGATTTGTTAGTGATCTCCATCTGCCTCTTGGCAAGTTCTTTTTTGTAAGTTCTGCAAAAATTACTCTGTCTAGTTTAGTCACTTTATAACCAACGTGTTCGAATATTTTACGTACAATTCTATTTCTACCAGAATGTATTTCTATACCTACTTCTGTTTTTGACTGTCCTTCTACATAAGAAACAGCATCAATAAAAACCTTTTTACCTTCTATGATTACTTCTCCCCTCAACTTTTCTAAATCCTTTAGCTCTAATTTTCTGTCTAAAGACGCATGGTATAATTTACGTACGTTGTGTTTTGGATGTGTTAATTTTTTTGCCAACTCACCATCGTTGGTAAACAATAGTAAACCAGTGGTATTTCTATCTAAACGACCCACCGGATATATTCTTTCTTTAGAAGCATTTGCTACCAATTCCATAACCGTTTTTCTACCCCTATCATCATCCATAGTGGTAATATAATTTTTAGGCTTATTCAACAATATATATCTTTTTTGCTCTGGTGAAATGGTGGTTCCGTCAAATCGTACTACATCATCTGGCTGAACTTTATAGCCCATTTCTGTAACTAATTTTCCATTTACCTCAACACTACC
The DNA here is from genome assembly GCF_038024095.1 of Polaribacter tangerinus. Taxonomy (NCBI): domain Bacteria; kingdom Pseudomonadati; phylum Bacteroidota; class Flavobacteriia; order Flavobacteriales; family Flavobacteriaceae; genus Polaribacter; species Polaribacter tangerinus. The sequence goes on along the minus strand of NZ_CP150668.1, from coordinate 2,155,316 downwards.
ATGCTCTATATAAGTATCTGCCTCTCTACGAGAACAAATACCAGAGTTTGCAATATATTTATTTAAACGAATTCCTTCGGATTCACTTACTTTTTTGGTAGCAGATACTTTATTTGTACTTTTTTGAACAGGCTTTCTTCCTAGAGGAGAGCTTTTTTTAGTGGTGTTACTTTTTCTGCTAAGAGGAGATTTACTTTTACCTTCTTGTCGTCCTCTCGACGAGTTTTTATGTGATTTCATTTATTAAAATTTTTGCAAAGGTAGTTATAAAAATGAAGTTTAATTCAATCTGTCAATTACTTTCTCTAACAACAGAGAAGTATCAATAAAAATTAAACACAAAACACCTATAAATAAAAGTATTTTAAGAATGTTATGCAATAGTCTAAATTGGTCTTTTGAAACAGATTTCCATAGATATATTCCTACAAAAATTAGTACAGCAAGCGCAAAATAAAAGTAATAAACCATAGAACTTAGAGCAGCGTAATTAAATAAAATAAAGACAGGTATAAGTGTTAGTATCAATAAAAAAAGAATGACTTTTTTGGTCTTACTCTCTCCATAAACTACCGAAAAAGTATTATAATTGTTTGCAATGGCTCCCTTAATGTTTTCTAAATCTTTTAATAATTCTCTTACTAAAACTACTAAAAAAAGAAAGGCTGCATGAACAAAAATAATTTTTGAATAATTATTGTAGTGTACAAAAACAGCAAAGAAAGGCAAAATGGTAAGAATAGCTGCAGAAAAAACACCAAATAACGGGTTCTTTTTTAGCTTATGAGAATATAGCCATATTGCAAATATGTACACTGCAAAAAACAAGGCCGCCCTCCAAGAAACCAATATACCAAAGAAAAAACCAATAAAATTAAGTGTAAAATAGAGTTTCAATTTTGTAGACTGGCGTACATAACTATCTAAACCAACTTTTACTGGTTTGTTTATTTTGTCTATCTGAACATCATAAAAAGCATTAATTATATAGCCACCAGCTATTACAAAAACAGAGGCAGCAACTAAATAAAAAAGGTGTACATCTAAAACAACATCTTTTAAAGTAGTTGAAGGCGAGAAAATAAAAATTGCTGCTAAATATTGAGCAACCACCAAAACAAGAATATTGTATCCTCGTACTACAGAGAATAAACTTAAAAATTTTAGTATTATTCTTTTGAATTTGGGGGTTTTCATGATTGCCTAAAATCTATAAACTAATTCTAGCTTATAATCTTTTAAACTTTTTTGAGCCTTGGTAAAATCTTCTGTAAAACCTAAAATATAACCGCCACCACCAGAACCACATAATTTTAAGTAATAATCGTTGGTAGCTATACCTTGTTCCCAAATTTTATGAAACGCTTTCGGTATCATTGGTTTAAAATTCTTTAGAACTATTTTAGAGAGTAATTTAACATTACCAAATAAAGATTTTACGTTGCCTTGCAAGAAATCTTCTATACAAGCATCTGTAGTTGTAGAAAATTCTTCGCTAATCATTTTTCTAAAACCTTCATTTTTCATCTTATTCATAAAAATATTTACCATAGGTGCAGTTTCTCCTATTTGCTCAGAGTCCAATAAAAAAACAGCTCCTTTACCTTCTTTTTGAGACGGAATTCCGGCTGGCTCGACATTGTCTTTAGAGTTGATTAATATTGGTAAACTTAAGTAACTATTTAAAGGGTCTAAACCAGAACTTTTGCCATGAAAAAAAGATTCCATTAAACCGAAAATTTCTTTTAAATTTAAGAGTTTGTCTCGGGTTAAATTCTCTAATACAGTTATTTTGTTGGTGGCATATTTATCGTAAATAGAGGCTACTAAAGCACCTGAACTACCAACTCCGTAACCTTGTGGTATAGAAGAATCGAAATACATTCCGTTTGCGATATCTTGCTGGAACTCTTCTAAATTAAACTGCACCAGCTCGGTATTTAAATTGGCTAAATATTGGTGTAGTTTTTGTAAATTTTGGTTTGAGATAAGAGATTTTCCTAAAAGATTTTTTGAGGTTTTTAATGCACCTCTGTAGGCATTAAAAGGTATTGCCAATCCTTTAGAATCTTTTATTATTCCATATTCGCCAAACAATAATATTTTGGCATAAAATAATGGTCCTTTCATAGTGTTTTATATTAAGGTTACAAAAATACAAATTTTTATGTTAAGAAAATATCAATAAAAAGTTTTCCAAACACCTACTTTTTCGCCATTCTTATAGCGCCCTTTTTCTTTGATTTTGCCAGTTCTATAGTAGGATTTCCAAACTCCATCTTTTAAATTATTTGTATATTTTCCTGTAGTTTTTACTTCTCCTGTTACATAATAAGCAATAAACTTACCTTCTTTATTTTTAAAAGACATGGTAAATTCTTCCGCTATGGCTCCTATTTTATAATAATGAACTATGGCATATTTTTCGGAATCTTTTACTTTATCAAAAGTAAAATAAACGGCATCTTCTTCAAACACAGTATTTCCTTGAGCATCTAACCATGTTTTTTCTTGACCAACTAATGCTGAAAAAAACAACAAACTGAACGCTAAAAAAAGAAAAATTGATTTCATTGTATTTATAAACTTTCAGCCCCCAAACCGACCTCGTCTAAAATGTATTGTTTATGTTGGCAAAAAACAGCCAATTCACTATCTATAAATTTATGAATTGCCTTTTTTTCACTTTCAGGAAATAATACATGAACATTAGCTCCTGCATCTAAAGTAAAACAAACATTACTGTTGTGTTGAGCTCTATACTCCCAAATTTTATTAATAATTTCTAGTGTATTTGGCTTCATTAAAATAAAATAAGGATTGCTCATAAGCATCATTGCATGCAATGTTAATGCCTCACTTTCTACTAAATTTACAAAAGCTTTGATATCTCCTTCTGATAATATTTTAGTTATTTTAGATATATTTTGATTGGCTTGCAAAAAACGGTTTGATGCATATGGGTGTTGATGCATCAAATTATGCCCCACAGTACTAGAAACCTGCTTTTCTCCTTTGTCTACCAACAAAATTGCATCCTGATAATTCTTAAAAATAGTATGTATTTTAAACGGAAAACGTACTCCGTATAAATCGGAACTCTCAGGAATATCCTTATGATTTCCCCAAACAACTAAAGGACCTTCTATACTTCTACTTGCACTACCAGAGCCCAAGCGAGCTAAAAAAGAGGCTTTTTTATTAATAAAATCTGATGTAATTTCTGGATACAACTCTTTTTCTAAACTCATTAAACACATGGCAATAGCACTTAATCCGCTAGCAGAAGAAGCAATTCCGCTGGAGTGCGGAAAAGAATTCTCTGAATCAATAACCATTTTATAATCAAAAATATACGGACAATAATTTGCAATTCGTTTAAAAAATTCAGCAATTTTTGGCGTAAATTCCTCTTTGGGTTTTCCTTCAAAAAACAAATCGAAATTTACTGTTGCTACAGTATCAATTTTACTAAACTTAACAGATGTAATTGTATGGCAGTTGTTTAAAGTAAAGCTAATAGAAGTATTTTTAGGGATTTGAGAGTTGGACTTTCCCCAATATTTTACCAACGCAATATTACTTGGCGTTTTCCAGGTAAAAGTAGCTTCCTTAATATTTGAGGTTGTTGATTTTGGAATAAATTGTGCTGTATTCAAGAGTTTCTAATTTGCAGTAAAGATAAAACTATTTCAATAAAATAAGAATCGACTTTTTATGGTATTTTTGTAATGATGAAAACAACACGAGTTTTTTTATTATTAAATGGTAAACTTCCTCAAAAAATACCCAACCTTTCTGGTTATGATATTATTTGTGCAACTGATGGTGCTTATAATTATTTGAAAGAAAATAATATTGTTCCGGATTTTATTGCAGGCGATTTTGACTCCATAAAAAGTTTGGCTCAAAATATCGAAACCTTTCACACGCCCAATCAAAACTTTACCGATTTTGATAAAATAGTTGAAATTTTAATACAAAAAGGGTGTACAGAAATTGATGTATTTGGCGCAAGCGGAAAAGAGCAAGATCATTTTATTGGTAATCTAAGTACTGCCATACATTACAAAAACAGGTTAAAAATGACTTTTTATGACGCACATGGATATTATTTTTTAGCAGAACAAAAAGTAAATATCACCAATTGTCTTCACAAAACTATTTCTTTAATTCCGATGTCTTTTGTTTCTGAAGTTTATACAGAAGGTTTAGAGTATGAACTTGTTAATGAACATTTAGAAATGGGGAAAAAAATTGGTACACGTAATAAAGCCATAAAAAATAACATCTCTATAAACCACACAAACGGAAATTTATTTGTGTTTGTAAATGACTAAAAAAAATGAATAGAAAAATTAAACTTTTATGGGATTTTAGGGGTGAAGATGCCAAAGAAACTGCCATTCACCACACTAAACATCTAAAAGAATTTGCTGAGTTAGAAAATTTGTCTTTTTATGAAATTGATATTTTAGAAAAAAACCCAATGCTCGTATGTGCTTTTATTAGTGTTGATGAAAACAACCTAAAAACCTTCAGAGATGCCCTAAAACCTCACAGAGGAGAAATTACTTCGTAAACTAAAATTGCCTATTTTATTTTTTGATAATGCTATAAATATTAGTATCTTAAGCTCATATTCCTAAGCATTACTAACATGAGCAATTCAGAAATTCAAGAGATTTATAAAGGGGTGCTCTTTTCTGATGAAGAACTTTCTTTTATTGGTAAAAAAATAAAAAAAATTGAATTTAAAAAAGGAGCCATTCTAATAGAAAATAATAAGAAAGTTACGCACCAATATTTTGTTGCAGAAGGCTGTTTAAGATCTTACTTTACCGACCAAAAAGGGAAAGAATACACCTTGCAATTTGCTATAAAAGATTGGTGGATTAGCGATTTTACAGCTCTTTTTACTGGTAAAAAATCAATTATGACAATTGAGGTATTAGAAAATGCTGTACTTTATCAAATCTCCAGAAAAGACATAGAAAAATTGTATGTCAAATACCCCAGATTAGAAACTTTTTTTAGACAAAAACTAGAACATGCTTTTGCTAGTTTTCAAAAAAGAATTTTAGCAGATCTTTCTAAAACTGCCAAAGAAAAATATTTACTTTTTCAAGAGACATATCCTAACATAGAGCAATGTGTAAAAAATTACCATATTGCCTCTTATTTAGGTATTACCAGTGAAAGTTTAAGTAGAATTAGAAAAAGTTTAACTTCTAAAAATTAATTAACATACATCAACTTTTTACAACAACTTTGGTTGTAAATTTGTACTATAAATAGTTCGTTATTAATTTGGTATTATTATAAAGATACTAGAATTAAAAATCCCCCAATTTAAAGGCGTTAAGGTAATAACCAAGCGCCTTTAAATGTAAAGGGGAGTTTCTTTTACTGTAAGAAATGAATTACTTCGTCATAAAATTGTGTTGGATTCTCGGCATGCAACCAATGCCCAGCATTTTTAATTTCTTTTATAATAGCTTCAGGAAAATGAGTATAAATTGTAGCCTCTTCTTTTTCGGTAATATAATTTGAGTTTTCTCCTTTTAAAAACAAAGTTTCTTTATTAAAAACTGTATGAGGTGGTAAAGCAGCTCCAACTTCTTTATTATTAAAAGTTAAACTATCCAAATTAAAACGATAAGCTAATTGCCCTTTTTCTTTCCAGTATACATTTTTTAATAAAAATTGTCTAACTCCAATTTCAGGTATCAGTTTTTCTAACTTATTTTCTACCAATTTTCTAGAGGTATCAATAGAGAAATCAACCGAATTTAACGCTGCTAAGATAGCATTATGATGAGGCTCATAAAATCTGGGTGAAATATCTACAACTACTAAATTATGTAAAAGTTCAGGATATTTTACAGCAAATAACATAGCAGTTTTCCCTCCCATAGAATGTCCAATTAAAGAGCATTTTTCTAAGTTATAATGCGCTATGTATCTTTTTAAATCTTCTACTAAAACATCATAGTTAAAAACTGATTCATGAAAACTTCTTCCGTGGTTTCTTTGGTCTATTAAATGAACCTCGAAAGTATCTGAAAATCGATTTCCTAGAGTTTTCCAATTATCCGACATTCCGAAATAACCATGTAGTATTAATAAAGGACTCCCTTTCCCTAAAACAGTTGAGTGCAAGATAGTATGGCTATTCATTTTAATTGGGTATTATTTTTTTTGTAAACAGTAATTAAGTAAACTTCTAAAATTACTTTAGTCGATGTAAATACATATTTACTACATTTTCTAGACCTAAGTATAAACTTTCTGAAATAAGAGCATGGCCAATAGAAACTTCTGCTAAATTGGGTATATTTTCTTTGAAATATTTAATATTATCTAAACTTAAATCATGCCCAGCATTAATTCCTAAGCCCAGTTTGTGAGCCAATACAGCGGAATCTATATATGGTTTTATGCCGTTTTTATTACCTTTTTGATATGCATCGGCAAAAGCCTCGGTATATAACTCTACTCTGTCTGTGCCAGTTTTTGCTGCGGCTTCAATCATTTTAAAATCGGTATCTATAAAAATTGAAGTGCGAATTCCATTGTTAGAAAACTCCTGAATCACTTCACTTAAAAAAGACTGATTATCTATAGTGTTCCAACCTGCATTTGAAGTAATAGCATCTATAGCATCTGGTACCAACGTTACCTGTGTTGGCTTTGTTTCTAAAACTAAATCTATAAAAGATTGAATTGGATTTCCCTCGATGTTATACTCTGAAGTAACTACAGAAACCAAATCTCTGGCATCTTGGTATTTAATGTGTCTTTCATCGGGTCTTGGATGAATGGTAATACCTTGCGCACCAAAACTTTGAATATCAGCTGCTACTTTTAACAAATTTGGCACATTTCCACCACGAGAATTTCTTAAAGTTGCTATTTTATTAATATTTACACTTAACTTTGTCATCATAAAAAATTAGAGTACAAAGATAAATTATAAGAGGTACACTTTCAAGACTAATCAAGGTTTTTAAATGAAATTATTATATATTCGTACAGAATGGAAATAACAGCTCAAATACTAAATGAAATTAAACCTTTAAAACAATCAAATTCTTTAGAGGACGCAAAAGAACTGTTTGCTAATTACCCAATTACTCATTTTCCGATGGTAGAAAATCATCGTTTTTTGGGGTGTTTTGCAGAACAAGATATTCAAACATTAGAGGAAAGTAATAGTCTAATTACAAATTACAATCATCTTTTAAATGTATTTTTTACTGATGAAAAGGCAAGCATTTTAGAAGTTTTAAAAATTTTTGCAGACAATGATACCAATATTTTACCGGTGCTTGATGCAACTAAGAACTACAAAGGTTATTACGATTTAAATGATATTTTAGACCTTTTTGCCACGAGTCCGTTTTTAGCAGAAAACAGCGAAACTATTTTAGTAGAAAAACTAGAAACTGATTTTTCGATGAGTGAAATTGCTCAAATTATAGAATCTAACAATAGTAAAGTATTGGGTATTTATGTCTCAGAAAAAAAAGAAAACACCGTTCAAATTACTATTAAAACAATTACAAAAGATGTACAAGAAATAGTACATTCTTTTAGAAGATATGATTACAAAATAATATCGTCTCATGAAGATGATGTATACCTAGAAGACTTAAAAAACAGGTCTCAATATTTACAAAAGTATTTAGAAATGTAAAATTTTTCTACCTTAGAAAATTAAAAAAGAATCAAATTTGAAAAAAGTAGCCGTTTACGGACAATCGTACTCTATTTCTGCAGAGAAAGAAATACAAATTCTACTAGAAGTGCTAGAAGAAAATAACATTGTCTGCTTTATAGAAAAAAAGTTTTACGAATTACTAGTATCGGAAAGCATTTTAACAAAAAAATATCCAACTTTTGCCGATTTTAAAGATTTAAATAATTCTTTCGACGTTATGTTTACTCTTGGTGGCGATGGTACTATTCTTAGAGCTGTTACCTACATTAGAAACTTAGGAATTCCCATTTTAGGAATTAATACTGGTCGGTTAGGTTTTCTAGCGACTATCAACAAAAAAACAATCAAAGAAAGTGTTTCTCTTATTTTAAAAGGAGAATATATTATACAAAAAAGAAGCTTACTTAGTGTAAAAACAGTACCGGAAACTACGGCGTTATCTAGCTTAAATTTTGCTTTAAATGAAGTTACAATAGCTAGAAAAAACACTACTTCGATGATAGGTGTAACCACCACATTAGACAATGAATATTTAACAAATTATTGGGCAGACGGATTAATTATTGCTACACCAACAGGCTCTACAGGATACTCTTTAAGTTGCAATGGTCCGGTAATCTCTCCCGACTCTAAAAGTTTAGTAATTACTCCTATTGCGCCACATAACTTAAACGCAAGGCCTATGGTAATTTCAGATAAAACTGCTATAAAACTCGAGGTAGCTTCCAGAGAAAAAGAATTTTTAGTTTCGTTAGACTCTAGAATAACTTCTATACCTGAAAACACTACAGTTTTTATAGAAAAAGCAACTTTTACCATAAAAAGTATGATACCCAATAATCAGTCATTTCTTCAAACTCTTAGAAGCAAATTATTATGGGGAGAAGATACCAGAAACGAAACCAATCTTTAACACAAACAAATACAATATATTTACTTTTAAAGTGTTATTCAAAAAAGACTGAATAATAACTTTACAAAGCAAATTGATTTTTCTATATTTGCTCGCCATTTTTAAGGATGAAAAACACAATATTAGCGATTATATTTATTAGTTTCTCATATGTTTTACAAGCACAAGTGTATGAAATAGGAGTTACTTTTGGAGGAACAAATTTTATTGGAGACGTAGGAAGTACGCAGTACTTAAACCCAAATACAGCAGCCGGAGCTGTGTTCTTTAAATACAATTGGAACCCAAGAATTGCTTTTAAAGGTACCTATAGTTTTTTACCAATAAGAGGAAATAATAAAAATTCAGACAGAGTTTTACCTCCAATAAATGGCATAAATGTAGCTGATTATAGTTTTAAAAACACAATAAACGAAGTAGCTTTGGGTATGGAATTTAACTTTTATGAATACGATATTTCTTCTAGTAACAAAAGCTGGACTCCCTATATCTTAATAGAGTTAGCTGCTTTTAATTACACAACAACACAAAGAGAAGTTAGTCCTAACAACTATATTTACACTAACAAAACTTCTTTTGCTGTTCCTTTCGGACTAGGGTTTAAATCGAAATTAATTGGTGATTTTGCATTTGCCATAGAAACTAAATTTAGATATACTTTCGAAGACGACCTTGATTTTTCTACTGATAAAATTCCCTCTTTAAATTTTGGTGGCACTGGAAATGATTGGTATGTATTTACAGGATTTTCATTAATTTACACTTTTGGTAGACCTGCCTGTTATACCAAAGGATTATAAAATTTATATGGATAAAAAAGTACACATTAACTTACAAAGAGTACCACAACACGTAGCCATAATTATGGACGGAAACGGACGTTGGGCAAAAGGTAAAGGAATGAATAGAGTTTTTGGACATAAAAATGCATTAACTGCAGTAAGAGAATCTGTAGAAAGTGCCGCAGAAATAGGAGTAAAAGCAATTACCCTTTATGCATTTTCTACCGAAAACTGGAAAAGACCAAAATTAGAAGTAGATGCATTAATGAGTTTATTGGTAAGCTCTCTTAAAAAAGAACTGAACACATTTCAAAAAAACGGAGTTGTTGTAAATGCCATTGGTAATATAGAAAGTCTACCAACAAAAGCCCAAAAAGTTTTAAAAGAAGTAATTGACATTACAAAAAATAACGATAAAATTACTCTAACACTTGCTCTAAGCTATGGAGCAAGAGAAGAAATTGTTAATACAATCAAAAACATATCTAAAAAAGTTGTTAATAAAGAACTTTCTATCGAAGAAATAAACGAAAATACTATTAATAACCATTTATATACATTTAATTTGCCCGATGTAGATTTAATGATAAGAACTAGTGGAGAATATCGCATTAGTAATTTCTTACTTTGGCAAATGGCCTACGCCGAATTATATTTTACAGAGGTATTATGGCCCGATTTTAGAAAAGAGCATTTTTTTGATGCTATAATAGATTATCAGAATAGAGAACGAAGATTTGGAAAAACAAGCGAACAAATTACAGAATAAATTTTATATGAAATTATTTTCTGCAACCTTAGTATGTATAGCATTAATCTATAATGTAAATATCAATGCACAAACAAAACAAGATAGTTTATCTGTAGTAAAAAAAGATACACTTGCCAACAAAACTACCTCTTTCGAAGAAGGTAAAGAGTATATTTTGGGCGGTATTTCTGTTACCGGACTTAAAAAGTTTAGCGAAGAAACCGTAAGAGTTTTTACCGGCTTAAGATACGGACAAGGAATAAAATTACCCGGAGACAAACTTACTAGTGCCATAAAAAAACTATATGAAAGTAATCAATTTAGTAATGTAGATGTTTACTTGGCAAGGTTAGATGGAGAAAACGTGTATTTGCAATTCGATGTGCAAGAACTTCCACAAATAAACAAAGTAAAAATTAACGGAATTAAGAAATCTAAAGCCAAAGAATTATTAAAAGACACAGAACTTAAAATTGGTAAAATGGTTACCGATAACTTATTAGTAACCTCTAAAAATTACTTCGCAAAAAAATATACAGACAAAGGGTTCTTAAAAACAAAAGTTTCAATTGATGTAACAAAAGATACTACAGATATTAACGTAGTAAACATGTCTATATTTATTGATAAAGGAAAAAAAATTAAAATTAAGAATATTAATTTTACTGGAAATGAAGCTGTTTCTGAGAGAGGGCTTAGAAAAGCAATGAAAAATACTAAAAAGAAATTTTTTGGTAGATTTTGGAAAGGCTCAAAATATATAGAAGAAGAGTACCAAGAAGATTTAGAAAGTATTTTAGAAAAATACAGCCGTTTAGGATATAGAGATGCTCGTATTTTAAGCGAAGGAATTACTTGGAACGACGATAATACCATAAATATAAATATAGAACTGGAAGAAGGAAGACAATATCGATTTGCTGAAATACTATTTGTTGGAAACAAAGAATATACCGACGAGCAGTTAAATAGTATTTTAAAAATTGATAAAGGAGATGTATATAATGGAGCCGTACTAAAAGAACGAGTTAAAGGAGATGGTACCCCAACCTCTTCAGACATTTCTACCTTATACCAAGATAACGGTTTTCTGTTCTCGCAAGTAAATGCTGTGGAAACAAAAGTAAAAAATGATTCTATTTCTGTAGAAATAAGAATAAGAGAAGATGAAAAGGCTCGAATAAAAAGAGTAACAGTTTCTGGGAATGACAAAACTAATGACCATGTCCTTTTTAGAGAAATAAGAGTAAAACCAGGAGATTTATTTAGCCGAAGCGCCATCATTAGATCTATTAGAGAAATTGGTCAGTTAGGTTTTTTCGATCAAAATGTTACTCCCGATGTTGTACCAGATTATCAAAATAAAACAACCGATATCAACTTTAATGTTATCGAAAAAGGAGGTAGCCAAATAGAACTACAAGGAGGTTACGGAGGTGGCTCATTTATTGGTACCCTAGGTTTGTCTTTTAACAATTTTTCTATCAAAGATATTTTTAATAAAAAAGCCTACAAGCCTTTACCAATGGGAGATGGACAAAGTTTATCTTTAAGACTACAATCTAGTAGAACTTTTAGTACATATAGCTTTTCTTTTACAGAACCTTGGTTTGGAGGTAGAACTCCAAAATCACTATCATTTTCAATTTATCAATCAAATCAGTTTCAAATAAACCCACAAACTTTTGATGTAGATAGAGATAGAAGATTGGGTATAACCGGAGCCTCTATAGGTTTAGGACAACGTTTAAAATGGCCAGATGATTTTTTCCAGCTCTCTCAAACAGTGTCTTACCAAAGTTTTCAACTTAAAAACTATGGTTTTAGAGTTGGTTCTAATATTTTAAATAACGGAACATTAAACAACCTTGCCTATAATTTAAATTTAAGTAGAAATTCTGCCGGACCAAGTTTAATTTTTCCTACTTATGGTTCTGAATTTTCTTTTGGCGTTAAAGCAACATTGCCATATTCTCTTTTTAATAATAAAGATTATACCGAGCCAACAGGTTTAACAGCAGAAGAACAAAATGACTTTCTTGCAGATAAATACAAATGGTTAGAATATTACAAACTAAACGTAAAAGGGAAATGGTATACTTCTTTTACAGATAAATTAGTATTAATGTCTAATGCAGAAATAGGATATTTAGGTTTTTATAACGATGAACTCGGGCAAACACCTTTTGAACGTTATTTTGTAGGTGGAGATGGAATTGCTGTTTTTCAATTAGACGGTAGAGAAGTTGTAGGATTAAGAGGATATGAAAATAATAGATTATCTTCTATCGATGGAGGAACTATTTACAATAAGTTTCAATTAGAATTAAGGTATTCTATAACAGATGCGCCCTCTGCCTCTATTTATACTTTAGGATTTTTAGAAGCAGGAAACTCTTATAACAATTTTAATGAATTTAATCCGTTTGAAGTAAAAAGATCAGCTGGTTTAGGTATACGTATTTTTATGCCTGCATTTGGTTTACTGGGTATTGATTTCGCACATGGTTTCGATCCATTACCTGGTCAAATAGAAAAATCTGGTTGGCAAACACATTTTATTATCGGAAGACAATTCTAGAAAAACTGTACATTTGTAATGTCGAAAGTTTTTTTGGCATGGTTTTTTCTAAATACCTTATAGATATGAAAAAAATAATTTTACTAACCATTCTTCTAGTTTCAAGTAGTATTATTAGATCTCAAAGAAACCAAATTATTGCATACATCGATATGGAATATATTCTAGAAAATGTACCAGAATATCTAGAAGCACAGAATACTTTAGATGAAAAGGTTGTAAAATGGAGACAAAAATTAGATAAAGAAGCTAGAAATATAGAAATTTTAAAAGAGGACTTAGCAAATGAAAAAGCTATTTTAACTACCGATTTAATTGAAGAAAAGGAAGAAGAAATCAGCTTAAAACAAAACGAGTTAAGAAGGTTAGAATCGCTATATTTTGGTCCAAACGGAGATTTGTTTTCTTTAAGAAAACAACTAGTAAAGCCAATACAAGACCAAGTTTACAATGCTGTGCAAAATATAGCAGCAAGAAAAAAATTTGATTTTGTTTTTGATAAATCTAGTGAATTAGTAATGCTATATTCCAATAAAAAATACGATATTAGCGAGCTCGTTTTAGCTTCTATTGACAGAACACGATTGATAGAAGAAAAAAAGGAACAAAAAGAAGCGGCAAAAAACGCTCCTAAAGAGCTAACCAATAAGCAAAAAGAGGTGTTAGCAAAAAAAGAAAAAGCTGTAGAAGCAGCACTATCTAAAAAAGAAGCTAGAAAAAAGGCAATAGAACAAAAAAGAGCGGAATTGCTTAAAAAGAGAGAAGAAAAAAGAGAACTATTAAGAAAAAAGAAAGAAGCGCTAAGAAAGAAAAAAGAAGACTTAAAAAAGAAAGTAAACAAAGATCAAAAACAATAAATAATTAAATTAAAACAAGAATGAAAAATTTAAAAACGTTACTATTAATTGCTGTATTTACTTTAGGAGTGGCTGGTGTTGCGAATGCACAAAAAATAGGTCATATAGACTATCAAAGAGTTGTAGATAATATGCCAGAAACGAGAGCTTTGGGAGTTACCTTAGAAAAAATTGGTAAAACATACCAAGATGATATCGAAGGAATGAAGAAAAAATTAGAAGAAAAATACCAAAAGTATACTGCAGAACAAGCAACTCAAACTCCAGAAAACAATAAAAAAAGAGCAGAAGAAGTTCAGGTAGATAGAGCAAGATTAGAGCAAGCGCAACAAGCTGCTTACCAAGAAATGCAAGCGAAGCAAAACGAAGGTATTGCACCAATTGTAAAAAAAGCAGAAAAAGCTATTGAAGAGGTTGCCGCTGCGAAAGGTATTTTGTACGTATTTGATGCTAAATCTTTAATTGTAAAAAAAGGAGAAGACTTATACGAAGCAGTAAAAGTTAAATTAGGTTTATTAAAAGATAAGCCTTTACCACAACAAGGACAGTAATCATTTACCAATAAAAACTAAAAAACCTACTTTGAAAGTAGGTTTTTTTTTATTTTTACTTTATGATGTTTACTAATAATCCTATTGGCTTTTTCGATTCTGGTGTAGGTGGTACTTCGATATGGAAAGAAGTAGTTACCTTATTGCCAAATGAAAATACAATATACCTTTCGGATAGTAAAAATGCACCGTACGGAGAAAAATCAAAAGAAGAAATAATTAATTTATGTCGAAAAAACACAGCGTATCTTCTTAAAAAGAAGTGTAAATTAATTGTTGTAGCTTGTAATACAGCTACCACCAATACAATTTCTTTTTTACGAAATGAATATAGTGTTCCGTTTATTGGTATAGAGCCAGCTATAAAACCGGCAGCGCTAACTACCAGCACAAATACTATTGGTATATTGGCTACCAAAGGAACCCTAAATAGTGCGCTTTTTGAAAAAACAGCTAACAGTATTCCTAAAAGTATTACACTTAAAGAAACTATTGGAAAAGGACTTGTAGAGCTTATAGAAAACGGAAAATTAGATACCCCAGAAATGAATACATTACTGGCCTCCTATTTACAACCAATGTTATCAGAAAATATAGATTCTTTAGTTTTAGGCTGTACACATTATCCGTATTTAATTCCTCAAATTAGAAAAATTGTTGGAAATACCATACGAATTATAGATTCTGGTGAGGCGGTTGCTAGACAAACAAAAAATGTACTTTATAAAAACAATATAGAAAACTCGAGTAAAACAAAGGGAACTCATTTACTATTTAGCAATAAAAATACAAATACCTTAAAAAATTTATTAGCTAAAGAAATAGAAAATGTAACGGTTAAAAAATTGGACTTCTAAAAACTTCCAAAATTTCCATTTATATTCGGACACGCCGCAGCTCTTGGTTCTTTTGTCCATAGATTAATACCTACAGAAATTTGATGAAAGCCCGAATCGGCAAATAATATTTCGTTCAATTGCCTAGTATAAGCGTATGAAAACATGAAGTTTTTATAATTTACGCCCAAAATTGGGGTAATGTAAGAAGCATCTTCTAAACTATCTGCATCAAAATTTCTTCGATAAGAAAGCGCTGCCCATAGTTGAGTTTTAGAAAGGTTCTTGTATGCTTTTAAGTTTACATCTGCAATTCGCTCTCCGGTACCTTCTCTAAACTGAAGCATTACAGAAGGTTCAAATTGCACAAAGTTTTCTAAGCCGAAATAATATCCAGCAGAAACTACAAAATTTCTTAAATCTAAAGGTTCTAAAACATTTAAATTATTCTTGGCTGTTAGAAATAAATTTTTGACCGTAAAATAAGATGAAAATCCACCTCTGTGGTAAGCAACACTAAAATCTGCATTATAGTAACTAGTACTCTCTACTATTGCTGCAACGGCAGGGTCTCCTGTAAAAGACCTTTGGTCTGACTGATTTTGAACAAAAGTAAATGCCAAACCAAAAGAAAGTTGCTCAAAAACACTGGAGTTTCCCATGGGCAAATGGTAAGCATAAGTTCCTTGAATACCTTTTTGTGAGTGAAATCCATTTTTATCATTAAATAAAACAACACCGTAAGCTGCATTTGAATACTCACTAAATTTACTATGAAAACTCATAGTTTGTAATGATGGAGCATTAGGCACGTCAAACCATTGTTGCCTTGCTGTAAGTCTAAGCTTACTAGAATTTCCAATACCTGCAGCAGATGGATGCACTAAAAAAACATTGTCCGACAAATAATCTGTATATATTGGTAAAGTTTCTTGTGCATTTACTTTTAGCATAAAAATGGACACAAGTAAAAAGGAAATTCTTACATACATAAACTTCATTCAGCCTAAAATTATTTATTAGAGAATCAAATATATTATTTTTATTGTTAGGAATACTTTTTAAAGAAAATATTTAACATAGTTTCCTAAAATAAAAGGCCGAAAAAATAAGATTAATGACAGGCATTAGTTGAGCTAACCAACTCTACTATCGGTTTAGGAGAAACATAGGGAATTCCTAAGCCTAAACCTCTTAAAACAAAAAGAACTCCTACTAAAATTACTAGATAAGGAATGGCATGTTGAATTTTAACCCTTAGAGTACCTTTGGTAAAATTTCCCAAATAAACAACAGAAGTCATTAAAGGAATTGTACCGAAACCAAATAAAAACATATACAAACTTCCTTCTAATGGTGTTGCTGTAGCTACAGCGCCAAAAACCGCCATATAAACTAAACCACAAGGTAAAAATCCGTTTAAAAAACCAATGGTAAAAAAAGTATCATTCCCCTTTTTCTTTAAAGCCTCACCCAACGCATTTTTAACTCTAAAAATGAAAGAATTTATACTTTTAGAAAAATTAATTTTATTAAAAAATTTAGGAAATACAATAATTAAAATCATACTAACCCCAGCAATAATAGATATTTGTTGCTGAAACCCGAATAAATAAAATCCTTTTCCTAAAAAACCAAACAATAATCCGATTAGGCTATAGGTAAATAACCTACCTAAATGATAACTTAACAATTGTAAAAAACCTTTTAGTCTATTCTTTCTATCAATTGGCAACATAAAAGCTATAGGACCACACATTCCAACACAATGCAAACTACCTAATAAGCCCAATAAAATTGCAGATAAAAACATTAATAGTCTATTTCTTTTTTAACAAGGTATTCTTTTTCTTTGTAGGTAAAGGCAATATTCATGTTCCAACGACCATCTAACAAACTATTGTCAGGCACGAGCAAATATGTTTTAGAAATTGAAATAGGAATTTCAAAATCTAATTGTTTATTGGATGGTCTGTATAGGAACACTTTTCCTTTAATTTCATTTGGATTAAAAAATGACGGAAATGTAATTCGTATTCCATCATTTTCTCTTCCAATAATTATTTTTTCTTCTAACGCAAAGGCATTTTCCTGAGCAGTAATTTCGTTCTGAAAACCAATTTCTTTCTGATAATACTTTTCTGTAACCAAATCGTGTTTGTAAGCAGCACCTGTGCTCATGGTTATAACCAAATAAAGTATAAAACTCATAAAAGCGATAATAGCTACCACAATTCCTGTTCCCCAATTAAATTTCATGTTTTTCTTTTATTTATAACTTCTTGGCCCCAAGAAATTGGTAATGGTTGTTTCTATTAATTTATCTCCACTAAAAACTCCTATTTCTAGTTTCTCTTTATCACTTTTTAGTGAAGCAGCATTTAGCTCTATAAACAATGTTCCCTCTGCTAAACCTTGCTTTGGAATAGTAAATTTTTCATTAGCAACTATCTTTATTTCTCCTTTATGCGATAAAATTTTATAACTAACATCGGTAATTTTTTCTGTTGTTTTATTAATTACTTTGTAAGTGTATACGTTGCTTATAATATTATTCTCTTTGTGTTGATATAACTGTCCTGGTAATCTTAAAATTGATGCTTCTACATCATTTCTTAAAAAAAGCATCCCAATTAAAATACCTATTAATATTAGTAAAACAGCAGAATACCCTTTCATTCTTGCAGAAAATTTAAAAGGTTTTTTCTTAGCTATATTATCTTCACTTGCGTATCTAATTAATCCCTTTGGTAAGCCAATATTTTCCATTATATGATCGCACTCATCAATACAAGCTGTACAATTTACACACTCTAACTGTGTACCATTTCTAATATCTATACCTGTAGGACAAACAACAACACATTGTTTACAATCTATACAATCTCCTTTTCCTAAAGATTCTCTGTCTTCGTTTTTCTTAAATTTTGACCGCCCTTTTTCACGTTCGCCACGTTTATAGTCGTAAGCAACATTTATTGTTTTGTTATCTAATAAAACACCTTGCAACCTACCATAAGGACAAGCAATAATGCATACTTGTTCTCGAAACCATGCAAATACAAAATAGAAAATACTTGTAAAAATTATGAGTGAAATAAGGGTATTTATATTTTCTAACGGATTACCGGTGATGTAACTTATTACAACATCGCCACCAATTAAATAAGCAAGAAAAACATTGGCTATTATAAAAGAAATTATAAAAAAGATAGTCCATTTTAAAAGTCTCTTTTTTATCTTTTCTGCATTCCAAGGCTGCTTGTCTAACCGAATTTGTTTACCTCTATCTCCGTCAATCAGGTACTCAATTTTTCTAAAAACCATTTCTAAAAAAATGGTTTGAGGACAAATCCATCCGCAAAAAATTCGTCCAAAAATTACGGTAAATAAAATTACAAATACAACCCCAACAATCATAGAAATTACAAGTAAATGAAAATCTTGAGGCCAAAAAGGAAAACCGAAAATACTAAACTTACGCTTTAAAACATTAAATAATAAAAACTGGTTTCCGTTTACTTTTATGAAGGGAGCAGTGAGTAAAAAGCTTAATAAAAGATAGCTAACATACGTTCTGTACTTATAAAATTTTCCGCTAGGTTTTTTAGGAAAAACCCAAGAACGTTTTCCTTCAGAATCTATAGTACCTATACTATCTCTAAATTGTTCGTTGTTGGGTGTTTCCATTGTTTAGTAAGTTTTAAACTATTTACTTTCTTCTTCTTTAGCACTTTCCCACTTTTCTCCCTCTGGTGCTTTTGCAGTTGCCGGTGTAGTTCCTTGTAATGAAATAACATAGCTAGAAACCTTTGCAATATCAGCTGCTTTTAGTGTTTTATCCCAAGCTATCATTCCTTTTCCATCTCTACCTCCTTTTGCAACCGTGTTAAAAACGTTTTTAATTCCACCACCTAAAATCCAGTATTCGTCAGTTAAATTAGGTCCTATTGCTCCTCCTCCATCAGACAAATGACACGAAGCACAGTTTAAATTAAATACAGCTTTTCCTCTATTTAAATCTTTAGTATCTGTTAATAAAGTAACTGTTTCAGCTGTAATAAAATCGGTTGCTGGTGCAGCAGACTTGTATTTTTGTAATGCTGCTTTTGCCTCTGCTACAGCTTTATCGTATTCAACAATTTGAGAATCGCCGTCTAAAACATGAAAACGAACCATATATACAAGTGCAAAAACAATGGTTGCATAAAACATGTACACCCACCAAGGTGGTAAAGTATTGTCTAACTCTCTAATTCCATCATAATTATGATCTAAAACTATTTCCTCTTCTTGAGAAATATCCTTAGATTTTGTCCAACTTTTTAACAGTCTTTTTATCCATGCATTTGCTGGTTCTGGAACTATACCTTCTTTTTCGTTCTGTAATTCAGTTACTTTTTTTGTTGCCAAAAAACTAACCACTTCTTTAAGAGTTACTACTATAACAAACCCTATTAAGGCCAGCCAAACCAATGGGTTTTCATAAATATCAAATGGGTTTTCGTACACCATAAACGCTTTGGCAAGTGCTATAAACGTAACAATTACAAAGATTACATAAACTGTAGATTGAAAGGTTCTTTTCATTTTTTTAACTTTTATGAGTCTAATGGTATGTTGCTTACTTCTTTAATGTGTTCTTTTTTTGCAGTTATCACCCACCAAAAAAGTGCTACAAAAAAGGTAAAAAAAATAAGTAGTGATATTAAAGGATATACTTCTACCCCTATAATACTTTCCATATGACCTTTTATAAATTTTAACATTGTCTTATTTTTTGGATATTTTTTGTTCTTCTTTTACTTTTATATCGGTTCCTAATCGTTGTATATATGCAATTACAGCTACTATTTCTCTATTTTTCATCTCTATAAAAGCTTCTCCATTTTCTTCTGCATACGCTTTGTCTGCATCGTAATTCTTTGCAAAATCTGGATCGGCATATAAATTCTGCTCAATTTTTGCTCCTTGTACTAACATGTGCTCTTGAGCATTGGCAATTTCTTCTTCCGAATAAGGAACTCCTAAAGAGACCATTGCCCTCATTTTATTTTCTGTATTTGTTTTGTCTAGCGGATCTGTTATTAGCCATTTATAAGAGGGCATAATAGAACCCGGCGAAGTACTTTGAGGGTCGTACATGTGGTTTAAGTGCCAGCTATCATTATACTTTTGTCCGACTCTATGTAAATCGGGTCCGGTTCTTTTTGAACCCCAAAGAAATGGATGATCGTAAACAAATTCTCCTGCTTTAGAATACTCTCCATATCTTTCTACCTCGCTTCTAAAAGGTCTAATCATTTGAGAATGACAACCTACACAACCTTCTCTTATATATATATCTCTACCTTCCAATTCTAGTGGCGTATAAGGTTTTACACTACTAATAGTAGGAATATTAGACTTCACTAATAACGTAGGTATTATTTGTACTGCACCTCCAATTAGTATAGCTATGGTTGCATAAATGGTAAGTTTTATTGGCTTTCTTTCAATCCAAGTGTGCCAACCTTCTCCTTTGGTTCTGTGTTTTGGCACTTTTGTTAATGGTGCAGCTTCTGCTAATTCGTCTGTTACTTTAGCACCAGATTTTACTGTTAACACTACATTGTACAACATTACAATAGCACCAATAATATAAAGAGTACCACCAATTGCTCGCATCCAATACATGGGAATAATTTCATTTACGGTCTCTAAAAAGTTACCGTAGGCTAATGAACCATCTGGATTAAACTGTTTCCACATAGATGCCTGAACAAAACCTGCAACATACATTGGTAAAGCATACAGAATAATTCCTAAGGTACCAATCCAGAAGTGAACATTTGCCAATGCCAAAGAGTATAATTTTGTTTTAAACAATCTTGGAATTAACCAATATAGCATACCAAAGGCAAGAAAACCATTCCATGCTAATGCACCAACATGTACGTGAGCAATAATCCAATCTGAGAAATGTGCTATCGCATTAACATTTTTTAAAGACAACATTGGCCCTTCAAAAGTTGCCATACCATATCCTGTAATTGCTACTACCATAAACTTTAATACAGGATCTGTTCTTACTTTATCCCATGCACCACGTAGAGTTAGTAAACCATTTATCATTCCTCCCCAAGAAGGAGCAATTAACATTACAGAAAATGCAACTCCTAAATTCTGAGCCCACTCTGGTAACGAAGTATATAATAGATGGTGAGGACCAGCCCATATATACAAAAATATCAAAGACCAAAAGTGAACAATAGATAATCTATACGAATATACTGGTCGATTAGCAGCTTTTGGTACAAAATAATACATTAAGCCTAAAAATGGAGTAGTTAAGAAAAAAGCTACAGCATTATGGCCATACCACCACTGTACAAGTGCATCTTGAACCCCAGCATACACAGAATATGATTTTAGGAAACCAACCGGAAGTGCCAAACTATTAAAAATATGCAATACTGCAACTGTTACAAAAGTTGCTAAATAAAACCATATTGCAACATACAAATGACGTTGTCTTCTTTGCAAGATTGTCCAGATCATATTGGCTCCAAAGGCTACCCAAACTAATGCAATGGCAATATCTATAGGCCATTCTAACTCTGCATATTCTTTAGAAGATGTATACCCTAAAGGAAGCGTAATAGCTGCTGCAACAATAATAGCTTGCCAACCCCAAAAATTAAAGTTACTTAAAAAATTACTAGCCATTCTAGCCTTTAATAGTCGTTGTAACGAATAATAAACTCCAGCAAAAATTGCGTTTCCTACAAAAGCAAAAATTACCGCATTGGTATGTAAAGGTCTAAGACGACCAAAACTTAACCATGAAATACCTTCTGTATAATTGGGAAAAATAAACATAAAAGCCAGCATTAAACCAACTGTAAAACCTACTATTCCCCAAAGTAAAGTAGCGTAGATAAATTTTTTTACGATTTTATTATCGTAATAAAATTGTTGCATTTCCATAATCTATAATTTAGTCTTTATTTTTTTTTGTTTGTTTTTACAAGTTCATCATCAAAAAGCATACGAACAGATGGTGTATATGAATCATCGTACTGACCACTTTTTACTGAATAAATAAATGCAATAAGAAATATAATTGCCACTATAATACTTAGTGTTAGAAGTAGGTATATTACGCTCATATCTTGCCTGATAAATTTGATATATCAAAAATAATATTGATAGTATTGTTAAAATATGACAAATGTCATATTGTTAAAATAAAATTAAATGGTCATCGAAAATAATTGTGTTTTCGGTTTATTTTTAAGTAAATGAGCATCGAAAGCCATACAAATATTACGAACATATGGTCTTGCTTTTTCTGGTATTTTTAGTGTTTTAGCCTCTTTATCAACTAAAACTAAACCATCTATTTGCATCTCTTCTAATAGCGCTAAATGTGTGTCTATTTCTTCTATTTCTAACTCTTTTGTATTCCACGAAGTAGCAAAATGACACATCATATTTAAAATATGCTTTCTTATTACTATATCTTTTTCGCTTAGTAAATGACCTCTAAAAATTGGTATTTCTCCCATATCTACTAGTCTCTCATACTCTTTTACAGTTTTTACGTTTTGTGCAAAAGCATGCCAAGAATCTGAAATTGCAGACATTCCTAAACCCAACATTAATTGCGTTTTATTGTCGGAATATCCCATAAAGTTTCGGTGCAATGTTTTTTGCTTAGTAGCCTTAAATAGGCTATCTGTTTTCAGAGCAAAATGATCCATACCAATTTCTTGATATCCTAACTCAGAAAAAAGATTTTTTCCACTTTCATACAAGGCTCTTTTAACATCTGCTTTTGGTAAATCGGCTTCGCTAAAACCTCTTTGTCCCACTCCTTTAACCCAAGGAACATGGGCGTAACTGTAAAAGGAAATTCTGTCTGGAAGCAACTTATTTGTTTTGTGAATAGTTGCTAGTATATTTTCTTTTGTTTGATGAGGTAAACCAAAAATTAAATCGTGACTCACAGAAGTATATCCGATTTCCCGACTCCATTCTGTAACTTTTTTTACCTGTTCAAAAGGTTGTACTCTACGAATGGCCCTTTGTACTTTTAGATTGTAATCTTGCACACCAAAACTTACCCGTCTAAAACCACAATCGTAAAGTGTTTGTAATTGTTCTCTTGTAGTATTATTGGGATGCCCCTCGAAACTGAAAGATGCATTATGGTGCTTTTTTGCATTTTTAAAAATTCCATCAACCAAAAACTTTAAATTTTCTTTTGAAAAAAAAGTAGGTGTTCCGCCACCTAAATGCAACTCTTTAATAATTGGTGTTTCATCAACTAAACCTACATACAAAATCCATTCTTTTAAAACAGTATTTATATAGTTCTCTTCTACTTGATGACGCTTGGTAATATGTTTATGACAAGCGCAAAAAGTGCACAAACTTTCGCAAAATGGCAGATGAATATATATACTAATTCCTTCTTTTTGATTGCTTTCTTTGAACGATTTTTTAAAGGACGATATCCAATCAGTTTTAGTTATCCCCTCTTTATTCCAATACGGAACAGTAGGGTAACTGGTATATCTGGGGCCAGGAATATTATATTTCTGTAAAAGTGATTTCATTATTTTAATACTTTTTCTAGGCGTTCTATATTATCTAATTTTAATAAGGTTAGTCTTACTACACTCTCTTTTATTGCTGAAAGATGATGAATAACATTAGGTTCTAACGAAATTAAATCTCCTGATTTTAATGGTATAATTTCATCATATACTCCAAAATCAATAGCACCTTTAAGCACCTGAACTACAATTGCTAAAGGAGCCTTATGCGCTGTCATTACCTGCCCCTCTTTAAATGCTATTCTAATTTCTTTCGAAAATGAAGTTTCTAAAAGCATATTAATTGCAGGCTTTGTATTATTAAAAGTAATGTTGTTTAAAAATGAGGCTGTTTTCATAATTTTATTTGTGTAATTTTCTTCCTAAAAAGTTGGTAGCTACTGTTGTAAATACTACTATACTAATAGAACTTAAAGGCATTAGTATTGCAGCTATTACTGGCATTAATTGTCCGGTAACAGCAAAATACAGTCCTACAATGTTGTAGCACAAAGAGAGTATGAAGCTGTATTTTATTATTTGGATGGCTTTTTTAGAAGCCTTTAAAAAAGTATCTATATGAACAAATTTAGAAGCATCTAAAATAGCATCACATGCTGGTGAAAAAACATTAATATTTTCTGACAATGCAATACCTACCTCACTTTGTGCCAATGCACCTGCATCATTTAAGCCATCGCCAATCATGGCTACTTTTTTAGCTTGTTTTTGTAGAGTTGCAACTACCTCTAGTTTATCTGCTGGTTTTTGATTGAATAACAGTGTGGTGTCTTTTGGCAAACTTTGTTGCAAATACTCTTTTTCTCCTTGATTGTCTCCAGAAACAACCGCTAACTCATAATTTTCTTTTAAAGTATTAAACAAGGTTTTTACCCCGTTTCTGTAGGAGTTTTTAAAAGTAAATTTTCCTTTATAAATAGAATTAAAACTTACATGAACTGCTGTATCTAGTGTATTTTCTTCTAAGGTATTTTTCACAAAAGAGGCAGCACCTAATCTTAGTGTATTTTTATTGTAAGAAACCTCAATTCCTTTGCCTATAAATTCTTTAAAGTTTGTAATTTCTACTGGTGTAACCTCTGTAAAAGTTTCGTATAACGTTCTACTTAACGGATGGTTAGAAGCTCTTAAACTACTTTTAATAAGTATTTTTTCTGAAGCAGAAAAAGCACTTCCATTGTAAGTTATATTGTTTTCTTTATTGGTGGTAAGTGTACCTGTTTTATCAAAAATAAGTGTATCTATTTTTGCCAATTGTTCTACTACTGTTGCATTTTTTAAATAAAACTTATTACGTCCAAAAATGCGCAACATGTTTCCTAATGTAAAAGGTGCCGCAAGTGCTATTGCACAAGGACAAGCAATAATTAAAACTGCTGTAAAAACATTAATAGCTATATGTACATCTACAAACAACCAAAAAGTTGTTGCCAAAAAAGCAATTGATAAAACAGCAATTGTAAAGTTTTTACTAATTGTGTCTGTAATTGTTTTAAATTGAGATCTACCCTCTGTTTTAAAAACATCATTACTCCATAATTGTGTAAGATAACTTTGAGAAACGGTGGCTAATACTTCCATTTCTATAACACCCGACAATTGTTTACCACCAGCAAATAATTTGTCACCAGATTTTTTACTTATTGGAGCAGCTTCTCCTGTTACAAAACTGTAATCTATTTGTGCATTTCCGTTTATTAAAATTCCGTCTACTGGAATAAGTTCTTGATTGCGAATTAGTAGTCTATCTCCTTTTTTAACCTCGTAAATTTGTACATTTTCTTCTTTATTGGCACTAATTCTAGTCACTGCAATTGGAAAATATGACTTATAGTCTCGTTCAAACGATAAAAAGTTATAGGTTTTCTGTTGAAAAAATTTTCCTAACAGTAAAAAGAAAACAAGTCCTGTTAAACTATCGAAAAAACCGGTACCTAAATCGAAAACAATTTCTATAGTACTTCTTACAAAAAGTACCAAAATACCGAGTGCTATTGGTACATCAATATTTAAAATTTTTGACCGTAAACCTTTAAATGCCGATATAAAATAAGTGTTTGAAGCATAAAAAACCACTGGTAGAGAAAATACAAACATTAACCCTCGAAAAACGTTTTTGTATTCTTCAAGCCAAAACTCAGAAACCTCAAAGTATTCCGGAAAAGATAAAAACATTACATTTCCGAAGGCAAAACCTGCTATACCAAGCTTATAGAGTAAGCTTCTATCTACTTTTTTCTTCCCAGAAGTATAATCGTCTAAACTTATATAGGGTTCATAACCTATAGAACTTGATAACAAAACAACTTCTTTAAGTGAAGTTTTTGTTGCATTATAAGTTATACGAACCGTCTTTTTAGGAAAATCTACTTGAGAACTTGCAATATTTTTATTTAGTTTGTGTAAGTTTTCTAAAACCCAAATACAAGAACTACAATGTATATGTGGAATATAGAGTGTTATAACTTGGGAATCTCCGTCGGAGAATTCTAAGAGTTTTTCTACAATTTCATTATTATCAAGAAAATCGTATTTGCCTTGAATCTCATTCGGTATTGCCCCAGGATTGTCTTGAAAATTGTAGTAACACGTTAAGTCGTTTTCAGAAAAAATTTCATAGACAGTTTTACAACCATTACAACAAAACTTTTTATCATCGAAATGAATAATTGTGTTTGTACAAGAATCGCCACAGTGATAACATTGTGTAGCTTTCATATTTACTCTTTTGCCTATGCAAATTTCTAACAACTATTAATTTTAAAATATGATAATTGTCAGCTTTTTGGTATCTTTGAAATAGAAAAAAAATAGGCATGAGCAAGTGTGAGCAATGTATTGTTAGGCAATTTAATTCCTTTAAACATTTAAAAAAAGAGGAATTGGTACGAATATCTGCATGTAAAACTTCAAAGTTTGTTAAGAAAGGAGAAATCCTTTTTGATGAAGGCGAATACATAAATGGTGTTTTTTGTATAAGAGATGGTGTTTGTAAAGTCTCTAAAATGAGTGAAAACGGTAGAAACCAAATAATTAGCCTCATAAAAAAAGGCGATTTAATTGGTGAAAGAAGTTTAATTTCTGATGAAGCATCTAACCTTAAAGCTGTAGCACTAAATGATATGGAAGTTTGTTTTGTTCCTAAAGAAGAAATAATTAGAGATTTAGAGAAAAATACTGAATTTACTATGGGTATTTTAAAGGACATGGCAAACACTTTAAAAAAAGCAGATAACATAATTGTAGATATGGCTCAAAAAACTGTTAAACAACGTTTAGCAGAAACACTTATAAACCTAAAAAAGAGTTTCGATATTAACGAAGATAATGTAATTAATATTCAACTTTCTAGAGAAGATATTGCAAATATAATTGGTACTGCAACCGAGTCTGCCATTCGATTGTTATCTGATTTTAAAAAACAAAATATTATTGAGTTTCATGGTAAAGAAATAAAAATATTAAAAGAACAAGAGCTCATAAAAATAGCTCAAGGTTTTTAGGTTCTCATAATACTTTTTTGTGTTACATAGTATTTACTTTAAAGGCTTTAGCAATAAAATTTGCTTGCTTTGCTTTATTTCTCTAGTATTTAACTTCATTTTTACATATTCTCCTTTCAAATATTTCTGTGCCTGATCTTTGTAGTAGCTGCTAAAAATGCGTCCGGATTGCCCTGTCGGAATAATTGCTATGCTATTTTCTACATCAGAAAAATCGACTACCCTTCTAGTAGATGGCCCAGCAGTTACTTTATAAAAGCCTGTAGAGTCTACATTATATATCTGATTATTAATTACCTGGTCTCCTCCATTTGTTTTAAAAGGCCCTACGTTAAAGTATTTTCTTAGTAAGGCAACTTCGCCAACAGCATGTTTGTGCTCTACTGAAATAACTCTTTTCCATTTCCAATCATGAACATTTTCTCCTAGCTGATTTTGCAAAAAATTAAAAGCGTTTTTAAATGACGTATTTATAACATCTTTTTTAGTTTCTACCTTATTTTTGGTATGTATGTTATCCCACCAAACGGAGTGTTCTCTTTTTAATTGAACTGGTAACACTTTTTCTACAAAAGGAGTATTTACAAACTGAAAAAAACCGTTACCCAATTCATCTGCAAAAGTATTTTTCTGAAATTCATATACAAGCCTATTATATATAACAGGAGCTACTTCTTCTAAATCGAAATTTCCTTTCCATTTTTTTAAAATAGAGATAGCTGTTTTTTCACTTACCGAAAGTTTGTTTTTTTCTATTTCATCTACAAAATTTTGAGCTATTTTGGGTGCCATTAAAGAAGTTACATCCAACATCATTTTAGCTACTTCTTGTTTTGTCCAATCGTTCTTTTTTTCTAACAGACTTACAATTCTTTCTGCTCTATCTCCTACCAAATAGTAACCAGGGTACAATTTATTAGCAATACTATCTGGCTGATTATTTGCAGAATACACATATCCGTTTTCAGGATTTATTGCTTGAGGATTCTCTTCAAAGTCTATGTAAGAAATAATTTCATCTTTACCTGAACTACCATTTAAAAATGCTTTTGTATAAAGAGAATCTCTATAGTTATACAATTTACCAGAAGCAAACCATGCAATGTTATTTTTTGCATCTCCATACATCATATTTAAACCTGGTGCATGCAATTTTTTTGCCCCTTTTTTAAAATCCTCTAAATTTTTTGAGTGAGAAATTTCATAGGCAACATCCAATATTTTATTTTCTAGTTTTGTGTAAATCCATTGCATTGCAATAGGTCTTTCATCTTCTAAATGATCAATAATCCCGTTCATTAAAGGTCCATGTTTACTAACTTTAATAGTATACAAAGAATCTTTACTATCTTTTATTTTAAGAATTTTATCTACCTGTTTGTAAGCTAAAAAATCGCCTTCAAACTGATATTGGCTGGCATTGTTTGGGTTGTTTTTTTCAATGTAAAAATCAACATCATCATTCTCGAACATTGTTAAACCATATGCATACGTTTTATTGTGCCCTAACAATGGAAATGGCACCAATGCTAAATGAAATCCATACATTTCATAACTTGGTGTTTTTATATGTGCCTGATACCAAACTGAAGGTTGTGAATAACCAATGTGAGGGTCGTTAGAAAAAATAACTTTACCGTTTTTAGTTTTGTCTGCTCCTAAAACCCAGGCATTACTTCCTATAAATGGCGAAATTGGTAACACCTCTGTAAGATTGTGCATAGCTTCTGAAAAAGTGCTGGTAATAATGGCATTTTTATCGGTTTCTATGGTTGTTAAATTTTTAGTTTCTACATCAATCAACTCATTAAAATAAGCAATACCTAATTTCTCTTTCACCTCATTTAACATCGGATCTGTTTTGTGTGCAATAGCGAAACTAAATGCCATATACCCAAAAACATTGTACATATCTTTTAATTGAAATGGTTCTTTTTTTACACCAACTAACGTATATTCTATAGGTGTTTTCCCCTCTTTTATATATTGATTCACACCTTTTAAATATGCCATCGCCATTTTATAAGGTTCCGAATTTTTATCTAAATTTTCTATTGTTTTTGCTGCTGCCTCTTCAATTCCTAAACCAGAAAAAAGTTTATCCGTTGCGATTAATTTTTCTCCAAAAATTTCTGAAAGTCTGCCTGCTGCAATCCGTCTTATTAATTCCATTTGCCACAAACGATCCTGAGCATGAACATACCCCAATGCGGTATATGCATCTTGATTATTCGTTGCATAAATATGTGGCACACCAATATCATCAAAATAAACAGTTACCTCATCAGTTATATTTTTAATAGAAACTTCACCATTATAAATTGGTTTTTGAGATTTGGTATAAAGCCAAATTCCCACAAATAAAAGAACTAAAATTATAACCAGATATTTTAATATTTTTTTTAGGATTTTCATGTAAATGTGTTTGATTACTTCAAAGATAAAAGAATTAAATTGTATTTTTGACTTTGTTTATTAAACATTACTTCATGAAAAAAATTCAAATGGTAGACCTACAAGGTCAATATTCAAAAATAAAAACAGATGTTCATAAAGCAATAGATAGTGTTTTAGAGACCTCTTCCTATATAAACGGGCCTCTAGTGCATGAGTTTCAGGCTGATTTAGAAAAATATTTACAAGTAAAACACGTTATACCATGTGCCAACGGAACAGATGCTTTACAAATAGCCATGATGGCGCTTGGTTTAGAACAAGGTGATGAAGTAATAACAGTAGATTTTACCTTTGCAGCAACCGTAGAAGTTATTGCATTGTTAAAACTCACACCTGTTCTGGTAGATGTAGAAAAAGACACTTTTAACATAAATATTGAGGCACTAAAAAAATCCATCACACCAAAAACAAAAGCTATTGTTCCTGTTCACTTATTCGGGCAAGTTGCCAATATGGATGCTGTAATGGAAATTGCAAAAACACACAATCTTTTTGTTATCGAAGACAATGCACAAGCTATCGGTGCAAATTATACTTTTAAAGATGGCAGAAAACAAAAAGCAGGAACTATAGGAAACGTTGGTACCACCTCTTTTTTCCCTTCAAAAAACTTAGGATGTTATGGTGATGGCGGTGCCATTTTTACAAATGATGATGATTTAGCACATACCATAAGAGGCATAGTAAACCATGGAATGTACACAAGGTATTACCATGATGTTGTTGGTGTAAACTCTCGATTAGATTCGATACAAGCTGGTGTTTTAAAAACAAAATTGCCTCATTTAGATACTTACTGTAATGCCCGCAGAAATGCGGCACGATTTTACAATAATGCGTTTGCCAATAATCCTCATATAATTACCCCTACTGCAAAATCTAACGCAACAAATAACTGCAATGAAATATGCGATGTATGCGATTGCCATGTTTTTCATCAGTACACTTTGCAAATTACCAATGGTAAAAGAGACGAATTACACAAGCATTTGTTAGCAAATAATATACCAAATGCCATTTATTATCCGGTGCCTTTGCATACACAAAAAGCGTATAAAGATACTCGATATAATGAAAGTGATTTTCCGGTAACAAATACATTAATTAAAACAGTTATTTCTTTGCCAATGCATACCGAATTAGACACAGAGCAATTAACATACATTACAGAAACCGTAAATAATTTTATTAACTAATACTATGAAAAAAATACTTGTAACTGGTGGTTTAGGCTTTATAGGTTCACATACAGTAGTAGAACTTCAGCATGAAGGATTTGAAGTTATTATTATTGATGATTTATCGAATACCACTATTGGTGTTTTAGACAATATTACAGAAATAACAGGCAAAAAGCCAGATTTTCATCAAATAGATCTACGCAAAAAAAAGGAGGTTACTACGTTCTTTGACAACAATAAAATTGATGGTATTATTCATTTTGCAGCTTTTAAAGCTGTAGGAGAAAGTGTACAAAATCCGCTAGATTACTACGAAAACAATATTGGTAGCTTGGTATACATTTTACAAGAAATGAGAAATAGAAAATTAGATAATTTTATATTTTCTTCTTCTTGCACCGTATATGGACAAGCAGACGAATTGCCTATTACAGAAAATGCCCCTGTAAAAAAAGCGGAATCTACCTACGGAAATACCAAACAAATTGGAGAAGAAATTATAGAAGAAACCTGCAAAGCTCACCATTTAAACGCCATTGCATTAAGGTACTTTAATCCCATTGGTGCACATGATAGTATAAAAATAGGAGAATTACCATTGGGGGTTCCTCAAAACTTAATTCCGTTTGTTACCCAAACTGCTGCCGGTATTCGTAAGGAATTGTCGGTTTTTGGTGATGATTATCCAACTCCAGATGGAACCGCAATCAGAGACTATATACATGTAGTTGACCTTGCAAAAGCACATATAGCTGCCCTTAAAAGACTACTTAATAAAAATAATAAACAAAACTTCGAATTCTTTAATGTTGGTTCTGGAAAAGGAAGTTCTGTTTTAGAAGTAATTAAAGCCTTCGAAAAGGCCTCGAAAAAACCATTAAACTATAAAATAGTTGGCAGACGAGAAGGAGATATAACCGCCGCTTTTGCAGATACCACTATTGCCAACAAAGAACTAAACTGGAAAACAGAAAAAACGTTAGATGAAGCTTTATCTTCGGCATGGAAATGGCAATTAAAACAATCTTAAAAAAGTTTATTTTTAGAAAAAAAAGCTCGTTTTTTGATTAATTTCAATTAAAAATGAGCTTTTTTTTGGTTTTTTTATTAAAAATAACCGTTTTTCAGTTTTGTATCTGTTAACAGAACCCGATTTCAATTATCATATTGTTAGCAATACACCCTCTCGATTCTTAGTCTTGCATTTCTTGCTTCATTTTCAAGGTTTTACCTCCTAAAACTTGATTAAAACTAATAACACCCTTAACTTTGTAGCATATTTATTAATGATAAAAGATACCAATGAGACTGATTAAAATTAAAAGAAAAACAAAGCTAGAAAAATTATATACCCCAAAAATGGGTATTTTACACACCAAAGTAACCTGTGTAAAAAAAACACTATTAAATGTAATTCCATTGAAAACGCTGCATAAATATCGTAAAACATATTACGGAAAAGTAAAAGATTACGAAGACTGTATATTAGCAAAATAAATGTAAAAATCTCAAAATGTAAGTTTTGAGATTTTTTATTTAACAAGATTCCTGTTTTTTTATCATTTCTATTTAGTATTTTTCCAAGCGAAACTAAATTTTAGAACAATGAAAAAAATAAGTATCATTATTTTGGCATTAGCCACTTTTATAGGTTGTCAAAATACATCCGTAGAAGAAACCCCTACTTTAAGTATAAATTATACAAAAATTGAACTTGATAATGGTTTAGATGTAATTTTTCATGTAGATAAATCTGATCCTGTAGTTGCTGTAGAACTAATGGTTCATGTGGGTTCTGCGAGAGAAAAAGAAGGCAGAACAGGTTTTGCACATTTATTTGAACACTTATTATTTTTAGAATCAGAAAATTTAGGAAAAGGAGGTTTAGACAAAATGAGTGCGAGAATTGGAGGTTCTGGCGCCAATGGCTCAACCTCGAGAGACAGAACAAACTACTTACAAACAGTTCCTAAAGATGCTTTAGAAAAAATGATTTGGGCTGAAGCAGATAAACTAGGTTACTTTATCAATACCGTAACAGAACCAGTATTAGCTAAAGAGAAACAAGTTGTTAAAAACGAAAAAAGACAAAGTGTAGATAATCGTCCTTACGGACATAACCAATATGTAATAGGAAAGAACTTATATCCTAAAAACCATCCATACAACTGGCAAGTAATTGGCTCTCTTGAAGATTTACAAAATGCTACTTTACAAGACGTAAAAGACTTTTATAAAAAATGGTATGTTCCCAATAATGCAACTCTTGTATTATCTGGTGATATAGATATAGAACAAGCTACAAAATGGGTGCATAAATATTTTGATGAAATTCCTCGTGGCGAAGAAATTTCTCCTCTAGAAAAAAGAGCTGGCAAGGTTAGTGAAATAAAATCTTTGTACTATGAGGATAATTTTGCAAGAGTACCTCAACTTACTATGGTTTGGCCTACTGTAGAGTCGTATCATCCAGACTCTTATGCTTTAGATGTTTTAAGCACATATTTATCTGAAGGGAAATCTGCACCAATGAATAAAGTACTTATCGACCAATTAAAATTAACTTCTTATGTAAGTATGTTTAGTTGGAACTCTGAGTTGGCGGGAGAACTGCAATTATCTGTAAGAGCATTTAATAATCAAAAACTAGACGCCATAAAAACCGGAATCGAAAAAGCCTTTGAGCTATTTGAAAAAGAGGGTATTTCAGAAAAAGATTTAAAAAGAATAAAAGCTGGTCAGGAAACACGATTTTACGAAAGTCTATCTAGTGTACTCGGCAAAGGAACTAATTTAGCGTCTTATAACACCTACACAGGAAATCCTGGTTTTGTATCTGAAGACATTAAAAATACGCTTTCTGTAACTACAAAAGATGTAATGCGAGTGTACAACACATATTTAAAAAACAAAAACTATGTAGCGACAAGTTTTGTTCCAAAAAACTCAAAAGAATTGGCTTTAGATGGTGCTGTTTTAGCTGATGTTGTGGAAGAAAAAATAGTGATTGGTGCAGAAGAAGATGTACAAACAAAAAATGGGGCAACATATACAAAAACTCCTTCTTCTTTTAATAGAGGCATAGAACCACCTTATGGTAAAAAACCTACTTTGGCTGTTCCAGAAGTATATCAAACAAATCTAGAAAATGGTTTAAAAATAT
This sequence comes from Polaribacter tangerinus, assembly GCF_038024095.1. Lineage (NCBI taxonomy): Bacteria > Pseudomonadati > Bacteroidota > Flavobacteriia > Flavobacteriales > Flavobacteriaceae > Polaribacter > Polaribacter tangerinus. The sequence goes on along the minus strand of NZ_CP150668.1, from coordinate 2,121,415 downwards.
ATGGAATAGAAAATGATGAGGTGCCATTAATTCGATTCAATATTACCATAGAAGGCGGACAATTATTAGAGTCTCTAGACAAACTCGGAGTTGCAAATTTAACAGCTGCTCTTTTAAACAAAGGCACAAAAAATAAAACAGCACAAGAATTAGAAGAAGCAGTACAAGAGTTAGGTGCAAATATTAGGGTATTTGGTAGCAAAGAAAATATTACTTTAAGTGCCACTACCCTAGCCAAAAACTATAATGAAACCTTGGCACTAGTTGAAGAAATTTTACTTGAACCACGCTTTGACAGCAATGAGTTTGAACTCTTAAAAAAAGCAACAATTAGCAATCTTAGACAACAAGAAGCGAATCCGAATGCAATTGCTTCAAATACATACAATGAACTTATATATGGTAAAAACAATATTAGGTCAAAAAATACATTAGGTTCATTAGAAACTGTAGAATCAATTACGCTAGAAGATCTAAAGTTGTTTTATGAAAAAAATATTTCTCCATCTGTCGCAAAACTATTGGTAGTTGGAGCAATTTCAAAAGATAAATTAACAAGCTCGTTAGAGCGTTTAAGTAAAAAGTGGACTTCGAAAGAGGTTTTAATACCAGTAGATAAATCGATATCTGCACCTACTAAACCAGCAGTTTACTTTTACGATGTACCCAATGCAAAACAATCTGTATTACAATTTGGTGCACCGGCGCTAGCTGCCACAGACAACGATTTTTATGCAGCTACGGTAATGAATTATATTCTAGGCGGTGGTGGTTTTGCATCTCGCTTAACGCAAGAACTTAGAGAAGGAAAAGGCTATACATACGGAATTAGGTCTGGATTTTCTGGTACAAAAGCAACGGGTACTTTTACTATTTCTAGTGGAGTTCGTTCTAATGTTACGCTAGAATCTTCTTTATTAATTAAAAAAATTCTAGAAGAATATCCTTCAACGTTTTCAGACAAAGATTTAGAAACTACTAAAAGTTTTTTAATTAAAAGTAATGCCAGGGCTTTTGAAACAGCTGGTGCAAAACTTAGAATGTTATCTAATATTAGTAGTTATAACTTAAAACCAGATTATATTAAATCTAGAGAAAATACGGTAACAAATATTACTAAAGAAGAAATTAAAGAGCTTGCCAAGAAATATGTGAATCCGAATAAAATGATTTGGCTAATTGTTGGCGATGCAGAAACACAATTAGAAAGAATGAAAGAACTAGGTTATGGAGACCCAATTCTGCTAAATGAGAGGCAACAAACTATAAAAAAATAATTATAAATATTGCAATAACTGTAATAGTTAAAAGTCCCAATTCAGATTAATGAAATTGGGACTTCAACTCAACAAAAAATCAAATTACTATTTTTTTATAATCTTTTTGGTAACGGTAGCTTTATCAGTAGAAATCTTTACTATATATATTCCTGGAGATAGCGCCGAGATATCTAAACGAGTTTCTTTTGACACTTTTAATATACTACCTTGCAAAGAAATAACAGCTATTTCATTTAATTTTATAGGACTGTTTATTTCAATATTTAAGATATTTTCTACCGGATTAGGATATGTGTTTACTTGCTCAAACAATAACACCTCTTCTGTTGATAATACTTTAGAGCGACAATCTGCAGCACTTGCCACAAACTTAGTTTTGGCATCTTTTATCCAAGAAGACAAATAACTTGCATTTGAATCATCAACTAAAATACAAGAAAGATTGGGAGTATTTGTTGCTGTAAAAGAAACCATATTTGCATTATTTGCATTCTGAATGCTAACTGTTTTTAAATTTGGATTATTACTAATATTAATATTTAAAAGGTTCGTAAAAGAATTTAAATCTAAAACCTCAAAATTATTATCATTCATAATAATTGATTGCAACGCATAAGAATTCGACTTTTTTGCTGTTTTAAAGAGGCCAGAATACTTCGAAACTACCGTAAAAGTAGAACCTGTTAAAGGGCTTAAATCTGTAACACCATTTCCTGAAATATTTAAAGTAGTAATAGCAGAAAACGCCAACAAACCTTCAACATCTGTAATTCCAGAATTACTTAAATCTAAAATTCCTGAGTAGGCAGCTGCCTCGGCTAGTGAAATTATACCATTATTATCTGCATCTAAACCCGAAATTGCTAATAATGCTGCTGTGGTTAATGGAGTTGTCATTACAGACCAACTTGTAGAACAATCTGTACTAAAAGTATGACCTGGATCTTTTGCTGTCCAATTAGCATTTGCATAAGCTAAATCACTAACCTCTACACATGTTAAACTTGGGTTGTTTCTAATATCAAACGGATAATTGGAAATACCAACACCATAGCTACCAGGTAAAATGGTATTATTTCCATTGTTAATATTTAAACTTTCTAAAAGATTGTCCTTAGCAACTAAAGAAGTTAGTTTTGTGTTATTCGAAACATCTAAATTTACAATTTTATTACCTGTAACACTTAGTGTTTTTAAATCTAGATTGTTAGATAGATTTAAAGAAGTTAGCATTCCTTGTGCAACTGTTAAATTTTCTAATTTACTATTTAAAGTTAAGTTTAATGCTGCTATTGGAGTTGAAATTAAACTTAAAATTTTAAGGTTTGTGTTTACAGAAGTATTTAAGTTGGTGTATAATCCATTAAATTCTTTGAACTCCTCTAGGCTTGGTAAACCAGAAATATCTAGAGAGCTAATATTATTATATCCTAATTGAACGTAGGTAACATCTGGTAAATTTCCAAAAGTTACATTTGTTGCGGCACTATTAAAAGAGAAAGTTATTCTTTTTAATTTTAAATTACTAGAAAAATCTGCGGATGTTAGACCAGGGTTTCCACCAAAAGCTCCAAAAATTTCTAAATCTCTAAAATCTTCTAAACCAGTTATACTAGCTAAACCTAAATTAGATATATCTAACCTTGTTACAGTATTAATTCTATGCGTAAAAACTGTTTGGTCGTTTGCAACGCCATTTCCCATACTATTTATGTCTCCCAAGACAACTACATTATTATCTCTATCATGTGTTTCTAAATAATTTTCGAATACTGCATCTGGTATATTTGTAGTTGGGTAAAAACAATCTGAACTAAAACTTGCACTATTATTTAATTGATTAGAAAAGTTAGTTGACCAAACACTCGGATTATCAACTTGAATACAGGATAAACTTGGATTTCCTTGAGCTAAAAAAATTAAACTTGATGATACATTTTTTAAGTTTAATGTTTTTAAATCATTGGTATGTATTTCTATGGCAGTTAAATTTGTATTTAAACTTAAATCTAAATTCTCTATGTTATTTTGGCTACAAACTAACCATTCTAAAGCAACATTTTTACTTACATCTAAAATTTTAATAGCATTATTTCTTACCCATAATTGTTTTAACGCCACATTTTTCGAAACATTAATATCAGTTAAAGTATTATCATTTAAATAAACTTTCTCCAAGTTTATATTCAGCTCAAGATTTACCTCAGAAAGAGCATTTGCAATAGCTTTTAAATCTTTTAAGGCATCAAAATCTTGAATTCCTGTTAAATCTGAAATTGATTGATTTGATACATCTAACGTAGTAACCGTATTTATATTCGAAGTTGTTACTTTATCATCATTTGCAATTCCATTTCCCATGCTATTAGCTTCTAAAAAAGCTTCAAAATTATCATCTGGCACATAAGTAGACGGATTTGCACAATCTTCATTAAAAATTGCTCCATTAGATTGGTTCCATGTCGACATTCCATTAATTGGTATTCCTGCATCTACTTCTACACAAGTTAATAATTGATTACCATTTAATTGCACATAATCTATGGTAGTAGTTGTACCCGTTTTTATGTTTAAAGTCGATAATAAAGTATTATTAGAGAGAACTAGATTTTTTAAACCTGTTAATGTTGATAAATCTAAAGATGTTGAACTCATACTCAAAACAGAAAGCTCTTCTAAAGTACTTAAACCAGTTATATTTAAAGTTGATAAAGCTGTAAATTGTTGTATTTGTAATTTCTTTAATCCTGTTAATGAAGTAAAATCTAAACTTGTAATCATTGTAGAACTTGCTAGAAAGACATCCTCTAAACTTATAAGGTTTGAAATATTTAAATTAGCCAAAACTGAAGAACCACTTACCCTTAATTTTACCAAATTAGTATTAGAACTTAAATCTAAAGAAGATAATGCGCTAAGATTTTGAAAAGTTACATCTTCTAAATTACTCAAGTTAGAAACATCTATTGAGCTCAAATTAGGAAAACTTTCTAAGTAGATTATTTTCAAATTAGCTAAAGCTGGTAAATTTACAGAAACAACGTTAACATTATTACCATAAAAGGCAAAATCTTCTAAAGCTGTAAAATCCTCTAAACCTGTTAAATCTTCAATATTTAAAAACCCTAAATACAAATTAGTAATCACATTAATTTTAGAGGTTGTAACCAAATTATTACCATCTGTACCGTCTCCCAAACTATTGGCATCTCCAACAGATACAACGTTACCAGCGGCATCATGAGTTTCTAAATAAGTTTCAAAAGCATCATCTGGCACAGAAGTTTGAGCTGTAACACCAAAGTTGATAATACTAATAGCTGTAAGTAAAAGTAGTTTTGTTTTCATAATATAAATATTTCCTACAAAACTATGAGCAACAGAAACTAGTTAACTCAGGTAAAACCCTATTTTTTTAAAAGATAAAAAACCAAAAAACAGTAAAACCCTAAAAATTTAGGGTTTTACTGTTTTTACTGTAAGAGAGGAAAGTAAAATACTATGCAGGCATTTCTGCTGCTCCGGCTGTAACGGTTCTATCAATTTTTCTCATTAATCCCTGCAAAACTTTACCAGGTCCAACCTCTATAAATTCGGTACCTCCATCGGCTACCATTGCCTGTACAGACTGGGTCCATTTTACGGGTGCTGTCAATTGAATCATTAAATTCTTTTTTATTTCACTAGCGCTGGTTACTGCACTTGCTGTTACGTTTTGATAAACAGGGCAAATTGGTTCTTTAAATTCTGTTGCCTCAATTGCAGCTGCTAACTCCGCCCTTGCAGGTTCCATCATTGGAGAGTGAAAAGCACCGCCAACTGGCAATAAAATAGCTCTTTTTGCACCTTTTTCAGTTAAAGCAGCACAGGCGCTTTCTACAGCTTTAATTTCGCCTGAAATAACCAACTGACCGGGACAATTATAATTTGCAGCCACAACTACTCCCTCTACATCAGCACAAGTTTGCTCTACTATTTCATCTTCTAAACCCAATACTGCAGCCATCGTAGAAGGCGCAATTTCACACGCTTTTTGCATGGCTAATGCTCGCTTAGATACTAATGTTAATCCATCTTCAAAAGATAAAACACCATTTGCTACTAATGCAGAAAGTTCTCCGAGAGAGTGACCAGCTACCATTTCTGGTTTAAAACTGTCTCCTAAAACTTTTGCTAAAATTACCGAATGTAAAAATATTGCTGGTTGAGTAACTTTCGTTTCTTTTAACTGCTCTGCAGTTCCCTCAAACATAATATCGGTAATAGAAAACCCTAAAATAGAATTTGCTTTTTCAAAATATTCTTGCGCCAAAGGCGATTTTTCATACAAATCTAAACCCATTCCTGGATACTGAGCTCCTTGACCCGGAAAAATATACGCTTTCATAAAATTATAATTTTATACTATTTATTGATTAATCGTCGGCAAAAATACTCTTTTTTATTGGAAGCTATTTCTTGCTTTTCATTATATCTTTTTTGCCCTCTTTTATCGGCTGCAAAAAAGGATGCCATTACAATCAAGGCTAAAAAGTTTAATTTATTTAAAAAACTAAAAAAAATGACTTAAATTGTAATCACTAATAAAAATTACGTCTAAAAAATTATTAAAAACACCTAATATGAAAAAAATATTACTAATTTTTGTCTTTCTAGTTATTAATCAGCTAAGTGCCCAAACCGAAATTTTTGATACATTATTACAAAAATACGTTTCTGAAAGTGGTGCTGTAAATTACAAAGAGTTAAAAAATGAAACGCATTCATTAGATAAATACCTTCAATTTTTAGCAGAAACATCTCCAGAAAAAACTTGGTCTACCAACAAACAAAAAGCTTTTTGGATAAATGCTTACAATGCATATACACTAAAAATAATTTTAGACAATTACCCCTTAAAATCCATTACCGATATAAAGAAACAAGGAAAAACTGCTTGGAAAATTCCATTCGCAAAAGTAGGTGGTAAAAGTTTTACCTTAGATGCAATTGAACACGAAATTTTACGAAAAAAATTATTTGACCCAAGAATTCATGTAGGAGTTAATTGTGCATCTGGTTCGTGTCCTAAATTATTAAATAAAGCATTTACAGAGGAAAACATTGATGAAGAACTAGAAAAATTAATGAAAATTTTTGTGAATGATAGTTCAAGAAATAAAATTGACAAAAAGAAGGTGGTCATATCCTCTATTTTCGATTGGTTTAAAGAAGATTTTACAAAACAAGGCTCTGTAATAGACTACTTAAACAAGTATTCTAACACTCCTATAAAATCGAATGCAAAAATTAGCTTTTTAAAATACGACTGGTCTTTAAACAATAAATAATTTTACTACCTTCCACCCTTAAAATTTATATCATAAAGAATGTCTAAAAATTATTACGATGCAGCCGACTTAAGAAAGTTCGGAAAAATAACAGAATGGAGTGAAGAATTAGGGTCTAAATTTTTTGATTACTACGGTAAAGTATTCGAAGAAGGTGCTTTAACAGCTAGAGAAAAATCTTTAATAGCTTTGGCAGTTGCTCATACAGAGCAATGCCCCTATTGTATTGATGCCTACACAAAAGATGGTTTGCAACGTGGGGTTACGAAAGAAGAAATGATGGAAGCAATTCATGTGGGTGCCGCCATAAAAAGTGGCGCTACATTAGTACACGGAGTTCAAATGATGAACAAAGTGAATAAGCTAGAAATGTAACCCACCTTTTATAGTTTTCGAAAAAATCTAGCGATAAATTATCATCAGTTTTACGAAAACACAAAAACCAGACAACTAGACCGTAAATTACTGGTATCATTTACTTTATAAAGGCAAATAATTACCGAGACAAGTTTTACATTTATGAAAAAATCTTTAAAAGCAAGAAATAACGATATTGCCAATACTTCTAAACAACTAGAAATACTCTCTAATGGTATTTTTGCAAATGGAGAATTACCAACATTTGCAGAAAAAATAAAGGAAACTAATCAGTTTCCGCTACGTCCAAAAAAACTAGAAATTCTTCAAATAAACCTTGGTTATATGTGCAATCAGGTTTGTGAACATTGCCACGTTGATGCAGGACCGGATAGGAAAGAAATAATGACTAAAGAAACTATGCAGCAATGTTTAAATATTATAAAAAAAACAGCTGCTCATACTTTAGATTTAACGGGTGGAGCGCCAGAAATGAATCCGAATTTTAGATGGTTTGTAGAAGAGGCAGCTAAAGCAGGAATAAAAGATTTTATAGTGCGTTCTAACCTTACCATAATTAGAGCGAATAAAAAATACTACGATTTACCTGCGTTTTTTAAAAAACATAATGTTCATGTAGTTTCTTCGATGCCTCATTGGACTCGAGGAAAAACAGACAAACAACGTGGAGATGGAGTTTTTGACAAATCGATAAAAGCACTGCAAGAATTAAATGCGGTTGGTTACGGAATGCCAAATTCTAACTTAAAATTAGATTTGGTTTACAATCCTTCAGGGGCCTTTTTACCTGGCGATCAAAAGGCGTTAGAAAACGATTTTAAAAAAGCACTTTTAGCAGACTTTTCTATAAATTTTCATCAACTTTTTGCAATTACCAACTTACCAATTAGTCGTTTTTTAGATTATTTAATTGCCTCAGACAACTACGAAGATTACATGCACTCACTTTTAGATGCATACAACCCAGCTGCAGTTGCTAATGTAATGTGTACAAATACTATTTCTATAAGTTGGGATGGGTGGTTGTATGACTGCGATTTTAATCAAATGCTAAACTTAAAAGTAGCTAGTAAAGTAAAACATGTGGCAGATTATAATGAAGAATTGTTACAGAATAGAAATATTATTATAAATCAACATTGCTATGGCTGTACTGCAGGTGCAGGAAGTAGCTGCCAAGGAGTTGTTGCTTAACTAAAATTTAAATGCAATTACTTACAAAAATTGAAAAATAAAACTGCCATATTAATATTTGCTAATTCTGCTCAAAAAGAAGTAGAGAGAAAATCGTTTCTCTCGTACGACGTTCTTGCCGAGTTGAATAATCAGACTATTAAAACAGTTCAAAAAGCAGGAATAGACTACTTTCATTTTAGCGAAAACAATCAAGTTGGTGCTAATTTTGCAGAGCGATTTTGCAATGCTATAAGTACAGTTTTTAATAAAGGGTACAAACATATTATAACCATTGGAAATGATTCTCCACAATTAAAAACCAAACATCTTACAGCTTCGAAAAAAGAATTAGAGGCTCATAAAAATGTAATCGGCCCCTCAAATGACGGTGGTTTTTATTTATTAGGAATTCATCAAAAAGATTTTAATAAAGAGGAGTTTTTAGGCTTTTTATGGCAAACTTCCCAGCTTCAAAAAAGCCTCATATCCTTTTTTAAAAAAAACCAGTTGTCTTTTACACGCTTAAAATCGTTAAATGATTTAGATTCTAAGCATGATTTAAAATTATTTTTAAATTGTAAAAAGTCAATTTCTAAAAAATTACATACGCTTTTTTTAACGCTAACCTTTATCTCTAAAGGCTTTTGCACCAAATTACAACATACTTTAATTCACCGTTATAATTCCTTTATTTTTAATAAAGGATCACCCAATTTTATATAAAAAATACATACAAAATGCTATCAATAAAATTGGTTAAGATAGCAGCAAACGTTTTTTAGCAACTTTTATAGTTTACAGTAAATATGGCTAAAAATAGTTATTTATATAAAATTATGATACATGAAAAAACACATCGTGTTACTACTATTACTTGTTTCTAGCATTGGTTTATCACAAATAAAAATAACTGGAACAATTTCAGATAAAAAAACAGGAGAAAAACTCCCCTCTGTTGGTATCTTAACTTCAGAAAAAAATGGCACAACCTCAAATCTAAACGGAGAATATAGTATTGTTGTAACTAACAAAAATAGCTACTTAACTTTTTCTTATCTAGGATATAAAACGGTTAAAATACCGGTAAAAAATAAAACAATAATTGATGTATCCTTAGAAGAAGTTGAAACCAATTTAGAGGAAATCATAGTTACAGCTCTTGGTGTAAATAGAAGAACAAAAGAATTAGGTTATGCAGTACAAGCACTAAATTCTTCGGATATAAACACAATAAAAACACCAAATTTTTCAGATAATTTAACTGGTAAACTTGCGGGTGTTACAGTTGTTCAAGGAGCAACTGGCGTGGGTTCTTCTTCTAAAATAACCATTCGAGGAGAAGCTTCCTTTTCTAACAACAATCCTCTTTTTATTGTAGATGGAACTCCTATAAATAATAATACCGTTTTTAATTTTACTAATGATGCTGCAGCTGGTTTTCAAGAAATTGATTTTGGAAATGGTGCTATGGAAATAAATACAGATGATATTGCTACTATTTCTGTGCTAAAAGGGCAAAGTGCCGCAGCAATATATGGAGCCCGAGCAGCCAATGGTGTAGTGGTAATTAACACAAAAAATGGTACTGAAAATGAAGGTTTAGGAATTGAAATTAATAGCGGTATTACTTTTGAAAATGCATTTCGCTTACCAAAGTTTCAAAATAAATACGGACAAGGAAACTCTGGTAGTTTTGAATTTGTAGATGGTTTAGGAGGCGGAATTAACGATAACATAACTTATTCTTGGGGGCCAGAATTGGATGCAGAAAACTATATTACTCAGTTCGACAGTCCTGTTATTTTAGCAAACGGAACCGAAGTTAGAGCAGGAGACACTTCTTTGTATAGCAATTTATTGGCAACACCTACATTGTTTAAATCGCATCCAAATAATCTAAAAAAATTTTATAAAACAGGTATTTCTACAACTCATAATATTGCCATTAGTAACGCCTTTAATAACGGAAATTACAGATTGTCTTTAACCAAACTTAACAATGAATCAATTATTCCTGGTGTAAATTTAGAGCGAAAAACAGCTGCACTAAAAATGAACTTTTATCCATCAGAAAAAACAGCAGTAAGAAGCAGCATTAACTACATAAATACCTATAGTAGAAATAGACCTTCGAATGGATATGGCAGCGAAAACGTAAACTATTCTCTTGTTGCTTGGGGACCAAGATCTTTAAATATAGAAAGTCTTAGAAATTATTGGCAACCGGGTTTAGAAGGAAAACAACAATATTCATTTAACTACACTTTTTTTGATAATCCATTTTTTATCTTACATGAAAACACCAATAGTTTTGGTAGAGATAGGGTTTTTGGAAATGTTTCTTTTAAACATAATTTTACAACTAATTTAGATGTAACGATAAGAACAGGTATCGATTACTCTTCGGAAAAAAGAGTTTTTAAAAGAAACTTTAGCACTAATAGGTTTAAAAACGGTGCTTATGCAGAACATGATGTGTTTTACAAAGAAATAAATACCGATTTTCTAATTAATTACGCTATTAAAATGAGTCATTTTTCTCTAAAAACCTCTTTTGGGGGAAATAGATTTGACCAAAATACCGCCAATAAACAATTACAAACTTTAAACTTAGCACAACCTGGTATTTTTAGTTTAAACAATGCAGCTTCTCCTATTGAAGCATTTCAATTGAATACAAAAAAGAGAATAAATTCGTTGTTTGGCATAGCAAAATTTTCTTTTAAGAATTATCTTTTTGCGGATATTACAGGTAGAAACGATTGGTCTAGCGCGCTTGCCACTCCTGTTTCTACGGCCAACACCTCCTTTTTTTACCCATCATTTTCTACTAGTCTTATTCTCTCTAACCTTGTAAAATTACCAACCAAGCTTTCTTTTGCAAAAATTAGAGCAAGTATTGCAAAAGTTGGGAACGATACAAATCCATATCAAACATCTACGGCATTTGTGTCTCAAACTCCTTTTAATGGAGCGCCAACTTTTAGCAATCAAAATTTTATATCAAATAAAAACTTACTACCAGAAGCTACGACCTCTTATGAAGTTGGAACTGATATACGCTTTTTTAACAATCGACTATTCTTAGATTTTACCTACTATAAGTCTATTACTAAAAATCAAATAATTTCTTTACCAATTCCTGTTTCATCCGGATATCAACAACAAGTTGTAAACGGAGGAAAAGTTGTAAATACAGGACTTGAAATAATACTTAATAGTGAACTACTAAAAACACCCAATTTTAATTGGAACACCACCTTTAATTTTGACACTAATAGGGCAATTATTAAAAAATTACCTCAAGAAAATGGTCGTTTAACGTTAGCATATAGTAGTATTTATAACAGTGCAAATCAAACCGTATGGTTTCAGGTAGAAGAAGGTGGTAGAATTGGTGATATGTATGGCACAGGTTATAAAAAAAATGAAAATGGCGTATTTTTAATTGATGATGAAGGACGCTTTATTGCAGACAATAACTTAAAAAAAATAGGTAATTATAATCCTGATTTTACCTTAGGATGGAACAACCGATTTACCTATAAAAACTGGAGTGCTAGTTTTCTTTTAGATTGGAGAAATGGTGGTGAAATTGTTTCTAGAACCAGAGCCTTGGGAAATGTTGGAGGTCAGCTTGCAGAAACTTCTAATAGACCAACTGAAGGAATTATTGCAGATGGAGTTCATGTAAATACTGGCTTACAAAATACCATTGCTGTAAGTGCAGAAAGCTATTACAGGCAATTTTATGACAGAAATCATGAAGAAAATAATGTGTATGACGCTTCTTTTGTAAAATTAAGACAATTTGCAATTGGTTACAACTTTCCATTAAAAAAAGGATTATTTGGACTTCATAAGTCTACTAATATCAATTTTTCTTTTATTGGAAATAACATTTTTGTAATTACAGAAAATCCGCATTTCGATCCTGAACAATTGGCTGTTCAAGGAAATGGTTTTGTAAGTGGTGTAGAAGACATGAGTTATGCAACTACAAGAAGTTTAGGTTTTAAAATTGGATTAAATTTTTAAAGAAATGCATCAAATAATGAAAAAAAGAATATTATTTCAGTTAGTATTTATATCAGTAATAATTTTACTAGGATGTACTAAAAACTTTGAAGACATCAATACAAACCCAAATGCACCTGGCACTGTTATACCCAGTGCTTTATTACGACAAGTAATTTATAACTTTGGTAACGAAATGAGTTACGAAGGCTTTGTTGCTGGAGATTTGCTAGCGCAGCACAGAACAGCTATAGATTTTAATTTATTTGACAGGCACGATTTAAAAAGTCCGCAATTGGGTGGAAACCCTTGGCCCATTTTTTATACCAATCTTCGCGACAACGAAATCCTACTAAAATTAGCCAGACAAAATACCGCTTATAAAGTGTATGAAGGTCCGGCATTAATTTTAAAATCTTATATGAGTGCTGGTCTTACAGACCTGTTTGGAAATGTTCCTTATTTCGATGCTTTTAAAGGAACAGAAGGTGTTGTAAAACCAACATACGATTTTCAAAAAGATATTTATCTAAGCGAAGGTGGAATTTTAGATAATTTAGAAAAAGCTATTATTGCTATAAATTCTTATCAAAGCGCTGCACCACTAGAGGGAGATATTTTGTATAATGGAAACTTAAAGAGTTGGATTCGTTTTGCCAATTCATTAAAAATAAAATATTTGCTTAGAATTTCAAACAAAGTATCGGTAAGTAGTCAACTTCAAAAACTTTATGATGACCAAAATTTTATTATAAACCCTACAGAAAATGCTGTTTTTAATTTTTCTAATTCAGCACCCAATAGTTTTAGAATGGCACAATTAAGAATTGGCGATTTTAACAATTTTGTATTATCAAAAACTATGGAAAATGTACTAAAGTCTTTAAACGACAATAGAATTACTACTTTTTTTAGACCCTACGCAAATTCGAACTTTACAGCTTTTAATGGTTTGCAAAACGGTATAAATGCTGCACAAACCTCTATAGCACTCTCAGATTATTCGTTGGCAGGAAACTTGTTTAGAGAAAATACAGGCAATTTACAAGCAAATTTTAGCACCTCTTGGGAAACGAATTTTTTGTTAGCTGAAGCAGCAGAAAAAGGGTTGATAACAGCCAATTCAGAAAATTTATACAACCTAGGTGTTCGACAAGCATTTACATATTGGAACACCCAAATACCCGCAAATTATTTAGTTGAAAAAGCTAATTTTAATGCTACGCACACAACTCCTTTAGCACAAATAGGTACACAGAAATGGATTGCCTCAGTAACACAAGGTTATGAGGCTTGGATAGAATATAGAAGAACAGGGTTTCCTGAATTACCAAAAATTGCAGCAAGTTTAAATAATGATAAAATTCCTAATCGAATGCCTTATCCTGCAGAAGCAGCAACTTTAAATTCTGCAAACTATTCGACTGCAGAAAAAGCAACAAATGGCAATAGTATAAACATAAAAGTTTGGTGGGATGAGTAATTTTTCTGTAATTAGTTGGCAATGGCTTTTATTAATATCTTCTAGTTTACTATTGTTTTTTTTATCGCCTTACGCAAAAACAACAGACCAATTTTTTAAAGCAATTACCAAAAAAAAGAAACCAAATACTCTTGTACTCACCGGAAGTTTAATTATTTCTTGGATTTTTGCTAAAAGTATTACAAACGCTGCTAACCTTGGTTTAGAGTTTGGTATTGTTGGTGGTATTGCCTATGCTGCTTATTACCTTTCATTTGCTGTGGCTGGTGTAATTATATATCAACTACGGGTTTTCGGTAACTTTAAAAGCATACATCACTTTTTAACTACTAAATTTGGTAAAAATGCGATGGCTCTTTTCTCTATATTAATAGCTTTTCGGCTTTTCAATGAGGTTTGGAGCAATACTATGGTTATCGGAAGCTATTTCGGAGATAAAGGAAGTGATGGATATTACTGGGCAATTATTCTTTTTACTATTTTAACACTTGTTTATGCTATTAAAGGAGGTTTAAGTAGTGCTATTTTTACAGATAGCATACAAATGGTACTTTTTACAATTTTGCTACTCGTTATTTTAACAACCATTTTTAGCTCCGACCACTTCTCTACTAAAGAGATAATAAGTTCAGGAACATGGAGCTTCGACCTTGGCGTAAATCTCTTTTTAGCAGCAATTATTCAGTCTTTTAGTTATCCGTTTCACGACCCTGTATTAACAGATAGAGGCTTTATTTCATCACCAAAAATAACACGTAAAAGTTTTTTTTGGGCAAGTATTTTAGGAGGTATCTGTATAGTTTTATTCAGTTTTGTGGGCATATACGCACAAACAAAAGGTATTCAAGGCCAAGCAGCAGTAGAAGTTGGTAAGACCTTAGGTGTATTTATTTTATTAATCATTAACTTTATAATGATTACCTCTGCAGCCTCTACTCTAGACTCTACTTTTACATCATTTTCTAAATTAATTTCTATTGATTTAAAATTAGGAAAATCAATTTCTTATGGTAGAGTAAGTATGATAATTATTGCCTTTTTAGGAACAATTCCTGTATTTTTAGATGCAGAAATTCTAACAGCAACCACAATTTCTGGAACCATGGTTATTGGGTTAACGCCTGTTTTTATATTTTGGAAAATTAAAGTACCAAAAATTAGTTTTTACGTAAGTATTTTATGTGGATTGATATTTGGGGTTTTATTACTTTTTAATCATTTTCCTGAAGAATTAATTTTTACAAGCGGAAAATACGCCAACTTACTCTGGATAAATATCTGGGGAATAATTAGTTGTATTTTATTATATTTTATTCCAAAATGGATAACAAAAAAATAGATTTAGGGCACATCTCTGGTAAAACACTACTTTTTGGTGGCGTATATAGCAACTTACAAGCCTTAGAAGCTCTCAAGAAAGTCTCAGAAAAAGAAGGAATTCCTGCAAAGAACTGCATTTGTACCGGAGATATTGTTGGTTATTGTGCTCAACCGGAAGAAACAGTGCAGTTTTTTAAAGAATGGGGTGCCAAAAGTATTGTAGGCAACGTAGAAATTCAATTGAGGGAAAATGCCAACGATTGCGGTTGCGACTTTAGGGCAGGATCGAAATGTGATAATTTATCGCAACTTTGGTATCCTTTTGCAAAAAGTAAACTAAGCTCACATTCTTTAGATTTTATAAAAGAGATGCCCAATTTTATAAGATTTACTTACGCTAATAAAAAAGTATTAGTAGTTCATGGCTCATTATTTAATGTTTCTGAATTTATATTTAAGTCGACAGATTGGTCTATTAAAGAACGAAATTTTAAAGAGTCAAATAGTGATTTAATAATTGCTGGTCATTGTGGTTTGCCTTTTATTGATACAAAAAATAATAAAACATGGCTTAATCCTGGTGTTATAGGAATGCCTGCAAACAACGGAAAACCAACTGTCTGGTATGCTATTTTAGAAACAAAAAATAGAGAAATAACAATTACTCACAAAAAGTTAGCTTATGACTATAAATTGACAAATCAGCTAATGCTTACAAAACAATTACCTAAAGAATATGCAAAAACCATACTTACTGGAATTTGGGAAAATACCGAAATTTTACCTCCAACAGAAAGTGCTAATCAAGGTAAAAAAATCTCTTTTTAAATACTATGAAAAGACTAACTATACTATTTTTATTGATAACAAGTACTTCTTTGAGTGCACAGAGTGAACTTGATAAACTTTTAAATAAATGGAACAAAAATAAGGTTCCTTACATAGATGTTAAAAACCTTGCCAAATCGGCTGCTAACATTGTAATTTTAGATGCAAGAGAAGAAAAAGAATACCGCGTTAGTCATATTAAAAATGCGATACATGTTGGCTTTGAAAACTTTAATTTAAAAAATACAGTATCTAAATTACCTCCTAATTATAAAACTAAAATTGTAGTGTATTGCTCTCTAGGTATACGTTCAGAAAAGATTGCTTATGAACTTATACAGGCAGGATTTACAAATGTGTACAACCTCTACGGAGGTATTTTTGAGTGGAAAAATAATAACTTAAAAGTGATAGATAGCACTGGAAATTCAACAGAAAAAATCCATGCTTTTGATAAAAATTGGGGAGAATGGTTATTGAAGGGAGAAAAAATTTATCATAAATAACAGTTTATAATCAACATCAATTTTAAAATTTAAAATGGAAGAAAATTTACTTATAATATTTACTCGAAACCCCGAATTGGGAAAAGTTAAAACAAGGTTAGCTAAGAAAATTGGTGCTGAAAAAGCTTTAGAGATTTACAAATTTTTGCTTCAAAAAACTAAAGAAGTAACCTCGAAAGTAACTGCAAGTAAAGTTGTTTATTATTCGGTTAAAGTTCGTGATAATGATATTTGGCCAAATGCCGTTTTTCAAAAAAAACAACAAAAAGGAACCGATTTAGGTGAACGAATGTATAATGCTTTCGAAAATGGATTTAATGATGGTTATAAAAAGATACTTATTATTGGGAGCGATTTATATGATTTAACTTCAGAAAAAATAGACAATGCCTTTAAAAGCCTAGAAAAAAATGAGGTGGTTTTGGGGCCAGCAAAAGATGGTGGATATTACCTTTTAGGGATGAAAACTATTCATAAAAACTTATTTGTAAACAAAAAATGGGGTGGCCCAACAGTTATACAAGATTCCTTAAATGACTTAGCAGATAAAAAAGTATTTTTGTTACCAATACTAAATGATATTGATATTTTCGAAGACATAGAGCATCACGAAGCATTTAAACACTTTTTAAAATAAATAGATGAAAAAAGAACAACTACTAAAAGCAATAGATTTTTTAAAAGCCAATGGTATTACAAAACCAGAAGTAGGTATAGTTTTGGGTACAGGTCTTGGAAAACTATTGGAAGAAATAAATATAGAAAAAGAAATTTTTTACTCAGAAATTCCGAATTTTCCAGTTGCAACGGTAGAGTTTCATTCTGGCAAATTAATTTATGGTTCATTGTCTAATAAAAAAGTAGTTGTAATGGCCGGACGCTTTCACTTATACGAAGGCTACACCCCGTGGGAAGTTACCTTTGGCATAAGAACTATGCATGGTTTAGGTATTAAAAATCTACTAATTTCTAATGCGGCTGGTGCCATAAACCTTCAATACAAAAAGGGAGATTTAATGTTAATCGAAGACCATATAAATTTACAAGGCAGTTCTCCTTTAGCGTTTAAAGAAGCCAAGAGTTTTGGAAACATTTTTGCAGATATGCTAGCTCCTTACTCAAAAGAAATAAATGATAAAATTATGCAAATAGCTGCATCGCAAAATATTGAATTACACAAAGGAGTTTATGCAAGTGTTTTAGGACCTCAACTAGAAACAAGAGCAGAATACAGAATGTTACAAATTCTAGAAACCGATGCTGTTGGAATGAGCACTGTGCCAGAAGTTATAGTTGCCAAACAATTACAATTACCTTGTGCAGCCATTTCTGTATTAACAGATGAATGCGACCCAAAAAATTTGCAACCTGTAAATATTGCAGAAATTATTGCTATTGCTGGTGAAGCAGAACCTAAAATGATTACACTTTTTAAAGAAGTGATTACTATATTATAAATGCAAAAATTTAACTTTCTATTTTTGACTAAATTCAGTAAATTAGCAATAGAAAAGTAGAAAAATCCGCATGAATAAATACTTAGACATTTTTAAAAGTGCCTATTCTGATTACTGGAACTATTTAAAACAAAGTGTTTTAATGGAGTTGCAGTGGGAAAATTATTTTTACGGACTTATTTTAATTTCTCTTATTGTGTGGGGACTTGAAGCTGTTTTCCCTTGGAGAAAAAACCAATCTTTATTTCGAAAAGATTTTTGGTTAGATACATTTTATATGTTCTTTAACTTCTTTTTATTAAACCTTATAGTATTAATTGCACTTTCTAACACAGCAGCTGCATTATTAAATGATGGTTTAGAAGTTATTGGTTTATCAATTAGCAGTTTACAGTTACTTAATTTAAACGAACTATCATATTTTGCTCGTATTGCAATCTTTTTTGTAGTAGTAGACTTTGTGCAGTGGTGTACTCATAGATTATTACATACTTATGAATTTTTATGGAATTTTCATAAGGTACATCATTCCGTAAAACAAATGGGGTTTGCGGCTCATTTGCGTTATCATTGGATGGAACCTGTAATTTACAATTCTTTAAAATATATTCCGCTAGCAATTATTGGTGGTTTTTCTGCACAAGATGTAGCTATAGTTCATTTTTTTAACATTACAGTTGGTCATTTAAACCATGCAAATATTAATTGGGATTATGGTTGGTTTAAATACGTGTTAAATAATCCGAAAATGCACATTTGGCATCATGTAAAAGAATTACCTGAAGACAGAAAAAAAGGCGTTAATTTTGGAATTACATTAAGTATTTGGGATTATATTTTTAAAACAAATTATATCCCTCATTCTGGTAGAGATATAGAAATAGGTTTTGATGGAGATGAGGAATTTCCAAAAACATTTGTAAAACAAGAGTTGTATCCTTTTGTAAAAAAGTAACCTAAAAATACTGCCCAATACCAAAAACTAATCCTCCGTTAGAATTGTTTTTACCATCAAAAACCTTAAAACCATAATCTACCCTAAATGTAGCATTGTATATTTTTTTACTGATAAAGCGCAGACCAATACCAGAGAAAATTCGAAGGTTTTCGCGCTCAAAAAAATCGTTTAAACTACCTCCAGGATTTCTCCAAGAACCAAAATCTGAGAAAATAGTTGTTTGAATAGCTAGCCATTTTTTATCGTAAACTGTATGTCTGTATTCGGTATTTAATACAAAACTTCCTGTACCTCTATCCACCAAAATACCTACACCTCTTAAGTTTACATTATTGTCTAAAGCAAAAGGGGCAAAAGGTGATGCTTCATTTGAAGACAAACCAAACCGCAATCTACTTGCCCAATTTCCTCTAACGCCAATAGTTTTGTAATAAAAGAAATCGTTCCAAGCAATTAGAAAGTTATTCTGAAAATTATTTTCTGTTACAACATACTGGGCGTAAAGAATATTTTTAAAACCATTCACATAAAAATAATCATAGGCTAAGTTGTTGTATTGATACATCAACTTTAAAAGGGCTTTGTTTAAGTTTAAGTTTCTTGGAACAGATGTGGGAACATCACCAGATAAAAACTGATATTTCTCTGAAAAAAAATTAATACCAAAATCTATATTATTTCTTGAGTTTAATTGTAATAATGCCAATACTTCAAATGAAATATTATTGTAAAGATAGTTGGCAGCATTGTTTTCAAAAAATAGAGGTTCTTCACTTTTCCAATTTAAATGATGCATGGCCAATCCCCAACTTTTAGAAAATAAATTAGGAGCTCTAAAATTAATAGCATAGGAATTAAAACCATTGTTTTGGTAAAAACCACCAAAAGTAATATTGCTGCCCAAAAAGTTATAATCATACACACCAACTTTGTATGAAAATTGTCTATTTGTGGCTGTCCAAATATTAACATCTGGTATTATAGTGGTATTCTCTTCAATAGTGTATACAACATTGTAACTACTATCTTCATTTAAAATTGTTGTAAAATTTGCATTTCTAACAGCTGGAATTCTTTTTAAAAAAAGGATGTCTTCTTGAAGCAATAAAGAATCTAAAGTAGTGCTTTCTTTTACGGAAATTAATCGCTTTAAGTAAGATACTTTTAACTTTGTATTGCCTGTAAAAGTAACTTCAGAAATATTTTTAATTTGACTAAATGTCAAATTATGGATAAAAATTATCAGTATTAGGGATCGAAATTTGAGAGTCATAATTATTCAACAATAAACGTTTTTTGAAGTATTAAATTTACCCAATAATCTTTACTAATACCAAATAAGAAAAACTTGTTTTCTTGGTCTATTGCCATACTTGGGGGTGTAACCGTGTGAATTTCATCTAAAACATTGGTATCGTTGTAATACTGAAATTGTTTTTCTTTTGTAATGGTTGCAGATAATACCGTATCGTCATCTAAAGAAATAATTTGAAGATATATATCGTTTTCTGCATAAACACCGTCCTGCCAAGTAAATTTTGGCTTTAATGTTTCTGGGTATTCAATGGTTACCTCGGTTAGCCATTCGGTTTGCCTGGTTAAATTTTTTGTTCTTATTGGCTTAGAAATGTAAATTTTATCTTCAGATGTATAGGTTATTAAACACCAAACTTCTTTTGAAGAATTATGAGTAAAACGTCTGAATGCACCATCAAAAACTGCTGTACTAGAAATGTTTTTACGTCTGTAATTGCTAAAATCTGTTTGATCTACCGATGTATTTTCAGTTTCATAATATCTAAAATCGAAAACACCATCTGCAGGTTGGTAATAGATGTAAGTTACTTCTTTATTATTGTTTGCAGTTGCAGCAAAAGCAAACATATTTTGTTGTTCTTTTTGTGGGTTAACGGCAATATATTCCGATAAGTTTCTGGGTATAAAATCTTCATCAATTCTTAAGCTTACCCAATTATCTTTATCTATGCCCAACACAGTAAAAGAATACACGTTATCGGCTACTAACTTTTTACTGGTGTTACTAGCTATTTTAGGTTCAATAACATTGGTTTCATCGTAAAATTTAAAATAAGTATCATTGGTAAAAGTACCTGAAATAAGGTTATTTTCAGCATCTAAAATAACTTGTAAATAGCGTTTATTATTTGTAACTATTCCGTCAGTCCATGTAAAAACTGGCTGTAAAGTTTCTGGATACGTTATAGAAACTTTTGAGGTATATTCTGTTGGAGCAGTATTATTTTTAAGTTTTATTGGGTTAGAAATATGTAATTTTCCGTTGGTCTTATAAGTAACCAAACACCAAGCCTCTGTTGTTCCTTGTCTAACAAAATGCTTAATAGCACTACCAAAAGCATCTGAACTTGTAAAACTTTGCCTTCTGTAATTCGAAAAATCATTTTCATTTACAGTTATGTTTTCAGTTTCATAATAACGAATATCGGTAGCTCCTTCCTCCAGATAATAAAAAACAGAACATACACCCACATTACCAGATGTATTTGCTGCAAATGCAGTAACTGTTGCTAACTCTCTATTTTTATTTATTTCTATGTAATCTTTTAAATTTCTTGGAAAAAAATTTTCTGTATCCTCTGAACAAGAGAAAAATAAAATTGATAGTATGAAACTAAAAAATAACTTTTTAAACCACATAAATAGTTTTTTATATTTTAAAAGTAATAATTGGCAATGCTGCATGGTTTGATAAATCTTCTGAAATACTTCCTGAAAAAATATGTGCCAATCCTTTTCTGCCATTGGTAGCAATAGCAATTACATCTGCACCAATGGAATTAGAAAAATTAATAATGCCCGACTCAATTGTTCTTGCACATACAAAATTCACGTTAATTAAGCGGTCTGTATTTCCTTCTGCCTTCATTAAAAATTGATGCGCTAAGGTATCCATTTCTGGACTTGTTTTAAAATTTTCACTTGGTAGATTTACATACAAAAGATGCTTTTTAGCTTCTAAAAAATCGAGAGTTTCTAGCATTTTCTGATAAGCTGGTATCGATTTTTCTGAAAAATCTGTAGCATAAACAAGATTATTTAACTCAATATCTTTTAATTCATTTTTAATAATTAAAACAGGAATCTCTGCATATCGAATAACTTTTTCGGTATTAGACCCCATAAAAAACTCTTTTAAACCACTTGCGCCATGCGAAGCCATAACGATAAGGTCTGCCTCTATTTCTTTTGCAATATCATTAATTTCACTAAAAATCTTGTAATGCTTAATAATAGGCACTGTTTTTATTTCTTTGAGATAATCTTTTTCTAAAAAAGTTTTAATTTTTTTCTCTGCTAACTTTAAAAAAAAGACCATCTTTTCTTGCTGATAACTAGCACTTTCAGATAAATTAAACTCTTGTATATCTAACATATGAAGTGCTACAAGAGTAGCATTTGTTTTTTTTGCTATAAGTGCTGCTGCTTTTAATGCATTTTCTGAATGTTCAGAAAAATCTATTGGAACAATAATTTTTTTCATTGAAAATAGTTTTAATCTTCCTCAAAATTAACCTAAAAATTGATTCAAATAAAAGACATTTATCATGTTTTTATTTTAGTTTTTGTAGAGTTCTTTTAATAATTTTTGTGCGGGCTTATTTTGAGGTGTAAATCGGTTGTTACTATCGCCTCCAACTTTTTCATGTTTATGAAACCATTTCCATACAAAACCCCCAGCAAACCATTCTTCATCCCAAAACTGATTGTAAATGGCTTGTAAACCGTTCGATTGAGCCTGTAAATTTACATTCCCCTCTATCCTACCCGAATTCCAAGGTTCTTTTGCCGTGTAGTTTACACTTCTATAACCAAATTCTGTAAATATTATTTTCTTCTGATATTTTTGTTGCACTCGAATAATTTCAGTTTTGTGTTTTTGCCAACCATTTTCTAAATCTATTACAGTAGGTTTTTCTTTATCGCTTAAAGGAAAATAAGCATCGATACCGATGTAATCTAATTCTTCCCAAAAAGTTACTCTCTTAAACTCATCCCAATTTGCGGCATAGGTTAGTTTCCCTTTATAAACCTCTTTAATATTGGCAATTAATTTTTTCCAAAACTGTGGTCTATTCAAGACAAATTGTTCTAATTCTGTACCAATACAAAAAACCGCTGCTCCTATTTTTTCTGCTGCTTTGGCGTATGTTAATATAAAACTAGTATATGATTTTTCTAATTTTTGCCAATTTTCTTCAGAAGACATTTTCATGTTTCCGGTAAATTCTCCTTTCCAAATCCAAATATGTGGCTTTACCATGATACCAATTTTGGCTTTCTTAAATTCTTTTGCATACTGTAAAAGTCCGTTTTCGGTTTCACCAAACCACTGCCTTTCTGTATTATGAATAATAGTTGGCGATGATAATTCTCTAACAAAACCGTAGGGCATTAAAGCCACAAAATTGCTATTAAAATTTATTACAGGGCTAATATGCTGCTTTGTTATACTATCTCTGGCAGCTACAAAACTAACGCCATTTATTTTGTTATTTTGACTAATACAAGAACTGTAAATAACAAATAGTGCCACTAAAAGAAGATTGTATGTTTTCATAAAATATCCTTCTAAAATAGTGAATTACTAGAACAATGCTCTTAAACCAATGTTAAAACTTTGTCCAAGGCCATTTGAGTTTCCTCTTACGAACTTACTGTATAATACTTCTAGATTAAAAACGGAGTTTAATTGATATTTACCACCAAAACCTACCGCAGTAAAATCTTGTGTAAAATCTCCAAAACGTTGGTAATGTTGTAAAAAACCAAGAACTGTAGCTTCGCTAGATGGAAAATAACTCATAAAAACACCTGGTGCTAAAACAAAGGTATTATTGGCAAAACTATCTTTATCTCCAAAATTATATTCGGTAGCTAACTCGGTAAACAACTGCCAATCTCCACTCGGAAAAGTATAATCATAAAAAAAACGATTTTGAAACATATAAGCGGTTTGATCTAAGAAAACACCGTCGGAATTTACTTCAGAATTGTTAACAGGAATATGAAATGCAGACTGTAAAGAAAAATTTCCAACATTTTCTAATGGTTGCCACTTTATGGCAGGAGCAAAAGAAGATAGTCCATGCCTTGAATTAACATCATTTTTAAATCCAAAAACTGTTGTAGCTGCTCTATCATTAATTGTATTAGACCTATATTCTAACAATAATCCAATATTTAAACGATTGTTTTCAGAAACTCCTGTAAAAATATCTAGGGTACTTGTAAAAAAGTTAGCTCTTGGTATTTTAGCAGAAGTGCCATTAGCATCGGCCTCTTTATTTTGAGTATACAAGTTGTTAAAAAACTTAATATCCCATTGCCCTTTACTTAATAGTTTAGATGGAGTATACGTTTGTATATTGCTCCTTGAAGAAGAATCTTCTTGAGAATAGATAGAAAATTTGACTAAAAAAAGTAAGATAAGTGTAAAAATAGGGATGCGATTTCTCATAATATTTAAATTAATTTGTTGATGTTACATAAGTCTAATGTAGGATGATTTTCTTACAAAATTTAGGAGCTGCCTATTATTTATAATAATTCTAAATTATATTTCAATATTAAGTTCTTAACTTTCGCTTCGACTTAAATAACCAATCAACTAATTATTATGGAACACATTGTTATTATTGGTAACGGAATTTCTGGTGTAACTGCAGCAAGGCATATCAGAAAAAACTCCGACAAAAAAATTACCATTATTTCTTCCGAAACTCCTTACTTTTTCTCCAGAACCGCGCTTATGTATGTATACATGGGGCATATGAAGTTTGAACACACTCAACCTTATGAAAATTGGTTTTGGGAAAAAAATAATATTGAACTAAAACAGGCATTTGTTGAAAAAATAGACACTAAAAACAAACGCATATTTCTTAAAAATGAAGAAGTATTTACCTTCGATAAATTAATTATAGCTACTGGTTCTAAACCAAATAAATTTGGATGGAAAGGACAAGATTTAAAAGGTGTTTTAGGGATGTATCATAAACAAGATCTAGAAAATTTAGAAACCTTAGCACCCGATAACAAAGCGTGTAACAGAGCTGTAATTGTAGGTGGTGGACTTATTGGAATAGAATTGGCAGAGATGTTAAGAAGCAGAAAAATACCAGTAACTTTTTTGGTTCGTGAGGCGAGTTTCTGGAATGGTGTTTTACCTGCTCAAGAGTCGGAAATGATAAACAAGCATATTCTAGACCATCATATAGATTTGAGACTAAGCACAAATTTAAGAGAAATAAAAGAAGATAAAAACGGACGCGTTTCATCTGTAATTATAGAAGAAACCGGAGAAGAGATTTTTTGTAATGTAGTTGGTTTAACCGCAGGTGTAACTCCTAATATCGATTTTTTGAAAGATTCGGACATCGAAATTGGTCGTGGTGTTAAAGTCAATCGTTTTTTAGAAACAAACATACAAGATATATACGCCATTGGAGATTGTGCAGAGCAGCATGAAGCAATAGGTAAACGAAGAAATATTGAAGCCGTTTGGTATACTGGCAGAATGATGGGAGAGGCATTAGCACAAACAATTTGCGGTAATAAAACTGCATACAAACCTGGCCATTGGTTTAATTCTGCAAAATTTTTAGATATCGAATATCAAACTTATGGATGGGTATTTAGCGAACGAAATAAAAAAGATAATGAAGTTTATTTTCAGTGGAAACATCCAACAGAAAATATTTGTATTACAATTTCTTTCGATAAAGACACTAGAAAGTTTTTAGGTATTAATACTTTTGGTATTCGAATGAGACATCAAATATTTGATAGATGGCTTACAGAAAATAAAAGTATAGAGCATGTTATAGAATATTTAGCTGATGCAAATTTCGATCCTGAGTTTTATAAACTTCATGAACCAGAAATCATTAAAAAGTTCAACTTAGAAAATAAAACCAATATTTTATACCGAAAAAAAAGCTGGCAAAGAATTTTTTCTAAAGTATAAAACGACAATTATTTTTTAATTATTTACAACCATCAAACCTAACATAAACTTATTATTTTGAAACGTATAAAACAATTCGGATTACTCCTGTTCCTTGTAGGATTAACAGCATTTATTGCTACTACTTTTACTGGTAATTTCTCTCTAAATCAAAAAGAGTTAGACAACTTTCTAGAAGCACAAAATTATAAAAATGAGCACATAAAAGGTGCTTTAGAAAAAGCTATTGTTACAGATAAAAAGTTAACTATTTTTCAATTTTCTAGTCGCGTCAGAGAAGCTTACAAAAGCGCAAATAACCATTATTACCAACTAATAGAAAAATATGATTCTGAAAAACAATGGGATAAAAAAGGAGCACAATATCAATACTTAATATTTGGCAAACCACACAGTGTAAGCTTCAATATTGCTAAAAAAGCTGGTAAGGGTTTTGCTGTTAACAACACTTTACTAGCATGGTTTTTTAGTTTTGGTTTGGGAATTATAGGAGCCCTTTTATTTATTATTCCTGATGTAATTTTATTAGGAAAACCAGGTATAAAAAACGATGGAATTTTTTTAAGCTCTGCCACTAATAGAGGTTGGATTGGCTGGTTTGCATTTGTATTTTTAGTTACGTTTTACATCTTACTATATTTCTATCCAGATTATATTGTTAACTGGGTGTTTTTAGTAGATCCTATAAGTAAATTTATAAGTGGAAATCCAGCAAGTCAATGGTTTTTGTACGGCTTTTTGTATTGTGTTGTTATGGTGGTTATGGCCGTTAGAATGTACATTAAATATCGTCATAACAAATATCAAATTTTAAGAACTACCTCTGTATTATTTTTTCAAATTGTTTTTGCTTTTCTAATTCCGGAAATACTGGTAAGATTTGAAAAACCTTGGTACGATTTTAAAAATGCGTTTCCATTAGATTACGATTTTTTCTTTCAATGGAACTTGAAAGAATTAATAAATAGTGGTGGTTTTGGACTTTTTATTTTAGTTTGGGGCATTATACTAACCATTGTAATTGTACCCTTAATGGTGTATTTCTTCGGTAAAAGATGGTATTGTTCTTGGGTTTGTGGATGTGGCGGACTTGCAGAAACACTTGGAGACCCTTACAGACAGCTTTCTAGTAAAACTCTTTTTTCTTGGAGGCTAGAGAGAATAATTATTCATAGTGTACTAATTTTTGTTTTAGTGATGACAGGCTTTGCTCTTTATACTTTTTTTTATGGTGCAGACCAAGTTTTGGGAATTAAAACACAAACAATACAAGATATTTATGGCTTTTTAATCGGTGCCATTTTTGCAGGAGTAATAGGAACAGGTTTTTATCCTATTTTTGGAAACAGGGTATGGTGTAGATTTGGTTGTCCTTTAGCTGCTTATTTAGGTTTTGTGCAGCGTTTTAAATCGAGATTTAGAATAACCACTAATGGCGGGCAATGTATTTCTTGTGGTAATTGCTCTACTTACTGTGAGCAAGGTATAGATGTTAGAGCCTATGCTCAAAAAGGAGAAAACATTGTACGTTCTAGTTGTGTGGGCTGCGGAATTTGTTCTGCTGTATGCCCAAGAGGCGTTTTAAAATTAGAAAATGGCCCAGAAAAAGGAAGAATTAATCCTACAGAAATTCTGCTTGGAAACGATGTAGACTTATTAGATTTAATGAATAAAAAATAATCAATTTCGTAACACTTACTTTAAAATAAGAGCATTGTATGTTTTCAAATAAGTTACTAAAAGAGAGGTGTTTATCACTTTTTTTACTATTCTTTACTGTAGCTTTGTGTGCTCAAAAAAAGTATGTGAAAACATTTTATAAAAATGGACGCCTAAAAACAGCGGGGTGGTTGATAAATGACTCTAAAGTTGATTATTGGAAATTCTACTACAAAAATGGAGCACTTAAAAAAGAAGGTCATTTTAAAAACAATTTAGAAACTAAATATTGGTACTTTTACGACCAAAATAATCATTTAGAAAAAGAGGGACATTATAAAAAAGGAAACCAAAATAATTGGTGGATTTTTTACGACAAAGAAGGTAATATCAATCATAAATGTCAATTACTGAACAATAAAAAAAATGGATATTGCCTAATTTACAATAAAAGAGAACTTATAAAAGCCTCTAAATATAAAGAGGGTAAAAAAATAAAAGAATGGACAGACTTTTCGGTATTTAAATCCGAAAACAATCTCAATGATTTAAGAGAATGACACCAATTATAAACGTAATTATTCCAGCACATAACGAAGAAGATGCAATTGTAAATGTAATTAATGATATTCCTAAAATAGTATCTGAAATTATATTAGTAGACAATAACTCAAATGATAATACATCAAAAAATGCTAAAAACGCAGGTGCAACCGTTTTAATAGAAAAACAAAAAGGATATGGACATGCTTGTTTAAAAGGCATGGATTATATTGCAAATAAAAGTATTAAGCCAGATATTATTGTTTTTTTAGATGGTGATTACTCAGATTATCCAGCGCAACTTTTAGAGCTTATAAAACCAATTACAGAAAAAAATATAGATTTAGTTATTGGTGCTAGAGTAAAAGAATTCAGAGAAAAAGGAGCTATGACACCGCAACAAATTTTCGGAAATTGGCTAGCAACCTTTTTAATGAAACTCTTTTTTAATGCAAAATTTACAGATTTAGGTCCGTTTAGAGCCATCAAATATCAAAAACTTTTAGCCTTAAATATGCAAGATAAAACCTATGGTTGGACCGTTGAAATGCAATTAAAAGCGCTAAAACAAAAACTTACTTATACTGAGGTTGCCATGAAATACAGAAACAGAATTGGTGTTTCTAAAGTTTCTGGTACCGTAAAAGGAAGTATATTTGCTGGCGTAAAAATTTTAAGTTGGATTTTTAAATACAGTTTTAAATAATGGTTATCAAATACATTATCATTATCATTTATTCTATTGCTTTGCTGCTTATTTTTATGTACGCTATTGCACAATTAAACCTGCTTTTTAACTACCTAAAAGCAAGGAAATTGAAAGACAAAGCAATTACGCTTAACGTTAACAACCCTTCAGAAATACCCTTTATTACCATACAATTACCAGTGTATAATGAGCTGTATGTAATGAAACGTTTGTTAAAAAACATTGCAAAAATTAAGTACCCAACAGAAAAACTTGAGATTCAGGTTTTAGATGATTCTACAGATGAATCTATCGCTACTACTGCCAAGCAAATTGCAATAATTAAAGAAAAAGGCATTGATATAAAGCACATTCAAAGAACCAATAGAAAAGGTTTTAAAGCTGGTGCCTTAAAAGAAGGATTAAAAACAGCAAAAGGAGAGTTTATTGCCATTTTTGACGCAGATTTTCTTCCTAAAAAAGATTGGTTACTACAAACTGTTGGCTATTTCAAAGATCCTGAAATTGGAGTTGTGCAAACTCGTTGGGGACACATTAACAGAAATTATTCTACCCTTACTAAAATACAAGCTTTTGCATTAGATGCTCATTTTACGTTAGAGCAAGTTGGTAGAAATAGTCAAGGTCACTTTATTAATTTTAATGGAACTGCAGGTATTTGGAGAAAAGAGTGTATTTATGATGCTGGTAATTGGGAAGGTGATACTCTTACAGAAGATTTAGACTTAAGCTACAGAGCACAATTAAAAAATTGGAAATTCAAGTATTTAGAACATGTAGAAACTCCAGCAGAATTACCAGTAATTATTAGTGCTGCAAGGTCTCAACAGTTTAGGTGGAACAAAGGAGGTGCAGAAAACTTTCAAAAAATGATGAAACGAATTTTAAAGAATAAAAACATTCCTTTAAAAACAAAAATTCATAGTTTATTACACCTTTTAAATAGCTCTATGTTTACCTGTATTTTTTTGGTAGCTGTATTAAGTGTACCTATGCTATACATTAAAAATGAACATGAACATTTAAAAATGTACTTTTTTGTGATGAGTTTTTTTGTAATAAGCTCTCTTATTTTCTTTATATGTTATTGGTTTATGTATAAAAATATTTATGGCGGTGGCATTAAAAATTTTATAAAATATATTGGTGCTTTTTTTACCTTTTTTGCAATAGCAATGGGCTTTTCACTTCACAATAGTATTGCTGTTTTAGAAGGTCATTGGGGCAAGAAAAGTGAATTTATTAGAACGCCAAAATTCAATATAAAAAATTTAAAAGATAGTTGGAAAAGTAACAAGTATATTTCTAAGAAACCCTCAGTTCATGTAATTTTAGAAGGACTATTAGCAGTCTACTTTATTTTTGGCATGTATAGCGCTTTCATCGTAGGAAACCAAGGCGGAGACTTTGGGTTGTTTCCATTTCATTTAATGTTATTTATTGGCTTTGGTTACGTATTTTTTAAATCTATTTTCTCTAAAGCTTAATGTCTTTCCTTAAAAAGTATAGCAGTTTTATAATTATTTTTCTTAGTGTAATTTGTTATACATATGTTGCTTATTTTTTAGATAGAACAAACTTTAATCTTTTAATTACAATATGGATTATTCTCTTCGGAGGTGTTTATATACTTTTAAAAAACAATCACATATCTTTTGCTAGTTTTGTACTTATTGCATTTCTTTTCAGATTAATTTTTCTTTTTTCAACCCCAAATCTATCACAAGATTTTTATCGCTTTATTTGGGATGGACGTATGCTTTTTAACGGATACAACCCATACTTATCTTTACCCGAAAGTTTTATAAAACAAGGAATATACCCTATTCCAGAAAGCGTTTTGTTGTACGAAGGAATGGGAACTTTAAACGGTAGCCATTATACCAATTACCCTCCTTTAAATCAATTATGCTTTTTTATTGCGGCGCTATTTTCTGAAAAAAGTATTTTTGGTGCAATAATAGTTCTAAGGTCTATAACTATATTGGCAGATATCGGTATCTTATATTTCGGTAAAAAACTATTAGAAAAACTTCAACTGCCAACAAAAAATATATTTTGGTATATTCTAAATCCGTTTGTAATTATTGAAATGACAGGAAATTTACATTTCGAATCTGTAATGCTATTTTTTTTACTTGCAGCACTTTACAAATTGTATCAAAAAAAATGGATATCCGCTGCAATTCTATTTTCATTTTCTATATCTATTAAATTAATACCTCTTTTATTTCTTCCATTATTTTTTAATGTATTTATAAAAAAGAAAACTTTTAAAAAAGCGAATAATTATTATAAACTAGCTACATTTTACACTATAATAGTCATCAGTAATATTATATTATTTATACCTTTTTACCATCAAAACCTAATTAGCAATTACACAAACTCTGTGGGTTTATGGTTTAAAAACTTCGAGTTTAATGCAAGTTTTTATTATATTTTTAGAGAAGTTGGTTACCTTTTTAGAGGATATAACGAAATAGCTATTATTGGTAAAATAACTCCCATATTAACAATTATTTTTTTAATATATCTCACTTTTTTTAAAGTAAAAAAACATTACATTTCTTTATTAACAGCCATGTTGTTTGGAATATCTTTTTACTACTTTACCTCTACTACCGTTCACCCTTGGTATACTGCCACACCGTTAATATTAAGTATTTTTACACGATATAAGTTTCCGGTTTTTTGGAGTTTCTTAATTATTTTATCTTACCAAGCATATGCAAATTTGCCTTGGAAAGAAAATATATGGATTGTCTTAACAGAATATGTGCTTTTGTTCTCTTTTTTATTTTATGAAATTAACAAAAATCGACACGCTAAAGAATCTATAAAATAATAAGATTACAGTTTCTATCTAGTAAGATTTTTGTATTTTAGTCTCAATTATTTTATCCTATATGAAAAGACTTACAATAAAAGATATAGCTCAAGAATTTAATGTTTCTATCTCTACAGTTTCTAAAGCTTTAAACGATAGTTATGAAATTAGCGTAAGTACAAAAGAAAAAATTCAAAAATATGCTAAAGAAAATAACTACAAGCCTAATTTCAATGCGCTTAGTCTAAAAAACAGAAAAACAAAAACCATTGGTATCATCATACCTAACATGCTAAACTATTTTTTTGCTCAAGTATTTAACGGAGTTGAAAAAGTTGCAAATGAAAGAGGGTATAAAATTATATCTTGTATATCTAATGAATCTTTTGAAAAAGAAGTCGAAACTATAGAAATGTTATCTAATGGTAGTATTGACGGCTTTATCCTTTCTCTTGCAGAAGAAAGTGTTTTAAAAAATGACTTTAGCCATTTTGAAGAAGTTATGAATAATGGAACGCCAATTGTAATGTTCGACAGAGTTGCAGAATCTATTAACTGCGATAAAGTTATAACAGATGATTTTAAAGGCGCCTCTAAAGCGGTTAAATATTTAACTAAATCTGGTAGTAAAAACATTGCATTTGTTTCTACAATAAGCAATTTAAAGGTTGGTAAAAAGAGACATCAAGGATATTTAAAAGGGCTAGAAAAAGCAGGAATCGCGGTAAACAACAACTTAATTATAAATATTTTAGACGAAGATTATAAAAATTATGAAAATATTTTAACGCCAATTTTCGACGCCCATAAAATAGACGCAGTAATTGCCACAGACGAGTCTTCTGCTATTGCAGCCATGAAAGTTGGACAAAGAAAAGGATATAAAGTTCCTGAAAATTTTTCGGTAGTATGTTTCTCAAACGGAATATTAGCAAGACATTCTAGTCCGAAAATGACAACAGTTAGCCAACATGGAGAAAAAATGGGAGAAACCGCAGCTAAACTTTTAATAAACAGATTAGAGAGTACTTCCGAGGAAAAATACGAACCTAAAACCGTAATTATAAAAACAGATTTAGTAGAGAGAAATTCTACTAAAAGAGCTTAATAAATGAGTTTTGAAAAGATAAAGTTAGTTGTTTCTGATATGGATGGGACACTTCTAAACTCAAATAATGAAGTAAGCCAACGTTTCTTTAAACTTTTTAAACAACTTCAAAATAAAAATATTATTTTTTGTGCAGTTAGCGGTAGACAATACAATAGTATCCTAGACAAACTGTATCCCATAAAAAATGATATTTATGTTATTGCAGAAAATGGTGCAATTGCTAAAAATAAGAATAAACTTCTCTTATGTAATGCAATTCCCATAGAAAAAGCAATGGCAATTATACCCATGTTAATAAATATAGATAACATAAATATTGTTTTATGTACAGAAGAAACTGCATACATAACAAGTAAAGATGAAAAATTTATAGCGACATTTCAAAAATATTACCACAGTTATAAAATTGTAGATAATTTAATAGACATAGTTTCCAAAACACCAATTTTAAAAATTGCGATTCATCATTATAACAGTACAGAAAAATTTGTGTATCCTGCAATTAAGTATTTAGAAAAAGAATTTCTCATAAAAATTTCTGGTAAAAACTGGCTAGATATTTCTACAGAAAAAGCAAATAAAGGCAATGCATTAAAATTGATTCAGCAAAAATTAAAAATTCACAAAAACGAAACTCTTGTTTTTGGAGATTACCTTAACGATTTAGAAATGTTTGAAGCCGCATCTTTAAGTTTTGCTATGCAGAATGCACATAAAGAGCTTAAAAAAGTGGCTAATTTTACCACAAAAAGTAATGATGATTTTGGAGTAGAAATAATTTTAGAGAAACTATTATCAGAAAAAAAATAAAAAACATTCTTGTAAAATATTTTTTAGCTATTTGCTAAATTTCAATAGAAACTACTAAACCTTCGTTACTTCTAACATTAAACACCGTGTCATCTTCAAAGATTAAATATTGTCCTTTTATACCAACCAATTTACCCTGATAACTTAGTGTTTTTTCAAGTTGTAAACTTTTGGGCTTTTCTGGGTATTGTAACACCGGAAAATTCAAATGAACTTCTTTACTATTATCTAAAAAATAAGGAACTACCTCATCTGGAATGTGCTGTTTTAATTGCTCGCGAACAGTAATTAAATTTACCTCTTCAATATCATTTTTTAACATTTTTCGCCAATTGGTTTTATCGGCTACAAAAGCTTTTAAAGCAACTTCGGTAATTCCTGCCAAATATCTATTTGGCGCTTCAACTATTTCTAATGCTTCGTGTGCTCCCTGATCAATCCATCGTGTTGGTACCTGACTTTTTCTTGTAACCCCAACTTTAACATTACTAGAGTTTGCTAAGTATACAATATGAGGTTTCAATTGCACCTGCTTTTCGTAGGTTAAATCTCTATCTTCTATATTTAAATGTGCTTTACTTAACTCTGGTTTCATAATCCAATCTCCTGCAGAGGGTGTATCGAAAAAACAGGATTTACAAAATCCTGTTCGATAAATTTTTCTTTCTAAATTACAATGTAAACATTGATGTCCTTCGAATTTTATAGAAAAATGTTTACTAAGAAGTTGGTTCATATTAAGAAAATCTGAATCCATATCTAAATAATACTGAATTTCAGTAGCATTTTCTGTTAGCATTTTTTTTAAAACTCCTTGGTAAATCATGGTGCAAATTTTAGTATTTTTAGATTTCAATTTTAAAACATATATTGTTCTAAAATCAACCAAACACAAACTTACAAATTTCTATGGCTTTTCAGATTATTAACTCTATAATTTCTTGGTTTTTAAAAAAGCGAAAACACCAAATAGAACTCTTTTTAAAATACCCAAATGATGTACAAAACGAACTACTTTTAAAGCTATTACAAACTGCAAAAAACACCGAATTAGGTAAAAAATATGAATTTTCTAGCATTAAAAACCATGCTGACTTTGCAAAAAATGTACCTATCCATAAATATGAAACTTTTGCTCCTTTTATAGAAAGGTGTAGAAAAGGTGAGCAAAATATTTTTTGGCCTTCCGATATAAAATGGTTTGCAAAATCTAGTGGAACTACGAATGCAAAAAGTAAATTTATTCCTGTAAGCGACGATGCACTAGAGTATTGTCACTTAAAATCCGGTAAAGATATGTTGTGTTGGTATATTAATAACAATCCGAAAACACAATTGTTTACAGGCAAAGGCTTGCGATTGGGTGGTAGTTCGGAAGTATATAAAGACAATGGCTCTTATTTTGGTGATCTTTCAGCAATAATTATAGAAAACATGCCTTTTTGGGCAGATTTTAGCTCTGCTCCAAGTCAAGAAGTCGCTTTAATGAGCGATTGGGAAACTAAAATGGATGCAATAATAGATGAAACGATTGATGAAAATATTACCAGTTTAGCGGGTGTACCAAGTTGGATGCTCGTGTTATTAAACAGAGTTTTAGAACGTACAGGGAAAAAAAATATACTAGAAGTTTGGCCAAATTTAGAAGTATACTTTCATGGTGGTGTAAACTTTAATCCTTACCGAGAACAATACAAAAAAATGATTCCGAATGCAGATTTTAAATACTACGAAATTTACAATGCCTCTGAAGGTTTTTTTGCCATACAAGACAGAAATAATTCTAAAGAGCTACTTCTAATGTTAGATTACGGAATATTTTATGAGTTTATTCCAATGACTGAATACCAAGGAGAAAATTCTAAAACTAAAACACTAGAACAAGTACAAATTGGCGTAGATTATGCATTAATAATTACCACTAACGGAGGTTTATGGCGTTATTTAATTGGAGACACTATTCGTTTTACCTCTTTAAATCCTTACCGAATTAAAATTACTGGCAGAACAAAGCACTATATTAATGTTTTTGGAGAAGAACTAAATATAGAAAATGTAGAAGATGCTTTGAAACTTGCTTGCGAAAAAACTTCTGCTACAATTTTAGACTACACTGTTGCGCCAATTTTTATGCAAGGTAAAGAAAAGGGGGGTCATGAATGGATTATAGAGTTTAAAACGAAACCAAGCTCAATTGGCTACTTTTCTGAAGTTTTAGACACTGCGTTAAAATCTATCAATTCAGATTATGAAGCAAAAAGATACTTAAACATAACTTTAATGGCTCCAAAAATACACGAAGCAAAAAAAGGATTATTTTATAGCTGGCTAAAGAAAAAAAATAAATTGGGAGGCCAACATAAAGTACCAAGACTCTCAAACTCTAGAGAGTTTATAGAAGAGTTATTAGCTTTATAAAGTAATTTAGTATAGTTTTTTTAAAGGTGGTTTGGTGCTACCCAAAATGTAAGAGGTAAACATAGAAATCATAAAGTTTTTTCTGGTTGATTAATTTACAATAAGTACCTAAAAATCATCTTTTTAAATTAGTTTCAACGCAACTTAAATCTTACGTTCTACCACGTAATCTATCATTGTAAGTAAAGATTGTTTGTATTCTGATGCAGGATAATTATCTAAAATAGTGATAGCTTTATTTTTGTAATCATGCATTTTCTGTGTGGTGTATGTAATACCGTTATTTTCTTTTACAAAAGCTATTACCTCTTTTACGCGCTTTTTATCTTTGTTATGTTTTTTAATGGAATTTATTAACCAAGCTTTTTCCTTTTTTGTACAATTATTTAGTGTGTAAATTAATGGCAAAGTCATTTTTTGCTCTTTAATATCTATTCCTGTTGGTTTTCCAATTTTAGCTTCTGAATAATCAAATAAATCATCTTTTATTTGAAATGCTATTCCTATATATTCTCCAAACTTTCGCATTTGCATTACTGTATCTTGATTGGCACCCACAGAAGCAGCTCCAATACCACAGCAAGCAGCAACTAAAGTAGCTGTCTTTTTACGAATTATATCAAAATAAACAGCTTCTGTAATATCTAATTTTCTAGCTTTTTCTATTTGAAGTAGCTCTCCTTCACTCATCTCTCGAACTGCAATAGAAATCAGTTTTAATAAATCAAAATCATTGTTGTCTATAGAAAGTAATAATCCTTTAGACAACATAAAATCTCCCACAAGAACTGCAATTTTATTTTTCCATAAAGCATTAATAGAAAAAAAGCCTCTTCGCATATTACTATCATCTACCACATCATCATGAACTAAAGTGGCTGTATGTATGAGTTCTACTACCGATGCACCTCTGTAAGTTCTTTCGTCAAAACCACCATTAGAAACCATTTTAGCTACTAAAAAAACAAACATTGGTCGCATTTGCTTTCCTTTTCTTCTTACAATATAATAGGTAATTCTGTTTAAAAGTGGTACTTTCGAATGCATAGATTCTTTGAACTTTTCTTCGAAAAGCTCCATTTCATGCTTAATGGGAAGTTTAATAAGTTCTACGGGTTTCATTATCTACAAAAATACGAATAATAATGGCAAGCTTTTCGCTATTTATATACGTAATTTTTATTATGATTTATTTGCCAATTGACCACAAGCTGCATCTATATCTTTCCCTCTACTTCTTCGAACGTTTACAGTAATATCATTCATTTCTAAATTTGAAATATAATTATTAATTGCACTTGAATGAGCTTGTTGAAACTGCCCATCGTCTATAGGGTTGTATTCAATTAA
Organism: Polaribacter tangerinus; assembly: GCF_038024095.1. Classification (NCBI taxonomy): domain Bacteria; kingdom Pseudomonadati; phylum Bacteroidota; class Flavobacteriia; order Flavobacteriales; family Flavobacteriaceae; genus Polaribacter; species Polaribacter tangerinus. Next base: position 2,084,246 of record NZ_CP150668.1, on the reverse strand, counting down.
ATTTACCTTACAAGGTACATATTTGCAATAGGCTACCAATGCTTTAATATCTTCTTTACTATCATTTATTCCGTCCCAAACAACATATTCATAAGTAATAGCTCTGCCAGTTTTTTCGTACCAATACTCTAAAGATTCTTTTAAATCTTTTAACGGAAATGTTTTGTTAAAAGGCATTATTTTGGTTCGCACTTCATCTATTGCAGAATGAAGAGAAACTGCTAAATTAAATTTTGCTTCTTCATCTGCCATCATTCTTATCATTTTAGGTACGCCAGAAGTAGATACTGTTATTCTTTTAGAAGACATTCCTAAACCCTCTGGTGATGTAATCATAGCAATAGATTTCATTACGTTTTTATAATTCATTAAGGGTTCTCCCATTCCCATAAAAACAATATTTGTTAATTTTCTATTGAAATATAATTTGCTCTGTTTATCTATCACAACTACTTGGTCGTAAATTTCATCCGGATTTAAGTTGCGCATTCTCTTTAAACGAGAAGTAGCACAAAAAAGACAGTCTAAACTACAACCAACCTGACTAGAAACACAGGCCGTTGTTCTTTTTTCTGTGGGAATTAACACAGATTCTACCACCAAACCATCATGTAATTTTATACCATTTTTTATAGTGCCATCATTACTTTTTTGCATCGAATCTACTTTAATGTGATTGATTACAAAGTGTTCTTCTAACATTTCTCTGGTTTGTTTAGAAATGTTTGTCATGGCATCAAAAGTATGTAAAGACTTACTCCAAAGCCATTCATATACTTGATTTCCTCGAAATGCTTTATCGCCGTTTTTTACAAAAAAATCTCTTAATTGCTCTTTTGATAGCGCTCTTATATCTTTTTTCTTATCCAAAATAAAACAGTTTATAATAATGACAAAACTCTAAAAAAAAGACTGACAATTAGCAACTGTCAGTCTTTGTATTATTCAATAATAACTAATTATATAATTAACATTGCATCACCATAAGTAGAAAATTTGTAACCTTCTTTTACGGCTTGTTTATATGCTTCCATTAAAAAATCATATCCTGCAAATGCAGCAGTTTGCATCATTAAGGTAGATTTTGGCGGATGAAAATTGGTTATCATACTATTTGCAATACTAAAATCGTATGGAGGAAAAATAAATTTATTTGTCCAACCTTCAAATGCATTCAACTCTTGTTTGGAAGAAACCGAAGACTCTACTGTTCTCATTACAGTAGTTCCTACAGCACAAACTCTTCTCTTTTCTTTTTTCGCTTTATTAATTATTTTTGTGCTACTTTCTGGTATAATAATTTGCTCCGAGTCCATTTTATGCTTCGATAAATCTTCAACCTCTACAGGGCTAAATGTACCAAGACCAACGTGCAAAGTCATTTCTGCAAAATCTATTCCTTTAATTTCTAATCGTTTTAACAAATGTTTAGAAAAATGTAATCCTGCAGTTGGTGCTGCTACAGCTCCTTCATTTTTAGCAAAAATAGTTTGATACCTTTCTTCATCTAAAGGCTCTACTTCTCTATTTATTTCTTTTGGTAATGGCGTTTCTCCAAGTTCTAGTAATTTTGCTCTAAACTCTTCATAAGAACCATCAAATAAAAAACGTAATGTTCTACCTCTAGAAGTTGTATTGTCTATAACCTCTGCCACTAAGCTATCGTCTTCACCAAAAAATAATTTATTTCCTATTCTTATTTTTCTTGCCGGATCAACTAAAACATCCCACAATCTATTTTCTGCATTTAACTCTCTTAATAAGAAAACCTCTATTCTAGCACCTGTTTTTTCTTTATTACCATACATTCTTGCAGGAAAAACTTTGGTATTATTTAACATCATAACATCTCCTTCATCGAAGTAATTTATAATGTCTTTAAATTGTTTGTGCTCTATAGTTTGCTCTTTTCTGTTTAAAACCATTAAGCGAGATTCATCTCTGTGTTCTGCCGGATAGATAGCTAATAAGTCTTCTGGCAGGTCAAATTCAAAATGCGATAATTTCATAAGTTTTTCTTCTAAAGGCGCAAATATACGATATCAGTATAGGCGTTGTCAAGTGTTTGCGAATATATATTTACAATTGTGCAGTTTCTATACCAATTTGCTGCATATCTTCCCAAAATTTTTGATATGATTTGGTTACAACCTCTGCATTTAAAATTTTAATTGGTGTTTTTAGAGCAACTGGTGCAAATGCCATTGCCATACGATGATCGTTGTAGGTTTTAATTTCTACATTACTGTTAATATTTGCACTAGCTTTTAAGTGCAAACTATTATTGGTAACCGAAATACTTGCCCCTAATTTTGTAAGTTCTTCTTTTAAAGCTTCTAAACGATCGGTTTCTTTAATTTTTAAAGTATGTAAGCCAGTTAAATTACAAGAAATTCCTTCTAAAAAACAACTTACAGCAATAGTTTGTGCAATGTCTGGTGCATTTTTTAAATCAATTTCTAATATTTCGTTATTCGTTGTTGCTACTTTTTTTAATAGAATACTATCATTATTAAAAACAGTTTCTACTCCGAAATGTGTATAAATGTCAGACAAACAAGCATCTCCTTGCAAACTTTCTTTTTTATATGCAGACAATTGAACTTGAGAACCAAGTGATGAACTTGCAATAATAGCATAAAAATAACTCGCAGAAGACCAGTCAGATTCTACTACAATCGTTTGCTTTTCGATGTTTTTCTGCGGATAAACTTTTATGAAATTATCCTTAAAAACTGCTTTAATACCCAATTGAGATAACAAACTAAGCGTCATTTTTATGTAAGGAATAGAAGTTACATCACCAACCAATTCAATTTCTAATCCATCTTGTAATTTAGGTGCAATTAATAATAAAGATGAAATATATTGGCTACTAACATTTCCATTAATTTTTACAGATTTTTTTAAACTATTGGTTCCTTTAATCCTAATGGGTGGGTACCCTACTTGCGATTGATAAGAAATTGTTGCTCCAAGTTCTTTAAGTGCATCAACTAAAATACCTATGGGCCTTTCTTGCATTCTCTGAGAACCGGTTAAAACCACCTCACTATTATTTTTAATTGCAAAATAAGATGTTAAGAAGCGCATGGCTGTTCCAGCATGACCAATATTAATAATACCATCTGTTGATGATAAAGCATGTTGCATATGAACAGAATCATCAGAATCTGACAAGTTTTTGATAGTCAATTCTGGATATAGATTTTGTAAAATCAACAATCTATTCGATTCACTTTTAGAACCAGATATTGTTATCTCTTCATTTATTTTTTTTCCTGTTACAACATTTAACAATAAGTCCATTCTAAAATTTGATTTTTAATTCTTACTTTTAAACTTTATAATTACATCGAAATATCATGAAAAAATTTCTATTTCTCGCAATTTGCATCTTTTTCTCTGCAAATGCCAAAGTTAATGCACAAAAAAAATCTACCAAATTTTCAGCCGAATATTTTAGTCCTGTAAAATGGCGAAATATTGGCCCGTTTAGAGGTGGTAGAAGCGCCGCTGTAACAGGTGTTTCGGGTAAACCAACATTATTTTACATGGGCGCAACCGGCGGAGGTGTCTGGAAAACAACCGATGGAGGTAATACTTGGCAGAATATTTCCGACGGATATTTTGGCGGTTCTGTTGGTGCTGTTGCTGTTTCAGAATCTGACAATAATGTTATTTATGTTGGCATGGGAGAAAAAACAGTTCGTGGTAATGTATCTTCTGGAGACGGAATGTGGAAATCTGAAAATGCAGGAAAAACTTGGAAACATATTGGTCTGAAACAATCGAGACATATACCAAGAGTAAGAATTCATCCAAAAAATTCGAATATTGTTTTTGCTGGTGTTATGGGAGATTTGTACAAACCAACCAAAGAAAGAGGCGTATACAAATCTATAGATGGTGGCGAAAATTGGAAAAAAGTACTTTTTTCTAATGAAAATGCTGGTGTGGTTGACTTAATAATAGACCCCAACAATCCAAGAATTTTATATGCAACTACCTGGAATGTGAGGAGAACACCTTACAGTTTATCCTCTGGTGGCGAGGGCTCAGCTCTATGGAAAAGTACTGATGAAGGAGAAACGTGGACAAATATTTCTGATAATAAAGGTTTGCCAGACGGAATTTGGGGAATTAGCGGAGTAACCGTTTCTCCTGTAAATTCTGATATTGTTTGGGCTTTAATCGAGAATAAAAAAGGAGGTGTTTACAAATCTTTAGATGCCGGTAAAACTTGGAAATTAATTAATTCTGAAAGAAAACTTCGTCAAAGAGCATGGTATTACACGCGTTTGTATGCAGATACCCAAGATGAAAATATATTATATGTGCTAAATGTTCGCTATCACAAATCTACCGATGGTGGAAAAACTTACAAAACATATAATGCTCCTCACGGTGATCATCACGATTTATGGATAGCACCAGAAAATAACCAAAGAATGATTATTGGAGACGATGGTGGCGCTCAAGTTTCTTATGATGCAGGAGAAAATTGGAGTACTTACATGAATCAACCAACTGCACAATTTTATAGAGTTACCACAGATAATCACTTCCCATACAGAATTTTAGCTGCACAACAAGACAACTCTACCGTTAGAATTTCTCATAGAACAGCTGGTAGTTTTATTACCGAGTCTGATTGGGAGGCAACTGCTGGCGGAGAAAGTGCGCACATAGCTGTAGACCCTTTAAATAATGATATTGTTTACGGTGGTAGCTACGGAGGTTTGCTTACCAGAAAAAATCATAAAACTGGCGAAACTCGCGCAATAAATGTTTGGCCAGATGATCCTATGGGCCATGGTGCTGAAGATTTTAAATATCGTTTTCAATGGAATTTTCCAATTTTCTTTTCTCCTAATAACAAAAAAAGATTGTATGCCGCTTCTAACCATTTACATGTAACAGAAAATGAAGGACAATCTTGGACTAAAATTAGCCCAGATTTAACAAGAAACGATCCTACAACTTTAGGGCCATCTGGTGGTCCTATAACAAAAGACAACACAGGTGTAGAATATTACGGAACTATATTTGCTGCAACAGAATCTTCACTTGAACCCGGAGTAATATGGACTGGATCAGACGATGGCTTAGTACATATTTCTAGAAATAACGGAACAACATGGACAAATGTTACTCCTAAAAAAATGCCAGAATGGATGATGATTAATGCAATTGAAATACACCCATTTAAAAAAGGAGGTGCTTATATTGTTGGTACAAAATATAAAACAGGAAACTATAAACCATACATTTATAAAACTGATAATTACGGAAAATCTTGGAAATTAATTGTTTCTGGAATTGAAGAAGAAAGTTTTACAAGAGCATTAAGAGCAGATCCAAAAAGAGAAGGACTTTTATATGCCGGCACAGAAAAAGGTATGTATATTTCTTTTGATGATGGGGAAAATTGGGAATCTTTTCAGAGTAATCTTCCAATAGTTCCTATTACAGACTTGGCTATAAAAAACGATAATTTAATTGCCGCTACCCAAGGTAGATCTCTTTGGATTATCGATGATTTAACTCCTATTCATCAACTTCATAAAAAATCGAACAATGAAGTTTTTCTTTACAAGCCAAAAGATGCTTACAATATGAGCGGAGGTAACGGAAGAGTTTCTAGAACTGCAGGAACCAATCATCCGGGTGGTGTAGCTGTTCACTACTTTATAAAAAACACTTCAGAAAATGATGAGGTTTCTCTCAGTTTTTATGATACTAATAATAACTTAATTAAAAAGTATTCTACAAAACCCAATAAAGAGGAGAAAGAAGAATTGTTAAAAGTAAAGGATGGTAACAATACTTTTTACTGGAACATGATGTACACAGGAGCCGAATCTGTAAAAGGTATGATTTTATGGTGGGCATCTTTAAACGGGCCAATGGCTTTACCAGGAAACTATAAAGTAAGTCTTAAAGTTAATGATAAAGAGGTTAGCGAACCATTTAAAATTTTGAGAAATCCTACTTCAGAAGCTACTACAGAAGATATGAAAGCGCAATTTGACTTTATAAATGATATTAACGCTAAAATGACTGAAATTCACAAAGCGCTTAAAAACGTTAAAAAAGTTAGAAATCAGGTAGGACTCCTAAAAAAATATATTAAAGATAAAGAAGCTCATAAAAGTTTGATAAAATTTGCTGATAGCCTAGTAAAAAACATGACAATTATCGAGGAAACGCTATATCAAACAAAATCGAAAAGTGGTCAGGATCCATTAAATTATCCAATTCGTCTGAACAATAAATTAGCGCATTTAAATTCTTTAACAAGAGTTGGAAACTATGCTCCTACACAACAAGCAATTGATTTTAAAAATGAAATAACAATTAAAATTGATGCTGAATTGGCAAAGTTGAACCGATTGTTTAAAAATGATGTTAAAGAATTGAATAAAAAAGTAAGTGAAAGTAACATCGATTTAATTCAATTAGATTAATAGGATTATTGTTCTTAAAATTAAAAAAGGATTACTGTATAGTAATCCTTTTTTAATTGAACAAAATAATTGGTTTTAAATGGGCTACATTTTTTTATGAGTAACATATAAGCCATAAAAAAAGCTGATAAAAAGTTTCATTCCCCAGAAGTTTTTCCACTTTCCATTGGTAAAATTAGCTTCATTAACTTTTAAAAAATCACCTGCAAAAATATCTCTCCAACTATTTAAAAATAAACTTATTAGAGTAACGATAATAAAAAACGGAATGGCTACCTTGGTAAAATTGCTCCAAAATACTTTTGTCTGCATTCTAGCAAAAACAATTTTTGCACCTTCAATAAAATTCTTTATAAAACTCATCTTATTTTAATTTTTTATTATTGTGATGTCTATCATGGTCTCTATCTGTTTTTATAGCCAATTTTTTATCGAATGCCTCTTTTAAATCAACTCCTGTTTGGTTTGCTAAACATAAAACTACAAACAAAACATCGGCAAGTTCCTCTCCTAAATCTTTATTTTTATCCGATTCTTTTTCACTTTGTTCGCCATACCTTCTAGCAATAATTCGGGCTACTTCTCCTACCTCTTCTGTAAGTTGAGCCATATTTGTAAGCTCATTAAAATAACGGACTCCATGTTTTTGAATCCAATTATCTACTTGTTTTTGCGCATCTTCTATATTCATAAGAAAACTTTTAGTAAAAATTATTTTTTAAGATTATTTCCATTTTATACCACAACCAACACTAGGTTTTTGATCTTCTAACGCAGGCTTATTTGTTAATAAATTTTGCAGCGCCAATCTCATATCATTTCCTGTTACAGTCTTACCATTTCCCGGTCTAGAATCATCCAATTGTCCATGATAAACAGATTGTAAGTTTGCATCAAAAATATAAAAGTCTGGAGTGCAAGCAGCATCATAAGCCTTAGCTACCTCTTGTGTTTCATCGAATAAATAAGGAAAAGGATATGACATTTTTTCTGCCATTTTTTTCATTAGATTTGGCCCATCTTCAGGATATTTTTCTATATCGTTGGCACTAATTGCAACAAACTGAATTCCTTTTTGTTGATATTCATTTGCCAATAAAACTAATTGCTCATTTACATGAATTACAAACGGACAATGATTACAAATAAACATAATAACAGTTCCTTTTTCTCCCTTTAATTGTTGTAAAGAAACTAGCTTATTGTCTACAGAATTTAAAAGTGTAAAATCTGGAGCCTTTGTTTGTAGCGGTAAATGATTTGATAAAGTTCTAGCCATACATTAATTATTTTTTTTACAAAAATATAGGTTTTTTTAGTATCTACTCTGCCAATGAATTTGCGCAGATATAACCACTCGTCCATGCGTTTTGAAAATTAAAACCACCTGTTACCGCATCGATGTTTAAAACTTCACCAACAAAAAATAAATTTTTATGTAATTTACTTTCAAATCTTTTAAAATTTATTTCTTTCAAATCTGCACCGCCAGCAGTTACAAACTCTTCTTTAAACGTAGTTCTTCCATTTGCATTGTAAACTCCTTTTGTAAGCTGGTTTGCCAAATTATCTAATTGGTAAGAATTTAAATCTGCCCAATTCTGGTTAGCATCAATATTTGAAAATTTTACAAAACGCTCCCATAATCTTTTTGGAATTTCGGCAAATGGCGATTTCAATATTACTGTCTTTCTGGGCTCTTTCTTCTTTAAATTCAATAAAACATTTAAAATTTTATCAGTAGGCCTTGAAAGCCAATTTACTTCAACATTATATTGGTAGTTTCTATCTGCCAAAATTCTTGCACCAAAAGCAGAGAGTTTTAAAACAGCTGGTCCACTCATACCCCAATGTGTAATTAACAACGGACCCGAAGCCTCTAACTTTGTACCTACAATATTTACAGTCGCATTTGAAACAGAAATACCTAATAAATCTGTTAATCTTTTATCTTTTATATTAAACGTAAATAAAGAGGGAACTGGAGGTATTATAGTATGTTGTAAACTAGAACAAATATCCCAAATTTTCTTTGAGCTTCCTGCGGCAACTACCAGTTTATGAGCATAAAAAATGTTGCTTTTAGTAGAAATTTTCCATAAATCTTGTTCTTTATCAACAGAAATTACTCCTTGATTTTTAAGTACTTTAATTCCTAAATCACTAACTTTTTCTTGAAAACAATTTATAATTGCTTCACTAGTGTTTGCTTCTGGAAATACTCTATTATCTTCTTCAATCTTTAAGGAAACTCCTCTAAAATCGAACCATTCAAAAGTATCTCCTGTCATAAATTGATGAAAAGGCCCTAGTAATTCTTTTTCACCTCTAGGATAAAATTTTACCAATTCTTTGGGTTCAAAACAAGCATGAGTAACATTACAGCGTCCACCGCCAGAAATTTTTACTTTTTGCAACACTTCTTTTCCTTTTTCGAGAATGGTTATGTCTAGCAATGCATTTTTTTCTTTTGCATTAATAGCTGTAAAAAAACCTGCTGCGCCACCTCCAATAATTACAACTTTTTTCATTATTTAGTATCTAAAATCATCTCAGCATAACTAAGAACCGTTTGATATCCTTTCTTTTTAAAATATTCGGGTGTAGTTTTATTTCCGGCTGCTAAAATAAAGTCGCCACCCCAAGCTCCTAAACTTTTTATAGCACCAAAATAATCTGGAAAAAGCTTTTCTTTAACAGGCTTCATTTTAATAATTGAACTTATAATTTGCTCGTGCTCAGTTATTAAATTCGAAAATTCAGAACTAGATGTAGCTTTTGCACATGCTAAAGATATTGCAGAAACACGTTGTACTTCATTATCAAAATTAGTTTTATTTTCTCTAAACTTGGCAATTCCTTCTTTAGAATCTTGTTTTTGATTCAAATGAATAAAAAATAAATCCTCTTTAAAATCAGGATCAAAATGAATTGGTTCTACAACTGGCAAATGATTATTTATCGAATAAAAAATTGGCTGATTATTTTGTGCACAAGCAATGTCATAACCACTTCCTTTAAAGGAATTCCATAACAGTTTAAAAGCGTCTACTTTTGCCCAATTTGCTATTGAATTGATTAAGGTAGATGAGGTTCCTAAACCCCAATTTCTTGGAAAATTTAATGTTGTTTTTACTAAAAAACCTTTGTTGGTCTCTAAAAAACTGGTATTCATTTTCTTTGCCTCTATTAAAATAGACAATAGCGTTTCGGCAATAAAATCGGCATTCCCTTTGTTATCCGAATAAAAAGATGCAGATATTAAACGTAACTTTTTAATGTCTATGGTAGTTTCGAACCAGCAATCTCCTTTGTCTGTAAAACTTGCCCAAACAATTTCTGGAGATTCAATTTGTTGAACCTCTAAATTTTGTCCGAATTTTGTAGGCAATGCTAACGATTTAGCTCCGTCTAAAACAAGGTATTCTCCAGTTAATAATAATTTTCCGTTAGAGTAAAAATTCATTTATACAATTTGAAATTGTTTAAAGTGATGGGTAAAATGTTTGGTATGAAACTTATGCCAATAAGCTGCATCTAACTCACCAAAAAAAGGATGCGTAGCCGTTTTTTCAGTTTCATAAAAGCTGTTAAAATCTTTAATTTGAATTACAAGGTCGTTTATTGCTTCTTGCAAAGAATTAAATTTTACTGGGGTTGGTTCTTCAGACAATAAAGGCGCTTTAAAACCAATTTGCAGTTCTTTATCTGTATCCAAAAATGCTTTTCTTCGGGTAGATTTTTCGTCTTCAACAAAAACGTTTACTGGCATTTTTCCGTTCGATATTTTTAATAATAAACTTAAATGCTCTATCATTTGTTGCGCATTCATTTTACCAAAAATTGGCTGTGTTTCTATTTGTAAGGAAGATAACAACTTTTTAACAGTATCTACAGAACTAAAATCTACCCAATTTATAGTTTTTTGTAGATTCTTATAATGCGCTACAACTGCAGCATGACTAACTGTTTTTCCTTCAAAAAAATTAGCAATTTCTTTTTTCTCTTTCGTGTTAGCTCCTAACTGATTTAATATATTTTGCAGATGCATTTTCATATGTCCATGCTGTATTCCCTTGGTAGTTAATGCTCTTAACGCAGCAAAATTTTGCGCTAAGCCAGCAGCGGCTATAATTTGCATAAGCTCCTCTGCAGAGGGTTTTTGCAACATTTCTAAAGATAATTTTGCCATTGGATGTAATGCTGTTAAACCACCTACAGTTCCCAATGCTAAAGGTATTTCTAACCAAAACTTAAACTCGCCGTTGTCTATAGAACAATCAGACAAACTAGTATAATAACCACTTTTAGAAGCATAGGCATGTGCTCCTGCTTCTATAGCTCTAAAGTCGTTTCCTGTTGCCAAAACCACAGCATCTATACCATTCATAATACCTTTATTATGAGTTACCGCTCTGTAAGGTTCTACATTAGCAATTTTTACTGCTTGATAAAATTTTTCGGCAAACTTTTGAGGGTTATCGCCACCTAAATCTTCAATCTTACAACTTACTTCTGCTCTAACCAAACAACTTGGTACAAAGTTAGATAAGATACTCATTACTATTTCTATCTGTTCATTTCTAAATGTATTAGCTATTGCTTCGAGACACGAATTGATAAAGTTTGCCCCCATAGAATCTCTCGTTTCAAAAGTAACATGGAGCTGATAATAGTTATCTAACTTATTGGTTTTATCGACCAACTCAATATCTAAAATTCCACCACCTCTTTTTTCCATATTTTTGGTTATGGGCGCAGTAGCTGCAAAAAGTGCTGTTTTATTTAAGTTAAAATAGTCTTGTAAGCTCTCTTTATTACCGGCAAACATAAAATGAACTTGTCCTATTTTTGTAGTTCCTAAAACTGTTGTTTTAAAACCACCTCTGGTACTCCAAAATTTTGCAACTAAAGAAGCAGCTGCAACCACCGAACTTTCTTCTATAACCATAGGAATAGCATATTCTTTTTGATTTATTAAAAAGTTGGGAGCAATACCCATTGGCAAATAAAAATTAGAAACGGTGTTCTCTATAAAATCATCGTGTAATTGTTGTAACTTTTCATCGCTATTCCAATATTGCTTTATAGTTTTAAGCGCCTCTTTATTATTATCTAAATAATTGGATACCAACCAATTAATTTTTTCATCTTTTGTAAATTTTGAAAAACCACCTACTTTTTTACTCATAAAACGCTTTGTAAAATATAAGTGACAAATATAAATGAATCTAATTTAACCCATTAACTAATTATTAAAAGTCTTTATTTTTAAAATGTTACACCTTACTTTTTTACATCTTTTAAAAAATTAACGTTTAATTATTAAAAAATCATAAAAACCAATAATTTATTAACAAAAATTAACACATAACGAATATTTTATAAGGTTTAATGATTATTCAATAAGTATTATCAATTATAACAATCGCTAAAATAAAAGCTTTACTATTAAATTTGTGTGTAATATTAATTTAAACACATGGGTATGAAAAATTTTGGAATATTAGTTATGGTATTAAGTCTTTTTACAAGTTGTGCGGTAGTAAGACCAGGAGAAGTAGGTATAAAGCAAACATTGGGTAAATTTTCTGAAGACATAAAAACACAAGGAACAATTGTTTACAATCCACTAATTAGTAGAATTATTAAAGAATCGACACAAACTAGCAATATTAAGCTATTATTAAGTTTGCCTAGTAAAGAAGGATTAAGTGTAAACTCAGAAATTTCTATTCTTTATCGCTTAGAAGCAAACAAAGTTACCTCTGTACTAGAAAACCTCGGTCAGAATTACGAATCTGTAATTACGAGTGTTTTCAGGTCTGCGGCTTCTGATGTTTGTGCACAATTTTTTGCAAAAGATATGCACTCTGGTATGAGAGCAGATATTGAAAAAGAAATTTTAAATAAAATGAAAGTTAATCTCGAAAAACAAGCAGACGGTATAGATTTAATAGCTGTTTTAATGAAAAGAATTCAACTTCCAAGAGGCTTGGCAAGTTCTATTGAAAGAAAACTACAAGCAGAACAAGATGCTATGCGTTTAAAATTTGTAATCGATCAAGAAAAATTAGAAGCAGAAAGAAAAATTATAAGCGCAAAAGGAGAAAGAGATGCACAATTAATAATTGCCGAAGGACTTACACCGGGCATTATTCGTTTGAAAGCAATAGAAGCTTTTAAAGAATTAGCAAAATCTAACAATGCTAAAACAATTATTACTGATGGTAAAACTCCATTAATTGTTGGAAATGATAAAGAAGAGACTCAAAAGAAAGAGAAATAACAGTTTTATATTATTCTTTAAAAAGCCATTACAGTCTATAAAATTGTAGTGGCTTTTTTTTTACCCTAATCACTTAAAAAAAAATAATAAAATTTAAATTGTCAATCTTATTTTAACTGTTTTTTGATGATTTTTCCGTAAACTTGACAAACTTTTATTAAATTAATATTTAAAATGAGAAAAAAACTCTTTTTAACTTGCTTAACTTTAATTATTTGGAGTGCAAATTTTGCCCAGAAAAAAGAAATCACACTAAAAGAAATATGGAATGGTACATTTTCTATTGATAGAATGAATGCACTTAATCCAATGAATGGAGATTATTACACTCTTTTAAATTATGATAAAAACTCTAAAAATTTTTCTGTAGATAAATACAGTTATAAAACCTTAGAAAAGGTAGCTACTATTGTAAATTCGTCTGACTTAAAAGAAATTAATAGTATTTCTTCTTACAGTTTTAACTTAGATGAAACCAAACTCATTTTAGGAACTAATTTTGAAAAAATATACAGACGTTCTTTTAAAGGTACTTTTTATGTTTACGACTTAACTTCTAAAGTAGTAACTTTAATTGGTAAAAATATACAAGAACCAACATTTTCTCCAGATAACAAAAAAGTAGCTTTTGCTAAAAATAATAATCTATATATAAAAAATTTAACAAATAATACCATTTTACAAATAACAAATGATGGCAATAAAAACGAAATAATAAATGGTATTTCAGACTGGGTTTATGAAGAAGAATTTGCCATTGTTAAAGCCTTTGAATGGAGTAAAAATAGTAACTATTTAGCTTTCTTAAAATTTAATGAAACTAAAGTGCCTACTTTTTCTATGGACCTTGTTGGAACCCAAAATTATCCAACTCAACAGGTATTTAAATACCCAAAAGCGGGTGAGACTAATGCAAAAGTAACTTTACACGTTTATGATTTTACCTCTCAAAAAACTTCAAAAATTTTGCTTGGTGACTATGAATACATTCCTAGAATAAAATGGACTAATAATACAGATGTGTTGGTGGCTACAACACTAAATCGTCATCAAAATAATTTAAAACTACATGCTGTAAACACCGCTAACAAAAGTGTACGAACACTTTTAAATGAAACCGATGAAGCTTACATAAAAATTAACAATCATCTTACTTTTTTAACAGATAATAGTTTTATTTGGACCAGTGAAAAAGATGGTTACAATCATTTATATCATTATGATTTTAATGGTAATTTAATTCATCAAATTACCAAAGGAAAATGGGAAGTTACAGACTATTATGGATACGAAGAAAAAACAGCAACTATATATTATCAATCTGTAGAAAATGGATCTATCAATAGAGACGTGTATGCTATTAAAATTGATGGTAGGAATAAGCGAAAAATTACTTCAAAAATAGGTACAAATAAAGCCTCTTTTAGTAAAAACCTACAATACTTTATCAATAACTACTCTTCTGCAACAACCCCATATATATATTCATTACATAACAAAAACGGAAAATTATTAAAAACCATTAAAGACAATTCATCTTTAAAAGAAGCTTTAAACGACTACATAATTAGTCCAAAAGAATTTTCTACCATAAAAATAAATGGTAACGAACTTAACATGTGGATGTTAAAACCTAGTAATTTTGATGCAAATAAAAAGTATCCTGTATTAATGTTTCAATATTCTGGACCTGGATCACAACAAGTAGCTAACACATGGAACAATAGTAACGATTATTGGCATAATATGCTGTCTCAAAAAGGGATGATTATTGTTTGTATAGATGGTCGTGGAACAGGTTTTAAAGGAAGAGATTTTAAAAAATCTACCTATTTAAATCTTGTAAAATATGAAACTGAAGATCAGATAGCTGCTGCAAAAAAAATAGCAAAATTACCTTTTGTAGATGCAAAAAATATAGGTATATGGGGATGGTCTTTTGGAGGCCACATGAGTACAAATGCATTGCTTAAAGGAAGTGATATTTTTACAACTGCAATTGCTGTTGCCCCTGTAACCTCTTGGCGTTTTTACGATACCGTTTATACGGAACGTTTTTTAAGAACACCACAAGAAAACCCTGGAGGCTACGATGATAACTCTCCCATTAATTACGCAGAAAAATTAAAAGGAAACTACCTGTTAGTTCACGGAACTGGAGATGATAATGTACATGTTCAAAATAGTTACAGAATGATAAATGCACTTATAGATGCCAATAAACAATTTGATATGTTTATTGTACCAGATAGAACTCACAGCATTTATAGAGGAAAAAATATGCGACTAAACCTATACACAAAAATGACTAATTTTGTAGAAAAACACTTAATTAATAAATCACAATCATTAACAAAATAATTGAATATTATGATAGATAAAGGAGCTAGCACAACAGTAGAAGATCCACAATTATTTGGGCATCCAAAGGGCCTATTTTACTTGTTTTTTGCAGAACTTTGGGAACGTTTTAGTTTTTACGGAATGAGAGCGTTACTTACGCTTTACATGGTAGAAGAAATTTTTAAATCACTTACTAATAGAGATTATGCTACCGCTGCGGTATATGCATCTTATGGCTCATTAGTTTATGCATCTACGGTAATTGGGGGTCAAATTTCAGATAAAATCCTCGGAATGAGAAGCTCAATTTTTTTAGGAGGAATATTAATGGCGCTCGGTCATTTTGTACTTGCTATAGAAAATGATATCGCATTCTTTCTAGCGCTTGCTTTTATTATTGTTGGAAATGGCTTTTTTAAACCAAACATATCAACTTTTGTGGGTGCATTATACAAAGATGGAGACGTTCGAAAAGACTCTGGTTTTACCATTTTTTATATGGGAATAAACATTGGTGGTTGGATTGCTCCATTACTTTGTGGGTGGTTAGCTGTAGAATATGGTTACCACTACGGCTTCGGATTAGCTGGTATTGGTATGATGGCAGGTTTAATTTTCTTTTGGAGCGGAATAAGGAAAAAAGTTTTTGGAGACAAAGGAATGCCGCCAAGTATAGAAACTTATGAAAAAAGAATTATTGGAATTCCGCAAAAAACTTTTATTCCGATTATTGCAACACTATGTGTTCCTTTAATTGCTTTTATACTAGCTTCTTACAAGTCTATAACCGCACAAGATACTTTTTTAATTGGAGAGAAAAATTTAGTAGGCCTTATATTTTTGGTAATTGGTATTGGTATTGCTGTCTATCTAATTAAAATTCTAGCAAGTGTAGAATTTGAGCAAAGAAAGAAATTATTTATGGCCATATTAATTACTTTTTTCATGACACTTTTTTGGGGATTTCATGAGCTTTCAGGAAGTGTTATTACGCTTTTCGCATCTAGAAATGTTGCCTTAGAAGGCATTATGTCTGCAAGCCAAACAAACTCTTTAAACTCTATGTTTATTATTATTTTGGCAATTCCTGTTTCTTTATTATGGGCGTATTTATCAAAGAAAAATATCAATCCAAGAACACCATACAAATTTGGATTCGGTTTAATATTAGCAGGTTTAAGTTTTTATATCTTAGCCTTAAGTAAAGGAAGTGCAGATGACAACGGAATGGTACCTTTTGCTTATTTACTGGTAATGTATTTAATTATTTCTATTGGAGAGTTATTTATGTCGCCTGTTGGTTTGTCTAAAATTACAGATTTATCACCTAAAAGAATTGTTGCTTTTATGATGGGAATTTGGTTTTTATCGTCTGCATACGCTTTTCAAATTGTAGGTTTTATTTCTAAACAATTGGCAGTAGAAAGTACAGATGCTAATGTTGGTGGATTAGAGACCTTAACAATTTATACGGATGGTTTCGAACTAATAGCCACTTACGCAATTGGTGCAGGAGCAATAGTTATCATTTTTTCTCCTCTTATGAAAAGACTAATGGGAAGTGTACATTAAACTTTTAAAAAAAATATTTAACAACCTCATAACTTAAAATTATGAGGTTTTTTTATTCCTTAAGGCAGTTTATTTGTAATTTTGAAAGTAAAATGTACCAATATATTTATGAAAAAAATACTCACAATACTTACTATAACATTTGTATTTTACAATACACATGCACAAGATAAAATTAATTGGATTTCTTTTGAAAAGGCAATTGCGCTAAACAAAAAAAATCCGAAACCAATACTAGTCGGAATTTATGCTGAGTGGTGTGGGTTTTGTAAAAAAATGGATTTACAAACCTACGCTGATAAAACCATAATAAAAGCTATAAACGATAATTACTATGCAGTAAAATTGAATGGAGAAGAGAAAAAAGATATTGTATACAAAAACCATACTTTTAAATACCAAAAAAAAGGTAAAAAAGGCTTTCATGAATTACCTGTAGCACTAATGAATGGTAAATTATCTTACCCCACTACGGTGTTTTTTTCTAAAGAAGGCACCAAAATTCAGAGTGTTTCTGGGTATTTAAAAAAACAAAAGTTCGAAAAAGTACTGGCTTATTTTGCTGAAGATGCCTACAAAAATACCAAGTGGAAGGTTTTCGAAAAAATGTATAAGGGTAAATTATAAGCTTTGTTAGTTTCGTAATACAAATGCTCCTTTTTTAGCAGTATTAAAAAAAGGAATGTTTTTTTGTTCAGCAATTTTTTGCCACCTAACAGCATCTGTCTTAAAATTAGATCCGTCTACAACTATTTGAGACGGTTGCAACACTATAATAAGCCTTTCTAAATTTATTTTAGGAGAATTTTGGAGCACAACTATTGGCTTTTTTAAAAAATCTACCTTATAAATACCCAAACTATCAACTAGCATAATATCTTTATTTTGAAAGTGATAGTAATTGTATGAATTGCCAAATTGTATTTTTTTAATTTTTTCTGAAACCAAATAGTTCTTTATAAAAGAAGTACTTTCTGACAATGACGAAAGAGACGATTTTAAAATATTTAAATACGCTCCTTCTCTATTCGCAATTAGACTATGCTTGTATTTGTGAAAAATTACAAACTCTTTTTTACTTTGATTGACTTTCAACTCATAAAAATAAACAGTTTGAAAAACTAGTAATGAACAAAAGAAATAAACAGCCTTTTTAGGTTTGGGCTTCATTAAAAAAAACACTGTCATAAACACTAAAAAATAACTACTAAAAAGTAAGTTAGTTGATAAAAAAATATCCTTTAGTAAAAATTTTTCTTGCATAGAAATAAAGTGTACAACGGTATTCATAGAAGTAATTATCATTTCATAGGCAACCTTTAAAAAATGAGGTAAAATACTAATTAATGATAGTATAATAATCAATATTCCACCCAATAGAATAATACTTAAAAAAGGTATTATAATTAAATTTGAAAACATAAATAAACCAGGAAACTGCTTAAAGTAATAAATGCTTAAGGGTAAAATGCCAACTTGAGCTGCTACTGAAACAGAAAGAAGAAGCCATGCTTTATCTAACAAAAAATATTTAAACTTAAAAACATTGTATAGGGCTGGTTGTACCCAAATAATTCCGAAAACAGCCAAATAACTTAATTGAAAACCTACATCAAAAAGAAATAGTGGTTTTATAATTAACAAAAATAACATAGAGGCTATTAAAGAAAATGCTACAACACTTTTCTTATTAAAAGTACTACCAACGGTTAAAAATGTAAACATTGTTACTGCTCTAACCACCGAAGCGGATAGACCAGCAATAAAAGCAAAACTCCATAAAAACAAAATAAGTAGAATCGCTTTTAAATATTTACCGTGTTTAATAGTCTTTAGAAATGAAAGCAGATAAGATAAAATAAGTAAAATAACTCCAACATGTAAACCTGAAACCGCAAGAATGTGAATAGCACCTGCATTGGCATAATCGTTTAATAAATCTGCAGATATATCTTGCCTTTGTCCCAATAGCAATGCACTAATTACTGCTAGTACATCTTCTTTAAATTCTTGCTTTTTAAGAGCTAGAAGTATATAATTTCTAATTTTTGATGAATAGCCTAATAAAGAAACTGAGGTATTCGGTAGTTTATTAAATTGATTGCTTTTTACAGAAACCTGATAAAAAACATCTTGCTTTTGAAGGTAATTTTTGTAATGGAATTGATGTAAATTAAGAGGAGGTAAAATCTCTAAGAATTCAGTTTTTAATACTATTCTATCGTCAATTAATAAAGCTGAATTTATACTATCTTTATTAAGATGTAAAAGTACAAATCCTGAAGTAGGCTTGTTTGCTACATTTACAACTTCTGCTTTGTATTTGTGGTTGTATATATTATTTTTTAAAACCTTTACAATTTTTAAGGTCATATAATTTGACCCCTCAGAAACCTTGTAAAAATAGTTTCGATAATTCTGTGAATTATGAACAAATACAGAAGAAACTCCGATATAAATATAAAATGAAAAAGCGAGAATTTGGTGTAATAATTTATTTTTCAGAATACGTAACAACACCAAAAAAAGAAGAAAAATTAGAAACAAAGTTCTAAAACCAAAGGACCAAACCTTAAAATAATATGCAATTAAAATACCGACAATTACACCTATTAAAACATGAAAAGGCACATACTTTATTAACTTACTCATAGCGAGTAGAAGTTACTACTTTTTTATTTAAAAAAAGTAGCCGCTTTTACAAAAGCCTTTTTCCAGTATTTTTCTTGTAATGAAGAAACAATTACCCCTTTTGAAGTAGTGGCATGAATAAATTTAATACTGTTATTATTTAAAGAAACCACCAAACCTACATGATTAATTTTTCGAAAACTTTTAGTTGTTTTAAAAAATAAAACATCACCAATTTTCACTTTCTTTAGCGAAATATTTTTTGCTTGTTTTGCCATTTCTGTAGAAACTCTTGGCAATAAAATTTTTTCTTTTAAAAATGAGGTGTAAATTATGCCTGAGCAATCCATACCACTTTCACTAATACCAACATATACATAAGGAGTTCCTATATAAGACATGGCATTGGCTACTATTTTGTTAGATAGATGAGTAGATGATGTAGGTTTTGAACTTTTTGTTGTTCCACAAGAGTAAAAGCAAAAACACACTGCTATTAAAACTAAGTAATGTTTCATTTTCGTCTTCTTATTTTGCAAATCTCAAGGGATGTGAATTATATATACTTGTTTTATCTAAACCTCTAGCCCTTCTTTTTCTCTCTGAAAATTAATAAAATTGAGTCCACACGCTAATTTAGATGCTATTTTTATTTTTGAATTAATCACTCTCCAAAAAGGTGTAATTTGTGTTATCGTTTTACCACTTTCCAACTCCTCATAAGCAGCTTCAGCAACAATTCTTAAAAATATTCCTGTGGTAACAGGACATGTTTTGTCTGCTTCATATTTCTTTGCCAAATCATCTCTTAATTCTTTTAAGGAAACACTCTTTGAAGAAGGTATATTTTTAACATAATTATCTATAATTGGCGGAGAAACTATAAGCATTTTGCTATGAGCAGGTATATCTGCAAATTTTTTATCAATCTTTTTTATTTTAAAAGATGTATCACAATTTCTCTTTTCTACCCAAGATTTTTTTGAAGTCATTTTAAAAAATTAAGAATTAATAGTTTGTAAATCTTTTATAATTGAAGTAGCCACTTTTCTTGAAGCACCTTTACCGCCTAATTTTTTTTCTAAATCATAATACATTAAAAACATGGTTTCTCGATGCGTTACATCTAAAATATTACCTAATGCTTTTTTTAAATTTTGGGTTGTAAAATTGTCTTGTATTAACTCTGTAACAACTTCTTTATTCATAATAAGGTTTACTAATGAAATAAACTTTAAAGTAATAATTCTTTTGGCAATGTAATAAGAAATTACACTTCCTTTGTAACACACCACTTGGGGAACCTTAAAAAGAGCTGTTTCTAAAGTAGCTGTGCCTGAGGCTACCAAAGCAGCAAAAGAAATACTTAGCAAGTCGTAGGTTTTATTATTGATAAAAGCTACTTCTTTGGTACCAATTATTTTCTTGTAAAAAGAAAAATCTTGACTTGGTGCTCCCGCAATAACAAACTGATATTCGTTAAAATCATCTACCAATGAAAGCATTACAGATAACATTTTTACAATTTCTTGTTTTCTACTACCAGGCAATAATGCTACAATCGGTTTGTTTGTAAGTTGATGTTTTGCTCTAAATACCTTTTCGTCTACTTGTGTTCTGTTTGCGATAGCATCTATTAAGGGATGCCCAACAAAAGATACTTTATAATTGTACTTTTTATAAAATTCTTCCTCAAAAGGCAGAATTACAAACATTTTGTCAACATCTCTTTTTATGTCATGCACTCTTTTTGCTCTGCTTGCCCAAACTTGTGGAGAAATATAATAATTTGTTCTAAAATTTTGTTGCTTTGCCCATTTTGCAATCCGTAAATTAAAACCAGAATTATCTATAAAAATAATCACATCCGGATTAAATTGAGCAATATCAACTTTACAAAATTTTATAAAACCAAGTATTTTAAAAAGATTTTTTAAAACTTCTAAAAAACCCATAAATGCTCTCTCTTTGTAATGCTTAACTAGGGTTCCACCAACAGATTGCATTAAATCTCCGCCCCAAAAACGTATTACTGCTTTCTTGTCTTGTTTATAAATTTCTTTCATTAGGTTGGCACCATGTAAATCTCCCGAAGCCTCTCCTACAAGTATGTAATATTTCATTTTAAAAAAACTTTAAAATTAATGTTATAAATGCTATTAAGAAAGTTGCCAATAATACCCCTTTTGCCTTATTATCTTGTTTCTTTTTTAGAAAAATAAAAAAAACAAAAAGATTGGGAACAGCTGCTAAAGAAAGTATTTTTCCGTATAAATTTTCTTCTCTAATTATCGAAAGAGATACCTCTAAACTTTGATTGGTAAAATACTCTAAATATAAAAACACCCCTCCAAAGGTTGCAAAAATCGCTACCAACAATCCAATAAATATGTCTTTTTTTACAGTTCCCAAGAGTTAATTTTTTGAATCATATGGTGCGCTGTCATATCAAACTGTACTGGAACAACAGAAATATATCCATTTTCTAAAGCAAACTCGTCGGTATCTTGCCCTTTGTCTTTATTAATAAACTTACCAGACAACCAGTAGTATTCTTTACCAGAAGGACTTTTTCTTTTATCGAAATCTTCTTTCCAAACACCATTTGCTTGTCTGCATATTTTAATTCCTTTAATTTCATTTTTTTCTAGCTTCGGAATATTTACATTTAAAACAATTCCTTCTGGCAAACCATTAAGCAATGCGTTTAAAGTAATTTTTTTTATATACTCTTCCGAAGGTTTAAAGTCGGCATGCCATTTTAAATCTAATAAAGAAAAACCGATGGCAGGTACACCTTCTATTCCTGCTTCGATTGCTGCACTCATAGTACCAGAATAAATAACGCTTATAGAAGAGTTAGAACCATGATTAATTCCTGATACACACAAGTCAGGTTTTCTATTTAATATTTGATTAATTGCCATTTTTACACAATCTGCTGGTGTGCCAGAACAAGTATACTCTAATTGAGGTCCATCATCAATACTTATTGGATTGCAGGTTAGCACATTATCTACAGTTATTGCGTGTCCCATGCCACTTTGTGGGCTATCAGGAGCAACCACAACTACGTCTCCAATTTTATTCATTATCTTAATTAGAGCCCGTAATCCTGGAGCTGTAATACCATCATCATTGGTTACTAAAATTAAAGGTTTTTCTTGCATAATTATCAAATATAACTTTTTCCTAAAAAGTCTTTTTTAAATATTAAGACTCTCTATTCATCAACAAATATAATTGTTTTAGTACAGTTTCTTTTTAACAATTCGTAAAGAATGTTGCGTTGTATTTTTTACTATTATTGTGTAAATTATTTTAAAACTGATTGTTTATAACTAAACACTCTAAATTAAACCATATTTCTTTGTTAATTTTAAAACTAATTTTAGATTTCATACAAAGGCACAAATATTCAACTTAGTAGCATAAATTTATGACAAATATCAAAAAAGTAGGCATTACAATTTTATCATTTTTATTATTTACAACAACAAGTTTATCTTTTTCTTCAACTGTAAGCAATGTTAAAACTGATCCAGAAAAGGATAAGATATTAGTGTACGTTTTAAAAAATATTTTAACGAGAGGTCATTTTGTGGTTAAAGATATGAATGATGATTTTTCGGAACAGGTTTACATATCTTTTATAGAGGGATTAGACCCAAATAAAAGGTACTTTACTCAAAAGGATTTAAAAGAATTTTCTAAATTTAAATATCAAATAGACAATCAATTAATAAATGACGATGTGTCTTTTTATAATTTAGTTTACAGTAATTTTTTAAATAAAATAAAGAAAACAGCAAACTATTACGAAGAATTACTAGCAAAACCTTTTAACTTTAAAAAAGATGAAGTTATAGATTTAGATTATGCTAATTTACCATTTGCAAAAAATGAAAATGAACTAATAGATTATTGGAGAAAACAGTTAAAACTTAATACACTTGGTAGAATTCAAGACAAGTTAGACAAGGAAGAAGAGAAATCTAAAAAGGATAAAAACTTCAAGAAAACCTCTTTTAAAGAGATAGAAAAGGAAGCTCGTGAAGAAGTATTAAAAAATATGAAAGAGCTTTATTTAAGAATTGAAGAACTAGAAAGAGATGACTGGTTTTCTACTTTTTTAAATAGTGTTGTTGGAGCTTTCGACCCACATACCACATACATGGCACCAAGAATTAAAGAACGTTTCGACCAAGATATGTCTGGTAAATTAGAGGGAATTGGTGCACGTTTGTTTAAAAAAGGCATTTACACAGAAGTATCTGAACTTGTATCTGGCGGACCGGCATGGAAACAAGGAGAGCTAGAAGCAGGAGATATTATTTTAGAAGTTGCACAAGGTGATGAAGAACCACTAGACATTGTTGGAATGCGTTTAGATGATGCTATTAAGTTTATTAAAGGTAAAAAAGGAACTGAAGTTAAACTTACTGTCAAGAAAAAACTTGATGGCTCTACCAAAATAATATCTATTATTAGAGATGTTGTAGAACTTGAAGAAACATTTGTAAAATCGACGATTGTAGAAAAAGAAGGAAAGAAATATGGTGTAATTGACTTACCAAGATTTTATATAGATTTTTCTGATACTACTTCTAGAGACTCTGCAAAAGATATGGAAAAAGAAATTGAAAGATTAAAAAGTGAAAATGTAAAAGGACTTTTAATTGATCTTAGAAACAACGGTGGTGGCTCTCTTAAAACAGCTATCGAAATTGCAGGTTTATTTATTACTGAAGGCCCAATTGTACAAGTAAAATACCGTGGCAAAGCACCAATAATAAAAAATGATATTGATGCAGATATGCAATGGGATGGCGCTGTGGTTATTTTAGTAAACGAATTTTCTGCATCAGCCTCAGAAATTTTTGCAGCAGCAATGCAAGATTATGGCAGAGCGGTTGTACTCGGAGGAAATCAAACATATGGTAAAGGAACTGTGCAAAGTGTTATTCCTATTAATAATTTTTATCCAGATTACGATAAAGACCTTGGTGCTATTAAAATGACAATACAAAAATTTTATAGAGTTAATGGTGGTTCTACCCAGGTGGAAGGTGTTTATTCTGATATTGCTATGCCTAGCAGATTTAGTTATATGGACTTTGGTGAAAGAGATTTAGAAGGAGCACTTTCTTGGGATAAAGTAGCTCAAGCAAAGTATAAACGAACTGATTCTTACACTAATTTTTCGGAAGTGATTAATAATAGTAAACAAAGAATTTCTACTGATAAAAAATTTAGCTTGATAAATGATTACGCAAAATGGCTAAGAAAAAATCAAGAAAACACAACTGTTTCACTAAATTTAAAGGAATTTAAAAAAGAAAATGAAAAACAAGAATCGGCTGCAAAAAAATATACGGACGCTTTTAAATACGAATCAAATCTTACCTTTAACTCACCAAAATATGAGCTTCCTTTAATTAAAAAAGATACTATTTTAGCTGAAAAAAGAAGTATTTGGCATAAAAACCTTTCTAAAGATATTTATGTTGCAGAAGCTTTAAATGTGTTAAGTGAACTTCAACTTAGAAATACTTCTCAAATAGTTAAAAACTAATAAACCTATAATAACCTTATAAACAATAAGGTTATTTTTTTTAAAATATTTTCTATGAGCTTTGCTGTAACTTTTACTACCAAATGGTCGGATTTTGACCCTAACAGACATATGAGACATACCGCTTATAATGATTATGCGGCAGAAGTTAGAGTTCGATATTTTGCTGAATATAATTTTTCTATTGAAGAGTTTACCAAACATAACATAGGCCCAATTCTTTTTAAGGAAGAAACCACCTATAAGAAAGAAATTCATATGGGAGAAAATATTTCGGTAAACTTAAAATTAGAAGGACTTTCAAAAAACAACGAACGTTGGAAAATTATTCATGAAGTTTTTAATGAAAAAGGGCAATTATCTGCAATTATAAAAGTGTATGGAGCTTGGATAGACCTAACTAAAAGAAAACTAACAACGCCACCAGAAAAAACTAATGAACTTTTTAAATTTGCAGAAAAAACAAGAAGTTATTCAGAAATTATTTTATAAATAAACTTCTATAATTTTACTTTGCGGAGTTTTAGATGTTAATTTAACACTGTTAATTGCTGCAGGTAACAATATTGTTTCACCTCTTTTTACATCAAAATTATTGTTATTGTGATTCAAAACCACTTCTCCAGAAACACATATGTAGATTACAAATGAATCTAAACTTGAATAATCCTTTTGAACTGAATTATGTAGCTTTATAAAGTTGGTCTTAAAATAAGGCGAATGCACTAATTTATTAGATATATTTTCAAATTTATTATAGCTTGTCTTATAGCTTGATTGTGTTTTAAAATCTATTACATCTGTTGCTAAATCGTTATGCAGATCTCTTAACTTACCAGTTTTAGCATCTATCCTGTTATAATCGTATATGCGATAAGTTACATCAGATGTTTGCTGTATTTCAGCTAATAAAACACCTGCTCCTATGGCATGAACCCTACCTGCAGGTATAAAATAAGTATCTCCCTCAGAAACTTTATCATGGTGTAAAACATCTAAAATATCGTCATTTTTTATAATAGATTGATATTCTTCTTTTTGTAGTTCTTTATCGAAACCAACTATTAATTCGGCATTGTCATCAGCTTCCATAATATACCACATCTCATTTTTACCAAATGAGTGATGCCTTTGCTTAGCTACCTCATCATTCGGATGAACCTGAATAGAAAGAGGTGTTTTTGCATCTATAAATTTAATAAGCAACGGAAACTCATTACCAAATTTTTTATACACTGCTTTTCCTACAATTGCCGACTTAAATTCTGATATTAAATTTGTTAGATTTTCTCCTTTATAAACACCGTTAGACACCAAAGTTTTATCATCTTTAACAGTAGAAATTTCCCAAGATTCTCCAATGTTATCTTGTGAATATTCTTTGTTTAAGAGATTTTTTAATTTGTTTCCACCCCAAAGCCTATATTTAAAAAGTGGTGTAAATTTTAAAGGATACAATTGCATAGCTAGTAATTTAAGAAAAAAAAAGCTGAAGTTAATACTTCAGCTTTTTTGCTTGTACAGGCGGAGAGACTCGAACTCTCACACCTCGCGGCACTAGATCCTAAGTCTAGCGTGTCTACCAATTCCACCACGCCTGCAACTTTTTCCGAAGATTTCGGGATGCAAATATAAACATTCCTTGGAAACTACAAACTTGTTGAATATATTTTATTTCAAAAAATTTTTACTCGACATATAACACTTCACTTTTTTCAGAAATACCGTTTTCGTTAAATGATTCTATGGTAAAGTAATAAGAAGTATCTCTATCTAAAGAGCGCATAAAATGAGAATTAACATCGTATATTAGCCAAGAATGATATAATTTGTCTGGTGAAATGCCCCATCTAATATTATAACCTTGTGCATTTGGGGTTACATTCCAAGAAAGTGAAACATCCCTTCTATCTTGTGCTCTTTTAATAATAAAATTGCTAACTTTAGTTGGTTTTTCACCAAACCCAAGACCAAATACTCTAAATTCCGACATGGCAAAGTTAGCACCTGGTACAGAAACGTTGGTATACCTTACATAGTTTGCAGAAACCGGTTTGTCTAAAACTATATATGCGTTTGGTGCATCAATATTACTTTTACTTCTATCTACAATAGTTTCCCAAACTTTACCATCTAAGGACGATTCTATTAAAAACTGGTGTTTTAAACCTTCTACACGAGTATAAATACCAGATTCATGATCATGAAAATTTAATTGAATAGCATGTATATTCCCTTTATTTTTCAACTCTATTTGTATCCATTGCTTATCATTATTTGCTTCGGCTACCCAGAAAGTTTTCGGATTTTCATCTGTTAAAACGCTCGATAAAATTGAACCATCTGCATCTTTTTGTATAGGAAGTTCATTAATTTGAACATCATCATCATTAGAAGTAAATTTTTCTACTTGCTTTAAAGATGAAGATACTTTTACGTCTCCTTTGTATGAAAGTAACATCCATCCATTATGTTCTCCTGCTTTTGTTGGGTGGTTAGCACCAAACCGTGGATAATCTCCATACTCTGTATTTGTGTACATTAAACCATCTTCATCAAAATATGTTGGAAACATACACAAACGACGTTCCCATTGAGCATTTGAAGCAAGAGCCATCGTTGCAAAATGCCAGTACTGACCGTTTGTTTGTTTTACTGTTATTCCGTGTCCTGCGCCATTTGTAAAACCACCTGGCTTAAAACTCATGGGATTACTTTTCATATATCTAAAAGGCCCTAAAGGAGAATCGCCAATATATACTCCGTCTGCATACACGTTAAACTGAGTTCCTGGGGCTGCGTATTGTAAGTAATATTTTCCGTTGTGCTTTGTCATAGAAGCACCTTCCATATAACCTTCTTTTAATGTTGGATGAAAATTATTTTCTCCAAATCTTTCCCATCCATGCTCATCTTCCTTTAAATTAATCAACTCTTTTTTTACACCTATTTCTAAAAAACGATCGTCTTTATTTAACATTTTCACTCTAATTGGGTGTAAATTTGAAGACCCCCAATAAAGGTAAGTTTTACCATCATCATCTATAAATAATTCTGAATCTTGTATATTTTTAGAAATTGAGGCTGTTGGTGTCCACATTCCTTCTTTAGGATTGTCGGAATAAAGTATACTTCCGTATCCTGCAGGATCGCCAGCAAAATAAACCAAAGAGTCTTTATAATTAAAAGCAGTTGGTGCATTACTGCCTTCAAAAAACCATTGTTTCGGTTTTATAAACTTCCAATTAGTAAGATCTTTAGAGTGCCAGTAACCGAAAGAACGAGTTACAAACATATAATATTCTCCCTTAAACTCAATAACTGCTGGGTCTGCACCGGACCTATATGATTTATTCTTGCTAGAGTTATAAACCATGTAGGTATAATCTATATCTAAGGGATTGCAGTATGTATCTAATAAAGGTTTTTCTTTAGATACCTTTTTTAAAGATTCTTTGGTTGTACATGATTGAAAAACCACAAAACAAAGTGAAATACAAAATAAGACAGTATCTTTCATATTAATTTTCATAAAATATATTTTAATATTTGTAATTTAATGTTCGTAAGATTTCATTGGCTTTCCACGTAATCTCTCGAAATTCTTGTAAGCATTTTTAACTCTTTTCTTGGGAGCTCGGCTAAAATCATTTTCTGTAACAGCGTATTCTAATTGCAATTCTTTTAATTTTAACCTTAACTCTTTTTCTATTTGCTGATAAGCAACATTACCAATTAAATTATTCATTTCAGATGGGTCTTCTTTCAAATCGTACATTTCCCACTCGTCTATATCATCATAAACATGAATAAGTTTATATCTTTTTGTTCTGACACCATACATTTTTTTCACCATATGAAAAGCAGGAAAATCATAATAATGGTAATAAATTGCTTCTCTAAACTCTTTTTCTTGTGATGTGTTTGTAACTAATGGTTTTAAAGATTTTCCTTGCATGTCATTTGGAATTTCGAATCCTGCAAAGTCTAAAAATGTTTGTGCAAAATCTAAATTTTGAGTTAGTGCTGTTACCTCTGTTCCAGGTTTAATCGCTTTAGGATACTTCATTAGCATAGGCATTGCTAAAGACTGTTCATACATAAATCGTTTATCGAACCAGCCTTTTTCTCCTAAATAAAAGCCTTGGTCTGTAGTGTAAACAACTATGGTATTTTCTTCTAAATTATTAGCTTTTAAATAATCTAAAATTGTCCCAACACCTTCATCAACAGCTGCAACAGTAGCTAAATAATCCTGAAGATACCTTTGTAGTTTCCATAAATGCAGTTCTTTACCCGACAAGTTTGCTTTATGAAATGCATCATTTTTGGGTTGATAAGCTTTATTCCAACTAGCTCTTTGTTCCGGCGTCATTCTATTAAAATCCGTCTTCCATGGATTGTGAGCTAATTCAGGACTTCCGTTCTTTTTGGTCATTTTTAAATCATGACCTTCATACATATCTACATAAATGGTTTGTGACTGTTCTTTTGAAGCTGTAGAACCCTTGTGATTAGTAAAATAAGTATCTGGTACAGGAAATTGAATAGTATCATATTTATTTAAATGGCGTAAGGCCGGCATCCAATTTCTGTGAGGCGCCTTGTGCTGAACCATTAACATAAAGGGTTTGTTATTATTTTTTATTTTTTCTAAATAATTTATAGCGTCTTCAGTTACAATATCTGTCGCATATCCATAAACCATTGTAGTGTCTGGCTTTTGAGTTTTAACATTCAATTTTATAAAATTAGGATTGTAATAATTTCCTTGATCTTGGAGAATATTCCAATAATCAAATCCTTCGGGCTCTCCGTGTAAATGCCATTTTCCGAAAACTGCTGTGGTATATCCTGCCTCTTGTAAAAGTTTTGGGTATGTTTGCTGACTTCCGTCAAAACGATTACCGTTCATCTTAAATCCGTTTATATGACTGTGTTTACCTGTTAAAATTACAGCTCTACTTGGCCCACAAATTGAATTTGTACAAAAATTATTTTTAAAAATTGCCCCTTCATTCGCAATTCTATCGATGTTAGGCGTTGGTGCTAATTTACTTATCGGATGACCATAAGCGCTGATAGCTTGTGTTGCATGATCATCTGCCATAATAAATATAATATTTGGCTTATTTATATTCTTAGCTAAACTTGAATTCTTTTTATTTTTACAGGAGATAATTACTACTGTAAGCACTATTAAATAAACTATTTTTTTCATTTATTAACTATTTTTTGTTGATTGTGATTTTAGTTTGTATATGATTATTTTTCAACACTGTTTTATTAAAAAAATCCATAACCTCATCTAAGTGTTCAAAAGGAATTGAAGACAATTCGTGTTTTCCTCCAATTACCTTATAAAAATAAAAGGGCATTTGTAAAGAGTCTAATTTTTTAACTATCGTTTCTGAACCATCTAACATTAAGTAGCCTACTTTATCTTCATCACAATAATGGTGTGGTGCAGTTGCAAATGGCACCAAATTATCTTCCGTGCCATGAAAAAACACAGATGGAACAGCATTTTTTGTAGTAATATAGTTTGCGTTTACCATTGCACCAGCTAAAGAAAATACTCCTGCAAAATATACACTCTCATATTTTTGTAAATCATCTACAAAATAAGAACGCATAAAAACTGCATTTAATACACCTTCGGCACCTGCACTACTTCCTCCTGCAACAATCTTAGTAATATCTATATTTAGTTCATCTTTATGATTTATAATATACTTTGCAGCATCTAAATAATCAATAACAGCTTCTTTGAAAGTGGCTATTTTTTCTTGCTTACTACAATTGCATCCAAAACCTGTTTTTTTCCCTTTTCTTAGCAATCTGTATGAAATAGAAACACCTATAAAACCTTTAGTGGTAACATATTTTACTAATTTTTCTTCATGATTTATATGGTCTCTAGATCCTCCTGAAAAACCACCTCCATGCATCCATAATAAAACAGGTAAACCATTTTTACTGTTACTATTTATTGGCGTATGAACATCTAATTTTAGTGTGTCTATACCTTTTATTGCATAAATAAATGTTTCTTTCTTCTGACAAAAAGAAGAGATACTTAGGCTAAAAAACAATATTAAAATTTTAAATTTCATGTATTATTAATTTAATTTTTCAACTAAAACACCACTAATTACAGGCTTTCCTTTTATAGGTTTAAAAATAATATTCAATCCTTTATTATCTCTAACTTCAAGAACTGAAACAGACTCTACACCATATTTCTGTGGATATTCATTCGCTAAATTTAACTGCTTTTCTAATTGAATATCATTTAAAAAAACGCTAAAAATACGCTCTTCTTTTTTACT
The DNA here is from genome assembly GCF_038024095.1 of Polaribacter tangerinus. Classification (NCBI taxonomy): domain Bacteria; kingdom Pseudomonadati; phylum Bacteroidota; class Flavobacteriia; order Flavobacteriales; family Flavobacteriaceae; genus Polaribacter; species Polaribacter tangerinus. Next base: position 2,053,034 of record NZ_CP150668.1, on the reverse strand, counting down.
GTTTTTAGTTTCTATAGTTGATAAATTATAAATATTTTCGGTTGCTTTAACATTAGGTTCTACAAAAAACAAATGAACTTTATAAGTTCCGTTTGGAATGTCTAATTTATAATTTGAACACCCTTCTAATAAAGTCTGAAATAAAGGTTCTGAGTTTGAGTTTTTAATGTTATGAGGTAATCCTTGGTGTTTGTAATCAGTTATACCATATGCATATCCATCCTTATAACCAAACAATCCCTTTTTATATGCTTGATCTGGCACAAAGGTGGTTTGAAACTTTTCATCATGAAAATAAAAATGAGCTCCAATATTTATTCCAAATTTTGAGTAATTTTTAAAATCTAACTTTTTAACAGTAGCTACTTTTATTGTTTTTTCTTCAAGAATATTATCCGCAACAACTTTAATTTTATTTTCCCCATTTTTAAAAGGCATAAATAATCGCACAACACCATTAGTTACTCTGTTCTCTTCTGCAAACTTCTGGTCATTTAAAAAAACAGTTACTTTTTTCTGATTGGTAAAAATTTCTATTGGATAAGAAGTTTCTCCAATAATCTTTATCTCTTTTAAGAAACTTGAGGCGATATAAACAAAAGGATTTTTTTTATCTAATACTGCTTTATACCAAAAATATATATCTTTTGGAACTCTATTGTATTGCACCAAGCCTTTTTGATTAATATGAGGTATGGCGTCTCCTCTAAATTCTGAACCAAAATCTGCAAAATTCCATGCTGTCATTCCTGCCATATAGGATCTGTCTATAATTTGTTGGTAGTATGATTGGTGCAATGTTGATTGATAGTTTAATGAAAAATCAAATTTTTTAGGTGATTGAGTAAAAATTCTGACATCTGCTCCTGGTCCATATTCAGACAAGAACAATGCTCTATTCGGAAACTTTTTATGTTGATTATCTAAAAAAGGACCTAAATCTTCTATATTTTTATCGTACCACCCAAAATACAAATTCCACCCAAAAAGCATTGGAATATCTGCAATTTTAGTCTCGTTATAAATATCGTTTAAATGACCTGCCATAACTGTAATATGATTTGGGGCAAGTTTTCTTGTTAATTGTTCTAACTCTTTGGCTAGTTTTACAGATATCTTTTTTAGGTTTTCTTTATTTTCTTCTGGTATTTTTCTATCAAAAATTAATTTTATAAAAATCTCATTCATGTAACCAATCATAGCTAAAGAGGGATGATTGTAATATTGCTTAATATGCTCTTCTTGCATTGTTAAGCTATTTTTAAAAAACGCATCAGAATCGGTTACTAAATTAACTACTGGTATTTCAGACCAAATTAAAATACCCAACTCGTCACATAGCTTATAAATAGCTCTATCCTGCGGATAATGAGCTGTTCTAAGCATATTAGCTCCCATGTTTTTTATCAAATAAATATCCTTTTTATGCAACTCTAAAGGTACAGAATTTCCATAACCTTCAAAGTCTTGATGTCTGTTAACTCCTATTAGTTTCAGTGGTTTTCCATTTAGAAAGAAGCCTTTTTTTGCATCTACATTAAAAAACCTGAAGGCTATTTTCTGTGTTCTTTCATCTAAAAGAATATCGTTTTCAGATACAAGTGAAATGTTAATTTTATATAGATAAGGATTTGATGGAGACCATAATATAGGTTTTAAAATATGCTGAATATTTACAAATTTCTCACTTGTACTATTACTCTTTAAAAGGGTATTATTTTCTAAATTACTAACCTGCTCACCTTCTGCATTAAAAAGAGTAATTTTTAGTTTTGCTTTTGAGTATTTTTTTGAAAAATTAGAAAGCAAAACACTTACCTTTATAGTTGTCTTTTCTTCAGAAATATCAGGAAAATCAATATAAAAACCATCAGATGCAAAATCATCTAAAGAAATGTGCTGTTTTGGTTTTGAAATAAGCGTAACATCTCTGTAAATTCCGCCATAAAAAGTAAAATCTGCATCTAAAGGAGGAATATTATCATTATGAGAACTGTTTACCTTAACTTCTATTAAATTGTATGTCCCAAATTTTAAATATGCTGATATATTAAAATTAAATGCTGTAAAGCCGCCCTTATGATTACCTACAAAAAGACCATTTACATACACATCTGTATCTTGATATGCTGCATTAAAATGTATGTAATGAATTAAGTTAGCGTCTTTTTTTGTAAAAAAAAGTTGTTTCTTGTAAGTTCCTACCCCTCTGTAATATCCGAAATCATCATCAAATGCGTCCTCTAAATTCCATGTATGAGGAAGGTTAACTGTTTGCCATTGCTTATCTTTATCTAGCTGAAATTGCCATCCTGAGTTAATTATTTTTTCTTGAGAAACAAATTGAATTGCACAGAAGAAACACAACCACCATAAAAAATTCTTGAAAAATAATTTTTGCATTTCTGTAGTTTTTTGAGGTTATTGTTTCATTGAATAATTTTAAATATCTTCTAATACAAATGTATTTTTAAACTTAAAATCAGAACTTCCTTGTATGGCTATTTCAAACTCTCCTGGCTCTACTGTATATTCCATATTACTATTGTAAAATTTTAAGTTTTCTGCATTTATAGTAAAAGTAATGGTTTTAGTTTCTCCCTTTTTTAGAAATATTTTTTTAAATCCCTTTAATTCTTTTACGGGTCGAGTAACACTACCTACTTTATCATGAATATACAATTGAGCTATTTCAAAACCATCATAATCACCATCATTTTTTATATCAACAGTGGCCTCTAATGAACTTGAATATGTATTGCTTTTTGAAGATAATGTTACGTTAGAGTAGGTAAATTTTGTATAGCTTAAACCATGTCCAAAAGGATATAAAGGAGTGTTTGGTATATCTAAATAATTCGATTTGTAATCTTGTTTTGGATTATTCTCTGGAATTGGTCTTCCTGTATTTTTCATATTATAATAAATTGGAATTTGACCAACGTTTCTAGGAAAAGTTACTGGTAACTTGCCCGACGGATTGTAAGTTCCAAAAAGTACATCTGCAATTCCCAAACCACCCATAGTACCTGGAAACCAAGCCTCTAAAATGGCATCAGTTAGCAACTCTTCTTCTGATAAATCTAAGGGCCTTCCATTCATTAAAACCAATACTATCTTCTTTTTTGGAAACTTATTTCTAAGTGCCTTTAAAAGTGAAGTTTGGTTACCGGGTAATTTTATAGAACTTCTAGAAGCTGCTTCGCCACTCATATTGTAATCTTCTCCAAGAACTAAAACAATCATATCTGCTTTGTTGGCAGTGCTTATTGCTTTTGTAAAGTTTTCTTTTTCTTTGCTGTCAATTTCACATCCTTTGGCATAAAAAATTCTATTCTTAGGTAAATACTCTTTAAAACCATCATACACTGATGCTGCTTTTCCTTTCCTATCACCTGCTGCTGCCCAATTACCTAATATATGCCTTTTATCATTAGCTAACGGACCAATAAGTGCTATTTTTTGAGTTTTATTTAATGGCAATGTTCGAGCATCATTTTTTAATAATACCGATGATATAGCAGCAGAATGTCTTGCTGCATTTAAATACTCTCTCTTGTAAATTGTATTTTTTTCTCTATCCTTATCGATGTATTTATATGGATTATCAAATAGACCTAATTTATATTTAGCGAGTAAAACTCTTCTACAGGCTTCATTAACTTGATTTTCTTGCAAGCTACCTTCTTTTACTAAACTACTTAAATATTTTCGATTAGCACTGCTCATCATATCCATGTCTATACCTGCATTCATTGCAAGTTTAGTAGCCTCTTTAGCATCTTTGGCAAACCCGTGTTTAATTAATTCGTTAATAGCTGTATAATCTGTAACTACAAAACCATTAAACTTCCACTCATTTCGTAAGATTTCTTTATATAGAAATTTATTTGCCGTTGCTGGCACACCGTTTAACTCATTAAAAGCGGTCATAAAAGTTTCTACACCGGCATCTATTGCTGCTTTAAAAGGCGGTAAATAAACATTTCTTAACTCTCCTTCTCCCATGTTTACAGTATGATAATCTCTGCCTGCTTGTGCTGCACCATAACCAACAAAATGCTTAGCACATGCTAAAATGGTAGTTTTATCGTACAAATTATCTCCTTGAAAACCCTTTACATAAGCTTCAGCAGTTTTACTGGTAAGAAAAACATCTTCTCCAGCTCCTTCAGAAATTCTTCCCCATCTGGGATCTCTTGCAACATCTAACATCGGAGCAAAAGTCCAATGGATACCAGAAGATGATGCTTCATCTGCAGCAATCCTAGATGTTTTTTCAATATCGTCTAAATCCCAACTAGATGCTGCAGCAAGATTGATTGGAAAGATAGTTTTAAACCCGTGTATTACATCATACCCAAACAAAAGAGGTATTCCAAGTCTCGTTTCATTTACCGCTATTTCTTGAAGTTTTCTAGTACCCTCTGCTGTATAAACATTAAGCATTGCACCAACATCTCCATTTTTAATATAACTAATATTGTTATCGCTAATAATAGGGCCTGTTACAGACCAACCACCACTATACATTACCGTTTGACCTATTTTTTCTTGTAATGTCATCAACTTCATTAAAGAGTCTACTTTTTTATAATAATCGTTATCTTGTAAACCTACTTTTTTAGGTTGGCAAGAAATCACAAAAAAAATAAGTACTGTTAGAAAAGAGGCCTTGATAATTTTCATATTGTAGTTTAATTTAAATATGTAAAAGTAGTTTTAAGCTCTGTGGTTGAATCTGTTCCAATAAATACGTCAAACTCTCCTGGCTCTGCCACAAACTCTAAATCATAATTATAAAACTTTAAGTCTTCTTGCGAAATTTTAAACGTTACCGTTTTTGTTTCTCCCTTTGCTAGAAAAACTTTTTTAAACCCTTTTAGCTCTTTTACAGGTCTGGTAACAGAGCCTACTATATCTCTAATATACATTTGTACTACTTCTTTACCATCAAAATTTCCGGTATTTGTAACCTCTACAGAAACCTTAATTTCACTATTAGCACTTAAGTCTTTACTGTTTAATTTTAAGTTATTGTAGGTAAAATTGGTATAACTTAAGCCATACCCAAAAGGATATAAAGGTTCGTTTCGAACATCTAAATAATTACTTTTAAATTTTTCAAATTTTCCTTGTTTATTTCCAATAGGCCTTCCTGTATTTTTATGATTGTAAAAAATTGGAACCTGACCAACGTTCATCGGAAATGTAGCAGTAAGTTTCCCTGAAGGATTTACATCTCCAAATAAAACATCTGCAATAGCTAAACCAGCTTCACTGCCAGGAAACCAAGCATTTAAAATAGCTGGAACGTTTTTATCTTCTTCAACTATAGCTAGTGGTCTACCTGTAAAAAGAACTAAAACAACTGGTTTACCTGTTTTTAATAATGCTGTAAGTAAATCTTTTTGAACTTGGGGTATTTGTAAATTGGTAATACTACTGCTTTCACCGCTTCTTTCGGCTGATTCTCCTAAAGCTGCAACAATAACATCCGATTTATTAGCAATTTTAACCGCTTCATTTAGTAATTGAGCATCTGTTCTTTGGTCTCTAGGAATAGTTTTACCAAACATGGTAATTCTTTTTTCTAAATCTAAGTCGTACTCTACATTACTCCCTTTAGCATGTAAAATTTTTACATTTTTACCAGCGACTTTTTGAAGCCCTTCTAGGAGAGGTATAGAATTTTTTTGAACTGTGGCAACACTCCAAGTCCCTGCCATATTTACAGCATTGTTAGCTAATGGACCAATTAATGCAATTGTTCCCGATTTTTTTAGTGGTAAAACATTATTATCATTTTTTAATAATACCATTGATTCTGCAGAAGCTTTTCTTGCAAAATTTCTGTTTTCTGTAGTATAAACTTCGTTTTTAGCTCTGTCTAAATCGCAGTACCTATAAGGATCTTCGAATAAGCCTAACTGATATTTTGCTGTTAAAATTTTAGCAACAGCGTTGTCTATTTCAGACATTGATATTTTATTTTCATCTAAAGATTTTTTTAGTGTATTTAGAAAACCTCCAGAAACCATATCCATTTCAGAACCAGCTTTTAATGCTTGTGCCGAAACTTCTTGCATATTACCAACACCATGATATATCATTTCTTCTATACCTGTATAATCGGTTACAACAAAACCGTTAAATCCCCATTTTTCTCTCAACAACTCTGTTAAAAGCCATTTATTTCCGGTTGCTGGTATCCCATCAATTTCATTAAATGCTGCCATTACAGTTCCAACACCAGCATCTACAGCTGCTTTGTAAGGAGGTAAATATTCATTGTACATTCTCACACGGCTCATATCTACAGTATTATAATCTCTCCCAGCTTCAGGAGCGCCATAAAGAGCAAAATGCTTTACACAGGCTAGTAGGGTATTATTCTTAGATAAATCATCTCCCTGATATCCTCTCACCATTGCTTCTGCAATTCTACTTCCTAAAAAAGCATCTTCTCCAGAACCTTCAGAAACTCTACCCCATCTTGGGTCTCTAGAAATATCTACCATAGGAGAAAAAGTCCAACTTATACCATCTGCAGAGGCTTCTTGAGCTGCTACTCTTGCTGTTTTTTCAATCAAATCTAAATCCCAAGAGGAAGAAAGGCCTAGCGGTATTGGAAATGTAGTCTGATATCCATGAATTACATCCATTGCAAAAATTAATGGTATTTTTAGTCTGCTCTTTTCTACGGCTATTCTTTGAACTTCTCTAATTTTTTCTGCAGACTTAATATTAAACAAACCTCCAACTTTTCCTTCTTCAATATTCTTGGCTACATTAGAACTTTTAGAGGAGCCTGTTGTGATATCTCCCGAAGACGGTAAATTTAACTGACCCAGCTTTTCTTCTATAGTCATTAAAGACAATAAAGAATCTACTTTGTGCTTGAAAGGATTTTTAGTGTTTACAGACTTTTCTTTTACATTACATGCAAAAAATAAAAAAAGGAAAAATGATAAAAATAGAACGTTAAATTTAAATTGTTTCATAGTGTAAAGTTGACTAATTGGTACTTAGTTTGTTTTTTTTATGTTAGAAAATAGCCATGGTAATAACTTTGGTTCTGCAAAAGCAGCATCCCAACTATTATGGTTGGCATTTGCAAATAATGTGAAATTTGGATTTCCACCATTTTTTATAATCCCGCTCACCATTTTTATAGATTCCTCAGGACTTACTACATCATCTTTAGCACCATGAAAAATCCAAAAAGGCACCTTTTTTGCAAATTTTTCTGTAGCCAAAGGGTTTCCTGCACCACATATAGCAAAAGCAGCAGCAAAAATGGTTGGTTTTCTATACACAATTTCAAAAGTTCCCATTCCGCCCATAGACAAACCACCCACATAAATTTGATAGGTATTAACAAAAGGTTTTTGGAGATATTCTTCTAATAACTCAATTACAAGTTGTAATGGTTTTGTAGGAGCTTTGTCTAAAGGAAAGTCTAAACCAATTGGTCTTTTATCTCTGTTTACAACTGCATTAGACCAATATGAGTTTTTAGGACATTGAGGAAAAATTACAATAGAAGAATACCAGTCTCTAACCATTTCACTTGCAAACAAACTACTTCCATGTACCAACTGTCTTTTATTGTCATTACCTCTTTCTCCTGCTCCATGCATGAATAATACTAATGGATATTTCTTTGATGAATCAAAGTTTACAGGCATCATAATTCGATATCTTAAAGTATCATTTTTAGAAACTTTAATTTTCGCCTCATAAAAATTTGAATGCTGTCCTAAAACAAAGTGAGAGGTGCAAACAAAAAAGAATATCATTAATAGTTTACTACTATTTTTTTGCATTTTTAAAAGTTTAATAGTTAAAACCCAACTTATCTAAACCTCTTTTAACATCGGTATTTTGCATGAATAAATTCCACAACAACCCAGTTCTGTAATTTTCTATCATCACAATTTGCGGCCCTTGATCTATGGCTAAGTATGTGTTTGTTACCCAAAAGTTATAATGTGGACTTAATGCATCGTAAAAACCTGCAGGACCTAGTACTTTGTCTTTCTTCTGATATAAATAATGCATTACTTTTAATGATTCCGACGGTGTAAAGGGCGTAGAACTTATGGCTGCTGTAGGAGAAATTACTCCTTTGTCATTTGAAGGACTGTGTGCTGAATAACCTCTGGAACCATCAGGATTTCTCGAATAACTAGCTGTTAAACCCCACAAATCTTCTCCGTAACCAAGATAGTTTTTTGGATTATCAATACAATACTGACGATTGATTTTAGAGTGATTTACTGCAGTATCCCAATAACTGCCATATTGATCTGTTAAATTTCTTGGATCTAATCCTAAAAAAGAATAGTGACTAAAAAATAATGGGCCACCGAAATTAGATCCTCCAGAGTGTCTAAGAACTAAGGGTAATCCGTATTTAGTTGCTGTATTTTTTATGGCACCATTACTTGCCCAACCAGTTTCATAAACCTCTTTAGAAATAGCAAAGTCTGGTGAAGCTGCACCTAAAACATAGGTTATCATAACTTCGTTATAACCGGTGAGTTTTAAATTAATATCAAAACCAAAGTTCGGACTCCAATGCCAATAAAGTGCCTCTTTATTTTGAGTATACCAAGACCACTCTACTCCTTTCCAAAGCGCATCTGCTTTAGTAGCTATCTCCTTTTCTAATACCGAGCCATTTTTTAAATATTCTTTAACACAAATTAATCCTTGTGCTAAAAAAGCTGTTTCTACTAAATCGCCTCCATCATCTTTTGAACTAAAAGGAATTGCTTTACCATCACTACCATTTATCCAATGAGACCAAGCTCCGTGAAATCGATCTGCATTCTCTAAAAAATTGACAATTTTTTGTAATCTTTCTACTCCTTCATTTCTGGTAACAAAGCCCCTTTCTATGGCAACAATTATACTCATCAAACCAAAACCTGTACCACCAGAAGTAACTACATTACTATTTAAGTTAGGATCGTTAGGGTGGTATCTTTCTTTTGCAGCACCAGAATCTGAATTTGCAAAATCCCAAAAATATTTAAAAGTTTCCCTTTGAACTAAATCCAACATTTCATTATCAGATAGTTTTTCTACTACAGGATCGTCAGTAGGCGGTATATATGGTTCTTGATACCCAGGACCATTACTTGAACACCCAAGGAATAACACTAAAAATAACGATATAACTGTAAAATACTTTGCCATAAATATTGTTTTAGTTTATATTTTTTTGTTGAAGAAATATCTATACATTTTATAAAATTAAAGTGATGTAATTGCACCTTTTTAAATGTAAAAATGCATTAGAGATGTATTTATTTGTTTAAGCTGTATTTTTTCAAATACAGCTTAAACTCATTAATAAAAAAAATTAAACATGAAAAATAAACGTATGTTGTTATACACAACTACATGATGTCTTTTATTTCTTGTTGGGTTAAGGCTTTATTAAACAAATGTAATTCGTCTAAAAAGCTCAGGTCTTCATTATGATTCCAACCATTAAAACGAGGAGAACCAGACATAATTGATAAAATATCACAGCCTGTAAAATCGACACCTGTTATATCACTTTCTTTAACAATTTCTCCGTTGATATATACAATAGCTTTTGTTGGCGAAATTGTAAAGGCAAGGTGTACCCATTCATTTGCGGTAGGATCTACATCTGCTGCAGTACCTCCATCTACCCAAGTATCTGCCGTACCGTTTCCGACATTAAGTTTAAAACGTTGATTTCCTCCAGCATTTTCACGGAAAAACCTAAATCCAAATTTTCTATTGTTTTGCTTATCTGCAGCTTTACCATCGTCTACTGGCCCCATCACTAAAACTCCTGCTCTATCTGGGGTTGCATTTAGTTTATGCCACATTGTTGCTGTAAAAGACTCTCCTTGCAAGCCATCTGTTGGCATTGTTAAATAAGACCCAACAGCACCTGCATACGCATTACTTCCTTTTTTTGCTTCACCTGCAAAAGTAGGTGTACCTACTTCAGTTGCTAATGCACCAGTAACAATATTTGAATAATTATCGTTGAAAGGCATGTATAATGTCTCTCCATCTGCTGGTTTATAAGGATTTGTTACACCTATAATGTTTTGGACTTCAGCGCGAGTTAATGCTTTATTAAATATCCTTAAATCATCCATATAACTTCCGTCATACTTATGATTCCACCCATTAAATCTTGGCTCACCAGACATAATTGATAAAATATCACAACCTGTCCAATCTACACCACCTGTTAGTGTTGATTGTTTCGCTAAGTTACCGTTAATATACACATTTGCTTCGGTAGCAGAAATTGTAAAAGAAATATGTACCCAATCATTTGAATTAGGATCTATATCTGCAGCAGCACCTCCATCTACCCAAGTGTCTCTTGTACCATTACCTACGTTTAACTTAATTCGTTGTTTTCCTCCTGCATTTTCTCTAAACAGTCTAAATCCGTTTTTCCTATTATTTTGACTATCATCAGCTTTACCTTCATCAACAGGACCTACTACTAATAAGCCTGCTCTGTCTGGTGTTGCATTAACTTTATACCAAAAAGAGGCACTAAACTCACTTCCTAAACTTAAATTAGATGTTGGAAAAGAAAGGTATGAATTTTCTGCACCTGCATAAGCATTGGTACCTACAACTGCTTCACCTGCAAAACCAGGTGTTCCTATTTGTGGTGTTGGAGTTACTGATATTAATTCTGTATAATCTCCATCAAAAGCCCAAAAAGCAACTTCGTTTGGAAATAATGGTACATATGGTGGTTCTTTTTCGAAAGTAACAGAAGAAGTTGTTGTTTTACCATCTAAATCTGTTGCTACCACTTCTACTACATGAACACCCGTGGTAACGTTATCAAAAGTAATTTCATCTATTACTTTTCTATAATCTTTAAAGTTAGAAAAAGTACCAATTTGTGTATTGTTCACTTTTACTGCAATATTCCCTACTTCAATATCGTCTGTTACTTCAAACTTTATATCTATTGGCACTACTTTTTCATTTACCTTTAGTTTAAAACCATCTGCAGGAAATATAATTTTAACAACAGGGGCTGTTTCGTCTGCATTAGGACTTACGGCTGTTATTGGGTCGATGTTATCATTGGTACATGCTAAGAAAAATAGCACACAAAATGATATTATGATTGATATTTTTGTTTTCATAATTTTAATTGTTGTTTATGTAGTCTCTTAAAATAAAACTTTGATCTATTTGAGCTTGAGGATATGGCAAAAATCTTTTTTCCATTGTAAAACTTCTACCTTCATAATTAAGTTCATTTACCTTTTCTAAACGCACCATATCATAATACCTAATTCCCCATTCCATTGCTAGCTCTGCAAATTTCTCATCTAACACATCTTGTGTAGTTACACCACTTAATGTACCCATTTTGGCTCTTAATCTTACTGTATTAACAGCTTGATCTGCAGTACCAGCAGTACCATTAGCACCACGTGTTAATGCTTCTGCGTACATTAATAATACTTCCGAATACCTTATAACTGTATAGTTTTTATTAGTTCCGTAGCTAGTTCTACCAGGCGTTAGTTGAACAGAAGGTAAATAATGTTTACCACTAGCAAACAAGGCTCTGGAATAATTATTTATTCTATCTCCATCTCTAGTTGTATTCGATACAAAAGATGGTAGACTAGTGTAACCATCTGCAATCAATTCATCTATACCTGCATCAGTAAATAGTACACTTGTTTCTAAACGAACAGTTTCATTTCTATCGAGCATAAATTTTATAAACTTTTTACTTGGCTCATAAAAGCCCCATCCGCTAGTAGCACCTGCTACTGCTGGTGTCCAATTCTGAGAACCATAAAAAGCATATAAGTGCCCAACGTTTTCACCAGATGACTGACCAAAATCTGAATATTGAATTTCTAAAATATTCTCTTTAGCAAGTTTACCTGGAATTTTAAATAAGTTATAAAAATCGTTGTATAGCTCAAATTTATTCGACTTTATAACTTCACCAGCTGCGTCTGCTACCGCTTGATAGTTTTTAAGTTCTAAATTTGCCATAGCTTTTACTGTGTATGCTGTATACTTAGTTATACCTCCTGGAATGTCTCCTCTTAAAGCTGGGTTTACATCTAAGAGATTTGGCACAGCTTCATCCATTTGTTCAGAAATCCATTGCATAATCTCATCCTTTGGTAACACTTCAATTTGTGTTTGATCTGGAGTGTCTATCTTGTATACGTCTCCAAAAACCTTAGAAAGTTGAAGCGTTACAAAAGCCCTTAATGTTTTACATTCTGCAATATATTGATCGATCAACTTTGCATCTACACCATTTTCTTTAAAAGCCTTTAACTGATCTATTTGTACTGTAATTTGAAGTACGTCTTGAAACCAACTTTGCCATAAACTATTATACATCCAGTAGTTGTTATCGTAAATAAAACTATCTGTATCTGCAAAACCTTGTTGATCTCCTTTTCCTCCTGAATTTACATCGTCTCCACGAACAGAAATTAGTGGAATTTGCTCCCAACCTACACTTTGAAAAGCTCTGTAAGCACCAATTAATGCTCCTTGTGCACCTTCTGCACTAGTGTAATCTATATCTCCTTGAATTACAACTAGCTCTTGTTCTTCATTTAACTTGTCGCTACAATTAAGAAATAATACGGATGAAGTTAGTAGAAAAACTACTCTTAATATCATATTTTTTTTCATGATTACTCTTTTTTAAAATTTTATTTTTACACCTAAACTATATACTGATGGAACTGGGTATGTTTGTAAATCTACACCATCAAAACCAACTTCTGGGTTAAAACCATTAAAGCTTTTTGTAGAAATAAATGGTCTATCCGCAGTAAATGATAGTCTAATATCTGGTAAGTTTTGAACACTTAAATTGTACGCTAATTGAATATTTTGTACTCTGAAGAAATCTCCTTCATCTAACCAAAAACCAGACATTCTTTGGTTCCATAGTTGTCTGTATCCTTCTGAAGATGGATATGAATTTGATGTTCCTTCTCCTCTCCATCTATTAATGGCAAGTTGCGCATCTACATTTCTACCTTGAGTTCTTATAACTTCTGCACGGTTTCTGTTCAGAATAACATTTCCTCCTTGACCATAAACTTGAACAGATAGTTCGAAATCTTTATAGTTTAAACCTAAATTTGCACCATAATAATATGTTGGAACCGGAGAGCCTAAATGAGTTCTATCCTGAGCATCTAAAACACCATCGTTATTTAAATCTTTATATCTAAAGTAACCTGGCTTTACAACTACTCCATCATTAATTGCAGCTTGTGCTGTAGGGTCTGCTGCTATTTCTGCATTGTTTTGATAAACACCATCTAATACCCAACCGTAAAATACATTAATCGGTTGTCCTACTTCTAATCGTTGTCTAAACTCTGCACTTCCTCTATCTAAATGAGGTTGACCTTCTAGATCTGTAATTTCATTTTTAATAGAGCTAAAGTTACCAGATAAAGATAAGCTTAAATCATCGGTAAGCTTTTGATTCCAACCTGCCGTAAGTTCGAAACCTTTGTTACGAACACTTCCTACATTTTGAAAACTTACATCTGTACCAACAAGAGGTAGTACTGGTATCGCTAAATTTTTTGTGTCTTTAATAAAATAGTCTAACTCTAAAGACAGCCTATTATCGAATAAATTTGCCGTTGCTCCAACGTTCAGCTCTTCTGTAAACTCCCAACCTAAATCATCTGCTGCTGTAGAAAATTGAAAACCTGTATATTGATTGTCGTTAAAAACAGTAGATGTGGTATTTGCACTCTGAGGTATACTTGCAGGTACAGCATCATTTGCTAATCTACCCCAACCAGCTCTTAACTTTAAAAAATTAAAGTTTTTTGGTGCTCCAAAAAAGTCTTCTCTAGAAACTACCCATGCCAAACCTACTGCAGGTAAATGCACATAAGTTTGATCGTATTTATTACTTCCTTCTGCTCTGTATGTGGCATAAGCAATATATTTGTCTAAATACTTATAAGAAGCTCTTCCAAAATAAGAAAATCCGTAAAATCTACTTCCACCATCATAAGCAATTCTACTATCAGGAGCTGTATTATTAATATACCATGTTTTCTCATTATCTCTTAAAAAAGCGCCACTTGGGTCGAAATTACCATTTGCTCCAAAGCTTCTAAAATAATCATCTCTAAAAGAGGTTCCTGCAAGAAAGGTTAAGTCATGATCTCCAAAAGAATTTGTGTAAGTTAATACATTATCAATAATGTAATTTTCTTGTACACTGTTATTTCTTGTAATAGAAGACTGCTCTGTTTGTCTTTGAAAGTTATCGGAAATATAATAAGGCAACAAAACATTTCTATCATTCGTTGCTCTGTAATTATATGATAACGTCGATTTAAACTTTAACTTATTTGGTATAATGGTAAAGTCGGTGTAAATATTTGCTGTTGTTCTTCTTCTTTCTCCTCTTCTATCTGAGTTATTTAAAAGTGGAAAAGGATTTTGACTTCCTCTATAGCCAATTTCTCTTGCATCTGCATATGGTGTAGAAGTTGCATCTGTAAAGTTTTGATCTGTAACTGGCAAAATTGGCACTGCATAATAAGTAAGTTGCCAGGCAGAACCTTCATCTGCATACTTTACTGCTCTACTGTTTAAAAAATTAGCTCCAACAGTAAGCCAATCTCTCACTTTTGCATCTACCTTAGCTCTTAAGTTAAATCTTTCAAAGCTATTTTTCATTTTTAAAATTCCTTCTTGAAATAAGAAATTTCCACCAACAGAGTATGCAACTTTATCGGTACCTCCATTTACTTGAATATCGTGATTAGATATTTCTGCAACACGTAGAGTTTCTTTATACCAATCTGTATTAACATCAGGAATATTAGGGTTAATTCTACTTCTTCCAAAACGCTGCATAGCCATATCTATGCTTGCTATTTCAGAGGCAGATCCAGACTCTAAAGCAAAGGTTGTAAATTGCTCTGCATTAGCCATTTTTAATACATTTTGAGCTCTCTGAATACCATAACTAGAAGTATATTCAATTTGAGCTTTTTTATTAAATCTCCCTCCCTTAGTAGTTACTAAAACAACTCCGTTTGCTGCACGAACACCATAGATTGCTGAGGCAGAAGCATCTTTAAGAATTGAAATATCGCTAATTTCAGAAGCATTTAAAAAATCTATACTATTGTAAAACATTCCATCTACAACATATAATGGTGCAGAATTACCATACAAAGAGTTTATACCTCTAATATTTACCTCTGGAGTATCTCCTGGAGATCCTTTACTACTAATTTGAACACCTGCAACTTGCCCCTGAAAACCCTGAACAACCTGAGAGGTTTGAACTTTTGCTATTTCTGAGGTTTCAATAGTTGAAATAGCGCTAGTTAAATCTGCCTTTTTCTGAGTACCGTACCCTACGATAACGATTTCATCTAAAGACTCTACATCTTCCTCTAAATATACATTAATTGTTGTTTGGTTCTGAACAGTAATTTCTTTGGTTTTATAACCAATAGAACTAAACTGTAAAACGTCACCTTTATTAACCTTGATGGCATACTTCCCATCAAAATCTGCACTAAAACCTTTAGTAGTTCCTTTCACTAGTATTCCAGCACCTGGCACAGGCTCTTTGGTTACTGCATCGGATACCACACCGGTAATGGTTATGTTTTGTGCCGAAATAGATATTGACACAAGAAAAAACATTAGTAAAATAATTTTAGTTTTCATATTTTGATTGTAAAATTTAAGTTCGATATAAAACTACAATACATTTTTTATTGAAAAATAAATTAACATACTTTTTAATTACGTCAAAAACCAAAAAGAGTAAAAAAATTGGAATTGACGTAGATTACAGCAAGCATATATTGGGAGAAATCAATTTATTTTTTAAAATTGACGTAGTTATGACGTATGCTAAATAAACAGAAAAAACAATTCTATAACACTATTTGTTGTAATTTAATAAAAAATCAACTAGAGAATTATCATTATCTAAATTCATCTTCTTTTTTAGCCTGTATCTTATTGTTTCTACGCCTCTTACAGAAATATTCATCAAAGGTGCAATTTCTTTTGATGTTAAATTCATTTTGATGTATGCACAGATTTTTAAATCTTTTCGAGATAAATTTGGAAACTCTTTAGATAAACTATCAAAAAACTCTGCATGAACCTGATTAAAGTTATACTCAAAAACTTGCCATTCATCTTCGTGACCAATGGAGCTATCAATTTTTTTCAACAACTTTTTATAAGCATATAAGTTTTCAAAATTATTTTTATTCTGAATTAACTCTGCTTTTATACCTAGCATAGATTCATTTTTCTTAATAATAGCCATTGCAGTATTGGCCAATTGTTTACTTTTTAACTTTAATTCTCTTTCCAAAGAATCGTTTTTAAGTTGAATAATTTTCTTTGTATTTTCTGCTGTTTGTTCTTTAATTAATGCTTTCTGCTCTAAATCATGTTTAAGTTTTATAAGTCGTTGTTCTTTGGCTATTTTTCTTTTGTGAAGATAAAAAAACAAAAGACTTAAAATGAATACTAAGACAATGTAGAACAAAAACCCAGAAATTCCTTTATACCATGGCGAAAGCACATTAAGTGTTACTGCAAGAACTTCAGATTTATTTCCTAAATTATGACTAGTTCTCAGGTTAATTTTTTGTTGTCCGTAGCCAATATTTGTTAATTTTAATGAGTCTCCTTCAATTTTATTCCATACATCAACCGAGTTGTTTCCAACAGAATATTCAAAATAAAAATCTTTAGAGTTAGAGGAAGACAAAGCAATTGCAACCTGATTTTGGTATGGTATTGATGCATCTTCAATAGAATCTAAATCTAAAAAATAATCATTTACCTTAACACTTTCTAAAACGGGTGGATACACCTCTATTGGATCTCTGTTACCATTAGTTCCTAGTACCATAAAACCGTCATTAAGGTTTAAAACCATTTTGTTGTTTGATAGTTTTGAGATATTCTCGTGACCAATAATCAACTTATTGTTAATATACTTTTGAGGTATAATGGATTGCTCTTTAAAATCTGATAATGAGGTAAAATACACAAATTTGTGATTTTTAAAAGCTAAAATATCAGCATCACTTTCGGAAATAACATATGCATCTCTACCAAACTTTTCATTTAAAAGATCATAGGACACAATACTATCTAAAATTGGTTCATATCGGTACCAACCATCATTTGCTTTGAAACAAATTTCGTTCTTAATTTTGTAAACTCGGGTATTAAAATCTGATTTCAATCCTTTGTTTTTATAGTCTACAACATCTAAAATACTATCATAATTTCGATTAAAATTAACCCTAAAAACACCTTTACTTGCATGTGTAGCCCAAGCAGTATGTGTATCTTGAAAAACCAAAAATTTTAATGGGCTAGTTGTTTTACCTAGGTGAGTAGAAACCCATGAATCATTTTCTTTATGAAATTTTACCAAACCTGCATATGTTCCTTGAACATATAAATTATCTTTACCAGGAACTTTCTTAATAACCCATCCACCAGTATAAGGAGATATTTGAATAAATTCTTTATTTTTTATCACATATGTACCATTATTATGACCACAAAACAGTTCTCCCTCAATAACTTTTAAATCCCAAACCTGACCTTGAGATCCTTCTATAAACTGAATTTTATTTGTTTCATCTAAATAATAAAGCCCTGTATTACTTCCTATAAAAGTTACTCCATTGTATGAAACAACATCATATACAGCTCCTAACTTACCTGAATAATCTTTATAAAAAAAATGATCTGACAACACCTCTACTGAAGCCAAACCGTTATCTAAACCAACCCATAGTCTGCTTTTATCTAAAAATTGATATAGTGTAGTGTTATTTGCTAATCCGTTTTCTTTATTTAAATGATACAAAATAGTACCATTGTAATCTGCAAAATAAAGACCGTTTTGAATAGTTCCGAAAACATGTAAATTTGAACTTACTTGAGAATAACTATTTAACTGATAAGCTTTTAAAAAATCATTAACATTAGTATTCCAAGGCTTTAACTTTTTTCCATCAAAAATAAAACAGCCATTTAAAGCGGTAGTAATCAATAAATTTTTGTTAAATTGATTGATGGAAATAACCTTTGTATTAATTAATTGCTTATTAGCTAGAAAGGGAATTAATTGAGTTCCTTTTAATAAAAAAATTCCATCTTTAAGCGTAGATACATAAAAGTTATCTCCAACGACATCAGTAGAAATAACCGTTGAGGTTGGCTTAATTTTTATAATTTCATTGTTTTTAAAAACATAAACGTTTAAAAATGATCTAAAAACAATAGCTCCTCCAAATGAAGAAATTTGCCAAATTTCTTCATTTAAAAAGTTTCTATCTAAATTATTAGTTAGTGAAGTATAGGTTAAAACACCTTTTCGATCCTTTTTCCAAAATCCAAACTCTTCATAAGAGCCTGTATAAACAACATCTTTGTAAGCGTATACCGAACGAATAGTTGTTTTATTTGGCAACTGATATAGTTTCCAATTTATACCATTAAAAACAAGTAAACCTCTATGATTTGCAACGTAGAGTTTGCCATCGCTTGCTTTTGAAATTCCCCAATTTTGATTTCCTGCACTATATTGCGTAAGAGAATAATTTTGAAAATATGGAATATATTGTCCGTAACAATTTGAATTCAGAAAAAACAAACTTATTGTTAAAAAGAAAAATAAAGATTTTCTCATTTAGATCTAATTTTACTTCAAATTAAAGACTTTAAATATAAAAAATAAATAAAAGACTATGAAATAAACAAACTACAAACTTGTTCCTAATTATTTTTCTATTTTTGAAAGAAATAAAACTTTTAATATCAATGAGTACAATTCAATCATATATCAAAGAACATAAAGAAAGGTTTATAAACGAACTTATCTCGATGTTAAAAATACCCTCTGTAAGTGCAGACAAAGCATACAAAAAAGAGGTATTAAATACTGCAGATTTTGTTTTAGAAAGTTTAAAGAAAGCTGGTTGTGATAGGGTTGAAACTTGCGAAACTCCTGGATATCCTATCATTTATGGAGAAAAAATAATAGACAAAAATCTACCTACTGTTTTAGTATATGGCCATTATGATGTTCAACCGCCAGACCCCATAGAACTATGGTCTTCTCCTCCTTTTGAACCCGTTATTAAAAATACAAAAAATCATCCCGAAGGAGCCATTTTTGCAAGAGGTGCATGTGATGATAAAGGCCAAATGTATATGCATGTAAAAGCACTAGAATACATGACAAATACTGGTAATTTGCCTTGTAATGTAAAGTTTATGATTGAAGGCGAAGAAGAAGTTGGCTCAGAAAGTTTGGCGTGGTTTGTTCCAAGAAATAAAGAAAAATTAGCTAATGATGTTATCTTAATTTCCGACACTGGTATGATTGCAAACGATATTCCTTCAATAACCACTGGTTTACGTGGTTTGAGTTATGTTGAGGTAGAAGTTACAGGTCCGAACAGAGATTTACACTCAGGACTTTATGGCGGTGCCGTAGCAAATCCTATTAATATTTTATCGAAAATGATTGCTTCTTTACACGATGAAAATAACCGCATAACAATTCCTGGCTTTTACGATAAAGTAGAAGAACTATCTAAAGAAGAAAGAACTGAAATGGCAAAAGCCCCTTTTTCTATTGAAAATTACAAAAGTGCTATTGGTATAGGAGATGTTCATGGCGAGGAAAACTATACAACAAACGAAAGAAATTCGATAAGGCCAACTTTAGATGTGAATGGAATTTGGGGTGGCTACACTGGTGAAGGTGCTAAAACCGTTATTTCTAGTAAGGCTTATGCAAAAATTTCTATGCGTTTGGTTCCCAATCAAGATTGGAAAGATATTACGCAACTATTTAAAAATCATTTCGAAAACATTGCTCCGAAATCTGTTAAAGTGGTTGTTAAACCTCACCATGGAGGCCAAGGTTATGTAACCCCAATAGATACAATTGCATATAAAGCTGCTAGTAAAGCGTATGAAACTACTTTTGGTAAAACTCCTATTCCGCAAAGAAGTGGTGGTAGCATTCCAATAGTATCACTATTTGAAAAAGAATTAAAAAGTAAAACAATTTTAATGGGCTTTGGCTTAAATTCAGATGCAATTCACTCACCCGACGAACATTTTGGAATTTGGAATTATTTAAAAGGAATAGAAACTATTCCGTATTTTTATAAATATTTTACAGAATTAACAATCAATAAATAAACGAATTTACTATGAAAACACCTATTTTCAATTTTTTTACAAGTTGCTCCTTACTTCTTGTTTTAGTTGGATGCACCAGCGCAAATAAACAGAAACAGTTTACTGTAGCAGAATATGAAGCTGCAGCAAAACATATGGATAGAGGTTTATATAGCAAAGTATTGCACCAAGTTTCTGGCAGTACTTTTATAAACAGTAACCACCTCTTATATACCACTAACACAAAAGATGGCAAAAAGTTTATTTTAGTAAACACAGATTCTAAAACAAAAAATGATGCTTTTGATCAAGAAAAATTAGCAAAAAAATTATCCGAAGAAAAAAATGACACTTTTAAGGCATCAGAATTACCTATATATGATGTTACACTTTCTGAAGATTTAGAAACCCTTTACTTTTCAATTAATAGAGAAAAATATAGTTACAACATTAAAGAAAACTCTTTAACGAAAAAAAGCAACTCATTACAAAAAACAAGTAGAAAAGAACATGTTTCTCCGAATGGAAAACTGGCTGCATATATATACAACTATAACCTTTGGATTAGAGATTTAACCACCAATAAAAAGACTCAGCTTACTTTTGATGGAAAAAAAGACTATGGTTACGCAACGAACAATGCCGGTTGGACAAAAAGTGATGGAGCAGTTTTAAAGTGGTCTCCAAATTCAGATAAAATTGCAACTTTTCAACAAGATGCAAGAGGTGTTGGAATGATGTATCTTACCGCTACAAATGTTGGTCATCCGAAATTAGAAGCTTGGAAACATCCATTGCCTGGCGATGAAAAAATATTTACCATAGAAAGGGTAATCATTCATTTAGGAAATACCCCTAAAACAGTTCGTTTAAAAATGAAACCCGATTTTCAGCGAGGCACTACAACAGATCATATTGCAGACTGGAATAACGAACTTTTAGATGCACAATGGAACAAAGAGGGAACAAAATTTGCATTTGTTTCTGGCTCTAGAGATCATAAAATAGCACATTTACAAATAGCAGACGCCCAAACAGGGGGGGTTACATCTATTCATAAAGAAGAGGTTGAAACCTACTACGAGTCTGGTGTAAATGCAGAAAATTGGCGAGTTTTATTCGACTCTAACGAGTTTATATGGTACTCAGAAAAAACAGACTGGGGACATATATACCTGTACGATTTAACTACAAAAAAGCTTAAAAATCAAATAACAAGTGGTAATTTCATTGTAAAACAAGTTGTGAATGTTGATGAAAAAAATAGACAAATTTATTTCACTGCAGGATGCAAAGAAGAAGGAAATCCCTACCATAATTATTATTATAAAGTAAATTTTGATGGGAGTAACTTTACAAATTTAACACCTGATAAAGGAACACATAAAGCCATTTTTTCAAATAATAACAATTTAATTATAGATACCTATTCTACAACTAGTATACCTCCCACTACTGTATTAAGAAATAGTATTGGAGAAAAAATAATGGAATTAGAAACTGCCGATATTTCTGAATTGATAAAAAATAATTGGCAAGCTCCTAACGAATTTTCTGTAAAGGCAAGAGATGAAAAAACAGATTTATACGGTGTCTTATTTTTACCATCTCACTACAACGAAAACAACAAATATCCGGTATTAAATTACATTTATCCAGGACCTCAATCTGGCTCTGTTGGTAACTACAGCTTTAGACCTGTCTGGAGAGATTTTCAAGCAGTTGCCGAATTAGGTTTTGTAGTAGTTGCTGTAGATGCTATGGGAACTCCTATGAGGTCTAAATCGTTTCACGATTTCTATTATGGAAATATGGGAGACAATGGCTTACCAGACAATATTACTGCAATT
The DNA here is from genome assembly GCF_038024095.1 of Polaribacter tangerinus. Taxonomy (NCBI): domain Bacteria; kingdom Pseudomonadati; phylum Bacteroidota; class Flavobacteriia; order Flavobacteriales; family Flavobacteriaceae; genus Polaribacter; species Polaribacter tangerinus. The sequence goes on along the minus strand of NZ_CP150668.1, from coordinate 2,030,919 downwards.
AAACAATTGGCAAAAAAGTACAAAGGTATGGACATAGATAGAGTAGGAATTTGGGGGCATTCAGGTGGTGGTTTCGCCTCTACCAGAGCTGTTTTTGCTTATCCAGATTTTTATGATGTTGCTGTTTCTGGGGCTGGAAATCATGACAACCGAAATTATGAAGCTGATTGGGGAGAAAAGTGGCAAGGACTTCTAGAAAAAGGAAATATAGAAGGAAAAGCAGACGGAACTACAAATTACGACAATCAAGCAAATCAATTAATTGCAAAAGATTTAAAAGGAAAATTATTAATTACTCATGGTTCTATGGATGATAATGTACCTCCTTCTAACACAATGCTAGTAGTAGAAGCGCTTATTAATGCCAATAAAGATTTTGACATGATAATTTTTCCAAATCAAAGACATGGTTACGGAAAAATGACCAATTATATGACAAGAAAACGTTGGGATTATTTTGTAACTCACCTTTTAAATGCTAAACCAGCAGAAGGTTTTCAACTAAAGTAAAACTATATTCATTAAAACCCTACAACTAATTATGAAATTTCGTTTTCTTCTATTATTTTACATCGCAAGCCTTAGCTTTTGCAACATTAAAGCCCAAGGTTTATTGGTAAAGAAAAATAATTTTTCACAACAAGATACCCTTCGAGGAAGTATTACTCCAGAGAGAATCTGGTGGGATTTAACATATTATCATTTAGATATTGAAGTTTTTCCAGACACCAAATTTATATCAGGTAAAAATACCATTAAGTACACAGTTTTAAATGAATATCAGTCTTTGCAGATAGATTTGCAAGCACCTCTAAAAATTACAAAAGTTACACAAGACGGAAAAGAATTAGAGGTAATTCATAATGGAAATGCACACTTCATTCAATTGATAAAACCACAAAAAATAGGTCGTACCGAAAGTATAGTTGTTTATTATCAAGGAAATCCTAAAGAGGCGGTAAGAGCTCCTTGGGATGGTGGTTTTTCTTGGAAAAAAGATCAAAATGGAAATCATTTTGTTGCCACCTCTTGCCAAGGTTTAGGTGCAAGTGTTTGGTGGCCTTGTAAAGACCATATGTATGACGAAGTAGAGAATATGCGTATAAGCGTTACAGTACCAAAAAATTTAGCAGATGTTTCTAACGGAAGGCTAGAAAGTATTGAAGATAATGGTACAACAAAAACATACAATTGGTATGTAGATAACCCTATAAATAATTACGGTGTAAATGTAAATATTGGAGATTATGCTCATTTCTCTGAAGTATACTATGGAGAGAACGGCCCATTAGATATGGATTACTTTGTTTTAAAAGACAATTTAAAAAAAGCCAAAGAACATTTTAAAGATGCACCAAAAATGATGAAAGCTTTCGAGCATTGGTTTGGTCCATATCCTTTTTACGAAGATGGTTTTAAACTAGTAGAAGTTCCGTATTTGGGCATGGAACATCAAAGCTCTGTAACGTATGGTAATCAATATAAAAAAGGATATTTAGGGAGAGATTTATCTGGCTCTGGCTGGGGCTTAAAGTTCGACTTTATTATTATTCACGAAGCGGGCCACGAATGGTTTGCCAATAATATTACCAATATAGACATTGCAGATATGTGGATACATGAAAGTTTTACCAACTATTCTGAAAGTCTTTTTTTAGACTATTACTACGGAAAAAAAGCTGCTTCTGAATACGTAATCGGACTCAGAAATTATATTGCAAATCTATCACCTATTATTGGAGAATATAATGTAAACAGTGAAGGTTCTAGCGATATGTATAACAAAGGTGGAAACTTGCTACACACCTTAAGACAAATAACTAATAACGATGAAAAATGGCGAATGATTCTTCGAAAAATGAATAAAGTATTTCGTCACAAAACAGTTAATACTGCCCAAATTGAAACCTTTTTAAGTACTGAAATTGGAATAGATTTAAGCAAAGTATTTGATCAATATTTAAGAAATACAAGTATTCCTACTTTAGATTATACGATTCAAAATAATGTTTTAACTTATAAATGGACAAACGTTGTAGAAGGATTTAATATGCCTGTAAAAGTTTTTATTAATAAAGAGGAAACGTGGTTGTACCCAACCACTAAAGTGCAAAGCAAAACACTCTCTGATAAAAATACTACAGTAACTATAGACGAGAACTTTTACATCTTTAGTAAAAAATAACTCTCAACTCTAAAATTTTTAAAAAGGCTTATTTAATCAAATAAGCCTTTTTAATAAAATCTACCTTCGGAAACTTTTCTTTTAAAAATTTATTCCCAAACCGAGTTATAGAATCTTGTTTCCTTCCTAATTTATCACCGTAACCATTGTAAAACTTCAACACATTTTCACTTCCTTTTATCACTTTCGCAATTACCGGAAAACCTCTCACCCCAGCATAAGTAAGCGTATCTAAACGATAATTATTTTTTAAATTTATAAATACTTGGTTAGATCTTGAGTTTACGCCACCTCTTGCAAAAGCCAGTGTCATAGAATCGTTTTTCTGTACAACAGGTTCATCTTCTATACCAATTTGCCAACTTTTATTAATAATAGAATCATTGTGAATACCGAATTGCGCAACAAAATCAGGAACTACTCTAAAAATAGCAACATCATTATAATATCCATATTTTATAAGTTGATATAACCTATCTACTCCCTTTGGAGACCATTCTCTTACTGCCTCAATATCAACATTTCCTTGTGTGGTTTCAAACCGTGCCTTAAAAGTTTGTGGTGCTTTTTTATCTAGCCATTTAGACTTGAACTTTTTAGGAGCACAACAAACCAAAACAAACAAACTAAGTATTATTAAAATCTTACTTTTCATTTTTTCTTTTTTAAAACATTAATTATAAAATTTAATCCTTTTCAGCCATTTTTTTTACATAATCGGTAACAATAACAATTTGAGTTGCTCCCACTTTTCCTTCAATATATTTAGAATTTTCGTAATCTAAAGAAATTCTACGAACTGCTGTTCCTTGCTTAGCAACCATACTAGAACCTTTTACTTTTAAATCTTTTATTAAAACTACCGAATCTCCTGCCTGTAAAATAGCTCCATTTGCATCTCTATGAATAATTTTTTCACTTTCATCTAAATGATCATTAGATTCCTTAGCAAAACGCAAATCGTCATCTTCCAAATACATCATATCCAATAAATCTTTTGGCCATCCTTCATTTTTTAGTCGAGAAAGCATTCTCCATGTAACCACTTTTACTGCCCTAAATTCACTCCACATAGCATCATTTAAACAACGCCAATGATTTGGGTCTGTAGTTTCCGGATTTTCTATTTGAGAAACACATGTTTCACAAGCCAACAAGCTACCATCTATACCTCCTCCCCCAGTTTGGCTTGGTTTCACCTCATAAATACTTAAACTATTTTCCGAAGCGCATAATTCGCATTTATTACCACTTCTACTCTCTAAATCTTGCTGTAAACTCATTATTTCATTTTATTTATTTTGGTTGACGCCAACAAAAGTAATATTTTAAAATAACTCTTTTTTGAAGCTATTTCACGCTTTTCGCACTCGCTTTTTTGAAGCTGTTTTCGAGATTACCACGCCAAAAAGCGTGGCACTCAAACTAGCCTAAAAAAGAGCTCAAACAAATGCTGCAATCGTGGCTAAACTGTTTTGCTTGCCTTCATTTAAAAACTAAAAACTAATTCGAACTTTTGGAGAAATCTAACTTGTAAAACCCCACTTTCCCATAAATTTAAACACCGTAATAAACAATTTGTTATTTAATCTCTAAAGAAGTGAATTTAAAAGTATTTCCATCAAACAAACCTTTATCAGATAATTTTAAGGATGGAATTACCAGTAACGCCATAAACGATAAACTCATATAAGGCGCTCGTAACGTACTTCCCATTAACTTGGCCATTTTATCTAACTCGGCATAAGATTTACCAATTTCTTGTGCAGATTTGTTAGACATGATACCTGCAACTGGCAATGGAACTACTTTGGTTTTTGTTTCTGTAACGGCACAAATACCACCTTTATTATCAATTATTAAATTAACAGCATCACAAATTGCTTTATCAGAAGCTCCAATGGCAATAATATTGTGAGAATCGTGGCCAACAGAACTTGCAATAGCACCTTCTTTAATACCAAAGTTTTTTATAAATGCAATAGCTGGCTTCTCATTCTTATAACGGTTTACAACCGTCATTTTTAAAATATCGGTTGAGGTATTTGAAACTAAATTTCCTTCTTTTATTAAGGTTGAGGCTTCAATTTGATTGGTTACTAATTCACCATCTAGCGCTTCAATCACCCTTATTTTATTTACAGAAGATTGAAAGCTAAAATCTTTTTCAATCTTTTTATGAGCATTAAAATTGTTTAAGAGCTCAAAATCGACATGCTCTACAAAAGACACCCCATTTTTTGCTACTATTGTGCCATTAATATAGGTTTCTAAAACATTAAAATGCTTTAAATTATCAACAATAATAAAATCGGCAGCATCTCCTTTCTGTAACAAACCTACGTCTAATTTGTAGTGTTTTACAGGGTTTACACAAGCAACTTGTAAAACTTTATAAATATCAATTCCTTTAGCTACTGCTCTTTCACATAACTGATTGATATGACCTAGTAACAAATCATCGGGATGTTTGTCGTCTGAACAAAACATCATATTTTCATAATAATCGGGTACTAAATCTATTAAAGCTTCAAAATTTTTTGCTGCAGAGCCTTCTCGTATAATTACCTTCATTCCTTTTTGAAGTTTTTCTAACGCTTCATCATAAGAAAAACATTCGTGATCTGTGGAAATTCCTGCATTTATGTAGGTAGAAATATCTTTTCCGCGCAAACCTGGTGCGTGCCCATCTATTGGTTTATTATTACTTTTTGCATGTTCAATTTTTTTAAAAACTTCATCATCGTTATGCAAAACACCCGGGTAATTCATCATCTCTGCAAGATATTTAATATCCGGATTTTCCATCAACTCTTTAACATCATCTGCATTAATTACTGCTCCTGCACTTTCAAAAGACGTAGCAGGCACACAACTTGGAGCTCCAAAATTGAACTTTAAAGGAACTTTTTTTCCATTATCTATCATAAAATTCACACCCTCAACTCCAAGAACATTGGCAATTTCATGAGGGTCTGAAACAGTGGCAACAGTTCCGTGAACAACTGCAATTTTAGCGAATTCCGAAGGAACTAGCATGGCACTTTCTATGTGAATATGGGCATCTACAAAACCTGGTAAAATAAAGTTCTCTTTGGTATGATTTGCCTCTCTAATATTAGAAATCTGTCCGTTTTCAATCGCTATTTCTCCTTTAAAAATTCGTTTGTTAATAATATCTACAATATTTCCTTGAACTACCATTTCTAAATTTTAAGATTGTGAACAAATCTACAAATATTAAGAAATGTTTATAGCCCGTTTTTTAAAACTTTATGCTATTTTTATTTTATGAAAACAACAGAAGTACATCACCTCTTTAAAAAAAGGTTTGGTTATACAGAACACCCAAATATTGACTTATTTAAAAGCTGGGCTCAAAAAGAAAAATTCTCTTTAAAAACATTGTTTCCAACAATAAACAAAACCGAAGCTCATCATTTAGATTTAAGTGTTCATAGCAATTTTATTAACGGAAAAGACGATTTTAACAATCTTACTTTTTTTGAAGGTAAAATTATGGACTTACAAAAAACAATACCTAATAAAATTATTGCAGGTGGTTACTTAGAAAAAAGAGCTCTTTATACCTCTTCTATTTATGAAAGAAAAACAACCGAAGGAACTGAAAAAAGAAACACTCATTTAGGATTGGATTTTTGGTTACCAGAAAACACACCTGTACACGCAATTTTAGATGGTGAAGTTGTTTGTACTTCAGATGATTCTTACCACAAAGGTTATGGTGGTTTGTTAATTTTAAAACATCAGCTTAAGCATTTTCACTTTTATACTTTATATGGGCACAATACAATAAAAAGTGTTTTGAAACATAGAATTGGTAGTTTTGTAAAAAAAGGCGATGAAATTGCTGTATTGGCAAATGCAACAGAAAATGGTGATTGGGTTCCGCATCTCCATTTTCAAGTAATGCTAACGCTTTTAGATTATACCAACGATTTTCCTGGAGTAACTTTTGAAAGTGAATTGGAAATCTGGAAAAGTATTTGCCCTAATCCGAATTTACTTTTTAAACTTCCTAACTTATAATTTAAATTGGATAAATAACAGTGTGCAAAGGGAAATCAAACTCATTAAGATCGTCAATTTTAGAGATTGGCTCGAAAAAATTAATTCCAATACACCTTGCATCTGGTCTGCATTTAGCTAAAAAACGATCGTAAAAGCCTTTTCCATAGCCAACACGATAATTAGCCGTATCTGAAATTAACAACGGAACAAAAATTAAATCAAAATCAGATTCCTCTGCTTTCTCTGCATTTACTGGTTCTGGAACCCCAAATCTATTCAAAATTAATGCTGTATTTTCTTCGTAATAATAATGAGATAATGTGTTGTTTTTAAAATTACATTTAGAAACGGCAATTCGAATTCCTTTTTTTCTTAAATAATTAATGATTGGTGTTGTGTTAATTTCTTTAAATTTTTCTAACGTTAAAAAAATATGTGCTGTTTTAACAGCAGAAATATCTAACGTAAAGAGTTGCTTATAAATATTATTTTCAAGCTCTTTAATTTGAACAGCAGATAAATTTTCTCTTTTTTGCTTGTATAAAGTCCTTAAAGTTTGCTTTTGCATCTTACAAATTTTTCAATTCTAATTGTGCCTTTTTAGTAAGACCCTTTACTACCATATCATAAGAATGGGAAATTAACTCTTTTACTAAGCTATCTGAAACATCACTAAAATTTACAGTTACCGTATTCCAATGTTTTTTGTTCGAATGCCAGCCTGGAATTATACCTTCATAATTTTCTCTTAAAGCAATTGCCCTTTCTGGGTTGCATTTTAAATTAATTGTTTGCTCATTCTTCTCCCACTTGTCAAGACTTGCCAAAGCAAACATTTTACCCATTACTTTAAAAACCAGCGTAACTTCATCGAAAGGAAAGTGTTCTGTTACTCCTTTTTTAGACAAACAAAAATCTCTAAATTGTTCTATATCCATTGCTTTTAGTAACTAACCATTTTTGTTTAGGGTAGCTCATATTTTAACAGCTCTTCTTTTTAAACTAAAATATCATCAAAAAAAACTACCTTTATAATACCAAATCTACAATTATTATTTAAATGGAAAATAATTTTTTAAAGAACACCTCACTAATAAGCTATTCTGTTAACAATCACGAGAAAAAAAGTTTTACCGATATTACTTCCATAAATTTCTCTGAAAATTTAGAGGGTGTTTCATGGCTAAATACATACGGAATTAAATTTTATGACGATTATAAAAAGGTAGTTCATCAAAATAAATTAGACGATTTTTTAATAAAACTTCTAGGAGATGAAGAACATTCTAATAAAGTAATTATTTTAGAAAACTTACTATTTATAACCACTCGAGTATTAATTACTACCAATAACAAGTTAAATTCTGAACAAATGATTTTTATTGTTTCCAAAGATTTTCTTTGGTCTATACAAGAAAAACCTGGAGATTATTTTGCTTGGATTCGTGAACGTTTACAAGGAAATAAAGGAATTATCAGAAAGAAAAAAGCGGACTATTTATTGTTTCTAATTTTAGAGTCTTTGATAGATAACTATCAAGAAACGTATCAATTGAATGCCGATTTAAACGCCAATAAATTAAATGCTTCTAACATTAATCCAACTCCAGAATTTACATCATTGGTAGAAAAAAGAAAACAAGAATTGTTCAATTTTAAAAAGGCAACAATTAGCCTAAAAGATACTGTTATTAAATTAGAAAAATCTCAAATACCAGGTTTTAACGTAAAATATTTTAGTGAACTTAAAGAACAGACCAATAATTTAATTTCTAATATCGATTTTGAATTACAAGAGTTAGAAAGTAAAATAAACTTAATTTTTAGTATTCAAGGACATCGATTAAATGAAGTTATGAAAACCTTAACTATATTATCTGTAATATTTATTCCGCTTACATTTTTAGCAGGTATTTATGGTATGAATTTCGAAAATATACCTGAATTAAAATTTAAATATGGTTATTTTATATTATTAGGCATTATGGTATTAGTAACCATTGGTGCTGTTTGGTATTTTAGACGTAAGAAATGGTTTTAAATTGTAATTGCAGAGTGTTCTTACACTATTTAAATTTACTTTTATTGTAAAAAAAACCTTTTTTTAGGATGTCTATTTTAATATTTTGTACAAAATTGGCTTACTCGGTGTCGCATCATTTTCGAAAGGAGCAATCATTAAATTTAACAGATATTCTCCGTCTTTTACCGTGTTTGGTACATAAATAAACTCTGTAATAGTTGCATCTAAACGAAGGTTACCATTTGTATTCCAAAAAGCGTTATGAGCCAATAGTTTGCCTTCATCTTTTTCTTTATCTACCGAAGGCACATCTATAAGCAAATGTTTAATCCCTTTTTCTTTTAAGTAGATAGCTGCTTCCTCTAGTAAATAGGGCGGATTTGTATTGGAATATCGCATCGATTTTTTTTCTAGTAAATTAGGTATGGTACGAATTACAATAGCATCTCTTTTTTTGTTACGCAACGCTGTTTTTAATTGTTTTGCAGATATAACAAAGTCTTCTCCTCTTTCTTCTGGTGCAACTGTTACCACCTCGGCAACAAAAAAATAATGTTTTAAATTAGAGTTTACAGAATGTATTTTTTCTGTTATATGACCTACACATTCTGTATGAGTAATATGAGAATGCGGATTAAAATGTATGCGGTTAAAATTAACCACTGCACCATTTTTTACAGTCACTTCTTTATTCTCAAATTTTTCAGGAACAATTATTGGATCGTCAATATACCAAGCATTTATTGCTGGTTTTTGTACATCTATTGCTATAGAAATATCTATTGGTTTCGATACATTTATTTCAATTTTTCTTGAGTTATATTCTATAATTGCCTTCATTTATTCTTTCTAATTGACGTTTTTCAAATATAGGTTTTTAAAATAAAAAATAATCGAAAATTAAAATGAATACAACTAAAAAATCAAGAAACCATAAAAAAATCGGTAATAATTCCGTCTACTAAAAAACTACCTTTTTTGGTTGTTTTAAGAGTATTGTTATGAAGAGACAATAACTTTTGAGCTCTATATTTTTGTGAGCGTTGTAAAATATATTGTGCAAACTTTAAGCCATAATCCGAATTAATTTTATCAATCGAAACACCCCACATAGTTCGTAAACCTGTCATAACATACTCATTATACCTATCTTCTATAGACAAAATTTCTTTTTCTAGTGGCAATATATTTTGGGCAATATCTTTTATGTACTTCGAATTATTTTTTACGTTCCAACTTCTTTCTTTGCCATTAAAAGAATGGGCAGAAGGACCAATACCAAGGTAAGATTTGCCCATCCAGTAAGCTGTATTATTTTTACTAAAAAAAGCTGGTTTGCTAAAACTAGACAATTCGTAATGTATGTAACCTGCTGCTTCTAACATTTCTGTGAGTTGTAAAAATTGCTTTTGAACAACTACATCTTCTACTGTTTTAATTTTACCAGTTGCTATAAAATGTTCGAGCGCTGTTTTGGGTTCTACAACAAGCGCATAGCTAGAAATATGAGGAACATTAAAACGTAAGGCAGTATTAATATTTTCTAACCATGTAGCAGTTGTACTTCCAGGAATTCCATATATTAAATCTAGAGAAATGTTTTCGAAATATTGGGTAGCCAACTCCAAAGATTTTTTTGCTTCACCAGCATTATGAGCACGATTCATTAACTGTAAATCATTCTCATCGAAAGATTGAATACCAATACTTAACCTATTTACTCTGCTCTTAGAAAGTGCTTTAATTTTCTCTTCGGATAAATCATCCGGATTGGCCTCTAACGTAATTTCTACCTCTTCTACCACCTCAAAATTTGTATAAACTGCCTCTATGAGGCTATTAATTTCTGAGGTTGATAAAATAGAAGGAGTTCCACCGCCAAAATAAATAGTGGTTACTTTTTCTTTTAAAAGTTCTTGTTTTCTCAAAGACATCTCTTTAATAAGAGAAAGTATCATTGCATCTTTTTTCTTTGTAGAAGTAGAAAAATGGAAGTCGCAGTAAAAACATGCTTGTTTACAAAATGGAATATGAATATAAATTCCCGGCATAAAAACAGCTATTTTCTATTAAAATTAGGTAACTTTTTTGGGGTTTTGCTTTACAAAACTTGCCCAACCGGTGTAGTTTTTTCCACCTATTACTTTTCCTGAATTGTAAAAATGACAAACAGCAGCTGCTAAACCGTCGGTTGCATCTAAGTTCTTTGGTAACGTTTTTAAATTTAAAAGCGATTTTAACATCATAGCTACTTGCTCTTTACTTGCGCTACCGTTTCCTGTAACAGCCATTTTTATTTTTTTGGGTAAGTACTCTGTAATTGGAATTTCTCGAGACAAACCTGCAGCCATAGCTACACCCTGCGCTCTTCCTAGTTTTAACATAGATTGTACATTTTTACCAAAAAAAGGAGCTTCAATAGCTATTTCATCTGGGTTATAAGTATCTATTAACTCTATTGTTCTCTCAAAAATTAGTTTCAACTTTAAATAATGATCATCGTATTTGGTAAGTAGTAATTCATTCATTTGAATAAACTCCATTTTTTTACCAACCACTTTTATAACTCCAAAGCCCATAATAGTAGTTCCGGGATCTATCCCTAAAATAATTTTCTCTATTGCCAAAACATCAATTCTTTTAGAATTTTGCCACCATAACTATTGATGATTATTTGTTACTTTGCAAATCATGAAATATTTACAAACAAACAAATTTAGGCATTTCTTTTGGTTGCTCATAAAACTTACCATTGTATTTGGTTGTTGTTATATTATTTCACAAAAATTAATTGTAAACAATCAATTACGTTTTTCAGTAATTGAACTAAAAGTATTTTCTTTAAATAATTTATTGCCATTATTATCTTTAAGTATTATCAATTGGTTGCTTGAAATTAAAAAATGGCAAATACTTGTTTCTAACTACAAAATGATAAGCTATAAGAACGCTAGCATTCAATCTTTAGCATCGCTTACTACCAGTATTATTACACCTAATAGAATTGGAGAGTATGGTGCAAAAATGCTTTTTTTTGATAAAAATATTCGAAAAAAAATCATCACATTTAACTTTACTAGTGTCATAAACTGGTTTTTTGTTGTTATTATGTGCAGTATTTGTATTGTTTTAATTTTAAAATACAAAGAGTCTGTAAAGAACATTTTTCGAAAATACGCAGTTCAAATATCTAAAAAAAAGCACGTTAAAATAGGTGTTTTATCTTTTTTAAGATATCTTGTTTTTTCTCATCAATGGTACTTATTGGTTATTATTTTTAACATTGATGTTTCATATATTACAGCCATTAGCACTATTTTTACTATGTATTTGATTAGCTCATTTATTCCTATGTTAACATTACTAGATGTAGTAGTAAAAGGAGCTGTAGCAGTTTTATTGTTCTCTAAAATAACCACAGATACCGTTTCCATTTTAAGTATTGCTACCATCATGTGGTTTTTAAACTTTGCAATACCTGCAATTTTGGGTAGCTATTTTGTACTTACATTTAAACCTAAATTTGTAAAATGATTTTATCTCTCATTTTTTTATTTACTTGTTATGGAATATTAATAGTGTTGTTAACTATTGGTTTTTTCAACGTAAAAGAATCAAATAATTTAGACTCATCTACACGTATAATTGACCATAAAAAAACTAAAGGAATATCATTTTCTGTTATAATTCCATTTAGAAATGAAGTTAAAAATCTACCAAACCTTGTTTCATCTTTTAAAGAAATATCCTACCCTAATGAGTTGGTAGAATATATTTTTGTTGATGATAACTCTACTGATGATTCCGTTGCTATTTTAAAACAACTATTAAAAAGTAACGAAATAAATACTCAGATAATTAAAAATAAAAGACGCTCAAATTCTCCAAAAAAGGATGCCATTTCCACTGCTATCCACCATGCAAAAAATACTTGGATAGTAACTACAGATGCAGACTGCTTTGTACCCAAAAAATGGTTAAAAAGTTTTGAGAATTTTATTGTAAAAAACAATCCAAAAATGTTGATTGGCCCTGTAAATTACGCTGCAGAAAATACATTTTTAGCTCAATTTCAATTATTAGATTTTATGAGCTTAAAAGGAAGCACTATTGGTGGTTTTGGTTTGAAAGTACCTTTTTTATGCAATGGGGCAAATTTAGCTTATAAAAAAAGTGAATTTATTGCTCTAAATGGTTTTGAGGGAAACGATAATATTGCAAGCGGAGACGACATTTTTCTTTTTGAAAAATTTATAGAAAAAGATAAAAAAAACGTTCATTTTATTAAAACTTTAGAGGCTACGGTTACTACTTTTCCTGTTAAAAATTTTACAAAGCTTATGCATCAAAGAGTACGATGGGCTTCAAAAACAAGTAAGTTAAAATCGAAAACTGCCAAGATTATTGGTAGCGTTGTATTTCTAACAAATTTAAGTATTGTAATTGCTTTTTTTATACCAGAAAACAGGGTTTATTTTGGAAGAATTATTGCAGCTAAAATGTGTATCGATTTAATATTATTAATACCTACAATACGCTTTTACAAGCATGTACAATCATTTTTAAAATGGTATCTTTTATGCACAATAGCATATCCGTTTTTTAATGTGTTTATTGTAATAAAATCTTTGGTTAGCAATTACCAATGGAAAGGGAGAGAGTTTAAAAAATAACCTTAAAACAGTGCGTTCATAATTGCTTCTGCCTTGTACCATAAAATTATTACAATGGCCAACAATAGTACCAAAAAGAGACCTTTTTTGGGTTTTATTCTTTTTCTGCTTCCAAATTTTCTTCTAAATTCCATTTTTACTCTTTATTATTTATTTACTTATAAAACTATTAAGTAGCTTTTTTTATTGCTCTTAGCATTTCTCTTTTTCCTGGAGGACCAGGTAATCGCTCTACCAAAAAACCTACGGCCTGCATAGCTCTTCTTACGCTACCTTTGGCAGAATAGGTAACTAAAATTCCGTTTTCTTTTAATGAGGTAAACATTTTTGCAAAGATATCTTCTGTCCATAATTGAGGCTGAACTCTCGCGCCAAAAGCATCAAAATAAATCAAATCAAAATTATTTATGTCTTCTATATCTTCAAAAAACTGCTTTCTTTTTGTAAGTGAGAAATTCGAGGAAATTTTGTGTTTTTCTTCCCAAGTAGTTGCATGCATTTTATCAAAAACATCCTTTTTATCACCAGCATTTAAAACATCAATAAAATTCATTTTTTCAACCTCTTCTGGTGTAACTGGATAGGCTTCTACCCCAACATAATCTATTTCTTTTTGAGCCTCTAAATAGGTTATAAAACAATTTAATCCCGTACCAAAACCAATTTCTAAAATAGCAACTTTATTTTTGGCTAACTGTTTTAAACCGCTTTCTATAAATACATGATAGGTTTCATTAATAGAGCCATTTTTAGAATGATATTGTTCATTCCAGTCTGGCAAATGTATGGTAGATGAGCCGTCGGATGTTATTAAAATTTCTCGTTTCAAGGTGATGGAATTAATAGTTTCTTAATCTTTGGTATAGGACCAATACAAGTGGTTTTGTGGCATGCAATACAGCTATTTATAGTTGTATTGTGTTGCAAAATTAGCGAGTCTTTTGAGCTATTAAAAACAGCCTTCAAATTTGCTAAATAAATATCTGAAAAAGCATTAAACGTAGCGTTTCTATCTGTTGAATCTGTTAAATTTGCCGTATGAATAGCTAAAAATTCTTTTGGAAAATCTTTAGGTTTTTCACCTTTTAAAATCAACTCTTTATTTTCTAAGTTAACTGCATACATTTGTAACATTAAAGCAGCCATTTCTGACTGCTTGTAAATAGTACTCTTACGTTCTGTTTCTTTAGTTTCAGTTTTTGGTGAGCAAGCTAAAATTAAAAAAGAAAAAACGAATATTAGGGTATTTTTTATCATTGTAAACTACTTCATTAAAACACCATTTGCCTCAAAAGCAAATTCTCTTTTTGGTGCTGTAATTAGTGCAATTTCTTCTTCACTTTTACCAGCATCTTGTGCATAATGCTTTAATTCTTCTACCGGTGTTATTTGAACAAAAGCTTTACCCTCTACAATAACCTCTTTGCCATTGGCATCTAAAGGCATAAAAAAGCCGTAATCTTTAAAACGAACCATTGTTTCAGTTGTTTCTGATAATGGTAATTTCATCCAGCATCCCTTTTTAGAACACACCTCTTTTATATTAGAGGCAAATTTTACTGAAATCGTATCACCAACTTGTAGGTTTTCAAATTTTGCCAACATTTCCTTAGAAGTTAAAAAATTATCTTCAGTTATCTTGTCTCCAAAAGAAGCATAAGAAGCCTCTTGTGTGTTGGTTTGTTGAGTTTTAACTTCTGATTTTTCTTGTTTACACGCAGTTAACACTAATAGTGCAACCATAAAAATTTTTAAAATTGATTTCATGTTATTATTTTTAAGTATCTATTACAAAGGTAATGATTTTAACAGTATCTGCCTTATTTTTATATTACTTCAGATAAATAAATTATGTACATTTGCACTAAAATTAATCGATTTAAAACATGAATTCTACTATAGAAATCAAACATATAGAAAAGTCTAGAATAGACAGTGTAGACTTTAATAATTTACCTTTTGGAAGTGTATATTCAGACCATATGCTTACTTGCACTTACAAAAATGGTCAATGGGGAACACCAATTATAGAGCCGTATGCACCAATTTCGTTAGATCCTTCAGCAAAAATTTTTCATTATGGTCAATCTATTTTCGAAGGAATGAAAGCTTATAAAGATGCCGACGAAAATATTCTTTTGTTTAGACCTACAGAAAACTGTAAACGTTTAAACAAATCTGCAGAACGATTGGTAATTCCTCAAATTCCTGAAGATGTCTTTATGAACGGGTTAAAAGAGTTACTAAAAGTAGATGCTAATTGGATTCCTACTAACGAAGGAAGTTCATTATACATAAGACCTTTTATGTTCGCCTCTGGAAAAGGATTTCATGCCTCACCAGCAGATGAGTATAAATTAATGATCTGTACAGCTCCCTCTGGAGCTTATTTTGCAGGAAAAGTAAAAGTTTTAATAGAAGAAAAATATGCGCGTGCTGCTAATGGTGGTGTTGGTTTTGCTAAAGCTGGTGGTAATTATGCTGCTCAATTTTATCCAACTCAGCTAGCTATAGAAAAAGGCTTTAATCAGGTAATTTGGACTGATGATAATACGCACGAATACATAGAAGAAGCGGGTGCCATGAATATATTTGTTCGAATTAATGACACACTAATTACAAGTCCGGTAAGTGATAGAATATTAGATGGAATTACTAGAAAAAGCATTATTCAAATTGCAAAAGATTTAGATATTGATGTTGAAGTCAGAAAAATTACTGTTTCAGAGGTAATTGCAGCAGCACAATCTGGTAGTTTAAAAGAAATGTTTGGAGCAGGAACGGCAGCTGTAATTTCACCTATTGCTGGTTTTGGATATCAAGAAAAAGAATACGAATTACCCGAATTAAGCCAACCTTACGCAAGTACTCTAAAAAAAGCTATTACAGACATACAAACAAATAAAGCTCCAGACAAACATGGTTGGAGAGTTGTTGTAAAATAGTTTTACTTCAAATATTTATTAAAAAAATAAAAGCATTAACATAAAGTTGATGCTTTTTTTATCTTTATAGAAAAAATTAAAATGCGAATTCTTAAAATTATTGGTTGTGCACTTCTTATCTCTTGCCAAACCTCAGATAAAAACAATACTCAGCAAAAAAATAAAATGCAGCAATATGTAACGGTTTTAGGTATTGCTCAAGATGCAGGATATCCTCATATTGGGTGTAAAAAAGAGTGTTGTTTAAACTACTATCAAGGTAAATTTAGAAAGCAAAAAGTAGTTTCTTTGGGTTTGGTAGATAAAGAAAATAATCAAAAATGGCTTTTTGAAGCAACACCAGATATTACTACACAGTTGGCAAATTTATCTCAAAACCATTTAAAAACTTCTTCTTTAATAGATGGCATATTTTTAACACACGCGCACATTGGCCATTACAGTGGCTTAATGTATTTTGGTAGAGAGGCATTAGGCCAAAAAGGTACAAAAGTATATGTAATGCCTAAGATGAAAACTTTTTTACGCAATAATGGCCCTTGGAATCAGTTAATAAATCTCCGAAATATCGAGCTTATTGATATAAATAAAGACAGTACGATTCAAGTAAATAACACATTAAAAGTAACACCTTTTTTAGTACCTCACAGAGATGAATATTCAGAAACTGTAGGCTATAAAATTGAAAGTAAACAGAAAACCATATTGTTTATTCCCGATATTAATAAATGGCAAAAATGGAATAAAGATATTGTAGAAGAGGTTAAAAAAGTAGATTATGCTTTTTTAGACGCTACCTTTTTTAAAGAAGGTGAAGTAAATAGACCAATGGCAGAAATACCACATCCGTTTATTAGTGAAACTATAAACATTTTTAAAAATGAGTCGTTTACCATAAAAAATAAAGTAATATTTATTCATTTTAACCATACTAATCCTGCGCTACAAAATGTTTCGGAAGAGAAAAAGGCACTCGAAAAGTTGGGTTTTCAATTTGCTTATGAGGGGATGAAAATTCCGTTGTAACTATTTTTAGCTATCCATCTAATACAACGTTGGTTTTTTCTTTAGAGATTATTTTAAATAAATATATTAAAATGGCTACCCCTAAAAAAGCAAAAAGAGTTACAAAGTACCAAGTAAATTCGTATCCAAAAATATGAATTAATTGCATACCCGCATTGTGACTAAAAATATGCGACAAAGAAAATGCCATGCTATACATTGCCATATATTCGCCTTGATTTCCCTTTTTAGCCCTTTCTAACGCAAATGAATTAGAAAACGGAAACGTAATCATTTCTCCAACAGTTATTAAAATAACTCCTATAATTAAAACACCACCCCAATTGGTAATATTTAAAATTAAGTAACTTATAGCAACAAGAAATAAACCAAATGCCATTAGCCTAATCTTAGAATATTTTTGTTGCTCTAACCAATGAATTAGTGGCATTTCAAACAAAAACACAAAAAGACCACTAAACCCCATTATAAGTCCGATTTCTAATTCTGATAACAATCTAACTTCTTTAAAATATAAAGGAATGGTAGAAAAATATTGTAAAAAAGTGAATCCGAAAATAAACATCGCTACAAAAAACACCCAAAATGCATTGTCTTTGTATACAGAAATTACGCTTTTTGGCTTGGTGCTATCTAGTACTTTTGTTTTCTTTGGATGTAGTACTTTTAGCAACAATATGCTTGCCAATGCACAAGTAATACCATCTAGCCAAAACAAACCAAAATATCCAACACCCGTAATTATAATTCCACCAATTGCCGGACCTAAAGAAAACCCCAAATTTATTGCCAATCTAATTAAAGTTACCGACCTCGTTTTATTTTCTAGTTTACTATATGCACTTAATGCCACAAACATAGCGGGCCTAAAAGCATCTGCCACAAGCATCACCAAAAAAATACCTACACAAAAACCACTAAAAGTAGTTACAAACTGAAGGAGTACAAAAAACAAACCGGTAAGTAAAAGGCTAGAAAACATAACTTTATAATAGCCAATAATATCTGTTAATTTGCCTCCCAGCCAAGTACCAACAAGAGAACCTAAACCAAAAAAGGACATTATCCAGCCTACTTGAGCGAAAGAAAAGCTTAAACTTTCTTTTAAATATAGCGACAAAAACGGAATAACCATTGTACCGGCTCTATTTATAAAAGTAATTAAAGATAGCCACCAAACCTCTTTAGAAAGTCCACTAAAAGAAGCTATATAATTTTTGTAAAATTGACTCATACATTTTATTGACTATGATTTATTCTTTTTTAAATAATATAAAAAAGAGGAAAATACGAACCGTAACGAAATATCAAAGCTAATTAAAAATTATAGAATGTTGTATCTTTACAATAAAAACAAACAAGATGCAAAGTTACAAGAATAACAACTTTTTTATACTAGCTATTTCAGTATTATTTATTGCTATTTTGGGTTGTAGTTCGAAAAAAAATATCAGTTCTAACTATCTATTTGTACAAGAAGCAGCAGCCTATCAAAAAAAAGCTCCTGAAAATATTTTATACATAGTAGATGGGAAAAAAGTAAACTCAAATTACTTAAGAACGCTAGCTCCAGAAAAAATAAAATCTCTTACCGTTGTTAAAGACTCTGAAAAGATGAAAAAGTTTACAGAAAAAAAATATCAAGGCATAATTGTCATTCTCTTAAAAAAATAGTTATAGATGAAAAAAATAGTATTTGTATTTTTAATACTAATAAGCATTTCTTGTAATAGTAATAAAAAAAGAGCTTTAGTAGGAAAAACCACCTATCAGCAAGAATTAAATGCACAGTTTAAAGATGCCTCAGTTTCTCCTTTGAAAAAAAAGGATTTAAAAAACTTTAAAGGGCTAGATTTTTTTCCGGTAGATAGTAGCTTTATTACCATTGCAAAGTTTTCGAAAATAGAAAATGCACCAACTTTTTTACTACCTACAAGTACAGATATTAAAAAACCTTATAAAGAATTTGGCAAACTAACTTTTACATTACAGGGAAAGCAATTTCAATTAACTGTTTACCAAGGGTTAGAAACCATAAAGATTGAAAAATATAAAAATGAATTGTACTTACCCTTTACCGATTTAACAACCGGAAATGAATCTTATGTTGCTGGAAGATATATGGATTTGCAAACCACAGACATTCGAGAAAATAATACTGTTGAATTAAACTTTAACAATACTTACAACCCATATTGTGCTTACAACGACAATTTTTCTTGTCCGATAACCCCAAGAAATAATCATTTAGACATTGCTGTAACAGCAGGAATTAAGACTTTTAAAAAATGATAAAATTATAATTTGTGTACGTTAAAAACTCTTAGACAAAAAGATACCTGCAAAAACTGCTAAAAAACCAAGTACAAAACTTGCTATGGTATACAATACAAAATTTGTAAAATCTCCAGTTTTTAAAAAACCTTGATTTTCGTAGGCAAAAGTCGAAAAAGTTGTAAAACCTCCGCAAAAACCTGTTGCTAATAGTAATGTTTGATTGGGAGTAAACACATTTGATTTTGCTACATAACCTAAAATAATTCCCATAAATAAACTGCCTAATATATTTACTGTTAAAGTACCGATAGGAAAACCGGTTTCTGTAGTACCTAACCACTTATTGATAAGATATCGTAAAACACTTCCAAAACCACCACCAACAAATACAAATAAAAGTTGTTTCATTATAATGTAATCTCTGCTAAATCTACAAAATTTTTCTTTTGGGTTACGGTTCCTTTTTCTAAAATTACAACTCCAGGATTAGCTCTAATCATTGTTTTTAGCGTTGTTGCATCGCAAAACAGAAACTCGAAAGGCAAATTATAGGTCTCGGTTACTTTTTGAATGTCATCAAAAAAAGAAGCAGAAACACCGTATACTGTATACCCAGCTTTTAAGGCTTTTTCAGAAAAATCTTTTACAGCAACAAACCCATTCTTATCCGACTTATTAATATCATACATAATAATAAGTGCTACTTTTTCTTTAGCTAAAAGTATCGGCGCCAAGTCTTGTTGTTGATCTTCTAACATAAAATCGTGAACAGGTGGTATAGAACCATCTGCCGGATATTGCATGCCAGCAGGTAAGTTTTTACCTATTGCATAAGCTCTAAAGTCGATTAACGGCAAATGTGTTAGAACATGTTGCACTATAAATAAGAAAACAGCTAATGATAAAAAGGTAATAATTTTTGGAATTTTTCCAGAAAAAACAGGTTTAATATGCTTTATATTGAATATCAAAATAAGTACCAACACCAGTAAAATAATATTTTTATAAAATGTTTGCCAGGTAGAAAGCTTAATGGCATCTCCAAAACAACCACAATCTGTAACTTTATTGTAATATGCAGAATACCAGGTTAAAAATAAAAACAATACCGTTAAAAGACCAAGGCTAAAAACAGTAAACTTAGATTTGTAACCAATTAGCACCATTACTCCTAAAAGAATTTCAGCAACTATAAGTACTACCGCAAAAGGAAGTGCATACGGAATTAAAAATTCTAAGTTTAAGACATCTACAGAAAAATATTCTTCAAATTTATATTGAGACCCAATGGGATCTACCAATTTTACAAAACCAGAAAATACAAATAAAACACCTACTAAAAGTCTAGAAATTTGAACGGCTATTTTTGTAAACATAAAATTGGCTTTTTAAAAGGTTGTATTGTTTTTTACGAAAGATGAATCATAGCAAAAATGGCATAATTAATCATGTCTTGATAATTGGCGTCTAAACCTTCAGAAACAATAGTTTTACCTTTATTATCTTCTATGGTTTTAACTCTTAGTAGTTTCTGTAAAATTAAATCGGTAAGACTAGAAACGCGCATTTCTCTCCATACTTCTCCGTAATCATGATTTTTATTAAGCATTAACTCTTTCGTAATTTTGCTATGTTTGTCATATAAAATAGTAGCCTCTTCGGTACTTAAATCTGGATTTTCTGCAACACCATTTTCTAATTGAATTAAGGCCATTATCGAATAATTGATAATGCCAATAAATTCAGATTTTTCACCTTCATCTACTTTACGCACATCATTTTCTTGTAACTGCCTTATTCTTTGTGCTTTAATAAAAATTTGATCGGTTAGCGATGGCAATCTTAAAATTCGCCATGCACTTCCATAATCCGCCATTTTTTTTATAAATAAACTTCTACATTCTTTAACTACAGCATCGTATTGTTTAGAGGTTTCTTGCATTTTTTATGATTCAAAAAGTAATTGTTCAAAAATAGTAAATCCTACAAGCTTTTCTTTTATTTTTACAAAAGATTTTTAAAAGGAGATATGTTAAAGAGAATTGTTGTTTTTTGTGGTGCGAGTATTGGGTTTCATTCTGTGTATAAAGAAGCAGCGGTTTCTTTAGGAAACTACTTTGCAAAACACAAAATTGGCCTTGTTTACGGTGGTGGAAAAATTGGAATGATGGGGGCAATTGCCGATACTATTCTTGCTAAAAAAGGCGAAGTAATTGGGGTTATTCCTTACTTATTAGAAAAAGAAGAAGTAGTACATAAAGGAGTAGAAGAAATGATTTTATGCAAAAAAATGAGTGATAGAAAAGTAATCATGAGTAAATTGGCAGACGGTTATTTGGCACTTCCTGGCGGTTTTGGTACCTTAGATGAACTTTTTGAAGCGCTTACCTTAGGGCAACTACACATAGAACAAAAACCGATAGGTATTTTAAATACAAATAGTTATTTCGATGCCACTTTAGTTCAGCTAGATAAAATGGTAACAGAGGGTTTTCTAAAAAAAGAAAATAGAGAAATGTTGTTGGTTGCAAATTCAGTACCTGAGCTAATGCAGCAAATGGCTGCTTATAAAGCTCCCCAAAAAGAAGCCGTAATAAATAAAGTAGTATCAAAAAATGACGATTAATTGTAAAGGAACTTTAATAGATGTATCATCACCAAAAGTTATGGGTATTTTAAACATTACTCCCGATTCTTTTTTTGATGGTGGTAAATACAAAGACGAAAAAGCAATTCTTACACAAGCAGAAAAGATGCTAAAAGAAGGAGCTACTTTTATTGATGTTGGCGCCTATTCTTCTCGACCAGGTGCTGCTCATATTTCTGAACAAGAGGAAATGCGAAGAATAATACCTGTTGTAGAACTTTTAATAAAAAATTTTAACAATATTATTCTTTCTATAGACACATTTAGAAGTAGTGTTGCCTCGAAAACTATAGAGGCAGGTGCTGCTATAATAAACGATATTTCTGGCGGAAAAATGGATGCTAAAATGTTTGAAACCGTTGCTCATTTTCAAGTACCTTATATTTTGATGCACATGTTAGGAACACCTCAAAACATGCAAAATAATCCGAATTATTCAAATGTAACAACAGACATTATTTGCTTTTTTTCAGAGCAAATTTATCAATTACGTGCTCTAAAATTAAATGACATTATTATTGATGTTGGCTTTGGATTTGGTAAAACGACATCTCATAATTTTGAGCTTTTAAAAAACTTATCATTATTTAAAAGTTTAGAAACACCAGTTTTGGCTGGTATTTCAAGAAAGTCGATGCTATATAAAACATTAAACATTACTGCCAAAGAAGCACTAAACGCTACTACTTCGGCAAATACTATCGCTCTTTTAAATGGTGCAAATATTTTACGTGTGCACGATGTAAAAGAAGCTGCAGAAGCCATAAAAATTGTAGCACAAATAAATACTTAAAGTTCTAAAAATCTATTTGTTTAAAAAGCCCTATAATACTCCGATTAATTATTAGTATTTTAGCCTACACATTATTTAAAAAACATGTTCGATTTTATTGAATTTTCTTTATTAGATGTTTTAGACATTTTATTAGTGGCTACACTACTCTACTATATTTACAAACTTTTAAAGAGCACTGTTGCCATTAATATAGTTGTTGGTATTGCTTTTATCTTTCTTATTTGGCAAATTACACAAGCATTAAAAATGGAAATGCTAAGTGGTATTTTAGGCTATTTACTCTCTGGTGGAGTAATTGCGTTAATTATTGTTTTTCAGCAAGAAATTCGCAAGTTTTTGTTAATGATTGGAACTACTAATTTTACCAACAAGAGAAGTTTTCTTAAAC
Organism: Polaribacter tangerinus; assembly: GCF_038024095.1. Taxonomy (NCBI): domain Bacteria; kingdom Pseudomonadati; phylum Bacteroidota; class Flavobacteriia; order Flavobacteriales; family Flavobacteriaceae; genus Polaribacter; species Polaribacter tangerinus. Next base: position 2,007,927 of record NZ_CP150668.1, on the reverse strand, counting down.
AATTAAAATTTTTACAAACAGAAATTAGTTCAGAAATAGATACCGAAACTATTATAGAGGCTTGCTCTAAAATGAGTAGCTCTAAAACTGGGGCACTAATTGTAATAGAAAGAACCAATAATTTAGATTTCTTAATTAATACTGGCGATAAAATGAATGCGCAATTAAATGAGGCAATTTTACAAAGTATTTTTTACAAGAACAGTCCATTACACGACGGCGCCTTAATTATAAGAGACAATTATATTGTTGCTACAAGAGTTGTGCTACCTATTTCCGATAGTATAAAAATACCTGCTCGTTTTGGTCTTAGACACAGAGCAGCTATAGGAGTGTCTGAAAAAACGGATGCTATTTGTTTGCTTGTTTCAGAAGAAACTGGAGAGATATCTTACATTAAAGATGGTGGTTTTGAACTTTATGAAAACCTTATTGATTTGAATGAAAAACTAAAAAAAGACGTGATGTAATTATGAGGCAACCTCTAAACTAAACTGCTTGTCATATAAGTTTTTATAATATCCCTTTTCTCTCTCTATGAGTTCTTGGTGTGTTCCTTGCTCTACAATCAAACCTTTGTCCATAACAATAATTTTATCTGCCTGCTTTATAGTTGCCAATCTGTGTGCAATTACTATAGATGTTCTGCCTTTTGTAATTGTTTCGGTAGCAAACTGAATCATTTGCTCTGAGTGCGCATCTACAGAAGAAGTAGCTTCATCTAAAATTAAAATACTCGGTTTACTTACATAAGCACGTAAAAAGGCAATAAGTTGGCGTTGGCCAGAAGACAACATGGCACCTCGTTCTTTAACATTATAGTCATAACCGTTTGGCAAAGACATAATAAATTTATGGATTCCTATTTGTTTAGCAGCTGCTATTACTGTCTCTTTAGAAATAGTAGCATCTTTTAAAGTTATATTATTTAGAATAGAATCTGAGAATAAAAAAACATCTTGTAGCACAACTGCTACTTGTTCTCTTAAACTTTCTAATTGATACTTGTCTATAGCCACATCATCAACTTTAATAACACCACCGTCAATCTCGTAAAAACGATTTATTAAGTTGATAATGGTAGATTTTCCTGCTCCCGTAGCACCAACAATTGCAATAGTTTGCCCAGCTTTTACCTCTAGGTTAATGCCTTTTAAAACTGGTTCATTTTCTACATAACTAAAATGAACCTCTTTAAAAGAAATCGCTCCTTTTAAGTTTTCTGCTTTCAATGTTCCGTTTTTAGAAATTGCACTATCGGTATCAATAATTTTAAAAACACGCTCTCCTGAGACAATTCCCATTTGTAATTGGTTAAACTTATCGGCAATTTGCCTTAAGGGTCTAAATAGCATTTGTGCCATTTGTACATAAGCCATTACCGTACCTGGGCCAGGAACACTGCCCGAAACTACTTGCTTGCTACCAAACCATACTATTAAACCAATACCTATTGATGATAAAATTTCTGCAATAGGAAAAAAAATAGAGAAATACCAAATAGTTTTTATGTGTGCTTTTTTATGCTTGTTGTTTATTTCTTTAAAATTACTATACTCAATATTTTCTCTATTAAATAATTGTACAATTTTCATTCCTGTAACTCGCTCTTGTACAAAACCATTTAAATTAGCTACTTGATTTCTTACCTCCTGAAACGTGGCTTTAATAGCTTTTTGAAAAACTTTTGTTGCGTACAAAAGTATTGGTAAAACAGCAATTGCTATTAGTGCCAACTCCCAGTTTAGTACAAACATTACCACTATTACAGCAATCATTTGCAATACATCACTTACAATTGTAAATACACCACTACTAAAAAAAGCAGCAATAGTTTCTATATCTGAAACAACTCTAGTAACTAATTTCCCTACAGAGTTCTTATCAAAATAAGACATGCGGAATTGCAAAATATGCCTAAATATTTTTGCTCTAATATCTCGAATTATATGCTGACCAACCCAATTTGCGTAATAAATAAACACAAATCTTAACAACACTTCTCCCATTAAAATACCGAGCATTAAAAGTATATTGCGCAATAAACCATCGGCATCTTTGTTGGTAATATATAAATCTACCGTTTCTTTTAAAATAAGTGGTGTTAACAAGGCCACTCCTGCTAAAAGAATGGTTGCACTCGCTGCAATAAAAAAATTGACTTTGTATTTTTTTGCGAAACTCATAAGTCGCAAAAAAATGTCCATATCAAAAGCATTTCCTGTTTTATTTGCCAAAATCTAATATTTTATTTTTGTTAAAAATAAGCCTTTTGCGGGTACAGAAAGTCCTGCATTGCTTCTATTTTTACTTTCAATGATACTTCTAAATTCTAACACTGTTATTTTCCCCAAACCTACATCTACCAGTGTTCCTACAATAGCTCTTACCATATTTCTTAAAAAACGATTTGCCGTTATGTAAAAGGTTAATAAATTTCCTTCTTTCCTCCAAACAGCTTCTGTAACATCGCAATTAAAGGTATAAACCTCTGTTTTTACTTTCGAAAATGTTTGAAAATTTTCATATTCTAATAACACACTTGCTGCCTCGTTCATTAACGCAATATCTAAATCCTGAGAGTGAATTTGCCAGCTAAAATCTAATAAAAACGGATTCCTACCCAACCAAATTCTATATTCGTAACTTCTACTCACAGCGCTAAATCTTGCGTGCATATCTTCTGCAACTAAAAAAACTTTAGACACCACAATGTCATTTGGTAAAATAGCATTTAGCTTGTGAGCAATATCACCAGTTATTTCATAATCAACCTCGAAATGAGCAAACATTTCAGAAGCATGCACACCAGTATCTGTTCTTCCTGCTCCCACTACTTCTATTTGCTCTTGAAAAATAGTACTAATGGCACTATTTATTTTTTCTTGTACAGAAACAACATCTGGTTGAACTTGCCAACCATGATAGTTTTTTCCGTTGTAAGAAAGTGCTATAAAATACCTCAAAGGTGTCTGTTTTTAAGAATTCAAAATTACGGAATTTATTTTGTTATTGGTATTTTTGTAGAATGAAGAAAATCTTATTGATTTCCGATACGCATAGTTATATTGATGCTCAAATATTAAAATTTGTAAAACAAGCAGATGAGGTTTGGCATGCTGGAGATATTGGTGATTTAAATGTTACGGATACCATAAAAAAATTAAAACCATTACGGGCTGTATACGGAAATATAGACCATAAAGAGGCCCGCTTAGAATTTCCGTTAGACGCAAAATTTAATATTGAAAACACGACAGTTTGGATGACTCATATTGGTGGGTATCCTACTAAATACAATCAAAGAATACGCGAAGAGCTTACTAAAAATACACCGAAAATTTTTATTTCTGGTCATTCTCATATTTTAAAAGTTCAATATGATAAAAAATTGAATCTCTTACATCTTAACCCTGGTGCCGCAGGAATTTATGGTTTTCATAAAATTAGAACAATGTTGCGTTTTTCTATAGATAAAGATGCTATAAAAGACTTGGAAATTATTGAATTAGGAGAACGGGGTAAATAATAGAAATTGAGGAGTACAAATAAATTAATACGTTTTCTGAAAAATTAAATACTTATTATTGATTATATAAAAAATAAACATTGTTTTGGGATTTCTGAAATCGTATGTCGTTCAAACGAAAAGTTACTCTAAAATGCACCACAAAATCTTGTGTATGAAACGTAGCGTATAAATTATCGCTAACTTTTCGGATTTAACACGAGCCGAATTTTTTATTTTTATGTTTAATTTTTTTTTGTAAATATAACCAATTAAAAAATTTGGCGTACTTTTTAAATAAGCAACAATCTACCGGAAAACTATAATAGCTATGTTTTTAAACTCAGTTCTTTGTTATGTTTAGTGTTTGTTATTTCAATTTATCTGGATTTTTTCCAAGTTTATTTGGTTCAGAATCTACTCTTCTTTCAAGTTTCTTTATGTCTTCTTCAGGAGGAAGTTCTTCTGGTTTTATTCCTCTTTTTAGTAAAATACCTCTAACTCCACGATTATTTGTGATGTGTTCTGCAGAAATTTATCTTTCATTTTTATAACCTTTTTCTTTTGCATTAAAAACTGTAATTTCTGTTGCGAAATCTTTCGCTTTTATTGTAATAGTTGGAAGAAAGTCAGCTAATGCTCTATCTTTTGGTACTCCAAGCTTATTCTTCATTTGTTGAGTTGTTTTTCCAAACAAAGCTTGGTCTCCTTTACTCCGAATTATTCCAAAGTTTCTGTCATTTCCTGTCTGTTCAAAAATAAGTTCAGATAGTTCTTTTTCTGATAGCGTAAGTTTTTGTCGAGCTTGTAACCTTTCCCAATCTTTAATTCGTTTTTCAATTACTTCAAATTTTCTTGCTTGTATAGCAAAATAATTTTGAGCAAAAGCAATTTGTTCCTTTCTTGGGTCACCATTTTGAGCAATTAAATAACAAGCGTATCTTGTTAGCATTATATCATCAATTTCTCTTTCTGTTCCAGAGCCAATCTTAACCATTTTCCCGACATCAGCAAAATGGTCTAACGTTTCATTTCCAGTGGCTTCACAAGATATTTTTGATTTGTGTATTACTTTCTTAAAATTATCCCATTTTGAATAACCTAAAAGTTGTTGCAAATCTCGCGCAAACCAAAATTCTATTCCGCTTTCAGTTGTTTTAGAATGATCTTCAAAATTATTAGATAATGACTTTATTATTTCAGTTTTCATACTTTAAAAATACGTAAATTGATGTAATTTGGTTTTTTTTTTAAAATGTCTTGTCCTAAAATATGACTACAGGTTAAAATTGAATTTACGCTGATAATTTATATACCATATTTGGTGTTTTAAATTTTAAAGATAAGTGTAATCTTATTTTAATGTATAAGATTAGTTGCGTGTTTTAAGCATTAAAGTTAGCAAATAAATCACAAATAGAAAGTCCGCGAGGACTTTCGTAAATTGGCTAAAACCAAGCAATTAATTTTATATGGTGTTGGGGAATCGTACTTTATTCATGTTTCTTATTTTCCCAAATGTCAATATCAACTTCTATGTCAGTTAGAGGTTCAGTAATATAATTTTTATAATTCATCGCATCTTTAATAAATTTTTTAATGTCAACATCCATATAAATCCTTTGTCCTTTTGTGTCTTTGCCAAAGTAAATCGCTCCATAATAGCAGAAGTCATCTCCATGATGTCCTAAAGCATCAGCTGTGTGATTTGATTCAGCTTCTATTTCCAATTTTTCTATTTCAAAATAGACAGACCATTTTCTCCAATAAAAACCCTCTTTTTCAATTCCTTTCTGAATTTCAGGGTCAAAAATGTCTAAACAAACATTCCAATTTTTATGAGTTTCTGGATTATTAATGTTTTCAATCAGATATTTTATTTCTTTTCCTTCTAATTTGTTCTCGTCATTTACAAAGTCAAGATTAGCTGCAAAATCAACGAACTTTTTTATTTCTTGTATTTTGTTGAAAGTGGTTTCATCAGGTTTCCAAGTTTCTGTTTTTCCTTGATTTTCCAATTTTATCGCTTTTTTTGTTTGCACACAACTCCTTTTATCTAGAATAAATATAATGTTTATAAACTCTTATTTCCTTTTAATAGGAACTTTTGTTCTTGTTAATACTTCCAATATATTAAGTTTAGTGTCCTAATAAGATTTTCTTTAAATAAATTGCTTTTTTATCAAATTCATCTTGAGTAATAATACCTAAATCTAAAAACTCTTTTTTTACTTCATTTTTATTAGTAATTAGATTATTTCCAATTTTATCTCTTAATTCAAATGTTACCACATCACTCTTATAATCACTGTATTCCTTTTTTATAGTATTAGTATTTATTCTCTTAAAATTAGCATCAAGGTTATTTGCAATACTTTCAACTTTTTTCAGTTGATTTTGTACTTGCCCATAAACCCTGAGAGATTTCAGCTTAATAAATACCATTTCCTAAATAATTATAACCCCTATTATTGTTAATTTTTTCACTTTTAACATTAAGGTTCACTGTTTTTCCATCTTGTCTAAAAGATATTAATAGAAAAAATAATAGTACGATAAATATTTTTTTTGTGTAAATTTCTTATCAAGAGATAAAAAAATATAAAATCAAAATTCTTATTAAATATTTAATGTAGATCAATTAGGAACAATACCAAAAGTTGTGGAAATAATGTAGGGATATATATTAAATATAAAAACCTTAAATATCAATTAATAGATATTTAAGGTTTTAAAAAGCGGTCTGGGCGGGACTTATAAATTAACTTAAAATATTGATTATAAGTTAAATATGTTTTTTAAATATTATTTTTTAAAATAAAATATTATCTCCAATAATAAGACTTAAATACTTGAAATACAATTATTTATTTTTAAAAATAATATTTTTTAAAAAGTTGATAAGTAAAAAAAGTCCCCGGTTTAGTCCCCCATTTTTTTGTACATTTGTCCCTATAAAACCCTATGATATGCGGAAAACGAGCTTCTATCTTAGAGACCCACATGCTAATTATGCTACGAGCATACAATTAGTTTGTCGATTTAACAACCTGCGTATTAAGATGTCAACTGGTCTTTCAGTTAAACCTAGTATGTGGATTCAAAAGCAAATGAGAGCGCGAGTCCATAGCTCATTTCCCGAAGCAAAAAAAATAAATGAGCGACTCCAGAACTTTGAAACTTCCTTTCAGAAAATCACTTATGAGCTAATTGATAAAAAGACAACAATTAGTGCAAAAGAATTTAAAGAACGTATTAAAAAAGAAGCACAACTTCCCTCTTACGTGAAAGACGGAAAATCTTTTTGGTATTATTTTGATGAATTTGTAGCCTTTAAAAAAAAGACTCAATCTAGTTATGTTTATAGAGATTATCATTATTCACTCCGTAAGCATTTAAAAGCAACAGAGTCAATGCATGGACGTATAACAGGGTTTTCTAGCTTAAAACAAGAAAGTGATAGTTTTTATGACCTGTTTTATGAATACCTAAGTTACGAAGCCATTAACCAAGAAGGCAATAAAGGACTTTCTGTAAATACCGTAGGAAAAAATGTAAAAAACTTAAAAGCATTTTTACATTGGTGTTTTGACAAAGAGATATGTACGCGATTTCCTTTAAAACATATGGTTGTAGAACAAGTAGAGTCTGATAAAGTTTATTTAACCCAAGATGAAATACAGAAACTATATGAACTTAAAGATTTATCAACTAAAGAAAAGGAAACGCGTGATTTGTTTTTAATTGCTTGTGAAACCGGAATGCGTTTTAAAAATTTAACTCAGATTAAAAAAATAAACTACCAAGACGACCAATTAATTTTCTTTCAAGTAAAATCTTCGGGAATCAAAGCAAAACTAATCATTCCTTTAAGCGATTTACATCGAGAAATTGCCAGCTCTTACAATTACGAACTCCCTAAACTGAATTATAATACGTTTGTTTTCAATAAAACCCTGCGTTCGTTATGCGAAGAGGCGGGCATAGACCAAGAGGTTTTAGTACAGAAAGTAAGTAAATACGGAACTCGTGAGCTGGTTTCTAAAAAATATGAGTTGGTAAGTTCACATACGGCCCGTCGTTCTTTTTGTACTAATAAATTTCTAAAGGGACTCCCCGCTTCTGTAATTATGAAATTCTCTGGTCATAGCAGTGAACGCTCGTTTCTTAAATATCTAAAATTAGATGCTGAAGTAGTCGCCAAAAAATATAAAGCATTTTTTTAATTGATTAAATATGGTTTTATGAATATAAAACAATCTTCTGTCGCATCTAATGTAAGAAAAAATCATTTTTTTTTATTTACAATAAAAAAGATGTTAAAAGGTCACTGTTTTCCTAAAGCAATCATATTACAAGCCCCAGCTAAGTTTTGTAAATTATGATTTCCAAAAATTTCTAAAGGTAAATCATCTTCTTCGGTTTCTAAAAAGGTGATTCCGTCTTTTATAAAATGCGCTGGTATTTGGTATGGGTATTTTTCAATATGATTGTTTGATGATTCTACTACTTCTTTTACAATTACATCTTCTTCGTTATAAAGCATACTCCCACCATTTACCATAGGTTCTGTAAATATTCGAAACTGTTCAGTATAATTATCAAAGGTTGGAAAAACGTTAATATGATCCCAAGCTATACCACTTAACAAAGCTATATTTGGTATATATAAATGAAATTTAGGACGTATATCTATTGGTGAACTCAAGTATTCATCGCCTTCTAAAACAATAAATACGTTATCTTTTATTAAATGCACCATCGTTTCAAAACCTTCTAACTGTGCACCTACCACATAATCTACCTCTTTTTCATGATAATTCAACACGTGCAAAATCATAGAAGTAATGGTTGTTTTACCATGAGAACCACCAATAACCACTCTAGCTTTATCTTTAGATTGCTCGTATAAAAATTCTGGATAAGAGTAAATTTTAAAACCTAATTCTTGTGCTTTCAACAATTCAGGATTATCTTCTTTTGCTTGCATTCCTAAAATAATAGCATCTAGATTTTCTGTAATTTTATCAGGAAAGCTGTTGGAAGTAATCCATAATTTCCTAAACGACTTTTTGATGGTTCAAAAATAGCATCATCACTACCAGAGATAGTATATCCTTTTTGACGCAAAGCAATGGCTAAATTGTGCATTGCACTTCCCCAATTGCAATAAAATGAATGTTAATTTGTTTTATTTTAAAGTAAATGTACAAAAGCAAAATAGAAGTAAAAAGTATATTAGATCTCTGTTTTCTAGTTTTTGTTTAACAAAAAATTACAACTCAACTTTTTACAGCCACATTTATAGAAATTATTTTTGTTTGATATAAAAAAGAAAAAATGAAGAAAATATTTTTAATTATAACTTGTTTATTAGCTTTTACTTTGACTACTAAAGCACAAGAAATTTCTGAAAATACCATTGGACTTCGTTTAAGTGGTGGAGAAGATTTTGGTGCAGAAATTTCTTACCAAAAAGCATTGTCTGATATTAATCGTTTAGAAATTGGATTAGGTTTAGGGGATAATTTCGGAAACTTTAAAGCAGTAGGTTTATACCAATGGGTTTGGAATTCAGAAGAAAATTTTAATTGGTATGCTGGCTTTGGTGGTGGTTTAGCTACAACTAGTAGTACTTCTATTTTTGGTTCAGGAAATATTGGAATTGAATATAATTTTGATGCTCCTATTTTACTTTCTTTAGATTATAGACCAGAAATTGGTATTATAGAAAATTCTGGTTTGCGTTCCATAGTTGCTTTTTCGGTTCGTTATCAATTTTAAATAAATATAAAAAGGCCACCATTTATTTTAAATGATAGCCTTTTTGAAATCAAAACTAAATAATTATCAAAACCCAGTTCCTGGTGCCTCAGGACTTTGAGCCTGAGACTTTCGTGGGTTTAAAATCATATAAGTTCCTAATGCAGTTAGTGCGGCATATTTACCGTAATTCCCTATTTTTTTAATAGCTTCTTTACGAGAAATATCTTTATTTGTCTTTATTGTTTTATTCATAATTTTATTGTTTTAAATACTCGTAATTTATTCTATTATTATTTTCTTATTTAAAGTTCCTTTAGCGGTTTGTAACCTTACAATATAAATACCAGTAGCTAAACTAGATAACCCTACATTTAAGGTATTACTTGTTTCAAATTTATTAAGCATTATTTGTTTACCTAATATATTAAATATAGAAATACTACCATCTTCTTGTTGTAACCCAATAATTTTAAGATTATTATTACTTTGATAAATACTAATATCTTTTAGTTCTGAAGAGTTAGTAGAAAGTACTTGAGAAGACGTTCTTAAAAAGAATCTTCCTGATCCATCTAAATCTTCTTCTAATACTACACTGAAATCAGACTGAGTTAAGTCTGTAAACGTATTGTTTTCTCTATCTTCTAAAAACACACTAATTTCTTTTGGTAAATTTAGTGTTGATGAAGATATTGTAATTTCTTTACCTTTTGTTGCTTTAACACCAATAGGAATAATCATGCTTTCATAATCTGAATTTGGTAAGGATTGTACAGCAATCTTCTTTCCATTATTATCAGCAACTAACTCTGTATAAATAGATAAATCGCTTACAGTACCAGTAAATAGAGAACCATCAAAACCATTATCAAAACCAGTTGAAGTACCTTCAATATAGTATAACTTTGTGTTATTTATTAAACCACCTTGAGTTATCTTTAATTCAATTTCGGTTCTAGTAGAATTCTTTTTTAAGAACGTATCTATTTGATGACTTTGATTAGCTTCTGAAAAAGAAACTACATTAGAAGCAACAGGGCCTGCACTAACAAAAAAGGCTTGACCAGGAGCAACTTCAAAAGCAGCATCTGTTCCTGCCATTTTTGTAACATAACCTCCATTACCACTATTTGCACTAGGATCCCATAACCAAATTGTAGCTTCTGATAATCTATCTGTAGCATTGTTATTTGTAAAGAAAGTACCTAAATTCATATATGCTAAAAATGCATTTCCTACTAGGTTAAAGTTGTCTGTTCCTTGAGATATACTAAAATGCTTATCTCCTTTTCTAAAAAAACCTGAAAATTCGACGTCTCCAGCAGCAGCATTTTTTATAGCAAAACCTTTACCTACATTAAAAGCATCTGAACCAGAATAATTACTTGAATAATAATTAAATCCAGATCCGTCATTAACATAATTACCTACTCCTCTAAAATTTGTATTTGTAGTTCCTGATGCCAAAGTATTAGCAGCCATAAAATTAATAATACTCACACCAGCTAATGGAGAAGTAACTAAATGCCATGCTTTTGAAGGATCTGCATCTGCTGTTAATGTTCTTTTATATATTATAGAACCAGTAACTTCAGGTGCAGTTCCACTGATAAGTAAAGAACCTCCATTTTCTACTGTTACATTAACACCAGTAGCGACTGTTAAATTTTGAATGCTTGCTCCAGTAGTATTACTTATTACCGGAGTAAAAGTAGTACCTGTTGGTATTTCTACAAAATCTGTAGAAATAGGGATAGCTCCTTTAGACCAATTACTTGCTGTAGACCAATCTGAAGACGTACCACCTAACCAAGTATTTTCTAAGGGATTAGTATCTAATATTCTTATATTGTCTATATAACCAAACGTTGTTGCATCTAATACTTGACCAGAAGGGCTATTCTCATAACCCTGATCAGGATGAATTACAAGTTTAAACAATGTTTCTGTAGTAAAAGTATGTGTACCAGTCTTTGATGTTCTAATCTCAAATACTATTTCTTGCCAAGTATTTGCAGCAGAAGCATCATATTTATTAAAACCTCTTATAATCATATCGTTAGTGCCATTATCCCCTGCAGCAGCAGAAAATCGAACACCTAAATCTGGCTGAGCTGGGAAATTTACCAACATACTTAAAAATTTAACGTCATTAGGTGCAGCAGCTATAGCAATATCAGGAGTAACATCTACATTTACAAATCCCCACCAACCTGTATCAGATCTACTTACTCTTAAACTATTAGCAGATGTATTTAACCCTGACATTACTGGGTTTGTTTCAACAGAGGCAACTATACCACCAGCTAAAGCATCTACCCCCGGTTCTCCTGTTTCAAAATTAGATATGGTGGTTTGCCCATAAATAAAAGCTGAAGTAAAAAATAGTAGCGTTAATGTAATCTTTTTTATCATAATAATAAACTTTTAAATTTTTGTTAAAATTACTATTTATCATTATTTAAAAGATAGACTCACTTTTGCTATATATGGACAAATCTGTTTTTTTTTAAAATAAACACTATTTTCCACTCAATAAATTATTGATATCCTATTTTTCAATGATATTATTTTTGTTTTTATCATTTAAAAATAATAGTAAAAAAGCAAACCAAATATGGAATCTTATTTAAAAAAAATAATATTTATGACTATTACTTTTCCGAATATTTTCCAATAATCAGTTTGAGTAAAAATATTTTTGATACAGATTCTGAAATTGAGTTTTTATTCACTTTATACGGAAATAACTCCAATACAAAAACATTAGTTGTGAATGAGAATGGAACTATTATATCAAGTATTGCTTATAAAGTTGGACTTTATAAAAGTGATATTGATACACAAAATCCTACTTGGATAAAGAATACAGATTCTAGAATTAAAATGATTTTAAGTGATGTTAACTCTTCAGAAAATAAAAAATATATTTACTCATCACCAGGAAAAGCTACTCTTTCTTGAGCAAAAGCTAATTTGAATAATATAAAAGTAAAAGCTTATCCAAACCCGAGTAATGGTTTTATTAATTTAGATTATAAACTTCCTGAAAATATTGAAAATGGAAAAGTTTTAGTCTATAAACCCGTTGTGCATTATGATTTAAGATAAAAAAGTTGCTCATATTACTGAAAATCAGTAAATTGATTTAAACCCAAATCATTAAATATGAACAACTTAAATGCAAATTACGAAAGAATTTTGGAAGTATTAAGAAAAATATCAAAAGAACAACTTTTAAGTTATCAAAGGCGTTAACCAAAATTTAGTGATTTAGAACTTATTAGTTTGAGTTTAACTGCTGAATTTATGGGAATTGATAGTGAAAATGACTTGTTTAGAAAACTTCCAAAACATATTTTATCAAAAATTGAACGCAGTGTTTACAATAGAAGACGAAGAAGACTCACTAATTCGCTGAATGATATTCGATTAAAATTAGCATCAGCTTTCAATGAGTTTGAAAATTATTTTGTAGTAGATAGTATGCCTTTAGAAGTTTGTAAATTATCAAGGAGTTCCCGTTCAAAAATCTGTAAAGAAGATACTTATGTTTTTCCAGACAAGGGTTATTGCGCTGCGCAAAGTTCTAATTATTATGGATATAAGTTACATGCTGTTTGCTCTGTAAATGGTGTTTTTCAAAGTATAGATTTGAGCCCAGCTTCGGTACATGATATCAATTATCTAAAAGACATTAAACTGCAAATAAGTGATTGTACATTAATTGGAGATAGAGGTTACTTATCATCAGAGATTCAACTTAACTTGTTTGAATCCTGCAATATAAAGTTAAATATACCAATGAGAAGTAATCAAAAAGAGTACAAAAAACAGCCTTATGTTTTTAGAAAAAAAAGAAAAAGGATAGAGACATTATTTTCTCAACTTTGCGATCAGTTTATGATAAGACGAAATTGCGCAAAGACTTTTCAAGGCTTTAAAACTAGAATATTATCAAAAATTACAGCGTTAACAACGGTTCAGTACATCTATAAATTTATATTCGATAGGAATATTAATAATATTAAAATTAGCATTATTTAAAATGCACAACGGGTTCTATAACTTAAATGGAATAAAAGTTAAGGAATATAAAGTAGATAATCACGTCAATTCTTTGAAACTTAATAATTAAAATTTAAGTTCTGGAACATATATTTATTCAATAATAGCTGGACATTATAAGTCGAAACCTTTGAAATTAATAATAAAATAACTAATGCCAACAACATATGTTTTAAAGAATTTGAATCAGCAAAGGGTACCATATCAGGAATAGAAGTTGTTAGAATGATAAAGAAAAATCAACTGGTAAACGCTGAAAGTTCAACCTACAAATTATTTATATCATTAGCTTCTTAAAAAATAAATTATTTTAAAACTTGATGCTTAATTTTAGCAGATGCGACAGAACCAACTTTAATGTTCTCATAAAACCTTATTAAGGCTCTAAGTCTTTACATTATAAAGATGATTTAGATTTTAAGAAGTACAAGGTAAAAGCTTAAGACGAATTCAAAAAAAATAAATTCACCTTATTAACAACAGCTATATCTTTTGGTTTGGTAATTAGTAAAAGGAATATAAGTTTTACTCTGCACTAATATCCATAAAAAAAGTAATTTTCTTAATATTTACAGATATATTTTATGATAAGTTTACATTTTTAAATAAATTCTAATGTATGAAAAAAAATACTTTTAAGATTCTAAGCTTTATTTCTATTTCAACTTTCTTAATACTAATTCTTATAAACAAGAACATATTAGGTTTAAATAAAACCCATAAGGCTGATGAATATTATGAAGAATATGGTGAAGACTACGAAGAAACTGAGGAAGAAATTGCTTTTGAAATGGCAATGGAAAAAGATGGTCACCCAGAAGTTTTTGATCCTTCTAAACTTCAAGGTAAAGAATTAGAAGACTATAATAAACGGTTTACGAAACTAAATGCTTCAGGTTTTAAGTTTAATAGTGAACAAGATTTTGCCGCTTATAGAAAAAAAGCTGCAAAAAATATGCAAACATCTTCTTTAGCTACAGAAGATTCTTATGCTAACAATACCTTATCTGGTTTTTGGGATCAAAAAGAATTTACCTTATTTGATAAGAGTGGTTTTAGAGCAGATGGTTCTGTTTATGACCCCGTAAATAAAGATTTTTATATTGTTTCATTTGCTGGTCATCTCTATAAAATAGATGAAGACGCCGAAAATCAGTGGCTTTTAAGAAATGATCAAAAAAGTTTTTCAAATAATAATTTTAGACTTTCAGGTTTACATTTTAATGGCGTTAATTTACCAGATGGTTCGTTTAGATTACTACATCAACAGAAAAACGGTGGTATGGAGTTTTCTGATGATGAGGGAAGAACATGGATAACTGCAAATGGAGCATTTTTCACAAATGGTAATAACTACAAAACTCTAGTAACAGAAACAGCAACTGGCAAAAAAATTGTTGCTTTTGGAAATCAAAAAAACACAACAGGTTGGAAAGATGTAGTATATATATCTGATGATTATGGGTTAAATTATCGTGAATCTAATGTTGTTGTATACTCTCCTGCTTACGATACTAACATACTTAAACCTTATGGTAGTAACACCATATATTATTTCGCCCTAAGAACTAGCGATAAAAGGTTATCAATTTATAAAATGGAGGAAAACGACTCAGATTTTACTTTATTGAGCGAAACTTATCCTGGTATAGACGCTGTAACCTCTTTAAAAGGCGCAACTGTTAATGGCACCACTACTATTTATGTTAGTTATACCAATAACACAATTTATTACTCTACCAATGAGGGTGGTTCTTGGACAAAAACAGGAAGCACTCCTCAAGATAGAGATATTATAGACATACATCCTACTAAGCCAAACATTTGTTTTTCTGGCTTTACAAGGTTAAATATTTCATTTGACTATGGTAATACTTGGGTTAATAACGGCAATAAACTACCACCAATAGATCATGTTTGGGATCTACAACACATGAGGTCTTACGAAAAAGAAGATGGAACTTTCTTTACATTTGGTGGATTTGATTTTGGTTCTTTTTACTCTTCGACTCCAGAACAATGGGATTCATGGATTCCAATTAACAAAGGGACACCTGCAATGATGAGTTATGATTCAGCAACTAGTGAAAAACACAATAGAATATATAGTGGAAATCAAGATAGAGGCTCTCAAAGTATATTAGGAGATGACAAAGGAGAAGAAGGTTTTGTTTCACCAGCATTAAGAGAAGCAAATACTGATGTTTTAAGAGTAGCTACAGCAAAGGGTGGAGAATCTGCATGGTATTGGTATTATTATGGTTCAATTGGAAGAAGTCCTGTAGTTGGTGGTGGTAACTTTGGCGCTGTAACAAAAAAAGATTTTTATGGAAATTGGCAAGCAACCATGATGGTTGCCTCTCCAAACATTTCGGAGGATGCTGTCTATATTCCCTGGAGCAATGAATTACAAAAAATATCTTATAACGGGAGTGAAATTAGTAGAACTATACATTCCTATACTTTTCCAGAAACAGTACTCAGCTTTTCATATTCTAAAATAAACACAAATAGATGGTATGTAGGATTAGCCTCTGGTAAAGTTATGTATTCAATCGATGGTGGAAACTCATTCTCACCATCCAATTACCCTGGTACTTGGCCAAAAGGTAGTGTCAGCACTTCTAGAAAAAGATCACCTGCAATTGCAACAAGCCCTATAGATGAAGCAACAGTATACTACGCAGGAGCAGGTAATAATTTTTTAATTTCTACTGATGGTGGAAAAACATTTACAAATCACAATAATGGATTAGACGTAGATAGAATAGTTGGTTTAGCTGCCTCACCAAATGGCCAATTTATTTTTGCAGCCTGTGTTTTTGATGGTGCTTGGGTCTTTTCTGTACAACAAGACAAATGGTTTAAAATGGAAAGCAACAAACTTCCAAAAGAAATTAGATACTCTGCAGTACAGTTTATAGAGGATGAAAATTTAGTAAGGTATGGAACCTATGGAAGTGGTATTTTAGATTTTAGAATTAATGAAGATTTTTCTACTATTTATTTAGCTCCAGATAATTTTAAAATTGAAGTTGTAGATGAAACCTGTGTAGGTAAAAACGGGAAATTAAAAATTGAAACAAAATTTAGA
Organism: Polaribacter tangerinus; assembly: GCF_038024095.1. Taxonomy (NCBI): domain Bacteria; kingdom Pseudomonadati; phylum Bacteroidota; class Flavobacteriia; order Flavobacteriales; family Flavobacteriaceae; genus Polaribacter; species Polaribacter tangerinus. Next base: position 1,991,491 of record NZ_CP150668.1, on the reverse strand, counting down.
CATAATTATAATGTAACCATTTCTGGTGTAAAATATGATTTTGACAACACTTTAAATGTACCAAACTTAGAACCTGGATCTTACAACATTTGCATTGGTATAGATAATACAACATATAATTATTGTGCTACTTTAGAAATTAAAGAATCTGAACTTTTATCAGGTAAAACCTCTGTGAAATCTAATAAAATTAATATTGATCTAAAATCTGGAACTGCACCATATACAGTGTATATAAACACAATTAAAGTATTAGAAACGCATAGTACATCTTTTAGTTTACCTGTAAAAGAAGGCGATTTTGTTCAAGTAGCATCAAAAGCATCTTGCGAAGGAAAAATCACAAAAACAATAGGAGAAACGATTAAACTAAAGGCATTTCCAAACCCTACTGACAACTTTTTTGAAGTTCGAATTCCTGCAAATGATAAGCAAATAACTATAGAGTTATATTCTCTAGAATCTGGTCTAATATCCAAAAAACAATATCCAGTAATTAACAATAAAGTAAGGGTTGACGTTAAAAACATAGCTTCTGGAGTTTATTTTGCAAGATTAAATTTAGAAAAGCCGAAAACAATTAAAATTATAAAAAAATAAATATGAGAAAACTATTATATATTTTTATTTGTAGCATTATATATTCATCATGTTCTAAAAGTGACGACGGTGGTTTAAGTCAAAGTACAGATAGTATTCCTTCTGCTCCTTCTTTAGTATATCCTGCTCAAAATCAATTGTGTATAGATAATACTCTTGAGTTTAAATGGAATACATCAACAAATGATGATGGAAGTTCTGTAGTGTATATCTTTGAAATCGCAACAGACAATCAATTCTCTACTATAATTACATCTGAAATACAAACTTCTTTGTCAAAAATTGTAACACTCGAGAAAGGAGTTGCTTATTACTGGAGAGTAAAAGCAAAAAGTAGTAAAGGTATAGAAAGTGATTATTCTCCTACTTCTCAATTCTACACAGAAGAAATCCCCAACAGTAACAACTTACCTTTTTCTCCTGATAATGTTGCTCCTTTTGTTGGACAAAATTTTGACGGAGTAAATACTATAGATCTGCAATGGACAGCCTCTGATGTAGATAAAGATCCTTTAAAGTACGATGTCTATTTTGGTAAAGACAAAGATGCGCTTACCCTAATGGTAGAAGACACAGAACAAACAACGTTACAAGTAACTGCTGATTCTCCTGAAACCACTTATTACTGGCAAATAACTGTTAAAGATGATAAAGGTGCGGAGACCAATGGACCTATATGGAATTTTAAAGTAAATAGTTTTTAGATTTTTATTATTTGTATTTTTTGTTAATTAAATATCCTTACTTTATCATTTCAGACTGAAGTAAGGGTGTTTTTCATGTTGTATTATTTATATTTTTTTTCCTTAAAAGCAGGACTCCAAATATCTTTGTATTCTGGAATCTTATTTTGCATAAGCTTTTGATGAATATGATAAGTAACATTCATCCAATCTTTTCCTTCTACCCAAAGTGGAGTTTTCATTTCTTGTTGCCAAATGTGATAAGAAAGAAACATACTATCTAACTGAGATTTATTTTGTTTAGAAATATCATTTATTTCACCTAAATCTTTGTTTAAATTATACATTACAGCTCCATAGTTCTGTAAATGAATCATTTTAAAATTACCCTTTCTAACCGCAGATTCTTCCAATTTTCTCCAAAACAATGTTTCATGTGGATTGCATTTTTTTTCGCCTTTTACATAAGGCAACAAATTTTTGCCATCTAATTGTAATGCTTTGGGTTTATTAATTTTAGCGGCACTTAAAGAGGTGGTAAAAATATCTAATGAAGATGATAATCCTTCAAATTTTTGATTTCCATTAACCATTTTTGGCCAACTGATTACAAATGGAACTCTATGACCACCTTCAAATTTATTTCCTTTCCACCCTTTTAGAACTCCTGTAGAAGATTGATTATTATGAGCCCCACCATTATCACTTAAAAAATAAATTAATGTGTTTTCTCTTATTCCTAAATCATCAAGCTTTGTTAATAATTTACCTATGTTCTTATCTAAATTCCAAGTCATGGCTGCTAACTTTTGTCTTGGATGATCTTTAAATTTTTCTAAATCTTCTTTTTTAGCGTGCATTGGAGTGTGAACCGCATTGTAAGACAAGTACATAAAAAACGGTTTCTCTTTTGAATCTGCAACAAATTGAACAGACTGGTCACCTAAAACATCAGTCATATAGCCATCAAAAACTACGCGTTTTCCATTGTGTTGTAGCATTTTTTCTTTTGATGGATTTTCTAATGAGAAATAAGAACGACTTCCTGCTAGAAATCCATAAAACTCATCAAACCCTCTTTGGTTTGGATGATCGGAAGTTTCTTCTCCTAAATGCCATTTTCCTAAAGCATAGGTATTGTAACCATTGTTTTGAAATACATCTGCAATGGTGGTTACGTCATCACTTAAACCAATTCCTCCTGTTCCATTGGCTTCAAAACCAAAACGCTGTTGGTATTTTCCTGTGATTAATCCAGCTCGTGATGGCGCACAAACAGTAGCACTAACATGCGCATCAGTAAAAATTACACCACTTTTAGCTAAGTCATCAATATGAGGCGTTTGCAAATCTTTACTTCCCATAAAACCAAAATCTACATAACCTGCATCATCAACTAAAATAATGATTACGTTAGGTAACTTGTCTTTTGGAGTCTCTAATTTTGATTTACATCCAAAGCTAACAATGAGTGAGAAAAGAAATAGTGAGAAAAAACGATTCATTTATAAAAATAATTAACTATAGTTATTGAATGGGAATGATACTGTAAGAAAACGATTGATTTTTTGCTTTAATTTGGTATTGCTCTAAAGGCCTTGTCCACCAACTTGTGTCTCCTCCAACACCCATTTGTTCATTATCTATATTAATATTTACAAAGTCTCTTTTTTTAATATCTATAGTATGGCGTTGTTGTTTAGTTTCGCCAGCATCAAAATCTGAATTGTATTGATGATGCGCACTAAAACCAATATTTTCTGGACCTAACACTTTAATACCTTGCCCTAAACTATTTGTAAATGTTACCCAACGCACATCAGTTCTATAGCCATTTTCTTGGGGCCTGATATACGGAAAATACAATTCTGAAACAGAAGCTTTATAATTACCAACAAATTGCGATGTTTTTCTATCTTGATAATTTTCTAAAGGCCCTCTACCATACCAATTTACTTGATTTAAGTCTTTATTTATAGTAAAATTAGTTCCAAAACGAGGTAAATTAGGCAACGCTTTTTTTAGGTTTTGTAAAGCGCTTTTAATTGTTATTTGCCCAGATGCATCAATTACATACTCCATCTTTATTGTTGCAATGTCTTCAGGCAGTTTATAAGTCATTTCTAGATGTACAGCATTTCCATTAAAACTTATTTTATCTGCTGATAATAAATCAAGAGATGATTTTTCATCATTTAAAAGCATAGAGGTTAACTCTTGATTTTCAGTTGCTTTTTTCCAAACTCCAAAATGTTTGGGCATGTTAAATCCGTAATCGTTATCTGTTGTTGCTCTCCAGAAATTGGCAGATATTCCTTTTTGGATAATATTTCCGTTTCCGTAATCTAACTTTGATAGTGCTCCTGTTTTCTTATTAAAACTAGCTGTAAAATTTTCTGATTTTAAAACAACTTCCTTTTCTGTGGAAGAAAGCATTAAATGCTCTGTAGATTTTTCTTTGAAATTAGGTATAAAAGTACCTGTTACAAATTGCGCTTTTGCTAAAGGAAATCCTTTAGAAAGTAATGGTAAATCTTTATGGGTAGTTGCTAAAAAATTAAGTTGGTATTCATGCTTTTCATCATCTAATTCAGGCAAGTCCAATTGTACCATTTTTGATTTTTGAGGAGCGACATCTAAAACTCCTAGACTCCCAGAAGTTACTTTTTCGCCTTCTTTAAAAAGCTCCCAGTCTATTTTAAAATTATTTAAATTGGTAAAGAAATATTCATTAAAAATTTTTATCTGACCCGTCTTAAAGTTAACATCCGAAAATTGAATGTTTTGATATACTTTTTTCAATTCTTCTAAACCAGGATGTGGTGTTCTGTCTGGATTTACAATTCCGTTTAAACAAAAATTAGCATCATGTTGCAAGTGAGCAGCTTTAAAATCACCTCCATAACCCCAATATTTTTGTCCGTCTTCTGTTTCAGTCAAAAGACCTTGGTCTACCCAATCCCAAATAAAACCTCCTTGTAACACATCGTATTTTCGAATAACGTCCCAATAATCTTTAAAATTCCCCAAACTATTTCCCATAGCATGAGAATATTCACATAAAATTAGAGGTCGTTTTGGGTTGTTTTCTGCGTATTTAATTAATTGAGGAATACGATCGTACATTGGTGCTTGAATGTCTGTATTCTCGTATTTGGTTGCGCCTTCGTATTGAGTAGGACGTGTTGCATCGTTTTCTTTTAACCAATGATAAGTTGCAAAAAAGTTATCTCCATTTCCTGCTTCATTCCCTAAAGACCAAGTTACAATTGAAGGATGATTCTTATCACGTTCAAACATTCGAATTGTTCTATCTAAATGTGCAGCTTTCCAATCTTTTCTATAAGCTGGATGTATTTTTTTTATCTCAGGTTTTTTGTCTAAACCTTGGTTCGTTGTGCCCATTCCATGCGTTTCTATATTGGCTTCATCAATTACATAAAATCCATATTTATCGCATAAATCGTAAAAAAATGGGTTTTTAGGATAATGACTACAACGAATGGCATTTACATTATTTTGTTTCATTAGCCTAAGGTCTTTAATAGTTAATGCTTCATCTACCACGTGCCCTGTAGTTTCGTCATGATCGTGAAGGTTAACTCCCTTAATTAAAATAGGTTTTCCGTTTACTAAAAATTGGCTATTCTTAATTTTTATATTTCTAAAACCTACTTTTACTGAAGTAGTTTGTAAAAGCTCCCCATCAGGATTACTTAATGATAAAACTGCTGGATATAAGTTGGGAGTCTCTGCTGTCCAGGGTTTTACATTTTTAATATTTTCTTTAAAGGTTATGTTTGATTTGGCTTCTGAAATATCAACTATTTTAGTTGTAGAAAAAATTTGTTTTTTGTCATCATCAAAAAGTGTGACTTCTAGTTTTCTTTTTTCAACAGATAGTTTTGTGTTTTTAAGTTCTATATCTATACTAAATGCCCCATCTTTATAGTTGTTTACCAAATCACTGCCTACCTTAAAATCATTGATTGCAATTGGGTTGTCTGCTCTTAAATATACATCCCTTTCTATACCACTTAGTCTCCAAAAATCTTGATCTTCAATATAACTCGCATCAGACCAACGTAAAACCTGTACTGCAATCTGATTTTTTCCTGACTTAATATATTCAGTAATATTAAACTCAGCTGGTGTTTTACTACCTTCTGAGTAACCTACTTTTTTTCCATTTATATATACGTACATGGCTCCACTTACACCAGCAAAATGCAAATAAATGTCTTTATTTTTCCACTTCGTGGGGATTTTAAAATCACGTTTATAACTTCCTACGTTGTTTATATTATGAGGAATAAATGGTGGGTTTTTGGGAAAAACATAAACAACATTTGTATAAATAGGCAATCCAAACCCTTTCATCTCCCAGTTAGAAGGTACTGAAATAGTATCCCAACCATCTAAATTGAAGTCTTCTTTGTAAAAAATCTCTGGTCTTCCTTGAACGCTATCTGAGTAATAAAAATTCCAAGTGCCGTTTAACAACTTATAATTTGAAGATGATTTCCAATCTTTACCAAGAATTGCATTATCTAAATTGTCGTAATTATAAAAAGTAGCTTTTGGAGATTCTCTATTTATTTGAAATATTTCTGGATTTTCCCATTCTGGATTCTCCCACAATTTCGCGGTATATTTAGGCCTTAATTTTATTTGTTGTTTACAAGAGATCATTAAAAAGGCGAACAAGAATATTCTTAAGAAAAACTTCATGACATGAACATTATAATCGTGAATTAAAAAATAAAAAAACAGACATATAAATACGTCTGTTTTTCTAGTTAAACTTTATCTAATCAAATAGATAGTTAGTAAACAATATTTATTTTACAAATAGTTTTTTAGAAGCTATACTCCCTTTACTATCTTTAATTTTTACCATATACATTCCTGTAGATAAAGAAGAAATATCGAACTGATTTACACCAATGTTAAGAGCATTTACTTTTTTACCTAAAATATTATAAATAGAAATCTCTTTTATAATAGTATTGTTTAAAGTATTTACTTTAAAAATGTTGCTTGCAGGATTAGGAGATAAAGAAATAGTATTATTCAACTCAAAGTTTGATATACTTAATGGATTACTATCTAAAATTTGTATTTGATCTATATACAAAAAAGAGTCTGAATCATTTAGTATCTGACCTCCTTCAACGATAGTTGCATCAGCTATATCTGGGTGAAATACTAATTTAAAAAGTGTACTGCCTGTAAAACTTGTAGCTGTTTGACTATCGACAATTGGAATTACAATTTGTTCCCATTGAGCTTCTCCAGAATGTAAAGTTGCAGGTCTTATAATACCTCCATTAGTTCCGTTATTATCATCAGCTGTTGCGTTAAATCTTACAGCTAGATCAGTTTTAGGGCCATAAACCATAAAACTTAAAAATTTTGTTTCAGAATCTGAAATGGCAATATCTGCAACATCGATACCTGCAAAAATCCACCACTGTGTAGCGTTTCTACCAATTTTTAAAACTTTTGCTGTGGTATTATCTCCACTAGCATTGGGGTTATCTACAATTTCGGCGGTAATACCACCACCTACATTTGTTAGTGCATCCTCTGCTGTTCCATTTTCAAAGTCATTAATCATAGTCTGCCCAAACATTAAGTTTGTTGAGCCAATTAATAAAATGAATAAATAAGTAATTTTTAGTTTCATAATAAAGTATTTAGTTAAAATTGTTTGATATAAAACTACCCAATTAAACTAACTAAAAAATGGACTTATATTAGTAAAACATAGACATAATTACTTTTTAACTTACTTCATTTTCCATACTCTAATATAATCTACTTTAGCTTCTGTAAACTCTCCTATATTTCTTTCTGAAAAATTAGTATTTGCAGCGCCTCCAAAACTTGCACCTGTAGATAACCATAAGAATTCTTCAACTTTTGGAACCCATATACCTTGGTAACGTGTTTTAAATTGCCCATCATAATAAACCTCTAACTTATCTTCATTCCAAAGTAACCCAAAAGTATGATAACCAGAATGAAGACCAGGAGTTTCATAGCGTCTTGTATTTGCTTTATGGCTTTGTCCATAGCCATCTATATGTACTACACTTTTTGTGTAATCACCAATCCAAGCAGATTCAAAAACATCTATTTCTGCGCCGTCATTACCTGTACCATCTATATTCCCCATATTATCTCCTTGCAACCAAAGAGCGGTATGAGTGCCAAAAAAAGTTTCTGCAATTTTTATTTTAGCTTCTATATAACCGTACTTAAATTCGAATAAATTATTTGTGAAAACACCTCCACAATGCAGTACATCATTAGCTACTTTTTCGCTTTTAAGAACTAAGTTTCCCTCTTTATAACTTACATTTTCTGGTTTCCAAAACCATTGATTTATACCAACTCCTGGACGAGCTGCTCTACTTTTTGCAGAGTTATTTTTAGTCCATTTAGTAGGTTCGAATTTATCAAAATTATCTTCGAACATTAAAATCCAATTGCTTGTATTTTCTGAATTAAGCAATGGTTTTGCGGCTGCAACTGTATCATCATCTAAATCATTAAATTGTTCGTCATCAGGTGATGTAGAATTACCCTCTGTACAGGAAACAAACACAAATGCGAATAAAATAAGACTAAATAAAAACTGACTGCTTTGAATATTAAATTTGATGTACATTTTTAATTTTTTTAGGTGATATATTATTATTGATAAATATCTTTTGCAGAGAAATTAGATTGTTTTCCCTTTAATTTTAAAGACTTTATATCTTCTATATTTATTAAGTTTAAAGGATTAAAAGAGCTGCTTTTCATGTAATTGACAATACTATGTTTTAACTGTCTAGCAACAGGTCTTTTATTTAAATTTGAAGTTAAGTCTATAGATGAAAACACCAATTGACCTTTACCAACTTTAGCTTCGAATAAATTGGTTAAATGATGATTGGTTACAAAATTATCGATTACTCTAACCAATGGTTTAGCATTAATAGCATCTACAACAATTGATTTTGAATTGATACATAAATCCCACCATTGCCAGTTACTGTAAGAATCTGTTGGGAATTTATTAAATGCTGGATGTTTTTCATCTAACAATACTCCCATTGTTGCTGGTTGATTTGGAAAGTGAACAGGACTCCAAAATACAGGAACAAAACGACCTGTAATTCCTTTTAATGATTTTGGGTTTGGGTTTAAAAATACCTTTTTCCCTTTTTGCAATGCTTTTTCGGCTTCTGTTATTGATGCAGTAAAAATTATATCATCATCTGTAATAGAAATATTTTTAGGATACACCCAAATATTCCAACTATTCTTATATTTCGTATTGTTTACACTAACTGTTATGGTTAATTTTTTAGCCTGATTAATTTTAATAGTATGGACAATTTCACCTAAATCGGTATTGTTGCCTATCATTAAGTTTACACCTGTTAAAGATCCTTTTTTTACTACATTTTTTGCTTCATCAGTAATAACCCAATCTATAGTTTTATTTTTTAACTCTTTATAAAAATTAGCAATTTCTATAGAAGCTTCAAATGTTTCTCCATTTTCATAAACTGCTTTTTCAAATCGAATTAGCGGAACTAACTCACTATTAAATTGACTAAATTCTTCTGCAGAAATTACACCTTTAGATTCCCAGAATGCATTTAACAAACCAACTAAAGCTGTACCTTGACCCGGAAAATCTTGCAATTGTAATAATTGAAAACCATCAAAACTTGGTGTTTTTAATGCGCGTTCTATTTCTTCTTTGTATAATAGTGCTGCTAATTTTCCTGAAGCATACGTAAAATCTGGCGCTAAATCGATAAGTCCTTTTTTCTTTAAATCATTTTTTACAGCAATAAAATTTAATGGTTTTAATACCCCTGTATATTTTTCGATTTCACTCATATCAGGATATACAGAATATTGTCCTATTTCATGGGATACTAAAGGTACATTTATATGACCTGCTCCTGATGTGTAATCTGCATTAAAGTGAGGTGCTTTTGCATTAAAAATACCTTGACCACGAATCCAACCTTTATCTGTCCATTGTGCAATAAAAAACTCATCTTCTTTTTCTGGCCTTGTACCAGTTGGTTGTTGAAATGAAAATGCAGTAGTTGCATACAAATGTCTATTATCTTTAGGTTTTAAATCTGCAACCATATCATTTAAAACACTTATGTCTCCCTGTAATTCGTTACCTAAAGCCATAAAAATAAACGATGGATGATTTCCGTAATCTTTAATTATTTTATCTGCTTCTTGTTTTAAAAACTTGGTTGTTTTTTTGTCTTCACCAACTTTTAAACTCCAATGAGGCAATTCTACTTGCACATAAAAACCTGCTTCATCTGCTGCTTCAAATGCAGTTTTTGGTGGGCACCATGAATGAAAACGTAAGTGATTTAATCCATAATCTTTAGCTTGCTTTATCAATGTAGCCCAATCTTCTTTTTTTGTTGGGGGATGTCCTGTTAATGGAAAAATTACACATTCTAAATTTCCTCTTAAGAAAATTCGTTTGTCATTTAATAACAAATCTCCACCCTTACTGCTCACATACTTATAACCAAATCTTGCACTAGTTGTACCTGTATTGGTAACTACCTCAACATCATATAATTTAGGATTAAATTCGTCCCATAACTCTAAATCGTTAGGTTTATTTATTTCTAATACAAACTCATTTCCTTCAGTTTTAGAGGTCTTCACTTTATTGTTATACACCTCAACACCATCAGTAGATTTTATAATAAGGCTTACAGACTCTCCAACTTGACTAGGTTGCGTAAATGTTACTTTCAATTTATTCAGCGCTGCATTTGGGTAGATTTGAATGTTTTCTGGTTTGTTTTTATCGTGAGCAACTAACTGCATATCGCCTAAAATACCATTCCATTTTATTTGAGTATGATTAGTGTAAGCATGAGCCATATCTTGATTAACCTTAATTGGATACATTGTTCCTGCAACATTAATCAGTGGAAACTTATTCGAATTATCTATACAAATTGTAAGCAAATGTTTTCCTGGAGTTAGGTTATTGGTTAGATCATAATTATGACTACCAACAAGACTATTTGCGCTTCCTATTAATTTCCCATCTATGTAAACTATTGATTCCCAGATGATACGTTCTAAGCCTAATTGAATATTTTTATCTTTCCAAGAAGTTGGAATTTCTATTTCTTTTTGATACCAAGCTTTACCAATATATTGATACTTTCTGGTTAAATTAGACATTACATAGTTGTTAATAGCAGGCTTTAGCGTATCTGGTGTTCCTATTTCTGCACCATCTAAAGTGTTTGGTAAGTTTATAGAAGTTCCTGTAAATTTATTGTTGGCCCAACCTTGTGAATTACCAATATTTGTTGAATCTAATTTTACTTGCCATTGACCAGAAATATCTATCTTATGAATCTTGGAAGTACAAGAACTTAAAATTAAAAGCGCTATTATAATTGTAATGTGGAGTATTTTTCTCATATGTTTTTCAGTTTTTTTATGTACTGCTTAAATCGTGTTTTTTATTTTTTGACTATTGATAAAATCATGGCATGCACTCTTAACATGCCCTTTAAGATTAGGTCTTTCTAATAGCTCTACAACTGCTGTTTCAAATGGTTTTCTATCTTTAAAATAAAGCATATAATTTATACTCATTAAGGATAACTGCCAATCTTGATTGCTACTCTTACAATATTTGTTTAAAACTTCTATTGCCTTATTATTTTTATCAAATTTTTGATATAATAAAGCAGAAATCGTTATAGAAACTGGAGGGTAATTATCTAAAAGCGATTTATTTAATTGCTTTTGATAAGATTGTAAAGAAGCTTTGTCTTGAGACATTAATCCAATACTTGCCCAATAACGTACCATAGCATTTTTATGCTTTAAGTAGGCTATTTGAGCTTTAGTAATATCTTTTCCTTTTTTACCAGACAAAGATGCTACTTTGTAAATCTCATCAAAATTATATTCGGATGTTTTTAAACGGTATTCGTAAGGTGTTTGTTTTTCTGAAATTTTAGCCATTTCATATTCTGGCATAAACATGATGTCTTTCGCCTTTAAAAGCTCAGCATCCATAAATTGCCTCATATTATCAACAATAGACTTATACTTTGGATTACCAGCTAAATTATTGGCTTCCCAAATATCATTTTCAATATCATATAATACTTCGTATGGTCGTTCATTAAAAATACCAGACTGTAATGCATTAAGTTTACCGTCTTTTAAGTCTTTTCGCATGTGTTTGGTTATATCTGCTATTTCTAAATAATTGATATAACGCACTTCTGGTATAAATGGCATATAGTTTCTTGAATAAATATACTTTCCATCTGTTACACTTCTTACTAAATCTAAGCCATTATCTACTCGATCTGTAGAAAGCAATAACAACTCATTCTTATCATTTGAATTACCACTGAAAAGTTTTTTTCCTTTCATGTGTTCTGGCACTTCTCCTCCTAATAAATCTATCATACTTGGCCCTAAATCTTCAAAACTAATAAGTTCTTCAGAAACCTCTCCTGTTTTCCAAGGTGATAAATGCTTGTATTTTTCTGGAAACCAAACTATAAATGGTACTCTATATCCTAAATTTATTCCATTAGTTTTTCCTCTTGGAATTCCTTCTCCATGATCTCCATAAAAGAAAATAATAGTATCATCTTTTAAGCCATCATCCTTTAGCTTTTGTAGTAATTCACCAATTCTATTATCAGTTAATTTAATAGAATTATAAACTCTTGCAAATTGCTTACGCATTTCTGGAGTGTCATTATAAAAAGGAGGCATTTCAAAAGCATTATCGGCTATTCTATCTTCTTCTGGTAGATGATTCCAAACATGCTTTACATATTGCTTAAAAGACCAAGACATGGTTCTTGATTGATGTGACTCAGCAAAATTAAATACTGAAAAAAAAGGTTGCCCTTCTTGTCTATCTTTCCAAGTTGCTTTATTAGAACTTTCGTCCCAAGCTTCTTTTATGAACTCTCTTTCGTTAGCAATATTATAATCTGTTTTTGAATTATTAGTAGTATAATATCCTAGTTGTTTTAAATAATAAGAAAATCCTTTTATATAATTTGGAATTGGATATTGACTTCTTTGGTGCCCTGTACCTGTTCTAAAAGTTCTAGCTCCTGTAATTATGGTAGATCTACTTGCTGAACATACTGTACCTGTTGAAAATGCATTGGTGAAACGAACACCTTCTTTTGCCAATTTATCTATTACAGGTGTACTAGCGTTCTCATTACCAAAAGACCCGATAAATTGTGGAGAAGTATCCTCAATGGTTATCCATAAAACATTTGGTTTATCTTTATCTTTACAAGATAAAATTGTTAAACAGCATAATATGTAGAATACGTATTTCATAAAAATCTATTCCCCTAAAATTTTACTCAATTTTTCCTTCATTTTAGCAACAACTTCTGGGTAATTTAAAGCTACATTATTTTTTTCTGATGGATCATCATCCAAATTAAATAATTGCACTTCTTCTCTAAATCCTGGATCTACAAATTTTTGAACAATCCAATTAGGTACAGGTTTCTTTTTAGGTTGTATGTATTTCCACTTTCCCATTCTTAAACCGTAAGTATACGCTTCTTCTAATAAAAATTTACGCCCTTTATTCGATTTCCCTAACCACGACTTTAAAAAATCTTGACTATCTGGTGCAGCACCTTTTTCAACATCTTGCTTTACTAAACAAGCCAGAGATTTGTACAAATCTACTTGAGATAACAATGCAGAACTCGTACCTGGTTTTACTTCTTTTGGCCAATGTACTATAGTTGGCATTCTTGTTCCTGCTTCATAAACAGAATATTTACTCCCTCTAAAAATACCTCCTGGTTTATGGTCTCCAACTAATTCTCTAGCATAATCTACATATCCATCATCTAAAATAGGTCCGTTATCACTTGTAAAAATGATTAACGTATTCTCTAAAATATTTTGCTCTTTTAAGCTCTCTGTAATTTGTCCCACGCACCAATCCATTTGAGCAATAACATCTCCACGAGGCCCCATGGTACTGCTTTCTACAAATTTTTTATTGGCTACTCTTGGTTGATGAATATCATGCAAAGAAAAATATAAAAAGAATGGTTTTTCTTTATGATTTTCTATAAAACCTTTAGCGGTTTTGGTTAATACAAAAGGAAAATCTTCATCAACCCAAAGCGCATCTTTTCCGCCTTTCATATAACCAATTCTACTAATTCCATTAATTACAGCTCCTTGATGATAAGGATCTGTATGTTGTTTTAATAATTCTGGATGTTTAAATCCCCAAGGATAACCTTCAATTCTAGTACCATAACTTACAGTTATTGGATCATTAATATCTAAACCAACAACTTCTTGGTTTTCCAAAAATACAGTAGGAACTCTATCTCCAGTTGCAGGAATTAAAAAACTATAATCAAAACCAACTTCTTTTGGACCTAAGGGAATACGCTTGTTCCAGTTTATTTTTCCTTTACCCAAACCTAAGTGCCATTTACCAACTACGCCTGTTGTATATCCTGCTTTTTGCAACATTTTTGGTAACGTCTCTTTTTGGGGATCTATTATTAAGGGAGCATCACCCTCTAAAATAGCAGCATTACTTCTAAAAGCGTAACTACCTGTTAATAACGAATAACGAGATGGTGTACAAGTTGCAGCAGAACAGTGTGCATCAGTAAGATTTAAACCATTTTTTGCTAAAGTATCTATATAAGGTGTTTTTACCCCAATTGCTCCATTTACTCCAATATCACCAAAACCTAAATCGTCTACATAAATGATGACAATATTGGGTTTATTCTTTTGAGAAAAAACAGTACTATTTACTCCCATAAGGAAGAAAATAATACTGTAATATATTAAATATTTAAAGTTCATGAAGTTTAGTAATATTATGAAACACCAACCAATTGTGCATGAATATTAGCTGGTATGTGAGATAGGTTCGTATGTTTTACTTTATCAAAAGCTTCAATAGCCTCAGCATCATTACCTTTACCTAATTGACCAAGACCAATTAAATAGTTACAATGTATTTTGTTGATAACGTTTAAATCCTCTTCCCAAATTAATAAATCTGGTAGTGAAATTGCAAAGTAATCTAATTTTACATTATCGTTCATATGCTCTATACCATAGTTTAAGAGATTATCAAATCTCTTTTCTGCTTTTTTAGATTTTCCTAATTTTTGTAAAGCTAAACCTTGGTAGAAAATTTTATCTGGTTGCTGATCGTTATAAAATATTGCAGGACTAGGATCACTTAACCCTTCTGAAGCCATTTCAAAATAAGTTTTTGCTGTTTCTTTATCTCCTAAACCTTCATAGGCGCAACCCAACCAATAATCAATATCATTTTCAACTGTACCATGTAATTTACCTTCTCCCAAATTATGAGGATACGTTTTTGCTGCTATTAATAACTCTATTGCGTAATCAAAATTCTTAAGGTTGATGTTTTTCTTAGCTAGTTCTGTATAACAAGTTAAATATTGAAATGGCACTTTACCTTCTCCTCCTTCCCAAGGATGAAACTGACGATTTTCTATCAATTCTTTTGCTTTTTCAAAGTCGCCTTTTAAATTATACAGAGAAATACGCTCTAAATATAAATCATCTCTAGAATTGGTTAACTCTATATATTGCTCTAAGAGAGATAAACGCTTGTCTATAGAAACATTTATTTTCTTATACAATTGATCAAGTTCCATTAACAATCTAGCATCTGAATTATCTATCTTAAAGGCTCTTTCTAGATGTTTTACGGCCAACTCTTTTTGATTGGTTTTGTTGTAGTACAACAGTGCCAAATTACGATGAATGATTGCAAAACGGTCATCTAACTTCACAGATGTTTCCCAACATTCTTGCGCTTCTACATATTGTCTATTTGCAAACCAAAAATTACCTACATAGTAAAATGCTTTAGCATCAGATGGGTTTGCTTTACATGCAGCCTGTAACGCTAAAACTTCTTCTATTTTATTTGGGAAACAATATTTATCTGGCATTTGAGATGCTTTTTTATAAGCTTCTAATGCATTTGTATGATCCCCTTTTTGGTCATAAAACCATCCCATAAAATAATATACCATAGGATAAACCTTAGTATTCTCTTCTGTATGTACTTTTAATAAAGCAACAGCTTCATCAAACTGACCTGCAGAAGCATAATCTAAAGAAAACTCAATATAATTATGCGCATTATTTCTTAAAATATGTTTAAGAACCTCTAAATCTTCTTTTTTTTCTGATAAAATATAACGTTCATATAAAATACCAAAATTGAACTTATCGATAGCTAAAGATTCTTCTATTAATTTATTAGCTGCTTCAATTTTACCCTGCTTTCTTAAAATAATAACTTTTAAATGTCTTGCTTTATGATTGTGCCAGTTTTTAATTAATGCTCTATCTACAAGGTCTAACGCTTTTTCTAAATCGCCTTTAGAGCAATCTATTTGAGCCAAATTAAAGTAACCTGCATCTTGCCATTGTGCATTCCAACATGCTTTAAAGAAACTAGCATAGGCTTCTTCTTTTTTACCTAAGAAATTTAAAGCCAATCCTTTATTAAAATAAGGTTCTCCATCATACGGATTTGGATTATGACTTGTTAAAGTTTCAATAGCAGTATTAAAATATTTGATAGATTTTTCTAATTGCCCTTTGCGCATAAACCAAAGCCCCATTGCATTATTACAACGCACATCTTTTGGTGCTCTTCTTAACGCTTCTTCGTAATAATCTGTGGCATTAAAAGTGGCATGTCTGTACTGCTCTAAATGTAAACCTCTTAAATACAAACCTTCTACAGTATCTATATCTTTAGGATCTTTTGCAGCTTTTGCTGGCTCAGGAATTTCTTCAGATAAATCTTTGTCTGGTTCCCAAGAAACCAATACTTTACCAGCAGCATCATTTACTGATATTTGTAAATTATCAAACGTATTACTTCCTATTTCTACAGATTGTTCGAAACCTACTTCTGGAGAAAGGTTTAAAACTTCTTCGTGCAATACTGTATCATTTGCTTTTAAAGTAATTACACAGTTATTATAAGTCGACGTAACATGAACTTTTACTAAAGCTTTACCATCAACCATTTCTAGGTTTACTAAAGCCTCTTTTGTTGCATTTTTTACTACACCAACATTATAATAAGGCATAAAATACTGCTTAAAGCTTTTTTCTTCGTAAGGATGCATCCAAGAGAAATCTGGTTGATTGTCTGTGTACACACCACACATTAATTCGATATATGGTCCATCTGCATCTGTTAAATTTCGATCCCAAGCTTTTCCAAATTCTCCATTACCCCAAGTCCATTGTTTTTTACCTGGTGAAACATTATGGTCTGCTACGTGTAATAATCCTCCTTTTGAATCATTTTCATAACCACCCACAAAATCATATTTAGACGTAATTGCCATGTAACTTGTTGGCACTGGAATGTTCTTATATCTAGAAATATCTGTACCTGGTGCGTAATCTACTTTGTAGTATTCTCCTTTTGCAATTGGAAATTCAGAAACATCACGTTTTCCGTGGTCAAAAACGGCATTTACATCAGGAGGAAATACAGATTGATAATGATCGTTAACTGCTACAGCAGGATTTGCCCACCACAAAAAAGTCTGTGGATGAGGTGTTCTGTTGTACAAATGCGCTTTAATTTCTATGTAAGCTTTATCCGGATGTAAGGTAAAACCTGCCATACCTTTTGTACGGAACATACGTTCTAATTCGCTTACCCAAATAGTTTTACTACCATCTTCATTGTCTTCTATATAAAAATCTGTTGGGTCGTAAGTACTTGGTCTATGGTGTTGTGGCCAGTTGAATTCTATTCCTCCAGAAATCCAAGGACCAGTTAAACCTACTAGTGCTGGTTTTATTACATGATTATAATATACAAAGTCACGTTTACGAATTTTATCATAAGCTCTTTGAATTCTTCCACCTAAAGCAGGTAAAATCATTAATTTTATATAATCATTTTCTATAAAAATAGCATCCCATTCTTTATCTACTTTTGTATCGCTAATCTTTTCTATTACAGGATGTGGATATACTGCTCCACTACTTGCTTGATATACTCGTTTTTCTAAAAAAACAGGATATTTTTCTGGAGTTCCAACTTCATAAGTAGGAATCATCACTTTCTCCTCCCAGGCTTTTACAGTTCTCATATGACTTTGTTTTACATAACACTCAAAAAAGTGAGTATTAATACTTTAACATTTGTTTTAATTGTTTCTCTTTTAGGTCTATTTTAGGATTAAAAGCATCACTTGACACATAGTTTTCTAAACTATACAATAACTGTTTTGCTTCTAATCTTTCTTCTAAATTTGTGTGTAAGTCTATTCCAGAAAACAGAAGTTTTCCTTTACCTACTTTAGCTTCAAAAAGTAGTGCTGTTTTTCTGTTTTTAAACCAATCGTCAATTACTCTAACTATTGGATTAATTTCTGGAATTTCATCAAAAATGATAGCGTTAGAATGACTCATAGCATCCCACCATTGCCAATTAGAGTGGTATTCTGTTGGAAAATGAGCCAGAGCAGGGTGCTTAGGATCACAAAGGATTCCTAATGTATGTGGTTTCTGTTCTTTAGTCCAAGAGGTATTCCAGAAAATACTTGAGAACCCAATTCCAATTTCTCCACCATATTCTGAAGTAATGTCTCCTTTGGTTATGTTTAACAAAACACTTCCACCATTTTTTAAATAGGCTAATGTTTTCTCGTCTAACTTACTGGTTATTTTATAGTTTTTTGTAGTTTCTATTGTTGGTTTTTCAGTAGGATACACCCAAACATCCCAGCTGTTTTTAAATTCATTAACAGCAATACTTAATGTTAATTTTTGGGCTTTAGTAATTTTCTTAAAGGATTGATTTATTACACCTAATTGAGTTCCATTTCCTAACGGGATGTTGGTTGTTTTTAATTCTCCCTTAGAAAAAATACTCCCATCAGGCTTTGTGAATGTCCATTTTGGAGTTACATTTTGCAATGCTTTTTCTCCAAAATGAGCAATTTCAATGGTTGCCGATAAAGTTTCTTTATTTTCAAAAGTTCTTTTTTCTAAACGCGCTAACGGAACTGTTTTTCCACTAAACTGTTTAAATTCTTCTGGAGTTACGTATCCTTTTTCATCCCAAAAAGCATCTAAAACCCCCACTAAAGCTGTCCCTTGTCCAGGAAAATCATGTAAATCTAGTAATTGAAAACCAGCCATTCCTTTGGTTCTTAAAGCCGCTTCAATATCTGCTTTATAACAAAGGGTTTGCAATTTTCCTGAAGCCATCAAAAAATCCTCTGCCAATTCACTCATCCCATTTTCTTCTAAATTTTCTTTAAAAATTTCAAAGTTTTTAGGTTTTAAAACACCAGTGTACTTAGACATTTCTTTAAAGTTAGGATACACACACCATTGCCCCATTTCATGGCTTACATAAGGCATTGGGGTTTTATCTATAAACTTGCTCCAATCAAATACTGTTTGAGGAGCTTTGGCATTAATTACGCTTTTTAAATTTTCATTCCAACCTTGAATTCTAGGACCTCTATGATTATAATAATCCATATTTGGCAAATACGGATACCCTGCACCACTTGTATACAAACGTCTGTTATCTAAATTTTTAAAATGATTTACGTATTTGGTTAAATATTCTTTGTGATATTTTCCACTAGGCTCATTTCCATAAGTCATTAAAACAAAAGAAGGATGATTTCCATAAGCATCAATAATCGCTTCACCTTCTTTATACAACCATTTATCAACTGGTGTTCCATCTCCTAAATTAGCTAACCAAGCAGATGCTTCTGCTTGAATATACACGCCCATTTCATCAGCTGCTATAAATGCTGCTTCAGGTGGACACCAAGAGTGAAAACGAACATGATTTAATCCATGTGATTTAATAATTTTTAGAATTCGTTTCCACGAATCTACATCTGTTGGAGGATAGCCCGTTTTTGGAAAAATTGCACACTCTAGAGTTCCTCTTAAATATATAGGGCGGTTATTTATTTTAAAAATAGTTCCATCAGCTTTAAACTCTCGCATACCAAAATCTATACGTTTTGCATCAACAGTTTTATTAGATTTTAAAACAAGCTGCATCTCATAAAGATTTGGGTTGAATTCATCCCAAAGCTTAGGGTTCTCTCCCATATCAAAATTTACAACAACTTTATTATCAACATCTAGTTGTATATCTTTTATAACTGCTTTTATAGTATTTTTTTTATTTGATTTTTCACTAACTTGAAGCGTTAATTCTGGTTTAACATTTTCTGTGTTACCTTGTATTTGGGCAACTACTTTCACTGAATTAGCAGAAACATTTGGATACAATTTTACTACCCCTAATGACAATTTAGGAGAAACGTTAAGCTTAATACCACCAACAATACCATTCCAGTTTGTCTGTGTGTTATCAGAAATACTATGGGCATCTTTACCAACATTAATGTTTTTAATGCTATTATCAACTCGAATAGAAATAGTATGAACTCCTGAAGTTAAGAAATCACTTAAATCATAATTATGTGCTGTGGCTAGACTATTTTGCATGCCTACTTTTTTGTTATCTATCCAAACTGTAGACTCCCAGTGCACACGTTCTAAATGCAGCTTGATGGTTTTACCATTCCAATTTTCTGGAATAGTTACTGTTTTTTGATACCAAGCAGCTCCTTTATAATCTTTAACAGGTTGCAACCAAAAAGGAATTTTAATATTTCCTTCTTCTCTATACTTTGCCATTTTTGGGTCTGTATACCACAAACTATCATTCCACATATTACCTGTATAATTCGTGTTTACAGTAATATCATTTCCTTTACCATTTTCTGCCATAGAACCTGGCAACTTGATAGTATCTGATAGATTATCTAAAAACCAGTTTTGCTTTTCACCAACATTTAAAGAATCAATTTTAAAACTCCAATTACCAGATAAATCTATTTGTATTTGCTCTTTATCTTTACAAGCATTGAGTGCTAATAAAAATGAGCAAATAGTAATAATTTTTATGGTTTTTAATAACTTCATTTAGTTTATCTTCTTTCTTGTATTAGTGTATTTTGAAATATTCGAAAATAGCATCAGCAACAAATTGATGTCCTTTTTGATTGATATGATTGTTTTGAGACATATACCCTCTTAATGGTTGAATTACTGCTAAGTCTTTAAATAACTTGTAACTATCAACCAAACCCACTTTATATTTTTTTGCCAAAGCCCTAATTTGTTCACTATGTTTCGCTAAAGGAGTCTCGTTTGAAGAAATATCTTCTTTTAAATCTGGTGTAGGAGTTAGCAAAATTACTTTTGTTCCATAAT
This sequence comes from Polaribacter tangerinus, assembly GCF_038024095.1. Lineage (NCBI taxonomy): Bacteria > Pseudomonadati > Bacteroidota > Flavobacteriia > Flavobacteriales > Flavobacteriaceae > Polaribacter > Polaribacter tangerinus. The sequence continues at coordinate 1,970,804 of NZ_CP150668.1, read as the reverse complement.
GCAAGGCTTCTTTTATCATTTGCTCCCAAGCAATTTTTGCTCGTTCTAAACCAATACTTCTATCATTTAATCCGTAATCAATAAAAAGTACATCTGGCCTATGATTTAACACCTCAGCTTTAAAACGTTTTGCTCCTTGTTCTGCTTGTTCTCCACCAATTGAAGTTGTGATGGTATTTACCACAGAATACGGATAAAAGTCGTTGACCTTTTTTAAGGTTCTGTATGGATAAGAATTTGAGCGATCTATAACACCTCTTGTAGTATAACCTGTAGGAACAGAATGCCCGTGAAAAACTAGATTAATAGTTCTATTTTTTGGCCACTTTACTTTTAATTCTTTTTTTAGTGAATCTAAATAATGCTTTACAATATCCTTATTTGAATTAGAAAATTCTTGCGCACAAACAAAGTTTAAACTCATTGAAAATATAGCAATCAGAGTTATATAATTTTTTAATTTTATCATTTACTCTTTATCTTTTGTTAGTTCTAACTCTATTTCTTCTAAGCTTTTTCCTTTTGTTTCTGGTAATTTATTTTTTATAAATAAAAACCCTGCAATACAGATGAATCCATATACCCAAAATGTACCTGAAGCTCCTAAAGCATCATTTAAAATTGGAAAAGTGAAGGTTAATATAAATGAAGCTACCCATAGTGAAAATGTTGCGATAGACATTGCTACACCTCTTATTTTATTTGGAAAGATTTCAGATAAAACTACCCAAGTAATTGGTGCTAGAGACATCGAATAAATTGCAATTGCAGTAATCACTAAAATTAAAACAGGTAACCCAGTAAACTCCATATAATAAGCTCCTCCTAAAATGATGTATACAACACCTAAACCAATAGAACCTAATAGCATTAATTTTCTACGACCCCAACTATCTACAGTTCGCATTGCAACAAGTGTAAATATCAGGTTTACACTACCAGTAATAACAATGTTAAATAACATATCTCCAACACTATAACCTGCTGCTGTAAAAATTTCTTCAGCATAATTGAAAATAATATTGATACCACACCACTGTTGGAATATTGCCAAAACAACACCTATAATTAGAATCGGTTTAATCTTTGGACTTTTAAAATCAGAAAAACTAATTTTTGAAGTACTTCCTTCTTGAAGTGTTTGCTTAATATTAGCTAACTCTTCTTCTGCATAACTAGTTCCACCTATTCTAGATAAAACCAATTTGGCAGTATCATTATTGTTTATTTTTACTAAAAATCTTGGACTTTTAGGTACAATAAACAACAAACCAAAAAATAAAACTGCAGGAATCAATTCTGCCCAAAACATCCAACGCCATCCGGTTTGACCGTTCCACGAACCTAAAATCATTTCAGGCGAAAAACCATCTGGTATAGCTTCTGCAATAAAAAGGTTAGCAACCTGTGCAGCTAAAATTCCTATTACTAGTGTTAATTGATTAATTGCCACAAATTGTCCTCTATATTTTGCTGGTGCTATTTCTGCAATATACATTGGCGATAAAGTAGACGCTAAGCCAATACCTAAACCACCTATAAGACGATAAATTATAAAGGGAGTAAATTCATTTACATAACCTGTACCAAATGCAGATAACGTAAACAAAGCTGCAGCTAAAATTAAAGGTTGTTTTCTACCAAATTTATCCGCGACAAAACCAGAGATAACTGCCCCAAAAATACAGCCAATTAACGCACTACTCATTGCCCAACCTTGTAATGTTGGTTGTGAACTAATATCAAAAAAGAGTTCGTAAAATGGTTTTGCTCCTCCTATAACTACCCAATCGTAGCCAAAGAGAAACCCTCCCATAGCAGAAACTAGTGCTAAAAAAAGAAGGTAGGTAAAGTTAAATTTAGTTTTAGACATAAATTGTGATTTTGGTCGATTAATTGTAATTGTCTGGTATTGTTTATTTCTTAATCTTTTGTATTTAAGCTACTGTCGTACCAGTTATTCTTAGGATCAAAATCTTTACTCAAAAAGTTTTTACGCTGTTTTTCTAAACGTTGTAGCATTTTTGTTCTTCTTTCCTCTTGTTTTTTTGCTGCTTTAGCTGCATCATAATCGGCATAAACTTCAGGTATTTTAGCATTCATATTTTCTAAATATGTATCTAACTCTACTCTTAAACTTTTAGCAATTACTTCTTCTTTTTTAGAAATATCATTTTTCTCTCCTGGATCATTTGATAAATCATATAACTCATCATGCCCATCTTCCCAATAGTGAATCAATTTATACTCTTCTTTTCTGATGATACTTACAGGGTCACCTCCTTGATTACCATAATGAGGATAATGCCAAAATAATGGTCTTGTATCTAGAGGTTTTCCTTTTAATAATGGCACTAAACTTACTCCATCTATAATCTGTTTAGGATCTTTCTTAGCACCAACTAAATCTAAAAGTGTAGGATAAAAATCGATACCTGAAACAGGATAACCAATAGATTTAGGTGTGTTTTTTAACATTGGTGCTTTGATCAAATAAGGCTCTCTAATACCACCTTCCCATTGATATCCTTTTCCTCCTCTTAATGGAAAATTAGTCGTAGAAAATGCATCTCCACTAGCAACCCCTCCATTATCAGAAGTAAAGACTATTATTGTATTATCATCAATTCCTAATTCTTTTAATCTTTTTAAAACAACACCAACAGCATCATCCATAGATTCTACTAAACCTGCGTAAATAGGATTATCTTGTACATTTCTGATAGGTAATCTTGCCTCCATTTCAAAACCAGACTCAGGTATACCTTGAGCTTCTGCTTTATTTCTATATTTACTCCATTTTTCTTGTGTAGTTTGAATAGGACCATGAACTGCGTAAAAGGACAAGAAAGCAAAAAATGGTTCGTCTTTATTAGTTGAAATAAAATCTGCAGTTTCTAAAGCCAATCGCTTAGTTAAATTCTCTCCTTCGTATTTGTAATCTAACTTTGGATTTCTCCAAGGAGCATAATATCCTCCTTTTGGTCCACCTACTTCCCATCCACCAATATTAATATCAAATCCATTATTTTCTGGTGAATAAGGTTCATCACCTATATGCCATTTTCCTGCAAAAAAAGTTTTGTATCCGTTTTGTTTTAAAGCTTCCGCAATTGTAATACTCTCTTCTGGCAAAGCATGAGCATACTCTGGTGGCATCACTTTAGTGTTGTAATAATCTCCCCATTTTTTTCCAGTTGCGGCACCAATCCAATCTGTTACTCCATGACGAGCAGTGTATTGCCCTGTCATTAAACTTGCTCTAGATGGGCTACATACTTGAGCTGCAGCATATCCTTGGGTAAATTGTACTCCTTCATTGGCAATAGCATCAATATTTGGAGTTTCATAATATTTACTACCTGAATAGCTTAAATCATGAGCACCAAGATCATCTGCCAAAATAAAAACGATATTCGGTTTTTTTTGAGTACTATTATTACTTTTCCCCTCTTTATCCTTACAGCCATTTAATAAAATGGCAACTAAACAAAGGCTTAAAACTGATTCTAAAAAATTATTTTTAAATTTCATTTACTGATGTATTTTTATTTGGATGTACTACCTATTAATGTATTTACTGAACGTCCACTTACTGTTATTATTTGTTTCGTTACTTTTTGATGTTCTAAATTTTTATCTTTTGATGTTTCGTATTTAGCTTGAATGTTATAACCTGAAAAATCAATAGTTTTATCAGTATCACTGTAATTTATGGCAACGATTACTAATTTTGACGTCTTCTTATCTATATAAGCAGACAACATTAAATCTTTATATTGTTTTTTTAATGTTTTCTTTTCATTTAATTGAATCTTTATACGTTGCATGTTAGGCCTAATAAATCTTGAAAAATTACCAAAAGCCCATAATAATTTAGAATCATGGAAATTTCCATCCGATTTCATTTTATTCAAATTGTATAAATCTTTTTGATCTCCTGTATCTAAATAAATTAAACCGTCTTTAAAGTTGGCATTTGTTAAGGCTGTCCACCACTGCCAAGAACTTGCATTTGCAATAGTTAAATCTGCATGAATTACACGTGCTACATAAAGTGCCGTATTTATACCTAAATCTCTTTTCCATCCTCCTCCAATGTCATCTGTATTTTCAAGGATACAAAACTCACTTTGCCAATAATTTAGGTTGTACGCTTTTAGTTTAGTATTTAATTTTTTTCTGATCGATATTAAACTATCTACTGGCCAGGTTGTAAAATAACTGTGTCCTGAAATGGTTTGTTTTACATTTTCTATTTTATTATTGGGATTGAAAAAGTACTCTATTTGATTTCCTCTTTCTGGTTTACCAAAATCTGAATACAACCAACGTAAATCTGCAGCTTCTCCTAATACAATCTTTGTTGATAGATTATTTTCTTCTATTTTCTGATTTAATGATTTTGAAATTTTTAAAATATTAGCATTGGTTGCTGGTGTTCCTTCTTGCGATTTTTTTTCCCAATCCCATTGTGGTTCGTTAATTGGACTTAAATAATCAAAAGCAATTCCTTTAGATTTGAAGTGTTTTAAAAACTCAACCATAAACTGAGCGTAATCATCAAAATGCTCTGGTTTTAAATTTATCTCTCCATCTTTATTATCGCCATTAAAACCTTTTCCGTTTTTTGTCCATTGAACGGGAGCTGAAATAGAAAATGCTAAAAATTGATCTACTCCATATTTTTTAGCTGAATTTAAAAACCATTGTTGCCCTTTCTGTTTTGTCCAATCATAATTTCCTTTAACATCTAAAAAAGATTCACTTCTTCTCCATTCATTTTCTATATAAGAACTATCTTTTTGTTCGGTTGTTCCTGCACCTATATAAAATCTCCAAATTGATAATCCAATTCCTTCTGGGTTTCCTTGTTTGTCAACTTCTTGACTAAAAAGTAACCTGGCTATTTTTTTTCTTTTTTGTTCAGGCCAATTTTTACCAACAAATTGACATCTCCATGCATCAGACGCACCAAAACCTTCAATTGTTTGATATATTTCTTTAGAATTAATATTTATTTTTGAAACTTGTTGTTGAGCTTTAGACTCACAATTTATCAGAAAAATAAAAATTATAAAAACATATAAAATACTACTCTTATTCATTTATTGTAAAAAATTACTAGAAACCTAATTTACCAGGGTATTTCATTAACAAAATTAACAAAACATCAATTAATAAAAATAGACATCAAGAGCACAAATATGGACAAAAACACTTATATTAAAGAACTAGTTACCCTTTAAAATAATTTTATATATTTGATGTAAACCCTCTTTATTTATATCAAAAACTACTTCATTATTTGAAGATAATTTTGCAGAAGCTACTTCTGTTATATATGGTTCTGCTTTGGCTGTATCATTATAATCAAAAGGAACAAAACGATGAACGCTTTCTATAGAAGTTATGGTAAATCCATCTACTTTGACTCCAACTTTTTTACTACTTTCTTTAGCTCCTGTAACATATAAAACCATAGTGCTTGCATCTTGTAAAGCTGCTGCAATATGAAATGTATTAGATGTTGTTTTTAATGCCTTACCTTTATATTCACTTGCCATTTCACCTAAAATCTGACCTGTTGGGAAAATTTTAGAAAAATTCCAATTCGTTAAACCTAAACCTGGAACAGGAGTGTTTACTGGTGGCCAATAAGCTGCTGCTTCAGAACCAGATCTTGCGTAAATATGAATTATATCTGGAATAATATTAGCTGCCTCCATATAAAGCGCTCTTTCATTATAGTCTCTAGAGGGCATCCACTCTGACAAATACTTGAAATTTTTGTTTGGGTTGAAGTTATTAGCACAATCTATTATTCTTTTTTCTAAGTCTTTTATATTGTGTGTATTTGTTGTATACCCTGTATAAGTATGTAAAGCCACACCATCTATAACATCGTATGCTTTTGTAAATTTCTGCTTCATCGTTGTAAACTCATCAGGAAAAGTATAATCACCATTCACTAAAAGCTTAAAGGTGTGATTTGGGAATTTTTCATCTAAATGCTCTGCAATTTCCATAGCAACTTTTACATATTTATCTAACTTCTGAGCCCTAGAGACACCTCCTGCCCATTGTAACCACCACTCATTACCAATCTCTACAATACCATTATCAATACCTGATGCTTCAATCGCATTTTCTGCAACTTGCTCTAACTTTCGTACTGCATTGTTCCATTGAGAAGAACCAGGGTTTGCATTCATAGCATCTACAGTAGGAATTACTATACTGTAATTATTGAAGTTCTCTTTTAGTGCAGATACAGAAGCCCCAGGTTCTGCTGGAGCGTCGTTCCAATTAGGAGTTGTATTACTTGTCCAAGCATAAAATTCTGACTCCCAACCACCAGGAAATCTAAAAACTTTAGAATTTAACCCCATATCTTCAAGCGTATTTGTAAAAGTAGAAAAACCCGTATTCGGCACTCTCCTCCAATCATTATTTACTCCAAATATATCTGGATTTATATTTACACCATCAGTTGCATCAACTTTAAGTGTTATATCAAAAGCTATATCACCTGAAACACCACCTCCATCACCAATATCATCAAAAATAGGATCGTTGGGATCTGTACCTCCCTCACTTGAACAAGCGAAAACAAAAAGGCCAAATATTATAACTAAAAAAAAAGATCTCAATTCGATATGCTTTTTCATGTTGTACTAATTTTATTTTAATTAATTTTTTTCAGCGAGACTTACTTTAAGACTGCTTTTAATGTTACTATAGATTTCTTTGGAATACTAACAGACTCTACAGAGGATGTAGATTTTCTCAGATTACTTGAATTTGAAGTTGTATATACCTCAAAAGCATCTCCCTTAACTTCAAAATCTGTACTATAATTTTCTAATTTTAAATCTCTGTTTGTATCGGTGTTATTAACACATACCAATACAATTTCTTTTGTATTTTGATTTTTGTAACCTGAAATCATAAAGTTTTCAACCGATGTTTCATCATTGTAATCTGCATCAACAACCTCAAACCTTTCCATTCCTGGTTTAACAAACCTACTATAATTACCTAACGCCCAAAGAAGTTTATTAGGAGTAAAAGTACCATCGGTATGTGCAGGACTGTTTGAATTTGGTTGATATAGAATTAAATTAAAGCGGAAAGGATGATCTCCAAAAGTCGATTGATTTAAAGCCGTCCAAAAACTCCAACCTGTAGCATTTCCAAAAGCTAAATCAGTATGAATGATTCTAGCCATCCATAATGCATAATCAATTTCTGAAAAAGTTGAAACATCTAAACCTTGTTGATAACCAGTACCTAATAGACTATATTCTGTCTGCCAATAATCTAAGTTGTAATTTGCTAAAGTTGTTTTTAACGTTTTTCTTTGTCTTAAAGACTCTTGAGTAGTACCGTTACTAAAATAACTGTGACCCGCTATGTATTTAGATAAGTTTTTTAAATTTCCAATATAATTTGAACTAGACTCACTAAAAAAATCATTAACCTGATTACTAGTGTTATTACCACCTTCAAACAAATATTTTAGTTGCGCTGCTTCTGGAAGCATAATTTTTGCTTTTACACCTTTTTGAGTAAATGCGTTATCGATAATTTTAGTTACTTGAGCTATTTCTGCATTTGTTGCCCTTGTTCCTGATTGCTGAGCAGAACCTGCAGCTGCATTCCATTGATATTGAGTTTCATTAAAAGGACATACAGTTGTAATATTAAAACCTTGATCTTCATAATACTTCACTACAGTTGCTAAAAAATCTGCATATTTAGCATAATTTTCTGGCTTACAATTAAAATTACTCACATCTGAAGTACTAAAAACATAACCATTTTTAGACATAAAATAAGGAGGTGCTGTTGCCCATGTAGTAAATTTAGAAACTCCAAATTCTCTTGCTTTATTCATAAACCACTGCTCTCCCTGCTGTTTTGACCAATTATAATTTCCGGAAGTATCTAAATAACACTCTGTTTCTCTAAACCAATTGGATGCAGAAAAACCACTATTAACTTGATCAGCTGCTCCATCACCTATAATTGTTCTCCATAAAGACAAACCAATTCCTTTAGGATTACCTTGCACATCAGTATCTGAACTAAAAAGCAATTCAGCCACTTTATTTTTGGATGCATCAGGCCATTTTCCGACCCATTGATCTTGAAAACCACCTGAAGCACCAAAATGATCTATAACTTGAAATGTGTTATTAATATTAAGTATTATACCTTCTTCAGGAACATCAAATTTTGGGTCATTTGGATCTGTAGCCATATCTTGACTACAGCCCACAAAAACCAAACTAAAAACTACTCCAAAAAAATAATTAAAATACTTATTTAACATATTGTATTTATTAAAACCGAATTAATATCCAGGATTCTGCACGATATTACCTCTAGACAATTGAATCTCTTCTGGTGGTATTGGCCATAATAAGTGAATATTAGGATCAAATAATGCTCCACTATTTTGAGGTTCCAATAAATTAGTTGTCTCAAAAGGATCTGTACTTACCTCTGTATTGTACTTTACAAAAGAACCATTTGGCCCCAGTATTAAAGCAATTCTAGGAACTCCATTTATTTTTTGTCTTCTAAGATCATAAAGCCTATGCTGTTCTAAAGCCAACTCTAATCTTCTTTCTTTCCATATTGCATCTCTTAAAGCGTCTCCAGATAAATTATTTTTAGAAGGCAATTGAACTCGATCTCTAACCAATTGCAAAGAGCTTTTAGCAGCTGCCTCATCTCCATTAAAATAAGCAGCTTCTGCATGAATTAAAATAACATCTGCTAACCTTAAATGAATGTAATGTAATGGCAATTGACCTCTTTGATATGGATCTGGTCTTTCATCTGTTGGAATGTAATACTTTCTGTTTGTACGACCAGATTTATTTTCACTTGGCTTTCCATCAAATGAAGTTACTGCAGGATCACCAAAAACAGGTTCTCCGTGTTTTATAATCGTAGATCTTAACCTAATATTATCACCTTCACTTAAAAAAGCATTTTCCAAGTCACTTGAAGGTGATGCCCATCCCCAACCACGATCTCCACGACTTCCATTAGTAATGGAAAACTGACCACCAACACCATTAAATGTTGGGTTATTAATATATTGAATTTCAAAAATAGTTTCAACACCATTTAAATTACCTACTTTATAAACATCAGCAAAATCTGCCTCTAAACTATACTCCCCTGAATCCATAACGGTTTTTGCCATAGCTTGAGCTTCTGCCCATTTTTCTTCAAAGAGATACACCTTTGCCAATAAAGATTGTACCGCACCTTTAGTTGCTCTTCCTGATTGCCCAAGAGTTTGCTGACTTCTTAATGGCAATGAATTCATGGCATCTTTTAAATCTGACTCAATAAAATCATAAACTTCTGCTACAGAAGATCTAACTTTATCATTAATTGTTGGTTCTAAAATCTCATTGTACGTAGTTACAATAGGCACGCCTCCAAAGTTTCTAACTAAATCAAAATAAAAGAACGCTCTTAAAAACTTTGCTTCCGCAATTAATCTAGCTTTTGTTTCATCATCAATTTCTACCTCAGGAACTCTATCTAGAGCTATATTAGCCCTTGTTATACCTATGTAATGGTTTTCCCAAAATAAATTGAAGTAAGTAGAACCAGGAAATACGTTATATTGTGCTATACCAGTAATATCTGGTCTTGGTTGCCTTGTATTTCCTGCCCAATTATCATCAGAAGCCATTTCGTTAATTTGACGCTGAAAATTTACTTGATTCCAATTTGTCCCATTAACCATTTGGTAAATACTATTGACAAATAACTCCGCATTTTCTGATGATGAGAAAAAATCATCTAATTGCTGTCTACCTTGTAAAGGTTGATCTAATATTTTGTCTGCATCGCAACTTACGTTAAGAAAAGCAATACAAAATCCTAAAAATAAAATAAGTTTTTTCATAATTTTATAATGTTAAATTTAATCCTAATAAAAATGTTTTTGCCACAGGGTTCCTTGAAGCATCAACTCCTAGACCATTAATAATACCACCACTACTTACCTCAGGGTCAAAACCAGAATATTTCGTAAATGTTAGTAAATTTTGCCCTGCTATGTATAATCTAAATTTATTAACACCTTTTAATTTAAAATTATAACCTAATTGAATGTTACGCAATCTTAAATAAGAGCCATCTTCTATAAAAATGTCTGATGGGTTTTGATAATTACCATTTCTATCAAGCTCTGTTAATCTTGGGTATTGTGCACCTGTATTTGTTGGGGACCATACCAGATTTTCTAAACCAGCTAACACATTTAGATTTTGAGTACCAGCACGTATATATTCTGTATTTATATTAAATACATCATTTCCAAAAGTTCCATACCATTGCATAGAAAAGTCAAAATTCTTATAACTCATATTAAGATTTAAACCACCATAAAAATCTGGAAATGGATTACCAATTGTGGTTAAATCATCATCATTTAAAACCCCATCTCCATTCTGATCTACAAATATCAAATCACCTACTTGAGCATTAGGCTGAATTATAGTACCATCTTCTGAGGTATGAGAATTTAACTGGGTTTGGTTTTGAAAAATCCCTGCAGTTTGGTAACCCTGAAACAAACCTACAGTTTCCCCTAATTCGGTAATTTTCACAAATCTATTTCCTAATCGAGGTCTTCTTTGCCCCAAAATCACTTCGTTTCCAGGAGCTAATTCTATTGCTTTACTTTCATTGGTAGAGAATGTTAAATTTGCATTTAATTTAAAATCATTCCAACTCTTATTATACCCTAAAGTTAGATCAAAACCTTTAGATTGAAAACTACCTACATTTTGAGCCACAGTACCAGGTATACCTGTATAATTTGGTGTTTCTACACTAAATAATAAATCTTCTGAAGTTTTCTCATAATACTCTGCTTCAATAGTAATTTCATTATTAAATAAACCCATTGAAATTCCAAAATTCTTATCTCTCACAGTTTCCCATCTTAGATTAGGGTTACCAAATTGCGACAAAAAGTTAGCTACAACACGATCACCTCCAAATACAAAATCGCCAGAACCAATTGAGAAAAACTGACCGTTACGACTTATATTTTGATTACCTACTTCACCAGCACCAACTTTAACTCTTAAGTTATTAATAGTCTCACTTTTGAAAAAATCTTCTGAATCTATATCCCAAGCAAAAGACACACTAGAGAAAACTCCTGTTCTTCCATTTTTTGGGAATCTTGAAGATTTATCAACTCTTACAGATCCATTGAAAAAGTATCTATTATCATAACTATAAATAGTTCTAAAAACACCAGACAAAATATTATCTGTAGCCTTATTAGCATTTGCTCTAATAGTCTCCCCTTCAGCTGCATCTAATTGCCACAGATTCATATTTGTATTGCTAGGAATACCATCACTATATCCTCTTAAATAATCCCAATTTTCTGAATCAAACACAATACCACCAGTGATATTTAAATAGTGCTTATCATTAAGGGTTTTATCAAAAGTTATTGTATTATTTAACACATAGTCAAAATTATTGGTAACTGTTTTGGTTAAATTATTAATTTCTAACTGTCGGTTTGGACCAATAAAATACTCAGGATTAAATGTTTGTGAGGTTTGTCTAGAAATATTTAAACCAAGTTGAGACCTAAATGTTAAACTTGGTGCTATTTTATAATCTAATTGTGTATTAGAGAAAAAACCAAAAAAATCATTTTCATTAAACTGTCTTGCCAATTGAGCCACGGGATTTGGTACCAAATTTTGAGATAAACCATAGATACTATATTGATTTCTACCCACTCGCTCACTTTGAGGAATAAATACCGGTGTTAAAGGATCAATTCTCATTGAATTGAATAACAAATTTGGTGTATTCTCCCATTTTTCAATTCTTGGACTAAGATCCTGCTTAAGAGTTACTTTATCAGAAATCTTATAGTCTACATTAAACCTTCCAGTAATCCTTTGATAAAATCCCTTAGAGTAATTTGCTTGCTGGTCAAAAACACTAACACTTCCAGAATATTTTAAATCTTCTGAACCTCCAGAAACCCTTACGTTAGCATTTAAAACTGGAGCAAAGTTCTGAACAACTTCATTCCACCAATCTGTACCTTCACCTTGAAAATTATTAGGATCAAACAATGGTGCATTACCATCATTTGTTCTTCTGGTATTCATTATTCTCATATACTCTTGCGCATCTGCACTTTCTATTTTTTGCCAATATTGCACACCATAACTTAAATCTACACCAACTACGGTTTTACCTGCCTTACCTCTTTTAGTTGTAATAAGAACAACACCATTTGATGCTCTTGAACCATAGATTGCAGATGCAGCTGCATCTTTTAAAATTTGAAAGCTATCTATATCTTGAGAGTTTACAGAATTTAAAGATGTTCCATCTGGTTGCAAAATACCATCAATTACAATAAGTGGATTTGTACTACCATTAGCTGTAGTAATACCACGTATCACAATTCTAGGAGATGCACCTGGAGAACCTCCAGAAGACAAAACCTGAACACCTGCTGCTTTACCTTGTAACGCTTCTGCAGGATTACTTGCAACTTGTTTTGAAATTTCTGATCCATCTACAGTTGCTATAGATGTAGCTATTTTGTCTTTTTTCACGGAACCGTACCCAATTACAACTATTTCATCTAATTGAGTTTCATCAGATATCATTTTAACCGTAATTTGAGACCTATCATTAACACTTACTTCTTGTGTTTTGAACCCCAAATAACTAAATACCAAGGTAGCTTTTTCATCAACAGAGATGGTGAATTTACCATCAAAATCAGAGAAAGTACCCTTTGATGTGTTTTTTTCTAAAATATTAACACCTGGTATTGGCTCTCCCAATTCATCTGTAATTGTTCCTTTAACAGTTTTCTGAGCTGTAGCCGAAAAACTAAAACAAAGAACACTTATTATAATTATAATTAATTGCTTCATTTATATATTTTTTAATTGATATTATTTTTGTGTCAATATTTGATTATCTATTTTTAATTATCACCCTATTTAGATGAGTATCAAATATGAAGGTATAATCTTTATCTAAAGCACTATCTTCAAAGACATAATTACCACCACCACCAGGAACTGCAATAGAACGATCTTCGGTATTAGTTCTCCAAAAAGGAGCCCATCCATTTGGATTAGCATTTAATATAAATCCATTAGCACCATTATCATCTGGTTGATCTTTTACAGTAACATCTAATGACCACAAGTACTGATTATCAGAGTCTTGAACAAGAGGCTTACCAGAATTAAAATGCCAACATTGAGTAGAACCATCTGCGTTATTTGTACAAGTAGAAGTAGTTGCATCTACAAATATCCCTCTTCCCAAAACATATACTTGATTAAAAGTTGCATCTGTTGGTGTATAGGGTGTAACTGTATATGATAAGTCTCTCACATCAATTGATATTTCATAATAACCAACACCAGGCACAACAATTGGATTAACGGTAGCATCGCTTCCTAATGTTAATTTACCTGCATTGTTCGCATTTGCACCAAATGCAAATGGCGAAAATGATTCTTTCTGAGGAATAAATCTCACCTCAGAATTTGCACTTTTAGAATAATATAGCGCTGTAAAAACATACCCATTCTCTCCTGTAGCTTGACTCGCTGTTGTACTAAAAGGAATACCAAATAAATCTTGATTTAACGCAGCATCACTTGTCTCATCTGTTAAATACATTGCAGGAAACTGCAAATCTGTAACAACATTTACAGTTACCGAAGCTTGTGTATCATTGCCTGAAACATCTTTAGCAGTAATATTAAAAGTATAACTACCAGGTGTTAATACATCTAAAGATTTGCTGTATTTATAAGTAGCCGAACCATTTAAAGCTATTGTTTCATTTAAAATATCACTTTCAATCTTAAACTCAGACAACTCCCTATCAGTTAAATCAACATCAAAACTTATTTCATCACCATTACCTATTAACACGGTAGACGCATCTAAAGGACTATTAACCATTATTACTGGTGCAGCTATATCTTTATCTAAAGTCACCACCACATCTTTTATAGTAGCTACATCACCTGCGTTAGTTACGGTAACAGAAATTTTATGAACACTAAATTCATCTTCGGCATCAGGAACTTTAAAACGATAAGACAAATTATAAATATCCGGCAAAGAATCTTTAACAATTGTTTTATCTAAAAACCATTTATCATAATTAATATTAATAGATTTTACACCTGCTGGGTCAGAAATTACTGCTTCTAAAGTAATTACTTCACCAGGCAAAGAAGAAATATCTTCTAGAAACGAATTAAATTCTGGTTCAGAATCAATCCTTAAAGAATCATCATTACAACTTACTATAACTACTATTAAGCAGAATATGCAAAGTAATTTTGTTTTAACTGTTTTCATTTTTTAATTTAAATTTAAGTTCTACTCTTTTTAATATCGGCATAGAAAAAGAAGCTATAAACTAACTCCATAAAATACCTAATTAATTACAATGACCAAATCTCTTCTTTATTAAAATGATTATTATATTATAAATAAATTGAGAATATCTTACAAAAGTACAACTTACAAGCACTCAAACAATAGACAAAAAAAGCACAAATATGGATAATATCACTTTTAATAGTTGTATATCACTCCAAAAGGAGAATTGAAGAGACTAGAAATTTATGAATTACTAATAAAAAAGGAATCTATTAAATATCCTCAATAAACACAATATAAAATTGAATAAAAAAAAATTAACACGAAGTAAAAACAGTCAATTAAATAAAAAATAAAAAAATGTAATATATTTTGTTATCTTTATCCTATGTAATATTAACTTTATTAAAATCTAAAAAACACATTAATAGCAATTAAATGGATGAAAACACTTTAAAAGAAGGGTTTCTTGGACAAAAAATGATAGCTTTTCCAAAATCATTTTTAGTGGATATAAAAAACAATCCTATTTCAAGAAATTTTTACATTAGTGATTTGGGATATTACCCTGTTGCAAGCCATCATTATAGATTAAGAAAAAAAGGGGCTAAAGAATATATTTTTATATACTGTACCAAAGGAAAAGGAATAGTTACTATTGAGGATCAAAAAACTTTAATCTCACCGAATCATTTTTGCATAATACCAAAAAACACTAGACACGAATACAGGGCTGATGATAATGATCCATGGAGTATTTATTGGATTCATTTTCAGGGTTCTTTTAGTGAAAATATATATAATCGATACTCAAAAAGCAATATTAATAACTATAAAAATATCCCTTTCTCAAAAAGCACTATAGACAAATTTAATAAAATTTTCGATTTATTAAATAACAATTATTTATTAAATAGTATTGAATATGCAAATTTATTAGGTCTGAATTTTATAAGCTCATTTGTTTACCATAAACTTAATTCGATTAATACAACACACCCAAAAGAGAATCTAATTAACTCTGTCAAAGAATTTTTAATGAATAATCTAGATAAGAATTTTACACTCGATAATATCGCATCTAAGTTCAATTACTCAAAATCTTACCTACACACAAAATTTAAATTAGAAACCGGTTACCCTATACTTGTATTTTTTAAATTAAAAAAGGTTCAAAAAGCTTGCGAATACCTTAGCTATACAGATTTGAGCATAAAACAAATTAGCTATAAAATTGGTTTTGACGACCCGCTATATTTCTCCAGAACTTTTAAGAATTATATGGGAAAATCTCCCAGAAATTATAAGCAATGTCAAAGAAAATAAATTCAGTTCTATTTCAGTAAAAAATACTTTCTCTTTCATTTAAACTGAAAATTAAGCTATAGAGATCAGTAGTTACTTACCTATTAATTGATTTTAATAATTGTTTCAAAACCATTCTAGGACAAAACTTAGAATCTTTATTACCATCAATAAATACGTTTCTGTCGCATCTAATGTAAGAAAAAATCAATTTTTTATATTTACAATAAAAAAGATGTTCAAAGGTCACTGTTTTCCTAAAGCAATTATATTACAAGCTGTTTACTTCAAATTAAGGTTTAGTCTTAGCTACAGATATGTAGAAGAACTTTTATCTATCAGAGGAAGCAAAGTGAATCATGCTAATATTAAACGCTGGGTATTCAAATTCACACCACTTGTAGAACAACAATTCAGAAGAAGAAAAAAATTAGTTGGAAAAAGGTGGAGATTAGATGAAACCAATATTAAGGTAAAGGGTGAGTGGAGATATTTACACAGAGCCGTTGATAAAGAAGTGAATACTGTAGACTTTTTGTTAACTAAAAAAAGACAACGTATATCTGCACAGAAATTTTTAATCAAAGCCATAGAGAATAATGGACTACCTAATAAATTTGGTATAAATTTTTAAGCTACATTTTCATTATTTTAAATGGAACTCTTAATAGGTTTGATACTTTAATTTTATTAAAATATCATCAAAAATAACAAGCACAAACTAACAAAGCAAAACCCCCATAAAATCAATAGTCCAATTGACGATAAAATATAAGGTTCTTAATGAAACCAATGCTTAAAATTAATTGATTTTAAAGATATTGAAATTCACAATGAAAAAAATATTATTTACCTTGTAAAAAAGAAGTTAAAAAGGTAATAAAAACTTAAATATTATCTCCTAGAATAATTTTAAAATATTCAATTCCTTTTTTGACCATGATTGTCATTGTTTTCAATGGAACTTTTAATGGATTTGAAACTTTAATTTTATTAAAAATCATCAAAAATAATAAAGAAAAACAACCAAAGGAAAATCCCAGTAAAACCAATTGCTGAAGAGGTTTTGAAATAAAATAAAAAACAATGAAAATCAATATGTATTTACTTTAGAATACATCCTTTACAATAAGTTATTTTTTAACTCTTTTAAAAACCGAGATATCTATTGTTTTTTTTTAGAACAAAAAATCAAAACGCAGCCTAAATACTGTCAACATCGCTTTATTTAAAAAAATAAAAATTATTTTAGGTTACAAGAAAAAAAGAGTCCCCGGTTTAGTCCCCGAGCGGTTTTTGAGATTGTGAGAAGATAGTGAAATTTTACCCTGTAAACAATTGAAAAACAACAAGTTAAATTGACATAAAACAAAAAAAGCATCTCATAAATGAGATGCTTTTTGCGGTCTGGACGGGACTCGAACCCGCGACCCCCTGCGTGACAGGCAGGTATTCTAACCAGCTGAACTACCAGACCGATGCTTTTAGCGGTTGCAAATATAACACCAATTTTGACATCTACAAATAAAAAGCAAAATTTATTTACTTTTTTTTCTACTATTTAAATAAGTAGTTAAAATTGTGTCAAATCCTTTGCTTATAGAAACTGGCACATAGTCAATTTTATATTGCAAACAATTGTTTTTCAAATCATTAAAATAATCACTTACGGCTTCTTTATAGTTTTGTTGTATGTTTTCTGGATAGATATTTATTTCTTCTCTTGTTTCTATATCCACAAATTTCTTAGGAGTTTTATCGAAATTGAATTCCAATTCTGTTTTTTCATCATAAGTATGAAATAAAACTACTTCGTGTTTGTTGTATTTAAGATGCCTTAATGCTTCAAAAAGCAATGCCTTATCTGTAGTGGTTTGAAACATATCTGTAAAAAGAAATAACAAAGATCTTCTGTGTAACTTTTCTGCTATTTCATGTAAATATTGATACGTATTTGTAGTAGTTTTTGTACTAGAAACCAATAGTTGCTCTAGTTGGTGGAGTAACATTTTACGGTGCCTGTCACTCCCTTTTTCGGGTGCATAATATTCGTAAGAATCTGAATAAATACTTAATCCTACAGCATCTCTTTGTCTTCTTAAAATTTCCATTAGCGAGGCTGAAGCAACTGCAGAAAAACCTATTTTGTTTAACTGCGTAAGACTATTGTTTTTAATCTTCGGATATTGCATAGACGCCGAGTTATCTATAATAATATGGCATCTTAAATTGGTTTCCTCTTCATACTTTTTTGTGTATAATTTTTCTGTTTTGGCAAACATTTTCCAATCTATATGTCGTGTGCTCTCTCCTTTGTTATATAATTTATGTTCAGAAAATTCAACAGAAAAACCATGAAACGGACTTTTATGCATTCCGGTTATAAACCCCTCTACCACCTGCTTTGCAAGAACATCTAAATTGGTTACGGTAGAATGTTGTTGGTTTAATAACTTCATATTATTGTATCGATAAATTTAATAGTTGTGTTTTAGATGATTATTTATATGATAAAAGTAAAATGTATGTTTTTGTAAAATAACAAACATTATTCAAAAGATAATGTTCTTTTATTTAAAAAAATGAATCACTTTAAATATACTAATTTATGCTTTACTGCTTTATTAATTTTTAAATTTAGTATAAAACTATACTTTTTAAGCATAAAAAAAAAGAGCATTGATAATCACCAATGCTCTTTTGTATGAAAAAATTCCATTTATTAAAATGGTAAATCATCTGGTTCTTCGTCTGAAACATTTGTTGCTGGCTGAAACTGATCTACCGGAGGTAAGTTTTGGTTTTGAGCTCCTGCCTGAGAAAGGTTTTCTATTCTCCAACCTTGTATAGAATTAAAGTATTTAGCTTCTCCTTGTGGATTAATCCATTCTCTTCCTCTTAAGTTGATAGCTACTTTAACATCCTGACCAACAGAATAGTTGTTTAACAAATCGCATTTGTCTTGTACAAATTCAATCATAATCATTTGAGGATACTGATCATCTGTAGTAACTACTAATTCTCTTTTTCTAAAACCATTGGCGCCAAATGTTTGTACGTCTCCAATAAGTTTAATTTTACCAATAACTTCCATAATATTTTTCTTAACTATTTAACTAAAAGCACTTTCCATGCGCTTTCTACATCATTTTTATGTAAAAACTCTTTGGCAAATGTATGTTTTTTTACGGTTTCTAACCCAATAAAATGTGGATGTTCTTTCGCAAAGTTATCAACATCATCTACTGTTGGCAACTTCGAAACATTACCTAGCATCCCTAAATTGTTACCCGTTAAAACAGTACTATTTCTAATTTCCTTAGAAAGTGAATCTACTCCAATACCTAAAGTGGTTAAGGGTTTCGGAATTTCAAAAAAACCATCTTTTGCTCGTGTGTAATAATTTCCGCCTGCTCTTGCTACCAAATCTATTTTATGTTGATCTATAGCACCATTTTCATCTAAAATAGCCTCTGAAATATGCATTTTTACTACTTCACAAATTATTAAATTTCCAGCACCTCCATCATCACCTGTAAAAATAATATCTTTTACTAGGCACTCGAATTGGACTGGAGATTCTGCTACTCTGTATGGTTTTACTAATTCTGATTTTAACATAGTAAAACCTGCTTTTTCAAACTCATTAACACCTGCAGGATACTCGGAAGAACTTAAAGACATTTGTTGTACAATGGCAAAATTTACAACATTTATAACTACTTCTTTTGTAGCTATGGCATTGTTTAAAGTGTGCTTTGTAGTGTTGTCTCGAACTCTTCTGGCCGGCGAAAAAACTAAAGTTGGCGGATTGGAACCAAAAACATTAAAGAAACTAAACGGAGATAAATTTGCAGTGCCATTTTTATCAATAGTACTTGCAAATGCAATTGGCCGCGGTGCAATGGCTCCCAATAAATAACCGTGTAATTTTCCTGTTGATATTTCTTTTGGATCGATACTTAGCATCATAATTTAGTTTTTTTTGACAAAAACACTGTTTAAACATCTTTTTAAACATTGCTTCTCATAAATTTATATCTTTATAAATACAAAGATACTATCTAATTGATAAATGAGTTATCGTAAGTAAATCTTTATATTTGTTTTTATGAATTTTCTGTCAAACACTACTTTATTTAAAAGAATTGCTGTTTTTATTTCACTGATTATTGTTTCTTTAATTCTTTGGAATACTTATATATTTTTTCAAAAATTTAAAATTGATGAAAGAGCAAAAATGGAAATATTGGCAAGTGCACAAAGAGAATTAGCTACCAATACAAACCTAGATGCAAATGTAGATTTACCGCTAAAAATTATCGAAACCATTAACAATATTCCAATGATAATGGTAAGTGAAAACGGCGAAATTGAGCATCAAAATTTAGATTCTGTAAAGCTATTAAACCCTAGCTACCTTGCTCAAGAATTAGAAAAGATGAAAGCCGAAAACAATCCTATAGAAATTAGTTATAAAGGCAAAAATAAAAAGCTAATTTACTACAGAGATTCTAATTTATTAAACAAACTTACTTACTATCCGCTAGCACTTATTTTAATATTAATTCTTTTTTTAAGTGTTATTTATCTGTTTTATAATTCTAATAAAATAGCTGAAACTAATAAACTATGGACAGGTATGGCCAAAGAAACAGCACATCAAATTGGTACTCCTTTATCTTCTCTTTTAGGCTGGATTGCTATTTTAAAAATGGAAAAGATGAACGATAGCTATGTTGCTGAAATAGAAAAGGATGTACAAAGGTTAAATACTATTGCCAATAGGTTTTCTAAAATAGGCTCTAAACCAATTTTAAAGGAAGAAAATATTGTAACTATTACAAAACAAGCCCTCGATTACTTAGTTTCTAGAAGTTCTAAACAAGTAAAATTTGATTTTACCACCTCGGCAAATGAAATAAAAACCAATATAAATACGGAGCTGTTTGGTTGGGTAATAGAAAATTTACTGAAAAACGCAATTGATGCCATTCAAGGAAAAGGAAACATAAAAGTAGCTATAAGCAACAAGGATAAGAAAGTTATTATTTTAGTTAGTGATTCTGGTAAAGGAATTTCTAAAAATCTACACAAACAAATATTTAAACCTGGTTTTACCACAAAAAAAAGAGGCTGGGGCCTTGGTTTATCACTATCTAAAAGAATTATAGAAGATTACCATAAAGGGAAAATAAATGTACAGTCATCTGAACTAAATAAAGGAACTACCTTTAAAATTACATTAAATAAGATTTAATTTTTTACTATTAATTAAATGATTATTCTTTTAAATTAATACGTTTGTATTGTTTATACTTTTCTATTGCATACCCTAAAATTAAACCTAAAAGTAACCAATAAAAAAACTGAACTACAATAATTTTTAGGCTAAAACCTTCTTAAAAAAACAACGGAAATAACAGTGCATTTGTAACAAACATCCAAATAGCCCAACCGAACCCTATTTTAATCCAACCTTTCAAAAAAAACTAATTTAAAACTTTAAACTCACTATCAATTTTGGCTGCAAGGGTAGCAAACTCTTGTTTCGTTAATGTTACTTTTTTTGTAAACTGAATGTCAGCCATTTCTTGTAAAGGTACTAGATGTACATGTACATGCGGCACCTCTAAACCAATAACGCTCATGCCTACTCTTTTACACGGAACAGCTCTTTCTATGGCTTTGGCAACTTTATAGGTAAAATCCATAAGACGTAAATAAGCATCGTTTGAAAGATCGAAAATTCTATCTTCTTCTTCTTTTGGCACTACTAAAGTATGTCCGTATGCATTCGGGTTGATGTCTAAAAAGGCAAAAAACTCTTCACTTTCAGCTACTTTATAACTTGGCAACTCTCCCGAAATAATTTTTGTAAAAATGCTCATAGTTTCTTTATTTTGATAGTAAAGATAAAAAAAATCCGAATTTTAAAGTCTTAAAATTCGGATTTTAAAAAAAGTAAAATATGAAATTGATTATCTTGATACTTCCATTATTTCAAATTTCATAATACCACTTGGCACTTCAATCTCTGCAATATCTCCTACCTTTTTACCTAATAAACCCTTCCCAATTGGTGAATTTACAGATAGTTTGCCGTTTCGAACATCGGTTTCTGAATCTGCCACTAAACGGTATTTAAAGGTTGCATTGTTTGTTATATTTTTAATAACCACATTCGAATGAATAAGAATTTTAGACACATCTAGTTGCGACTCATCTAAAATACGAGCATTTGCAATAACGTTTTTAAGTTTCGCAATTTTAAACTCTAAGTGAGATTGTTCTTCTTTCGCTGCATGATATTCGGCATTTTCACTTAAATCTCCTTTGTCTCTTGCCTCTGCAATTTCAGTGGTTACTCTAGGTCTCTCTACTTGTTCTAAATGAACCAGTTCATCTTTCAATTTCTTTAATCCTTCTTCTGAATAATAAGATATGTTGCTCATAGTTTCTTTAATTTAAAAAATCTCATTGCCTTTTCAGGAATGAGATTGAATAACAAATATACAAATTATTTGTAACTTGCTATCTTTAATTACAGCTAGTAATTCTTATTTATATGTTAAAAAAAGTTAGTTTCTTATTTGTATTTAGTTTTCTTACAGCTTGTTCAGGAAATGATTTACCAGAAAATTGCGTACGGGCCTTACCTGTTAATATTACAAGTGATTTAAACAATCCGCAGTTAATAAACGCATTGGTTCCTGGCGGTTTTAGTTACTTAAACGGAGGTGCCAAAGGTATTTTGTTAGTGAATGTAAACGGAACCGATTTTATTGCTTACGACAGAATTTGCCCTAGTAATGATTGTGAGTCACCCATGACGTTTGAAAGAGGAATTGTACTAAAATGTAGTTGCGATAATAGTGAATACGGAGTTGGTAAAGCTATTGGGGGCGCTCCACAAACAGCCGGATTTAATTGTCCGGCCAGAGAATACAGGGTTACAAAAAACGGAACGTCAATTAGAATTAGTAATTTTTAGTGAAAATGCATTTAGTTGTGTATTTTTGCTGAAACACAACAACAATAATCGTGAAAAATTATTTCTCTTCAGATTTTAAACTCGGCATTCTTGGTGGCGGTCAGTTAGGCAGAATGTTGCTTACAGAAACTCAAAAATTAGATATCCACACCAGTATTTTAGACAATAACAAAAACGCCCCTTGTGCAGCCTACTGCAATACTTTTGTAGTTGGAAATTTACTCGATTTCGATGCCGTTTATAATTTTGGCAAAACGGTAAATTTATTAACCATAGAAATAGAAAATGTAAATATAGATGCATTAGATAAATTAGAGGAAGAAGGTTTAGAAATTTATCCTAAACCCAAAGATTTACGCATTATTCAAAGTAAAGCTAGGCAAAAACATTTTTATGTAGACAACCAAATTCCTACTGCTCCTTTCTCTCACTACGCTTATTTAGAAGAACTCAAACATTCTTATCACAACAATATTATCAACTTTCCTTTTGTTTGGAAAGCTACCAAATTTGGTTATGATGGAAATGGCGTAAAAATAGTTCGAAATATTAACGATTTAGAAAGTTTACCAAATGTAGCGTGTATTACCGAAAAGTTAATCCCTTTTAAAAATGAACTAGCAGTAATTGTTGCAAGAAACTTAAATGGAGAAACCACCACTTACCCAGTAGTAGAAATGGAATTTCATCCTGAAGCAAACCAAGTAGAATACGTTATTTGTCCGGCCAGAGTAACAACAGATATAGCTAAAAAAGCCAAAGAAATTGCCTTAAAAGTAGTAACCGATTTAGACTTTGTTGGGTTATTGGCGGTAGAAATGTTTTTAACTGAAGACAATACTATTTTAGTAAACGAAGTCGCTCCAAGACCACACAACTCTGGGCATTATTCTATAGAGGCAAGTTACACCAATCAGTTTGAACAACATTTAAGAAGTATTTTAAACTTACCACTAGGAAACACAGATAGTAAAGTAGCTGGTATTATGGTAAATTTGGTTGGCGAGGAAGGTTTTTCGGGTGATGTTGTTTACGAAAACATTGAAGAAATATTAAAAATTGAGGGTGTTACACCACACATTTATGGTAAAAAAGAAACACGTCCTTTTCGTAAAATGGGCCATGTAACTATTGTTCATTCAGAAATAGATAAAGCAAGAGAAATAGCACAAAAAGTAAAAGAAACAATTCGCGTAATTTCTAAATAACTTAAAAAATAATCCAAACCAATGGTAGGAATAATAATGGGAAGCGATTCAGACCTTCCAATAATGCAAGAAGCAATCGATATTTTAGAAAATTTCGACATTCAAATCGAAGTAGATATTGTATCGGCACACAGAACACCAGAAAAATTAGTAGATTATTCGAAAAATGCTCACTTACGAGGTATAAAAGTAATCATTGCAGGTGCTGGTGGTGCCGCTCACTTACCAGGTATGGTAGCTAGCATGAGTCCGCTACCCGTAATTGGTGTGCCCGTAAAAAGTAGAAATTCTATAGATGGCTGGGACTCTGTGCTTTCTATTTTACAAATGCCTGGCGGTGTACCCGTTGCTACAGTTGCTCTCGACGGTGCTAAAAATGCAGGAATTTTAGCAGCTCAAATTATAGGTGCGTCTGATAAATGTGTATTAGATAAAATAATTACGTACAAAGAAGGTTTAAAATTAAAAGTAGAAGAAGCCTCTAAGAGAGTAAGAAAATAATTTTCTTTCAAAATCTTTATCAGAGCGTTTATACCAAATTAAGCGCTCTTTTTTTTTGCTAAACTTAAAAATCTTTATCATCAAAAAGTTCACAAAATAAAGGCAAAGAAACCTCAAGGAAAATAAAATATTTAAATTTGTAGAAATAAGAAATCGAATATGAATCCACTATTAAAAGACTTTGTTACAGCCCCTTTTTCTGAAATTAAAGAAGAACATTATTTACCAGCCATACAAAAAGCAATTTCACTTGCAAAACAAGAAGTGAATGCCATTGTTACAAATACCGCAAAGCCAAGCTTTAAAAATACTACAGAGGCTTTAGAAGCTAGTGGAGAAAAACTAAACAGAATAACAAGTATTTTTTTTAATTTAAATGCGGCAGAAACAACTGAAGGCATTCAAAAAATAGCTCAAGAAGTTGCTCCTCTTTTAAGTGAATTTAAAAATGATATTACTTTAAATACTTCCCTTTTTAAAAAAGTAAAGCAGGTTTTTGACAACAAAGATAAACTAGCCTTAAATGAAGAAGAAAAAATGCTTTTAGAAAAGCAATATAAGAGTTTTTCAAGAAATGGTGCTAATTTATCTGAAGACAAAAAAGAAACACTTAGAAAAATAGATAGTCAACTTTCTCAATTATCATTAAAGTTTGGAGAAAATGTTTTGGCAGAAACAAACGCTTATCAAATGCATTTGATGCAAGAAAAAGATGTTGCAGGATTGCCAGAATCTGCCAAAGAAGCTGCCAAAGAATTGGCAAAAGAAAAAAATAAGGAAGGGTATATTTTTACATTAGACTACCCAAGCTATGGCCCTTTTTTAACTTATGCAGAAAATAGAGAACTTCGAAAAGAAATGGCGATTGCCGCTGGCAAAAAAGGATTTCAAAAGAATAAAAACAATAACGAACAAATTGTTTTAGACATTGTAAGATTAAGACAAAAAAGAGCCAATTTGCTAGGCTACAAAACACATGCTCATTTCGTTTTAGAAGAAAGAATGGCAGAAACTCCAGAAAAAGTAATTTCATTTTCTAACGAGTTATTAGAAAAGGCAAAACCTGCTGCTGAAAAAGAATTTGCGCATTTAACTGCTTTTGCAAAAAAAATAGACGGAATAGAACACATAGAGAAATGGGATGGAGCTTACTATTCTGAAAAACTTAAAAAAGAAATTTTCGACTTAGACCAAGAGGCGTTAAAGCCTTATTTTAAATTAGAAAATGTAATTAATGGTGTTTTTACAATTGCCAACAAACTGTTTGACATCACTTTTGAAGAAGTTTTTAATATTGACACCTATCATGAAGACGTAAAAACGTATGAAGCAAAAGATATTAATGGTAAACTATTAGCATTATTTTATGCTGATTTTCATCCAAGAAAAGGGAAAAGAAATGGAGCTTGGATGACATCTTATAAAGGTCAAAAAATAAAATCTGGTATTAATGAAAGACCACATGTATCTATTGTTTGTAATTTCACAAAACCTACAGAAACCAAACCTTCGTTACTTACATTTAACGAGGTAACCACTTTATTTCACGAATTTGGCCATGCCTTACATGGTATGTTCGCAAACACAACCTACCAAAGTCTTTCTGGAACCTCTGTTTCTTGGGATTTTGTAGAGTTACCAAGTCAGATTTTAGAAAATTGGTGTTACCAAAAAGAGGCGCTAGAGTTATTTGCGAAGCATTACGAAACCGGAGAAATTATTCCGATGAAGTATATCGAAAAAATTAAAGAATCTGCTAGTTTCCATCAAGGAATGCAAACTTTACGTCAGTTAAGTTTTGGACTATTAGATATGAAGTGGCACACAGAAGATTCGCTGCATGTTAGTTCTATTAAGGAGTTTGAAAACAACGCTTTTAAAAACACGAAACTATACCCTGAAGTTGCAGAAAACGCAATGAGTACAGCTTTTTCACATATTTTTCAGGGTGGATATTCTGCAGGGTATTATTCTTATAAGTGGGCAGAAGTACTAGATGCAGATGCTTTTGAATATTTTTTAGAACATGGAATATTTAACAAAGAAATTGCTGCAAAGTTCAAAGAATATGTACTTTCTAAGGGCGGCACGCAAAAACCTATGAAACTATACCAACAGTTTAGAGGTCAGGAACCAAAACCAGAAGCCTTACTTAGAAGAGCAGGACTTATTTAACTAGTATAAGCAACACTGTTTTAAAAACGTATATTATTTATTTCATAATGAAAAAATTACTATTAATTTGGGTATTATTTGTTCACTGTAATTTGTGTGCACAAATTATAATAAGCGGAACAGTGTATGAAAAATCTGGTCCTTTAGAAGGTGCTGCTGTCTATTTTAACAATACAAAAATTGGTACTACAACCACCAATGACGGCTCATTTAAAATACCAACTAAAAAAGGTAATTTTGAATTAATTGTATCATTTTTAGGCTACAAAAAGGTAGTATATCCCATAAATACAGAAACCTATAAAGAGCCATTGGTAATTGTTTTAGAAGAAACACAAAACACACTAGACGAGATAATTATTAAAAAAACTATATATGATGATGCTTGGAAATACAACTTAGCAACGTTTAAAAGAGAGTTTATTGGTGCCACAGAATTCGCTAAAGATTGCCATATTCTAAATCCGAAGGTATTACACTTTAACTATGATGCAAAAAATAATATACTAACAGCAATTGCCAGAAAACCATTAAAAATAAAAAATAAAAGTTTAGGATATGAAGTAATTTTTGAATTAGAAGAATTTACCATACATAATAATAGAGTTACCTATTTAGGATACTCTAGATACAAAAACTTAAAAGGCGGTAAGAGAAAACAGCGCAAATGGAAAAAAAATAGACAAAATGCTTACAATGGTTCTTACAATCATTTTTACCAAACTTTATTGAGAAAAAATACCTATGAAGAAGGTTTTTTAGTACATCTTTTTAAACGTGTTCCCAATCCTGAAAGACCTAGTGAACAGGAAATTAAAAGGGCCAGAGAATTGATAAAATTACAAAACAAAAGAATACTCTTTTCAAGTAAAATTGAAAACCCAAAAACAGCTTTAGATAGTGCTTTGTATATTTTAAATAAAGTACAATTTCCCAAGTTTGTAGATAAAATTCATAAAACAAAAGCACCAATTACCGATTTTACTTTTATTAAAAACGGTTTAACATATATAAACTTCGATTACTATCTTATGGTTATTTACACCAAAGAACTAGAAGAGAAAGGATATATTTTAAGAAATATGTTTGGTAAAACAAGAGCTGCTTATCCGCAATCTTCCAACCTTATTCCGATGAAAAAAGCAACTCCAATCGATAAAAACGGAGAACTAATGTATCCTTTAGATGTGTTTTATGAGGGATATTGGTCTTTCGAAAAATTTGGCAATTCATTACCACTAGACTATGAACCTAACCAATAACTTATTTTAAATTTTTATTGTTTTTTTCTTCAATCCACTTGCTCATATACTTTGTAGCTTGCATAGTTTGATGCTGAAGTAAACTGCCCAAAAAATTATATGCTCTGTGCTTCTCTAAATGCTGAATAATTGTAGCTAATTTTTCAAAAAATAATATTCCTTTTTCGTCTTTGTTATAAAGCGTATTTATAATTTCAACTCCGTTTTGTTGTGCAATATTCCAACTACTTTTATGAGTAAATAGAGAAATAGCTTTTTTAGAAAATTCTGAATAATTATCTGTTACAAAACCATTCCATGGTAGTTCCAAAGACATCCCCTCTACTCCTATAGAAGTAGTTACACTGGGAGTACCGCAGCACATTGCCTCTGTTAATTTTCCTTTTATACCTGCTCCAAAATTTAAAGGCGCTAAAACTACTTTAGCTTGCCCTACAACTAAATTTGCATCGGTTGCATACCCTTTAACAATAAAACCTTCTTTTTCGTTGTGCAGTTGTTTTATTTGCTGACTTACATATGCGCCATAAACATGCAAAACTGCTTCTCGCAATTGCTTTCTTATCAAAGGCCAAACTTCATTTTTTAATGTTAAAACTGCGTCTACATTGGGCTTATGCAAATAATTACCTATAAAAATGAAATGTGCCCTTTCTTCGAATTTTTTCCAGCTTTGCTGCTGTTCAATAGATATTTTATCGAACAAAAAAGGCAAGTATAGCAAAATACGTTCGTCAATTTTAAACGTATTTTTAAGTAATTCCATTTCAAAAGTAGAAATGATTAAAGACAAATCGCATCTTAAAATAGCAGCAATTTCTCTTTTAGTAATTTCTTGACTTAATAGATATTCTAAAGAAAATTTATACTTTTTTTTATGACAAAGTGCTCTTGTAATTCGAAGACAATGCAAATCTTCGGTATCTAAAACACGAATTGCATTCGGACATTGTTCTGAAACACGCCAACCAAATTGTTCCTCTGTCATAAAACGATCGAATAACACAATTTGTGGCTTTAATTGGCAAATAAAATCATCAAAAGAGGCATTATTTAACTGAATAACAACCTCTTTTACACCAATTGATGATAATGAAAAAGCATTGTCTGTTTTTATACTAGTTGTTGCAAAAACAACTGAATATTGCTGCTCTAAAAACTGGTAAATTAGTTGCAACATTCTTTTTCCGGCTGCAGATGATGTTGGTTCTACCCAAACAGTACCAATAATTAAAACTGTTTTTTTTTGCACCTATTTAGAAGATAACTGTTGTTTGTAATTTTGTTGAATATTTTTAGCCCAAGTAACAATTTCTGCAATTTGGTTTGGCGTTAAATTTGCGTCGGCATGCGTCCATGTATAAGAATCTAATGGCATTTTGCCTTCCGCTACTTCCTCATGAAGCTCGTCCATTTTATGCTCCTTTCTTTTCAAAGAATACGTGTTCCACTTCGAAAAGTTTAAGTGCTTTTTACCGTCTTTAATATGACTTTCTAACCAATAATTAACAGGTGTAATTACATTGTACCAAGGATAATTAGTAGAGCTCGAATGACAGTCGTAACAAGAAGTTCTCAGTATATTTTTTACAGAAGCTGGCGGTTTTGTTTCGGCTTCAAAAGCTGTTACTGTAGCAATATTGCCAGTATTTTTTTGTGGTCTAAAAAACTGTGTAACTACAAAAATTACGGCTACAACAAACAAACTTTTTTTTACAACTTTCATGGTATAATTTTCAAATATTTTTATCGTGTAAAACTACTAAATTCTCACTTTATTTTATGAAAATATACGTATTTTTGTAGAACATTTAGTAAAATAGTAATTTAATAATTACACGTAATACGAAAAAACGTACTCATGAAATACGACATTATTGTTATTGGTTCTGGTCCTGGTGGATATATTTCTGCAGTTAGAGCATCTCAATTAGGTAAAAAAGTTGCTTTAATAGAAAAATATGCCACACTTGGTGGAACATGTTTAAATGTTGGATGTATTCCATCGAAAGCTTTGTTAGACTCTTCACATCATTATTATGATGCTGTAAATCATTTTGAAGAACATGGTATATCTGTAGAAAAGCCAACCTTCGATTTTGGCAAAATGGTAGACAGAAAAGCCAAAGTTGTAGAAACAACTACAGGTGGAATTAAATATTTAATGGACAAAAACAATATTGATGTTTACGAAGGCTTAGGTTCATTTGTTGATAATACACACGTTAATATTGCAAAAAACGATGGTTCATCTGAAGTTATAGAAGGTACAAATATTATTATTGCAACTGGCTCTAAACCTGCAAACTTACCATTTATAGAGTTAGATAAAGAACGAATAATAACTTCTACCGAGGCATTAAAACTTCCTGAAGTTCCCAAGCACTTAATAGTAATTGGTGGCGGTGTAATTGGTTTAGAACTTGGTTCTGTATATAAAAGATTGGGCGCAGAAGTTACCGTTGTAGAGTATATGGATAAAATTGTACCTGGCATGGATACAGATGTTTCTAAAGAATTACAAAAGGTATTTAAAAAGCAAGGAATAAAATTTGCCACAAGTCATAAAGTTACCTCTGTAGTTAGAAATGGCGATTCAGTTACGGTAAAAGCAACCGATAAAAAAGATAGAGAAATTGAATTTTCTGGTGATTACTGCTTGGTTTCTGTTGGAAGAAAGGCATATACCGAAGGATTAGGATTAGAAAAAGTAGGAATAGAGGTAAACGAACGCGGTCAAATAACAATAAATGATCATTTACAAACTAACATAAGTAACATTTATGCTATTGGAGATGTGGTAAAAGGAGCAATGTTGGCGCATAAAGCAGAAGAAGAAGGTGTTGTTGTAGCAGAATTTATTGCTGGTCAAAAACCACATATCGACTACAACTTAATTCCGGGTATTGTATACACATGGCCAGAAGCTGCAGCTGTTGGTAAAACAGAAGACGAATTAAAAGCTGCAAAAATAGACTATAAAGCTGGTAAATTTCCTATGAGAGCATTAGGCAGATCTAGAGCAAGTGGAGATATAGATGGTTTTGTAAAAGTTTTAGCAGACAAAAATACCGATGAAATTTTAGGTGTTCATATGGTAGGAGCACGTGTAGCAGATTTAATTATGGAAGCTGCTGTTGCCATGGAGTTTAGAGCTTCTGCAGAAGATCTTGCAAGAATTTGCCATGGTCATCCAACCTACTCAGAGGCTGTAAAAGAAGCTGCAAAAGCTGCTTGGGACGGACAACCTTTAAACGCTTAAATTATTTTTTCGATTAAAATAAAAAGACAATTTATAAATAGCAATCTTAATTAGGTTGCTATTTTTTTTTGTGAAACAATGTATTAAAAATATATGTTTTAAAACGCATAATCGACTTCCTTTTTACAAAACATTTTAATTTATAAAATAATAATATCTATACAAGAAGTATTGTATTTTTGCGAAAGATATGCAAAGAACAATTCGTACTTTTTCTATAGGTAATTTACCAAATTTTAAAGAACAGCTTCTTCGTTGGGGGCAGCAATTTGATACTGCTATTTGGTTAGATAGTAACAACTACCAACAAAAATATAGTAATTTTAATTGCGGACTAGCAGTAGAGGAATTTACAGCAATAAAAACAGATTTTTCGAAGGCATTTGCCAAGTTAGAAGAATATCAAACCATTACAAAAGACTATATTTTTGGGTACATTTCTTATGATGTTAAAAATGATTCAGAAAAATTAACTTCTAATAATTTTGATGGCCTTCAATTTGCCGATTTATACTTTTTTCAACCTCAAAAAATAATTTTCATAAAAGACAATACCCTAGAGTTTCATTATTTACAGATGGTAGCAGATGAAATTGAACATGACTTTAATGAAATTTGCTCGCTTCATATAGTAGGTTCTTTGCAAAACGACAAAAAGTTAAAAAATGATATCGAGATTAAGGCTCGTATTAACAAAAAACAATACTATCGTAAAGTTACAGATATTTTAAAACACATTCAAAGAGGCGATATTTATGAAGCCAATTTTTGTCAGGAGTTTTATATCGAAAATACCACTATAAATCCTGTAGATGTGTATCAACATTTAAATGAAATTTCTGAGCCTCCATTTGCATCATTTTTAAAAATAGAACATCAGTATGCTTTGTGTGCATCTCCAGAAAGATACCTTAAAAAAGAAGGAACAAAAATAATTTCTCAGCCAATTAAAGGAACTGCAAAAAGACAAATAACTGCTGTAGAAGATGCAAAGATTGCTGTTGATCTGTCTACCGATATAAAAGAACGTGCAGAAAATGTAATGATTGTAGATTTAGTAAGAAACGACCTCTCTAAAACTGCTAAAAAGGGTTCTGTAAAAGTAGAAGAATTATGTAAAGTATATGCCTTTAAACAGGTGCATCAAATGATTTCTACCGTAGTTTCGGAAATTGAAAAAGATACGCATCCAATTACAATTCTAAAAGATACTTTTCCGATGGGCAGTATGACTGGTGCTCCTAAAATATCTGCTATGAAAATAATAGAAAACATAGAAGAAACAAAGCGAGGTTTATATTCTGGTGCTATCGGGTATTTTTTACCGAACGGCGATTTCGATTTTAATGTTGTAATAAGAAGTATTCTTTATAATGAAGAAAAAAAATATACTTCTTTTTCTGTAGGCAGCGCCATTACAATAAAATCGAGTGGAAATAAAGAATTTGAAGAATGTTTACTAAAAGCAAAAGCAATGAAAAACGCTCTGCTAAATAGCAAGAACAAATAAAAATATGATTATCATATGATTATCGACAGACAAGAATGCTTTAAAAAAATAGCAGAAAATTTATCGGAAAAACCAACAGAGCAGCGTATTTTTAATTCGTTTTTAAAATTATATCCAACAGAATGGAAACAATTAAAAATAATATACTCTAAATTTAATAGAAGTAAACAATTTGGCAACACCATTCCGATGCCAAAACCAGAAGTGTCTTTACGAAAAGAAATAAAAACTTGGCTTCAAAAAAATAGCCAATAACAATAAATTAATAGAAGGTACAGCTACCAAAAAACTAATGCTTAATTCTAGTTAATTCCTTATTTTTGAAGAATGATGTTGTCTGAATTTAAAAAACATATTGATAACAATTTTCCGTATTTGAAAGGAAAAAAGATAGGAATTGCTATTTCGGGAGGCATAGACTCTGTTGTACTTACTCACCTGTTTTTTTTACTAAAAGAATACACCATATTATTGGCACATTGCAACTTTCATTTACGAGATAAAGAAAGTGATTTAGATGAAGAATTTGTAAAAAAATTAGGCAAAAAACTAAATCTAAAAACTCATGCAACTTCTATAAAAATTAACGCTAAAGGCTCTATTCAGTTGGCAGCAAGAGAGCTAAGATATAGATGGTTTAAAGAATTAATAACTGCAAATCATTTCGATTATTTAATTACCGCTCATCACGCAGATGACAATTTAGAAACCTTTTTAATCAACTTAACACGTGGTTCTGGTTTGGATGGATTTACAGGAATACCAGAAAAAAACGGATCTATTATCCGTCCGTTATTACCATTTTCTCGAGAAGAAATCACTGCATTTGCAACAAAAAACCATATCACTTGGCGTGAAGATAAAAGCAATGCAACAACCAAATATGTGCGTAATAAAATAAGGCATAAAGTGGTACCAACGTTAAAGGAAATAAACCCGAATTTACTTACATCTTTTGCAAAAACTATCTCAAATTTAAAGGAAAGTAAACAAATTGTAGAAGATAAAATAAGTGATATTTCAAAAGAAGTAATTAGTGAAAAAGAAGGGATTTTAAAATTAAATATTGCTAAAATTAAAAAACTAGAAAATCCGAAATCGTATTTATTTGAGTTGTTAAAAAAATATCATTTTACAGCATGGAATGATGTATATGAATTACTAACTGCACAGTCAGGAAAACACGTTTTGTCTGAAAGTCACCAACTCTTAAAAGACAGAGATTTTTTATTATTAACCAGCAGAAACTTTAAAACAACCCAAGAAACCTCGTATTACATTCCTAATAATATTGCAGAAATTACATTACCAATTCATCTAAATTTTAAGGAAGTAACCAATACTTCTAAAAAAAATGTACATACTATATTTGTAGATAAAACATCTCTAAAATATCCTTTAATTATTAGAAAATGGAAAAATGGCGACTTTTTTTTCCCAGAAGGAATGCAAGGAAAAAAGAAACTAAGTAAATATTTTAAAGACGAAAAAATGTCTCTGATAGAAAAACAACAATTGTGGTTATTATGTTCAAATAACAACGATATTATTTGGGTAATTGGAAAAAGGCAAGACAAAAGATTTAGTGTTAAAAAAAGTACTAATATCTTACAAATAGTTACAAAATAAATTGATAAATAATATCTTTACATCAAACCAAAGATTTAATGAAAAAATTACTTCCTATCTTATTATTTTTTGTAGTGCTTTGTTCATTTTCTCAAACACCAAAAAACCCTGTAGTTTGGAAAACTAGTGTCGAAAAAATAACCGACTCTACATTCCAATTAATTTTTAAAGGTAAAATATTAGAAAATTGGTATGTTTTTTCTCAGTATAACCCAGAAAATGCATCGTTACCATTGGTAATTTCTATACCAGAGGGTGAAACTGGCTTTGAACTTATAGGCAAAGCTAAAGAAAGTAAAACCGTTAAAAAATATTCTGATGTTTGGGAAAAGGAAGAAATAATTTTTAAAGAAACCGCTACCCTTGTTCAAGAAATAAAGCTAACAAACAAGCGTATTACGCAAGTTAAATTAAATTTATTTGGTCAAGTTTGTGAAACAGCCTGCATACAATTCGACGATATTTACTCTTTTTCTTTAAACGGAACATCTATTAAAAAAGAGGAAGTTACTTTAGATGAAAAAAGTAAAAAATTAACGGAGCAGCTTATACTTAAACTTCAAAATACAGCCCTTTTAAATATTGATAAAAAAGCAGAAAAGGATTCTGAAAGTACTCTTTTTAATATTTTTATTTTAGGATTTATTGGCGGACTCCTAGCTCTTTTAACTCCTTGTGTTTTTCCTATGATACCACTAACGGTTTCATTTTTTACCAAACAATCTAAAAATAGGCGTAGCGGAATTTTTAATGCAATACTTTACGGAGTTTTTATAGTAATAACCTATATATTACTAAGTGTTCCTTTTCATTTAATAGATGGTTTAGACCCTAGTATTTTAAATGCAATTTCTACAAATGTATGGCTAAATGGGTTCTTTTTTGTGATATTGGTATTTTTTGCTGGTTCCTTTTTTGGCTTTTATGAAATAACATTACCGAGTTCTTGGGGTAATAAAATGGATAATGCTTCTAATATTGGAGGAATAGCCGGAACCTTTTTTATGGCACTAACGTTGGCCATCGTTTCTTTTTCTTGTACAGGCCCTATTTTAGGTTCTTTATTAGCTGGATCTTTGTCTGCAAGTGGAGACACTGCAAATCAATTAACCGCCGGTATGACTGGCTTTGGGGTAGCACTTGCATTACCATTTGCTTTGTTTGCTTTATTTCCTAGTTGGCTAAATTCTTTACCGAAATCTGGCGGTTGGTTAAACACTACAAAAGTAATTTTAGGCTTCTTAGAATTGGCTTTTGCATTTAAATTTCTATCTAATTCAGACTTAGTTGGTCATTGGGGTATTTTTAAAAGAGAAATTTTTATTGGAATTTGGATAGTCATTTTTGCAGCTTTAGCTCTCTATATTTTCGGAAAACTAAAATTTCCGCACGATTCACCCATAAAAAAACTATCGTTTTTTAGAATTTCATTTGGTGTAATGGTTATTGCTTTTGTTGTTTATTTAATTCCAGGAACATTTAAAACACCTACCTGGAATTTAAGTTTATTAAGCGGATTTCCACCGCCACAATTTTATAGTATATACGAAACAAAATCTGATTGCCCGTTAGGGTTAGACTGTTATAAAGATTTTGAAAAAGGAATACAAGCAGCCAAAAAAGCAAAAAAACCAATTTTATTAGACTTTACTGGCTGGGCATGTGTAAACTGTAGAAAAATGGAAGAAAATGTATGGAGTGATCCTGAGGTATATACTATTTTAAAAAATAACTATATCTTAATTTCTTTATATGTAGATGATAACGAAAAAGAACTTCCAGCTGCAGAGCAGTTTCACTTTAAGAAAGCCAATGGAAATCTCAAAAAAATTATAACATATGGAGATAAATGGTCTACTTTTCAGGTTATAAATTTTAAGAACGCCTCTCAGCCCTACTATATAACACTTACTAGCAATTTAGAAATTTTAAATATACCACAACAATATACAGATAAAGAAACCTATTTAAACTGGCTTATAGAGAGTTACAATAATTTTAAAAAATAAATTTTGTATATTTTGCTTGTAAATCTTACGATAATTAAGTAACTTTAAACAAATAATTTAGAGGAAATGATTGTAAAAACCCTACGTATTTTGTTACTATTTATGATAAGCTTTTCTATAAACGCTCAAAAAAGAAATGCCATAAAACCAATAAGTATTTACACTTTTTCTTTAAGTCAAAATTATTATGATTTTCCGGTGATTAAAAATATACAGAAGCTAAAAAAAATTGATTTTGTTTATGTTAATCAAATTGATATTGCCCTAAACAGGGCCTCTTTTAATATATCAGATATACATAAAACTCCCTCTAAATTTATTTACGATGATTACAATAGTTATCAAAACAATAATTTTCTAAAAGATTTCTTGGTAAAATACGATCCTACTCGTTGGAACTTGCAATGCATTCCACCAGCCATATAATAACCTTTTTTATATTTCAGAAAGCCTTAACAACAAAATTTAAGGGTATATTTTGGCATTATGGAATTCTTAAAATTTGTCTTTAAAATTAAATAATCAACAAAATTTAACTAACTATAATAATTTGTTAAATTTTAATTTAAATTTATATCGTTTTCGTAAAAAAACACCCTATTATTTGTAAAAACGTGCTTTTAAAAAGTTGAAAAAATTGTAATTTCACACTAAAATTACATCCATGGCAGCGTTACCAAAACTTTCACGATTTAACGAAAATGTATTGTCTAAATATCAAATTTACAACAGTGTATTTATGACACTTCCTTTCGACTCTATAAACAATACAGGAGTGTTACTTCCTTTGTTTCATGAAGTCTGTAAAAAAGGTTTTGAAGAAGGCAAAAATCCTACAGAAATTATAACAACCTTTTTTGATAAATATCAAGAAAATCCATCAGAAAAAGAAAAAAAGGATTTACTTTTTCGTTTTATTCAATATATCGAAAGACAGGTAGTTTTGTTTGACGCTATTGAAGATGCTGCTTTTGCAGAAGTTAACAATATGGATGGAATTGGTACACTAGAAAACTCTAAGGAAATTGCTTTAATGAACAACAAAAAAGAAGCACTAAAAACCTATTTAGAAGAGTTTAAAGTGAGAATTGTTTTAACTGCACACCCTACACAATTTTACCCAGGTGCGGTTTTAGGAATTATAACAGACTTAGACAGAGCCATACAAAATGACGATTTAATTTTAATAAAAAAACTACTGGCACAATTAGGTAAAACACCTTTCTACAAAAAAGAAAAGCCTACTCCGTTTGATGAAGCTATTAGTTTAATTTGGTATTTAGAGCATGTATTTTATCACTCAGTTCCAAAAATTTACAACTATATTCAAAACAATATTTATGATGGTGGCTTAATGAATAATGAAATTATAGATCTTGGTTTTTGGCCTGGCGGAGATAGAGACGGTAATCCTTTTGTAACTACAGAAATAACATTAAATGTAGCTGAAAGACTTCGACAAACAATTTTAAGAAATTACTACAGAGATGTAAGACGCTTAAAAAGACGATTTACATTTGATGGTGTTCAAGAAATTTTAGCAGGAATAGAAAAAAGACTTTACAAACACGTTGTAAAAAGCTATGCTAAAGTAAACTTTTCTCAAAAAATATTACTTGAAGAACTCTCTAAAGCAAGAACAATAATTGAAGAAAAACATCAATCTTTATTTTTAGAAGAATTAGATGACTTTATAAATAAAGTTAGAATTTTTGGCTTTCATTTTGCTACACTAGACATTAGGCAAGATAGCAGAGTTCATCATGAAGCATTTTTGCAAATAATAAAAGATTTAAATAGAATAGGAGATACTACATTTCCTAAAAACTATCTAACCCTAAACGAAAACGAACAAATAAAAGTTTTGTCGCAAATAAAAGGTGCAGTTAATCCCGAAATTTTGACAGATAAAATAGCTGTTAAAACATTAGAGTCTATGTATGCGATGAAAAAAATTCAGCAAAGAAATGGAGAAAGAGGTGCTAACAGGTATATAATTAGCAATAACCAAACAGCACTAAATGTTATGGAAACCTTTGCTATGCTTAATCTTTGTAATTTTAAAAAAGAACTATCTGTAGATATTATTCCTCTTTTTGAAACTGTAGACGATTTACAAAATGCAGAAACAGTAATGAGAACTCTTTATACAAATAAGAATTATCGAGAGCACCTTTCTAACAGAAAAAATAAGCAAACCATAATGTTAGGTTTTTCTGATGGAACTAAAGATGGAGGGTATTTAATGGCAAATTGGGGAATTTTTAAAGCAAAAGAAGCGCTTACAAAAGTTTCTAGAGAATTTGATATTGAGGTAATTTTCTTTGATGGTCGTGGTGGACCTCCAGCAAGAGGTGGTGGTAAAACACACCAATTTTATGCTTCTCTAGGACCAACCATAGAAGACAAAGAAATTCAATTAACTGTTCAAGGACAAACCATTAGTTCGAACTTTGGCACAGAAAAATCGTCTCAATATAATTTAGAACAGTTGCTAAGCTCAGGAATCAAAAACGATATTTTTACTAAAGATCAACTGAACGATGCACATAGAAAACTTATAGAAGATTTAGCAGAAACAAGCTACAAAACCTATGTAGATTTTAAAAATCATCCAAAGTTTTTACCTTATTTAGAAAAAATGAGCACGCTTAAATACTATGCCAAAACAAATATTGGTAGTAGACCAAGTAAAAGAGCTAGTTCTAAAACCCTAGATTTTTCTGCACTTAGAGCTATTCCTTTTGTTGGTAGCTGGAGCCAGCTAAAACAAAATGTGCCAGGCTTTTTTGGAGTAGGAACTGCTTTAAAAAAATACGAGGATGCCAATAGGTTTGATGAGATAGTTGAGTTTTACAACGCATCAGACTTTTTTAAAACATTGCTAGAAAATAGTATGATGAGTTTAACAAAATCATTTTTTGAGTTAACCGCCTATATGGAGCAAGATGAAGAGTTTGGAAACTTTTGGAAATTAATTTTTGAAGAATATAAAACCACTAAAAGATTACTTTTAAAATTAGCAGGTCATAAAGAGCTTATGGAAAATTTTCCTGTAGGAAAAGCATCTATAGAAATTAGAGAACAAATTGTACTACCTCTTTTAACCATACAGCAATATGCTTTAAAAAAGATTCAAGAACTACAAACCCAAAAAGATCACTCTAACGAATTAGAAATTTATGAAAAAATGGTAATGCGTTCTTTATTTGGTAACATTAATGCTAGTAGAAACTCGGCATAAATTTACAGATTCTATTTTTAAAAAATGCTAAAGAAGCGGCTATTGTAAATAATTTAAAAGTTTAAGGAGTTGATAATATTTTGAAAGTCATCAATCATTTTAATGCTAATGAAAAAATAATTCCTACCATTAAATACAAGAGCAGAATATAATATAAATCTTCATTTAAAAAATTCAAATATACATTTTTACAAAAATGCTTTGTACATTATTGGGGGATATAGAGAAGATAAGTATTCTAAAAAGCCTTCATCTGGAATATATAAAGTTGATATATCTGAGTTTAAGAAAATGAAAATTAGTAGGTTAAAAGAAATTATTTAAAACTAAAAAAATTAGAAAACTGCAAACTCATTTATATTATAAAGCTAGTCAATTACATAAAATAAATTTAAAAGAACTAGAAATAAAAAAAACTAAAAAGTTCCTTTAATAAATAACCTTGCTTTAAAGTTAAATGTTTTTCCCTATATTTAACAAAAAGAAAAAATGCTAGTTAAAGTCTATGGTTCTGCTGTTTTTGGCATAGAAGCCACCACCATTACCGTTGAAGTAAATATTGATAAAGGAATTGGTTACCACTTAGTGGGTTTACCAGACAAAGCAGTAAGCGAGAGTTCTTATCGTATTTCAGCTGCACTTAACAACAACAATTACAAACTTCCTGGTAAAAAAATCATCATAAACATGGCACCTGCTGATATTCGAAAAGAAGGTGCTGCCTATGATTTAACGTTGGCTGTCGGAATTCTGGCTGCATCAAATCAAATTAAATCTACTACTATTGATGATTATATTATTATGGGAGAACTTTCTTTAGACGGAAGTTTACAACCCATAAGAGGAGCGTTACCAATTGCCATAAAAGCCAGAGAAGAAGGTTTTAAATATTTAATTCTGCCAAAAGAAAATGCTAAAGAAGCGGCAATTGTAGATAATTTAGAAGTTTTAGGAGTTGATAATATTTTGGAAGTCATCAATCATTTTAATACTAATGAAAAAATAATTCCTACCATTGTAGATACAAGAGCAGAATTTGATAAAAATATTGATTTCCCTGAGTTTGATTTTTCGGATGTAAAAGGGCAAGAATCTATAAAGCGTTGTATGGAAATTGCTGCAGCTGGTGGTCATAATATTATTTTAATTGGTCCTCCAGGAAGTGGTAAAACCATGTTAGCTAAAAGATTACCCTCTATTCTACCTCCTATGACACTTCATGAAGCTTTAGAAACAACAAAAATTCATTCGGTAGTCGGGAAAACGAAAAACGAAGGACTCTTATATCAAAGACCGTTTAGAAGTCCGCATCATACTATTTCTAATGTTGCTTTGGTGGGAGGTGGACAATACCCAAGACCAGGAGAAATTTCTCTATCGCATAACGGTGTGCTATTTTTAGATGAGTTACCAGAATTTAAAAGAGACGTGTTAGAAGTAATGAGACAGCCACTAGAAGATAGAGATGTAACAATTTCTAGAGCTAAATTTACAGTAACTTATCCGTGTAGTTTTATGCTAGTAGCTAGTATGAACCCGAGTCCGAGTGGTTTTTTTAATGATCCAAACTCACCAATGACCTCTTCTCCTCAAGAGATGCAAAGGTATTTGAGTAAAATATCTGGTCCATTATTAGATCGAATAGATATTCATATTGAAGTAACCCCTGTACCTTTTGCAAAATTATCAGAAGAACGAAAAGGAGAATCTAGTGTATCGATAAGAAAAAGAGTAATTGCATCTAGAGATATTCAATCTAAACGATTTCGTGAAATAGATAACGTACACTACAACGCGCAAATGTCTGTTAAACACATACGTAATTATTGTAAACTATCTAACGAAAGTAAAACTCTTTTAAAAAATGCTATGGAAAAATTAAACCTCTCTGCAAGAGCATATGACAGAATATTAAAAGTATCAAGAACAATTGCAGATTTAGATAACTCAGAAAATATTTCTCCGAATCATATTGCCGAATCAATACAATACAGAAGCTTAGATAGAGATGGTTGGTTAGGATAGTTGCCACAAAAGAAAATAAAATACAAAAAAAACCGGAAATAAATTCCGGTTCCATTTAATAAACAATCTATAAATCCCCCAACCTATGATTGATATATACTTAATGATAAGTACACTACAAAGAAACAACTATACTAACATTAATTACAGTTAATTTCGATAAGTGAGATAATAAATAAGTTGAATTACAAGTTTAAAAAGACCAGAAGAGTTGCTAACGTTTAATAATTAATATAACAGAAAAAAACGCCTATAAATCACTTTAATTTACTTACACAAAAAAAATACCGAAAATATAATTTTCGGTATTTTTTAAATAAACAATCTATAAATCCCCCAACCTATGATTGATATATACTTATTGATAAGTACGCTACAAAGAAACAACTATACTAACATTAATTACAATTAATTTCGATAAGTGAGAGAATAAATAAGTTGAATTACAAGTTTATAAAGACCAGGTGGTTTGTTAATATTCTATTTGCATCTCAACAGAATTCAAAATAAAATACCAACAAAAACAATTTTTGATTTCATTCTAAACAAAAAAATACCGAAAATATAATTTTCGGTATTTTTCAAATAAACAATCTATAAATCCCCCAACCTATGATTGATATATACTTAATGATAAGTACACTACAAAGAAACCATACATTAAGTTTAGTATTATTAAATTTCGACCAATGTAAGAAACCTAAGGCTAGAAGGAACAATTCTTTAGACTTTGTAAGTACAAAAAGAATGAAGCTCTTTTGTATAAGACAAAAAAAAACCGAAAAAAATTTTTTTCGGTTTGTGTTATAAACAATTCATAAATCCCCCAACCTATGTATTGTATTATAATAATATATTTATTACTAAATACAGCTAC
This sequence comes from Polaribacter tangerinus, assembly GCF_038024095.1. Lineage (NCBI taxonomy): Bacteria > Pseudomonadati > Bacteroidota > Flavobacteriia > Flavobacteriales > Flavobacteriaceae > Polaribacter > Polaribacter tangerinus. Next base: position 1,928,352 of record NZ_CP150668.1, on the reverse strand, counting down.
AAATATACATAAAATATATGAAATAGCTATATGTTTTAATATAAATTTTAAGAATACTCAATTACAGTAGGTTTAATTTTTTTATAAGTGTTGGCTTATGAGACCTACTAATAGGAATTACATGCTTTTCTATAAGTACTGTATTATCTTCAATATCTATTATTTTATGAATATTGATAATATAAGACCTATGTATTTTTAAAAATATGTCGGATGGTAATTTATCTTCTATCTTTTTTAGTGTAGAGTGAACAATAAAATTCTTACCGGTTGTTTTTATATTAATATAATCTCCTTTTGCTTCTATAATAAGAATTTCTGGTACATTAATTTTTACCAACCTTTTATCTACATTTACAAAAATATAATCTTTTGTTTCCGAAGAGACTGCATTTTCTAAAATACCGTTTTGTCCATTTTCTTGCTTTTCAATTTTCTTTACTAATAGATTAAAACGTTCTTTTTGAATTGGTTTTGTTAGATAGTCTATTACAGACTCAAATTCAAAAGCTTTTAATGCAAAGTTTTTATCTGAAGTGGTTAATACAACTTTTGGTGGATTTTTAATAGTATTCAAAAAATCGAAACCATTAAAAGATGGCATATGAATATCTAAAAAAATTAAATCTACCTCTGTCTCGTTTAAGAACTTTATTCCTTCAATTGCAGATGAAAATTCTTCTTTCACATTAAACTGGGTACCTATACACAACTGCTTAATTACTAGTCTTGCAGCAGCATCATCATCTATAATAATGCAATTCATAATTCTGTTGGGGCTTAATTATTGTCTAAATATACAAGAATTCTATCAAAAATGGATATAAAATTTTTATATTGTTTTAAATCATTGTTTTTTAAATCTAACTCAAACTCAGAGGCTAATTCTAAGGTTTTAGTCATATTTAGCAAACCTAGTTTATGCTTAATCTTGTGAACGTCTAATGATGCCTCTAAATATAACTCATCAGTAATATGCTTTTTAAAGGAGTCTATTTCTTTTGGTAATTCTTCCTTTAAAATAGCTAATAAGCTATTTTCGAAATCCTTATCTCCACCAGAAGTTTCTTTAATATATTCTAAGTTTGGTAGTTCCAATTATTTTTTGGTTAGGGAGTTAGTTATAATAGCGTATTAAAATAGCTATGCAAATATAAAAAAAAGAGAACACAAATTGTGTCCTCTCTTTTTATTGATTTTAATTCGGTATTGGAAGTTATTCCATTTTAAAATCTTCCATAAATTTAGTAGTATAATTACCTGCTACATAATCTGGATGATCCATTAATTGTCTATGAAACGGTATTGTAGTTTTAACACCTTCTATAACAAATTCATCTAAAGCTCTCTTCATTTTATTAATTGCCTCTTCTCTTGTTTGAGCTGTGGTAATTAATTTAGCAATCATAGAGTCGTAGTTAGAAGGTATCATATAACCTGCATATACATGAGTATCTATTCTTATTCCGTGTCCTCCTGGCGCATGAAATGTAGTTATTTTACCAGGTGCTGGTCTAAAATTGTTATGTGGGTCTTCTGCATTAATTCTACATTCTATAGAATGCATTTTTGGATAGTAGTTTACACCAGAAATAGGAACTCCTGCTGCAACTAAAATTTGTTCTCTAATTAAATCGTAATTAACAACTTCTTCTGTAATTGGGTGCTCTACCTGTATACGCGTATTCATTTCCATGAAATAGAAGTTTCTGTGCTTATCTACTAAAAACTCTACGGTACCTGCTCCTTCATACTTTATGAACTCGGCTGCTTTTACAGCTGCATTTCCCATGTCTTCTCTTAACTTATCTGTCATAAAAGGAGAAGGAGTTTCTTCAGTTAATTTTTGATGACGTCTTTGTACAGAACAATCTCTTTCGGATAAATGACAAGCTTTGCCAAAAGAATCTCCTACTATTTGAATTTCTATATGTCTTGGTTCTTCTATAAGTTTTTCCATGTACATATCATCATTTCCAAAAGCGGCTTTAGATTCTTGTCTTGCAGAATCCCAAGCGTCTTTTAAGTCTTCTGGTTTCCAAACTGCTCTCATTCCTTTACCTCCACCTCCTGCAGATGCTTTTAACATAACAGGATATCCTGTTTCTTTGGCAACTTTTTGACAGTCTTCAAAATCTGAAATTACACCTTCACTTCCAGGAACACATGGCACGCCAGCAGCTTTCATTGTTGCCTTAGCATTTGCCTTGTCTCCCATTCTATCAATCATATCGCCTGTAGCGCCAATAAATTTAATATGATGTTCTTCACACAATCTAGAAAATTTTGCATTTTCAGATAAAAAACCATATCCAGGATGTATGGCATCTGCATTGGTAATTTCTGCTGCGGCAATAATATTAGACATTTTTAAATAGGAATTTGCACTTGGTGCAGGTCCAATACATACTGCTTCATCTGCAAATCGAACATGTAAACTTTCTGCATCTGCAGTAGAGTAAACGGCCACCGTTTTAATACCCATTTCTCTACAAGTTCTTATAACACGTAAAGCTATCTCACCACGATTGGCAATTAATATTTTTTTAAACATAAATTCTTCAAATTTTCAAAATTCAAAAAACAGATTCCAAATAAAATTGGAATTTGAAATTTAAAAATTGTGATTTTACATTAAGATGGATCTACTAAAAATAAAGGCTGATCGAATTCTACCGGAGAAGAATCATCTACTAAAACTTTAACTATTTTTCCAGAAATTTCTGATTCAATTTCGTTGAAAAGCTTCATTGCCTCAATAACACACACAGTATCTCCTACAGCAACTTCGCTTCCAACCTCAACAAAACTTGGTTTATCTGGTGCTGGTTTTCTATAAAAAGTACCAATTATAGGAGACTTAATGGTTACATATTTAGAGTCTTCAGAAACCTCAGAAGTAGATGCAGCTGTTGCCTCTGCTACTGGTGCAGCCTGAACTGGTGCTGCTACTTGTTGCAAGCCTTGCATTGGTGCTGCTTGCACAATAGTAGTTTCAGTTTTTTCTGAACCTGTTTTAATAGTAAGTTTAATATCTTCCATTTCTAACTTTACCTCGCTAGCGCCAGATTTAGCTACAAATTTTATAAGATTTTGAATTTCTTTAATATCCATGTTTCTTATTATTTAGTTATTTATTTTTTTGTGTTGTATGCCCATTTTAAATATGCAGCTCCCCATGTAAAGCCACCGCCAAATGCAGCAAATATTAAATTATCTCCTTTTTTTAATTGATCTTCATAATCTGCCAAAAGTAAAGGCAATGTTGCAGATGTTGTATTTCCATATCTATGGATGTTCATCATTACTTTTTCTTCAGATACTCCCACTCTTTTAGCCGTTGCTTCAATAATTCTCTTATTTGCTTGATGTGCAACTAACCATTGAATGTCTTTTTCTGTAAGGCTATTTCTTGTTAGCATCTTCTCTGCTACATCAGCCATGTTAGAAACAGCATATTTAAACACTGTTTTTCCTTCTTGATATACAAAGTGCTTCTTTGCAGTAACAGTATCTATAGTAGTAGGCATTTGAGAACCTCCTGCTTCTATCCTTAAAAAATCTCTTCCTACACCATCGCTTCTTAAGTACTCATCTTGCAACCCGAAACCATCTAAATTTGGCTCAAATAAAGCAGCTCCTGCTCCATCACCAAAAATAATACAGGTTGCCCTATCTTGATAATCAATTATAGAAGACATTTTATCTGCACCTACTAGAAGTACTTTTTTATACCTCCCAGACTCTATATAAGTAGCTGCTGTAGACATTCCGTATAAAAAACTGGAACATGCTGCTTGTAAATCGAAACCAAAAGCATTAATGGCTCCAATTTCTGAGGCTACATATGCAGCTGTAGAAGCAACTGGTAAATCTGGTGTAGCTGTACCTACTATAACCAAATCTATTTCTTTAGGATCTAAATTTGATTTTTTAATTAAATCTTCACAAGCTTTTATAGCCATATATGAAGTTCCTAAACCTTCACCTTTTAAAATTCTTCTTTCTTTAATTCCTGTTCTAGAGGTAATCCACTCATCATTTGTGTCTACGTAGGTTTCTAACTCTTTATTGGTAAGAACATATTCAGGAACATATTTCCCTACTGCTGAAATTGCTGCAGTTATTTTTGTCATAATTATATTTTATTGTTCCTATTATAAGGAATTTCAAAAGTAATGAATTTTATTTCACTTTTTAAAGTAAAAATCATCAAAACCATAGTAATTTATCTTAAAAACGCAAAAAAACCCTCAAAAATGAGGGTTTTTTTTCTAAAAAATACTTTTTTTAAGCTTCTGCAGATGCACTTTCTAATACTACTTGACCTCTGTAGTATAATTTTCCTTCATGCCAGTGAGCTCTGTGATATAAGTGTGCCTCACCAGTTGTTGGATCTGTAGCAATCTGTTGTGCAGATGCTTTGTAATGTGTTCTCCTTTTATCTCTTCTTGTTTTGGATATTTTTCTCTTAGGATGTGCCATTTTATGTCTTTTTGTCTGTTATTAAATTCTTTAATTTATCCCACCTTGGGTCTGTTGCTTCTTTTTGAACAGTTGTTTCTTTTACTATTGTAAGTTCTTGTAATTTATTTAACGCTTCAGATTGTAAAGTGCCGTCTAAAACTTTTGGATGCACTCTTTTAAAAGGCACCGCTAGCACAATCATTTCATAAATAAACTGCGCTACACTAAACTGATAAGCTTCGTGAGGTAATATTAAAATCTCTTCGTTTTCATCATTGTATTCTGGCCCAAATTTAACCAATAATGGCAATTCTGATTTAATTTCTAAATCAAAATCTTCATTAGAAACATCACAAGGTACATTAACAGTACCAGAGGCCTTAAACACAAGTTCAAACAAAGTGCTTTTTTTAACGAATTCTAAGGCAACGTGTACATTAGAATTGTTAAACTCACTGTAATTATAAATCTCAAAGAACGTATTATCAATATTATATTCGAATAAATGCTTACCTTCTTTTAATCCTACAAACGGTATGTTGAATTCTTTCAAGTCTTTCATTATCAAACATCAATTGAGCGTGCAAAGATATAAAATTTTGTATTGATTAACTCTTTTTCTTTAAAAAAATAATTTATTTTATTTCTAAAGGGTTTTTTGAAAGTTCTTTATAACTTTTTCTTGTATTAAAAATAGTAATTGCAGTAAATAAAGCCTCTTTAAAAGAGGTAGCATTTGCTAGGTTTTTGCCTGCTATATCAAAACCTGTACCATGATCTGGTGATGTTCTAATTTCACTTAAACCTGCTGTAAAATTTACTCCATTACCAAAAGATAACGCTTTAAATGGTGCCAAACCTTGGTCGTGATACGTTGCCAATACAGCATCGAATTGCAGGTATGTTTCAGAACCAAAAAAGCCGTCGGCTGCATAAGGACCAAAAACTAATATACCTGTATCTCTAATTTCTGCAATGGTTGGTGCAATTATTTCTTGATCTTCTGAACCAATAAGTCCGTTATCTCCACAATGAGGATTTAAACCTAAAACTGCAATTTTAGGTTTCGAAATTGCAAAATCATTTTTTAAAGTAGCATGCAAAGTGGCTACTTTTTCTTTTATTAAAGAAGGTGTAATAGCATTTGAAACTTCTGATACAGGAATGTGACCTGTTAAAAGACCTATCTTTAAAGAATCGGTCATAAGAATCATTAAGCTTTTTCCTTCTAAATTTGCTTCTAAATACTCTGTATGTCCCGGAAAATTAAATTCTTCGGACTGTATAGTTTCTTTATTTATAGGCGCTGTGACTAAAACATCTATTTTGTGTTCTTTTAAATGAGAAACTGCTTCTGATAATGATTTTGCAGCATATTCTCCTGAAACTTTAGTGGCTTTACCTAGTTCTATATTCACCTCTTCTTTCCAACAGTTTAAAACATTAATTTTAGTAGGGTGAATTTGACTTACTTCTGTAATTCCATGAACAGATACTTCTAAACCCAATGCCTTTTTATGATAAGAAATAACTTTGGTAGCTCCAAAAAGTACAGGAGTACAAAAATCTAACATTCTTTTGTCTTCAAAAGTCTTTAAAATAACTTCAATACCAATTCCGTTTAAATCTCCTAATGATATTCCAACAATTATTTTATCAGATTTTCCAACCATATCTTTTGTTTAATTACTATTTTTGATTTCCCTACAAAAGTAACCAAAATTTATAGAAATGTTTACAGGAATTATAGAAACGCAAGGAATTATAACAAATTTAGTTAAAGAAAATGAAAACCTTCATATTACGGTAAAATCTGATTTTACCAATGAACTTAAAATTGATCAAAGTGTTGCTCATAACGGAGTTTGTTTAACTGTTGTTGCTATTAATAATGATGAATATACTGTAACCGCAATTAAAGAAACACTTCAAAAAACAACTTTAAAAAGTTTTAAGCTAGGAGATAGTATCAACTTAGAACGAGGAATGAAATTGGGCGATCGTTTGGATGGGCATATTGTTCAGGGACATGTAGATGAAACGGGAGTATGTGAACGTATAGAAGACCAAAACGGAAGTACTTTATTTACCTTTTCATATATTTCTAAGAATAAAAACATCACAATAGAAAAAGGGTCTATAACAGTAAATGGGGTAAGTTTAACAGTGGTAAACTCTAAAAAAAGTTCTTTCAGTGTAGCTATAATTCCTTACACGCTTGAAAACACTTCATTTTGTAAAATGGAGGTTGGTGATTTTGTTAACTTAGAATTTGATGTAATTGGGAAATATGTAACTAGACTTAACTCTTTAAAATAGATTATTTCTTTAAACTTTTTGTACCGTAAAACAAACCAGCTACAAACAAAAAAGCAACACCAAAATCGATAGGTAATCCTGGAGGTCCTGGAGGCCCTGATGGAGGAGGATTCGGAATTTGAACATGCAATTCATTAAATAATATGAAGCACAGACTTAGCGCAAAAGTTAAAAGTAATTTTTTTCTCATCTTATATCCCCCGATTATAGTTTTGAAATACTCTATTAAAATTAAAGTGCAAATATAAACTTTTTTCTTACACTTTTTAAGTAAAGAAACGAAAATGAATAAATTACACTAAAGATTTGTTGGTAAACGTTATTTTACAATAATTTTTTTGTTAATTATTGTTTTTGAATTAATTACAAATTTAACAAAATAAATTCCCGAAGATGCGTTTATCAATTTAAAAGAGTTGTTGGCTTTTAATATTCTTACTTTTTTTCCATTAATATCAAAAACTTGAATATCTAATTTATCATTTTCTATACCCTCAAAATTAATTAAATTATTTTTTAAGACTGGGTTCGGAAAAATTACTAGCTTATTACCTACCAAATAGTTATCGTTAGTAGAAGCTGTTTTACAATTATTTATTGGATCTTCAGCCTCTTGAGCACGCAACCAATCTATTTCAAAAGTAATATTATTAGAATTTGTTGGATCCAATCTAAAACCTGTAATTATTTTATTTTTCCATTCTAATATTTTAGAAACATCTAACTTTAACTCTTGCCATTCCCCGTTTCCTGTATAGTTTGTAAAAATTGATCGTGCTGCTCCAAAACTAGAATTTTGTGCTGTAGACCAAAACAATTGAACTCTTGTACTACTAATATTTGCTTTATATCTTAAAGTAATTTCTTTAATGTCATCTGAATTAATAGAAACAAAGTCACTGACAATAATTTTCGGATCTCTACTTAAACTTCTTCCCTGATATGTACCGTTTTCATTTTTTTCATCCGCAACAAAATCTATTTTATAATTGTCAAAAAAACGGTCATTACTATCAAATTCAATAGCAAAATCAGAAGCTGAGTTCCCATTTCTACATGTTTGAGCCTCTAAAGAATCTAAAACACCATCTCCATCTGTATCTTGATCTACAAATGAAGACGATAAACTATATTTATCTGGCACATCTATACCTAAAAGGATATTATTTATTGAGACCTGTGTAACTGAACTTGTATTGATGTTACCTATGGCTTCTTCATGAAAACGTAGAATTATTTTTTTTACATTTGTAAATTGATTAAACTGACTATCTTGACCTATTCTTATATTTTGGGAATCACTATCCGAATATGTTCCTAAACTAAACTGCTTACCATTTTCACTTTCAACTATTACATTCACATCAGGTCCAGAATAATTTAATGTAAGTGTATTAAAAAATTCCCAAACTTGTCTGCTTGTAAGAGTTATAATATAATCTGTGTAACCTGATATTCCATTTCCATTGTTTTCTATAGTAAAATTAACACGCCTATCTACATATTTAAATTCAGGAACATTAAGTCCATCAGTACTAGAAGCACTATCTCGAGAATCATTATTCGTTTCTATGGTTCTTAAATTTTCTGAACGCACACCATAATCTATTAAAGTTACTTTATCTAAAACATTCCCCCAGCTGTTACTATCAAAACAATTACCAGCATTACAAATAAAAATACTATTGCTTTCATACTTAAAATCTGAACCGAACTGTCTTTGAAAAAAAGTGTTTTGAGTTTTATTGGTTATATGCTTAAAATAAATAGTGTTATCTTTAATAAGATAAGCATTTTCTTTACTTTGCTTTAGTTCTGCCATATTAAAAACTCGTTTAGCATTTCCTCCGTATGCTATTGAAGGTATGTTTGGATATGCTATAATAACGTTTTCTGTAATTGTTTTCGCTCCATTCACCTGACCCACCATATATGTTGGAAGTTTATGATATTGCATGTAGTATGTGTAATTTAAATCATTAGTAATAACTGGAGCATCAAAGTATAACTGTTGAGTTTGCTCACTATATACTGCATGAGAGGTTTTATCTGGATATTCTGTAATAAAATAACGGGGGGTAAATGCACCATTATTTTTTTCTGTAAAGTCTGTATCTTTGTAATAATTGTAAGTCTTACCTTTTGTTAACCAAGCACCCCAATTTACTTTTTCTATTGCATCTGTCATTTGTGTATTAGCACCTTTTTCGTATAAATGGTTCTCTCTTGGGTTTGAAACTATGATTGGCCTAACATTTGTACCTGCTTCGCCAGTTAAACTCCCATCCTCATCAATTAAACCACTTAGATACATATAGCTAAAATAAGAATTATGATCAAAATCAAATTTTGCATCATCTGTTACATCTGATCCGTATGTAATACCTCTTGCAAAATGATTTGTAGACTTCCTAGAAGCCCCGTTAATTTGAAAACAATAAGATTTTGCACCTTCTTGATTGAATCCATCAAAATGTGTGTTTACAATTCCGGAAGGACCGTCATAAATACTATGTCCTCGAAAACCATTATGAAAATCATCTAAAGATTTCTCAGGGTAAGGAAGTGTTCTTCCCGCCTCAATTTCACTATCTGATTCAGGGTTACCAATATTTGCAGACTTACCGACTATTAGAGAGTTATAAAGAGTTTGATTGTAAGAAAAGAAATCTGCTCTTCCATTGTCACCGAAATCACAATCATAAAAATTCATGGTATTCGCACGAATCCATACATTTCTATCGACGGATTTATAACCATCAAATCTATTTATTACAGGAATAAAGTTTGATCCATCAGCATTTCTTGGCCTGTAATGACCATTAACAATCTCGTCAGTATCTCTGTCTACTCCTCCATCTACACCCCAACTAAATAAGTTAGAATGTGCTTTATTATCATCAAAAATACCCATTGGCTGAATACCCGGTTCATAGGAAGAATCTGGCCCGTCTAAAACCTTTTTTAGTATTAAATGCCAAAAACCTGATCCATCAGAACCTGCAGATACGTTTCCTATAAAATCATTATCTGGATTTGTAATCCAAAAAGTTGCAGGAAAAGCCTCAGGATGTGCTCCTCTACCAGCTCCTTTTCCAATATCGTGTGGCGTAGTCTCCTCACCTTCTTTTGGTCTTTTACACAAAACACCTAAATTATTTTTAAACAGATTTCCTGTCTCACTTCCATTTTCTAAAAAATATCCATGTCCTAAGAAATCATATCCAACATTTCCTTCAACTAAAGTATTATTTGTTCCGTGAACTGTGATAATTCTATTGTAAGATCTATGAATTCCTGCATTTTTAATATACTGACCACTTCCTTGGTCTCCTAATAAATGCCAATGCCATGGGTACTTTCCAACTTTAGATTTTTGACCCATTCTGTATAATTCAATATTGGAGGCTTTGGAGACAGAGTTTGGCATAGACATTATATGTCCTCCAAAACCATTGATTTCACTATTTGAATCTCCTTGAATTTTTAAATTATGCGTTAACAATCCTACCTCTGCTCTTTCGTCAAGCACAATATCTCTAGTTCCATTATTGTAAACCTGCTCGACACCAAAATGCATATAGTTTAAAGGTGCATCTAATGTTAAATTCAATCCATTTACTGAAGTAATAGTCCTTTTTTCTGCTTGATGGGGATCAAAATCAGTTGATGCTATTACAATCTCATCACCTACTCGCCAATTAATTTCCTCTTTTAAAGTTATTGTTGAAACTCCTTTTAATGCCGTAGCATTGAGTTGTGTCCAAGTTTTTCTTTTATTACCATGTAACTCTAGTCTTCCTCCATCCATTACTCCTATAATTTTAGACCCCATGATTGGTGAACTAGGCATTAATAACTCACTTGAATTTGAACCAATTAAAGTAATTAATCCTTTTCCTTTGTAAGGGTTAGTTTCACTACCAACCTGAAATAAGCCTCCTGAATGAATCATTACACCCTTTGTAGTTAAAGTGAAGTCTGTCATCAATGTCTTTGGACTTAAAACACCATCTACTCTTACAGAATATGCTTCTATCGAGCCTGACATAGTCACACGTAAACCAGATGGAATATGCACAACATCATTTATTGAAGGTACTTTACCACTACTCCATATAGAAGAATTACTCCAGTCTCCACTTGAAAGAGCTTTTGCGTTAACTGTTATATTAGTTTCACAATAATATTTGAAGCCAATAAGGTTTGTCTTACTATTTACTTTAGTAAATGAAGATATCAAAAAAGTTATTGCTATAAAACTTATAAAAACTATATTTTTTTTCATATTCTACTAATTAAATAATCAAATAACTGAAAATAGTAAGCTAAATTTCATCAAAAATAATGAATTTATACATTAAAAGTGTCCTGTTCTAACACGTAAATAAAAAACTAATTTTGAACCATTTTATTTAGATGAGATATTAATTGATTAGTATATTTTTTCTGATATTTCAAGTATTTACTGGTATTGTATTTATTATTCCATTCTTTGTTATCCTGTCTTAAATCATAAAACTCTCCATTAATAATATCTTCAACAGTATAATTACCCGCATTTTCTTTTCTATTAAAAACTAATATAAGTTTATGTTTTTTTGTTCTCCACATAAAAGCAGCTTCACCAGACCTCTCATGAAGTGCTGAAAAAGATGCTTCATTTCTATTGTTTGAGAGTAAGTTTTCTCCTAACAGTAAATTGTCTTGTTTAATATTTACAAAACTTAATAACGTAGGCAGCAAGTCTATATTTTCTGCAGAAAGACTATCTATTGAGTTTCTCTTAACTTTAGCCGGTAAAGCAGTACCTGATAAAATCATTGGCACTCTAACACTTGCCTCGTATAAATTATACTTATTGAATTTATAGTAACGTTCACCTAACATCTCACCATGATCTGATGTATACACGATTAGTGTATTTTCTAGTAGACCTTTTTCTTTTAGAGCGTCTAGAGTTCTCCCCATCATATCATCAATCCAAGTAACATTAGCATAATAACGCATAGTCATTAATTGCCAATCTTCTTTAGAGGCGTTTTTCCAATAACTCTCATACATATCACGTCTGTTCACACCTTTAGAGTGTGGTGATTTATCTTTATTCCAATTAGGTTGCGTAGCATAGCTAATAGCATCTACATTATACAAATCTTCATAACCTTTTGGTACATTGTGCCCTGCATGAGGCTTCATGTATGATAAATACAAAAACAAAGGTCTTTCATCATTTCTTTTATTTATGTAATTCAATACTTGTTTTGTAATCCAGCCATCTCTGTGTTCTTCTTCTTCGAGTTTACTCGTAAAGCCTAAATAGCCTAAATTATTTTCTTCACCAGGTCCCATATTAGCGATTTCAGCATCGTATTTTTGTTTGGCTTCAGGATTCATTTCTGCCATACTAATGGCTCCATCTTCTTTTATTTCAGAAACGTAACGCGTCTCAAAACCTCTAGTGCTAGTTTTAAATTTCCCCCAATGTGTTTTTCCAAAACCTGCGGTTTCATAACCTGCATCTCTAAAATACTCTGCCATAGTTTTAACTGGCAAATCTTCGTCTTTTATACCATCGCTATTACGATACACACCCGTTTGATTTGGATACAAACCTAACATCATAGAGTTTCTACTTGGCACACACATTGGTGCTTGGCAAACTGCCTGACTATAGAACACGCCTTCTTTAGCCAAACGGTCTAATGTTGGCGTAATCACTTGTGGATTTAACATTCCTAAAGCGTCATATCGGTGTTGATCATCCATTAAGAAAATGATATTTGGTCGTTTTTCTAGCTTAGATTTTGTTTCTTTGCTCTCGTTTTTTTGTTGACAAGAACTGAGTATTAAAACAAATAAAATTATAAATAATTGTGATAATGATTTCATGTGAAACTATAAATTAATGTGAAATATTTCTTCTAAATTATGTGAACTATTTTTTTACTATTTTGGATTATATCTTAAATTTAGAAACCCAAAAAACAATGTCATTATTGTGCATTGCGTCTAATTCCATTTATACACTAATAGCTGCCTTAGTACTACGGACCATGTTAGGTTCTGGTTCTGCATCTTCTAGAATTCTATCTCTAAAATCTATAAGTGCTTGTTTTGGAAAGTGATCTAATTTTGCGTCTCGCCAACACTTTGTAGATAGACCATCCCTTAACATTTTCCAACCTGTTTCTTTTTCTCTTTTGGTTAGTTTATTTTTGGTTACAATAGGTGTAAGTGGTGTTTTTAAAAGGTGTTTTTCTAAGTTTTCGGTTAAAATGTTTGTGTTTCTCCACTGTTTTTCTGTGCCTTCCTTTTGATTTGGAGCAATAGAATGGACTTGTAATGAAATAAAACCTGAAGCCGTTTTATCGTCTATTAAAAAAGACGCAGGTACACCATTTATCCATGTTTTAATGCTATCATTTATGGTTTCAATTCTATAGTGATTCCAATCATTTTGTTTAAACGCATTCTGCACCTCTATATTTTTAGTTACAGGATGTAACCAACCTCTTTTACTTTGATCAAAAATTCCTGCACTCCAGGTTCGTTTTGAAGGATCAATTTCAAATTGATAACCGTGAACATTTCCGCCTTGATAATAAGGAAAACTATTACTTCTAATTTGAATACCGGAATTCATCTCTGGATGTACTTTAAATTCTGATTCTAATATAAGATTGTCGTAATTTACATCACTAGATAAATACGTGTTTATCGTGTGTATTACTGTGGTGCCAGTTATGACAACGTTTTTAATATCATATGTTGCATTTCCGCTAAGAGCTGTCCAGCCAGCCAAACTATTTCCGTCTAATAAATGTACCCAAAGAACTTCATCTTTTTTGGTTTGAGCACAACTCAACATAACAAACAAAAGAAATAACAGCATTGAAGCATTAACAATAGTGCTTAATTTAAATTTGAAGTATATTTTTGTTCTTTTCATCATTATGTACTTTAAATTCTGAAAGCTTATTTGCAGAAATGATACTTAAAACGCCTATCAGGTGCCGTATCACCATTCATAAAAAAAGTGGTTTCATCTGTTAACTCAATTGGATTATCAGCCCATTTAAAATAGAAATCAGCATTTTCTTTAATACCCAAATCTTTCTTAGATAGACGTAATTCTAATTCGTTTTTACCTGTTTTGTATACGACTTTCCCTGTATTTACCCAAGTGGTGCCATTCCATTTTTTTAACGTTGAGGCTTCAGATGATAACACTTGGTAATTGATTACATAATCATAACCTTCCCAACCTGTGGTGATATCTTTATCACTGTCAATGAAGAGCAACATCCACTTATCGTCTTTATAACTTGTGAGTGGGTTTTGTGTTTTAGCATAAAAGAAAACATCCGTTTCACTTAAACCAACCTTAGATAACATGATATCGTTTCTTCCTGTTTTATTGGTGTAAGTGGTTGTTGGGTCGTAACCTGCAAAATTTCTATGCATGGTATCACCTGTTGGATCATAAAATTTTGGTTGCACTGTAGTCCAATCTTCAAAATTACCATCAATTTTAATCTTAGAAGCTTGTGAAAATTTTATAGGCTTAGTCATACCTTTATATCTACGAATGTTAGACATTAACTGATAATAATAATTATCGGTATGACCTCCTTTCATTGGTGCCATATCTCTGTTAAATTCTTCTGAAAAAGCATCTACAAAATAAGAATCTCCAATAGCAATTGGGCGACCTGCATAACCCGAATGTTTTAATTTACCATCCCAAATAAACCGTTGTGCTAACCACTCATTCCACTGCGTTACCATTACTATTTGTGGATTTACCTCTAAAGCTCTATCCCATTGTTCTTGAAAATGGTCACCATATCCTGTAGTCTTTGTAACATAATATTCATTAACCTTAGGTTGTGTGCCGTTAGATCTGCTTGCACCATACAAACCGTGGCCAAGTTGAACGGGATGACCTGCAACCGAGACTGGTATTTGCTCTGGTATAGATGGATCTGAACTCCAACCATAATCTTGAGGAGTTGTATCTATCCATTGCCAATGATTTGGGTTATCTTTAGTCTTTGTCCAAGCCCAACTGTATTTAATTGTAAAAAAATCTCTCGCTTTTTTTGTAAGTTTTGGATCTTTTGGATTTGCCATGATTACGGGTTTTCCGTCCCACATAAACCACTGGTCTTTGTATAATCCTTTTTTATAAAATTCGTTGTAAATTTTGGTAACCGTTAGTCCACTTTTTGAGTTGGTCGTAAAAGTAATATCTGGTGTTGGGATGCCTTCTTTACGCATTTGTGCACCCATTTGAAATAAAGCATGAACTGTTTCTGGGTAAATAAAATGATTGGTAACATCTAAATAGAGAAAATCTACTTTTGCGTTAGTTAGCATTTGTAAATCTCTGCGTAACACCCAAGGGTCTTCTGATCTATAATAACCTTGCTCTGGTTCTCCCCAAAAATGAAACTTACCTTTTGGACCCCATTTTCTTTTGCCTTTAGGTTCTTTTAAAATCTCAGTAATATCATAGACTTTTTTACTATGGTATCCATGCCAAATATAATAAAACACACCAACTTTTTTATTTTTCTTTACTGGTCCAGCAATATCATAGGTTACCGTTTCTCTACCTAAAGCATCAGTAGCAAACCAATTATCTGTATTGTAATTTTTATGCTGATTTGTTTCTGAAACCTGACTCAGAATACTAAAAGAATTAATTAAAAGATAAAAAAAGAAAACTTTCTCTAATGGTTTCATTATAAAATTTTTTAAAACTATCGAAAATCTATTGCTTCACTTTTAGTCCCTCAGGAGCATCAATTTTAGTAACTATTTTTCCGTTAGGCTGTCTGGTATGACTAACTTTTAATATACCAAATTTTGTTGGAAAGGTTCCTTTTACAAATTCTAAATCTCCCAAATGTGGTTTTACTGTAATAGTATTCCCTCCATTTTCAACATTAACACCCAATACGTATTGAGTTAGCCATGCGGTAGGCCCACTAGCCCAGCCATGAGCTAAACTATGGCGTAAACCTACATAACAAAAATCTCCAAAATCAGAATGAATATCACTTTTATCTGTTTCTGAAAGCTCATCTATTCTACCACTTATCTTACCTTCTGCTATATTAAAATCTTCCCAAAAAGTAGTGGCTCCTAAATCTAACATTCCTCCCCAATATTCACTAATCACATCTATTGCACCTTGATAATCTCCGGCTTTAGCCATAGCCTCCAAAATATAATAACCGTAGAAAGTAGACATATTTTCTACGCCATTTTTCTTTAAAATTTCGGTATTAATTTTTTTAGCTTTTACTAAATCTGCTAACACCATTAAAGATGCTGCTTGTTTAGAGGTATTGCCTTCTGGGATATGCTTTTTTAAGCGTTTAGATATTTTTTGATATTTCTTTTTCAAATCATTTCTACCTAACGTTTCCATCATTTCAGAACCGGCTTCAAAAGTCATAATCATCATTGCTTGCAAACCTGCATGCACAGCTTTTGGATCTGTGCTTGTTGGCCAATCTAAAAAACGACCACCATTTAAAATCTCTTTATTATCTTTATCTATAAACGTACTTAATTGATCTAATAAAGCAATCATATAAGTTTCTTGCTCTTTTAAATAATCTAAATCCCCATGATAATCGAACCAATTTTTATGAATAATTAGCCACCACATAGAATAAGAACTGATTGTGTTCATCCACTGTGGCAAAGGGTGTTGGTCTCTTGCCAAGTCTAAACTTTTTGAAACAATACTGTTTTTTCCAAAAACGGTATTAATTGTCATAACTTCTGGATGCATGTCTCCAACCCAAACTAATCTGTCTCTTTTAATTCCATCCCAAAGATAGTTTTGCATGTTTAAGTGCACTGTGTATGCACCAGTCATCCAAATATCATTTAAACGTTTGTTATTACTTTCAAAAGAACCTAAATAATCTAAATCTCTGTAAACAAAAGCAGCTTCAACAGATTTTATGGGTGCATTTTCATTAGCTTCAACAACATCAATTCTTAAAAACCTAAATCCTGTTTCACCAATTTCTATAGAACCTAGCCAAGGCACTTCTACTATAAAATCTCTTAATGAATGCTCATTTGTCGCATTTGATTTACCTCCAATATCTGACATTGCCTCAGAAACAGACTCGCCAAAGCGAACTCTTAACTTTAGTGGCGTTTTTGATGGCCTGATACCCATAGAAATTTTAACACCTCCGTTTAATTCTTTACCGAAATCTAATAAAATACCTGGTTTATGCTCTTTACTACTGATCAATCTAAATAAATTCTGATCATTAACAGCTACTTGACCATTACCTTTTTGTAAAAGAGTTTCTTCATTTTTAATATAACTGCCAGTTTCATCAGATTTCCATACAATTCTTTTTGGTATTAAATAAGTTCTTACCATCTCTGAATGGTTTGCACTTGCTTCATCTTCAGCATTGAAAACAGGTGGTAATTGTGAATAAATTAAAGTCTGTCCTAGAAATAATAATAACAGCGAAATTAAATATGCTTTTTTCATTTTATTATTGATAAATTATATTATAATGTATAGTAAAAATAATTTTTGAGATCATTTTTAGCGTCCTGTAGCAACCTGTGAAGATATTTATAAAAATGTTAAATATTTACAAAACCTCAATTTGCAGAGGTTCTAAATCGATATGCATACGCACTTTCTTTAACAGCTTGAATTGGTCTTAATTTTCCGTTCTGTTTAATTTTTACCCAACCAGCATCCCAAGTTATATAGTAATGAGTATTGGGTTCTAGAATAGGGAAGTCCTTAAAAACAATCTCATTTTTCCCTTCATAATTAGAGTTTGTATCCAAATCATTAGACCAAATAATTTCTGAGCATCCGTATTTCTGAAGTCTTATTTTTCTGCCTTTAGTATTTACAAAACTTATCTCTCCCTGAAAGGTAAAACTTAATTTTTGGTTGATAGAAACATTATCTTCCATAAATTCTGGAGAAGCTTTTACCATCATATTTTTTACTCTATCAAAACCAAAACCACGTTTTTTATTGCCTGTTGGCATATTCCACTGTTTATTGTTTGCAAAACCATGTTTTTGGGTGTAATTATTCCATGCTTTTAGTAATTCTTTATACTTAAATTGATGTTTTGCACGAATGTTTTCTGTTTCTGTTGGGTCGTTTTTTAAATTATATAACTCAAACGGACTATCATAAAAACTAACCAACTTCCAATCTCCTTTTATGATTCCTTTAGAGCGATAGAAAGTAGAAACAAAAAATTTTTCTTCCTCAAATTTTTCGTTTTTAATTAAAGGTAAAATACTTTTTCCTTGCAATTCTTTTTTCTCGTTTGAATATTTTGCGCCAGATAATTCTAAAAAAGTTGGATATAAATCCCAAATTCTAATCATTTTTTTATTGATAGAATTCTTCTTCAATTTTAAACCTTTTGGCCAATGCATAATCATTGGAGAACGAATTGCACCCTCTTTACTACCATGTTTATATGAAGTAAAAGGTGTGTTACTTAAAGCTGCCCAACCATAATTGGTAGTAAAACCTGCGCCTCTGTTTTGCTCACTCCAAGGCAATGCTTTTCTGTTGGTGTGCAAACCTGCATAACAACCACCATTGTCTGAAATAAAAATAATTAGCGTGTTTTCTAATTGACTGTCTTTTGTATTTCCATCATTATTCGGGTCTTTTAAAAAGGCAGTAATTCTACCAATATTTTCGTCCATATTATCTACCATACCAGCATAAGCACTTCTTGATAAAGCTTCAAAATTTTTCTGAATTTCCCAATGTTTGTTTGATGTTTCTGGTAATAAATCCCAATCAGGAATTTCTACACCCAATTTTGGGAGTTTAGTGTCTTTAGCTACAATTCCCATTTTTATCATTCTTTCTAACCGTTCTTCACGCAATTTGTTCCAACCTTTTTTATAAACATTTACACCGTTTTCTGGATCGTAAAATTTACGCACATTTTTTTCTGGTGCATCTAATGGGCTATGTGGTGCATTATAAGAAATCATGCTAAAAAAAGGTTTGTCTTTTTTTATGGCTTCAACCATATATTTTATGGCATAATCGGTAAAGTTTTTGGTAGCGTAAAAATCTTTGGGTAATTCTATATGTGAAAATATTTTACCATCGTCTTGCCATTTTGCATTTCCTTTTCCTGTAAAACTATTTATTTGTCCGCCTGTAAAGCCATAAAAATGATCAAAACCAAAATCATTTTCTGTACCAATTTTAAGTTTATCCATTCCATGGTTTTTTCCTACTAAGTTAGTTGTGTAACCTTCTGCTCGCATTAATTTTGCTATGCTTTCTCCTTTTGGAAAATTATTTCTACCAGCTGCTTGAAATTCTAAACCAGCAATAATGGCAACTCTACTGGTAACACACATTGGCGAAACATAAAACTTTGTAAAACGTGTACCATTTTCTGCTAAATTATCAATATTTGGTGTTGGTATTTCTCCTCCAAAAGAACTTACATCACTATATCCTAAATCGTCTGCAACAATTAAAATAATATTAGGTTTTTTATTTTGAGCAAACCCAGTTAAAGTGACTAAAATAAAAAGGAATAACAATTTTATGTTTAGTTTCATATGAAATATTTTATTTAAAATTTATTGAAAGTCAAAATTGATTATTAACATTACTTATCATATCCTGTGCCAACCTGCAAAATTGCCTGCAAGTGCAGGATGCTCTATAAATTTTGCTACAATATCTTTAAATTATATTAAAATTATTAATTTCAATTTATGAAATCTTTACAAATTCGTTTTTTTACAGTCTTATTTTTTTCAATTTTAATACTGAATTGTAAATCTTCAAAAGAATCTTCGTCAGTAAAAAAAGAAACTAAAAAACCATTAAATGTTGTTTTAATTTTAATGGATGACCAAGGTTATGATACCTCTGTAGATGGTATGAAAGGATTTGAAACACCTAACTTTGATTCTTTTTCTAAACAAGGTATACGTTTTACAAATGCATATGCCTCTGTACCCTCTTGCTCTCCCAGCAGAAGCTCAATAAACACCGGTATGTTTCCGCACTCAAACGGACATTGGAGAAATACCATAACACCAAGTTTACAAGATGGAGACGAGGCTTTTAGTAGACAGGCAAAAAGAGTAGATAAGGTTGGTATACATGAATACATAAAAACATTACCAGAAATATTAAAAGAAAATGGTTTTTTTACTGCTATAACTCAAAAGTTCCACATGAGTCCACCTTGGAAATTCCCTTATTCAGATAGAGACCCTGTACATAACAACCCTGCTGAATACAAGAAAGTAATTACAGAATTTATAAAAAAATCGGGAAATAAACCATTCTTTTTTCAGGTAAATATTTCCCCTCCACATAGAAATTTTGATGCCCACATGAAAAAATTTCCAGAATATATGGTTGACCCAGACAAAATTATTGTGCCAGATTATTTACCAGATACACCAATGATGAGAGAGGATTTGAGTAAGTATTACGGTTGTATTCAATTAGCAGATGCATGCGCAGGTGCAGTTATTGAAACGCTAAAAGAGAAAGGAGAATTTGAAAATACTTTGATTATTTTTACATCAGATCAAGGGCAACCTTATCACAGAGCCAAAGCTTCTGCTTATTCAGAAGGTTTGCATGTACCTTACGTAGTTTTTGGACCAAATATTTTAAAAGGAAAAGTTTCTGAGGCATTAATTTCTCATGTAGATATTATGCCTACAATTTTAAGTTTTTTAAACTTACCAATTCCAGAAACTGTGCAAGGAAAATCTCTGCTACCTGTTTTAAATGGAAAACAAGAAAAAGTAGCTGGCAGGAAATACATATTTGCAGAGCACAATTCTCATGGTCCAGATCCAAGAGAGCATTATCCCAGTCGAGTTGTTTTTGATGGGCGTTTTTATTTTATTAAAAATTTAATGCCGAAAAAAACGTATTTATTACCTGCAGACTTAAGGGAATATAAAGGCTGGAGTAATAAAAGTTATGACGCCACTGTTTTAGCAAAGGAAACCCATCCAATGCAATATAATTTATTACGTACTTTAGAAAAAGGAAGACCTGCAGAAGAATTGTATGATATGCAAAATGATACTTATCAATTAGTAAATTTGGCAAATAAATTAGCATATAAAGACAAAAAAATTGAACTAAGAAAAGCTTTAAACATATGGCGAAAAGAAACAGGAGATTTAGTAAATAATCCAAAAAACATTAAAACAAGGCAATTATCTAAATAAAATAAAAAATGAAAAGTAGCTTAAAAAAATTAGTATTAGTTTTTTTATTAGTAATATGTAGATTCACAATAAATGCACAAACTTGCGTAGTAAAACAACAAGATGTTGTAAAAGGCACCATGGGTAAAAAAACCGATAAAGCGGTTTTTATTGGGCAATCTTTTATTGCTTGTAAAACAGGAGCGTTAACCACAATTTCCTTTAGAATTGGTGGTGGAAACGAAGTTGAAAATGTTGAATTAAGAATTTTTGAGGACAAAAAAATAGCACAAAAACCATTATATAAAAAGCCTGTAAAGTTACCAATGCCGTCTTTACCAGTTTCAAATTACGAAGATATTATTATTAATATTGAAAAATCTAATTTTCAATTAGAAGAAGGAAAAACATATACGATAGGTTTTTTTAAGACGAAATCTTCTGAAAAACAACTTTTAAGATTCAAATCAGATAATACCAATTCTTTTAAAGAGGGATCCTTAGTGGCAAATTCTAAAATTCCAGGAGGAAAAAGACAAAATAAAGATGTAGATATGATTTTTTCTTTTACAATAAAATAAAACTTTTTTACCAAATACGGATAGAACAGGATAGTATTCCATATTTTTTTTGATATTATTGTTAAATTAATAATTAAAATGATTAATATGATGAAAAAATTACTTTTTATATTTTTTGTAATAGCAGCAGTTTTACAAAGTTTTAATGCACAAACTATTGTAGGTTGGGAGTTTACAAATGACGACGAGGGTTGGAATAAATCTCCAACAAGATGTACTACTGCATGGAATAGCGCTGGATATTTAGATGTTACTACAGAGAATAAAGCAGACCCTTTCTTTTTCAATACTACAGATGTCGCCTTTGCTACAACTAATGTGAATTTTTTAGAATTAAATATAAAAAACGGAACTGCGAATGGAGGTGGAAGTATACTTTTATTGAGAACGAATGATACAAACGTTAACATACCGTTTTCTATGACTCCAAATAGCACTGAGTTTGAAACCATAGTGATAGATTTATCTAAAGTTGCCAATTTCTCAAACAACCTACAGATAGATAAAGTTAGAATAGACCCAAATAATGGTGGTGCAATTGGAGTTATTTCTTTTGATTACATAAGATTCTTAGAAAACCCTACAAATACCATTTTAGCAACTTCTTTAACACTTGATGGTCCGAGTACCATAGACACAAACCAAACACCTAAGTATACAGCAACAATTATACCTAACAATACGACATTTAATGATATAGAATTTTCTGTAGACAATACAGATATTGCAAGAATTAATCCTACTGGAGTTTTAGTGCCAAAAACTACAGGTACTGTAACTATATCAGCTACAGCTAAAGATGGTTCTAATGTTAGTGTCTCCAAACAAGTAACAATTACTCAGGGGTCAAATACTATTTTAAGTTGGGACTTTAATAGCGATGATGAGGGTTGGAATCGTGCACAAACAAGATGTTCTACAGCGTGGAATATTGCTGGATATTTAGATGTTACTACTACTGGTGCTAGCGATCCTTTCTTCTATAGAAACCCCAAAGTTGAATTTAATTCTAAAAATTTCAAATTTATAGAATTGAGTGTGAAAAATAGCACTGCAGAAACCGAAGGAAGTATTCTTTTATTTACTGGTGCTGGTAATGTTAATGTTCCTGTACCTATGACGGCTAATAGCTCAACTTTCGAAACAGTAGTCATTGATTTAGGAACAACTAATTTATCGGAAAACTCGATTGTTACAGATGTAAGATTAGATCCTAATTTAACTGGTGCCACAGGAACTGTGTCATATGACTACATTAAATTTTTAGAAAATCCAACTACTACAATACCATCAACGTCATTATCAATTGATGGTCCTAGTACAATTACTACAAACCAAATTGCTCAGTTTACTACAACAATTACACCTAATAACGCAACATACAAATCTGTAAATTATACCGTAAATGACACAAGTATTGCGACAATAACTTCTTCTGGGCTTTTAATACCAAAATCAGTTGGGACTGTTACAGTTACAGCAACAACTAAAGATGGTTCTAATAGCAGCGACAACAAACAAATAGAAATAACTCAAGGGCCAAATGATATTATTGGTTGGGAGTTCAATTCTGACGACGAAGGTTGGAATAAAAATCCGGTAAGATGTTCAACAGCATGGAACAATGCTGGGTATTTAGAAGTTACTACTATAGGAGAAAATGATCCAAATGTTAGAAATACTAATCAACAACCTTTTAGTGCAGCTGGCGCTAATTTTTTAACTATTAGAGTAAAAAATGAAACCGCAAGTGATAATGGCCAGCTTGTGTTTTTTAGACCAAACAATGCAGCTCCCAGGTCAGTAGTGTTTAATATGACACCAAATAGCACAGAATTTGAAACTATAGTTATTAATTTACCAACCAAGGTAGCTAATTGGTCCGTTACTGATAATTTTATTGACGTCAGGCTTGACGCTAATGCTGATGGTTCTGCTGGATTAGTTTCTTTTGATTACATCAGAATTACAAACCAAGATAATACAGCCTCAGTAGCCTCACAAAAAATGCTAGATGCTACATTTGCATATCCAAATCCTGTAAATCAAGGTGGAGATTTATTCATAAACCTAGAAAAGTTTACAAAAGATGATAAGATAAAATTGTTAGTTAATGATATTACTGGAAAAATAGTATACCAGAAAGAAGTAGTTGGTGGAGAATCTGAAACAATTTCTACAGAAAAACTTAAAACTGGTATTTATTTAATTACCATAAAAAATAACAAAAATTTAAAGACTTATAAAATAATAGTAAATTAAAAATCTAAAAATTAAATTAGTTCTTTATAAATAAAAGAGTGTTTTAAAACACTCTTTTATTTATAAAGAAGGTTTCTAAAAAAAGGATAGTACAGGACAGAAATTTAACCATTTATGGTTATTATTGTTAAACAAATACCCGATTTCGATCGGGTATTTGTTTAACAAAAAATTAAATTATAATAAAATGAATATTGTTTTAAACAAAAAACCTATTGTATTATTCCTACTTACGTGTATAACTTTCACAATATTTGCTAATACAACAGATAGAAACTCTCCATTAAAAATTAATCAATTAAGAGTTGAGTATTTAGAAAACCCGGAAGGAATAGATGTAGAAAAACCAAGATTAAGTTGGATTTTGTCTGGTGATGGATTTAATAGAAAACAAACAGCATATCAAATATTTGTAAGTACATCAGTTAACAAAATTGCTAACGCCAACATTTGGAATAGTGGAAAAATCTCTACTTATAAAACAAACCAAATTGTATACAATGGTAAAAAATTAATTTCTGGTAAAAAGTATTTTTGGCAAGTTAAAGTTTGGGATGAAAAAGGCATATCATCTCTTAGTAAGATTAGCTTTTGGTCTATGGGAAATCTAGACTTTTCTGATTGGAAAGGACAATATATTGGACACAACGTTGGTTATAATAAAAAAGATAAATACAATGAATTGTACCTACCACCAGCACGTTATTTAAGACATTCATTTAACATCAGAAAAAAAATAAAAAGAGCAACAGCATATACAACAGCATTAGGTTTGTATGAGTTACGTATTAATGGAACTAAAGTTGGAGACGATTATTTACTACCCGGCTGGACAGATTACAATAAGCGCTTATATTATCAAACTTTTGATATTACTGATAAACTTTCATCCGGTGAAAATGTAATTGGAGCTATAATTTCAGACGGTTGGTATGCCGGTTATATTGGATATGCATTATTAGTTAGATTAGACAAAGTAAGAGAGTTTTATGGAGTAAATCCTTCTTTTATGGGGCAAGTTAAAATTGAATATGAAGATGGAACATCAGAAATAATTGCCTCAAATGAAAATACTTGGAAAGCAAATATAGGTCCAATTTTAGAGGCAGACATAATTATGGGTGAAACTTATGATGCACGTTTGGAACACGTTAATTGGGATAAACCGGGCTTTGATGATAGCAAATGGAGTAAGCCTAAAAGATATACATTACCAAATGGAAAACTAATGGCATCTCCAACTAACGCTGTTAAAAACCAAGAAACTATTAAAACTGTTAAAATTACAAATCCTAAGCCAGGTACTTATATTTTTGATTTAGGTAAAAATATTGCTGGAATTGCAAGACTTAAAACTCAAGGAAATGCTGGCACTAAAATAACCCTAAGATTTGGAGAAATTCTAAAAAGTGATGGAACATTATTAACTGAAAATTTAAGACGTGCAAGAGCTACTGATACCTATATTTTAAAAGGTAAAGGTATTGAAGTTTGGGAACCAAAATTCACATATCATGGGTTTCAATTTGTAGAAGTTACAGGTTTAACAGAAAAACCAAATTTAGAGACTATTACAGGTCTTAAGTTAAGCTCTATCAAAACAGATATCAGTTCATTTAACTCATCTAACCCAATGAATAATATATTGTTTGAAAATATTAAAACTACACAAGCTGCAAATTTCATAGACATTCCTACAGATTGTCCTCAGCGTGATGAACGATTAGGTTGGACAGGTGATGCTCAAGTTTTTGCACGATCTGCAACATACAATGCTGATGTAGCATCTTTTTTTACTAAGTTTTGTGTAGATTTAAACGATGCGCAACGTTGGTATGGTGCTTATCCTAACTTTGCCCCTTTTCCATTTTCTAGACCAGGACAATATTCACCGGCTTGGATGGATGCAGGTATTATCATTCCCTACACAATGATGCAAGTATATAACGATACAAGAATAGTAGAATATATGTATGAGGGAATGCAAAAATTTATGGAGTTTCAAGAAAAAGCTAGCATTAATTATTTAAGACCAGGAGAAGGTAAAAATTGGGGAGACTGGTTGTCTGTAAACGAAACAACTAGTCATGATTTTATAGCCGCCGCATACTATGGTTACGACGCAAAATTAATGAGCGAAATGGCAAAAGCAATAGGTAAAACTGAAGATGCTATTAAATATTTAAAAGATTTTAACAACATAAAAAAAGCATTTTCGAACAAATATATATTATCTAATGGACACACTAAAGAAGACTCAATGACTACTTATGCATTAGCATTACACTTTGACTTATACCCAGAAGAAATTGCATATGAAGGAGCTGCAAGGTTGGCAGAAAAAATTAAAGAAAATGATTATAAATTTGCTACCGGATTTTTAGGCACAAAACACGTAATGCTAGCCTTATCTAAATATGGCTTTCATGAAGTCTCTTACAAACTATTCCAACAAAAAGAATATCCAAGCTGGGGATATTCTATAGAAAATGGGAGTACATCCATATGGGAAAGATGGAATAGTTTTACAAAAGATAATTCTAAAAATTCAGATTTGAATGCTGCAATGAACTCTTTTAGTCATTATGCTTTTGGCTCAGTAGCTGAGTGGATGTTTCAACATGCCACAGGTATAGATACAAACAAAAATGGATATAGAAAAATACTAATAAAACCCGCAATTTCAGATGAGGTTGAGTTTATTAACGGAACAACCAAAACAATTAATGGTACTATTACCTCTAATTGGAAAATAGAAAGGAATAACCTATTCATGGAGCTGAAAATTCCTGTAAATACAGTTGCAAAAGTTCATATTCCTAGCGAAAATATATCAAAAATAAAGATAAATGACAATTTATTAAAGAAGGATACCACTGTAAAAATAGTTACCGTAAGTAAAAATGAAACTATTATAGAAGTAGGCTCTGGTATTTATAAAATTAAAGCTCCTTTTTCGAAATAAATATAATTTATGTGCAAGTTAATAGTTTATAATTTTTACTTTTTTATTCGAACAATAAATTAGTAATTTTAAAAAACATTCTTAAAAATATATTTTACAAGAAAGAACAGGATGGAAAAAATTTAAATTATACCTAACATTGAACAAAGATTTTAACCACAATTAATAAATTAATATGAATTTTATACACACTTGTCTATTTGACAATATATTAAGAAAAACATTACTTTTATCATTACTATTTTTTTCTTTTTGTATACAAGCCCAAACTATAGTTAAAGGTGAGGTTACTTCTGTTGAAGGGGATCCATTACTAGGTGCCTTCATTCTTCAAAAAGGAACAAAAAATGGAACTTCTACAGATTTTGATGGAAAATATGAATTGAAACTTTTAGAAAAAGAAAGTAAAATTCTAGTATTTTCTTATTTAGGCTACAAAAGCTTAGAAAAAGAAATAAGTAACTTAACAATAATAAATGCAAAGCTAGTTCAAGAATCTCAGAGCTTAGATGAAATTGTGGTTGTAGGTTACGGACAAAAAAAACGAAAAGACATAACGGGATCAATAAGTTCTGTTAATGCAAAAGATTTAGAAGACCAAGTATACACTAGTATAAATGAAACATTACAAGGACAAGCATCTGGTGTATTTGTAAATTCCGACTCCGGTGAGCCAGGCGCAGGAATATCTATAAACATTAGAGGAATAAATAGTATATCTGGTAGCTCACAACCTTTGTACGTGTTAAACGGAATTCCATTAGGGCTAAATACGCAAGCTGAAGGCGACCAATATTTTACAGCAACCAACCCATTAGCTTCTTTAAACCCCGACGATATTCAAAATATTGAAATATTAAAAGATGCTTCGGCAACAGCAATTTATGGGGCAAGAGCAGGTAATGGTGTGGTTTTAATAACCACTAAAGAAGCGAAAGCAGGAAAGACTAAAATTACAACTAATTTAAGAACTGCAGTCTCTTTTATTGGAACTCCCTATAATTTAATGATTGGAAGTCAGTATGCACAATTTAGAAATGACATGGTAACACTATTAAATCCACAAACACCATTTGAAGATTTACTAGCACAAAACCGTTTGCCGTTTGATGGCTTAACAATACTAAGACCTTTACCGGAAAATGCTCCTGATGGAACGAAATTTATGGATGCTATCTTTAGAAATGGATTTAATAGAGTTGGAAATTTCACAATATCTGGAGGTAATGAAAATTTATCGCAACTTTTAGCAATTAATTTTAACGAAAATGAGGGGAATATTATCAACTCAAACTTTAAAAGAGTAAATCTTAGATATAATACCAAAATGAAGGTTGGTGAAAAATTTACTCTAAATACAAATCTTCAATTAAACTACTCAAGAAACCAAAGAGTACAAACCAGTGCAAGAACTGGCCAAACTGGTGTGGTTTTTACCGCTATGAGAATTAATCCACTTATTCCTTTACTAGACCCTGATACTGGAGATTTTAATCAGTTTGACGAAAATGATAATGTGATTACAAACCCTGTTATTGAAGCCAGAGAATCTGATAACGTTCAAAAAGATAAAAGGTTAATTTTTTCTTCAAACGGAATCTATAAGTTTAATAATTCATTAAACTGGACTAATAGAATTGGTTACAACGCAGGTATTAATACTAATCAAGTATTTAATAACAAAAAAACACTAGTTGGTGCCAATTCTAGTGGAAGGTTATTTTTAGCAGAGGCAGAAAGTAATAGGTTTACGGTAGAATCATTCTTAAACTTTAATAAAAGATTTAATGACCATAAGATAAATGCAACAGCTGGAGCTAGTTACACAGACATTACAGCCTTTAGAAAAAGAGAAATTTATACAGACTTTACCTTTGATGATTTAGGAATTGATGCCTTACAGTTAGCTACAACAGCACAAAATAATGTATCTGTTAGAACAAACAATTATATTAAATCTTTATTATACCGATTTAATTACACATTTAGAGAAAAATATACCTTAACAACCACTGGACGATATGATGGAGATTCGAAGTTTAGTCAAGGAAAACCGTGGGGCTTTTTTCCTTCTGCAGCCCTTTCTTGGGATGCTCATAAAGAAAAATTCATTAGAAATGTAAGAGCAATTTCTCTGATGAAAGTTAGAGTTTCATACGGACAAGTAGGTAGCTCAAGGGGAGTTGGTCCTTATTCTACATTAGACACTTACAATATTAGTACAATTGGTTTAACGGACGAAAAACTATACACAGGTACTTTTCCAGCAAGAATTGCTAATAAAAATTTAACCTGGGAAACTAGTACTACTTTAAACCTTGGTTTAAACGCAAATTTTTTCAGAAACAGACTTAGAACTAGCGTCGATGTATATGAAAGAAAAACAGAAAACTTATTAAATAATTTAAGAATACCGAGACAAAACGGATTTAACTCCATTCCAATTAATGATGGGATTCTAGAAAATAGAGGTGTGGAATTAGATATAGCCTATGATATATCAAAAAGAGAAAACTTTTCATGGACATCTAAACTAAACATCACACACAACAGAACTAAACTAATTGAATATGGTACTAATGATTTTGTTGATGGTCCTGGTATTGCTGCTAACTTTTTTCAAATTAATGCCACAAGATCTTTCCCTGGTGAACAAATTGGTTTATTTTATGGTTATAAAGTTACCGGATTAATTCAGCCAGAAGACTTGGTAGATTATGCTAATGGAAACTTTAACATTAAAACAGTACCTGTAAATGACGGTAATGGCAATATTTCACAACAACAAATATTTGCAACTACATCTCGAAATAATAATGGTACAGGAAATCCAAATGCAAATGCTCCTGGTTTATGGAAGTTTGAAGATGTTGATGGGAATGGTATTATAAACCAAGAAGATAGACAAACTATTGGAAATCCAAATCCAGATTTCTTCTTTGGATGGAACAACCAATTCAGAATAGGTAATTTTAATATTTCAATGTTCATTCAAGGAACCGTAGGGAATGATATACTAAATCTTAATAGAGCATTTATTGGTTCTGGATGGCAAGGATCTAACGGTACTCAAGATTACTTTAACAATAGATGGACAATAAATAACCAACATAATAATATTAGATACCCAAGTTTTAATGGACCTACAGGAGTTACTGTACCAAATTCAGTTTTTATAGAAGATGGATCTTATGTTCGATTAAAGAATTTAAGTGTTCGTTACAACTTTAAAAAACTCAAATACTTTTCTAATATTGCAGTAGTGTTAACAGGTACAAATCTTGTTACACTAACCAACTATACAGGGCCAGATCCAGAGGTAAGCACGAATGGAAATGGTGCATTAAATAGAGGTATAGATTATTCTGCTTTTCCAAGGCCTAAGGTTTTTTCATTAGGTGTAAACTTAACATTTTAGAACAAAAAAGATAAATCATGAAATTTAAAAAAATATTAATTCTAACTACGATATTTACTAGTATACTATCTTGTACAGGTGAGTTAGAAGAGGAAGTATTCTCTAACTACAGTGCAAATAACTTCTTTAAAAATGAAGAACAACTACAGGCTCAAAATATAGGTATTTATGAAGCTTTTAGACATGTAGTCTGGGAACAAGATATGTATATGTTGGTAAGTATGACCAGTAGATATGCTACAAGTAGAGTTCCTCAATTTGCATGGCATGCTGCATACCAAACAGCAGATAGGCAACCTTTTAGGTACGAAAGACTATGGAATATTGGCTATAACGCAATTTCTAGAGCTAACACGGTAATACAAAATGTACCACTTGGTGAATTTTACACTGAGAAGCCCGAAATTGCAAAACAATACATTGCAGAAGCAAGATGGATGAGAGCTTATACCTATTTTCAGCTAACCCAATTGTTTGGAGACCTACCTTTGTACACAGAACCTGTATCATCTGCAGACCCAGAAATTCTTTTTAAATCAAGAAGTGCTGTGCAAGATGTATATAATTTAATTATTGAAGATTTAGAGTTTGCCAATGCAAACTTACCTGTAAAATGGACTAGTACCGGTTCTGGTAGGGTAACAAAAGCTGGTGGTGCTTTTTTATTAGGTAAAGTCTACTTAACCTCTGCAGGAGCTCCTCTAAAAATAAGTGCAAATTACCAAAAGGCAATAGAAGCTTTAAAACCCCTTGCAGACAATCCAACAGATTATGATGTTAGCCTTCTAGCAGATTGGAAAAATGTATTTAGTATGAGTAATGAAGGTAATAAAGAAATAATTTTTGCTCATGGTAATATATACGAAAACCTATTAGGATCTGTTCTACCATTCTGGACAAACCCGCAATTTAGTGAATTTGGTGGAATACAATCTAGAGCAGGAAGTGGATATCAAATAGCTTGGCATCCAGCTTTGTTAGATTTGTATGAAGCAGGAGACGATAGATTAAAAGATGGTTTTACATATTCTTACAGAAGAATAAATAATAATGCCGTAGTAAACTACAAACCAACTCCACTTAATGTAACAGGATTAACCTATGGAGGAAGGAATGGAATTTCAGGTACAAAATATCAAGACGGAGGAGCTATTGGGAATGTTATTCATTCAAAAGATCATATTGTTTACAGGTATGTTGATGCATTTTTAATGCTAGCAGAGGCTTATAACGAAAATAATGAATCTGCAAAAGCATTGCCTTATTTAAAAATTGCAAGAGACCGTGTAAAAGCGAGTGTCATTACAACTACAGATCAAAACGAGTTAAGAAAAATTATAAGAGAAGAAAGAATAAGAGAATTATATGCAGAAATGGGAGAATTGTTTGATGCAAGGAGATGGGATATTGTAGAGGAAGAATATAATAATAGTTATTTAAGACAATGGAGAAATCCTAACCAAAGTTGGGATGAAAAATTTAAGTTAAGTCCAATACCTATTGTTGAGCTTGGGAAAAATCCGAATTTAGAACAAAACCCAGGTTGGTAAAAAAATTTTATAATAGAATGGTATAAAATGATTAGAATAAAACCACTTATAGCTTTACTTTTAATACTATTATCATGCAAGTATAATAAAATTGATAACAGTAAAAAAGTAAAAAAAAGGCTACCAAATCTTGTCATTTTTCTGTCAGACCAACACTCTGTAGATATGGTTGGTGTATATGGAAACAAACAACTTATTACACCCAACCTAGATAAATTAGCAAGTGAAGGAGTTATTTTAGAAAATGCGTATTCTAGCCAGCCAGTTTGTACACCTTTTAGAGGTATGTTAATGAGTGGTATGCACCCCTTAAAAAACGGTGCTTTTGTAAATGATGTTCCATTACTTCCAAATAAAACAAAATTAATGGCAGAAATTTTAAAGGAAAAAGGATATCAAACAGCTTATTTTGGTAAATGGCATTTATTAGGTGGTAATCGAGATAGACCAATTCCTAAGGAAATGACGTATGGTTTTGATACAGTTTTAACCAACAATTGCCACGTAGATTTTAGAGCAGGTAAAGCTTTTTTCTGGAATAAAAATGGAGAAAAAGAATATTTTGATGAATGGGAACCTTATGCACAAACAAATCAGGCCATAGATTATTTAAAAAACATAGACAAAAGTAAACCTTTTGCTATTGTGGTTTCTTTACATCCACCTCATGATTGGGGGAAATTTAAAGGTGTAGATGGTAAAATGCACTACAGGTATGATACTTTAGAGGAGTTAATGAAACTTTACAAAAGAAATGAAATTGAATTAAGACCTGGTTTAACAGATACTCCAGACAGAAGAAGAATGTATCATGGCCACATGGCACAAGTTACTGGTATTGACATTGCCTTGGGAAACATGTTAAGGCAACTAAAGCTAATGAATGTAGAAAAAAATACGCTAGTAGCTTTTAGTGCAGACCATGGAGATATGTTAGAGTCACATAACGCAAAATTACCAAAACAGTACCCTCATAATTACTCTAACAAAATACCATTTATTATAAAGTATCCCAAAAAAATAAAAGCAGGGATAAAAACTAAAACACTTTTAGGTACTATGGATATTTTACCTACTATCTTAAGTTTTATGGATATTGAAATAAAACAAAAATTTGACGGAAAAGATTTGTCCAAAAAAATTGTAAATGGTAAACTAAATAATAATGATTATGTACCTATCTGGAACTACAGAATAGGTAGAGCAAGAAATTCTAATTGGCGTGGTGTAGTAACTGAAAGGTACACTTTTTCTACTTCCAAAGAAAGTAATAACACACTTATAAATGTGCTTTTTGATAATAAAAAAGATCCATATCAACTAAATAATTTATATGGTAAACCAAGTTTCAAAAATATTCAAGAAAAGCTAGAAGGATACACAAAAGAATGGATGAAAAAGTATAATGATGAATTCTATGGAGCAGAAGAATTTAATGCTGTGCAACCCAAAAGTAAATGGACTTATAACTATAAATATACACCATTAGAACTACTAAAATAAATAATTATTGCATGTTAATTAACAACTATTTGAACAAAAAATTAATTAAAACACTATTTTTAATAGTATTTAGCTTGTTAAATGTAGGTATTATTTTTGCGCAAAAAAAAATTGAATTAAAAGGAACTGTTTATGATGAACAGAAAAATCCAATTCCCTACGCAGCTGTAGGAATTCTCTCAAAGAAAATAGGTACTGCTACAAATGATGATGGTGTATTTAATGTACTTATTACATCAGATAATTTAAACGATATTTTAGAAGTTTCTACCATAGGCTTCAAAACATTTAAAATAAAAATTAAAGATTATATTGAAAAAAAAATGTTTTCTATCGTACTAATTGAAGATGCAGTTATGTTAGCTACAATAACCCTAGAGAAACCAAATATGTACGTAAAAAAGGCGTTAAAAAAATTAAAAAAAAATACACTTAGTACCAAACATCAAGTAAATATGTTGTATAGAAGGTCTTCTGTGGAGAATGGAAAAACTCGTTTTTTAGTAGAGCACTACTTAAACGCAATAGACTATGGTCCATCAGACACAAGATATGATAAATTAGGTATTGCTGAAGCAAGAAAATCTGCTGACTATAGATTTGCTTTTAAGAAGCAACCTGCACATGCCGTAAACGTAATGTTACAAATAAATCCACTAAGGCAACGTATTTATGAGTCTGATTATAATTGGATACGTGAAGATGATACATCTTATGATGGCGAAGACGTTTTGGTAATTAAAGGTGTAAAAAAGGACCAAAAAAAATTTAAAGAGAAAAATTGGATTAAATTTTACATAGGTATGGACACGTACAGTATATATAAAATAGATGTTTCTAGATATGCTTCAAAATTTTCTAATTTAAAGGCGTTTTATATTTACAAAAAAAATTATGATAAAAAATTAGTACTAAGTTACCACAACAGACAAGCTAATTTTACAACACCAATTAGTATTCAAAAGCAAAAACTTTTAAAACTAAATAATAAAAATGTTGTGAGTTCTTACAGACATGAGGCAATTGTTCTAGGAAGAGAAACTAATAAAAATAAAATTGATATTAAAAATACTATCTATGAAAAAAAAGATATGGGTGATTATGAAATAAAATACAATGCAGAGTTTTGGAAAAAAATATCTTTACCACCAGAAACTAAATTTTATAAAAAATCTGTTAAAGAATTAGAGTCTATTTACGGTGTTTCCCTCGAAGATCAATTTAAAGCAGTTAACAAATAAAATAGTATGAAAAAAATATCAATTTTAATATTATTTTTTATAATAATTAGCATTTCAGCACAAAAAAAACAACCAAACGTAGTTTTTATTTTAGCTGATGATTTAGGTTGGAGTGATGTTACACTTTATGGCAAAACAAAATTATATGAAACACCTAATTTAGAACGTTTAGCTGCAAGAGGTATTACTTATACAAGAGCGTATGCTGCAAGCCCACTTTGCTCTCCAACAAGAGCAAGTATACTTACAGGACAAACACCAGCAAGAACGGGTATTACTGCACCAACTGCACATTTAGGCAAAGTAAAATTAAAAGCGTCTTTAAATAGAGGAACTGGGCCAGCAAACAAAGCCATAATTTTAGAATCTGTAACAAGATTAGATACCAAATTACCAACTTTAGGAAAACAGTTTAAAAACGCAGGTTACCAAACTGCGCATTTTGGAAAATGGCATTTAGGTTCAGACCCATATTCGCCATTACAACATGGGTTTGATATAGATATACCACATTGGCCTGGTCCAGGACCAGCAGGAAGTTTTGTTGCTCCATGGCGTTACAAAAACTTTAAAGAAAAGATAGCAAAAGAACATATAGAAGATAGAATGGCTGATGAAGCTGTTTCTTGGTTGCAAAAAATTGATAAAACCAAGCCATTTTTTATGAACTATTGGCAATTTTCTGTACATGCTCCTTTTGATGCAAAAGAAACTTTAAAAAAATATTACAGTACAAAAGTAGATTTGTCGGATGCACAACATTCTGCAACTTATGCAGCAATGGTTCATTCTATGGACGACGCAATTGGACGCTTATTAGATGAATTAGACAGATTAAATTTAAGTGAAAACACAATTATTGTTTTTACAAGTGATAATGGAGGTAATATGTATAATGCTGTTACAGATATTTTACCTAACGGAGAAAAGTATTTAGCATCACCAACCAGCAACAGGCCTTTACGTGGTGGAAAAGCAACCATGTTTGAAGGTGGAGTTAGAGTACCAACAATTATCTCCTACCCAAAAATTACAAAACCAGGTACTACAAATGACGCTCTAATTCAATCTACAGATTTTTATCCAACGTTATTAAATTTAGCAAACTTAAAAGTGCCAAAAAATTATGCTTTAGATGGTCTTGACATTTCTGAAACTTTAAAAGGTAAAAATATAAAAAGAGATGGAATATTTACGTATTTTCCTCATCAACCAGGAGTGCCAGATTGGTTACCAACCTCTATTTCAGTACATTCAGGTGATTGGAAATTGATTCGCTTATTCTATCAAGGAAAAAATTTTAAACACGATTATTTATTATACAACCTTAAATGGGACATTAGTGAACATAACAATTTAGCAAAAACATATCCTAAAAAAGTTGTTGAATTAGACAAACTAATTGAAAAACATATTAAAGACACAAAAGCAATTGTTCCTATACCCAATCCTAAATTCGATCCAACTAAATACAAACCAGAAAATGTGGGTAAACAAATTGGTGGTTTAAAAGGAAAAAAAATAGAAATTAACTAATTATTGAAAAAGAAAAGAATAAAAAAAAAGAGAAGTGAATACTTCTCTTTTTTTATTAAATTTTACCTACCAAATCTATAAAAGGTATTTCTCTAACTTCCTTTTTAGAATTATAATCTGGATTTTTTTTCGGCCAATAACGCTTGTCTACATTTTTTTCTAACCAAGAAATTAAGTCTTTAAAAAGTGCGTCTCCTTTTTCTTTTTGCAATGTATATAAATCTTCTTTTTCAAAAGGGTCTTTTTTGATATTGTACAAATGCAAACGTCCATACCAGTCAAAGATCAATTTAAAATCGCCTTTTCTAATAGCCGAATGAGGTGTTAAAGGATATCCATCGTAAGGACTTTTATAAATTACATTAAAAGGATAATGCCAGTAATGTGTGTCTTTCTTATAAGATTTAGTTTCATTTTTAATATCGTTAAGTAAACCAATTACACTCTCACCATCCAATTTATTTTTTTCTACAACCTGTTTAGCATTGTAACCTGCAGCTTCTAAAATAGTTGGAAAAATATCTGTACAATCTACAGCAGTATCAACCCACTTACCCTCTTTAATTTTACCTTTCCATCTAAAAATTAAAGGAACTCTAATCCCACCTTCTGTTAAACAGGCTTTTCCTCCTAAAAAAGGATAATTTTCAGTTCCGTTTCCATCAGGCGTTATTTCTCCATCAATTCCGCCATTATCAGACATAAAAACTACTAAAGTATTTTCTTCAATTCCAATTTCTTTTAATTTATCTAAAATTTTTCCAACAGATCTGTCCATACTTTTTATCATAGAAGCATAAATAGCATTGTCTTGTCCGTTAAAGCCTTTCGTTTTTTTTGTGTTGAAATAATCTACTTCGCCTTTTTTACCTTGATAAGGAGAATGAACTGCGAAATGAGAAAAATATAAAAAGAAAGGTTTTTCCTTATCTTTCGCTTTTTCATCAATATAATTTAAAGCCTGTGTTGTTAAATCATCTGTTAAATATTTTTCGCCACTAATTTTTCCTGCATCGCCAATTTCCCATTCTTCTTGAGGCATTTTTGGGAAACGAATTTTTGTTTTCTGATTCCAACCATTAACCCAATTAAAATAGGTAGAGCCTCCACCATCAAAATATGCAAGGGTTTTAAATCCGTTATCTCTAGGCTGAAAACCTTTAGCTCCAAAACCACCTATATGCCATTTTCCAATAAAGGCAGATTCATAATCTTTCAAAGCTTCTGCAATAGAAAGCTCATCTAAATTAGTTTGCATGTTTTTACCTGTCGGAACTGCTGAATTTGAAGTACCATTAATAAGAGCTTGTTCTATTAAAATATTGTCTTTATGCTCTAAAACGTCATTGGCATAATATCCTTTAGGTACTGTTAAATTTTGGTTATAGTAGGTATTTCTATGTGGCATTGCTGTAGTAAAACCCAATCTTGAAGCAAACTTACCTGTTAAAATACTAGCTCTTGTTGGTGAGCATAATTGATTTGTATACGCTTGTGAGAAAGAAACACCTTCACTCATTAATTTGTTAATATTAGGTGTTTCATAAAAAGTACTATCAATAGAAGTATTTAAAAATTTTGCAGCATAGGCTTGTGTATCTACAATACCATAATCGTCTGCTAAAATGAATATGATGTTAGGCTGGTGATTTTTATTTTCTTTGCAAGAAATAAAAAAAAGAAAAAACATTATTAGTGTGAGCGATTTTTGCATGAGGTTAGAAATTTTATATAATATAATAGTAATTATACTTCAAATAAATAAAAAAACTATCCTGTGCTTGTTGGTTATTTAGATTTAAATGTAAAATATTATCAAATACAACCCGGTAGTACAGGATAGCTGTTACTTCAAAAAAACTTTATATTTGGAAAAATCCTATTTTTTTTTTAGAATAAAATAATTTATTCATTAAAATAACACACAATTATGATAAAAAAAATACTTTTAATGACGGCGTTGGCATTGAGCTTTCAGTTCGTAAATGCACAAGCTATTGATGATTCTCAAATTCTATTGTATCTTGATTTTGAAGGTGATGTTGTAGATGCCAAGGGTAATTTTACTTTTACTCAGAATACAGTAAGTTCTAATGCCGGAGCAGTAGGTTCTCCAATGAATGATCCTGTAGACTTTCCAGTTGGTTTGAGTGGTCTTACTTTTAATTCTGGTAAATATGCTAGATTCCGAAAATCATCCATAAGATCTACCAATAGCGTTTACAATTCCTCCGCATCACACAGCATATCGGTGTGGGTTAGAGCTACTTCTAGGGTAAGTACTGAAAGGTTTATTTTAGATATTGGTAATAATGGTGGTGGAACAAACGATGGGCAGGTTCCAATGAGATTCAGGAATAACAATAGTTTATCGTCAAGCGAATCAGGAGGACTCAATGACACCAATAACAGAACAGTTATAAACAACTGGTATCACTTTGCTGTTGTAATGGATGCAACAGCAGGAACTCAGAAACTATACATTAATGGTTTTTTAGATAAAAGTGATACCTCTATAGCTCCAAGAAATGTAATGAATGATATTATTATTGGATCACAGAAATTCCAAGCAGCCAACACAAACTTTTGGGGTCATATGGATGATTTAGTAATTTCATCTGAAGTTTGGACACAAGACCAAGTTAGAGCTGTTATGAACTTAGGAGTAGAGGCTGCAAGAAGTGCTGCTACAACTTATGTATGGAATGGATCAACAGACAATACCTGGGGAGAATCTACTAATTGGACACCAAATGGTGTTCCAAGCTCTTCAAACGATGTAATTATTCCAAGTGGTGCAATAGTTAATGGAGGTGCAATTTCAGTAAGAAATATGATTATACAAGAAAATGCTTCTTTAAATATTACAGGTGCTGTAACTGCAAATTCTACAATCGTTTACAGTGGTGCAAGTTTTATTACTACAGGTGCTGTTTCTGGTTCTTTAACTTATAATGTAATCACTAATGATCCTATTGGTGCTCCTTTAGAATGGCATTTGTTGTCATCTCCTGTTTCTGGTGAAACATATGATGATACTTGGGTGTCAGAAAATTTTATAGGTACAGGAACTGCTAATAATAGGGCTATAGCGATATTTGACAATACAACAGACGCAGATGGAGATTGGATTTATCATCAAAAAAATACAACTGCAACTTTTGACCTAGGTATTGGAATTTCCGCTAGAAAAACATCTGTAAACTCTGCAGGTGAGGAAGAACAATATTCGTTTACAGGTACTTATCCAAACACAGATGTAACTTTATCAATTACAGACCCAGCAAATGATTGGAATTTAATAGGAAATCCTTATCCAGCATATATGCAAGTATCTGATTTAATGTCAACATTTAATAAAGCTAGTATACCAGATACCCATGAAACTGTTTATGTTTGGAATCCTACAACAGAAATATATACTAGTTTATCAGCACCAGATTACATTTCACCTGGTCAAGGTTTTTTTGTTATATCGGAGAATTCTACAGCAAATAATTTTGTAATTGAAACTTCTATGAGAAGTGATGTACCAACAACACCTATTACTTTTTACAAAAATAAAATACCAAAAATTAACCTAACGGTTAGCGATGGAAATAGAACTAGAACTTCAGAAATTACTTACTCAAGTAATAGTAGTTTAGGCTTAGACCCTGGAAAAGACATAGGTCTGTTTACAGGACAACCATCAGATTTCAACATATATACACATTTAGTTGCTGATGATAAAGGGATTGCTTTTGAAAAACAAATGTTACCAAATTCAGAGTTTGAAAAGATGATAGTACCTATTGGCATTACTAGTAAAGTAGGTAAACAACTTGTAATTTCTGCTGAGTCTCAAAACTTACCATCAGGTATCAATGTTTATTTGGAAGATAGAGTTAAAAATACATATACAAAACTAGAGGGTACGTCTGAAACTTATTCACTAACCTTGGATAACAACTTAGATGGCGTGGGAAGGTTTTTTATACATACAAGTCCATCTGAGACTTTAAGTGCAAAGAATGATTTGTTAAATAGTATTAATGTATTTAAAACTAGTAATTCTAGTTTAAGAATTTCAGGTTTAAAAGGCGGTACTTCTTCCATAACACTTTATAACATCTTAGGAAAAGAAGTAGCAAAAAAAGCTTTTAAAGAAAGAGGCAATAAAGAAATTATGTTACCAAATCTTGCAACAGGTATTTATATTGTAAAACTTGAAACAGAATATGGAAACTTGAATAAGAAAATAGTTTTAGAATAGTAACGAGAAAAATAAAACAATTACATCATGAAAAAAACAATAGAAAATAACCAAGACATTTCTCGTAAAGAAGCCATAAAAAAAATAGGTAATTATGGTAAATATGCAGCCTTAACTGCATTAGGAACATACATGATTTTAAATCCTCAAAAAGCACAGGCTCAAAGCCCAGAAGATCCTGGGACAGGATTCTAAATTATTAATAATTTAAAATGCCTTGTAAAATTTCAAGGCATTTTTTTTTAATCCTTACAGGATGAAAAAAATATCACTTTATATTATTATTTTTTTGAGTTTGAAAATCAATAGTCAAAAAAAACCTAATATTATTGTAATTTTTACAGATGATCTTGGCTATGCTGATATTGGAGTAAATAATGTAACTACAGATGTAAAAACACCTCATATAGATTTATTAGCTGAAAATGGTGTTAGGATGACATCTGGCTATATTACGGCGCCACAATGTATCCCTTCAAGAGCAGGAATTCTTACAGGTAGATATCAACAAAAATTTGGTTTAGACCAAAACGGAACAATTCCACTTCCTTTAGACGAAAATTTAATTCCAGAAAGATTAAAAAAAGCTGGTTATGTAACTGGAATGTCAGGTAAGTGGCATTTAGATCCAAATCATGGTTCAAAAGAATGGATCAAAGAAAACATACCAAATACTACAAAAGATAAAAATAATATTCCAAAAAAATTAATTCTTCCTTACAAAAGTTTAAATAGAGGTTTCGATTATGTTTTTGAAGGACATTTAAATAATTATTTTAGCAATTATAATATATCTGATGGAAAGAAAATAAAACCACAGATGTTGAAAGAAAAAGGCTATCGTTTAGAAATTCAAACAAAAGCTGCTTTGAGTTTTATCAAAAAAAATGCAGAAAAGCCATTTTTCTTTTACCTTTCTTATTTTGCGCCACATGTTCCTTTAGAGGCAACTAATAAATATTTAGACAGATTTCCAGAGGATATGCCTGAAAGAAGAAGATATGCATTAGCTATGATTTCTGCGATTGATGATGGTGTAGGAAAAATAAAAGAAGTATTAAAAAAATTACAAATTGAAAAAAACACACTTATCTTTTTTATAAGTGATAATGGCGCACCTTTAAAAATATATAAAGAGGACAAACCTATTTCTTTTAAAGGCGGTGCTTGGAACGGTTCTTTAAACACACCTTATTTAGGGGAAAAAGGGATGCTTTCTGAAGGAGGAATTAGAGTACCTTTTATTATGAATTGGCCTGCAATTTTACCAAAAGGGAAAGTATACAAAAAACCTGTAATTTCTTTAGATGTTGCAGCAACAGTAATTTCATTAGCTGGTTTACCTAAGAACAAAGATTTAGATGGTGTAGATTTAATACCTTTTTTAACTGACACAAAAAAAGGTGAACCACATAAATACTTGTTTTGGAGATTTTGGTCACAATCTGCTGTTAGAAAAGGAAATTATAAATTTTTAAAATTTGGAGAAAGAGAGTTTCTTTTTGACCTTTCCACTAAAGAGCATGAAAACAGAAACTTGATTAAAAGTTTTCCGAAATTGGCCAAAAAAATGAAAAAGCGACTTATAAAATGGTCCTATACACTTCAGAAAAAAGGGATCAATTTACACACTGTAGGAAATGAAAAAAAATGGTTTGAATATTATTTTCCCTCAAAAACAAATTAAAGAGAATTTCTATCAATAAAATTGAATGGAACTTTAAACTGTCCTTTCTCCTTTTCTAATATCATTTTTGCTGCTGTATGTCCCATAATTTTAAAATCTGTAGACACCACTGTAATACCTAAAAGCTCTTTTAAAGGAGTATCATTGTAGGAAATAATACCAACCTCTTCTCCTAAAATAAATTCATCTTCTCTTATTTGTTTCACCAGATTAACTAAGTCAGACTCTTCTATTGTTACAAATAAATCTCCTTTTTTAATAATAATATCCTCATAGACCTCTTCCAAATATTGAAAATCAATATTGTGCTCAAAACAAAATTTTCTAAAACCATTCAGAATTCTCTTAGGATAAGGATATACTGTTTTAGTCGGATAAAATAAAATTAAATTTTTATACTTTTTTAACTTAACATGAGCTTCACTCAACGCATCATAAATATCATTTTCAAAATCTTGAAAAATTTCTACAGATCCACCTTGCATTCCCTCTTTTAAATTATCTAAAATTACAAGTTTCTCTTTTGAAATATCTTTCAGAGCTTGAATAACTTTATCTGTATAACTAGTGTGGTTTAAAGACTCTGTTTTAAAATGAGGCATAATAATAAAATAGTCATAGGCAGACTTATTCTTTGCTATCAAATTTAAAAACAACGATTCATCACAATGATATATGTGAAGATCTGTATGCGTATTAGGACCTATACTATCAATAAATGAATTATAAACTCTTAACTTATAAGAGCTTAACTTATTAATCAAAAACAAAATATTAACCTTAGAAATCAATTTTGTTCTGGTAATGTAATACCCTTTTCCTTTTATTGATGAAATAATATTTCTTTTTT
This sequence comes from Polaribacter tangerinus, assembly GCF_038024095.1. Taxonomy (NCBI): domain Bacteria; kingdom Pseudomonadati; phylum Bacteroidota; class Flavobacteriia; order Flavobacteriales; family Flavobacteriaceae; genus Polaribacter; species Polaribacter tangerinus. The sequence goes on along the minus strand of NZ_CP150668.1, from coordinate 1,885,468 downwards.
TTAAAATATTATATGCTTTTTCGACGGTATCTCTCGATAAATAAAACTCTTCACTAAATTTATTTATCGAGGGAATTCTTTGGTCTATTACCAAATTACCATTTGATATATTTGCTATAATTTCGTTTACAATTTGCTGATATTTTGGAATTCTAGAATTTTCATCAATAGTAATAAAATTGAACATAAACTTTAATTAAATGATTAATTTTTGACAAAAATATATATTATAATGATTAATTTGTTGCTTTTTGTTTAAAAATAAGAATATAATTTTTAAAATTAATCTTTATTAAAAAAAGTAATTAATAACCACATAGTACAGGATACAATTAGATTATCATGACTGTAATTTTGGAATAATAATTTTTTAACAATTTTTATGAAAACCAATACAAAAACATTTAAGTACGTAGACTACTTGTGGGATGATGAAAAGGCAGCCTCATTAGGTAACGATCAGGTGGCGTTATTTTTATATCGTTCTAATATTTTAGGTGCAGATTTAAGAATAACCAATTATGGAGGTGGAAACACAAGTTGTAAAACGATAGAAAAAGATCCGCTTACAAACCAAGACGTAGAGGTGATGTGGGTAAAAGGTTCTGGTGGAGATATTGGTACTTTAGATAGAGCAGGAATTGCAGGTTTGTATACAAGTCGATTGCGAGATTTAAAAAACGTTTACCAAGGTTTGCATGACGAAGATAGAATGGTAGGGCTTTTTAATCATTGTATTTATGATTTAAACAGTAAAGCACCATCTATAGATACTCCTTTACACGGTTTATTACCTTTTGCACATATCGATCATTTACATCCGGATGCTTTAATTGCTGTAGCTGCCGCAAAAGACAGTGAAAAAGTAACTAAAGAAATCTGGGGAGATACTATGGGATGGGTGCCTTGGCAAAAACCTGGTTTTGACCTTGGTCTTCAATTAGAAAAATGTTTAGCAGACAATCCTAGAATTAGAGGAATTGTATTGGGTTCTCATGGCTTATTTACATGGGGAAACACCTCTTATGAATCGTATATAAATAGTTTAGAGGTAATAGAGATGGCCTCTGAATATATTGATAAAAAAATTAAAGAAAAAGGCAGTGTTTTTGGTGGACAAAAAGTAATAAGTTTACCGGCAGAAGAAAGGAAAGAAAAAGCGGCACAATTAATGCCGCTATTAAGAGGATTGTGTTCATCTGAAAACAGAATGATTGGTCATTTCTCAGATACAGATGTAGTTTTAGAATTCATAAATAGTAACGATCTAGAGCGTTTGGCACCTATGGGAACTTCTTGTCCAGACCACTTTTTAAGAACAAAAATTCAACCTTTAGTTTTAACATTAGATAAGAATGAAGATCTTTCTGATGCTGATGCAATTCGCAAAAAACTAACACCAGCATTTGAAGCTTACCGAAAAGAATATGAAGATTATTACAACACGTGTAAGAAAGATAATAGTCCGGCAATAAGAGATGCAAATCCGGTAATAATTATTTACCCAGGTGTAGGAATGTTTAGTTTTGCTAAAAACAAACAAACTACCCGAGTTGCCAACGAATTTTACATTAATGCAATAAATGTAATGCGAGGTGCAGAAGCTATTTCTGCTTATACTTCGTTGCCAAGACAAGAAGCCTTTGATATTGAATATTGGCTTCTAGAAGAAGCAAAACTTCAACGCATGCCAAAAGAAAAACCATTATCTAGAAAGGTTGCTCTTGTCACTGGTGCTGGTGGTGGAATTGGAAAAGCTATTGCAGATAAATTAGCTGCAGAAGGCGCAAATATTGTGCTTACAGATATTAACGAGAATAGTTTAATAGAGGCAAATGCTACTTACAAAAGAGATGTTGCTACCTATGCTGTTTGCGATGTTACAGATACAGAGTCTATTGCAAACGCCTATAAAAAGGCTTGTTTAGAATTTGGTGGCGTAGATATTATTGTACACAGTGCCGGATTGGCAATTTCTAAATCATTAGAAGAAACAACAAACAAAGATTGGAATATTCTACAAAATATTCTGGTTAAAGGTCAGTTTGAGCTTGCTCAACAAGCTGTAAATATCATGAGAAAACAAGCCCTTGGGGGAGATTATATTTCTATAGCTAGTAAAAACGGATTGGTTGCAGGACCAAATAATGTTGCTTACGGAACTGCAAAAGCTGCACAACAACACATGGTTCGTTTGTTGGCTGCAGAACTAGGTAAAGACAAAATTAGAGTAAATACCGTAAATCCTGATGGAGTAATCGTTGGAAGTAAAATTTGGGAAGGTACTTGGGCAGAGGGTAGAGCAAAAGCAAACGGAATTACTGTTGAAGAACTTCCTGCCTTTTATGCAAAAAGAAACCTGTTAAACGAAATTATTAGACCCGAAGATATTGCAAATGGTGTATTCTCTTTAGTAGGAATTCTAGACAAATCTACCGGAAACATTATAAATGTAGATGGAGGAATGGCAAATGCTTTTGTAAGATAATAAGGTATATAAATTATAGTATTTTAGAACTTCCATAGAGACTAGAAATTTTATGGAAGTTTTTTAGTTAAAAACCAATTTTTATGAGACTAACTCAACAACAAATAGAAGACGCTAATAAAAGTGAATTAGCTACTCACAATAATAGTTATAATTTCTTAGCAGATATATTAACAAAACAAGGTAAAGATGTTGCTACAATAGTATCTAAACTCTCTAATTTTCAAGTAGCAGTTCCTAGTTGGGCATTGGGTGCCGGAGGAACAAGATTTGGAAGATTTTCTTTTTACGGAGAACCCTCTACCTTAGCACAAAAAATAGATGATATTGGTATTTTACACCAATTAACACAAACTGCTGGTGCTGTTTCTTTACATATTCCATGGGATATTCCTTCTGATTATGCAGCAATAAAAGAACAAGCAGATACTTTAAATATTAAATTCGATGCCGTTAATTCAAATACTTTTCAAGATCAAAAAAACGCAAAAGAAAGTTACAAATATGGCTCTTTAAGCAATACTAGCAAAGCTGTAAGAGAACAAGCAATTGCCCATAATTTAGAAGTTATAAATATTGGAAATAAACTTGGTTCTAAAAGTTTAACCGTTTGGCTGGCAGATGGTTCTTGTTTTCCTGGACAAAATAACTTTCAAACCGCATTACAACACACACAGAATAGCTTACAAGATATTTACCATGGATTACCAGATGATTGGAAGCTTTTAATTGAGTACAAACCTTACGAACCAAATTTTTACAGTACTGTAATACAAGATTGGGGAACTTCTTTTATGTTGGCTAATGAGTGCGGAGAAAAAGCTTTTTCTTTGGTAGATTTAGGTCATCATTTACCAAATTCGAATATAGAACAAATTGTTTCTATTTTAATGTTAAAAGGAAAACTAGGTGGTTTTCATTTTAATGATAGCAAATATGGTGATGATGATGTAACTGTTGGAAGTATAAAACCTTACGCACTTTTCTTAATTTTTAATGAGTTGGTTTACGGTATGGAAAACAATCCTCAAAATCCAGATTTGGCATGGATGATAGACGCAAGCCATAATGTAAAAGATCCTTTAGAAGATTTAATTCAATCTTTAGAAGCCATACAAGAGGCATATGCAAAAGCTTTATTGGTAGACCAAAAAGCACTAAAAAACGCACAATTAGAAAATGATGTTGTTAAATGTCAAGAAATTTTACAAGGTGCTTTTAGAACAGACGTAAGACCATTATTGTCATCAGCTAGATTAAAAACAGGAGGAGCAATAAATCCAATTTTAAGCTACCGAAGTTTAAAAGTTAGAGAAGGTTTAATTAAAGAAAGAGGTAAAAACACCATCGCAACAGGCTTGTAAAATAAAATACCATGAAACAAAAAGTTACTGCCGTTTTCGATATTGGAAAAACAAACAAGAAATTCTTTCTTTTTGATAAAAACTTTAAAGAAGTATATAGAGAGTACTCTTCCTTTGAAGAAATTAAAGACGAAGATGGTTATCCAACAGAAAATCTTGCTGCTTTACAAACTTGGTTAAAAGATATTTTTGATAGCATTTTAAAAAGTGAAGAATACACTATTAAAGCTATTAATTTTTCTACATACGGTGCAAGCTTTGTACATTTAGATGAAAACGGAGAGGTATTAACTCCTTTATACAACTATACTAAAGAAATTGATAGTAATTTAATTGATGATTTTTATAAAAAATACGGTCCAGAATTAGAATTTACTAGAATTACAGGCTCCCCAAAATCGGGACTTTTAAATTCTGGAATGCAACTATATTGGTTGAAACATACAAAGCCAGAAATTTTTAAAAAAATAAAATACTCATTGCATTTGCCTCAGTATTTAAGCTATATTTTTACCGGAATTCCGTTTAGTGAATATACAAGTATTGGCTGTCATACTTCTTTGTGGAATTACGAAATTAAAGATTATCACGATTGGGTTTATAAAGAAGAAATTCATAAAATATTACCACCAATAGTCTCTACCGAAACAAGTGTAAATATGAACTATAATGGCACAAGAATTAAAATTGGAGTTGGCATTCATGATAGTTCCTCTGCCCTACTTCCGTATGTTAGAAGTATTAAAAAGCCTTTCGTTTTGGTGTCTACAGGTACTTGGTCTATTGCCCTAAATCCTTTTTCTGCGGTTCCATTATCGACTAAAGAAACAACAGAGGGTTGTATCAATTACATGCGTATAAATGGGAAACCTGTAAAGTCTTCTCGCTTATTTTTAGGCAATGAATATAAAATTCAAGTACAAAAAATGGCCGCAAAATTTGGAGTTTCTAAAGACTATCATAAAAGCGTAACATTTAATTATGAAGCATATTCAGAAATTATAAAAGATTTTGAATATGCTTTTAAATGGGTTTCTTTTTCTGATAAAAATATGCCTTCGAAAACAAACTACTCTTACCATTCTTTTGAACATGCATATCATCATTTAATGATAGAATTGGTGCAGTTACAAGTACAAAGTATTCAACGAATTTCTAAAACTCAAGATATTGATAGGCTTTATGTAGATGGTGGTTTTTCTGATAACGATGTGTATATAAAATTACTATCTCATTATTTAAGAGGCATGAAGTTACGAACTACAAAAGCCTCTTTAGGTTCTGCATTAGGTGCGGCAATAGCAATTTCAGATTCGAAATTAAATTCTAAATTTTTAAAAAAGAACTATTCTTTAAAAAAGCATGTTCCTTTTATTATAAAATAACAAACAATGGCACTAAACATAAATACTAAGTATCCGTCTGTCGACGACTTAAGAAATAGAGCAAAGAAAAAAATTCCGAAATTTGCTTTCGAATATTTAGATGGTGGTTGTAACGAAGATGTAAATTTACATAGAAATACATCCGAATTAAGAGAAGTTCAGTTAAAGCCAAACTATTTGAAAAATCATGGCGGCTCATCAACAAAAACAACATTATTTGGAGTAGAATATGACGCTCCTTTTGGTATTGCCCCTGTTGGTTTACAAGGATTAATGTGGCCAAATTCTCCAGAAATACTTGCAAAAGCTGCTTTTAACCATAACATTCCGTTTATTTTAAGCACCGTTACTACTACAAGTATAGAAAGAGCTGCCGAGCTTACAGAAGGAAAAGCTTGGTTTCAACTATATCATCCAACAAAAGACAGTTTACGAAACGACCTATTAAAAAGAGCTGAATCGGCAGGCTGCCCCGTTTTAGTAATTCTTTGTGATGTACCTAGCTTTGGTTTTAGACCCAGAGATATAAGAAACGGATTGGCAATGCCACCAAAAATGAATGTCAGTAATATTTTACAAGCTTTAGGTAGGCCACACTGGAGCCTAGAAACCTTAAAACACGGAATTCCGAATTTTGCTAATTTACTGCCTTATATGCCTAAAAATTTAGATTTAAAACAGTTAGGTAAATTTATGGATGAAACTTTTTCTGGGAGGTTAAACGAAGAAAAAATAAAGCCAATTCGTGATATGTGGAAAGGAAAAATTGTTCTAAAAGGAGTTGCATCACACTATGATGCAGAGCAAGCTATTCGATTGGGTTTAGACGGAATTATTGTTTCCAACCATGGCGGTCGTCAATTAGATGCTGGTGAATCTACCATAAAACCTCTAGCGTCTATTGCTGCAAAATATGGAGATCAAATAGAAGTAATGATGGATAGTGGAATACGGTCTGGTGTCGATGTAGCAAGGTCTTTGGCATCTGGTGCAAAATTTACTTTTATGGGACGTTCTTTTATGTACGGAGTTGCTGCCTTAGGCAACAAAGGTGGCGACCATACAATTTCTTTAATTAAAGCAGAACTGCAACAAGTAATGGAGCAAGTTTGCTGTGAAAAAGTAAAAGATTTTCCGAATCACTTAATTTAAAAATCAATCTAAAAAACCAATTTATATGAGTCAAGTTAGTATAGAATCTGAACAAATAGAAGATATTGCTGGCGGAGAGTTTGAGAGAGAACCAGTACCAAAATCGAAATTAAAAGGTTGGAAAAGTTTTATTGGCATGTATGCTGGTGAGCATGCAGCAGGTACAGAGTTTATGATTGGGCCTTTGTTTTTAACAGCTGGTGTAAGCGCCTTTGATTTAATTATTGGGTTGCTTCTTGGTAACTTACTTGCTGTAGTAAGTTGGCGATTTTTAACGGCAGAAATTGCTGTAAAAAATCGATTGACATTGTATTATCAATTAGAAAAAATTTGCGGTAAAAAACTCGTAACGGGTTATAATTTGGCAAACGGTATTTTGTTTTGCTTTTTGGCTGGCTCAATGATTACTGTTTCTGCAACTGCCGTTGGTATTCCTTTTAATATGTCAATGCCAACATTAACCGATACATTACCAAACGGAACTACTTGGATACTTATTGTTATTGCAATTGGCGCCGTAATTTCTGTAATTGCTGCAAGAGGATATGACACCGTAACGAAAGCAGCTAATTGGATGTCGCCAATAATAGTTTTGGCTTTTATTGCCTGCGGTATTGTAGCTTTAAACCAGTTACATGTAACTAGTTTTTCAGATTTTTGGAATATTTGGGGTGAAGGCTCCACTCCTTTTCCAGGACAAATAAAATTTACTTTTTGGCACGTTGTAATTTGGTCTTGGTTTGCCAATGGTGCCATGCATATTGGCATGTCTGACTTGTCGGTATTTAGGTTTGCAAAAGAGGCAAAAGCCGGCTGGGCAACTGCTGCCGGAATGTATGTTGGACATTATATGGCATGGATTGCTGCTGCTTTATTATACGCCGTTTATTTAAAATCGCCAGAGGCATTGGCATTTTTAAGTAACGGAGAAGCACCACCCGTTGCTCCTGGTCCATTAGCAAATAATGCTATTGGTGTATTTGGTATTATTGCTGTTGTTTTGGCTGGTTGGACAACCGCTAACCCTACAATATACCGAGCAGGATTGGCTTTTCAGGCAATTTTACCTAAACTTTCTACCGCCAAAGTAACTATTATTGCAGGGACTGTAGCTACCATTGCAGGGCTGTTTCCTGCTTTTGCCATGAAACTACTTGGCTTTGTTGCCTTATATGGTTTTATTTTAGCTCCTGTGGGTGCTGTAATTGCATTTGAACATTTCTTTGCTGAAAAATTCGGAATTCAAAAAAATTACGCAGCTGTTGCCGGCATACAAATTAACAAAGCTGTGTTATTTGCTTGGTTAATTAGTTTTGGTCTCTTTTATTTTATCCACTTACAGTTTGATGTTTTTTTATCTTTTGTTACGCTACCTTCTTGGCTTTTAAGCGGTGTGCTATTTTTAGTATTTAGTAAATATTTACAACGTAAAAAAAAGAAACAATAATATATTTAACAACTATTTAAAAAGCATTGTATTTACTACAATGCTTTTTTTATTTCAATAAATGACTAGTGTTTGATTAAAATTTCACTATTTTGATAACATTAAATGAAAATGATATGAAAAAAACTGTTTTTATAGATATGGATGGGGTTATTGTTGATTTTGGTTATCAGGTTAAAAAAATAAATGCCGATGAAACTATTGCTCCAGAGCTTAAAAAAAATCCGGATTTAGTAAAGGATGTATTCAAAGATCCTCCTCCAATACAAGGAGCAATAGATGCCATAAAAAAGCTATATCAATCTAATAAATACAACCTATTTATTGCTACTACAGCACCGTGGGAGAATCCGGAAAGTTTAACACATAAAAGAATATGGTTGGAAAAGTATTTTGAGGATATTTTTAAAAAGAAACTTTTTACTACCCACAGAAAAGATTTGCTAATTGGCGATTTTTTAATTGATGATAGACACGCAAATGGTGCTATCGATTTTAAAGGTGAGCTTCTACATTTTGGGTGGAACTACGAAAAAGAAGTTTGGAATGAATATAAAAATTGGGACATGATTTTAAAACGATTATTATAAGCCATTTTTAGTATTCTTACTATATAAATACTCTTTCGATTATAATTTTTCGAAAGCAATTAAAGTTCTAGTACTTACGCTATTTTAAAGCTTTAACCTAAAGATTCAAATAAGCGTGTTTTTTTTATTAGTGTTTTTAATTCGGTTTTCTATTATTTAAGTAGTGTTTGACCAAGAGAAGCATTTAATTTTATCATATTTGAATTATTATGATATATAAAAAACGTTTTGATATCAATTAATAAATGACCATAAACACTAGAATTTTGCCTTTTGTAGGTTGTAAGTAGTTTGAAAATTGAGCTAAAATTAAACGTTTGAATTAGAAAAGACTGTCGCATAAATAGCACATTTGCTATTTCTAACATAATAGCAACAACCAAAAAAATAAAATATGTAATATATTTGCTAACTTTATCGCACAAAACACACTACTTTTTTTACACTAAGTTATCGTAACCAATCGCACCGAGTAAATAGCGTAAAAATTCTATAAAAGATGCGTACTACTATTTTTAATAAATCTGTTATTTTTGACAAAAGACTAGTATTTACTCTAATCTTCCTATCCTATATTTTATTCCCTACCAACAATTCTTCTTTAGATTCATATGCATACGCAGGATATGTAAAATATAATTATTATTTATTTACACCTCATCATCTTTTTAGTAATGTTATAATATACGTTTTATTACTCCCAATCAAATATTTGGGTATTAGTGTAGATATTCTCCTTTTTAGCAAACTCATCAACAGTGTTTTTCAACTTGTAAATCTCATTATTTTCTATAAAATAGTAACTTTTTTAAAAATTAAAGAGAAAACAAAATTATTATATATTCTAATTCTTGCTTTTAGCTTTAGTTTATGGAGGTACGGAACAGAAAATGAAACTTATATTATTCCGATTGGTTTTTCGTTACTGGGAAGTTATTATTTTCTAAAAAATATAAAAAAAGGTAAAACTTTCTATATTATTTTAAGTAGTCTTTTTGGTGTTGTAGCTTGTTTATTTCATCAAATACATTTCTTTTGGTGGTTGGGCATAATGTTTGGTTTTTCTTTTTACAAAAGAAATAGTAAGCTTATATATTGGTATCTAACTCCAGCTTTATTAGTACCTATATGTTATATTTTAGTGCTTACACTTTATGAAAAACAAGAGCTAACATTATTTAATTTACAACATTTTGTTTTTAATGATTTTTATCAAGGTAGTGTAATGACAAATTTTGGCTGGAAAGGTTTATTCTTTCAAGCAATTAATACTATTAGAACCTATTTTCAAATACATGCAAACATGTATGTTTTGATAAAAAATAACTGGGTGTATCTTATTCCTCTAATCTTATGTATAGTTATTTCTTATTCACTTTTAAAAGATTTTAAAACAGATAAAAAACTAATTACAAAAAAAGAAAATGATTTAAAGATATATGTTAAGGTTCATATATTTATTTTTATAGCAAACTACCTATTCGCTTTTTATAATGCTGGAAATATAGAATTTATGGTGATGCTACCTTTTCTATTAATTCTTTACATTGCAATTACATATGACATAAATTATAAAGTCTCTCAGAAAATAGTATGGTTGCTGTTTATTTGGAATTTCTCTTTCGGTATTTTTCCAAATTATAAGTATAATTATTATAACGATACAGCGTTAGTTGATTACATGATTAAAAATAAAGAGAAAACGTTTATTGTTAAAAACCACACAACTATTACGCAATATTTTTATAAAACAGGTATAGATAATCCTAAAAATATATTTCAACTTCATAAGATAAATGAAGATACATTAAATGAGTTAATAAAAGTTAATAACGAAATATATAGCGATGTAATAAATAAACCTGAAATATTTAACAAAGAAAAAATGACATTAAACAATCAAGGTATAAATTTTACAAAGTACCAAAAAGATAAATTATTTTCTTATAAAGGCTTTTATGGAAAAACTACTGTTATAAAAATAACAGAAAGATAATAACGGATAGTTAGAATAGGTAAAAATATTTCTTATTTCTTTCTTGCCCAACTACCACTCTCATATTTTCTATTTGGTATTTATTTGCTAAATTAGGAGGCGAAAAGTCACAGCTTATAATCAGAAAAAGTGAAACTATTTAAGCTAATAAAGAAAGCAAAAAACTAACGTCTTAAAACCATTGATCTTAAGAGAATTACAAGCAACAAAAAACCATCCTGAAGAGGATGGTTTTTTGTGGTCCCACTTGGGCTCGAACCAAGGACCACCTGATTATGAGTCAGGTGCTCTAACCAACTGAGCTATGGGACCAAAATTATTGGGTGCAAATGTAATACTTATTTTAAAATCTGACAATAAAAATTTAAAATCTTAAACAGATCTGTTCATTAACCACAAACCAAAGTTTTTTAAATTCGTTTTTGAGCTGTCCGAAATATCCATTTTTGTAAGCGTATCAAAAGCGTTGTTGGTATATTGTTCAATAGCAACTTTAATTAACTTAGGAATATTGTTTTGCTCAAAAATTCTGCGAACATCAGCTATTTTAACGGTATTTTCCTTTAGTTTTCTTCGGTAATAATAGCTCAATTTTCCTTTATCCTCCTCATTAGCTACTTCTAATGCTTTTAAGTACAAGTATGTTTTTTTATTTTCTATAATATCTCCTCCTACTTGCTTTCCAAAAGTTTCAGGATTTCCGAAAGTGTCTAAAAAATCATCTTGTAGCTGAAAAGCCAGACCTAAATTTAAACCAAAATCGTAAATTAAATTGGCATTTTCGGTATTAGTTTCTGCAACAATTGCTCCCATTTTTAGGGCTGCGGCAACTAAAACAGATGTTTTTAAACGAATCATGTTTATATACTCGGGTATTGTAACGTCGTTTCTAGTTTCGAAATCGACATCTAACTGCTGTCCGTCGCAAACCTCTAAAGCAGTTTTACTGAATAGTTTGGCTAATTGGTGGAAAACTTCAGGATTATAATTTTCGAAATATTGATACGCAAGAATCAGCATTGCATCACCAGAAAGAATACCCGTATTTACATCCCATTTTTCATGTACGGTAGCTTTTCCTCTACGCAAGGGAGCCGCATCCATAATATCGTCATGCACCAATGTGAAATTATGAAAAACCTCTATAGCAAGTGCTGCTGGCAGGGCTTTTTTATAATCATCAGAAAAAATATCTGCCGCCATTAAAGTTAATATAGGACGAATTCTTTTTCCGCCTAACTGCAAAATATAATCGATAGGTTCGTAAAGATTTTTAGGCTCTCTTACCCATTCTTTATTGTTTAAAAACTCAAGAAAGTCTTTTTGATAATGTAAAATATCCAAATCTGTATTTTTTTTTGTAAAAATAATGCAAAGAAACGCTTCTTCATCATTGAAATGTTAAAAAATATTTAAAACTTTGGAAACTTAATTTGTTTCTAAAGTTTCCGTTCGTACCTTTGCTCTTTGATTATGACAGATAAAATACTAGAAATATCGAAAGATTTATTTTTAAATCTTGGTTTTAAAAGTGTAACAATGGATGAAATTGCTAGTAAATTAGGCGTTTCTAAAAAAACCATTTACAAATACTTTAAAAACAAAACCGAATTGGTGGGTGCTGTAACCGACTACATGTTTCATACTATTTGCTTTGGAATTGATAGAATTTGCGAAAAAAAGCAAAATCCGATTGAAGAATTATTTTCAATAAAAAAAATGGTTATGGAGCATTTAAAAGACGAAAAATCTTCTCCGCAATATCAATTGCAAAAATACTACCCTAAAATTTATGCTTCTTTAAAGCAGAAACAATTTCAGGTAATGCAAACCACTATTAAAGATAATTTAAGCAGAGGTATTGAATTAAATCTCTTTAGAGAAAATATAAATGTAGACTTTGTAGCTCGAATTTATTTTTACGGAATGAACGGAATAAAAGACCAAACAGTTTTTCCGCTTACCAACTTCTCTAAAAACGAATTAATGCTCAATTATTTAGAATATCATTTAAGAGGAATTGCCACAGAAAAAGGAATACAAGAATTAGAAAATCAATTAAAACAATCATAAAAAGGATGAAAAAAACACTATTGGCTATTTGTACATTATTTTTTCTTCAGCAAGCAATTGCTCAAGAAAAAGGAGTACGGCTATCCCTAAAAGAAGCGATAAACTATGCTATAGAAAATAGTTATAACGCTAAAATTGCAAAAAATGATAGAGAAGCTGCAAAAGAAAAAGTTTGGGAAACCACTGCTATTGGGTTACCACAAATAAATGCAACGGTAGATTATCAGAAGTTTTTAAAACAACCTGTATCGCTATTACCTGCTGCTGCATTTGACAATACAACATCGGTCGTAGAAACAGTAGAAGATTACTTTAATATTCAACCGAACAAACAACCTACTCCACCAGATGGTTTTATACCTGTTGTTTTTGGCACACCCCAAAATGTAAATATTTCTGCAACAGCAACACAATTACTTTTTGACGGTTCTTATTTAGTTGGCTTACAAGCTTCTAAAACATTTTTAAAAATATCGAAACAGGCAGAAGAGAAAACTGCCTTGGTTACTAGAGAGGCTGTAATTAATGCGTACGGCAATGTATTGGTTACAGAAAAAAGTATCGAAATTCTTGAAAAAAACTTAAAAATATTAGAGAAAAACTACAACGATGCTCAAAAAATTTATGCCAATGGGTTTAATGAAGAGGAAGATGTTGAGCAATTAGAAATTACCCTCGGTAATTTGAAAAACCAACTAAACAGTGTAAAAAGGTTGAAAGAAATTGCCTATCAAATGTTAAATCTTTCGTTAGGTAATGACATAGAAAAAGAAGTGATTTTAACAGATACTTTAGAAGATCTTGCGCTTTCTAATATCGATTTAGCCTTGGTATCTAAAGAGTTTGACTTTAAAGAACATATCGATTTTAAAATTTCTGAAAATGACAGAGAAACAAAAAGACTGATGATGCGACTAGAGCAAAGTAAAGCACTACCAAGTTTAAGTGCTTTTGTAAACTACGGAACTCAAGGATTTTCTGATACTTTTAGCTTTTTTAATAACGATCAGCGCTGGTTTCAATCATCTTTATTAGGCATCAGTTTAAACGTGCCAATATTTAGTAGTTTTAGTAGAAAGGCAAAAACGGCACAAGCAAAAATAGCTTTAGAAAATGCAGATATTAAATTAGAGGAAACAAAACAACGTTTACACTTACAGTCGAAAAGAGCAAAAAGCGAATACCAACTTAGTATTGGAAATTACGAAAACGCTAAAAAAAATGTAGCATTAGCAGAACGAATAGAAAAAAAACAACGTATAAAATTCTTCGAAGGAATTTCTTCTAGCTTCGATTTGCTTCAAGCACAAAATCAATTGTATACACAACAACAAAATTACTTACAATCTATGCTGAACGTAATTGCTAAAAAAGCAGCATTAGAAAACGCATTAAACTTACCAATCAAACAATAATAAAATGAAAACAACTTATATATTCGCATTCGCTACTTTATTTTTAATTTCTTGTGGAGATAAAAAACAACCTAGTTTGGAAGAAATAATTGCTTCTAAAAACCTGCAAGAAATTCGACTTAAAAAGGCCGATTTAGACAAAAAATTACAACAAACTTCTGAACAAGTAAAGTTACTTATAGAAGCTATAGACCAATTAGACACTTTAAAAAGAACTCCGTTAGTAACAGCTTTTAGTGTTAAAAACGAAGTATTTACACATTTTTTAGAAATTCAGGGAAATGTTAAAACAAAACAGAATGTACTTATTTATCCTGAAATGCCGGGTATTTTAAGAGAAGTGTTGGTAAAAGAAGGACAGAAAGTGACCAAAGGACAAATTTTAGCAAAAATAGACGATGGTGGTATGGCACAACAAGTGGCACAATTAGAGGCTACAACTGCATTAGCAAAAACAACTTTTGAACGTCAGAAAAGATTGTGGGCGCAAAAAATTGGTTCCGAAATACAATATTTACAAGCAGAAACACAATATACAGCTCAAAAAAACACCCTAGAACAACTCAAAAAACAATTAGATAAAGCTACCATAAGAGCTCCTTTTACTGGAGTTATAGATGCTGTAATAAAAGACCAAGGTATCGTAGTTTCTCCTGGTCCTGGAGCAGAAATTTTTAGAATTGTAAATTTATCGAATATGTTTATAGAAGCCGATATTCCAGAAACATACATAACTGAAGTAACTAAAGGAAAAAAGGTATCGGTATATTTTCCTGTTTTAAACAAAACAATTGCTACAAATGTTAGACAAACTGGTAACTTTATAAACCCAACTAATAGAACTTTTAAAATTGAAGTAAGTGTACCAAATGTAAATAAAGAAATAAAGCCCAACCTAACGGCAAAGCTTAAAATTAACGATTATACAAACACAAATGCCATTTTAATTCCGCAAAGTATTATTTCTGAAAATGCTGCTGGAGAGCAATATGTATATGTTGTAAAAGAGGTAAAAAATAATATTGGAACCGCAAAACAAGTGGTTATTAAAACAGGAAAAACACAAGACGATGTAATTGAAATCTTAGAAGGTATTCATGCAGGAGATTTGTTAATAAACGCTGGTGCTAGAAGTGTAAAAGATAATCAAGAGGTTAAAATTAGTCTTTAACACCAAACAACCTTGCTATCACAAACAAATCAATCTTTAATATTCTAAAGAACATAAGATGAGTAAAATCAACAAAAAAACCGATAAAGAATTTAAACTATCATCATGGGCTATTGCCAACAAAACTACCATGTATGTTGTTATATTCTTAATTTTAATTTTAGGAATCTCTGCATATTTTAGCATGCCTAGAGAAGATTTTCCAGAAATTAAAGAAACTAAAATTTACATTAGTACATTATACCCAGGTAATACTGCCGAAGATATAGAAAAACTAATTACAGATCCGTTAGAAGACCAACTAAAAGGTTTAAGCGGTGTGGTAGAAATTACCTCTACTTCTCAAGAAGACTACTCTATGATTATTGTAGAATTTGATGATGATATGGATGTAGAAGTAGCCAAACAAAGAGTAAAAGACAAATTAGATACAGAAAAAGCTTCTGAAGATTGGCCTACTTTTAATGGCGCAAAAGTAGATCCGAATGCTTTTGACTTAAGTATTTCTGAAGAAGTTCCGTTTTTAAACATTAATATTTCTGGCGACTATACATTGCAAAAATTAAAACAATTTGCAGAGTATTTACAAGATGATATTGAAGATTTACCAGAAGTAAAACAAGCAGATATTAGAGGTGTTCAGGACAAAGAAGTTGAAGTTGCTGTAGACATTTATAAAATGATGGCAATGCAAGTAAGTTTTGACGATATTACAGGTGCCATACAAAGAGGAAATGTTACCTCATCTGCAGGAAACTTAATTGCTAGTGGGCAACGAAGAACCATTCGTATATTGGGTGAGATTGACAAACCTAAAGACTTAGAAAACTTTGTTATAAAAACAGAAAACGGCAATGCCATTTACCTTAAAGACGTGGCAACGGTTAGTTTTAGAGAAAAAGATAAAACTACCTATGCCAGAAAAGATGGCAAACAAGTGGTAATGCTCGATGTAAAAAAACGTGCCGGTAAAAATATGGTGGCAGCAGCAGATGAAGTAAAAGTGATAGTAAATAATGCTATAAAAAACTACTTTCCGTCTAACCTAGAAGTTACCATTACCAACGATTTGTCGGACAAAACCATTGGTCAGGTAGATGATTTGGTAAATAATATTATTTTCGGAATTATACTGGTAGTTACCGTTTTAATGTTCTTTTTAGGTTTTAAAAATGCGCTGTTTGTTGGTTTTGCCATACCAATGTCTATGTTTATGTCTTTAATGATTTTAGGCTTGATGGGATACACCCTAAATACAATGATTCTTTTTGGTTTAATTATGGGGCTCGGTATGTTGGTAGACAACGGTATTGTGGTGGTAGAAAATGTATATCGTTTAATGGACGAAGAAGGATTAACTCGTGTAGAAGCAGCTAAAAAAGGAATTGGAGAAATTGCTTTTCCTATCATAATATCTACCATAACTACTGTTGCGGCATTTGTTCCTTTAGGATTGTGGCCAGGACTTTTTGGTCAGTTTATGAAATATTTTCCAATTACCCTATCGGTGGTTTTAGGATCTTCTTTAGTCGTTGCCATTTTCTTTAATTCTGTATTAGTATCTCAATTTATGACTGTAGAGGATAAAGACATGCCGCTAAAAAAGATTATCTATATTTCTTTAATTATTGGCGGTTTTGGCCTTTTAATTTTACTATTTGGTGGCGAATATAGAGGTTTAGGTTCTGTAATGGTTTTTACAGCAATAATGCTTTGGGTATACAGACTAATTTTAAGAAAAGCCGCAAACTATTTTCAGAATAACACATTAGTATCTCTAGAAAACTTTTATGAAAGAGCCTTAAAAGGAGCTTTAAAAGGCTGGAGACCATATGCCATAACTATAGGCACATTTGTATTATTATTTATAGCTTTTGCCGGTTTTGGATGGTCTGTTGGTTCGCAAAGAACAAAAATTGAATTCTTTCCAGACAATAAACCAAATCAGGTTGTCGTATACATAGAGTATCCGCAAGGAACGGATATAGAAAGAACCAATAAAATAACGAAAGAAATAGAACAACGTGTTTATGGTATTTTAAATGAAGATGTATACCTAGACAATGGCTACAATTACATGGTAGAAAGTGCTGTTTCTCAGGTTGGTGAAGGAGCCGGAAACCCTCAAACAGATGGCGGTTCCTCTGCAGAAATGCCACATAAAGGTAAAATTACAGCGTCTATGCGAGAGTATAAATACAGACGCGGACAAGATAGTGAGGCGCTAAGGCAAAAAGTACAAGAAGCTTTAACTGGCATTTACCCTGGTGTTTTAATTTCTGTAGAAAAAGATGCTAATGGTCCGCCTGCTGGAGCACCAATTAATATAGAGTTAGAAGGAGACGATTATGAGGGGTTGATAGTTGCTGCAGAAAAAATGCGCCTATATGTAAACTCTAGAAATGTACCAGGTATTGATGAGCTAAAGATAGATGTAAATAAAGATAAGCCTTCTATGAAGGTGCTGGTAGACAGGCAAAAAGCAGGAGAATTAGGAGTTTCTACCGGTCAGGTAGGCCAACAATTAAGAAATGCTATTTTTGGTGCTAAAGCAGGTATTTATAAAGAAGGTGGCGATGATTATGATATTAATGTTCGTTTTAATGAAGATATTCGATACAATAAAAGTGCTTTATTTAATCAGAAAATTACTTTTAGAGATAATACCGGAAAAGTAAAAGCAATTCCTGTTTCGGCAATAGCCAAACAAAGTAACACTTCTGGTTTTAGTGCAATTAAACACCGAGATACTAAAAGAGTCGTTACCGTATACTCTCAATTAGCACCGGGTTATGTAGATGCTGCTGCAGTAGTAAATCAGATAAAGGAAGAAATGAAAAATTATACCGGTATCTCTAACGATATTCGCATTGATTATACTGGTCAAATAGAGGAACAAAATAAGCAACAAGCATTTTTAGGAAGTGCGTTTTTTAAAGGACTAGGTCTTATTTTCTTTATCTTAATTTTTCAGTTTAACTCTGTTTCTAAACCTACCATTATAATGATTGCTATCTTTTTAAGCTTTATTGGTGTGTTTGGCGGAATCGTTTTAACTGGTAGTTCTTTTGTTATTATGATGACCATGATGGGAATTATATCTTTGGCGGGTATTGTAGTAAATAATGGGGTTGTTCTACTAGATTATACACAACTTTTAATTGATAGAAAACGAGAAGATTTAGGCTTAGAAGAGGAAGAAGTTTTACCTATGGAAGATTTATTTACAAGCATTGTAAAAGCTGGTAAAGCGCGTTTAAGACCTGTTCTATTAACTGCAATAACTACTATTTTAGGACTTATTCCGTTAGCAATTGGTTTAAACATTAACTTTTTTACCCTTTTTAGCGAGTTTGATGCTAATATTTATATGGGTGGAGACAACGTTATTTTTTGGGGACCTTTGGCTTGGACGGTTATTTACGGACTTTTTATAGCTACCTTTTTAACTCTAATAGTAGTGCCTATTTTATTCTTTTTAATAAGTAAATTTAAAATGAGAATAAAAGGACAGTTAAAAACGGCCTAAATAATTCTTAGAAACTAACCATA
Source organism: Polaribacter tangerinus (assembly GCF_038024095.1). Classification (NCBI taxonomy): domain Bacteria; kingdom Pseudomonadati; phylum Bacteroidota; class Flavobacteriia; order Flavobacteriales; family Flavobacteriaceae; genus Polaribacter; species Polaribacter tangerinus. Next base: position 1,866,835 of record NZ_CP150668.1, on the reverse strand, counting down.
AAAAAGAGGAGGAAGTTTTATATACTTTCCTCCTCTTTTTGTATTTTTAAATTATGTTTGAACAGCAAAAAAAATCGTATACGGTACAAGAAATAAAACGTAAATTAGAACAATACTGCGTATACCAAGACAGATGCCATAAAGAGGTAGAACAAAAAATGCGCGATTACCAACTAATACCCGAAGCAAGAGAACAAATTTTATTAAGCTTGTTGCAAGATAATTTTTTAAATGAAGAACGGTTTGCTAAAAGTTTTGCTCGCGGAAAATTTAGAATTAAAAATTGGGGAAAACAGCGAATTATAAGAGAACTAAAATTTAAAGATATCTCTGCATACAACATAAAAACAGCTTTAAAAGAAATAGACGAAACAGCCTATATCGAAACTATATACAGAATTACCCAAAATAGAAATAGTGTAATTACAGAAAGTAACCACTACAAAAGAAAGAAAAAACTCATAGATTTCTTACTAAGAAAAGGGTTTGAAAACGACTTAATTTACAAAGTAGTAGAAGAAGTAGTAACATAAGTTTCTTTAAATAAAAAAGTACTTCAATTATTCATTATTGTATTTCTCTAAGAAAAGGGCATCGTTTTCTTTTTTAACAGCAATTACCTTTTGTATGTCGTTATTTGGTATGGCAACAGAAAGTACGTATTGCTTAATTTGCCATGTGTTTTGTTTTTTTTCTAAAACACCAGAACCTCTACAAGTTCCCATCCAAGTATTTAATAGTTCGTTAAACCAAGCAAAATTACCCTCTTTACTTATGTAAACTGTTCGCTCTAAAGTTTTAAAATCCCAAGCCTTACCAGCATCAAAATATGGTTTACTAAACTGCTCAAATGCTTTTTTAGACCAAACTTCTTCTGCTGCTGTTCCTATATAAACTGCCTCTTTATCTAACTTATTAAAAAAACTATGATAGTCGGCATCTGTGGCTCCTTTATGAAAAGCAGTTAGCAAACTATCTATAGTTGTTTTTTCTTGCTGTTTATTTACAATATTTTTATCCGATTTTTTACATGCCAATAGTAAAAAAATGGCAATAATTAGAACACTACTTTTTGTCATTATAAACAGTTTAAATTGTTACTTAATTTTTATAGGCCGTTTATTACTAGGTAATATTTTTGAATCGCGTTTTAAAATAGTACTTCTAGAAATGCTATCTATTTGTGTAGAGTCTAAACCAATATATTTCACATTGATTGTAATTTCTTCTTCAAATTTTAATTTAGAGAGTAAACTGTTAATTTTAACAGTAAGAGCAGAGTAAGATTGTAACACCTTATTAACCTGTTCGTTTACTGCTTTTGGCTCTATTACAGAAATTGTACTTATATCTTCTAAACGCAACGCCTCGTTGTATAATATATTTACACGAGCGTTTAAAGACGGAGTTTCAAAAATAATAGGTTTCACACTATCTTTTAACTGCTTAACTAAATCTTTTAATTCTTCGGCATTTCTTAACGCTTCGTTAGGCGAAATTTTAGTATATTTTACCAAAAATGAATCTACTTGTTTTAAGTGATGCCAATTAGCAACTTCTGCTGCATACTTTTTTTTAACAGGTATTGTTTTTTGATAAGACTCAAAAACACTCATTAATGGTTTTGGCTTACTGGCAATTTCCTTTTCTTTTTGAGAGGTATTGCAAGAAAAAAATAAAAGAAGGCATAAAAAGGTATAAACTAACTTCACTTATTACTATTTTTAAATGGTAAAAATACACAATTTAAAAACATACTTACAATTTAAAAATTCTCTATAAACAAACTTATAATGAAGATAAAATTATTGAATAATTAACTATTTAAAATTTTATTACGAATATTTAAATTAAGTACCTTTGTAACTGATTTTAATTGAATTTAAAAAAATGAGTGAAGTTATTTTAATTTTAGGAGCTAGCGGACAAATTGGCAACGAGCTTACAGAAAAATTACGAGAGGTTTATGGAAACAACCAAGTAATTGCTTCAGATATTAGAACAGGAAATTCGATGATGATGAATGCCGGTCCTTTTGAAATTATTGATGCAACAGACAAGGATACTATTTTAAAAATGATAAAAAAATACCATGTTACGCAAGTTTATTTGTTGGCCGCAATGTTATCTGCAACTGCAGAGCAATACCCCGAAAAAGCATGGAGTTTAAATATGAATTCTCTTTTAGCTGTCTTAGACTTAGCCAAAGAAAAACATATAAAACAAGTGTATTGGCCAAGTTCTATTGCAGTTTTCGGTCCAACTACTCCTAAAGAAAAAACTCCACAAAAAACCATTATGGAGCCAAGTACTGTATACGGAATTAGTAAACTTTCGGGAGAATTTTGGTGTAATTACTACCACGAAAAATATGGTGTTGATGTAAGAAGTTTAAGATATCCGGGTATTATTTCTTGGAAAACAAAACCTGGTGGTGGTACTACAGATTATGCTGTAGATATTTACTTTAAAGCTATAGAAAGTGGCCATTATAATTGTTTTTTATCTAAAGAAACTCGCTTGCCAATGATGTATATGAACGATGCTGTAGAGGCTACTATTCAATTAATGCAAGCAAAACCATCGGACATAAAAATAAGAACTGCCTATAATTTAGCTAGTATGGATTTTTCTCCCGAAGAAATTGCATCTGAAATAAAAAAACATATTCCTGGTTTTACCATCACCTATTCTCCAGACTTTAGGCAAAAAATTGCAGATAGTTGGCCTAGTTCTATAGATGATACTGCCGCAAAAAAAGATTGGAACTGGCAACCAAAATACACCTTACAAAGTATGACAGAAACCATGTTAAAAAACATAAAAAAAGGCGAGCGTTCTTTGTAAGAAAATTAAAATATAACGTCTTAACTATTGTAAACAATTTTAATAGTTACAATTCGTAAAAAAGCAATATAAGAATGAAAGATATTATAAAAAAAAGTCTAGAAAATAGTTATAGTTATTTGGCATATAGAAGCCTAATAGGCAATTTGTTAGAAGAAGGAAAAGCAACAGGACCAACACAATCGGAAGATTTAACTCAATATAGTTTACTAAACCATAAGCGCATGCAACGTTTAGACAAAACAATTAAAATTTCTGAAGAAACTACCGCAACTATTAAATCGTTAAATAAGCCACAAACATGGCTGGTACTCTCAGAAGGATGGTGTGGCGATGCTGCGCAAAATTTACCAGTTATAGATAAAATGGCTTCTTTAAGTGAACATATTGAACTAAAGATTGTTTTGAGAGATGAAAATATAGCTCTAATGGATTTATTTTTAACAAACGGAGGCAGAAGTATACCAAAATTGATTGCGCTAGACGAGCATAATAATATAATAGACACGTGGGGACCAAGACCTTCTGTAGCAACTAAAATGGTAGCAGACTATAAAGAAAAAAATGGAAGTATAGATGCAGCATTTAAACAAGATTTACAAGTTTGGTATAATAAAAATAAAGGGAAAAGTATACAAGAAGATTTTATTGATATTCTTAAAAAAGCCTAAAAAAGATAACGCTAATAGGCGTCTAAAGCAATTATTTAATAGTTTGCTATTACAAAATAGTACTTCAAGCACCTTTAATAAGGTGCTTTTTATTTACTAAATCTGATCGGTATAAAATATCCTTTTTGGCAAATGTTTTATTTATATTTGTAGTTAAAATATAACCAATGCTTGTTCCTTTTGACCATATTCCGGATGATGCTAAAATTTGGATTTATCCGTCTAGCAGAAAGTTTTATACTAATGAAATAGCTACTATAGAAGAAAAAATAAAGGGTTTTATTTGTAGTTGGAAGCCAGATGTTGAAAACTTTACAGCATCCTATCTACTTTTACACCAGCGTTTTATAGTGTTAACTGCCGATGATATTACCACCAAGCTTACAAACACCGATATGGATACTGCTGTTTCATTTATTTTAGAACTTCAAGAAACCTATAATGTATCTTTATTAGACAGAATGAACGTTTGTTTTAAACAAGGTGAGTATGTGCAATACAAAGAGCTAAAAGACTTTAAAAAATTATTAAAAAATAAAGCTATTACTGAGAAAAGTATCATTTTTGACAATTTAGTTACTACCAAACATGATTTTGAAAATTATTGGGAAGTTCCCATAGAGCATAGCTGGTATAATAGATTTTTAAAGTAATATTATGAAGTACGATTATATTATTGCAGGTGCTGGATGTGCTGGACTTAGTTTATTATACAACATCTTAAAATCGCCTCTTTTACGTGATAAGAAAATATTGGTTGTAGACAAAGATGCAAAAACGAATAATGATAGAACATGGTGTTACTGGGAAAAAAAACCCGGAATTTTCGAGGATATTGTACATGCAAAATGGCAACATTTAGAATTTTTATCTACCGATTATTCAGAAATAATTAATCTTGGCAATTACACTTATAAAATGATTTTAGGAATAGACTTTTACAAGTATGTGTTTGGTTTTGCCAAAAATTTTAAAAATGTTACTTTTTTACAAGAAACCATTACCAATATTTCTGGAAATTTAGAAGGTGGTATTATCAGTACAGATAAAGGAAAATATTCTGGAAATTTTATTTTTAACAGCACTACTTTATATCATCCTAAAATCAACAAAAAAAACTCTTTACTTCAACATTTTAAAGGCTGGGTTATACAAACTGAAGAAAACTGTTTTAATAGCAAAATTGGTACGCTAATGGATTTTAGAGTTTCTCAAAAAAACGGTGCCACTTTTATGTATGTTTTACCTATATCGAAAAAAGAGGCGCTTGTAGAGTACACATTGTTTAGTAGAGAGGTATTAGAAAAAGAAACCTATTCGGTAGCTTTAAAAAAATACATTAAAGAGGTTTTAAAAATAACTAATTATAAAATTTCTCATGAAGAGTTTGGCGTAATTCCGATGTCTTTAGCAAAGTTTAAAAAACATCCAGAGAAAAACATTATTAATATTGGTACAGCTGGCGGTTTTACCAAAGCTAGTAGTGGATATACATTTCAATTTATTCAAAAAGATGCAACTAACATTGTATCGGAATTAGAAAAAAACAACACTCCTATTTATAAAAAAAGTTTTAGAGATGCAACCTATAGTTGGTATGACGCAACCTTATTGGATGTTTTATTATCGGAAAAAATGAGTGGCAAAGAAGTTTTTACCAAAATTTTTAAAAAAAATAATTCAGAAAAGGTAATGGCTTTTCTTGCCAACGAAAGCACTTTTTTAGACGATATAAGTATTATGAGTAGCATGCCAATGTATACTTTTTCTAAGGCCGCTATTAAGCAATTACTACTATAGCGTTTTTTGGTAACAATAACTTATATTTTTTTTCTTATATTGAACTTGCTTAAAAAAGAAAAAAAATGACAACTCTACCAACCATCATTTTAGAACAAAAGTTACATCGACAGCAGGCTCAACTTTTAATTCGTTTTACCTATAACAAGTATCTTTTATCTGTTTTAAGGTCTTTACAAAATGTATATTGGAGTAGTTCTTTAAAAACTTGGTACACAAAGGACACCGAAGAAAATTTAGCCTTAATTTTTACTGCTTTCAAAAACAAAGCTCATATTAATTCTGATAGGCTTTACGGAAAACATACATATGAGCGAAACTTAAAAAAGGGCAAAAAGAACTACTAAATGGATTTTTTAAATATTTAAGAGGTAAAAGGTATAGCAAGAGTAGCATAGATACGTATACTTTTTTTATGGCTGATTTTATTAATTTTTACAGAGATAAAGAACTACAAAATATTAGTGATAGAGATGTAGAAGTTTTTATTGAAGACGTTTTTATTCGAAGAAGTTATTCCATTAGTACACAAAGACAATTTACAAGTGCCCTGAAACTTTTTTTGAGTTATTGCCCAGAAATAAAGATTAATCCGGTTGTGTTAACACGTCCTAAAAGATCTAAAAAGTTACCTAATATATTGTCGGCCGAAGAAGTAATATCTATTTTACAGGTTACAAAAAACTTAAAACACCGTGCCATTATAGCTCTTTTATATTCATCTGGGTTGCGTGTTGGAGAAATAACAAATTTAAAATTAAGTGAAATAGATATAGAAAGAAATTTAGTAAAAGTAGTATCTGGCAAAGGTAGAAAAGATAGGTTTGTGGTCTTAGCAAAATCATTTTTACCACTCCTAAATAATTATTTATTAAGCTACAAACCAAATTTTTATTTCATTGAAGGGTTGGCTGGAAAAAAATATTCTGAGAGTAGCATTCGAAAATTTTTAAGTAAAAATGTTGCTCTTGCAGGAATTACAAAAAATGTATCACCCCATACATTACGGCATAGTTATGCTACCCATTTATTAGAAAACGGAGTTGGAATAAGACATATACAAGAGCTTTTAGGTCATTCGAGACCTGAGACAACAATGATATACACCCATGTTGCTAAAAAAGATTTATTAGAAATTCAGAGTCCTTTAGATTCAATTTTATTATCTTTAGAGCAAAACCGTAAAGAAAAACAAAAGTTCCTGTTATCCGGTAACAGAAAACTATAAACAGGAACTTTGTGCTTCATATAACCAGTTGGCAACAATTTGAACAACTCATCGCTAAAAAACAACAATTCGGAATTTTAAACTTTCTAAACCAAAACTATAATCTGAATTTTGAATCGCTAAACTCAATAAAAAACAGATGGAAGAAACGATAAAAATTTTGATTTATATCCACGCATTTTTTGGTGGACTTGGATTAGTGACAGGAATTGGAAGTATAATTGTGAAAAAAGGAAGTAAACCTCATAAAAAAATGGGAAAATTATTTTCAATCGGAATGATAATAAGTTCTCTAATCTCAATGCCAATTTCTTGGCTACCTAATCACGAAAATATATTTCTTTTTCTAATTGGATTATTCACTATTTATTTAGTTATTTCTGGAAATCAAATTTTGACTTTTAAATCAAAAAGCAAGAAACTTGCAAAACCGATTGATAAAATCATATCTGGAAGTATGTTAACACTATCAATACTTATGATTTTATTTGGCACTTATGGTATGATTAAAGGAAATTCGACATATCTATTATTTGTTTTCTTTGGTGGCTTTGGACTTTCATTGACAATTAGGGATTTTATTTTTTATAAAAATGTTGAGAAAACAAAAAATGGATGGCTGTCAAATCATATCGGAAAAATGATTGGAGTATTTATTGCCTCAATTACCGCATTTATAGTTGCTGGATTAGGAATTGGAAATCTGATTGCTTGGACTTTACCATCAATTTTAGGAACAATTTATATTGTATATTGGAGAAGGAAATTAAAAACAAAAACTGTTGCCAACACCGTATAAAATTAATTGCTGGTTTTAGCCAATTTACGAAAGTCCTCGCGGACTTTCTATCTGTGATTTATTTGCTAACTTTAGTGCTTAAACCACGCAACTAATCTTATACAACACCGTTGTAGGTAATTAAAAAAATGTACTTTCCTGAAATAGGTTGACTAAAAATTAATTATTTAATTACAGTCACTTATGAAACCACAAAAAGAACACTGGCTAAAAAAAAGCTACCAAAAAGCAACATTAGAGACCAAACTTTTAGTCGTTGACCAAATCTTAAACGGTCAGATATCTACAAACTTTGCCTCTAAAAAGTATGATGTTCCCAGAACAACCATTACCTATTGGTTGAGAAAATACAGTACCTTAGTACAACAAAACAACGGTATGAGTAAAGACAAGGAAATTAAAAAACTTAAGGGAAAGATTGAAGAACTAGAGTTTCAAAAAGACTTTCAGCAAGATATCATTGCTGATATGGAACTTATTACAGGAGTCGATATGTCAAAAAAGTCGTTGCCCAAAACATTAGCAAAAGAGATAGAACTAAAAAAGAAAAACCGTTTAAAAGAATGTGGTTCTATGGATGTTTTGGGATATCTAAACAAGCCTTCTACAAAAGACTCAAAGCCCAACAAAAACAACAAATAGATCATCAAAAACTTATTAAAATGGTTAAAGACTACCGTAAAAAAGTAGGCTCCAAAACTGGTGGAATAAAACTTCACACCGAACTTAAACAAGACTTTATTAACGCTGACATTAAAATTGGTAGAGATAAGTTCTATCGCTTCTTAAGACTTAATAAGCTACTTGTTCCTAAAACAAAAAATTACATCACAACAACAAACTCTAATCATATGTACAAAAAATATAAAAACCTAGTGAAAGACCACGTTCCTACTCGACCAGAACAACTTTGGGTAAGCGATATCACATACATTAAAACCGAAAACGGGCACAACTATTTAGCCTTAGTTACAGATGCTTATTCTAAGCAAATTATGGGCTATAAAATCGACAACCATATGAGAACATCGCTTTGCACAGAGGCACTTGCTATGGCTATTAAAAATCGTAAATACCCTAATCAAAAGCTTATTCATCATTCCGATAGAGGGTTTCAATACTGTAATCCTAAATATACAGAATTTGCTGAAAGCAATGGAATCACCATGAGTATGACTGAGCAATACGATCCGTATGAAAATGCAGTTGCCGAACGTATCAATAGAACTCTTAAATATGAATATGGGTTAAAACAAACCATTAAAAACACCCATTTAGCCCAAAAAATGACTAAACAAGCTGTACACATCTACAACAATTTAAGGTTGCATTATAGTCTAGCGTTAAGAAATCCGGCAGAAGTGCATCTCAACCCTAATATCAAATACAAATCATATCGAAAAAATAATGTAAATTTACCTGAAATAAAGATCTAATAACTTAATTAGTTCAAATTATTTTTTTACCTCTTTAAAGGCTGAAAAAAATTGTTTGAACGTGTAAAAAAAAAGTCAACCTATATCAGTATAATACACTGCTATTAATGCTAGTTTTTTACTCTTTCCTTTGGCTACTATTCGATCAAAAAGTGCCTTACATGCTTTGTTATATTTATAAGCTGAAAACGCTGCTAAAAATACCAGATTCGGTAATTTCTTATTGCCTATTTTACTAATCCTACTTCTTCCTCTTACACTACTACCTGATTCTCGTATCGTAGGTGTTATTCCTACATAACTACATAATTGTGAGGCCGTCTCAAACTTCTTAAAACCATCGGTTACTACCATTAAAAACAATGCCGTTTTTAACCCTATTCCTGGTATAGTTTGCAATAAGGTGAGTTGGTGTTGTTGGTCTTGTTTTACTAACTCTAAAAGTCTGTTTTCTAACATTGTTATCTCTTTACTCAAATGTTTTAAATCGCGTTTTAACGAGCTATAAACCGTTTTAGACGGAACCCCTAAGGTAGCTTCTCCATGAAGTTTATTTTTTGTGGCCGTACGCTTTTTAGTATAACTATCCAACAGTCTAAAGAGTTGTAAGCACTCGCTTTGAACATCTGTTAAAGCATTATACAAAGGAACATCTGTAGAGGTCCCATACTCATAAATAGACTTCGCATCGCTCTTATCTGTTTTTACTTTTGCTAACTTCATTTGAATAAAACGCTTTACAGATAGCGGATTTACCACAGAAACAAAGACGCCGTGTTTATGTAAAAACTGAGCTAATCGGTAATGGTAATAGCCGGTAGCTTCCATAACAACTAATGCGCTTGCTGGTAAGTCCTTTAATAGCGCTTTAAAGCCTGATGCATCATTGGATAGTTGATAGTGTCCTGTGGAATCATTGTAAACATCAAATACGTCTTTACTGATGTCAATACCATAAATTTTTTTATCTTTATTCATAAGAAATGGATTTTGGAAAGAACAAAGGCTACTCGCATTTCAACAACTTAAAAACGAGATCTAGGTCTCAAAGAACTGATCGAAGTCGAAGTAGTAAAAGAGTGTGGATTATCAATGTTGTCGAAGTCTAAAAAGCTTCACCGTATAAACTAACCTTAATACACTCTTTTGTTCTTTCTGAATTAGTACTTAAATGTAGTGAATTACAAACTTAAGACGTGTAAAAAAAATTACTAGTAAAAGCCAACTTACGAAAGTCCTCGCGGATTTTCTATTCGGTTTTTATTTGCTAACTTTAGTGCTTAAACACGCAACGAAATCATACACAAGCACGTTGTGTGTAATTTGAGAAAAATTTTGCCTTCATACCAATTTTTGGTATATTTGAATAAATATACATCAAATGAACAAAAACACATCAATATCGCTCGGAAGTTATTTTGACCAATTCGTTCAAAACCGAATAAGCGAAGGCAGGTTTAAAAACGTGAGTGAAGTAATTCGTGCTGGATTAAGACTTTTAGAGGAAGAAGAAAGTAAAGTGATTGCTTTAAAAAACGCAATACAAGAAGGAATCGATAGCGGAATTGCTCACGATTTCGACCCAAAAAAACATTTAGAATCTTTGAAAGCCAATAAGCACTCGAATGGCTGAATATAAACTGACAAACAAAGCTGTCGAGGATTTATCGAAAATTTGGGATTACACATTTGAGACTTGGTCTGAAAAACAGGCTGAGAAATATTACGAGGAACTAATTACCAATTGTGAGGAAATTGCGGAAAATCCAGATTTAGGAAAAAAATACAAAGGAATATCAAAGCAACTTCTCGGAGTTAAAGCAAACCGACACATAATATTTTACAGAACATTGGATAAAAGTTATATAGAAATCACGAGAATACTGCACGAAAGAATGGATTTAAAGAAAAAGATAACCGAATAAAAACTGCACACAACAATGACTATAAGTAATTACTTGTTCTCGCCTACATACAAAAATCCTCGCAGATTTTCTATCTGGATTTATTTGCTAAATTTAGTGCTTAAAAATCGCAACTAATCTTCATACAAAAACTATGTAAAATTGGAAAAAACAATATTTGAAATAACGAAAATGGATTGTCCCTCAGAGGAAAATCTAATCCGAATGAAATTGGACGGGATTTCGAGTATTGCAAATTTGGACTTTGATATTCCAAACCGAAAATTAACTGTTTTTCACAGCGGAGAAATTGACCAAATCGAAAAGTGCGTTATCGAACTGAATTTAGGCGGAAAGAAAATCTCGACAGAACAAACCGACCAAACTGAATTTAGAGATAACGAAAATCAAAAAAAACTACTTTGGTCGGTACTTGCTGTAAATTTTGCGTTTTTCATAATCGAAATGACTACAGGAATTATCTCGAAATCGATGGGATTGGTTGCCGATAGTTTAGATATGCTTGCAGACAGTTTTGTATACGGTATTAGCTTATTTGCCGTGGGTGGAACATTAATTAAGAAAAAGCAGATTGCCAAAATTGCCGGATATTTTCAAATAATACTAGCGGTTATTGGGTTTGTAGAAGCTGTAAGAAGATTTTTAGGAAACGAAAAACTTCCCGATTTTTCTATAATGATTATCGTATCGATTTTTGCACTTATTGCAAACGGAATTTGTCTTTACATTTTGCAAAAATCAAAAAACAAAGAAGAGGCTCATATGAAAGCTAGTATGATTTTTACCTCGAATGATGTAATTATAAATTTAGGAGTAATAACTGCAGGAATTCTAGTACATTGGCTAAGTTCAAATAAACCTGATTTAATAATAGGAACAATTGTTTTTGTACTGGTAATTCAAGGAGCTTTTCGAATATTAAAATTAAGCAGGTAAAACCATTTCTAAACTAAACAAAAAACGAAATAACTAATTACTATTCAATTTAAAAGCCTATTTTAATATTTTTTACATCAATTATAGAACCTGATTTTTATCATAATTTATAAAATAAACATACTGTATTTTTGAAATATAAAATAGAACAAAATGAATTACACAAATATACCTTTAGTTTCATGGGTAAATGGCACCGTAATGATTGGCATTTTTGCACTGGTGGTTATTGGCCTTGTTATTGCAGTTTACTTATTAATGACAACAGATAAAAAAGCATAATAGCAGTATTTATTAAAAATAACTTGATAATTATTTCTATTTAAGCTGATAGCTCAAAACTATTTTCATTATTTTTAAAAATTGAAAATATAAATTGAGATGTCGAACAAACTTTCAGATAACTTTGGCTATCTTTTTGAAGATGAGCTTATTAATGAAATTTCAAAAATTGGTACTTTAAAACTATTTTCTTCAAATGAAATTATTATAGAAATTGATGATTATATAAAGTCGATGCCACTTCTTCTTTCTGGTGCTGTAAAAATTCTAAGAGAAGATGAAAAAGGAGAAGAATTGGTGCTGTACTACTTAGAGAAAGGAGATACTTGTGCAATGACATTATCGTGCTGTATGGGGCAAACTAAAAGTAAAATTAGAGCAGTAGCAGAAACAGATACAGAGCTCATACTTTTACCTAAAGAAAAAATGGCAGAGTGGCTGGGAACCTATAAAAGCTGGCAATCTTATATTTTACAAAGTTACCATTTCAGAATGGATGAACTTTTAGAAGCCGTAGATACAATTGCTTTTTTAAAAATGGACGAACGTCTTTTTAAATATTTAAAAGATAAGGCTATGGTTAACAACAACGATATTCTTACTACTACACACAAAGAAATTTCTGAGGATTTACATACCTCTAGAGTCGTAATATCTCGGCTGTTAAAAAAACTAGAAAATGAGTCGAAAATTAAACTCTACAGAAATAGCATTAAAGTTTTAGCATTGTAATAAATACTACTACTCTGTAGTGCATAACAATGTGGTATTTGTGTAATAATATACTTTTATGGTAAAACCAGATTAAAAAAGTTGCTGAAAAGCTCTACATAAAAGGCAAAGCCAGAAGGTGAGCGTTTACTATTTAACGAAAAGTACGTTTTAGAAAGTATCTAAAATAAAAAAGTACAAAAGAAGAACATAAAAAGGAATAAAAAATGACACAATGGATATTACTTATTCTTGCCTTTATAGCACTTTTTGTACTTGTTATTTACTATACACGGCATCTCAAAAAAATATATAATAAAGACCAGCAAGATTTTTATAAGGCCAACTACGCTGACAAACAAACTGATGAAAAAACTCCCAAATAATTTTAGGAGTTAACAGAAATAGGATACTACGCTACTTATGAAATCAACCAAAATTACTTGGGTAGTTTTAATTAAATTTATATGTGAAAATCTCTTTTATATAAGAAATTTATCACACATTAGGATGTCTTAAAATTGAATATAAACTATACAATTATCCTAAAAATGGCGTAGCACCTTGTGCTAATTTTAGTCGAGTCCACAGGTTCATATTAATTACGATAGCAGCTGTTTCGGCAATTTCTTTTTCAGTAAAAAAAGACAACATATTATCGTGGTATTGCTGAAAATTTTTGTGTGTTCCATCTGTCAACACATCACAATAGGCTAAGGCTACTTTTTCTTTAGCTGTAAATAATTCGCTATTCCACCAAGAGGATATATTATCGGTTTTAGCTGCCGATATTCCTGCATTTCTGCTCGCTTCCGCGTGTAATATTATGCAATATGCACACTCGCTTTTTTGAGCAACGCGCAACCTTAGTAGTTGCGCTAATTGCTTGTCTATATCTAAATTTGCCGTATAACCAAAAGCTTTCGCCATTTGTTTTGCCAAATCATGAAATGGCGTGCTATCTGGGTTAAATCGTAAGTCTTTAAATTGTACTTCGGTCATAGTTATGATATAAAAGGTTCTTCAAATCTTTCGAAATGGCACGTGTAGCCATTAGGTATGCGTACCAAATAATCTTGGTGCTCTGGCTCTGCTGGCCAAAATGGAGTAAAAGGCTCTAAGGTGGTTACTACTTTTCCGTCCCATTTTTTAGAATCGTCTACAATTTTTATTACCTCTTCGGCAATTGCTTTTTCTTCCTCATTTTGGAAAAATATAGCCGAACGATAGCTAGATCCTCGGTCGTTTCCTTGTCGGTCTACAGTTGTAGGATTATGGATTCTAAAAAAGTAATCCAATATTTCTTTAAAAGAAGTTACACTTGGGTCGTAAACAAGTTCAATTCCTTCGGCATGACCAGGATGATTGCGGTAGGTAGGATTTTCGTTTTCACCACCAATATATCCTACTTCGGTATCTATAATTCCTGGGCGAGTTCTAAACAAATCTTCCATTCCCCAGAAACATCCGCCAGCGATATACGCTTTTTTATAATTCGTCATTTTTATTTTTTTTAAAAGGTTATTAATTTAATTTATAACTGCACATTTTTTAAAAAATGTACTACTTTTTGAGCAGGCATTTCACAGGGTTTCAACAGTTCTTTTGTTGTGGTAAGGTAATAATTTAGACTTACAAAGTTATTTCCGCCTAGTTCTTCACCATACAATTTTACTGATTTTCCTTTGTTAAATATGGTTTTACTAATACCATATTTTTTGCCTTGGTAATTTCCTACCGAATAGCCTGTAGGAATTTTGTTTACATATGTGCTTATACTATTGCCAGTAGTTTTAGCTGTGTTATTTTGTTGTTCCATTATATTTTCCCTTTCAATTATACCACAAATTTAAAGTAATTTTTACATCAAAACAGCTGTAAAGCAACAACAAATAAAGTACTTATTCAATAATTGATTTCCAATGCTCGCTTCGGTTTTTTACAGCTCTTATGTAGGAGCAAACTGCGACTGCTTTATAGTTTTCTTCGGTTAATTTTTCAAAAGTTTTTTCTACCAATACTTTTCCTATGCCTTGTCCTCTTAAATTTCGTGGAACTTCGGAGTGTTCCAAGTACATTTTCCCATCGCGTAGGCGGTAGTCAATTTTAGCTATTTCTCCGTTGATATCTAATGTAAAACGGCTATTTTCTTTTTCGTGTTGTATTTCCAATCTGCTAGGTATTAATTTATTCATCCATTTAATTATTTCTTCTTTGTACGGGTTGCGCAACTTTTTTTCACCTATTGTAATGGTAGGGAAATTAAGTTTACGGTTTTCGTATAAACCACGCAGCTCTTCTGCGTGGTCTTGGTTTGCTTCTACATCTAAAAATGTATATGGTAATCCAATATCGTCCAATACCAACTTATAGTAGTGGGTTTTATGGCAACCATCTGCACCGTATAGTTTTATTGTGGGTATTGTATTTTCCATTATTTAAATACTTTTTAATACCTCAATGGCTGCATCTACATTTAAATGAAAATCTGCAAAAACTACATTATCATACTGATCAATAAAAATAAACCATGGCGTACCTCCGGTTTGGTAGTTGGTCATGATATTAGATCGAGATTTTCCATCATCGCCAGCATCGTGCCCAAAAGGTATTTTTAAGTCGTATTTTTTTTGTGTTTCTAACATTTTATCGTAGGTATTTGCTTCATGTCCTTCAAACACCGTTTGTATCGCTAAAAAAACAACCTTGTCGTTTCCTCCAAGTGCATGTACCATTTTTTGTAAGCTGGGCAAACCTGCGCTGTGGCAACCTGGGCACCAACTTTGAAAACAATAGATCACTTTAAATTTACCTGTAAAATCGGCCAATTGTATTTGTTCGGTTTTGTTTCCGTGGGCATCTACCCAATTTTTTACATTAAACTCAGGTGCTTTAAACACTTTTTCTTCTTTTGTTTTTGTAATTGCAGTCATGGCAATTCCTTTCTTTCTTTATAATATACTTTTAAAGTATATAAATTATGATTTTTATTTAGTTTCGAGTTGCATAGAAGCGGAGTTAATACAGTATCGCAATCCGCTTGGCTCTGGGCCGTCAGGAAAAACGTGTCCTAAATGAGCATCGCATGTATTGCACATCACTTCTACGCGTACCATTCCGTACGAAGTATCTTTTTCGTATTTAATAGCGTTTTCTTTGATAGGTTGCGTAAAACTTGGCCATCCGGTACCAGAGTTAAATTTAATCGTAGAATCGAACAAAGGCGTATCGCAGCAAATACAATTGTATTTGCCAGCTTCGTAAATGCTACATAACTCACCTGTGTGGGCAGCTTCGGTGCCTTTATTTCGCGTAATTCGAAACTGCTCTGGAGTTAATAATTCTTTCCATTCTGCTTCGGTTTTTTCAACTCTTCGATCGGGAGTTGGATTACCATTTACACTAAAACGTATTACATCTTTCCAGGTTAACATCTCTTTTATTTTTTAGGGTTTATAACTTATTTTATATATTACAAAGATACTTCAAGAGGGTTGTTTATGTATTATCAATTCATCCTAACTATTTATATATTTTACTCAATTCATTTTAAATAAATATTATTCATATATTTTAAACAAATAGATATTTGGTATCTTTTTGTAATGCAAAATTAGAGTAAATACTATTGTATTTTATTGTTTAATTTACCTTTGTGTTTATATATTTTACTCAAAATGAGTTTTTACTTCAATCTGTATTCTGAGGGAGAAACTCCTACGTGTTTTTTAAAAAACTTAGAAAAATGAGACAGTTCCTCAAAGCCCAAAGTAATCCCTATTTCATTGATATTTTTGTCGGAAAAATCGAGTAGTCGTTTACTTTCTAAAATTAAACGTTCGTTTATAATTTTTAGTGGCGTTGTATTGTAATAGCGCGAAAAAAGGTTGGAGATAGATTTTGCCGTTAGGTGCAACAAGTTTGCATAATCGCTTACTTTGTGCTTTTCTCTAAAATGCATTTCTACTAATAAGTTGAATTTACGAATGATGTCCAACTTTTGTTGCGGCATATCTTCAACTGGTAGTGTTTTACGAGCAATGCGAACCGACTTTATAAGCAATCGTTTTAGCAATACTAGCAACATTTCGCCTTGAATATGGTCTACCGTTTCAAATTCTTCAATAAAAAACTGGTACAATAATTCAAAACTTTGCTGCTCGTTGGGCGTTAGTGTAACCACAATAGGAGTTGAAGAACCCAAAAATAAAAATCCGTTGCAGGCTACTTCGGCATCGTGGTCGCGAATACAATAAAACTCTCTATTGAAACTATACACCACCACGTTTTTATGCTCGAGTTGTAACTGTAAGTGGTTGAGTGGTGTGGCAAATAGCAGTTGATTTTTTTTAAGCATCACTCGGTAACCATCTAGCCCAAGTGATATTTCATCGTTCATGGTCCATACAATTTTGTACAAACCATCTTTTTTGCTCTCAGTTGCATACTGAATACTTGAGGTATCTACTAGTTCAAATGTTGAATTATCATTACCAGTGTAACTGTATTTCATGCGGAGTTTTTAGACTTAAATTTAGCAGATATTATGATATTGGTCTTGCCTAAGTTTTACGGCTCTAAACGAGTACAGCATCAAACTAATAATGGCTAAAAATGCCATTAGAATTCCGCTAAATAAGGTGTAAATACTTCCTGTAAAATGAGCATCTACATGATTACTTATACCAGAAATTAGCGCAGAAATAACAAAAAACGCCACAGATAAATACAAAAATGCCATGGCTCTATTTACTAATTTTAGTTGTTTTAATTTACGCTCTATTAATACCGAGGTGTTTTCTTTTTCGTTGATTAGCGATTTTATTTCCCTACTCAAATCGATCATGATATTAGAAGTTGATAAAATAAGTAGGCAAATGCCTGGTAGTATGGTTATAGGAATGTACCATTCGTTCATAATTATGGGATGTTAGAATATCTGTAACAAAACTAAACTATTATTTTAATTTTATTTTACACTAAATTTGTAATCTTGAAGTGTATTGTAGATTGATTGGATTTTATCAATCTACATAAATTTTCTTAAATTGCATTTCAACTAGAGCTATAAAGTATAATTTTCCATTAAAATAATGAAAAAAAAGAATAAAGGCAGTATTTACAATCCTAAAGAAATTATTTTAACAAATAACATGCAACAGCATGATAAGGATAAAATTATACAAAGGCAGTTACGATTTCAAGAACTATTAATTAACATATCTACTAAATATATTAATTCAGATTTGTCTGACATTGATAAATTAATTAACGAATCTTTAGAACAAATTGGACGATTTGTTGAATCTGACAGAAGTTACATTTTTAGATATAATTTTAAAGACAATACGACTTCTAACACCTATGAATGGTGTGTAGAAGGAATTGAGCCAGAAATTCAAAATTTACAAAATATACCGATCGATTTTATTCCGCAATGGCTAGAAAGACACCAAAAAGGTTTGCCATTGTATATAGAAGATGTTAGCAAGTTGCCTTACGACGGCGAATTAGGGCTACGAGGATTATTAGAGCCACAAGGTGTAAAAAGTTTGATAACAATTCCTAAAATTAAAAACAATGAATTAATAGGTTTTATTGGTTTTGATTCTGTAAAAAAAATAAATAAATACACCGAAAACGAACAAGAAATTCTTTCTGTTTATGCTAATATGTTGGTAAATATTAGGCAGAGAAAAGAATATGAAGACAAGATACAACAACAACAAAAGGAGCAAGAAAAGCTTTTATTAGATTTATCGCAACAAAATGAACAACTAAATGATTATGCACATGTGGTATCGCATGATTTAAGATCTCCTTTAACAAATGTTCACACTTTAATACATTGGTACATAGAAGACAGAAAGGATTCTTTAACAAAAAAAGATACTGATGCTTTAAACTCTGTACTATTTAATGTTGAAAAAATGGATTATTTAATTAAAGGAATTTTAGATTATTCTACTTTAGATAAATTAAATATTCAAGACCAATTTATAGACATCAATTCTTTACTAGAAGAAATTTTACAAACCATTTTAGTTCCAGATCACATCAATTTAAAAATACAAAAAGAACTGCCTAACTTGTATGGAAATAGCTGGCGCTTTAAACAGCTTTTTCAAAATTTACTGAGCAATGCCATTAAAAGTATCGACAAGAAAGTAGGAGAAATTAGTATTGGCTGTATTGAAAAAGAAAATTTTTACGAATTTTATATAAAAGATAATGGTATTGGTATAAAAACCAATTATTTCGAACATATTTTTAAAATTTTCAACAAATTAGAAAATACAAGTTCTTCTTCTGGAATCGGCTTATCTATAGTTAAAAAAATTGTTACTCATTATGGTGGCTCCATTTGGTTAAAAAGCGACCTAGGAAAAGGAACAACTTTTCATTTTACTATTAGAAAAAAATTAGATTCGACTAATTAAAAAGAAACATTTAAAATATCTCCACTTAACTGCAACAATTGTAATTCTATAAGTTTTGCATCAAATTTAGCATTGTTCAACGCTGTTTTAGCATTTATAAAATTAATTTGTGCTTGCCTAAACTCTATAGAAGTAACTTGGCCAAGGTTATAACGATCTTCAGTTCTTTTAAAATTATTTGCTGCGGTAGCTACATTTGTTTCTTGAGCTTTTAAAATAAATAGCTGATTTTTATAATTATTCCAGGTATTTTTTACGCTATTTTTGATGGTTAACTTTTGCTGTTCTAGTAAAATCTCTTGATTTTCGAGGGCTATTTTTGCATTTTTTACTCTTGTTTTTGTTCCGCCACCATCAAAAATACTCCAAGAGAGAGACACACCTGCGTTGATACCATTTGAGGTAATTAATCGAGCCCCAAAAGGGTTTACCAAATTCTCATTTTCTGTTCTATTTAAACCATAAGAAGCATTAAAATTAAGTCTTGGAAAATAGTTTGCTTTGTTAATTTTAATATTAAATTCGCTAATTGCAATATTTTTTTCATTTTGCTTTAACAAACTATTATTTTTCATTGTTTTTTCTTCTAAGTCTTGCAACACCAACATCTCGTTAAAATCAACTTGTGTTTCTACCTCATAAGTAACAGGTTTTTCAACTCCTAAAACAACATTTAAACCTCTTTTTGCATTGCTTAATTGCTGTGATGCAGCTATTAAAGTTATGCTATCATTATTAACATCTACTGCAGCATTTAACATTTCTAACTTATTGGTTTGTCCATATTCATACTGATATTTTGCTCTTTTAAACCTACTTTTAGAAATAGCCAATGCTTGTTCTAAATTTAACTTATTCTCTGAAAGTCGTGCTATTTGAAAATAAAGTGTAAAAAGTTGTAAATAAGTATTTTCTATTGTTTGCCTAGCTTGTATAGCTGTTAAATTATACGTTTCTTTTAATTGTTTATAATTATATTTTCTCCCCATTCCATCAAAAATAGTGTAATTTAAAGCTACAGAGGTGTTGTAATTTTTGGTGATTACCCCATTACCCACTCTTTCGGCATCGCTACCTGTTTGCGGATCTGTAAATACAATTTTTTGATTATTAGTTCTATAATCTGCTCCAGAATTTATTGTAGCCGTTGGCAAAAAACCTCCATTAAGGATACTTGCATTATTTTTTGCAGTTTCCAAATTATTATTAGCAATTTTTATTCCGAAGTTATTTTCTAAAGCTATTTCTAACGCTTCCTTTTTCGTTAGAATTTGCTGAGAATATCCGTAAAAAAAAGTAAAAATCAGTAAAAATAATAGTAGTTGATTATTATATTTCATCTTCATTGAATTTAGATTCTATAATGGCTCTTTCCACCTCTTCTTTAGTAACTGCATTGCCCGTTTTTAACCATTTAACTTTTACTTTAATACTATTAGAAACAGCCAATAATAGTGGTAACATTACCAACGTTAAAATCGTTGCAATTCCTATACCGTATGCTATGGAAATAGCCATCGGTTTTAAAAATTGTGCTTGCCTACTTTTTTCTAACATTAACGGAGCCAACCCTGCAATAGTAGTTAACGAGGTTAAGAAAATAGCTCTAAAACGAGATTGTCCTGCCGCTATTAATGCTACATTAAATTTCATTCCTTCTTTTAAATAACTGTTAAACTTACCAATTAACACCAAACCATCGTTTACCATAATACCAATTAATGCTATGATTCCTAAAAATGATAATATACCAATTGGAAAACTATGAAAATAATGCCCCCATATTACACCAATCATACTAAAAGGAATCATGATAATTAATAAAATTGGCTGACTGTATGAACGGAAAGTAAAGGCAATAACAATGTAAATGAGTAATAAAATTATAGGCCCCACTAAATTTACCGATTCTGTAGTTTTATTACGCTCTCTATTCTGACCTTCATATATTGGTTTTACCGTTGGATACTTCGATAAAATTTCTGGTAAAATCCTAGTTTTTATATCGTCTAAAATTTCTGTATTACTTTCTTTAGCATCTTTTAAATCTGCAGATATTTGAATTTCTCTTTTTCCTTCTAGGTGATTAATTGCTATGTCTCCCCTAGCAATGGTATAGCTTGCTATTTCAGAAAATGGAACCCGTGCGCCGTTCGGTGCAATTATTCGCATATCATCTAAATCATTTATAGAAGACCTATCTTTTTTGTCGTAACGAACCCAAACTTTTATTTCGTCTTGACCACGCTGAAAACGTTGTGCTTGAAATCCAAAAAAGCCATAGCGAATTTGAGACATAATTGTCTGTAGGTTTAAGCCCAATACATAAGCTTTGTCTTTTAATGTAATTTTTACTTCTTTAATTCCGGCAGGGTCATTATCTACCACATCTTTAAGTAACGGATTATTTTCTAATTCTTGTTTTAATTCTTGTTTAACCGCTTTTAATTCTTTTATATTGTTTCCGAGTAAAGAAACAGCAATTGGACTCCCACCAAAATTACCTCCAGAACCAAAAATTAAACTTTCTACCCCATATACTTTGCCAACCTTATTACTAATAAAATTAGTTATTTCTGGCGATGAAAAATCTCTAGACTCACCTGGTAGTAAGTTTACTGTTAAACTTGCATTTGCACTTCCAGGCCCAATTCTTTTAATTAAATTTTCTATAACCGGTATGTTTCCAGTTTGTTTTTTGGTAAAGGTATCATTAGCAATCCAAACTTTTTCTTCTATAAATGATATTAAAGAATCGGTAATTTTTTCATTTGTCCCTTGGGGCATATTTAAAGTAATCTGAATTTGATCACTAGCAATTCTTGGAAAAAAAGCACTTTTTACAATTCCTGCATCCATGGCTAATTTACTAAAAACCATAATAGCAATAGGAATTGCAAAGGCAAAGACTTTGTTTTTTAAACTAAATTTTAAAAAAGGGATATAATACGTGTCTCTAACTTTGGTAAGCCATGCATCTGCAGCTGAATTAATTTTGCTGAAAAAAGCATCTATTTTTCCTTTATTCTTTACCTCTCCATTTTCTAATCGTTTTCTATCCAAAGCTTTTGAGTGTGCAATGTGCGCGGGTAAAATTACCAAAGCTTCTACTAAAGAAACGGTTAATGTAAGCAATACTACTGTAGATACTTCTCCAAAAAAACTTCCTAACCTTCCATCTACAAAGAAAAAAGTAGAGAACGCGATAATAGTAGTTAAAATAGCAGAAATTATAGGTGGAATTACTTCCATGGTACCATCTATAGCTGCATTTATTTTTGATTTTCCTAAATCGTAATAATGATGATATATATTTTCTCCAATAACAATACCGTCATCAACTAAAATACCAATTACTATAATCATCCCAAAAAGAGACAAAACATTTATGGTAACATCGAACTGGGCAGCAAAAATAAACATTCCGAAAAATGCAACTGGTAAACCAAATGCTACCCAAATTGCCAATCTTAAATTTAAAAATAATGCTAAAAAAAACAATACTAATAAAATACCTACAATACCGTTTTCAATTAATAATTGCGTTCTTCCGTTTAAAGTAATACTTCTATCGCTGGTAACATGTAGCTGAACGTTTTGTTGCTTTTGGTTGTACTTATAAATGTATTCTTTAATTTTATCTGCAGAAGAAATTAAATCTTCATTATTGGTATTACTTACTGTAATATCGATAGCTAAATTGCCATTGTAAAATAACCTATCGGGATTTTCCGACCAAGTGTCTCTAATTTCTGCAATATCTTTTAGGCGAATTATATTTCCGTTTTGCTGAGATCTTACAATTAAATTTTGAAGTTCTACACCATAATAAGACCTGTTATTAGCTCTAATTAAATAGTCTTCTTCTGCAGTTTTTATATTACCACCAGTAATTAAAAGATTGGTATTTCTTATTGCATTTGCTACTTCGGTAAACGATAAATTGTATGCACGTAAATCGTTTTCTCGTAGCGCTATTTCTATCTCTTCATCTGGAAAACCAGAAATAACCACTTGAGAAATACCTTCAATTCCTCTTATATCATTTTCTACACCTCTAGCATATTGCTTTAAGGTTTTTAATGATACATTTTCTCCACTAATTGTAAAACTAATTGTAGGTCTTATATTTTCTACTTTGGCAATAACAGGCGGTTCCAAACCAGAAGGAAAAGAAGGCACTCTATCTACAGCGTTCTTAACATCAGATAAAACAACATCTATATTTTTACCTTTTTCAACCTCTACATTTACATTGGCAGAATTTTCTCGAGATACAGAAGTTACTCTTTCTACACCTACAATTCCTTTTAAATTATCTTCAATTTTTAAAACAACACCTTCTTCCATTTCCGCTGGTGATGCACCAGGATATGCCAATGTAATTCTAATTAATTGCGAATCTACCAATGGAAAAAAGGAAGATTTCATATTTAAAACCCCAACAGTTCCTAATACCACAAAGGCTATAATCATTACATTTACAGCTACTGGATATTTTATAAAATAGGTAATTATTTTTTTCATGAATATTGGTTTCTAAAAGCTAGTAACTATTAAGCACTTGCTACTACTTCTTATTTACTTTAACCACCATTCCGTCGAAAGCACCAGGTAGCATTTGAGTTAAAATTCGATCATTGTTTGTTAGGCCCTGAATTACTACATTCTCTGCACCAAAATAGGCTACATGTATTTTTTTTAGGGTTAAAATTGTGTCTTTTTCAACGGTATACACGGCAGAATTATCAACTAATAATTTTCTTGGCATCTCAATGGCATTTGATACAGATTTAGCAATTAAATTAGCTTCTAAAAATAAGCCTTCTTTTAAACCTACTCCTTTAACCTCGATAAAAGCCATAATAGTTTGAGAAACCTGATCTACTTTACCGTTTACACGAACTACTTTACCTGTATACTGAGCAGATTTATCTGCATTAAAAAGCGTTACTGAATTGCCAACTTTTAATAAATTTGCAAAAGTTGCATTTATTGAAACTTGAAGTTCATAAGCACTCGTATCTATAAATTCGCCTAATTTTTGCCCAACTCTTACCAAAGATCCTGGCGTTACTGTAGCTTCAGTTAAAATACCAGAAAATGGTGCTTTTAATTGATGTTTTTCATAGCGAACTTCTAAATTTTTTACCGCATAATAAGTGGTTAGAATTTGCCTCCCTGAAATAAAATATTTTTCTTTCTGGCTACTAAATTTAGGTAATTCAGGAATATTACCCTGAATGTTAAACCGTTGTAAATATTTTTCCCATTTTTCAAATTCTGAAGGATAATCTAATCGAATATCAGGCATAATCGCAGTTATCAAATTAAATAAATTACTTCTTTGAGCTAGTAAACTTGCTTCAAACTCCTCGCTATTAATACTTAATAGAGTTTCAAATTTTCGATAATTTGTACCTGGTTTAAATGGTTTTTGAGTGCTTTTTAAAACTCCTTGCACCTCAGAAAAAAGAGCAATCTTGTTCTTTGCAACTAAATTACCATTTGCAGAAATTACAATAGGAATTTCTTTGTTTTTTACGTTATCTACAAAAACCGTTTTAATTGTTTTTTGATAAGTTGGCCTTGGTTTTTGGTTCTTTTCTATTAAAAAGTTACCTAAAAATACTGCTCCTACAATACACAGAATTCCTAAAACTGCAAGAATTATTTTCCTCATAATTAGTTGGTTGATTTCTTTAAATAACTAAAATTAATGTTTGTTTATTTTTGAGTAATCTTAAAAACGAACAATCTATAAAAATTAATTAATTTTGTTGCAAATATACTTTTTTACACAGAACTCATTTTGTATCAAATAGAAACATGTTTGTTAAAAAAACGTTATAATTAAAGTTACATTACATTTTCTAACTTTTTGCAGAAAAGTTCGCCACAACAAATTAAAAAGAAAATTATTAAAAAAGGCTATTTATTACTTTAGAAAACGGAACTTTGCCTTAATAATAATTACAAAAAATAACGTATTTATTTACACTTATTTGATGCTCAAAAAAAACACTTCTAACGCTTTATACTTCTCTTCTGTAAATAAAATTACAGATACTATTTGGCAACAATTAGAGTGTGAAAACTCAATCTACTATCATAGAAATTTTTTAAGTTCTATTGAAAAAAATCACCCAGAAATTCAGTTTACATATATTGTAATTTTAAATAACAATCAGCTTCCTATTGCTTTTTCTACAATTAAAATAATAGATTTTAATGGAACAATCTTAGAAAATAATTTTAACCTTCTAAAAAATATTGGAAAAAAAATAGGGCTTTTAAAAGAGTGCAGCCCTCTAAAATTACTAATTTCAGGCAATACTTTTGTAAGCGGTGAACACGGACTTTTCATAAAAAAAAATGAACATAAAAAAGAGGTAATTGATCATTTAGCAAAAGCAATTTACAACTTAATACAAACAAATAAAGAGCTCAAAAAAACTATAGATGCCTTTTTACTTAAAGACTTTATAAACGAATCTTTACACCTAACAGATACCTTAAAAAATTATAAATACCACCCTTTTTCTGTGGAACCTAATATGGTTTTAACGGTTCCAAAACATTGGCAAAGTTTTGAAGACTATTTGGCTGCCATGAAAACAAAGTTTAGAGTAAAAGCAAAAAAAGCATTTTCTCAAAGTAAAAACATAAAAATAGAAGATATTTCTGTAGATAAATTGGCTGCCCTAATGCCAGAAATAAGCAACCTTTACAAGAATGTGGCTACCAATGCAAAATTTAATCTTACAAATTTAAATGTACACACTTATGTTGATTTAAAAAAACATTTTGGAGATACTTTTATGGTAAAAGGATTCTATTTAAATGAAAAACTTGTAGGTTTTATGACTGGAGTAATAAACAATAAAACTTTAGATGCTCATTTTGTAGGTATAAATTACGATTTAAATAGAAAGTATGCCATTTACCAAAGAATGCTATATACTTACATTGAAATTGCTATTGCTAAAAAAGTTAACATTATTAATTTTGGAAGAACCGCCAGCGAAATTAAGAGTTCGGTAGGTGCCACACCACAAGAACTAACGGTATATGTAAGACATAAAAAAACCATCACTAACAAAATATTAAAACTTTTTTTACAAAGGATTCAACCTACTCCTTTTCAGCAAAAGTTTCCATTCAAAAAAAAATAAACAATGCAAACGAGTAAAGAATTAATAGCTTTATTAGAATTAGATAACATAGGTAATAACCGATTTTTAGGAAATAGTTACACAATCGGGAGTCCACAAGTTTTTGGTGGTCAAGTACTAGCACAATCTGTAAATGCTGCTTATAAAACAATTCCAGAAAACAGGTTTTTACACTCTTTACATGGCTACTTTTTAGAGGCTGGAGATTTAACTACACCTATAGAGTATAAAGTGGAGGAAATGAGAAATGGTGGTAGTTTTTCTACCCGAAGGGTAACAGCCATTCAACATCAAAAATCTATTTTTATTTTAGCAGCTTCATTTCAAATTAAAGAGGATGGTTTTGAGCATCAAGCCACTTTTAACAAGGCAATTAAACAACCAGAAGAATTGCTTAGCTGGACAGATATGTTAGATAAATTTGGAGATTTTTTACCGAAAGCCACAAAAAGTTTTTTGAGTGTAGAAAGACCTATAGAATTTAAACCCGTTCGAGTACCAAACCCACTAGAACCAAAAGATTTACCACCAACAGAACAGGTATGGTTTCGTTTAAAAGGAGAAAATCATCAGAATTTAAACCACCGAACTAAACAAGAAATTCTTACTTATATTTCTGATTATAATGTACTGAATGCTGCTTTTAATCCGAACGGAAGTACCTATAATTTTGGCAATACCCAAACCGCAAGCTTAGACCATTCTATGTGGTTTTTTAGAGATTTTGACTTTAACGATTGGATGCTTTTTTCGGCAGAATCGCCAAATGCGTTCGGCGCAAGAGGCCTAGCTAAAGGAAATATTTTTACAAGAAATGGTTCTTTAATTGCTTCTTTTGCACAAGAAGGTTTATTAAGACCCAAAAAGAAATAAGTATTTTTAATTAATTTTATATTTTATTAAATAAAAAAACATGAACGACGCTTTATTATACGTTTTTACAACCAACGGACTTCTTTTTTTAATAAGTATTATATTTTGGAGATTCCCGCCAAAAAAGATAAACAATATTTATGGTTATAAAACGCCAAAAGCTATGCAAAATAAAGAAATTTGGGACTTTGCAAACACCACTTTTAATAAAAGTTTACTTTTTTATTCTGGTATTTCATTTTTAGCAGGACTCGTTTTTGCTACTTTTATAAATACAAATTTAACATGGCAACCTATGGCTTTTGTATTTATGGCTCTAATTGTAAGTATTATAAAAACAGAAAAAGCACTTTCTGACCATTTTACAGAAGAAGGAAAAAGAAAGCGAAACTAATGTGCTAAACTTTTAAAATACAGCAACAAAAGACAACGATAAATTTCTTCCGGGTGCAGCAACACCAGAAGCAAATTCTATATAATGTTGATCTAATAAATTATCTAAGCGTGCTTGTAAAGAAAAATTAGTACTAAACTCATAACTTCCGTTAAAACCAACGGTAACCCAACTTGGCGTACCATAATACTTTAGTATATCTTCTGTTGCATTTGCATTCACAACTGGTGTTAAATCATGGTTATCGATGCCTTCAACGATGTTAAAATCTTTAATATCCTTTTTAGCATTGAAACGTACATTTGCTCCTAAGGCCAATTTATTTAAGGTATAACTAACATCGAACTGACCAAATAAGGGCGGAATTGAAGACATTGGTAAATTCGTATCATACGTTCGCCCTTCGGTAAATGTTAAGAAACCAGAGGTATTCCAGGAGTTAGAAAGTTTTCCCAAATAATTTGCTGTAAAACCAGTAATATAAGCAGTTCCTTTATTCTGATTTGAAACAGCATTTCCATATTCTCCATCAAATAACACTTGTTTTATGGTTCCGCTTGTATTGTAAACAAAGTCTCTCTGAATATAATTATCTAATAATGTGTAGTAAACATTAGCTCCCAAACGAAATTTTTTATCATTAAAATACTTTAAAACTCCTATTTCTGCACTATAGGCAAATTCGGGTGTTACATTTATATTAGGTATGGTAACATTACCTGCCTTTTCTCTCACCCTACCAACATCATCAATATTTGGAGACCTAAAACCAGAGGATAAAACACTATTAATTTGCCAGTTTTTATTTGGTTTGTATACATAGCCTAAAGTTGCGGTTATTGCAGAGTTGTCTGTTCTAATATTGGTATTTTCTAACTGAATAAATGTTTGATCTAGCCAATTGGCTTCAAGATGTGTTTTAGTAAAACGTATGCCCGAATTTAAAGTAGCTTTACTGCTTAAATCTTGTCTGTAATCTAAATATAAGGCAGAACTCATGTAAGAACTTCCATCGTCTGGATACCTCGATTGTACGTTAAATGTATTTGAAAAACCGTTAATTTCTCCGTTAGAAATTGCCAATTCTTTGCCGTAAGATTTTGAGTTAACATCATTATAAGCAAGCTCGAAACCATAGGAAAAAATTCTACTTTTGTCAGAAGTAAGCGGCACAGAAAAATCACCATTTAAACTATAAACAGCCACTTCTTCTTCTCTATAAGACCTTTTTAAACTATTAAATTTACGCTGAATCCTGCTTTCTTCTATATGTTGATATGCTGCGGTAATTGTGCCTTTATCTAACCATTTTTTCCCCGGATTGATAAGGAATTGAGTAGCTGCTAAAAATCTATTTTGCGGACCATAATTCCACTCTGCAAATTTTAAATTCCCATTACTTAATTCTGTTAATCTATCGAATCTTGGTATGTTTGAACTTGTGGAATATTGAATATTTACCTTTAAATCGGTGTTTTTGGTTAGAGTTATAAAAAACTTTTGAAGAATATCTGTTTGATGATATCCTGTGTTTCGTTGTAAATTAGGATTGGTATTTGCCGTAGGATTTTGGTTGTAATTTCCATTTACATTCTCGGAGTAATAAAATACTTTTCCCCAATCTTTAAATCCATGAGCTCGGTTTTTGCCTGCCATTAAATCGCCAAAATCACTAAAAGAAACACTGGTTAAAGAGGCCCACTTTTTTCTTCTAACTTCGGCCAAATAATTTGAAGTTATTTCTTGATTCACGGTAGAGAATCTTGAAAAAAACTGACTTTTCACTTCGTTTGTTTCAGATAGTTTTGGCGTTTTTGTGTAATAATGAATAACTCCTCCAAGAGCATCGGAGCCATACAAAACAGAGGAAGGACCAAAAACCACTTCTGTTTTATCTAGCATATTTGGTGTTACAGAAATTGCGTTATGTAAATGCCCTTTTCTATATATAGCGTTATTCATTCGCACACCATCAACCACCAGCAAAACCCGATTAGACTCCATCCCTCTAATAACCGGACTACCGCCACCAAATTGAGATTTCTGAACTTTAATACCTGGTATCGATGCTAATAAATCTGCAGATGTTTGGGGAGATAATTGTTGAATTTCTCTGGCATTTACTACAGCTATTTGCTCTGCAATTCTTTTTGCTTTTTCATCACTTTTAAACAATGATATTACAATTTCATCTAATTGCTCGGATTGTTTTGCCAAATAAACAATATTATTAGTACTTACAATCTTACTTTTTGTAGTTGACAAAACCGCATACGAAAGATGCGAAAAAATAATTGTCTCTTTATTCGTAAACCCAGAAATATCTGCAAATCCTTTATCATCAGTGGTTATACTTATTGTTTCTGAAATATTAAAAATACTAACATTTTTAACTACTTTTCCTGTTTTCTTATCTACAACTTTAACGCTTTGAGAAAAAGAAAAACCACTTAAAAATAAAGCGATTGTTATTAAAAAATTTTTCATCAACTAAAAACGGTTTCAAGCACTTCTAAAGATTTTGGTTTTCTAAAACCATCTAAGTGCAATTCGTAATATTTTATTATAGTTTTTAATACCAATTGTCTTTCATTTTTACTGAAAGAAACCATATTAATTGTATCAAAATTCATGCCTAATAGCTTTTTAAAATGATAAAATTCATTTCCAGAAATGGTATTTTTCTCATAAACACTTGCAGTAAAATTTCCTGATAACAAATCGAAACTGGTATCATTTTCATCTATATCGGGATAAAAACCTAAATACCTAGTGGCATTTAATAAAAATAACAAGTGAAAATTAGTAATTTTATCGTGTAAATCTAACCATAAAAGTGCGGTAGTAATATAATTATAAAAGTTCCTATTCGCTTCTTCTTCTTGAATACTGTTGGCTAAAACTTCAGATAAAAACAATACTACAGATTGTTTTACAATATCTTTATAAATGGTTTTATATGGATTTAAAATTTGTACTTCTTTTATAGTGTGTAAAGTACTTTTATTGCTATGTTTTGCAATTAAGTTTAATTGTGTTAACGGTTGAAAATAAGCAATTTTTAAGCCTCCTTTTTTTGCTTTTAACACCCCTCTTATTAAATAAGACTTAACACCTTCTTCTTCGGTAAAACATTTTACAATTAAACTTGTGTCGCTATATTTTAAACTACTTAAAACAATTGCTTTTGTTTGTATAATTGCCATTTTAGTTTACAATTGCTATTTTAGTCATAGCTGTTTCTGAGGCATCATCTGTAGATAAAAGCACTATATATACTCCAGAAGCAACTTTATTTCCTGCTAAATTTCTTTTGTTCCAAACCACTTTTCCTCCTTGTAATTCCTGACCTTCAACTACATTCGTTTCATGCACTAAATTTCCTGCAATATCTAAAATTTTTACATTAGTACCTTTGGGTAAGGTCGTACCATTTCTACCAGCTATGGTAACAAACTCATGACTTTTTAATACAGGATTTGGATACGCATACACCGCTGTTAACGTATCTGAAAAAGGAGCCACATTACTATTGTAGGCTACAATCCCTTTATCTGTAGCAAAATATACCTTGCCGGATGTATTTTCTACTTTAATTTTTAATATTCGATTAGAAGGTAACGGCGAATTTTTTTTACTAAAATTAGCCAAAGTATTTTGTCCGTTTGGGTTGGTGTACAAAACGCCACCATTATCGGTGCCAATCCATTTATTGTTTGCTCCATCTACAGCAATTGAACTAATAGATTGATCTCCAGCAAGTTTTTTAGGAATTCCATCATCTAAAATAATAATAGGATTGGCATTCGTTACTGTTTCTTCGAAAACTCCCGAAGTATTATTGTAAACTACCAACCCAGAATTGGTACCCATCCAAACATTATTATTTTTGTCTACAATTACAGACTTAACCGTTGCATTTGGTAAATTACCTAAATTGGGAGTCGCTATTAAAGACTTCTTTCTGTTACCGTTTTCATTATAAACAAAAACGCCATTATTTCTAGATCCATACCACACGCTATTATTTCTATCAATAGCCATTTCACTTAAACCAAAGGATGGATTTGTTTTTACCGAACTCATATTAACACTTGTCCATTGCCCATTTGTAGATAACTTTTTTAGCTCATTAGGCACCCCTATATTGGCAACCCATAAATTACCGTCTCTATCTAATGCTGTTCCTGTAATTCGGATAGTAACACGACTAGCATCTAAAGATTCTATATCTTCTAACGGACTATTCAAGTGGTTATAAAACTGAACAATCTCGTCGTTTTCTACTACTAGAAGTCCGCCACTTAACGAACTATTTACATCTCTAGTATCTCCTAAAGAACTTATATAAACTTTGTTTTCGGCATTGGTATCTATAGTGATGTAGCTTAGATCTGTTATCGGAAAATTAGGATTAAATGGTGTGTTTAACCAAGTTTCTCCGTTGTAATGTGAAAAACCTTGGCGATTAAAAACAGGACCATAAACGGAATTATATCCGCCATAAACTACCCAAAGATTCTTATTATGCACGTCTATAGAAAACACTTTATTTGACAAAGGACCTTGTGGATGAATTTCTAAATAACTACCTGTATCTATTGCTGATGCTGATAAAACTCCCAACTCTTTTGTAGCTAAAAAAACGGTACCATTTTCAAAAAAAGCAGTGTTTAAAGTAAAGTTAGTTTCGCTATTTGTGGTAAACCTTACCTCTTCCGCTAATATTGTATTTAGAACAATGGCAGTATTTTTGAGTGATACTGTTAGGTTTGATGCCGATGTTTTTATGGCGACAATTTTTTCTGTAAAACTTTTAACACTCGTTAAATTTGAAGAAGTTATTTTTAATAAAGAGTTATTTTCAATGACATATACATCATTTTGAAATTCTTGAATTCCTCGAATATTTCTACCATCAAATAATGGTTGCCAATTTTTAAAATCGATTAACAAACTACTTGTTAAATCTGCTTTAAAAACACCCTGTTCTGTGGCAGCAAACAATTGGTTATTAGAAACTAACGTTTGATTAACTTTTACTGCGCTAGAGCCATTTCCTATAAAAAAAGTATCTCCGAACTCTAACTTTTCGATATTGTATTCTACAATAGCAAAAGGAGTAGATAAATATAACGTATTCCCATATTCAGATATATGATTGATACTTTTTTCTCCTGATTGATTAAAATTTACAATATCTGAAGAAATAGTAATTGTCCCATTATTGTCTAAAACTTCTATTAAACCAGTTTCGTAACCAATAACTAATCTTTTAAAAGTAGTATTGTAATAAATTGCAGTGGTATTTTCTCCAGAAAGTCCCTGAATAGAGGAAATCTTGTTTGTTTCACCTGATTCTAAATGGTATGTAAAAACAGCATTGTCTACCAAAGCAAATATAGTTTGATCGGCTATTACAAAATCTTTAACATTGTTGTAGGCGTAAAAATCTTCCCACGAGTCGCTATAGTCTGTTTGGGAAAAAACCATAGAAACTAAAAAAAGGAAATAAACTGAAAAGATTTTTTTCATTATAATCATTTATGCCTCAAAGATATTTATTTTTGTGATAACAACGCTAAAAGTAACTACATTAGTGCACTAAAATATTGGTTTTATGAGTTTAGAAATAGAAAGAAAGTTTTTAGTAACTAGTTTAAATTTTAAAGAAGAAAGCATTTATATTCAAACAATAAAACAAGGTTTTTTAAATACCGATAAAAACAGAGTGGTTCGTATTAGAACTTGTAATACAAAAGCGTACATTACCGTAAAAGGGAAAACAAACGCCGAGGGAACTACAAGGTTTGAATGGGAAAAAGAAATTTTACTTAAAGAAGCTACACAACTTTTACTATTATGTGAACCAACTATTATAGAAAAGAATAGGTATTTGGTAAAAAAAGGGAATCATACCTTCGAAATTGATGAATTTTTAGGAGAAAATAAAGGACTAATTGTTGCAGAAGTCGAATTAAACAAAGCAGATGAATATTTCGAAAAACCTGTGTGGCTTGGTAAAGAAGTAACTGGAGATTTAAAATACTACAATGCCGTACTAAGCAAAAATCCGTATACAAAATGGCCTATATAATTAAAAGGTAGGTAAAGGTTAGCCTTTTACTATTTACAAACTAAACTAAAAACTTGCTATTGGAACCTATAAATTAAAAATAGCAATAAAGTGACATATACTGCCTAAAAGTACAAAAACATGAAAAATAGCATGATTGTAAGGAATTTTTTTAATAGCATACAAAACGGCACCAATACTATAAAAAAAACCTCCTGCAAATAATAAATTTAAATTGAAAGTAGACAGGTTTTCTATTAAGGGCTTTATAAAAAATACTACTTGCCACCCCATTAAAAGATACATTGCAGTTGATAATTTTTGGAATTTACCTGTAAAAAAAAGTTTCAGAA
The DNA here is from genome assembly GCF_038024095.1 of Polaribacter tangerinus. Lineage (NCBI taxonomy): Bacteria > Pseudomonadati > Bacteroidota > Flavobacteriia > Flavobacteriales > Flavobacteriaceae > Polaribacter > Polaribacter tangerinus. The sequence goes on along the minus strand of NZ_CP150668.1, from coordinate 1,832,889 downwards.
TAACACCTATCAAAGCAAAAATCCAAATAAAAATAAAAAGATAAAAGCCAATAGGTTTATTACCTAAAGTTACCAAACAAAATGGCGTAAAACTTCCTGCTATTAAAACATAAATAGCTGCATGGTCTAAAATATTTAGTTTTCTTCTTTTTTTAGGATTCTTAGCCGCATGATAAAGTGTAGAAGCTGCGTAGAGCAATAACAAACTAGCTCCATAAATTAGGAAGCTAATCGGTTTTAAAAAACCATCATAATCTAAAGCTTTATATACCAAAGAAGGAAATGCCACAGCACTTAGTATAAAACCAATTGCGTGAGATATCACATTTAGTTTTTCTTCCAATGCTTCGTAATAGTAATTTAATTTTTCGCTCATTTTTTTCTATTGGTATCTTTCATATATTTCTTATCTGCTAACAAATCATTAAAAATTAATTGAAAGGTTTGCTCTTTTAAATCGTTTACTTGTGTTGCTTTTAAGGTATCTGTTGAAATAAATTTATGTTGCTTAACACGAAGTACACCAGGTCTTCCTTTATAGATATTCCATGAAAAAAATCGCTTACAATCAAAATAAACTTGTGTAACAATAGGTATCTTAAATTCTATAGCCAAACTAAAAGCTCCTTTTTTAAAAGGCGCTAAAACAACCTCTTCAGTTGGCACCAAACCTTCTGGAAAAATAGCCATACTAACACCATTTTTAAGTCGTTCTTTTGCCATTTTAAAAACTCTTTTTCTACTTTCGGCACTACTTCTATCGACCATAATTACGGTTCTTTTGTAGAAAAAACCAAAAACCGGAATATTTGCCAACTCTTTTTTACCAACAAAAACTATAGGGTTTTTACTAATAGCAATTAAAACAAAAGGATCTAATAAAGAGGCATGATTTGCACAAATCATGTAGCTTTTATTTTTTTCTAACGATTGTTTTTTATCTAAATGAATTCTAAAACCCATTCCGTAAATAAGAATTTTAGATAAAATTCTAGCAAATTTCCAGAATATATGATAGTGTTTTTTATTGATTGTAAAAAGCAATAAAAATGGAAAAAAAATTAATATGGTAATAAATAATAAAAGATAAAACCAAAATCGCCACAGTAAAAGAAAAGGAATTTTAAAAATTTTTAAAAAAATCATTACAAATAATGGCTTTTGTTTTTTTTGTAAAAAGTGATATTTCTCTAAAATATAACACTCGTTCTAATTTTAGAAAAACAAAAATAGGAATATTCTTTTTGTTTATGGATTTTACTAATCAAAACCTTATTTTTACCGCCTAAAACAGTTATCTACTATTTTACAAAAAAAGATACTTTTTTATATATCAATAATAAAACAATAGTAATGTCTAGAATATTAACAGGTGTACAAAGTACAGGAACGCCACATTTAGGAAACTTGTTAGGAGCTATTTTACCTGCGGTAGAAATGGCCAATAATCCAGAAAATGATGCATATCTATTTATTGCAGATATGCACTCTTTAACTCAAATTAAAGATGGAAAAATATTAAAAGAAAACACCTATAGTACTGCTGCTACGTGGCTTGCCTGTGGCTTAGATATAAAAAAAACAGTATTTTACAGACAAAGTGATATACCGCAAACCACAGAACTTACTTGGTATTTAAGCTGTTTTTTTCCATACCAAAGACTTACGCTAGCTCATAGTTTTAAAGATAAATCGGACCGTTTAGAAGATGTAAATGCAGGGTTATTTACATATCCAATGTTAATGGCTGCAGATATTTTATTATACGATGCAGAAATAGTACCTGTTGGTAAAGACCAATTGCAACACCTAGAAATAACAAGAGATGTTGCTAGCAGAATAAATAATAGTATCGGAGAAACATTTGTGTTGCCGAAAGCTAAAATTGCAGAAACTACAAAATTAGTTCCTGGTACAGATGGCGAAAAAATGAGTAAATCTAGGAATAATACCATCAATATTTTTTTAACAGATAAACAACTTCGGAAGCAAATTATGAGTATTAAGACAGACAGCTTAAGCTTAGAGGAACCTAAAAACCCAGATACTGATGCTATTTTTGCTCTTTATAAATTAATTGCTACAGACACTCAAATTGCAGCAATGCGTAAAAACTACGAAGGTGGAAATTATGGTTATGGACACGCAAAGCAAGCATTATATGAATTAATTTTAGAGAAGTTTGCCTCCATTCGCGTAAAATACCATCACTTTATGGAAAATAAACACGAAATTGATGCTGCACTAGAAATTGGAGCGAAAAAAGCAACAATTACTGCCAATAGCGTTTTAAAAAGGTTACGAGAAAAAATAGGCTATTAAATTGAATTAGCAGTATAAAAAAATCCCTTTTTAAAAAGGGATTTTTTTTATGGCAAAAACTTATATTTACACCCATTGTGCAATAACGCCTGCCATTATAGCTAATGTTACTATCCAATAACCAGCATTTAAGGCAATATATTTAAACCCTTTCCTTTCAAACATTGCTTGTATACTTAATATAGGTGTAACTAAAAATAAACCATACAAAATACCATGAAATGCACCATGTTTAAATGTTCTAAAGCGATCTCCGTACTGAGCTAAAAAATCCTGAAAATAACTAAAAGTACTTCCGGTACCTTCGCTAAAACCTGGTTCTCCTGCTAAGGTAGAATATACGCCCATTTGGTGAATTACCATTTGCATTAATGCAGATGCAATTAATATACTAACCACATAACAAATAATAAGTACTTTTACCATATTTGTTCCTTCCAAAGACTCTTTTGTAAACCCCATTTGGTTCATCCAAGCATTCCCAAAAAGAGGGCCATACCAAATAAAACCAATAAACATTGGTATAATTGCGCTAATAAATAACACTGAAAAATTCATGTCCATAATTAAAAGTTTTAAGGTTGATTCTCAAATATAATCATTCTCATTAAAAAAAACTACCTGAAAAATATATTTTCAGGTAGCTTGTAAAATATTAGTTAGCAATGCTGTTAGTTAATCTTCATAGATTTACCAATTGCTTCTAGTTCAAAAAGAAAAGCTCTCTTATTTACAGAAGGGGCATAGGTAAAACCTTCAAAAACAACCACTCTATTATTTTTGGCATCTATAACAGAATAGTTTAAAAATGGCCCTGCCATAAAATCGTTTTTCACTTCCCACTTACCACGGGTTTCATAAGCCTTTTTACCATCTAGTGTGGTTTCATAGGTAAAAGGCGTATAGGCTTCTTCGGTTATCATGTACATAGTTTCTTCATCGGTACCTGGTATGTATTTTTTACCAAATCTGTTGCGAACACTTACAATACTATCTGCCACTTTAGTTTCATCTTCTAATGGAATTGAATATACTAAAATGTTGTTGCTACCAGTTTTTGCAATACCACTGGTTAAATGATGTCTTAACCATAAAAAATCTCCAGTATCATCTACTACATTATAATTATTTGGTATGATAAAAGAAACACCTAATTTTTTTAAGGTTTTAAACTCAGGAACTCCTTGTAATCTTTCAGAAAAAACAGCTTGTGTCATGGCTATTTCACCAGCAATAAAAGTATCTATAATTTCCTTTTTATGCTTTTTAAACATTCCTAAAACACTTGCATCACTAGTACCATATACGTATACAAGAGTTTGAGGCTGCGCATAAATATCTTTTTTAATATAAAACTGTTCTTTCTCTCCTACCCCAATAATTAAAATATTTCTAGAGGCTTTCATCATACCACTAAAAGCATTTGGCGGTATTTGAGAAACAGACAATGTAGGTTCTGGCTGTGGTAAACCCACCACAAGCTCACCAAATGAGTTTCTAATTTCTGAACCCAAATCTCCGTTCCAATCATTGGCATCGGAAACAACCATTACTTTATTTAATTTCCCTAAAGATTGTCTTAAAACAAACTTATCATTTCCTTTACATGCTGCAAATAAAATAATTACTACAACTATTGAAAATATTTTTTTCATAAAATTAGCTTTTGTATATTTTTAGTTTAGTTCCTGGTTTTAAAATTTTAACACCCCAAATATTGTTCCACTTTTTTATTTCTTCCGTAGAAACATTCTTAAACTTCTTAGAAATTTTCCAAAGAGAGTCTCCTTTCTGAACAATATAAGTTTTAAATGCAGCTTTTTTTGCGTTTTTTACACTTCTTTTTTTGGTTAACTTTTGATTTTCTTGTTTGGTAAAAGCCAATTTTTTTGGATAAATACTAAGCCTTTGTCCTATTTTTAATCGACTATTCTTTAACCGATTCCATCGTTTTATATCAGACACTCGTACTCCAAACTTATTGGCAATTTTGCCTAAAAAATCACCACTTTTTACTTTGTAACGAATGCGTTTATCCATTTCAAAATATTTAGGTAATGGCTTTTCTCTTTTTGCAGCATCTTCAAGTGCCAAGGCATATATTGCTTGTTCGTTTTCTATAAATTGGAAGCTATTTTTTCGAGGCAGTGTAAGTACATACTTTTTTTCTGGAAGATAAGGGATAATATCTAGTTTATAACTCGGATTTAAAAACTGAATAAGTTCTAAATTCATTCCGGTAATTTCTGAAATCTGTTCAAAACTTATCGTTTCTTTAACTTGAATTGTATCAGTTTCAAAAGCACGAATTTGAGGAGTATTGGCAACTAACTGATGTTCTTTTTGATACTCGAAAAGATACATAGTTGCATAAAATGCAGGAACGTATCCTGCTGTTTCAGTAGGTAAAAAAGGGCGAATATTCCAATAGTTTCTGTAACCACCAGAACGTTTTATGGCTTTAGAAACGTTACCTGGGCCAGAGTTATAAGCCGCTAATGCCAAATCCCAATCTCCAAAAATATCATATAAATTAGACAAATATTTACACGCGGCAATCGTAGCTAAAACTGGGTCCTGACGTTCATCTACATAAGAACTAACTTTTAAATTATACTGCACACCTGTAGCATACATAAATTGCCACAGCCCAGTAGCTCCAACTCTAGATTTTGCTGTAGGATCTAACGCAGACTCTACAATTGCCAAATACTTCATTTCTAAAGGAATATCGTATTGATCTAAATATTTTTCGAACATTGGAAAATAATAAGCTGCTTTAGCCATTAATGCAGGATAATATCTTTTACGATATTTTAAATACGATTTAATAACTTTTTCTAACGCTGGGTTATACGCAATATGAAAAGGAGTTTTTGCATTTATATGTTGCAATCTTTCTTTTAAAATTTCTGTAGACAATACCACTTCATTATCATTAATTGTATCGCTATCTTCTAATACATATGAAAAACGCTGGTATAATGGAGATTTGTATTTAGAGTCCATTAACAAACTATCTATCAAGGCAATATCGAAATCAGAAAATAAATCTTCTGTGGTAATTTGTTTTGGGATAGAATCCGTTATTGCTTGTGAAAACATACTAAACGAACTTGCTAAGAGAAGTACTATAAATTTTTTCAAAATACTATTATTTTGTTTCTATTCAATTAAACATTCAACTCAACCGCAATTGGGCAGTGGTCTGAGTGCTTTGCTTCTGGTAAAATATATGCCCTAGAAATTTTTTCTTTTAAAGGAGCAGACACCATTGCGTAATCTAATCTCCAACCTTTGTTATTGGCTCTGGCATTGGCTCTGTAGCTCCACCAAGAATATTCTTGTCTTGTAGGGTTTAAGTAACGAAAACTGTCTATAAACCCACTTTTTATAAAGTTACCAATCCAAGTTCTTTCTTCTGGTAAAAATCCAGAAACTCCTTTCATTTTTGGATTGTGGATGTCTATTTCTTCATGGCAAATATTATAATCTCCGCAGATTACTAAATTCGGAATTTCTAACCTCAAGTTGTTCATATAGTCTTGAAATTCATCCATATAATTCAGTTTAAAATTTAGGCGATCTAAATTTGTACCAGAAGGCAAATACATACTCATTATAGAAACCTCATCAAAATCTACCCTAATGTTTCTACCTTCAAAATCCATGGTTTCGATACCTGTTCCATACACCACATTTTTGGGTTTTTCTTTGCATAAAATTGCAACAGATGAATATCCTTTTTTTTGTGCAGAAAACCAATAGTGAAAAGGATATCCTGCATTTTCAAATGCAGTTAGATCTAGTTGATCTTTATGAGCTTTGGTTTCTTGTATACAAATAACATCTGGTTTTGCCGCTTGTAACCATACTAAAAAACCTTTTTTTAGAGCTGCACGAATTCCGTTTACATTATAGGATATTATTTTCATAAGTTCTTTAAAGTTGCTAAAAATTTATATTTTTTTATTGATTACCTTTTTAAAAAATAGCCATTTTATCTGTTCTTCCTCTCCATGCTGCTTTTGAACAATTTTTACTCTTGGCGATAATAAATAAGCTAAAGAAACAGCAATAGCGGTATTTATTCCTATTTCTTTCATATGAAAAAAATGTTCTATTACATACATAAAAAGAACTATTAAAAATGGCGTAATCAGCCAATAAAATTTTTTAAAAAGCTCCATAGTCTATTTATATTAAGTTCATTTCAGGCACTTCTCCCGTCACAATTAAAGTTCCTTCTGTAGCTTTTTTAATTTCTTCTACAGTTACACCGGGTGCTCTTTCTAATAAATGAAATTGATTATTTTTAACTTCTAAAACAGCTAAATTTGTTACAATTTTTGTAACACAACCAACACCTGTTAGTGGTAATGAACAGCGTTTTAAAACTTTAGATTCTCCGCGTTTATTTGTATGCATCATTGCTACAATAATATTTTCTGCCGACGCTACTAAATCCATGGCACCACCCATTCCTTTTACCATCTTACCTGGTATTTTCCAGTTGGCAATATCACCATTTTCAGCAACTTCCATAGCTCCTAAAATGGTTAAATGTACATGTTTGCCACGAATCATCGAAAAACTCATCGAAGAGTCGAAAAAACTAGCTCCAGGCAGCGTGGTTATTGTTTGCTTTCCTGCATTAATAATATCTGCATCCTCTTCACCTTCAAACGGAAAAGGCCCCATTCCTAGAACACCATTTTCAGATTGAAATTCTACCTCTATATCATCACGAACATAGTTTGCTACCAACGTAGGTATTCCTATTCCTAAATTTACATAAAAACCATTTTTAACTTCCTGTGCAATTCTTTTTGCAATTCCATTTTTATCTAACATAATATTATTGTATCAATTAAATAATTTAACAATGTATCAATTCTGCTATAAAAACTCAATACTTGTATTTACTATTTTATAAATAATTAATCTTACTACTTACTCATAGATTTTCAAATTCTATAGATTGAGCATGAGTAGAGATTTTTAACATAGAGATAACCAATATTTGGTTTCTTCAAATTCTTTTTTGGAATTTTATTTTTAAATAAAATCACCTTAAACTTTAGCGTTTTGTACCATACACATATGTGTACTAATTCTTGCAATAGATTTTAAAAATTAACGAGAAATTACAAGCCTTTTTTTAGCTTTTAAATGCTCGTTATACTTTATAATGTAACTTCGTTGTATTATCTACAACAGAAATTCTTTATTTTCAGAATTGCTACATTAGTAATCTAACTAATTACGTTTACGCACAGTTCGCTGCTCTATCCTTTTTTCGTACTCTTTTCCTTCAAAAATGCGTTGCACAAAAATACCAGGTATGTGAATGTTATTAGGGTCCAATTCACCAACGGGTACTAATTCTTCTACCTCTGCAACAGTTATAGTTGCGGCGCCACACATATTTGGATTAAAATTTCTAGAAGTTCCTTTAAAAATTAAATTCCCAGCAACGTCTCCTTTCCATGCTTTTACAAATGAAAAATCTGCTTTAAACGCATGTTCTAAAACATACATTTTACCATCAAACTCTCTCGTTTCTTTTCCTTCGGCTACTTCTGTTCCAAACCCGGCTGGTGTATAAAAAGCAGGAAAACCTGCTTGTGCTGCTCTGCATTTTTCTGCCAAAGTGCCTTGTGGTGTCAATTCTACTTCTAACTCTCCAGATAGCATTTGTCTTTCAAATTCGTCGTTTTCACCAACATAAGAGGATATCATTTTTTTAACTTGTTTTCCTTTTAAAAGGAGTCCCAATCCAAAATCATCAACCCCAGCGTTGTTAGAAATACAAGTAACATTTTTAACATTTAACCGAACTAACTCTGCAATGGCATTTTCTGGAATTCCACACAAACCAAAACCGCCCAACATAAAAGTCATATTATCTTGAACTCCTTTTAATGCCTCTTGCACATTTGCTACTTTTTTTTGAATCATTTGTACTTATTTTAAGGGTTAAAAATCGGTGTCTTCTTCAATTATTTGATTGTCTTTTTCTTTATTTTTATCGGCATCAGCTAATTCACCACAATCTACTCTAATCGATAAATTTTCTGGTTTTTCAAACTCTTCCATACTAATATTTAAACTCGTATCCGCATAACATTTACGCATAAATAATGCCCAAGATGGCAAAGACATTGTGGCTCCTTGACCTTTTGTAATTCCAGCAAAATGAGTAGATCTATCTTCGCCACCTGTCCAAACACCAGTTGCTAAATTTGGCACTATTCCCATAAACCAACCATCGGACTGGTTTTGTGTCGTACCTGTTTTTCCTGCAATAGGGTTTTTAAAGTAATATGGAAAACCTGTAACAGCCTTACCACCAGAAGTGTGAGAAGTCCGTAAGCGAACACCAGAACCAGATTCGGTAACGCCCTCTAGTAAATTTAGCACTACATAGGCCGATTCTTCACTTAAAACCTCTTGAGTTTGAGGTGTAAATTCTTCTAAAACTGTTCCGTTTTTATCTTCTATTCGTGTAATAATCATTGGGCTTACGCGCAAACCTTTATTGGCAAAAGTAGCATAGGCGCTAACCATTTCTATTAAAGAAAGCTCTACAGCACCTAGCGCAATAGATGGGTTTGCAGGAATATCGCTTTCGATACCTGCAGATTTTGCGAGTCGAACAACATTTTCGGGAGTTACTTTATCTACAAGTCTTGCCGACATGGTGTTTACAGAGCCTGCCAAACCTGCTTTTAATGTTAACATTCCGCCATACTTATTATTCGAATTATCGGGCATCCATTCTTCAGGAATTCCGTATTTACCTTTTGGTATTGTATAATGAACATTCGGAAATTCATCACAGGGAGACATTTTTAATTGATTAATTGCCGTTGCATACACAAATGGTTTAAAAGTAGATCCTACTTGTCTTTTTTGCTGCTCTACAGCATCATATTTAAAATGTTTGTAGTTAACACCACCCACCCAAGCTTTTATATGACCTGTTTGTGGTTCTATTGATAACAACCCAGAACGCAAAAAATATTTATAGTATTTGATAGAGTCTAAAGGAGACATAATTGTATCTAAATCTCCCTTATAAGAAAACACTTTCATAGCAGTTTTTTTCTTAAAAACCTCATCTATATATTTAGAGGATTTACCTGCTTGTTTTAGCCTTTTATATCTATCGGAATTTTTCTTGGCACGTTCTAGAATTCTATCAATATCGCTTTTTTCAATATCATAAAAAGGAGCTGTTCTATTTCTTTTTTGCTCTTTAAAAAAATAATGCTGCAAGTTTTGCATATGCTCGGTTACTGCTTCTTCTGCATATTGTTGCATTCTAGAATCTAAAGTTACATAAATTTTTAGTCCGTCTCTAAAAATATCATATTCCTCTCCATTGGGCTTCGGATGAGTTTTTACCCAACTTCTCATAACTTTTTGCAAGTGTCCTCTAAAATACGTGGCATACCCTTCGTTATGATTTTCTGGTGTGTAGTTAATTTTTAAAGGCAACTTTTGTAAAGAATCTTTTTCTTTTTCTGATAAAAATCCGTTTTTGAACATTTGTGCAAAAACAACATTTCTACGCTGTAAAGATTTTTTCTTAGATACCTCTCTATTCGGATTGTATTGTCTTGGATTTTTTAGCATGGCTACTAAAATAGCAGATTCTTGCAAATCTAAATCTTTTGCTTCTTTACCAAAATAAATTCTTGCAGCAGAGCGAATTCCGGAGGCATTAAACAAAAAACCTTGCGTGTTTAAATACATTGCAATAATTTCTTGCTTTGTATATTGCTTTTCTAGTTTTGTAGCAACCACCCACTCTTTCATTTTCTGCAATACTCTTTTTATTTTATTGCTAGACCGTTGTTTGGTAAATAAATTTTTGGCCAATTGTTGTGTAATAGTACTTGCACCACCACTTCCTGGCTTTAAAACAGCTCTTGCAGTACCTCTAAAGTCGATGCCGGAGTGCTCATAAAAACGCTCGTCTTCTGTTGCCACCAATGCATTTACTAAGTTGTCTGGTAACTCTCTAAAATGGATAGGTGTTCTGTTTTCTGTAGCATATTTACCGATTGTTTTACCATCTATAGATATAACTTCTGTAGCTAAATTAGTTTGCGGATTTTCTAATTCTTCAAAAGAGGGCAAAACGTTAAAAGGATCCCAAGCGGTATATAAAAATAATACTAGAATAATAGTAAAACCCCCTAAAATAATCCCCCAAAACCATTTTAGATATTTTTTAAAACTTACTGTCTCTTTTTTTGTCATTGTTACTTCGTTTTCTCGATGCTAAACCCAACTTCTTGTATACCTTCTAATTTTTTTATAGGATGGATTTCTCCATTTTTTCTCATGGCATGCCTTACAGAAAAAATGTAATTTCCAGAAAAAGGAAAAACTTTTTGTTGCCTGTAAAAAAGTTTGTTGTCTTTAATTTCTGAAAAACCGGTTCCTAAAAAAGCTCCTGATGGTGTTGTCATTTCATACTGAAGGGTGTCTATTACGCTCGTACTGTTAGGAAATTTGAGTGTGGTTATTAAATATAAATTACTAAATGAATAGTTACTGTTATTTCTTAAATTTATAAATAGGTTATTTGCCGATGTGGTATCTGATACCGAAAATTCGAAATCGATATTTTTAGTTGCGCTCCAAGAGGCATCTTCTATACTTTTGTATTGATTAAATACAATATTATCTGTACAGCTAGACATTAAAAAAAAGGCCATAATAAGAAAGATTATATTATTTTTCTGAATTATTTGCATCTTTCGAGCTCGAATTTTTACGGTTTTTATTATTGCTATTTCTAGGTTTATTAGGTTTCTTTACTTCTGCATTATCTGCCGAAGGTTTAGAAGAATTATTGTTGTTAGAAGCCTTTGCCTTTGGTCTTGGTCTTGGCTTGTGTTTTTGTTTGTTCGATTTTTCTAGCGGTTTATTGGTAGCTGTTTTGTCTAATGATTTTGCTGCTGCTTTTACCTGAGGCTTTCGTTGTGGTCTTTTTTTTGTGTTGTTTGCAGGCGCTGTTTTTGTAGTGGCTGCTATTACCGGCTTTTTCTTATTTTTATTTCTATTATTTTTTCGTCTCTTACTCTTTTTTGGCGCATCGAAACGCGTTAAACTATCTTGACCAACTGCATCTTCAAAATCGACTTTTACCGGAATTTCAATGTCAGATTCATATTCTTCTAAAGACATTGATTTTTCGTTTTTCTTATTTAAAGCTATAATTTCTAAAACCTGGTCTAAAGTTAACTGAAACCATTTAAAACGTTCTTCTTTGTAAGTATACCATAACTGCTTTTTAAAAATATCCATTTTTACAAAAACAGCTTCTCCTTTTTCTGTTTTTAGTACCACATCTTGTTTCGGGAAAGTTTTTAAAGCATCTAAATAGGTATCTAATTCAAAATTTAAACAACACTTTAATTTTCCACATTGCCCTGCTAACTTTAAAGGATTTAAAGACAATTGCTGGTAACGTGCCGCAGAAGTGGTTACTTTTCTAAAATCTGTAAGCCAAGTAGAACAGCAAAGCTCTCTACCACAAGACCCTACACCACCTAAACGTGCTGCTTCTTGTCTTGCACCAACTTGTTTCATTTCTACACGAATAGAAAATGCACTCGCTAAATCTCTAATTAATTGCCTAAAATCTACACGCGATTCTGCAGTGTAATAAAAGGTTGCTTTATTACCATCTCCTTGATACTCTACGTCAGACAATTTCATCTGCAAGCCTAAACGGCCTAAAATTTCTCTTCCTCTTCTTTGGGTTTCTTCTTCTTTGGCTCTTGCCTGTTGCCAAATATCTATGTCTCTTTGGCTTGCTTTTCTGTAAATTTTCTTTACATCTTCATGGTCTTCAGTAATTTTGCGCTTTTTCATTTGCACTTTTACCAATTCTCCTGCCAAAGAAACTGTACCAATATCGTGCCCAGGGTTGCCTTCTACAGCCACAATATCTCCCATGGTTATGGGTAAATTGTCTGGATTTTTATAAAAATGTTTTCTTCCGTTTTTAAAACGGACTTCAAAAATATTAAAACGCTCTTCACCAGAAGGCAATGTCATGTTTGCCAACCAATCGAAAACGGCTAATTTACTACCACTTCCACAAGTTCCTGTACCACAATTTCCATTACTTTTACATCCTCTTGGTACGCCATTTTCTGTTGTACCGCAACTTCCACATGCCATGTAATTTTATATTTTATTTGGTTGGTTGTTGGTTAATAGTTTTTGGTTGATAGACTAAAACCAAAAACCAGCAACTAAAACAAACAACCAAGTATGTTCATAATTTTGATTATCAGATGTGTATAATAACACTATCTCGTATTCACTAATCTGTAAATATACACAATCTCTAAGAATGAAAAAATAGGTTTTTTAAAGTAATTAAGATTGTTTTTTTAGTAAATTATTGTATAAATGTAATTGAGTAATTTTAAGAATTATGCTAGTTTTTAGAATTTGTTGGTATTGAATTAGAATTTGTAATTACAAATTTCTGTTTAAAAACATACTAAAAGTTTTATTTTAAACATTTTGTTATAATTCTAATCCCTGAATTCAGGGATATTTGCCTATAAATCAAAAAAATATGCTATTTTCTTGTGTAGTTCTATTTTTTTTTTTTAGGTTTGAATGTTTTTGGATAGAAAACTGATCATTTTACTTTCTAAAAACTTGCTAGCAAAAAAGAAAAAGAATGTTTTAAAAATTGCGCACATTCTTTTTTAAATTTTATTAAGAACTTTAACAAGAAGATATTCTTGTATGCTATACCGAACGCAATACTTGCGTTCTAACAATTAATTTAATAATTTTAAAAAATAATATAATGAAAAAAGTAATATTAGGTTTATTATTTGTTTGTACATCACTAACAATGAATGCAGTAACAACTGCATACGTAAAAGATTGTGCAGATTATGCAAAAGCAGCTGCAAATGCAGAGGAAGCTGCTTTTGGAGCTATGAATTTTAATGAATGGAGAGAAGCTTTTGATTGGTATCAAGATGCTTGTGAGTCAGTAAATGGAAATATCGAGACGCCACAATTTGTATATTTACCATAAACACAAAAGAGGTTGTAAATTAATTATAACCTCTTTTAAAATTTACCAAGATGAAACAGATACTTACCTTTATTTTTATATGTCTAATTAGTACAATAAACTCCCAAAATACAATAGGAATTGAAGTCACTTATTTAAAAGGACTAAAAATGATTAAAGATAAATCTAACACCCCCCCAACCATTTTAAAAGGATTAAGCTACACTCTAAAATGTAGTAAAACTGAAAGTATTTTCAAGTTAGACAAAAAAATGCTATCCGATATTGATAGAGAAAACAGAAGATTTATTGGACAAGGTGGTGGTGGTGGTGTTTTTTACAAAAATTTGATTAATAAAGAAAAAATAAATCAAATAGAATTTCAAAATAATCTATATTTAAAAGAAGATATTAAATATGATTGGAAACTTACGAACGAAAGAAAACAAATTGGTAAATATTTATGTTATAAAGCTTTTTGTATATATAAGAAATATGATGAGGCTAGAGGTATTAATATAGTTCAAAATTACACAGTTTGGTATACTTTAGATATTCCATTTCAATTTGGACCTGCGGGTATAGATGGTTTACCTGGTTTAGTCATAATAGCACAAAGAGATGGGTACTATTTTATTGCTGACAATATTAAATATATTAATACTCCTGAAAAAGTGTTAATCAATAAGCCTAAAGTAGGTTTAGAAGTTTCAGACAAAAAATTTGATTCAATTATTATTAAAGACTTTCTAAAGAAATATGGAAAAAAAACTTTAGAAAAAATAAGAGGTAATTCGAAAAAAAGACAGAAATAAATTGAAAATGATAATATTAAATAATAAATTTTATAAGATTTTTTTTTATTCTCTTTTTATAACCCAAAACTTATTCACGCAATCTCTAATCAAATATAAAGGCAAAATTTTAGACAACTTAAATCAACCTATAAGCTATGCAAATATAATTGCAGAACCAAAAGGAAACACAAATATTAAATATACTTTTTCTGATGAAAATGGAAACTTTGAATTATCTTTAATGAAAGGTATAACTTACAACATAAGTATTACTTGTTTAGGTTTTAAGAAAAAAAAAATAAAATTTACCGCAAATAAAAACTTTTCAAAAAATTATATTCTTGAAAAAAAAAAAAGAACTTCTAAATGAAATTAAAGTAAACGCAAAATTAGCTGTCAGCATAAAAAAAGACACTGTTACCTACCAAACAGATAAATTTATAACTGGTGAAGAACGTAAACTTAGAGATGTTTTAAAAAAACTACCTGGTATTGAAGTAGATAGAAAAGGAAATGTGTTTTCCCAAGGAAAAAGAGTGACAAAAGTATTGGTAGAAAATAAACAATTTTTTACAGGAGATAGCAAATTAGCTGTAAATAACATACCAGCAAATGCTGTAAATGAAATTGAAATTTTAGACAATTACAATGAAGTTGCTATTTTAAAAGGATTGGAAGATTCTAATGAATTAGCAATGAATATAAAATTAAAAGAAGATAAAAAAAAGTTTTGGTTTGGAGATGTAGAAGTAGGTTTAGGTATTACAGATAGAAAGGTATTACACCCAAGTTTATTTTATTATAGCCCAAAAAAAAGCATCAATTTTATTGGAGACTTAAACAATACAGGTAAAAAATCTTTTACTTTTAAAGATTATTTAGATTTTGAAGGTGGTTACAGTAAAATATTACTAAATCCTAAAGCATATTTCTCTAAACTAAATGATGATTTTTCTCAATTTTTAAACAATGATAATTTTAAAGACAGCAACCATACATTTGGTGGTTTTAATATAAACTATACACTAAATGATCATACAGATTTAATTGGTTATACTATTTATTCTAAAAGTGATAATGAATTAGAAAATCAGAATAATAACATTTACCTAAATAATAATGGGAGTTTAAATGAATTTAGAGTTCAAAGACAAAACCCAAATAATGAGTTTGTTATTAATAAAATTACATTAGACAACACCCAAGAAGATGGTACAAAATTTAAAGCTACTTCTTTTTTAAAATATTCTAAAAATAGTACCTTAAACGAAATAGAAACAACTTTTAACACCATACAAAATAATATTTTTACAAATTTAAATGCAGAAAGTATAAGTTTTAGACAAGATTTAGAATTCTATAAATCTATAACAGAAAAACAAACCATTACTTTTTTATCTAATTTTAATTACGCAAAAGGTACAACCAATATTAATTGGAATACTAATAATAATGTTTTTCAAAACCTTATCCCTATAATTAATGAAGATAATTTTTCTATTTTTAAAGATAAAAACACAAACTCACAAAGCGTTTCTTCTTTATTAAAACATTATTGGGTTTTAGGTAATTTTTTGCACCTTTATACTACTTTAGGTGCAGATTATTATAATGACAATTATTTTACAGATGAATATCAACAGCTTACAGATAGTTCTTTAAATAATTTTGCAGACGCTGGTTTTGGTAATGATATAAATTTCAAATTTGCAAATACATATGTAGGTAGCAATATAAAATTCCAAAAAGATAAATTGATTTTTAATGCGGGTTTATTTTATCATAATTATATAAGAAATACAAAACAATTTAACACAAAACAATCTTTAGATAAAAAATATATTTTACCAGAAATAACATTAAAATATAATATTAAAAGAAGTGAAAAAATAAATTTTAGATACAATTTAAAAGTTAGATTTCCGTCTGTAACAAAATTGATAGAAAATTATACTTTAACCAATTTTAATAGTATTTACAGAGGTAATTCTGATTTGGAGAATGAATTGTATCATCAATTTTCATTGTATTATTATAAATTTAGCATGTCTAAAAAGCTAAATTATAACCTTTCGTTATCTTACAAAAAAACAAATAATGGCATTAGAAATACAAATACTTTAGAAGGTATTAATTTTATTTCTGAACCTATCTTAATTAGAAATGCAGATGAAAACATTTCTTTTAATGGAAGGGTTAGTAAAAATTATGGCGATTTTAAACTTTCTTTAAATGGTAGCAACTCTTATTCGAAATTTCTACAAGTTTTAAATACCGTTTTACAAACAAACACCTCTAAAAGCTATTCTTTAGGAGGTAACATAAAAACGAATTTTTATAAGTTACCAAATTTAGAAATTTCATATGAGAAGAGTTTTGATAATTACCTTACAGAATTAAATGAAACAAATTTTGAAAATGATAATCTAGATATAAATATTGAGTATGATTTTTTAAAAGATTTTATCTTTAATTCGAATTATTCTCTTCAAAAATTTAAAAACATATCCCAAAATTCTGGCAATCAAAACTATTTTTTGAACGCTTCTTTATATTATCAAAAAGAAAATAGTCTTTGGGGTTTTGAAGTTTCAGCAAATAATATTTTAAATAATAAGTTTAGAAGAAATAGTTCTTTTACAGATTTTCTAGTTTCAGACAATAGAACTTTTATACTTCCAAGAATTATAATGTTTAAGGTAAGTTATAAATTAGATTAACTATCTCTTAAACTTCAACACCTCACTTCTACCTTTTTTAAAGATTTTATTGCTGGCGTGTTTGCCTTTTCTAAGTTCTTTTTGAGCGTCATAAGGCAAATGAATAATTTCTTGACAATCTGTAGAACATGTATTTTCCATTTTCTCTGAACAAGCATCACATTGTATAAAAAGCAAATGGCAGCCCTCGTTAGCACAATTTGTATGAGTATCACAGGGAGCACCACATTGGTGACAATTTGCAATTACATCTTCTGTAATTTTTTCTGCCCTTCGATGATCAAACACAAAATTTTTACCAATAAATTTATTTTCAATTCCTTGTTCTTTTACCTGTCTTGTATATTCTATAATACCACCTTCTAACTGAAAAACATTCTTAAAACCCTTGTGTTTATAATAGGCAGATGCTTTTTCGCAACGAATACCGCCAGTACAATACATCAATAAATTTTTATCTTCTTTATTGTCTTTTAAATCTTCTTCGATAATATCTAAAGAATCTCTAAACGTATCTACATCTGGAGTAATTGCGCCATCAAAATGCCCTATTTCACTCTCATAATGGTTTCGCATATCTACACAAATGGTATCAGGATTTACGAGCATTTCGTTAAATTCCTTAGCATTTAAATGCACTCCCTTATTGGTTACGTCAAACGTATCATCATTTAAACCATCTGCAACAATTTTATCGCGTACTTTTACTTTTAATTTTAAAAAAGACTTGTTGTGTTGCTCTATAGCAATGTTTAATCGAATATCTTTTAAAAAAGAAATACTATCTAATTGATCTTTTAAAGCATATAAATTTTCTGATGGCACAGAGAGTTGTGCATTTATACCTTCAGAAGAAACATAAATTCGCCCAAGTACCTCTAAAGCGTTCCACTCTAAAAACAATTTATCTCTAAATAATTGTGGGTTTTCTATTTTATAATATTGATAAAAAGAAATTGTTAGGCGGTCTTTGCCAGCCTCATCTATTAATGCAGCGCGCTCTTTGGCACTTAACTTATTGTACAGTTGCATGCTATACGAATTAGGTTAAATTATAAACTGAACTCATTCCAGTTTTTTTAAAAGTGCTACAAAACTACAAATATTATTTAAAAAGAAAATTGTAATCCTTTATTTATCTATATCTTTTAAACACATATTTGTTTCAACGAATTAAATTCGGATATATCATAAAGTTTAAAATTAAACATCAGAAAATTTCTTGCTTTAATTTTAAACTTTAGCAAACTTATAGGCATAATATAGAATTAAATAGCGCATTTTTTTAGCATCTTTGCATTGCTAAAGAATTGTTGTAATTCTTACAATTAAGATTAAGATTTAAAGTAAAAACCAAAAAAATGAAAGTAGCTGTAGTAGGTGCCACCGGAATGGTAGGCACAGTAATGTTGCAAGTATTAGAGGAGCGTAATTTACCAATAACAGAGCTTATACCGGTAGCCTCAGAAAAATCTGCTGGTAAAAAAATAAACTTTAAAGGCAAACAATATACTATTGTAACGTTAGCTGAGGCAGTAAAAATGAGTCCAGAAATTGCATTGTTTTCTGCTGGTGGTGATACATCTTTAGAATGGGCACCAAAATTTGCTGCTGTTGGCACAACAGTTATAGATAATTCTTCGGCTTGGAGAATGGATGTTGATAAAAAATTAGTAGTCCCAGAAATTAATGGAGATGTTTTATCGGCTGATGATAAAATTATTGCAAATCCGAATTGCTCTACTATACAATTGGTCATGGCACTTGCACCTTTGCATAAAAGGTACAAAATGAAGCGTGTGGTAATTTCTACCTACCAATCGGTTTCTGGTACTGGTGTTAAAGCGGTAAAACAATTAGTTAATGAAGAAGCTGGCATTGAAGGAGAAATGGCTTATCCTCACAAAATTGGTAGAAATGCCTTGCCACATTGCGATGTTTTTTTAGACAATGGATACACGAAAGAAGAAATGAAATTGGTTAAAGAACCTAAGAAAATTTTAAACGATTCTTCTTTTTCTGTAACTGCTACTGCAGTTAGAATTCCTACTGCTGGTGGTCATTCAGAAGCCGTAAATGTTCAGTTCGAAAATGATTTCGATTTGCAAGAAGTTCGAGAAATTCTTAACAATACTCCTGGTGTAATTGTTCAAGATGATCTAAAAAATAATGTATATCCAATGCCTGTAAATGCACATAACAAAGACGAAGTTTTTGTAGGTAGAATTAGAAGAGACGAATCTCAAGAAAATACCTTAAATTTGTGGATTGTTGCAGATAACCTTAGAAAAGGTGCTGCTACTAATACCGTTCAAATTGCTGAGTATTTAGTTCAGCATCGTTTAGTTTAATATACCTATGGCAGAATTTTATAACGTACACATACAAGAAGTAAAATCAGAAACCGCAAATGCGGTTTCTGTGGCATTTACCATTCCCGAAAATTTAAAATCGAAATTTCAATTTAAAGCAGGACAATACATTACGCTTAAAAAAACCATTAATAATCAAGAAGTAAGAAGAGCATATTCTGTATGTTCCACTCCCGAAAGTGGAGAGGTTAGAGTGGCTATTAAAAAAGTTGAGAATGGTTTGTTTTCTACCTACGCAACTACCCTGTTAAAAGCTGGAGATGCCATAGAAATTACAGCACCAGAAGGCCGATTTTTACTGGAACCGTCTGCAAACAAAAACTATATAGGTATTGCTGCCGGATCTGGAATTACCCCTATATTATCGATGTTAAAAACAGTTTTATCATCAGAAAAAACAGCTACTTTTACCCTAGTTTATGGTAACAAAACCATAAATGATACCTTATTTTTTGAGGAATTAAAACAGCTTAAAGAAACGTATTCTTCGCAATTTAAATTACATTTTATTTTTAGTAGAGAGGAAGTTAAAAATGAACTTCGTGGAAGAATTGACCAAAATGTAACCAACTACTTTGTTAAAAACATGTATAAGGAAACTATTTTTGATGCTGCTTTTTTATGTGGCCCAGAAGAAATGATACATGAAGTTTCTAGCACCTTAGAAAATAATAATATTTCAAAAAATAATATTCACTTTGAACTATTTACAGTTTCTGAAAACAAAGAAGCAAGTGCTGCTGTAAAAGAAGGAACCACAGAAATTACCGTGTTATTAGACGATGAGGAAACTACTTTTGTAATGGCGCAAACAGATGATATATTAGCAGCAAGTTTACGTAACGAATTAGACCCACCCTATTCTTGTCAGGGAGGTGTGTGTAGCTCTTGTCTTGGAAAAGTAACAGAAGGAAAAGCAGTAATGGTAAAAAACTCAATTTTAACAGATAGCGAAATTGAAGAAGGCCTTGTTCTTACTTGTCAAGCATATCCTACAACAGAAAAAGTTACTATAGATTTTGACGACGTATAAAAAGTTTTTTAGGTTTTAACGATACTAAATTTAGAGATATAATTTTTATTCCTACTTTTATAGAATGGATATTTACGACCTAAAAAACGCACTTTTAATTGGTTTCTTTATGGCTTTTATGATAGGGCCAGTATTTTTTATGCTCATTCAAATTAGTATTCTAAAAGGTGCCAGGGCAGCAGTAATGTTTAATATTGGGGTAATTTTAGGCGATTTATCTTTTATATTAATTGCCTACTACGGAAGTAGATCTGTTCTAGAGAAAATAAAAGACGACCCCAGATTATTCTTTTTAGGTGGGTTGGTTTTAATTATTTATGGCCTCATTACTTACCTCGAAAAAGAAAACAAAAAAGAGGCATTAGCCGCCGCAGAAATTGTAAATGTTCCCGTAAAGAACAACTATTTAAAACTGCTTTTAAAAGGCTTTTTTTTAAACTTTATAAATGTGGGTGTATTGGCATTTTGGTTTGGAACAGTGTTAGTTATTGGTCCTACATTAAAAATGAATCAGGATGCAATTTTTTGGTATTTCGGAGCTATTTTATTGGGCTATTTTATAACTGACTTAGGAAAAATATTTCTAGCAAAACAGCTAAAAAATAAAATGACTCCCAATGTTATTCTTCGTGTAAAAAAAATAATGGGAATTATTTTAATTATTTGTGGCGTATTTCTAATGCTTAAAGGATTTATCCCTAACGAAAAAATTGAGGAATTTATTCAGTAAAAACCCCTTTGAATGTATTCTAAATAAAAAAACCTGTTAATTGCTTAACAGGTTCTTTTAAAATTAAAATGATGTTTTTAAAATTACTCTACCTCAAAAACATTATTATCATCATTAATATCTGCCATTAACTTACTTTTATCTATAGTAACAGATTTTATATTTTTTGAGGTCTTAAAAGTATATATAGGATTTGCCCATGCCCAATCTTCAATAACTGTTGCAGTGGTAGGCTTATTACCTCTCATTATTCTCAGTGGAATATTAAAGTTTTCTACAGAACCATCTGCATACACAACTTCTAAATCTATTGGCATTGGCATTTGACCAATACGCTGTAATGTTATTTCATTTCCAACAACACTTTTTACCCCATAATCTATAGTATGTAATGTTTGTGTCCACTCATTTAAATACCAGTCTAAATGAATACCAGAAACCTTTTCCATAGAGCGTTTTACATCGTTTGGCGTTGGATGCTTAAAACTAAAATCTTCGAAATATTTTTTTAACCCTTTTGCTGTATTTTCAGCTCCAATAATATACTCTAATTGTGCCAGAAACATACTCCCTTTTCCATAACTCCCAAAACTATATCCTCTATTGGTATTATATCTATCAGCATGTGTGGTTAGCACCTCTTCAGACCCCGAACTTACCATAAAATTATATCCTCTATAAGGACCAGCATTTGGATTTTTATCTGTATTTTTTAAAATTGCTGCAGTGGCCTTGCTAGAAATATAAGAGGTAAAACCTTCATCCATCCAAGGATGTTTACTTTCGTTGGTTGCTAATAAAAACTGAAACCAAGTATGTGCCAATTCATGTGCCGTTACGCCAAACAAGCTTCCAAACCTACGCTGACCGGTAATTAAAGTAGACATTGCATACTCCATACCTCCATCTCCTCCTTGTATTACAGAATACTGTTTGTAAGGATATTGTCCTATATTTTCAGAGAAATAAGTCATTAATTCTGCTGTTTTAGGCTGTAAGTCTTTCCAGTTTTGTGTATACTCTTCAGATAAATCATTCTTATATAAAAAGTGCAAATCAATGCCATTATCCATTGTTAATACATCATGAGTATATGCTGGGTCTGCTGCCCACATAAAATCATGCACACGAGGAGCTACAAAATGCCAAGTTAATTTTTCGGTATTTGGAATATTTAAAGGTTTTGAAGCATCTTCATAACCATGCCCAATTTCTTGCGGATTTTGTAAATAACCTGTTCCACCTACTGTATACTCTCTATCGATAGTAATTTTTACATCAAAATCTCCCCAAACACCATGAAATTCTCTAGCAATATAAGGTGGTGTATGCCAGCCTTCAAAATCATATTCTGCCATTTTCGGATACCATTGCGCCATAGAAAGCGCTACGTTTTCTTTACTATCTCTTCCAGATCTTCGAATTTGTAATGGTACTTGAGCATCAAAATCCATATCAAATTTTACACTTTCTCCAGATTTTATTGGCGTATTTAAGGTTACTTCTAAAATAGTTCCTACTGTTTCAAAAGACACCGGAACTCCATTTTGCTTCAAAGTATTTACTTTAATATAACCTATTTCATCTTGGGTAAGTTTACTAATTCTATCTCTAACTCTACCGTCTGGGTCTTTGATATTTAAAGACCTAACATCCATTTGAGAACCCGGCTGAAAAGCATTAAAGTATAAATGGTAGTATACTTTTGTAAGCTCATCTGGCGAATTATTGGTGTAAACTGCTTCTTGTTTTCCTTTGTATTGATGTTTCTCTGCATCTACATCAATATCCATTTTATAAGAAATATACTGCTGCCAGTAACCTGGGTTTACAGTACTAGTTACCTGATTGTAAACGCTATTTTTTGTTTGAGTACAAGCAGTAAAAAGTACTACTGAACAAACAAATAAAAATATTTTTTTCATTATTTTATTAATTTAGTTTGATATAAAAGTAAAAAAACAGCGATAATTATACCGCTGTTTTTTAAATTATTTTTTTCCGTTTACAATTCTATCTGCCATTTTTAAAGCATTGTAAGCATTTACAACTCTACCAGATACTGATAAATCAGAAAAGGGAACTTTCTCGTTTTTAGATCCAGGTTTTATTACTTCAAAAGGTATTTTAAAACCAGAATTCATTAAAATATGTTTCACCTGACTTGCAGATAATTGCGGATAATATGAACGTACTAAGGCTGCAATACCTGCCACAGAAGGTGCTGCCATAGAAGTTCCACTATTTTGTGCATATTCATCTTTAGGCATCGTAGCGTATATAGCTACTCCTGGCGCAAAAACATCTACATTTATTTTTCCGTAATTAGAAAATGACGCAGGTAAGTTTTCATTATAAGAGGCACTCATTGCACCAATTGTTATTACGTTATCTGTTATTTCTGTTAACAAGTCTTTGGAGTCGTTAGGATATGTTTTTTCAACATCTATATTTTTACCATCGTTACCGGCTGCATTTACTATTAAAACATCTTTTTTTGCTGCATATTTTATTGCATCATACACCCACTGCTTGTTTGGTGAATAGGCTTTTCCAAAACTTGTATTTATTATTTTTGCACCATTATCTACTGCATATCGAATACCTAAAGCTACATCTTTGTCGTGCTCATCTCCATCAGGCACAACTCTTACTGCCATAATTTTTACATTATGCGCTACACCGTTTACACCTTTATTATTGTTTCTAGATGCGGCTACAATACCCGCAACGTGTGTACCGTGACTTTCTAAATCTTTAGAACCAATAACATTATTGTTCCCATAGTTGGTATCTGTAATGTCGTATAAATCGTCTCCTAAAGTTTGTCTTTTATTAAAGTTTAAGTCGTAACTTTTACCAGATTCCTTAGACGTTTTGTAATCCATTAATTGCTTCTTGTAATCTAACAAAGCCTCTTCAGTCATTCCTCGGCTTAACATATTTGTAATATCGGCAATTTGTGCTGCTAAAACAGGTTTTTCTGGTTTGGCACTTTTTAAATCATCAATGGTAAAGGAGTCTTTACCTAAAAACTTTTTAACGGCATTAAAATTATCCTCTATTTGATTAATTCTAGTAGCTGTTTGGTTTAAATTTTTTAATTCTTGTTCGTGGGCAGTAACAGATGCTTCAAATTTTTCTTTTAATTTTAAAAACTCTTCAAATTCAGTTTTATTTTCTGCTGTTATTTCACTTGCTTTTTTATCTCCGAACTTATCCATTCCTTTTTTAACAAGCCTTGTAATTTCTAACTGATCTGCATTTACCAAATCTCCGGCAGCATTTCCTAAAAAATTCCAACCATTTATATCGTCTATATATCCATTATTGTCATCATCCTTATTATTTCCTGCAACCTCATCTTCATTTACCCAAACTACATCTTTTAAATCTTCGTGCGATACATCTACTCCAGAGTCTGCAATAGCAACAACTACCGAAACTCCTTTTTTACCATCTAAAAACTGGTATGCTTTTTCAATACTCATTCCTGGTATGGTATCGGTTTCGAGGTCTAAATGACTCCAAGTTTTTGTTTCTATTTCAGATAAACCTGCTTTTTTGGCTGGGATATTTAAAACTGTATTTGCGCCAGCCGG
Organism: Polaribacter tangerinus; assembly: GCF_038024095.1. NCBI lineage: Bacteria > Pseudomonadati > Bacteroidota > Flavobacteriia > Flavobacteriales > Flavobacteriaceae > Polaribacter > Polaribacter tangerinus. The sequence goes on along the minus strand of NZ_CP150668.1, from coordinate 1,808,245 downwards.
AACTGGTATTGTAGTTATTGAAGATTTACAACTTGCAAATAAAAGACCAGCAAAAGCTGAATACATAATTGGTTTTAATACGTTCATTTCTGTTTCTAATTAAATATATCTATAAATTTATGTGTGTTTTTTAATCGTACTCCTTTTTCTGTGTGCATTACTGTACAGAGTTCATGATGAGCATCATGCTCTAAAAAAAGGTAATAATTATTGTCGGCAGCCTCTTTTAAAAAATTATCTTTCTCTTTAATAGTTAATAGTGGTCTTGTGTCATACCCCATAACATATGGTAAAGGTATATGACCAATTGTTGGTAATAAATCTGCCATAAAAACAATTGTTTTACCTTGATAAGTAATTTTTGGTAACATTTGTTTTTCTGTATGACCATCCATAAATAAGATATCGAAACCTAATGAATTTTGACCATTATTGTCGATAAAATTTAACTGACCATTTTCTTCAATAGGAAAAATATTTTCTTTTAAAAAGGAAGCTTTTTCTCTTGGATTTGGCTCAGTTGCCCATTTCCAATGAGCGTTATTAGACCAAATTTTTGCATTTTTAAATGCAGGTTGTAACATTGACTTTGATGTATTCCATTCTATAACACCACCACAATGGTCGAAATGCAAGTGTGTTAAAAAAACATCTGTAATATCATCTCTATGATATCCTAATTTTTTAAGAGATGAGTTTAGAGAAAAGTCGCCATATAAATAATAATAGCTAAAAAATTTTTCAGATTGTTTAGCGCCTAAACCTGTGTCTATTAAAATGAGTTGTTGACCGTTTTCTATGAGCATACAACGCATACTCATATCAATTAAATTGTTGGCATCTGCAGGATTTGTTTTTTGCCAAATGGTTTTTGGTACTACGCCAAACATTGCACCACCATCTAGCTTAAAATTGCCTGTTTCTATTGGATAAATCTTCATCTTAACTTTTTAAACTGGGTGTAAATATTCCTTAAAATTATCAATTTTTAAAGAATATTTGAGTCCGTTATTTAAATATTATCTTAAAGATATCAAAGATGAAGAAAAATGAGCGGTTATATTGTTAAGAAAAGTCTAATTATTGAGACGAGTATTTTTTGTTTTCTGATGATTTAAATACTTTAATAGTACTTATTTTTTTGGCAATTTTAAGAACTAAAAAAACAGCCATTGCCATTGCAAAAATCACTAAAAACAATTGTCCGTCTAAAGCTGAAGATTCTTCTAGAGCGGAATTATCTGGTGGTAAAATTTGTAACATCATAAAGTGTTTTATTATTTTGTTAGTACAAACATAAATACCCTTTATATTTTAAATTTTAATTTTTCGATAGAACGAAAAATAAAGTCGATAATTTGCATTTAAATAAAAAGCGTTTCAAAAAATATTTTTTGAAACGCTTTTAGAGGTGTCTAGCGGATTCGAACCGCTGTACATGGTTTTGCAAACCATTGCCTAGCCACTCGGCCAAGACACCTTATGTATTTAAATACTATTTCTTAAATTATTTTAGGGACTGCAAATTTACGCAAATTTAGAAGTCTTACAAGATTTTTTTTTAATTATCGCTTTTTTGTTAAAATTACCACCACTTCTTCTACATTTCCACCAATTGGTGGATTGATCTTTGCTACAGAAACAGTGGCTTTTTTTAGTGTTCTTAACTCTCTAAAAAAACGGTCTAAAATTCTTTGTGCTACTTCTTCTAAAAGTTTAGAACGAATGGCCATTTCTTCTTTAACTATATAATTTAAATGAACATAATCTATAGTATCTGCTAACTCATCTGTCTTTGCCGATTTTTTTAAGTTTGCTTTTACCGTTACATCTACCCTGTACTCGCTTCCTATTTTAGCTTCTTCTTCTAAACAGCCGTGATATGCAAATACCCTAATATTATTAACCTTTATTATACCCATAAAATTATATTAAATAATACCTCCTTTTTAAAATTAAGTAACTTTTTCCCACATTTTGTCTGTATTTAAACGAAAGGAACCTAAGTGTTTAAAACTACATTGATTGGGTGAAATAATAGATAAAAAAGGCTCATCATTTCTATTATTATACAAATGATATACTTCTCCAATATTTGGTTCAAAACTAAATTTAGCATTATAAATTAAATCGTTGTATTGAAATTTCTCGAGCAACTCTTCATACTCTTTTCTAACCTCGTCAAACTTAGATTTAAATTGTTTATTTACACGTTGTACACCATCGTTACGCCATGTAGCAGTATTTAATGGTTTGATAACAGGCGAGCTAGCAGAAGTTCCGTAAGGTTTTAAAGCAGCATCATATTGTTGTGTTTTTTCATTAAAAACAACTAAATCTGGCTTTTTTTCTCCATCTTTTTTCATAATGCAAAATTACAATAAAAAAGAATAGACAAAATTATTTTATGAAAACTTTAGAGGTTGAACTGCGCGTTAGGGATTGGAACAACATCCTTTTTTAAAAAGTTGAAAATAAGCAAAATAGCATGGAACGATGCTATTGGTTTTAAACTGTATAAAGGAAAGCGGAATACAAAGGTCATTTTAAAAAAATAATACTAAAAAAGATAGCGTGTAAAGCCCGACTTTATTACTGAATGCCTTCAGTATAAAGGAACGTCTAAAATAAAAATAAACAACTTATTTTATGTAATTTTGTGACTTAAATATTTCCTATTAGAAAATGTCTGAAAATAAAAAACCGCTCAATTTTTTAGAGCACATTATAGAAGAAGATTTGGCAAACGGAATGCCAAAGAGTAATTTACGTTTTCGTTTTCCGCCAGAACCAAACGGTTATTTACATATTGGGCACACCAAAGCAATTGGAATTAGCTTTGGATTGGGCGAAACTTATAAAGCTCCTGTAAATTTACGTTTCGACGATACAAACCCAGCAAAAGAAGAGCAAGAATATGTAGATGCTATAAAAAAGGATATTTCTTGGCTAGGATATACTTGGGCTAACGAGTGTTATTCTTCTGATTATTTTCAACAACTATACGATTGGGCTGTATTATTAATAAAAGATGGCAAAGCGTATGTAGATTCTCAAACTTCAGAAGAAATGAGAGTTCAGAAAGGAACCCCAACTTCTGTGGGTACAGAAAGCCCATATAGAAACCGTTCTGTAGAGGAAAATTTAGAATTGTTTCTGGGCATGAAAGAGGGAAAATTTAAAGAAGGAGAGCATACACTGCGTGCAAAAATAGATATGGAAAGTCCGAATATGTTAATGAGAGATCCATTAATGTATCGAATATTATATAAATCACATCATAGAACTGGTAACGAATGGTGCATTTACCCAATGTATGATTGGACACATGGAGAAAGTGATTATATAGAGCAAATATCACATTCGTTATGTTCTTTAGAGTTTAAACCGCACCGAGAATTGTACAATTGGTTTCGAGACAATGTGTTTGAATATAGTAAAAACACCCTTCCATTGCCTCCAAAGCAAAGAGAGTTTTCTAGATTAAACTTAAGTTATACGGTAATGAGCAAAAGAAAATTACTAACTTTAGTTGAAAAAGAAATTGTAGCAGGTTGGGACGACCCAAGAATGCCAACAATATCTGGTTTAAGAAGACGTGGTTATACACCCAACTCAATTCGAAAATTTATTGAAACTGTAGGTGTTTCTAAAAGAGAAAATGTAATTGATGTGGCTCTTTTAGAGTTTAAAATTAGAGAAGACCTAAATAAAACTGCCAACAGAGTTATGGCAGTATTAGACCCTGTAAAAGTTGTTATTACAAATTATCCTGAAGGAAAAGAGGAATTCTTACAAGCAGAAAACAATCAAGAAGATGAAACTGCTGGGTTTAGAGAAGTTCCTTTCTCTAGAGAAATTTACATTGAAAGAGAAGATTTTAGAGAAGAGGCAAATAAAAAATTTTTCCGTTTAAAACTTGGCAAAGAAGTGCGTTTAAAAAATGCTTACTTTATTACTGCTAATAGTTGTACAAAAGATGAAAACGGGCACATAACAGAAATTCAGTGTACTTATGACCCACTTACAAAATCGGGAAGTGGTACCGAAGAAAGTATGCGTAAAGTAAAAGGTACTTTGCATTGGGTTTCGGCAAAACATGCCTTAAAAGCAGAAGTTCGAGCTTATGACAGGTTATTTTTAGATCCTGCACCAGATGCACACAAAGACAAGGATTTTATGGAATTTTTAAATCCGAATTCTTTAGAGATAATCAATGCTTTTGTAGAGCCTAGTTTAAAATCTGCCAATATTGGCGATCGCTTTCAGTTTCAACGTTTAGGATACTTTAGTGTTGATGACGATACTACAGAAAATAAACTTGTATTTAATAAAACAGTTGGTTTAAGAGATAATTGGTCTAAGTAATAATCTAAAAATATGTTGTTTAAAAAAATTATAATTGTATGTTTACTAGCCTTTGTAGCATGCAAGAAAGAAGCAAAAATAACAATTGCATCCGCAGAAATTTCTTGTGGACAATGTAACTTTGAGTTAGATTCTGAGGCTGGCTGTAGTTTGGCTGTAAAAGTATTTGATGAAGCTTATTTTATTGACGGATTTTCTATTGATGATTTTGGTGATGCCCACGATGAAAATACTGGCTTTTGCAATGTAATAAGAAAAGGAAGTATAGAGGGAACTATTGAAAATGGACGTTTTTTAGCTACTAAATTGAAATTAATCCCTTTAGAATAAGAATACAATAGCGTAAAAAAAACCGAAGTAAGTTTATACAAACTTACTTCGGTTTTTTTATTGTAAGTTGTAATAAATTATGGTGCCGGATTCGGAAAATCTGCATGAATAGCTTCAATTTCTTTTAGTATTTCTTCCGATAAATCAATATTAATACTACCAATATTCTCTTTTAGTTGAGTCATTTTTGTTGCTCCAATAATAGTGCTTGTTACGAAAGGTAATTGGTTGATAAATGCCAACGACATTTCCGATAATGTAATTCCGTTTTTAACAGCCAATTCTTCATATCTCTTAACAGCCTCCAAAGAGCCATTTCCCATATAACGTGCTATAAATCTTGGAAATAAGTTTCCTCTTGACCCTTCGGGACTATTTCCGTTTAAATATTTACCAGACAATACACCTTGTGCCAACGGTGAATAAGCCAGTAAACCAATATTTTCTCTTAAAGAAACTTCCGACATTCCGTATTCATAAGCCCTATGTATTAAAGAGTACGAATTTTGAATGGTAGCCATTTTGGGTAAATTATTTGCTTTTGCTGTTTCTAAATACTTCATCGTTCCCCAAGGAGTTTCATTAGAAAGACCGATAGCTTTTATAACTCCTGATGACACAAATTTATGAAGCGTTTCTAAAATTTCTAAATGATTTTCTGCTTCTTTAGTACTTGTTTTATATGGATAATCTCTAGTACCAAAACAATTAACACCTCTCGATGGCCAATGAAGCTGGTACAAGTCTAAATAATCAGTTTGCAAACGCTCGAGACTTTTTTCTATAGCATCTGTTAAATTTTCTTTCGTAAAACCTCCTGTTCGAATGTGCTTTGTATAATCGCCACCACCAGCAATTTTACTAGCTAAAACCACATTTTTACGATTTCCATATTTTTGAAACCAATTGCCAATTATACGTTCTGTATCTGCATATCTTTCTGCAGTTGCAGGAACAGGATACAGCTCTGCAGTATCAAAAAAATTGACTCCTTGCTCTAGTGCATAGTTCATTTGCTCAAAAGCTTCTTCTTCTGTATTTTGATTTCCCCATGTCATCGTTCCCAAACAAATTTTAGAAACTTTAATATTGGTATTTGGTAATGTAGTATATTTCATAACTTACTATATAACTGAATTTTTTCTTATTAAAATGTAGTACTGTAAAATGCGAAGTTAAAACTTAAATATACGTAAAACAAAAAGCGTATAATTTTAAAATTATACGCTTATAAAAATAAATTATAACCAATTAACAACTGCTATTAAAGGTGTAACAGATATATGTTGTTTATGATTCTTTTAAAATTGCATCGATACCTGGTAAAGATTTTCCTTCTAACATTTCTAACATAGCACCACCGCCAGTAGAAACATAACTTACTTTACTTGCAAAACCAAACTGTTTAACTGCTGCAACAGAATCTCCACCTCCAACTAAAGAAAAAGCACCATTTTTAGTTGCTTTATCTATAGAATTTCCAAGTGCTTTGGTTCCTGCAGAAAAAGATTCCATTTCAAAAACTCCCAAAGGTCCGTTCCATAAAATGGTTTTACATTGGTTTACAACGGCATCGAAAATAGCGCTAGATTTTGGTCCTGCATCTACTCCTTCCCAACCATCAGGAATGGCATTAATGTCGCAAACCTGAGTGTTTGCATCATTCGAAAAATTATCTGCTGCAACAACATCTACAGGAATATGAACCTCTACTCCTTTTTCTTTTGCTTGTTTTAAAATAGCTAATGCTAGCTCCATTTTATCATCTTCACAAATAGAGTTTCCTATGCTACCACCTTGGGCTTTAACAAAAGTAAAACTCATTCCACCACCAATAATAAGATGGTCTACTTTATCTAAAATATTTTCTATAACCGTTATTTTAGAAGATACTTTTGCACCTCCTAAAATAGCTAGTACGGGCTTTTCCGAATTATTTAATACTTTATCTATACTTTCTATTTCTCTTGCCAATAAATTTCCAAAACATTTGTTGTTCTCAAAAAACTGTGCAATAATAGTGGTAGATGCGTGTGCTCTGTGTACAGTTCCGAAGGCATCATTTACGTATATATCTCCTAAATTAGCTAATTTTTGAGCAAATGCAATATCTCCTTTAGTTTCCTCTTCATAAAAACGCAAGTTTTCTAATAGTAGTACTTCACCAGGTTCTAAATTTGCTACAGCTTCCTCTACTTTTTCCCCTACACAATCTGGTACGAATTTAACGTTACACCCAATAATAGTAGCTACTGACTTTACAATATGCTGCAATGAAAATTCTGATTGAAATCCTTTAGGTCTTCCTAAATGAGACATTAAAACACAGCTTCCTCCTTGTTCTAAAATATCTATAATAGTTGCTTTTGCAGCCTGAATTCTAGTACTGTCTGTTACTTGAAATGCTGCATTTAAGGGTACATTAAAATCTACACGAATAATGGCCTTTTTATTTTCGAAATTAAAATCTTTTAGTGTTTTCATTTTTGGGTTGTTTTCACAAAAATACCGAATTCTTTAGTTTTTTAAAAACTGAAACAAGAAAAGTTAAGTTAACGATTGCGTAATAGAAATTACAAAAAATAGTACTCAATTTAAGTGGTTTTTTAACTACTTAAAATACGTTACACACCCATTGCAGATAATTCGTTTAAAAACTTTTTTTTGAATCCTAAAATATATCATTTTCTAAAGAACAAATTTTATATTTGTAAATGCTTTTTAACCAAATTATAGGTCAAGATCACATAAAAACTCATTTGCAAGTTTCTGCAGAAAATGGTAGAATACCACATGCACAACTTTTTATTGGTAAAGAAGGTAGCGGAACTTTGCCAATGGCTATTGCCTACGCTCAGTTTTTAATTGCTAATTTTTCCGACAATAAAGAGGCCGCTCTTTTAAAGTGTGAAAAATTACAGCATCCAGATTTGCATTTTGCGTTTCCTGTAACCACAAACGATAGTGTAAAAAAACACGCTATTAGTAGTCTTTTTTTAGAAGATTGGCGAGAATTTATAAAAACTCAGCCATATGGTAGCTTGTTTAATTGGCTTCAATTTATTGGTGTAGAAAACAAACAAGGTACTATTGGGGTTGATGAGGCTGAAGATATTGTAAAAAGATTACAACTAAAATCTTATGAAGGTGGTTTTAAAGTGATGATTATTTGGATGGCAGAAAAAATGAATACTGCAGCCTCAAATAAATTATTAAAACTTATTGAAGAGCCACCAAGTAAAACTGTTTTTATTCTTATTTCAGAAAATGAAGAGCAAATTATAAATACCATAAAATCGAGATGCCAAGCACTCCATTTTCCTGTATTAAGTGAAAGTGATATTGCCAATGCACTAATAGAAAAGGAAAATTGTACCACAAACGATGCCGCTAAAATTACTCACCAAGCAGAAGGCAATTATAATAAAGCGCTGCATTTGTACAAAAATGATACTGCAGATATAATTTTTGAAGAATGGTTTGTTACTTGGGTAAGAACCGCCTTTAAGGCCAAAGTTGATGCTTCTGTTGTTCAGCAATTAATTGCGTGGTCAGACACTATTGCGAAATCTGGTAGAGAAACTCAAAAACGTTTTTTAGAATATTGTTTGCAATTTTTTAGACAAGCAATGCTACTAAACTACAAAAGCGAGCAACTAGTATTTATGGAAACGAAAACTAAGTTCGAACTTTCTAAATTTGCTCCTTTTATTCATGGTGGTAATATTATAGACATAGAAAAAGAGTTAAATACTGCAATTTATCATATAGAAAGAAACGGAAATGCAAAAGTAATTTTATTAGATGCCTCTATGAAATTAACTCGTTTTCTTCATAAAAAAGAAGTTACTCTTTAAAAAGAAATATTACTTTCCTTTAATTTCCTTTTTTGCTTTCTCAAACTCTTCGGGGGTATTTATATTTCTTATAAAATGGTTTGCTACTTCTACAATTTCTACATCAGAGTTGATAAGCATTTTTCTCGGACAAGAATATCCCATTGCCAAATATTGAAGTAAAATTGGATAGGCTTTGGGTTCGTAAATAGTAATTAATGGCTCTGGAAATTGATTATCTATTCCTTTAATTGCTGTTGCTACTTTGCTACTGTTTCTATGATGTAATAATTTTTTTATCAGCAAATCATCTACAAAAGGTACATCTGTTGCGAGCACCAACCAAGCAGAATTTGGGTCTTTCTGAAAAGCTGAGCAAATACTACCAAACGGACCTAAGTTTAAGAAAACATCTGGTATTTCTTTTGCCTCAGTTGTTTTTGCACTAACACCATAAAAAGTTGGAACTCCATTTTTTTCTAATAATTTACTCGCAAATTCTTTTTGAGAAACTCCGTAATAATCTAATAAAGCCTTATCAGTTCCCATTCTTGTACTTTTACCACCCACTAAAACCAACCCTTTTGTATTGGGTGTTTTTTCTTTAATCAATGTGTTTATATGAGTCGAAATTTTATCTATATCATGAATAGAATAACAATTTTTGTTTTTTAAATTCGGATACTTTTCTAATAAAAAATCGAAAATAGGAGTTTTTTCTTCTAACTTTATTATAAACTGAATGTTACTTAATTGCGATATTCGTTTTAAAACAGAGGCTTCTTTTTTAGCATCTAAAATTAAAATTTGCTTAGCACCTTCGTAATGATTTCCATTGATAAAAACAGCATCATATTGTGCAAATTGCAAACGCTGTTCAAATTTATTTACAGCACCAGTTGTTTGAATTTCGACGTTTCCTTGGTGATGATACACATATTTAGAAAAATAATTTTTTTCTACTTCAGTTGCATGAGATGCATCGAAATAAGCTAATTTATAGGAAGATAATGTTTGAGAGATTTGCGAAACTACATCGGAAATAACACTGCAATTAGCACCTAAAAAAGCAAATTCATTTGGAGCAAAATTATCGATATGCCTTTTTTCTAAATTAGTGTGTTTTTGATGCTTTTTCATATAAGTAACTTATTGTGAATATAAATTTAAAACGAAATTTAATTGCTTTTAAAATCTGATTTTCCTCCTGTTTTTTCCACCAACTTAATTTCTTTAATTATCATTTTTTGACTCCTACTTTTACACATATCATAAATGGTTAAACAAGCAATATTTACACCCGTTAAGGCTTCCATTTCTACTCCTGTTTTTCCTTCGATAGTTACTTTACAAAAAACATTAATATTCTCACTGTCAACTACCTCAATTTGCACATTTACTCCATTTATTAATAATGGGTGGCACATCGGAATTAAAGACGATGTTTTTTTTACAGCCTGAATTCCTGCAATAATTGCAGTCTGAAAAACAGGACCTTTTTTGGTGTAGAGTTCATTTTCTGAGAAATTAGAAATAATCTCTTCCCCTAAAAACATAGAAGCCTTAGCAATAGCAGTTCTTTTAGTTGTCTTTTTTACCGAAACATCTACCATTTTAGGGTTTCCGTTTTTATCGATGTGTGTAAAATTACTCATTATCTATATCTAAATATTTTAAAAACCTCGCCAGATTTAAATTCAACTTTATTGGCTGGTAGCTCTATAAAAGCATTTGCATGTACCAAACTTACCAAATCTCCTGAGCCATTTCCGTCAATTGGAGTAGCTACTAAATGTCCAAACTTACTCGTTAAGGTTACTTGTAAAAAATAAGTTAATGTTGGTTTAAAAGTTACATCTTTTGCTAAAATTGCAGTTTCCTCCTTTAATTCTAATCCTAAAGATTTGTAATACCAAGGATAAAAATACACCAAACAATTCACAAAAGTAGAAACTGGGTTACCCGGAAACCCAAATACAACAGTATTATTGTTGTTGTTTGGGTGTTTATTACTATCAGAAACGCCAAACCAAAATGGTTTTCCTGGTCTTTGTGCTACTCTATGAAACTTTTTTTCGACACCTAATTCTTCTAAAATCTCTGGTAAAAAATCAAACTTACCTTTACTAACAGCTCCACTAAAAAGCAATACATCGTATTGTTTTAGATAGTTTTTAACAGCTTCTTTTAAAAGTAATTTATCATCTTTAATATGTGCAGTTTCTACCGGAATTTTTATTCTTTCTAGCAACGAAACAATGGTAAAAACATTAGATCTTCTAATTTGGTGTTTTAAAGGAGAGTCTGCTACAGAAACCAGCTCGTCTCCTGTAGAAATTACCATTACTTTTGGTTGTTTTGCAACTTTTACTAATACTTTACCAACGGTGGCTAACACTCCTATTTCTGCAGCAGAAATAATGGTATTAGGAGCTACTAATTGTGTGTGCTTTTTACCATCTTTTCCTTTACTATGAACATTCTGACATTTATTTACATTCGCAATTAATACTGTAGCTGTATTATTTTGAATAGAAATATCTTCGTAACGAATTACGGTGTCTGTATTTTTTGGTAAAATAGCTCCCGTCATTACTTCAATACAATGTGCAGAATTTGTCATGGAGATTTGTGTACTTCCAGCGGCCTGAATTCCTTCTATTTCAAAAGCTCTTTGTCCTTTTTTAAAAGCATTATAGCTAATTGCAATTCCATCCATAGAAACCCTATCGAAAGGAGGAAAATCTCTATCTGCAGTAATTGGCTCTTTTAAAACTCTTTGTGTAGATTTTAAAAACGGAATGACTTCTTCTCCAAAATACTGAGAGTTGCTTATTACTATTTGTGTTGCTTTGTCTACTGAAATCATCATAAACTACCCTCCTATTGTGCTCATACTTTCAGTTACGTCTCCTTTTTTTCTGTTCCCTTCTGCAATAAAACCATTTGCTGGTTTTTGCTTCACTAAAGATAAAAAAAGTTCTTTTAAATCTTCATTAGAAGCTCCTTTTCTAATAAAGTCTCGTAGATTAAAAACGCCATCATCAAACAAACAATTTTTAAAAGTTCCTGTTGATGTAATTCGTATTCTATTACAATCGCTACAAATAGTTCTGGTAAAAGCAGGGATAATACCTACGGTACCTAAATGATTTTCTATAGAAAAATTTTGAGAAGTAGATGATTTTTCTGATTTAATTTTTACAACATTAAATTGAGTTTGAATTTCTTCTAAAATTTTTTTATAAGTCCAATTTTCTTGTATTTCTCGTTGTCCTTTTCCATTAAAAGGCATTTCCTCTATAAACCGAATAGCAACATTTTTATGCTCTGTTAATTTTACAAAATCTAAAATTTCATCAGTATTAAAACCGGCTTGAACCACCACATTTAGCTTTAAATTTAAGCTACTTTTTTCTAATAATTCGAATGTTTTATATACTTCAGGAAATACATCTCTTCGTGTAATTTTAGTAAATTTTTCTCTCTGTAAACTATCAATACTTAAGTTGATATTTTTTACTTTTTCTAACTTTTCAATGGTATTTATGTGTTTAGAAATTAAAGCGCCATTTGTAGTAATGTTTATAGCATCTAACAAATCGTTATGAGATAACATTTCTAAAAAACCAACAAAATCTTTACGTACAAAGGGCTCTCCTCCTGTTAAACGAACTTTTTTTACACCTAACTCAGTTAAAACACGAATTAAACGGTACATTTCTTTAAAGGTTAATAACTCTTGTTTTGGCACAATATCTATACCCTGAGCAGGCATACAATATTGGCAGCGTAGGTTACACCTATCTGTAACCGCCAATCTTACATAGGTTATTTGTCTGCCAAAACTGTCTATTAAGTTGCTCATTTATTGCGGTAATTTTTTACTTATAATTCCGTATAAGAATGCCCCTAAAAGCGCGCCTAATAACAAGAGTAAAGCTGCAATTGGTTGAAAACCTAAAATTACAAAAATCGGTGCTGCACAAGCACCCGAAACTCCCCAACCTAAACCAAATAAAGTACCTCCAAAAAGAGTGCTAAAAATGCCTTTTTTCTTCTTTTTGGGAGAGATAACTTTTCCGTTTATATCTTTTACAATTTCTCTCTTAAACAATTGCATAAAAATAGCTGATATAACAACAGCACTTCCAATAATACCAAACATATGAAAAGATTGAAAAGTAAACATTTCATAAAATCGATACCAAGAAATGGCTTGTGACTTACTTAAAACTATGGCAAAAAAGATACCTAAAAATAAAAATCTACTATTTTTCATTGTATTATTTTATGAGAATAAAAGGGGTATTACAAACCAAGTTGCTAAAATACCACCTATAAAAAAACCTATTACAGCCAATAAAGAAGGCCACTGCAAACTACTTAAACCTGTAATAGCATGGCCAGATGTACAACCGCCTGCGTATCGGGTTCCAAATCCTATTAAAATACCAGAAATAATCAATATTAAAAAACCTTTAACGGAAGTGATTGCTTGGTAACCAAAAATTTCTGTGGGAAAATATTGCTGAGCAACCCTGGTAAAACCAAGTTCATTTAACTCGCTGATGGTATTTGAATCTAAAGTAATTTCTTGATTAGGTATTAGAAAATTAGAGGCTATAAAACCGCCAATTACTAATCCTACTACAAAAAAAATTGCAAAATCTCTTTCTTTCCAGTCTTTTTTAAAGTAGTCCGAAACTTTACCAGCACCACTCATAGTACATAAAGTTTCGAAATTTGTCGAGGCTCCAAAATTTTTTCCAAAATAAAAGTACAAAAATAATGTAATGGCAATTAAGGGACCTCCAACATACCAAGGCCAAGGTTGTAAAATAGTTTCTATCATTGGTTAATATTAAAATATTTTAAATTTTATGAGTAATGTAATTCATAATGGTTTCTGTTGCACCTATATGGTCTTCAATATACCTTTTATTAATTACACCTGTTAGGTTTCTAAAACCTTCGTCTTTTTTTAAAATTTGTAAATTGTTGGTAAATTCTTCCTGGTTACTAATAGAAATACATCCTCCTATTTTTACCAAATCTACTGCCTCTTTAAACTTTATGTATTTGTTACCAATAATTACGGGCACACCAAATGTTGCAGGCTCCAAAATATTGTGTAAGCCAGTTTTTAGACCACCACCAACATAAGCAACATCGGCAGCTGCATAAATTTTTGTGAGAAGACCTATAGCATCTACAATTAAAACTTGATAATTAGCAAGGTTTACACCTCCTTTTTCTGAAAATAATACCGTTTTACTTTGAATACTATTTTTTAAAACTTTTATGGCCGAAGATTGTATGGTATGCGGTGCTATAATAAATTTGTCTGTTTTTGAAGCATACTTATTAATATATGTTACCAATAAAGATTCATCTTCTTGCCAAGTACTTCCTGCGATTAGGGTAAATTTATCTTCTTTAAATTCGCTTATAAAATCTAATGAATTATCTTGCTTTAAAAGTTTCGACACTCTATCAAAACGAGTATCTCCTGCCACAGTAACGTTTGTGAATCCTATAGAAGCTAATAAATTTAGGGAATTGGTATCTTGTACAAAAAAATGGTGAAAGGCTTCTAAGGACTTTTTCATAAAACCTCCATAACTTTTAAAAAAAAGTTGATTTTTTCTCAAAATTCCTGATACCAATACTGTAGGTACTTTTTGCTTTTTCAACTCAATTAATAAATTGGGCCAAAATTCATATTTTACAAAAAGAGCCATTGTTGGCTGTAGTTCTTTTACAAACTTGTAAACATTCCTTTTAGTATCTAAAGGCAAATAACAAACAACATCGGCAAGGCTATAATTTTTACGAATTTCGTATCCGGAAGGAGAGAAAAAAGTAACAACAATTTTATACGATGAATGTGATGTTTTAAGTTGTTCTATTAATGGTCTTGCCTGTTCAAATTCGCCCAAAGAGGCTACGTGAAACCAAATATTTTTTTCTCCTTTTACTGCCTTTATCTTTGTAAAAGTTTCATTTCTTCCTGTAACAAAAAGGTTTATTTTCTTATTAAAAAGTGCTAAAATTGGCAATAAAAGACTTGCTATAAAAACAACAACGTTATATACAAAATTCATGCTCGTAAAAGTACAAAATAGAATGCTTAAAATTTAAATAAATAAAAAGCAAAAAAAAGCTCAAACAATGTTTGAGCTTTTTTTTATGTGTTTTAAAACTTACTATTAAGCTTCAAAAGGTGTAACAGAAACGTAAGACCTGTTGTCTTTTTTCTTTCTGAATTCAACAACACCATCAACTTTTGCATGCAAAGTATGATCTTTACCCATGTAAACATTTTCACCTGGGTTGTGAGTTGTACCTCTCTGACGAACAATAATATTTCCTGCAATTGCAGCTTGTCCTCCAAATATTTTTACTCCTAGACGTTTCGATTCTGATTCTCTACCATTCTTCGAACTACCTACTCCTTTTTTATGTGCCATGATATTATGGTTTTAAAATTGAAATTTTTATTTGCTTAGCGCTTCAATTAATTCTGCTTTCTTTAAAGAAGTATATCCAGTGATACCTTTTTCTTTAGCTACAGCTTTTAATTCTGCAACAGTCATAGAACTATAATCTGTTGTAGCAGCTTCTTTTACCTCAACTTTTTTAGCAGCAGCCTCCTTTTTTGGAGCAGCTTCTTTTTTGGTTGATTTTTTTGCACCAGATGCAGTAATTGATTCAATTTGAATTTCACTTAAATACTGTCTGTGTCCATTTTTCTTTTGGTAACCTTTTCTTCTTTTTTTCTTAAAAACGATTACTTTATCACCTTTAAGGTGACCTAAAATTGTTGCCGTTACTGCGGCTCCATTTATAGCTGGGGCGCCAATTGTTACACTACCATTTTCATCTAATAAAAGAACGTTATCAAAAGTAACTTTTGAACCCTCTTCACCTTGTAAACGGTGTACGTATACTTTTTGGTCTTTTGCAACTTTAAATTGCTGCCCTGCTATCTCTACGATTGCGTACATACTTTTTGTTTTACGTATTTCTACTTATTAATGCACTTTTATTCTTTAAAATGCGGATGCAAATATACATCTTTTTTGCAACTCTACAAATAATGTTAAAATTAAACCAATTCTACTAAAATCAATAGAATTAAAGTGCCTAACAAGTAGATTATTTATTTTTTTATTTTAAATTTGAACGTTACATCATTTATAAAGAAATTTAATGTAACATCTTTACAAAAGTTGCGTCCAACTTTTACCTAATTATTAACTAAACAAAAATAAATGAAAAAAAGTATTTTAACTCTTGCCTCAGCAGTGTTAGTTGCGTTTTCTGCAAATGCACAAAAGGTTGAATTTGAAGAGTATAATCTAGATAACGGAATGCACGTTATTTTACACAAAGACACCTCTGCTCCAGTAGTAGTAACTTCTGTTATGTACCATGTAGGAGCAAAAGATGAACAGCCTGATAGAACTGGAATGGCACATTTTTTTGAGCACCTGCTTTTTGAAGGTACCAAAAATATTAAGAAAGGAGAATGGTTTAAATTAGTGTCATCTAATGGAGGTAGAAACAACGCTAACACTACAGATGATAGAACTTATTATTACGAAATTTTTCCATCAAATAAATTGGAATTAGGCCTTTGGATGGAGTCTGAGCGTTTGTTACATCCAATTATTGGTCAGGAAGGTGTAGATACACAAAACGAAGTTGTTAAAGAAGAGAAAAGGTTGCGAGTAGACAATCAACCGTATTCTCGTTTTTTAGAATATGTAAAACAAAATATTTTTAAAAAACACCCATACAAAGGAACCACTATTGGTAAAATGGAACACTTAGATGCTGCAACTCTTGAGGAGTTTTTAGCATTTAACAAGAAATTTTATGTTCCTAACAATGCAACCTTAGTAGTAGCTGGTGATATTGATGTACCAACTGCAAAAAAAATGATTCAAGACTATTTTGGTCATATTCCTAGAGGTGAAGAAATTACTAAAAACTTCCCAAAAGAAGATCCTATTACCGAAACAATTACTGCTAAAGGATATGACCCAAATATTCAAATTCCTGCTGTAATGGCTGCCTACAGAACTCCTTCTATGAAAACTAGAGATTCTAGAGTTTTAGATATGATTTCATCATATTTAAGTACTGGAAAAAGTTCTGTATTGTACAAAAAATTAGTTGACGAAAAGAAAATGGCACTTCAAGCTGGTGCAATTAACGCAAGTCAGGAAGATTATGGTACCTACATTTTATTCGGACTCCCACAAGGAGACACCAAATTAATGGATATTGTAAATGAAATAGACGAGGAAATAGCTAAAATTCAAACAGAATTAATCTCAGAAAAAGCATACCAAAAGCTACAAAATCAGTTTGAAAATAATTATGTAAATTCTAACTCTAGTGTAGAGGGAATTGCAAACTCTTTAGCAAGATATAATGTGCTTTATGGAGATACTAATTTAATAAACACAGAAATAGAAATTTACAGATCTATTACTAGAGAAGAAATTAAAGAAGTGGCTAAAAAGTACCTAAATCCAAATCAGAGATTGATTTTAGAATATTTACCAGAAAAAAAATAAGAAAATATAATCTAAGATTATATGAATACTAAGACACAAAATATGAAAACAAAAATTTTAGCATTGGTGGTACTTTTTGTAGCTACATTAAGTATAAATGCACAAATAGATAGAAGTAAAATGCCAAAACCGGGTCCAGATCCGGTAGTAAAACTTGGGAAACCAGTAAAGTTTACATTAAAAAATGGCCTTAAAGTTATACTCGTAGAAAACAACAAGTTACCAAGAGTGGCTGCAAATTTATCGATAGACAATAAACCTTACCTAGAAGGAGATATTGCAGGGGTTTCTTCTATGATGGGAAGCTTGCTTGGTAGAGGAACTGCCAATATTACAAAAGATGAGTTTAATGAAAAGGTAGATTTTTTAGGTGCTAATGTTTCCTTCTTTAGTTCTGGAGGTTTTGCATCGTCTTTGAAAAAATACTTCCCAGAAATTCTAGAATTGATGGCAGATGGAGTAAAAAACTCTGAATTTACACAAGAAGAATTTGAAAAAGAAGTTCAGCTTACATTAGACGGTTTAAAATCGAACGAAAAAAGTGTAACAAGTGTTGCAAGACGTGTAGAAAACGTATTAACATATGGGAGAAATCATCCTTCTGGAGAGTTTACATCAAAAGAAAGCATTAAGAGAATTACTCTAGATGATATTAAAAACAATTACAACACCTACTACAAACCAAACAATGCTTACTTGGTTATAGAGGGAGATATTGATATTAAAGAAACTAAAAAACTAGTTACTTCATTATTTTCAGACTGGCAAAAAGGAGAAATTCCTGCATACACAATGCCAGAAATCAAAAAAGTACCTACTACAGAAATTAATTTTGTAAATATGGACAATGCTGTACAATCTGAAATAGCAGTAATAAATACTGTAGATTTAACTTTAGGTGATAAAGACTACTACGCAGCATTGCTTGCAAACAACATACTTGGTGGTGGTGGAACGGCTCGTTTGTTTATGAACTTAAGAGAAGATAAAGGTTACACTTATGGCTCGTATTCTAGCTTAAGACAAAGTAAATACACCGGTACTTTTAGAGCTACAGCCAGTGTTAGAAACATGGTTACAGATAGTTCTGTTGTAGAACTGCAAAGAGAAATAAACAGAATTCGCTATCAGAAAGTTACTGAAGAGGAACTTAACAACTCAAAAGAAGCTTACATCGGTAGTTTTGTAATGGATGTTCAAAAACCAAGAACTATAGCAAACTTTGCTCTTAACATAGAACGTTACAATTTACCAGAAGATTTTTACGAAAACTACATTAAAAATATCAAAGCAGTAACTTTAGATGATGTTCAAAATGCAGCTATCAAATATTTTAGAGGTGACAAAGCAAGAATTGTAATTACCGGAAAAGGTATTGAAGTGCTTAAAAATCTTGAAAAAACCGACTATGTAATTAAATATTTTGACAAAGAAGGAAATCCTACAGAAAAGCCAGCAATGACAATGCCAATTCCTACTGGCATGACAGCTGCCTCTGTGGTAGACAAATACTTAAATGCTATTGGAGGTAAAGATAAAGTACTTGCAGTAAAAACTACTATGATGGTGGCAAATGCAACTATACAAGGAACTCCTCTAGTAATGACAATGAAAGCTGCTGCCCCAAATAAAACATCACAAGAAATTGCTGTTATGGGGAATGTAATGCAAAAAAGTGTTTTTAACGGAACTACAGGATACTCTGAGGCTAGAGGACAAAAAATGGAAATGCAACCTGCCCAAATAGAGGAGGCTAAAAACGGAAATGCTTTATTTAGTGACCTAAACTATGCTTCTGGAGAACTTTTAAGAATTGAACCTGTAGATGGTAAAAATGCAATTGTATTAAAAAGCAACGACAAAGAAGTGTATTACGACATGACGTCTTGGTTAAAAATTAAAGAAGTTAAAACAAGTAAAACACCTGATGGTAAAGAAGTAAAATTACCAACTACTTTTTCAGATTATAAAGAAGTAAACGGAATTAAGTTTCCGCATGCTATTGGTCAGAAAATGGGACCAATGAATTTAGAATTTGAAATTAAAGAAATTAAAGTGAATGAAGGTGTAACCGATGCCGATTTCGAATAATTAACTTCTTACAATATAATATTTAAGAGTCTAAACCATGGTTTAGACTCTTTTTTTTATTAAAAATTAGACTCAGAATATTTAAGATAATTTTACCTACTTTTTTTTATTTACTAAATATACTCCTACTAAAATTATAACTCCACCAAAAAATTGCAATAAGCTAAATTTTTCACCATCTAAAACACCCCAAAAAACTGCCACAAGTGGAATTAAATAAGTAACTGATGAAGAAAATACAGGGCCAGAAATATGCACTAACTTATTGTATATTGTTTTTGCTACTGCTGTTCCAATTATAGATAAGATAGCCAAATAACCTAAAGAATGTAATACTACCTCATTTTTTAAGCTAAAAGTTTTAAAAAAATCTGTAAAACACAATACCACTATTGCAGGTATAATTAGTAATAAAAAGTTTCCCGTAACAATAGAAAGTGCATTTAAATCATTCAGATATTTTTTTACAATATTTGCGTTAAAAGCATAGCCAACAGAACCAAAAATAATTAAAAAAACAAACCAATAGTTTTGATTCGGACTAAAAACAACACCATTTAAAATAAGAAGTAAAGTACCTACCAACCCAATTAAAATGCCATACAACTGACGCTTTTTAAATGAAAAACCAAAAACAAGAGCACCGAAAACTAAGGTGTTAAAAGGGGTTAACGAGTTTAATATTGCCACTACCGCACTATCTATTCTAGTGATTGCGAAAGCAAATAAAAACCCAGGAATAAAAGTGCCCAATAATGCAGTATAAAAAATGTATTTATAATGTTTCTTTTTAATTTTTTTTAATGATGGAAAGGCAACCGTTAGTAAAAAAACAGCTGTAAAAATCATTCTTAAAGCACCAAGTTGTATGGGTGTTACTCCTAATAAAGCTTTTTTCATTAGTATAAAAGAACTTCCCCAAACTAAAGAAAGAAGTAGTAAATACAACCATTTTTTTTGCTGATTATTCATACTATCGTTTTAAAATGCAAAAGTCTTACAATTATTGAAATATCAACCTAAATATTAATAAATTTGTAAAATAATTTAATCACTTATTATTATGAATTTAAAAAGAATACTTTTTTCGCTTGTACTTGTTTGTTTTACTATTGCAGGTTGTAAAGAAAATATCCCTGCAAAAAAAGAAGCCGTTTCTTTGGCAATTTCTGGAATGACTTGTGAAATAGGTTGTGCTAAAACAATAGCGTCTAAACTTTCAAAAAAAGAGGGTGTTTTTGATGCTCAAGTTATTTTTAAAGATAGTATTGCAACCATAGAATATGACGCAAATAAAACTTCTAAAAAAGAATTAATAGCTTTTGTTGAAGGTATTGCCGGCGGCAATTTATACAAAGCTACAGAAAGTAGCTCAATAAATACAACTAATTCTCATGAATGCACTGCTTCTTGTGAAGAAAAATGTGCTACAAAAAACACAAAAAAAGAATGCAAAGAGGATTGTAAAATGGCATGTTGTGCCGATAAAAAAGCTTCTTAAATAAAGATATAAACATAAAAAAAGCAGGCATTAGCCTGCTTTTTTTATTAATAAAACTTCAATAATTCTATAATCCTGAGTTTCTCCATGTCCATGATGAGATATCTAAAGGAGATGCGCTTTTACCTGAATTAAGTTTGTACTTATTTGTTTCTCCAGAAATTAGTGTAGCATCAGCATCTGCTCCATCAATTTGAACATTACTTATTGCTCCACTGTTCTTCATATCTAAATCAATATCATAACCACTTAAATGTAAACCAGTAATAGATCCTCCGGAAGTTTGCTTAAATTGAAGAGCAGTACCGCCTACTGTAGAGACTGCTGTTATATTTGTAAACGTTGGGTTAGCGTTTACTTTATCACCTTCAAAAACAGTTGAAAATCCTGGTTTTGTATTTGATATATATGCATTTGTTAAAGAACCATTCCAAGATTCAGTCCAATCAATAGCATCATCATCAGAATTTTCTACATAAACATTTTTAGCAGAAACAGTTCCTCCAAAAAACTCTACACCATCATCAGCACCATCAATTACTGCAATATTTTCTATTTCAGTTCCAGAACCTACTGCGTACAAAGAAAGCCCATTATATTGAGACTCTGAGTTAATTTGTGCTCCGGTCCCTCTAAGTACTAAATACTTCACATGACCAGAATCATCAGTGTCATTAGAGCCTCCATAAATAAAGCCTCCAACTTCAGCTACAGCGTCTACACCAGCAGAAGTAGTTGCATCCCCACAAATTGTTAAACCTCCCCAATCAGCAGCCTCTCCACTAGCAGAAGCAATTACAACTGGGCTACTTGAAGTACCATTAATTTCTATTTGACCACCTTTTAAAACAGCAATATAAACACCTGTACCACCAGCTCTAGCAGTTATTTTAGTTCCTGAAGGTATAACTAACTTAGCTCCAGAAGGAACAATATAGGCTGAATTTAAAGAGTATGATATTGAAGCATCTAATGTAACAGTTCCAGATATAGTACCTTGTAAAACAGAAGACTCAAAAGATAAATTAGTATTTACCCAAGGAAAATCATCTTTAGAAACAGAAGGAGAAACATTAGCTCCGTTTAAAGTGTAAAAATATTCATTTGCAGTTGAAGCTGCAGTAGGATCTGTAATTGCAACAGGCTCTACACCAGATTCAAAAATTACATTTGAAGTAGCTCCACCATCTTTCATATCTAAATCAATATCATATCCTGATAAAGATAAACCTGTTATAGTACCTCCTGATTGTTTCTTAAACTGTAATGCAGTACCCCCAACAGTAGAAACTGCAGTAATATTATTAAATGTTGGATTGTTGTTATCTTTATCTCCTTCAAAAGCAGTAGAGAAACCAGGAATAGTATGTGATATGTATGCATTGTTTACAGTTCCATTCCAACCTTCTGTCCAATCTATAGAATCATCATCATTATTTTCTAGATATAAATTAGAAACAGATACAGTTCCTCCAAAAAATTCAACTCCATCATCTGCACCGTTTATTACAGCAATATTATTTACAACCGTTCCAGAACCGACTGCATAGAAAGAAACTCCATTGTACTGAGACTCTGAATTAATTTGAGCACCTGTACCCTCTATCTGTAAATAAGAAATATTTCCAGAACTATCATTATCTGATGTACCTCCATAAATGAAACCACCTACTTCTGCAACAGCATCTATACCTGCAGTAGTTGTTGCGTTTCCACAAATAGTTAAACCTCCCCATTCTCCAGCATTTCCACCTGTTGATGTCATTACAACAGGACTAGAAGGATTACCATTAATAAATATTTGAGCACCTTTAAGTACTGCAATGTAAACTTCAGTTCCACCTGCATCTGCCATTATATTTGTTCCTGCAGGTATAGTTAAAGAGGCTCCCTCAGCAACAACAAATTGCCCTGTTAAACTATACTGTGTTGATGCATTTAAAGTATAACTTTCTTCTAGTGTACCATTCATTACACCATTTTCCAAATTTTGGATTACATCACTAGCTTCTGGAATTACAGGTGCTGGTTCATCATCACCACAACTAACTAATGTTAAAGAAATTGCTATAAACATTATAGCAGATATTTTCCCGAATAAACTTTTCATTTTTTTGATTTTTTAAATTTGTTTTATTTATTAATTTTCCACAAAGAAAGTAGAGAAAACTTTTACTTTTATTAAGTAAATATTAATGAAATGTTATTAATTATAATAAAAAATTACGATTTGTTACGAAATTGTTAATTAGAATTTATAGGAAAAATTTAAGCTTATCTGGCTACCACTTTTATAAGTTTGTACTAATTGATCTTCTACCTCTATAATTCTGCCTGAACCAGTATTTTCGAATTGTGTAACTTTTTGCGTCTGTTGAATATCTGGATTTAATAGATTTCTTCCAACTAATTTTACAGATAAGTTTTTAGAAATTTCTTTACTCATAACAAAATCTAAAGTTACAAAGCCTTTTTCTATAATTTCACCATTAAATAATGTTGCGCTATTAACTAAATCTTCTGGACTACCAAGTGCAAATATTTTGTCTGATGCGTAATTACCACTTAAAGTAGCTACAAACTCTTTATCTGTTCTACTATTAAAACTTATTGAAGCATTTGTGATAAAATCAGAAGCACCTTGTAAACCTGATTCAGTTATGTTTGAGTATTGAAAATTAGTATATAAATCTTGAGTAAACCACATTTTAGTCAAGTTCAAGTTTGTACTTAAAACACTTTCTTCATCTTGGTTTTCTATAATATTTAATCTGCTCTCAAGCTCAAAACCGTAAACAGTTGCAGTTTCTCCAGTATTATGATACTCGAAGTTACCAGATGATCCTCTTGACAAAGCTAAGTTAATGGGATCTTTAATATTTTTATAAAATAATGTCCCTGATATTAACTCTTCTCTACTTGGAAAAAATTCCCATTTTGCATCTAAATTTATAACTTTAGATCTTTCTATGTTTGGATTACCTTGAATTACACGTCCAGTTGGCTCTTCATACTGAAAAGGGGCAAACTCTTTAAACTCAGGTAAAGTTTGTGTTAGACTTGAAGCAAATCTTATACTATTACTATCATTAAGCTGATATTTTAAATTTAAACTTGGGTAAATAGAATTGTATACTTTACGTAATACTCCAACCCTAGCTCGTCCATCTGGGCCTTGATAGTTTTTAACATTCCAATTAACATTAATTTCGTTTCTTTCAAATCTTAACCCTAAATTTCCAGAAAAATTAGCATTCAATCCAAAGTCTAAATTTGCAAATCCAGCAATGTTAATCATATCTGCAGAATATAAATCAGCTAATTGTTCTATAACTCTCAACTTTGGGTTTGCAACAGTGCTATAGTTTGATAAATCAGAAAATGTATTAGTAATATTATCCATAGTTGGAACTAAAAAACCTGAGTCTGAAAAGCCTGGTGTAAAACCCGGGGTAGAAACTCCAATAAATTGAGATCTAAATGCTCTTTCTTTATATCTAAAATTAGCTCCTACATTTAATTTCATTGGCTTGCCTTCAAACTCATCTTTAGTTTTTCCAAAAGAGTATTCGTTTAAGACAAATCCGTTAAATTCGTTATCTTCAATTCTTTGAGAAGATTTTCTTTGAGAAAAGTCTGAAACATCTGCATAAGTTACCTGAGAGTTATTTAAAATTACACCTTCATTCCTTATACGATTTGGTTCTTCTGCTAAAATAAAATTATACCCGGAAGCCCATGAAAGCTTGTTGTTTTCAGAAATTTTATGTTCGCCCATTAGTTGGTTTACAAACATGATGGTTTGTTTATAGTTTTGATCTCTTACAAACGCACCTCTTTCCTGTGGTTGTTGATCGAATACATAACCTAAACCATCTCTTCCTTGTTCATATAAATTATCAGTTCCTGTATTAACAAACAAGGTATTATAACTTACTTTGTGATTGTCGTTTATCTTAAAATCTCCTCGTATATAACCTGTAGTATTAATTCTTGTAATAAACTGCTCTACAGAAGGTGAATCATTTAAAGCTGTTTCTTTATCATAATCTAAATTAGGGAACGCATTATCTAATACATTCGCTCTGTAGGTTCTAAACTCTCCTTCTTGATATTCGAAAGACTTACTATGAGATGCAGTTGCAAACAAAGTCAATTCTTTTTTAAAAATTTCCAGCTTGTAAGCACCATTTAGAGAAATACTATAATTAGCATCATTATTAACTTTTATTGGGTCCCAACCTTGATACTTAATTGCATCGGTTAATAAATAAGGTTTTTTATGATACCCAAAAGTAACATCATTCATGTTTAGTGTGCTTCTAAAATCAGAATCTAAACCTATTACATTAGAATTATACCCACCAGAAACACTTACTCCAAATTCCTTTTTAGTGTATTTTTTTGAGGATATATCTACATTTCCTGATGCTTGATCTGAATAACCACTAGTATTATATGTTTTAGAAATAGCAATATTATTGATTACATTGGTTGAGAACAATGATAAATCTATATTTTTATTTGCAACATTATCAGAGGGTATTGGTAAACCATTCATAGTTGTAGATAAATATCTATCTCCCAATCCTCTAATATAAATATCTCCAGAACCTTCACTTTTGGTAACACCCGATATTTTTGTTGTTGCCGCAGATGCATTAGAAACACCAATTTTAGATAATCGTTCTGACCCAATACTTTCCTTTATAATAACAGCTTTTTTCTGTTCTAAAAGTAATGCTGATTCTTTCTCTTTACTTACAGAAGACTTTATAACAATCTCATCCAATCCTACTCCTTCCTCTGCAGACATAACTACATTTAATGTAAGGGTTTGCCCTGCTTTTATAACAACCGTTTTTTCTATTGTTTTATATCCTAAAAAACTAAAAGATATTATTTGTGTTCCTGCAGGAACATTTAATGTATATAAACCATCAAAATCTGTAGTTGTACCAATAGTAGTACCTTTAACTATAACATTAGCAAATGGTAATGGGTCGTTGTTGGTTTCTTTATCTGTTAGTAAACCTTTTAAAACTCCCTTTTCTTGTGCTACTAAAAAATGACTAATAATAATAAAAGCAGTAAATAAAATTTTCTTCATTAGTGTATATTTAACAACTGCAAAATTGATGTGCTTTTGTAAATTATATGTTACTTGTAAATTATGTTTACATTAGAATAACATTACCTAAATGTTAACACGATATAAATTGGTAACCTTAAAATAATTTTAATCTACATAATTTTTTGCATTCAAAAACATTTTTACAATAACATTATTGGTTTCAATTTTTGTAGTAAAATAAAGTTTTTGGCAACATTATTTTTAGACTGCTAACTTTGGCTGAAGCAGTTATTTTCACTAATATTGATTCAAAAATTACGTATCCTATTTTTATGTTATTTTTACCGTCAAATATTATAAAGTATGACATACCACAAACTACATATTGTAGTATTAATACCAGCTATATGCTTAATAACCAATATATATTCTCAAGACTTCAAAGCAGGTAAATTTGGTAAAGGACTGTTCAATTTAAAAGCTAAAGACAGTAGCTGGACAATGAAAATTGGTATGCGTTTTCAATCTTTAGCTACCAATTCTTGGAACGCAAGCAATGGTATTTCAAACTCAGAATCTTCTATGCTTATTAGAAGGTCTCGTTTAAAATTTGATGGATATGCGCTTACTCCAAAATTAAAATATAAAGTAGAACTTGGTTTGTCTGATAGAGATTTATCTGCTGCATCTGCATTTACAAGTAATTCCCCAGGATATATTTTTGATGCAGTTGTAAAATGGAATTTCTCTAAAAACTTTGTTTTGTGGTTCGGACAAACAAAATTACCAGGAAACAGAGAGCGTGTAATTTCTTCTGGAGATATGCAAATGGTAGATCGTTCTTTGTTAAACAGTAGGTTTACAATTGATAGAGATATCGGTTTTCAATTAAGACATCATTTTTATATTTCGGAGATATTTTTAGTAAAAGAAATTTTTTCTCTCGCACAAGGTGAAGGAAGAAATATAACTACAGGAAATCTTGGAGGTTATCAATACACCGGAAGAATTGAGCTTTTTCCGTTTGGAGACTTTGCAAAAAAAGGAGATTATAAAGGAAGTGATTTGTCTTTTGAAAAACACCAAAAATTATCATTTGCTTTCGGATATGACTTTAATAATAATGCTGTAAAAAACAGAAGTAATCAAGGTAGTTATATGACCAACGATGTTGGTTTTTTTCAAACCAATATTGGTACCGTATTTATTGATGCTATGTACAAATACAAAGGGTTCTCTTTTATGGGAGAGTACGCCCAAAGAACCGCAGATGACCCTTTTGCAAAAAACTCTGATGGCACATTAACAGGAGATGTCGTACAAGTCGGTAACGGTTTAAACCTACAAACAGGATACTTGCTTACCAAAAAAATAGAAATCTCTGCCAGATATACCAACATTAGTTTAGACAAAAGTATTACAAATAAAGGTGCAGAAAACCAATATACACTTGGCCTTTCTAAATACATATCTGGTCATAAACTGAAAATTCAAACAGATGTAAGCTATACAGATATTGGGTTTAAAACCAATCAATTATTATGGCGAGTACAATTAGATATTCATTTTTAAAAAAACAATAATAATAACATAAAGGTAACATTCAGAAAAAAGAGTGTGCTTAATTTTGTAATACTTAATTTTTTAAAAAAAATGGGGGATCCTTATATTTTAATGCTTGTAGCATTAGCTGTTTTAGCCATCGTAGATTTGGTTGTTGGTGTTAGTAATGACGCCGTAAACTTTTTAAATTCTGCCATTGGCTCTAAGGCAATTAGCGTAAGAAATATTATGATTATTGCTAGTATTGGTGTGTTTTTTGGAGCCATAACTTCTAGCGGAATGATGGAAGTTGCCAGAAAAGGAATTTTTAATCCGAACATGTTTATGTTTCAAGACATCATGTTTATATTTATGGCAGTAATGATTACAGATATTCTTTTATTAGATATCTTTAACTCTCTAGGAATGCCAACCTCTACAACCGTTTCTATTGTATTCGAACTTTTAGGAGCTGCCGTATGTATTTCTCTTTTAAAAATTTCTGCTAACGATGCGCATTCAATATCAGATATTTGGAACTATATCAATCATAAAAAAGCTCTTGAAATTATTAATGGAATTTTGCTATCTGTAGTTGTAGCTTTTTCTGTTGGTGCCATTGTACAGTTTTTTTCTAGGTTAATTTACTCTTTTAATTTCGAGAAAAGAGCTACCTATATAAATGCCCTTTTTGGTGGTTTTGCTATAACTGCAATTACCTACTTTATTATTATAAAAGGATTAAAAGGAACGCCTTTTTATAAGGATGTTAAATTTTTAATTGAAGGAAATACCATAGCCATTATAACTGGTAGTTTTGTAGCGTGGTCTGTAATTTCTCAATTATTGATTAAAATTTTTAAAATAAATATTTTAAAACTAATTATTGGAATTGGTACATTTTCATTGGCTATGGCCTTTTCTGGAAACGATTTGGTAAACTTTGTTGGAGTACCAATTGCCGCTTGGAACTCTTACCAAGCTTGGGAAATTTCGGGGGTTGCTGCAGATGCTTTTTCAATGGGAATTTTAGCCAAAAAAGTACCGTCTAACGTTTGGTTGCTTTTAATTGCCGGTGCAATTATGGTAATAACACTATGGACTTCTAGCAAAGCGCAAAATGTAATAAAAACTGGTATCGACTTATCTAGACAAGGTGAAGGTCATGAAAAGTTTCAACCCAATCCGCTTTCGAGAGTTGTTGTAAGAACTGCTATGGCTTTAAACGTAGGTATTAGTTATATAGTTCCTAAAAAAACATTAGAATATGTAGATTCTAAATTTCAAAAACCTGTAATTTCTTTACCTAAAGACAAAACTTACGAACTGCCTGCTTTCGACCTAATAAGAGCTTCTGTAAACTTAATAGTAGCTGGTATTTTAATATCTATTGCTACGTCTATGAAATTACCATTATCTACTACTTATGTTACATTTATGGTGGCCATGGGAACCTCTCTTGCCGATAGAGCTTGGGGTAGAGAAAGTGCTGTTTATAGAGTTGCTGGTGTAATTAACGTTATTGGTGGTTGGTTTTTAACAGCAATAACAGCCTTTTTAGCTGCTGCAGTGGTTGCTTTTTTAATTAGTTTTGATATGGTAATGATTCCTATTTTATTGGTTGTCGTAACTTTATTAATTGGAAGAAATACACTTATTCACAGAAACAAGAAAAAAGAAGTTAAAAAACAAGAATATATAGAAAGAGCAGAACTAATTACTATAAATGGTGTTATTGAAGAAAGTGCAGACCATATTGCAGAAGTTGCTACTCGCGTAAACAAACTATACACCAATGTTGTTAATGATTTATCGAATCATGATTTAAACAAATTGCGTAAAACAGACAAGCACGTAAATAAGTTAAATGATGAAATAGATGAATTAAAAGATGGTGTTTTCTACTTTATAAAATCTTTAGATGAAACTTCGGTACAAGCTAGTAGATTTTATATAATGGTTTTAGGATATTTACAAGATGCAGCACAATCTATTAGCTACATCTCTAGAGCAAGCTACAAGCACGTTAATAACAATCATAAAAATCTTAAAAAAGGACAACTCAAAGATTTAAAACAAATAGACATTGAATTATCTGCATTGTTAACTAAAGTTTCTAAAATATTTGAAAACAGAACTTTCGATAACTTGAGTGATATTCTTGTAGAAAAACAAGAGTTATTAAATAATGTTTCTGACTCTATAGAAAAACAAGTTGCCAGAATTAGAACCGATGAAACAAGTCCTAAAAACACAACTTTGTACTTTAGTTTACTATTAGAAACTAAAGATTTAATATCGGCATTAATGAATCTTTTAAATACCTATGAAGAGTTTCATTTAACAACAAAACAAGTAAATAATTAATACAAATTAACGTATAAACAAGCCATAAATTATCACTGATTTATGGCTTTTTTTGTTAAAACCAAAAACCTAAGTTAAATAAAAACTGACTTTGGTTAATGTCTGGAGACCAACTGTATTTTATTTCTATAGGACCTAAAAAAGAATTGTAACTATACCCAAGCGCGTACCCAGATCTAATATCTTTAAATACATCTATATCTTTAAAAACATTGTCATCTAACCTTGCATAATTTGCAATAAAAGACAAGTAGTGTTTGTCTTTGAAATTATAACGAATGTCGAATTGAGATTTTATAAAAGAGGTATTGGATAACTCTGCAAATTCATACCCATAAAACGTTACAAAATTATTAATGTAATTTTGGTTATAACCACCCAAATAGAAATCGAAAATTGTGGCAGTTGGGTTGCCAATGGTAAACCCTGCATCATGTGTGTTTTGAAAGGTAACTCTTTCAAAAAAAGTCTTTGCAAAGCCTACAGTTCCTTTTGCTTGAGAAAACATTCTAAAATTATTATTATAATCCGAAGAACTCAAAAACCATTTAAAATTAAGGTCGGCAAAAACTCCTTTTGTGGCAAAATATTTTTTATTGTAGGTATCTAATTTTAAGTAGCCGAAACCACTGTAATAATTACTTTTATCAATAATAGTTTCCTGATTAGTTACCGAGCTTAATGTTTCTGTAGATGCTTTTAACCATTTGTGCTCTAAACCCAGACCTAACGCAAATTTTCTACTAAAAGTAGTTTGAAAAAATAGTTGATTAGTAAAATCTGTAAAACTTAAATCGATGCGACTTACATTTGGAAAATTAACTACTTGATTAAATTTAGAATTACTGTTAAAATGATTGTATCTAGAGCGAAAACCATAACTAATATAAAATCCATTATCTACAAAATAATTTAAATTATACCTTAAATTATCTCCTAAAATCATATCAATAGAAAATAAATCGTTGTTAGAAATTAGATTTTTTTTATTAAAAGTAGCAATAGCACTCGTTTTATAGAGTTCATCATAATGTACACCCAGCTTTAAATTTGCTCTTTCATTAGATTCTCTTATATTAAAATCTAAGCGGTAGCCTCCTTTTTTATTTTCTTCTAAATGATACGTAATTCGATTGTAATTTCTGGTTGCAGATAATAAATATATTTTCTTTGTAATATCTTGCCTAGATAAGCTATCTCCTTCTTTTAAGTTTAGTTTACCTAGTATATATGCCCTTGTATAATTATTTGCACCAACTATTTCTATATCTGAAATTAATAATTTTTCGGCATGAAATGCACGTTTAATTTTTTCCTTTTTATTAGCTTGCTTAGTAGCTATCTCTCTAAAAATAACACTATATTCTTTTGCCTTTTCTTCACCAATTGTTAATATTTTTGCTTTGTCATTAAAATCAACCATTCCATAATTGGAAATTTCTGGTTGTATATAAACATCAATTTTTTTCCTTTCTTGGTCTGTTTTTTGATACATTTTATAACTAACCACCTGATTTAAAAGAGAAACAATAGAATTTATTTTTTCTTTTTTAAAGAGTTTTCCTTCTACATCTACGCCAATTACAATATCAATTCCTTTTTCCTTTAAAATACTAACCGGAAAATTATTTGCCAACCCACCATCAATTAACAATTTACCATCAATTTCTATTGGGTTTAAAAGAGAAGGAATTGAGCCACTAGCTCTTAAAGCTAAAGGCAAAGAACCCTTTTCTAGAATTACAGGTGCGCCATTTTCTACATCCGTAGCGATACAAAAAAAAGGAATTGGTAACTTAGAAAAATCTTGAGGATTATTTATATCATAAAACAATTCTAATAATAAATTGAGAACATTTTGCCCTTTAGAAATTCCTTTTGGCAAGCCTATTTTTCCATTTTTAACAGGAAAGGTAATGACTGTTTTTTCTCCATATTCTTTTTCAAAAAAAGTTTCAGAGTTTCTTGGTAAAACATCTCTTAAAACAGCCATAAAGTCGGTTTCCTTAACTATTTGCTCTATTTGTTCTCCAGAGTAACCAACCGCGTATAATGCACCAATAATTGCGCCCATACTGGTGCCTCCTATATAGTCTATTTGCAACCCAGCTTTGTCTATTTCTTTTAAAACCCCTACGTGAGCAAATCCTTTGGCTCCACCGCCACTTAATACTAATCCTACTTTTGGTTGCTTTTCTTGGGATGATACGCTGAGTGCAAATAGCAGTAAAAAAATAACACATTTTAATTTCATACTATTTTAATTTTTTTATTATTCTTGCTTTTTTGGGTGATAAAAAGCGTAAATTTTAAGTGCTCTTGAATGACCAATACTTGCTTTTAACTCCTCTAAAGTAGCTTCTTTTACTCGCTTTGCAGATTTAAAAGTACGTAATAAAGTTGTAATAGTTTGTTTACCAACATCAGGTATTTGCTCTAACTCCGACTTAATAGCACTTTTACTTCTTTTATTTCTATGAAAAGTAATACCAAATCTGTGCGCTTCATTTCTTAAATATTGAGTAATTTTAAGTGTCTCAGACTTTTTATCTAAATATAACGGCACTGGATCTCCTGGATAATAAATCTCCTCTAAACGCTTTGCTATACCAATAATAGCAATTTTACCTCGCAAGCCTAGTCTTTCTAAAGCTTTCAACCCAGAAGATAATTGTCCTTTTCCACCATCAACAATTATAAGTTGTGGTAATGGCATTTTTTCTTCTAACAAACGTTTATATCTTCTAAAAACAACCTCTTCCATAGAGCCAAAATCATCTGGACCAACTACAGTTTTTATATTAAAATGTCGGTATTCTTTTTTGCTTGGCTTTCCATCTCTAAAAACTACACAAGCAGCAACTGGGTTAGTACCTTGTATGTTTGAGTTATCAAAACACTCAATATGTCTGGGCTCTACAGATAAACGTAAATCTTTTTTCATCTGAGCCATTATACGCTTTACGTGCCTTTCTGGATCTACAATTTGTACTTGTTTTAATTGTTCTACTTTATAATAACGTGCATTTCTTTCCGAAAGTTCTACAATTCGTTTTTTATCGCCCAAAACAGGAACAGTTACTTTTATGTTTTCTCCAATATTTACCTTAAATGGAACATATATTTCAGGAGAAATAGAGTTAAAACGTTGTCTAATTTCAACTATAAAAAGTGCCAAAAGCTCTTTGTCGGTCTCATCTAATTTTTTCTTAATATCTGTAGTATGAGACTGAATAATTGCTCCGTTAGATATTTTTAAAAAATTAGCATATGCATGAGTTTCATCTGAAATTATTGAAAAAACATCAACATTATTAATTGCTGGATTTACAATGGTAGATTTCGATTGATAGTTACTTAATAAATCTAGTTTTTCTTTAATTTTTTGTGCCTCTTCAAACTCCATGTTTTGAGCATATGTATGCATCATTTCCTGAAACTTGTCTAAACTTTCTTTAAAATTACCTTTTATAATATTTCGAATTGCCTTAATAGAGTTGTTATAATGAGCTTCTGTTTCTAAGTTTTCGCAAGCTCCCTTACAGTTTTTTAAATGATACTCTAAACATACTTTGTATTTACCTTCATTAATATTTTGATGACTTAAGTCGAAATTGCAAGTTCGAAGTGGGTATAATTCTTTTATAAGACTTAATAAAATTTTTACTGTTTTTAAAGAGGTATAAGGACCAAAATATTCAGAGCCATCTTTTACAACTCTACGCGTCATAAAAACTCTAGGAAAGCGTTCGTTTTTTATACACAACCAAGGATAGGTTTTATCATCTTTTAATAAAACATTGTATCGCGGACGGTGTTTTTTTATGAGATTGTTTTCTAATAATAAAGCATCAGTTTCGGTGTTTACAACAATGTGCTTAATATTTGCTATATTTTTTACTAATACTCTAGTTTTTCCACTATCGTGATTTTTAGTAAAATAAGAACTAACCCTTTTTTTTAAGTTTTTAGCTTTTCCTACATAAATAATTACTTCATTTTTATCAAAAAACTGATACACACCTGGCGTGCTTGGTAAGGTTTGTAACTGAAGTTCTAAAGATGCAGACATAGTACGAATTTACATAATTTGAAGTTGAAAAATTAAAGAAAATTTGAAAAAATTAAAAGTAGATTATTTTCAATAAAACTAATTTTAATCTTTAAAATTGACCAACAAACCTGAATTGGTATTGTCTACAACTTGCCAATTGAAAATACTAGAAAGTTGATAAATAGTTTTAATTTCTTCAAAAAATCGCTCTTTTGCCTCATTTTTTAAGCTCGAAAGCTGCATTGTTTCTTTTATTTTTTGAATACTTTTTTGATGTAGCTTATTTAGTTCGTCTTTCGAAAAAGTATTAAACTGACTTTGCTGCAAGTCGAAATATTTAATTTCGGGAGAAATGGTAACCTCTTCTTTTGGTAATTTTAGAATGTATATTTTATTGTGTAAACTGTCTATTTTTATTTCTAACTTAGACAAATCATACCCAACCTCTACAGTTGCATTTACAGAAATTATTGCTTTTTTATCGAAAGAAAGATAATCGTAAAAATACTTTTTAGAATCGGAGTAATTGTAAATTTCTGAAAAACTTCCGCTAGCTACTACCAACTTTTTTAGGTTTTTTATAGAATTTACCACTACTTGTATTTCTTCTTTTTGCTCTTTTTTTATTTTTGGTGCATACCAAAAACTAGCTGCTAAAAAACCAACTATAAAAAGGACAAAATACTTTATGGTACGCATTTTTAAATTGATTAGCGTTCTACAAAAAAAGAAAATATTAATTAAGCCACTTTGTCTTCCTCTTTAGGAAAAGCTTGTTTACTAAAAATAAATAATAGTGCCACTCCTATACTTATAAAAGCATCTGCAGGGTTAAAAATATATTGAAAAAATGTAAAAAAATCTCCTCCAATAAATGGCAGCCATTCTGGTAATGTTCCTTGCCATATTGGAAAATAAAACATATCTACAACTTTTCCATAAAAAAGGTTTCCGTAAGGGTTGTCTGCAAAAAGGGTTGCAACACCATTTGTAGGAGTGTTAAAAATAACACCATAAAAAACAGAATCTATAATATTGCCTATTGCTCCCGAAAAAATTAATGAAATAGCAACTATTACTGCGTTATGAACTTTTGCTTTAATAGTAGTAATTAGCCAATACATAATACCCGATACGGCCAATAGCCTAAACAAAGTTAAAAATAATTTACCTGCTTTTCCTCCAAATTCAATACCCATTGCCATACCATTATTTTCGGTAAAATGAATTCGAAACCAATCGAAAATAACAACCTCTTCTCCTAAAACAAAATTCGTTTTAATATATATTTTGGTAAGTTGGTCTATAATAATGGCAATAAAAATCGTAAAAATTGCAAGGTTTTTTTTAGACATTTGCTTAAAATTTTGTGCAAACAAAAATAAGAATTTAATTGTGTTTATTGGGTAGTTAAATAAATATTAGCATTTATAGAAGTTACCTTAAAATGGTTGTGAGAATTTATTTGATTTTTATAAAAATTGTCTTGCTCTCTTTTTTTATCAATTGTTATAATTCCGTTTCTTGTAACTATTGCTGTATTTGTATTTTTAAGAGTGGCAAAAACAGTGCCTTCAAATAATTTAATTATTGAATTTGCTTTTACGGTATGCAATTTTAAGATGCCTTTTTCTATGTAAATATCTAAATTACTTTCTAAACTTTTAGACTCAATATTTACAGAATTTCCAAAAAAAATTACTTTTTTACCTATGGGTATTTTTATAACTGCATAGGCTCTTTGCAGTCTTTCGGTAATATATTTTCTAAAAATTGGTTTCTCCGATGGAAGCTCTTCAATATTAAAGTTTATATTTAATAAGCCTTTGTTTTCCTGTGTAACAATATGCTGCTTTAAAGGAGAAGCAGCAAATAATGTAATTTCAACAAAATTAGAGGGAGAGTTTTCTATCGTTAAATTGTCTAACCCTTTGGTAGAAATTTCTATATTATCGGTAGTTATTTCAAATGTTTTAATTGCTTTTTTTTGGGAATAAAAAGACATATAAAAAAAGCAACACGTTAAAAACAACCATTTATTCATATGATAATATGCTAAGAAAAAAGACCAATTACAAACTAAAAAAGCTTCCTAATAACAGGAAGCTTTTTTTAAAATTATTGTTTTCTTTTTGCCTCAATACTTAAAGTTGCATGTGGCACTAATTTTAAACGTTCTTTCTGAATTAACTTTTTAGTAACTCTACATATTCCGTAGGTTTTATTTTCTATTCGTAACAGCGCGTTTTTAAGGTCTCTTATAAACTTTTCTTGACGAATTGCCAACTGAACATTTGCCTCTTTACTCATTACATCAGAACCCTCATCAAAAGATTTAAAAGATGGAGAAGTATCATCTGTACCATTATTTGCATCATTCTTGTAAGAGCTTTCTAATAACTCTAAATCTTCTTGTGCTCTGGCAATTTTTTGCTCTATAATTTCTTTAAATTCTTGTAATTCTTCGTCTGAATATCTTAATTTAGATTCTGCCATGTTGTTAAATTTTTTCAATTAATATGCTACTTTTTATGGTATCAAATTCAATTTGAGTACCGTTGTTTAACGCATCAACAAAAACTAATTTTTCTGTTAATGTTTCACTCATTATGTAGGCTTTGTTATCTAAAATTGCTTTTTCTAAATTGGCATCTTTTAAAACTGTTAACTGTATTTTATCTGTTACTTCTAAGCCTGAGTCTTTTCGGGCATTCTGTATTCTGTTTACCAATTCTCTAGCCACACCTTCTTTTTCTAGTTCATCGGTAATTGTAACATCTAACGCAACTGTTAACGCGCCTTCATTTGCAACCAACCAGCCAGCAATATCTTTTGATGATATTTCTACATCTGAGAGTTCCAAATTTATATTTTTTCCATTAACTTCTATAGAAATGTTTTTATCTTTCTCTATTTTGTTAATATCTTCTTTTGAAAACTGCTGAATTGCAGCTGCAATAAAACGCATGTCTTTTCCGAATTTAGGGCCTAAAGCCTTAAAGTTTGGTTTTATCTGTTTAATTAAAATATCTGAGGCATCCTCTAAAATTTGAATTTCTTTTATGTTAACCTCATTTTTTATCAGGTTTGCAACTGCTAAAATTTCTTCTTTTTGTTGCGCCGATTCTACCGGTATCATAATTTTTTGTAGTGGTTGTCTTACTTTAATTTTTTCTTTAGCTCTTAAAGATAAAACCAATGAAGATATTGTTTGCGCATTTTCCATTTTACGCTCTAAACTAGCATCTACAAAACTTGCGTTGTATGTTGGAAATTTAGCCAAATGGATACTTTCTGAACTTTCTTTTGCTGTTACCGAATTTAAATCTTGATACAACCTATCCATAAAAAATGGGGCAATTGGGGCCGCCAATTTTGCAATAGCAATCATGCAAGTGTATAAAGTTTGATATGCCGATATTTTATCTGTTTGATAATCTCCTTTCCAAAAACGCCTTCTACTTAAACGAACGTACCAATTACTTAAATAATCTTGTGTAAAATCGGATATTGCTCTGGCAGCTCTTGTGGGCTCATACGCTTCGTAAAATTTGTCTACTTTTTCTATCAACGTATGTAATTCCGACAAAATCCAACGGTCTAATTCTGGTCTTTCATACAACGTAATGTCTTCCTCTTTGTAAGAAAATCCATCAATATTTGTATACAAGGTAAAGAAAGAATAGGTGTTATAAAGTGTACCAAAAAACTTTCTTTTAACCTCTTCAATTCCTTCTAAATCGAATTTTAGATTGTCCCAAGGATTGGCGTTCGAAATCATATACCAACGGGTGGCATCTGCTCCGTAAGTTTTTAAAGTGGTAAAAGGATCTACCGCATTTCCTAAACGTTTCGACATTTTGTGTCCGTTTTTATCTAATACCAATCCATTAGATACTACGTTTTTATAGGCAACAGAATCGAAAACCATTGTTGCAATAGCATGTAATGTGTAAAACCAACCTCTAGTTTGGTCTACTCCTTCTGCAATAAAATCGGCTGGAAAAGCTTCATTTTTATCAATTTTTTCTTTATTTTCGAAGGGATAATGCCATTGTGCATAAGGCATAGAGCCAGAATCGAACCAAACATCTATTAAATCGCTTTCTCGTTTCATTGGCTTACCACTTGCAGAAACCAGTACAATCTCATCTACAATATTTTTATGCAAATCTATTTTAGCATAATTCTGTTCTGTATTATTTCCTACCTCAAAATCTTCGAAAATATCTTTCGCTAAAAATCCTGCTTTTACAGCTCGCTGCATTTCTTCTTTTAATTCTGCAACAGAACCTATACAAATTTCTTCTTTTCCGTCTTCTGTTCTCCAAATTGGTAATGGAATTCCCCAGTAACGAGAACGAGATAAATTCCAATCGTTCGCATTCGCTAACCAATTTCCAAAACGCCCAGTTCCGGTAGAAGCTGGTTTCCAGTTAATCGATTTATTTAAACCATGCATTCTATCTTTCACGTCGGTTACTTTTACAAACCAAGAATCTAAAGGATAGTATAAAATTGGCTTGTCTGTTCGCCAACAATTGGGATAACTGTGCTTGTATTTTTCTACTTTAAAAGCCTTATTTTCATTCTTTAATTTTAATCCTAATCGTTCATCTACCGATAGGTATTTGTCCTGGTTTTTTAAGACTTCTTTTAAGTTGCTTTGCTGTATTTTTAGTTCGTTTTCAACATCTTTTTCATTCAAATATTCTGCCTTTACATATTCTCCTGCAAAACCATAAATACTGTCTTTAACTTCTTTTCTAAACCTTCCTTGCAAATCTACTAAAGGTACCAGATTATCGTTTTCATCTTTTACCAACATAGGTGGTATTTCTGGTACTGCTTGCTTACATACAATAGCATCATCTGCTCCAAAAGTAGGTGCAGTATGTACAATTCCGGTTCCATCTTCTGTAGTAACAAAGTCTCCAGCAATTACTCTAAAAGCATTTTCTGAATTGTCGTTTGGTAACACATAATCTAATAATTGTTCATATTTTATACCTACTAAGTCGTTTCCAACAAATTCAGAAACTATTCTGAATGGTATTTTTTTATCAGAAGAATGGTATTTTTCTATTTCTTCGGATGTGGTTACCTCTTCAAATTTTTTATCGAACTGTTTTGATATTAAATTCTTTGCTAATATTACCTTGATAGGTTTAAAAGTATATTGATTGTATGTTTCTACCAAAACATACTCAATTTTCGGACCAACCGTTAATGCTGTATTACTTGGTAAAGTCCAAGGAGTGGTTGTCCAAGCAATAAAATAAACGGTTCCTTCATTTTTTAAAAATTCTGGCAAAGAAGAAGTAACCGCTTTAAATTGTGCTACCACTGTTGTATCGGTAACATCTTGGTAAGTACCAGGCTGATTTAATTCATGCGAGCTTAAACCTGTTCCTGCTTTTGGCGAATATGGCTGAATAGTATACCCTTTGTAAATAAGGTTTTTAGAATAGATTTCTTTTAACAACCACCACACAGATTCCATATATTTAGGTTCATAAGTAATATACGGATTATCCATATCTACCCAATACCCCATTTTATTGGTTAAATCGTTCCAAATATCTGTGTATCTCATTACTGCTTTTCTACAAGCAGCATTATAATCTTCTACAGAAATTTTGGTACCAATATCTTCTTTTGTAATTCCGAGCTCCTTTTCTACACCCAATTCGATAGGTAAACCATGCGTGTCCCACCCTGCTTTTCGTTTTACTTGAAAACCTTTCATTGTTTTGTAACGCGGAAAAATATCTTTTATAGCACGTGCCAAAACATGATGCACTCCTGGCAATCCATTGGCAGAAGGCGGTCCTTCAAAAAAAACATAAGGAGTAGCTCCTTCTCTAGAGGTTACACTTTTTTCAAATATGTTATTTTCTTGCCAATAGTTTAGAATTTCATCTGCTACTTTTGGTAAGTCAAGACCTTTATATTCAGGAAATTTCGCGCTCATTTTGTATCTTTTCTTATAAGTTTGCGAAATTAATCATTTTCTAGTAATTCTTTGTTTTATAGCACAAAAAAAAAAAGAGTTTGTAAGAACTCTTTTTACTGTTTTTATATCAATTTTAGATATTTTATCTATTTAAATACGTGTAATTTTTTAACATTGAATTATTAGATTCCTCTTTCTTTTTTAATTTTTTCATAAGCATTTTGTATGCTTTGAAACTTTTCTTTAGCTCCTTTTAAATGCTCTTCACCATACCCTTGTAATTTATCTGGGTGATATTTTTTTACCATTTTTCTGTAGGCTGTTTTTACAGCATTATCCGAAGCAGACTTATCTATT
The DNA here is from genome assembly GCF_038024095.1 of Polaribacter tangerinus. NCBI lineage: Bacteria > Pseudomonadati > Bacteroidota > Flavobacteriia > Flavobacteriales > Flavobacteriaceae > Polaribacter > Polaribacter tangerinus. The sequence goes on along the minus strand of NZ_CP150668.1, from coordinate 1,768,178 downwards.
TCTAATATCTTATAAGGAGCATCTGCATCATTATAAAACATTGCTTTTATCGATGTATAATCGTTATTATTGATATAAAGATACCCTGCAATTTTTCTAATTTCCTCTGTTTCACTTGCTGTTACAAAACCATCTGCCTTTGCAATACCAAATAAAAAATGCACTAATTGCAGGCGAGAAGCATGTGGCATATGAGCTCTAATTTGAAGGCATACTTGCCTTGCAGATATGTCTTTTTTAACAACACCTTTAAACAATTTAAAGGCACTGTTTGCTCGTTCTTTTCCATACATTCCTACAAACTGAGTTCTTACAAAATCGAGTTCTCTTTGGTCTATTTTTCCGTCGGATTTTATTACGATAGAAGCCAACACTAGCAAACTCATTTCAAAATCACCCGAATGTGTGTTTGCGGTTTTGCTTTGATTTCTTCTTTGTTGGTATTCTTCTTGCTCTCTAATTAAATCTTCTTTCGAAAACCCATCTACAAAACTACCCACTGCAAACCCAATTGCTGCACCTATTGGCCCACCAAAAGTAAAACCTAAACCGGCACCTAACCACTTGGTAAAACTTCCCATTAAATTATTTTTATGATTTTAATTTAGCTCAAAAATAGGATTTTTAAATGAAAACAAACAATATCAATTTTATTGATATTTCTATTGATACTAGCTTTTATATAAGTATTGAATTTTCCATCTCAAAGCCATATCTTTGCAACCTAAATTTATAAGTATTATGTATCCAGAAGAATTAGTAAAACCAATGCGCGACGAGCTAATAAACGCAGGTTTTGAAGCATTATATACCAGCGAAGATGTAGAAAAAGCATTATCAAAAGAAGGAACAACATTAGTAATGGTAAACTCTGTTTGTGGTTGTGCTGCAGGTACAGCAAGACCCGGAGCTATTGCCTCTTTAGGTGCAGAAAAAACACCTACCAACTTAACCACAGTTTTTGCAGGTGTAGAAAAAGAGTCTACACAAAAAGCAAGAGAATATATGGTTCCTTTTCCTCCATCATCTCCAGCTATTGCATTATTTAAAGATGGTAATTTAGTACACATGCTAGAGCGTCATCATATAGAGGGTCGTTCTGCACAAATGATTGCTCAGAACCTAGCACAAGCTTACGACGAGTTTTGTTAATCTAAATTATTAGATAAACAATTTTTAACCTTTAATAAATCCACGTAAAAAACGTGGATTTTTTACTTTTACTAAAACAATTTTATATGGCATCCTTATTTTCTAACTATTCAAAAGAAGCGCTTCAAAAGAAATTAAAATCTCAAAAAAAGATGTTTTATTTAAAAGTTATCATTGTAATATTAATGATTGCTTTTTCTATCTTTTACACATTAGAAAATAACATTTCTTTTTACACATTCTTACCTTTATTTTTCATTCCTATGACAATTTACATGTACTTAGAAATGAAAAAAATTGCTAAAGAATTAAAGTCTAGAAAATAATATGAACCAAGAAACAGTAATTGAAAACACCATCAGTTTTGTAAAAAAAACGCTTAAAAATGCCGAGGGTGGTCATGATTGGTTTCACATAGAGCGCGTTTTTAAAAATGCTTTGTTAATTTCTAAAGATGAAAATGTTCATATTTTTACGGTTTCATTAGCCGCTCTTTTGCATGATATTGCCGATGCAAAATTTTATGATGGTGATGAAACTATTGGTCCCAAAAAAGCCGAAAATTTTTTAAAAAAACAAGGCGTCGAAGAATCAATTATTACTCACGTAACCAATATTATTAAACACCTTTCTTTTAAAAATTCTCTAGATAGTACGAAAACAGTTTTTAGCTCTAAAGAATTAGAAGTTGTACAAGATGCAGACCGGTTAGATGCAATTGGCGCCATTGGCATTGCACGATGTTTTAATTATGGTGGATACAAAAACAGGCCTTTGTACAACCCAGAAATTCGTCCTAATTTAAAAATGACCAAAGAAGAATATAAGAATTCTGAGGCTCCTACAATTAATCATTTTTACGAAAAATTGTTACTGTTAAAAGATAAGATGAATACCAAAACCGGAAAAAAAATTGCTGAAAACAGGCACCTGTTTATGTGTCATTTTTTAGAGCAATTTTATAATGAATGGAATGGTTTAAAATAGGCTCTTCAATCTAACAACACTATTTATTGTATTAAATTAAGCATTTCACTTCTGTATTTAGATGCCGGCTTTCCGGTAAATTCTTTAAATAATTTATTAAAGTGAGAAAAGTTATTAAAACCGCATTCAAAACTTACTTCGGCAATACTCATGGTGCTTTCCGACAATAATTTTGTTGCATGAACAACTCTATATTCATTTACTAATTTAGTAAAAGTTTTGGTCGTTGTCTTTTTAAAAAATCGACAAAAAGCAGGAACTGTCATACTTACCAAATTAGCAACCTCTTCTAAGGGAATTGAGCGATTAAAATTTTCATTTATATGCTTAAAAACCAAATCGATTTTTTCGTTGTCTTGTGGTTGCGTTTCAAAAGCAAAACCATCTGCATTTAAAATAGTATAGTCGTCGGTTTGTGCCAACTCTTTTAAAATATCTAAAAAAGATATAATTCTTGTGGCTCCTTCTACATTTACTAAATCTTCTATTTTAGCACCAATTCGTTTTTTTATTTCAATATTAAAACGAATTCCCTTTTTTGCTCGCTCAAACAATTGGTCTATCAAAGCCATTTCGGGTATCTTAAAAAAAGAGGCTCCTAAAAAATCGGGCTTAAACTGAATTAAAGTTTCAGAACCATTGGTTGTTAAACGGTCCATAAATCCCATGTGTGGTAAATTAGAACCAATTAACACCAATTGACTATTATTAAAGTAACTAATATGATTTCCAATATGACGCTTTCCTTTTCCTTTATTTACATACACCAACTCTATTTCTGGATGAAAATGCCAAAATGCTTTGTGCTGTTTTAAAAATTGTACGTGCTTTTTTACCAACAAAGAACTTCCAAAACTGGGGGTAATTTTTTCTAAAGTAGGTTTTGTTTTCATAGTGCTATAATTACTGAACAAAATTACGACAGAAAAAAGGAATATAATGTATAAAATTACCATAATTATATACAATATTAACTTTACATTAAATTAACATTCTTAAAAATGATAATTTAGCATATATATTTGCCAATTCTATTGTTTTTTACCTTTTAAACCTGCTCTAAATTTGCAGTGTCAATAAATGATAAAAAATAAAAAAAATGAAAAATTCTTTAAAAAAATTAGCAATTGTTGTTTTAATGTTGGGAACATTAGTAAACTACGCCAATGAAAAGAGCACCTCTATTTTAGAAGGTAAAAAAATAAAAATTACCTATAAATATGTAAAGGCAGGGAACACACTTTCTATTAAAAATGAAAATGGTACAACTTTGTACAAGTTAGAGATTAAAAAAACTGGAGTGTTTTCTAAAATTTATGATTTTTCTAGTTTAAACGATGGTAAATATTACACAGAATTAGAAAAAGACTATGAAATAATTACTAAAAATTTTGCAATTAAAAGCAATGCTATTGTAAGCTTAGAAGAAGATACAGTAACTTTTAAGCCAGTAATTAGAACAGAAAACAACTTAATTTTAATTTCTAAAATAGACTTTCATAAAACACCTATTAGCTTAACCATCTATTACAATGATGATACTATTTACTCAGAAAAAATAATTGATTCTGAAGATATTTTAAATAGAATTTATCAAGTATCTAAAGATAAAAAAGGAAGTTATAGAGTTGTTTTAAATAGCAACAATAGGTTATATACTAAAGAATTTAAGATATAACTTATTTTTAACTGTAGTTTGATAAAAAGCGCAATATTAATATTGCGCTTTTTTTATTTTCCTAAAAATTTGGTTTTCTTTTTTCTAAAAAAGCGGTGGTTCCTTCTTTAAAATCATCTGTTCCAAAACAAGCGCCAAAAGAAACAATTTCTTTTTCGTAACCGTTTACACCAAATTCAAAATTAGCATTTACTGCCTTTATAGCGGCTGCAATTGCCACTGCAGAGTTTGAGACTATTTTGTTTCCCAACTTTTCCGCCAATGCCAACAACTCTTCTTGTGGTACTACATAGTTTACCAAACCAACACTTTTTGCTTCTTCTGCACCCAACATACCGGCCGTCATGATTAGCTCCATAGCCTTTCCTTTACCAATTAATTGTGGCAAACGCTGAGTGCCACCATAACCCGGAATAACTCCTAAAGACACTTCTGGTAAGCCCATTTTAGCGTTTTCTGATGCAATTCTAAAATGGCAAGCCATAGCTAATTCTAAACCTCCGCCAAGTGCGAAACCATTAATTGCGGCAATAACAGGTGTTGATAAATTTTCAATTAAATTAAAAACACGCTCTTGACCAGATCTTGCTAAATTTGCACCTTCTTCTTCCGAAAAGTTTGCAAATTCTGCGATATCTGCACCGGCTACAAAAGCTTTTTCACCAGTTCCTGTTAGTATAATTACCTTTACAGAAGTAGTGGCATTTAAAATAGTAAAAGCCTCGTGAAGCTCTTGCAAAGTTTCTTTATTTAACGCATTTAATTTTTTAGGTCTGTTAATTGTTACAAATCCTAAAAAACCATCTTGCTCTACTATTAAATTTTCAAAGTCCATTGTTATATTTTTTTGCTGTTATCTTAGGTTATACTTTTGGGTAAAACGACCTTAAAAACGGTTCCTTCTCCAAGTTTAGAGGTAAAAGATATTCGACCGTCATAGGCTTCAATAATATTTTTTATCATTGCTAATCCTAAGCCCATTCCACTATTTTTTGTTGTAAATTTTGGCTCAAAAATAAAATCTTTTACATCATCAGAAATTCCTTTTCCATTATCTGAAACTACAATAATTAAATTTTCTTTGTCTTGTTGTACCTTTACCGTTATATAAGGATTCTCTTCATATTCTGTTGCTTGTATAGCATTTTTTACCAAATTTGTTACAATACGTATCAACTGAGTTTTATCTAAAAAAGCATATAACTCTTTTTCTTTGGGTTGATAGGTAATCGATTTTTCGTTAAAAATATCTAACGCAAATTTTACCACACTAATAACTTCTATTTGCTCTTTATGTTGAGTAGGCATTTTTTCAAAATCAGAGAAAGCTACAGCAATGGCACTCATTACATCAATTTGCTGAATTAACGATTGGCTGTATTCTTTTAATTTTATTTTAATATTAGGATCGTTTTCATCAAATTTTCTCTCGAAACTTTGAACTGTTAAACGCATAGGTGTTAGCGGATTTTTAATTTCATGGGCTACCTGTTTTGCCATTTCTCTCCAGGCTTGTTCTCGTTCGCTTTTAGCTAATTTTGCAGCACTAATTTCCAACTCATCAATCATGCTATTATAAGCATCTACTAAAACCTCTATTTCTGAACTAGCTTTATTTAAAATAATTTTTTCATTTCTTTGATGCAAACGTGTCTGTTGCATTTTGTCGGAAATAGTTTTAATAGACCTTGTAATATAACTCGATAAGAAGTAAGCAATTACAATAGCAATAACAAACATAAAAATATACACCAAAATAAGACGTGTTATAAACTCTCTTAACTCATATTCTATCTCAGAATTATCTTGTGTAAATTGCAGTTCTAATATGGCAATTCTTTTGAATTTGGCGTCACTTATATACGTGTAGGAGGTTTGATAACTAGTGCCCTCTATCTCGTTATTTTTTAAAATTCTATGATTCGAATTTAAGGATAGTTCATTTATAATATCTTTTGGTAAGTTTTTTACCGTAACTTCTTCAAAAGCATTGGCAATAGAAGATTTTAATAACTTTCCGTTTAAATCAAAAAAAGCAATATTTAACCTATTTATAGAGGATATTTCATAGATACGTTCCTTAAAAATTTTTTCTATATTCTCGGTATTTACAGCATAGCTCGTTTTGTTTTTTAATTCGAGTTCTATTATTTGCTTTGCTGTAGTCTCTTTTCTTTCAAAGCGTTGTATGTTGTAATCTTGTGTTTGTTCGTCGTATTGATATACTGTAACTCCTAAAATTAAAATAGAAGCTAATAACACCAAAAATATCATCGATAAGAAGATACGAATTCGTAAAGAAATGTTTTTAAAACGAATCAAACTCTATAATTTTTTAATAAAAAGGTATTAATTAACTTACAAAGTACCAAGGTAATCAAATAAAAAAGTCGATACAAATTGAATACTAACTTTTAACTTTATATATCGACTTTTTTACTTACGATAGAAAAGTATAACAACGATTTACATTAAAAACTGTTGTTTTTTAAGTACTTAAAAAACAAACCAAAAAATATAAAAAATAGCCGTTAACTGTATAAAATTACAGATAGGTTTTGCTACTATATTTAATTATAATGAGTAGGTTTTTGCAGTTGTATATTTTTTAAGGAAATATGAGTTATTTCTTACAATAACATTTAGCCTACTATATTTACAATTTTACCGGGCACTATAATTACTTTTTTGGGAGTGTTTCCTGCCAATTGTGCTATTGTTTTTTCATGAGAAAGCACTATTTTTTCAATTTCTTCTTTTGATAAATCTAGTGGTAATTCTAAAGTAAACCTCATTTTTCCATTAAAAGAAATAGGATAATTTTTAACACTTTCTACTAAATGCTGTTCGTTAAAAACAGGAAATGCTGCTGTAGAAATGGAAGTTTCGTGCCCTAATAAACGCCATAATTCTTCAGTAATATGAGGCGCATATGGCGATAATAATATTAATAGAGGTTCTAAAATTTCTCTTTTATTACATTTTAATGCAGTTAAATCGTTTACAGCAATCATAAAAGTAGCTACTGAAGTATTGAAAGAGAAATTCTCAATATCATCGGCTACTTTTTTTATTGTTTTATGTAAAACTTTAAGCTCTTCTTTACCGGCCTTTTCTTCTGAAACTAAAAATACATCTTCTTTAAAATAGAGTTTCCATAGTTTTTTTAAGAAAGAAGATACCCCCGAAATTCCTGAAGTTTTCCATGGTTTAGTTTGCTCTAAAGGCCCTAAAAACATTTCGAATAAACGCAAGGCATCGGCACCATATTCTGTAACAATATCATCTGGATTTACAACATTGTATTTAGATTTAGACATTTTTTCTACCTCTCTACCAACTTTATATACCTCATCTTCTAAAAGAAATTCAGCATTTTTGTAGTCGGTATTTAAAGGATGATTTTTAAAACCTTCAACATCCATCTCGTCAGAGGCATTTACCAGAGACACATCTGCATGAATAGGGGTTTTTACTATTAGAACTAAATCTGCAAAATTTTGATGTAAATATCCTTTATCTAAAAGGTAATTTTTAACAACAGTCTCAAATTCATCCTCAGAAGAAAACAAATTTTTAGAAACAAAAACCGTAGGTATTTTCTCTAAAACATCTGCATTAGAGGAATCTATATTACAACCATTTTTTACAAAAGGTGTGGCTCTATATACAAAGGCAGAAGTTCCTAAAATCATCCCTTGATTTATTAATTTCTTAGCAAACTCATCTACTGGAACGAGCCCTTTATCAAAAAGGAATTTTTGCCAAAAACGGGCATATAATAAATGTCCTGTTGCATGCTCTGAACCACCAATGTACAAGTCTACTTCCCGCCAATAATTTAAAGATTTATCACTTGCAAATTCTTCGGTATTCGTAGCATCCATGTACCTATTAAAATACCATGAACTTCCTGCCCAACCTGGCATTGTATTTAATTCTAGAGGAAAAACTGTTTTATTATCTATTAGATTATTACTAACAACTTTTGCTGTTTTTGTGTTCCATGCCCAATTTGTAGCGTTTCCTAATGGTGGATCTCCAGCTTCTGTAGGCAAATATTTTTCTACTTCTGGTAAAATTATAGGGAGTTTTTCTGGTGCTATCATTTGAGGCATTCCGTTTTTATAATAAACAGGAAATGGCTCTCCCCAATATCGTTGCCTACTAAAAACAGCATCTCTAAGTCTGTAATTAACTTTTCCGTAACCAAAACCACGCTTTTCAATTTCGGATATAGCTAATTTTAAAGCCTTTTTATAAGGTAAATCTGATAAAAAATCTGAATTAGCAATTATCGTTCCTTCTTTTTCGGTGTGTGCTTCTTTTGAAACATCTACTCCTTTAAAAATATTGGGAACTGGAATACCAAAATGTTTGGCAAAATCATAATCTCGTTGATCTCCACATGGCACTGCCATTACGGCTCCGGTACCATAATTTGCCAATACATAATCGCCAATCCAAATTTGAACTTTTTCTCCCGAAAAAGGGTGAATAGCATACGCGCCTGTAAAAACGCCAGATATTGTTTTAACATCTGCCATTCTATCTCTTTCAGAACGTTTTGCAGTTGCTTTAATATAAGCATCTACTGCAGATTTTTGTGCTGGTGTAGTTATTTTAGAAACCAACTCATGTTCTGGTGCTAACGTCATAAAACTAACTCCGTAAATTGTATCTGGCCTAGTGGTAAATACCGCTATTTCATAAGAACTACTCCCCGAAAGATTGGTTTGTTTTGTTGGCTGATGATCTAGTTTTTTAGGAAACTGAACGGCAGTATTTATTTGCGCTACTACTTTTTCTACATTTTCTAAAACCTCTTTTTCTGTAAAACGAATTATATTAAAACCTTCTTTATTAAAATAAGTGGTTCTTGCTTGTTCATCTTCTTTCCCAGAAATTTCTACTATTAAATTTTTTGAAACACACACAAAATCGACTAAAAAAGAACCAATTGTGTACTTTTTTCTAAATTTTGACGCTCCTTTTTTATCTTTTATTACTTGCCAAAGAGCCGCTTCTGCTTTGGTAGCATTTTTTCTAATTTCTTTTAAATCTTCTAATTCTTTGTAAGATAGTTTTATTGCGGTGGTTTCTTTTTGCAATTGTGATGCTACCTTAAAAGTAACCATGGCTCCTTCACTTCTACCAATCCAATTTGTTTGCGCATCTTTTAGTGGCTGTGGCCAATCTATGTGTTCTAATCCGTCTAACAATCTTTGTGCATAGGCAGAAATTCTCATAGACCATTGGGTCATTTTTTTTCGAACTACTTCATGCCCTCCACGTTCAGAAACCCCGTTTACAATTTCATCATTAGCCAAAACTGTTCCTAGTGCCGGGCACCAATTAACTTCTGTATCGGATAAAAAAGTAAGACGGTATTGTAAAAGAATCGTTTGCTTTTCTTTGCTAGAAAATGCTTTCCATTCTTTGGCTGTAAAAGACTGAACATCTTCATCGCAAACTGCGTTTACGTTTTTATTGCCAGCAGTATTAAATATTTTTTCTAAGGTAGAAATATCTTCTGCTTTGTCTGTACCTTTATTGTACCACGAATTGTAGAACTGAATAAAAATCCATTGTGTCCATTTGTAATATTCTGGACTAGAGGTTCTTACTTCTCTACTCCAATCAAAAGAAAAACCAATCTGGTCTAATTGCCTACGATATGTTTTTATATTTTGTTCTGTAGTTTTTGCCGGGTGTTGTCCAGTTTGTATAGCGTACTGTTCTGCTGGTAAACCAAAAGAATCATAGCCTTGCGGATGCAAAACATTAAACCCTTTATGACGTTTGTAACGTGCATAAATATCACTAGCAATATAACCTAAAGGATGCCCAACATGAAGACCGGCTCCACTAGGATAAGGAAACATATCTAATACATAATATTTTGGTTTTTCAGAATTTGTTGTTGCCCTAAAAGTCTGATTTTCTGACCAAAATTTTTGCCATTTTTTCTCTATTTCTTTATGATTATATTGCATGAGTAATTGCTTAATTAAGCTGCAAATTTACATTTAATCTTTGTAAGCAAAAAACAGATTTCCTTTAAATTAAAAGCGACTTTCAAAATGAATTGAAAGTCGCTTTTAGTATCTTAACTTTATGCTTACAAACACTCTTTATAATTACTATAATTTTCATAAAGAACACTATGCAGTTCATTATCTCTAAAAAGTGAAACAATGGTATTGTTGCATGAAAACACTAATTCATACTCATAATTAGTATTATTTACACTAATAATTAAACGATTATTTGCAATGCTATAACTTTGGGTTCCAGGAATTGGTGTTTCTGAAAACTGATTGTTTTGTCCGTAAAAAGTATATTTTACTCCGTTTGAAAAAGTGTGTTTTACACGATCTTCAAAACCTTTTAACAGCCATTCGCTATTTTCTAAAAGCACCACTTTTTCTGATATTGATAATGGAGAATCATCCTCTGAGCTTTTGCAATTAACAAAAGCGATTGAAAGAAATAATAATAGTAAAAATCTAAAATTAATAATTAAAATTTTCATTTGATGTACGTATTTAACTTAGCTGAAGTAAGCCACATTATTTGATAAATGTACAATAAAATGATTAAAACCTTTATTTTGAGCAGAAAAAAGCCATCTAGTAGGATGGCTTTCTGTAAATAAATAGTTGTATTTCTTTTACTTTTCTGAGGCTTCAGAAACATCGGTAGAAATTGGAACAGAAATTACAGTATTTTCCCAACCCATTTTTAATGTTTTGTCGGTATCAAAAATCATAGAAAAAGCTTCTATAGTATCTGTTGTTTTCGAAACGTATCCCTTTACTCTTACAACGTCCTCTTCTTTTTTGTAGGTATAATGACCCCAAACATTTTTAGCTTTATTTAAAATAACAGTCCAATCTCCTGTTTTAGATGGTATTGTAAATAAAGAATACGTGCCCGATGCTACTTTTTCTCCTCCAAAAATTACATCTTTATAAAATGTAATTTCTGCTGCTTCATTAGCACCTGTTCGCCAAACCTTATTAGGTGGCGCTAACATTTCTAAGCTTCTTCCTTTTAACTGAGGACGGCCATACACCACTTTTAATTCTTTATTAGAAACTCTCCAACTATCAGGAAAAGTAGCAGCATCCATAGGACTTTTATCTAATGGCTTAAATTTTTGTGCTTGTGTAGTTGAAACCACAAAAAGACAGGTTAAAATAACTAGTGTTAAAATATTTTTTTTCATTTGTATAATATATTAAGTACGTTAGTATTGACTCAAAAATAAAAATCATTCTAAAAAAACCCTACTAATTTTGTGTTAATTAAAACCAACAGAAAATTATAGTTTTTTTAATGACAATCGCAACTCGAACTACAATTCCCTTTCTTTTTTGTTGGAAAAACAAACTTTTTCAACAAAAAAACAATAGAAACTACTAATAGTAAATAGGCTATAATTGCTTGCATTAACTTAAAATTTGATACACTAAAAAGGATGATATATACGCCAATAATCCCATACCAAAAAGCTGAATTAATGGCCATTTCCATGACTTTGTTTCTCTTTTTACAATTGCTAAGGTTGCCATACACTGCATTGCAAATGCGTAAAAAACCATTAACGACATGCCCACAGGGAAATTAAAGCGCTTTTTTCCGGTATCAGGATTTATTTCAGATGCCATTTTCTGTTTAATAGTTGCAGTATCTTCATCGTCTGAACCTACACTATAAATAGTAGCTAATGTTCCTACAAAAACCTCTCTGGCCGCAAAAGAAGTAATTAATGCAATACCAATTTTCCAATCGTAACCTAATGGTTTTATAGCAGGTTCTATTGCTTTTCCCATAATACCAATATAAGAATTTTGTAGTTTAGCAGCAGCTATTTTTTGTTGCAATTCTTCTGATGAAAGTTGTTTATTTACTTGGTTTTCTATTGTGTTTTTTTCGGCATCATCAAAAGATGCTGGTCCGTTAGAAGCTAAAAACCAAAGTATAATTGAAAGTGATAGTATAATTTTTCCTGCCCCAAATACAAATGCTTTTGTTTTTTCTACTACTTCAAAAAACACATTTTTAACTGAGGGAACTTTATAATTTGGCATTTCAATTACAAAAAAAGACTTGGAAGTAGTTTTTAAGGTTTTATGTAAAATATAGGCGGCTAAAATTGCCGTTGCAAAACCCAAAATATACATAAACAATAGTACTAACCCTTGTAAATTTAAAAAACCTGCTACTTTTTTATTCGGTATTACCAACGCAATTAAAATAGCATATACTGGCAAACGCGCCGAACAAGTAGTAAATGGTGTAACTAAAATGGTAATTAAACGTTCTTTCCATGTAGCTATTGTTCTGGTTGCCATAATTGCAGGAATAGCACACGCAGTTCCCGAAATTAAAGGAATTACACTTTTACCGTTCATTCCAAAACGACGCATTATTTTGTCCATTAAAAAAACTACTCGGCTCATATAACCCGTTTCTTCTAACACTGCAATAAATAAAAATAAAATAGCTATTTGTGGAATAAAAATAAGTACACCACCAATACCAGGTATAATTCCTTCTGCCAATAAATCTGTAAAAACACCTGGCGGCAAGTTCTCTTTTGTTACGTCCGATAAATTGGCAAAAACAGCATCTATGTAATCCATAGGAATGGTAGCCAAATCGAAAATAGATTGAAAAATAATTAGTAAGATGAAAAAGAAAATAAAATATCCAAAAAACTTATGTGTAAAAATTTTATCTAATTTACTTCTTATATCTGTTGCTTTCGATTTGTCTACTAAATAGGTTTTTTGTAAAATTTTATTAATCTCTTGGTATCTGTAAATGGTTTCTTTATGCTGATACTTTTTTAATTTGGCACTATCTTTTTTAAAAGCTTGTAGTTTTTCTTTTTCTTGCTTACTTATGGAGTCTGGATAATTATTTTGGGTAACCATTAGCCATAATTCATACAAAGAATAAGAAGAACTAATTTCTTTTAGTTTCTCGAAATAATCAGGATCTATTTTAGAATTTATACCACATAAAGGAGATGCTTTAGCGGCAACATGACACTTAATAATGGCTTCTTTAACCGCTCTTATACCAATATTTTTTCTGGCACTTATTAAAACAACTTCAGAGTTTAACTCTTTTTCTAATGCAGAAACATCTATAGAAATTCCTTTTGCTGCCATTTGGTCTACCATATTAATAGCCAATACTGTAGGTATTTCTAAATCTTTTATTTGAGAGAATAATAATAAATTTCTCTTTAAGTTTTCTACATCTGCTACTACTAAAATTACATCTGGAGACTCTTTAATATCTTTTTTTAGTAAGGTTTTTAAAACAATACTTTCATCAATAGATGTTGGATTTATGCTGTATGTGCCAGGTAAATCTGTAATAAGTGCTTGGTGTGTTTCCGTTAATTTACACGTTCCTTGTTTTTTATCTACCGTTACACCCGGATAATTCCCTACTTTTTGATTTAAACCTGTAAGTTGATTAAACAATGAGGTTTTACCAGTATTTGGATTTCCAATAAGTGCTACTTTAATAAAGTTTTTAGACATCCTGTAAATTTACTTTTAGAATTTGAATTTGTGCAGCTGTTTCCTTACGAATTGCTAAATGGCTTCCATTTACACAAATATAAAGCGGATCGTTTAATGGTGCTATTTGAACTAGCGTAACTTCTGCTCCTGGCAAGCACCCCATTTCTAATAATTTTAGTGGAATAACCTCTAAAGATTCCTCAGAAATATACCCCATTTCACCTACAAGTAAAGATGCAATTGTGCTCAATTTATTAAATTTTACACAAAGATAATCATTTAGAATTGTTCTAAACAGTTTGCAATATTGAATTATAACTTCTTTAACTATTTTAAAATACTAGTAATTGTAAACTAAGAATTTAAAAGGATAAAGTTTTCGAAATAATTATGGCATCGTTTGTTACAAATGGCATTGGCATCATTTCTGGCGATCTTTGTTGGACATTAAATGAAGGGTGTGTTAATAAATCATAAGAAATTTCATTGACAATAAAACGGAACTTTTCGTTGGCATTTACAGAAAAAGAAAGTGTAATTTCTTGATCTGTATTTGCCATATGATAGGTTAAAAAAGTACCCTTATTTATAGTAAATTTTTTACCTTTATGTACCAAAGCGTCATTTACTTTAAATTGAGAAAAACTTAGACGCTCTCTGGTAGAAAGTTCAACTTTATGAACTTTTCTGTTAGGTATAATACTTATTTCTAAAAATCTTTTCGCACCAATAATAGTATCTATTTCATGTATAATGGTCGCTTGAGGTATGTTTCTAGAAACAGTTTTTTTATAGTATTTAAATTGTGTATTGTATTTACTTCTTGTTTCGGCATTTTTAATTCCTCCTTTTTCATAATCACCTTCAAAAACATGCTTTGTATAAGCATCTAAAGTAGTATTGTAAGTACCAAAATAGGCTTTTTGTGTATCGGAATTCTGAATGTAAACTAAACTATTTGGTTGTTTATTATCAATAGAAAAACTACTATTGTAAGTGGCCAAACCAAAGAAAATAATCATTAAAAAACCAGAGGCTTTTTGGGTAAACACTGCGTTCTTTTTATGAAAAGTAAGCACTAAAAGTCCGAATACTAATACCATAAATAGGGCACATATAAAAAGTACTTTTAAACCCAAACCAACTGGAAACATTTTTATCAATGGTGCAAAAATATATATCGTAGGAATAGATATAATTGTATATAAAATTGTTTTAAAAGCAAAATTTAGTTTACAGAGGGTTTCTATTAATAAAACAATTAGAGCACAAAAAACAGGAATTATAAAAAAACTAGCTCCTTTTAAATAAAGGGCAATAAGTATATTTAATAACAACCAGAAAAATAAGGGAGCAACGAGTAAGTTAACAGGCTTTTCTACAGAAGCAATTTTAGTATAAATAGTGGTTACTAAAAATAAATTTAAGAATACAAATGCAAAAATATAGGTATAACCGTTGTAGGTAAATCCATGTAAAATATCATTGTACTCTGTATGAATTTGAAGCAATAACTGCCACAAACCAAAAGTGATGCTGCTGCATAAAACTAAAGAAACTGTAAACGGAATAAAACCTTTTAAAAGGTCTTTAATTGTTAATTTATTAAGAGAGATGCCTAGAAAAACTATCACCAGAAATAGTAAAAAAGCAGTAATTAATAAAGGATAAATCCATGAAAAAGGATACGTTATCATTTTTACAAAAGGAAAATTAACGTATACATAATCTTCATCTGCATCGAAATCAGACAAATCAGAACCCGAAAAGTAAGAAAGGGTGGTCATTAAATAATCTGCTTGGTGTAGTAGAGAGGCTTTGTCTAATCGACTAAAAGAATCTTGGGCACTATGGTAATCGAAATGATCTCCTATGAATGCAAAATTAAAACCATTAATTGCCGCGTCTTCTCTAAAAACGGTTAAATCTGTATCATTTGGTAGCTTCTTATATACCGAATACATTAAAGAATTTGCGGCCGGAAAATTAGGTTTTGCAGCCAAAAAATGATGTAACAATTTACCATTTTTGCCATTTGTTTCCATTAACATATAACTTGGTCCTCCACTTCCCCTAGCCTCAAAATTTAATACCAATCCGATATCTTTTATAAAAGGATGACTATTTACAAAAGCTTGTGCTCCCAACAATCCAATTTCTTCGGCATCAGAAATTAATACAATAAGATCATTTTTTAGCACAGGTTTTGTAGCTAAAAAAGCACGTAACCCCTCTAAAATAGTTACTACGCCAGAACCAGCATCACTAGCACCCAAAGAAGAATGCGGATTCGAGTCGTAATGAGAAAGTAAGAGTAATGCCTTGTTTGAACTAGTTCCTTTTAGTTTTGCTACAATATTTTCGGCAGTGGTAGCAGAATTTTTACTGTT
Source organism: Polaribacter tangerinus (assembly GCF_038024095.1). Classification (NCBI taxonomy): domain Bacteria; kingdom Pseudomonadati; phylum Bacteroidota; class Flavobacteriia; order Flavobacteriales; family Flavobacteriaceae; genus Polaribacter; species Polaribacter tangerinus. The sequence goes on along the minus strand of NZ_CP150668.1, from coordinate 1,752,423 downwards.
AACAACCGTTTCTACTTGAGTTTCTACTTCGAAACCCAATTTTTCTAATTCAGATACTATATAGGTCTGTACATCTTTATGATAACTAGTACCCACATAATGTGGTTTTTTTGTTATCTTTTTAAGATGATAAAGCGCTTTATCTATAGAAAAAACGGTGTTGCTTTTAAGATACTTATTTGTAATTACAGATGGTTTTAAATCTGTAAAACTAAGGTATACTACCCCTAAAATAATTAGAATAGAAATTACAGAAAAATTCTTTTTCATAGCTCTTTAATTAATTTTATAAATGTAAGAAATAAAAAAAAATATATCAAAAAGTAAAATAAAACAGAAATTTGATTAACTTTAGAACAAACTAAAACACTAACATTATGGGTATTAAAAGCTTTCAAGGAAAACGAGACAACAGTCAACGTAAAAATGATGAATTAATTTTAGTGTCAGATTATATGACTACCAACTTAATTACGTTTAAAGCAACCGATTCTTTAGACCATGTAATTGCACAACTTATTACCTATAAAATTTCTGGTGGACCTGTTGTAAATGATAAAAACGAACTTATTGGTATTATTTCTGAAACCGATTGTATTAAGCATATTTCTGAAAGCAAATATTATAATATGCCTTCAGACACCAATAATACTGTGGGAAAATATATGGTAACTGCGGTTGATACGATTGATAAAAATATGAATATTTTCGATGCTGCTTTTAAGTTTATTTCATCACATAGAAGAAGATTTCCTGTTGTAGAAAACGGAAAATTAATTGGTCAGCTGAGCCAGAAAGACGTATTAAAAGCAGCTATTAAAGTAAAAGGGAATACCTGGAAATAGCCCTATGTTACGCCTCTTTCCGAATTAACAAAAAAGTGTCATTTTCTAATGCTAAATACCCCTCGTTATATACATAAAAATAGGTGTTGCCAGTTTTAGTTGTATAAATAGATGTAAAAAAATGAAAATCGAAACCTTTGTCGTATAATTTGTTTCTGGTAACTTTTGTTTTACCAGAAACATTTACATCAGCTAAAATTTTATAATTTTTTCTAAGACGATTATTTATGTTTCTAATTAAATTTTTACTGTCTTTATGTATTCGATTATTATAAGTATTTCTACAATAATCGCTACAAAATTTCTTATCTATTCTACCTTTAACAGATTCTTTGCATTCTAAACATTTTCTAGTTTCCATTGGGTAAAGATACATAAAATTATCCGTTTACAAACGACTACAAATAATTACAACCGAAAGTAATTGTTTTGTAACCGAATAAAAGAAGGGATGCATCGCAACTTTGCAGTGTTGAAACGAATCAACAATAACTAATAATAATTTTTAAAAACTTATCTTATGAATACGTTAAGAAACAAAGTACAATTAATTGGTAGACTAGGTCAAGAACCAGAAATAGTAACCTTTAAAGACGGTAACAAAATGGCTAAATTTTCATTGGCAACAGATGATAGTTACAAAAACAAAGAAGGCCATAAAGTAGAACGTGCTTATTGGCACAACATTGTAATCACTGGCGGATTGGTATCTGTTGTAGAAAATTATGTGAAAAAAGGGCAAGAAATAGCCGTTGAAGGAAAACTTACAAACAGATCATATGATACCAAAGAAGGAGAAAAAAGATATATTACTGAAATAATGGTACATGACTTACTACTTTTAGGCGCTAAACAATCTTAATTCATTAAATGAAAGGCAAAAGTTAATTTACACGTAACTTTTGCCTTTTTTAAATTGGTATAATAATTGGTATATTGTTGGTATTAAAATGTTTAAAATGAAATACCTATTCGCTGTCATTACAATTATTGGTTTTGTAAATTGTAAATCGCACAGTATTCAAACCAAAACTCCATTTAAAGTAGTCGATGCTTTTTACTTCAAAGAAATAGGCTTTAAAGAAAATACAAAAGATTTTACGCTAGAAATACAACTAACACAAAATACGAATCAGTATTTTGACTCTATTTTCTATAAAAATAAGAAAACTAAAATACTTACTATTAAAACCGGAAAAATTACAAGACTTCTTGGTTATTTCAAGCATCCCAAAAAAACACAAAATTTGATAATGGATGCCAATTCAATTAAAGAACTAAAAAATACGATTCCCGCCATCGAAAAAAGTCCTTTTAAACTCAAAGAAAATGAAGCAATCATATCTTACTTTGTCGGAAAGAAGAAAAAATACTTCAAAATAAAATCGGTAAAAAAGAGATTTCGAAAAGCACACATTATTCATTGATACCAATAAAAATACCTACTAAAATTTTTTGGCACGCATTTTGAAAACTTTTAAATAGAACTTTTAAAACAGTGCTTATGAAAACTTTAAAACTACACTTCGTATTATTTTTAATTATAATTAGTTTAGGCGCTTGTAGAAACTCACTAGATGTTCGTATTAGAAATACACCACCAACTTTAGAAGAAATTGTTGCTGGATACGATATTTGGTATGTAGATTATCATAGAACTATTGGTAACAATGATGTTCCTTTTGTTTCAAAAGCTTTTACATTGTCTTTTTTAAACGGCATTTTGTATGCAAACAATAATATTGCAGATATCGGTATTACAGGAAACGGTTTAGGAATTGAAGTAGGAAACTACGCTACTTTTAACGGAGTATTAGAAACCAATCATATTTTAGATGGTATTCATGATTTTGAGGTAACCGTAATTTCTCCAAATGAAATAAAATTATATAATTTTAGAAGAAATACAAGCTACTTTTTAATAGGTTACGCAATTAATAATTTCGATTACGACACACTATTTTATGAAAACATAGAATATCTTTTGCAAGAATACCAAGCATGGGAAAAAACAGAAACGGTAGGCGGATCATCAAATCCGTTTGATGCAGAAAACTACTTGCAATTTACTCCAGAAAACAATACAACCTTTTATAGCTCTAAAAGTGCTATTGGTGCACCAATTTCAGCTATTGATTGGAGTTATATTGGTACCTATGAAATATTTGATATAATAGGATTTGAAAATCTTAAATTTTTAACATTGAATTATGATAGTGGAGATATCGAAGAATTTGAATTAACCGTTATTGATGATAACTATATTTCTTTGTACAACGTAAACTCAAAAACCACCTACAAATTTGAAGGTTTAGGGTTTATACAATACAAAAAAAGTTCAAAAAACAGCAAAAAACAGTCTAATAGCCTAAGAAATTCTAATAGAAAACGTACTAAAATACACAGAAAGCAACTACATAAAAGATAGTAAAGTAAAGTTTGGTTAGTTGATTTTTAATTGGCTTTAAAGTTGCCAATTAAAGGAAAACCGTTCGTAAAAGAACGGTTTTTTTGTTCATATTTATTTTACAAATGAAGTAGTAGATTCAAAATCATTGTACTGTTTTTTTACTATTTTTATAAGTATGAATAAAACAGCTTTTATAACTGGTGCTACCTCTGGAATTGGTAGAGCCACAGCATCAATATTTGCTCAAAATAATATTCGATTAATTCTTTGTGGTAGAAGAAAAGACCGTTTAGAAGAATTACAAATTACCCTTGGTAAACTTACTGAGGTCACTACCTTATCATTTGATGTTTCTAATAGAAAAGAAGTAGAAAATGCCATAAAAAGCATTCCGGAAAATTTTAAACAGATAGATATTCTCATAAACAATGCTGGTAACGCTCACGGATTATCTTCTATACAAAATGGCGATATAAATGACTGGGAAGCCATGCTAGACATTAATGTAAAAGGACTGCTATATGTTTCTAAAGCGATAATTCCACAAATGATTGAAAGAAACAACGGTTTTATAGTAAATATTGGTTCCATTGCTGGCAAAGAAGTATATGCCAATGGCAATGTTTATTGCGCCTCTAAACATGCTGTAAATGCCTTAAACAAAAGTATGAGACTCGACTTAAATAATTATAATATTAGAGTATCTGCCATTCATCCTGGTGCTGTAGAAACTGAATTTTCTGAAGTTCGTTTTAAAGGTGATACCAAAAAAGCGGCGGCTGTTTATGATGGATACGATCCGCTGATAGCAAAAGATATTGCAGACATTATTTACTTTGTTATTTCTAGACCTTCTCATGTAAATATTGAAGATTTAGTAGTGTACCCAACCGCACAAGCTAGCGCAAGTGTAATTCGTAAAAACAAAGAATAATTATCTACAATCTCTATAATAAATTCTCTCACTACAACCGTTAAATTCACTCGGATTTACAATCAATAAAAACCATCTAATATTTACCCATTTGTAAATTCAAGTAGTATTGGAGTACGTAAAATACTATCGAAAGATTTACACTTGTAATACCGATATGCTCTCCAGAACTAGTAACTATTTACATTATGTAGTTCACTCGAAATGCCAAGTTCAAAAAAATAAATAAGGTATTAAAAAAGAGCAACTGTTCAGTTGCTCTTTTTTAATTGATGATATTTATGTGCTGTTAAGCTCTTAAATACCTTATTGTTTTATAATCTTTTATTCGATTACAATCTTTTTCATTGCCACTCCGTTTTCAGTGTTTACATTCACTAAGTACACTCCGGCTGCAACGTTTCTTAATGGTAAACGTACTTCGCTCTCAGAAGTTGTTTGTTTCCATTCTTGGACAGATTGTCCTAAAACAGTGTACAAAGAAACATGGTCTATAACATTGTTTTGCGTATTTACAATAACCAATGCATCGTTAGACTTGTAAACTTGTATAGCTTCTTCTAATAAACTGTTCTCAGGATTGTCTACAGATAATGAACTATTGCTTGAGAAACTTACAAAGAAACGATCTGTATACACGCCTTTGGCTAAAGTTATAGCAACTCCTTGTTTACTTAAAGGATAACTTACCCCTGTAAGTTTATCTTCTATAAACAAGTCTTCTTCAATACCTTCTAACTCATCAATGCTAAATCGAACCTCTCCGTTATAATTCATCACTACTTCTAACGGAACCTCTAAGTCTTTTGTAATGGCCTGAACTCCGGCAATTACAAACTTCTCATCTTGCGTTGGGAATTTCCAATATGCATCTGTTACACCAATATCATAGATCTCACTATCATACCCGCGCTCTACAGCAAAACTATTGCCTTGCTTAAAGGAAATGGCTAACTGACGGTGAAAAGACACTTGGTCTTCACTCAAGTAATCAAATCCTAACTTTAATACTGGCAATCCATTGCTAGATGTACTTGATTTACTAGCCGTTTTCGTTTTCTTTGTCTTGTCTGCACTTTTATAAAAAACACTCGTACTACCCTCCGTTACATAGGTACGTTGTGAGTTGTTAAACGATACAGCACCTCCTGCAGCTCCTTCTATAAAGAAACCTTGACCTATTGGCACAAACATTCCTGGAGCTACATATCCTGTGCCTAAAGCTCCTGCTCGGCCATCGGTTGGTAAAGACGTTTGGTTCGCCGCTACTGCTGCCGATAAGTTAATCGTTGCATAACCTCCAACATAGCCGCCATAATTATGTCCGCTTGTGTTGGTACTAGAGGTATCTGTCTCGCCAACATGTTGCCAGAAATACAAAGTACCTGTGGTAGATGGGTTGTCTTGAATAAACTTTCGAACACTTAATGCAGAGGCATAAGGGTTTCCTACTAAATAAGACTCTCCTGCACCAATAGCAGTCGTTAATGTTCCGTCTTTAGGAGCTCCTTCAAAAGTATAGTTCTGAGCAACGCCTGGTCCTTTCATTATAAACCCATCTGTTGCTGGAATAACACCCGTAGACCCTTTCGAAGCCCAATTAGATACATTCCCCGAAGCACTTGCATAGGTATAAATCCAATATTCAGCAATAGAAATTGGGTCGGTAGCTGCTCCGTCATAGCCGCCTATAAAATTAATATCCTTCGCACCATTGGTATTGTTTGTTCCTAATTTAGTAGTTCCGTCTTTTAAAACATCAGCTACCCTGTATGTATTCTGACCGATAGTGTTTACCGGTGAACTTAAATAGTTGTAACGATACGTACTTGGAACTGTAGAGTTTTGGTCTACCAATAGTTTTCCTAATCCTAAAGTACCACTACTACCTTCGTGCGTTTGTACTAACTGAGCTTTGTTGGTATCGTCGCTACTTACCAAACGAATCTCATCATTGGCTCCTACAATATTTACACTCTCTGAAACCACCAATGCATTATCGCTAATACTAAAGGTACTTCCGTTATCTACTTCTAAGGCTCTTACACCAAATAAGCTTGAGGTAGTATAATCTTCTAAAACGCGTACCTTTCTAGAACGGTCTGGTGTACCATTACTCCAAGCTCCACTCTGATAAACCGTAGGACCTACCTTATGAACTCCTGGTCGCATATTATCTGTAGCCAAAGCGGTATTAATTTCAGATAATAAAGGCGCATGTGGATGTCTCTCTAAAGACGGATCATCTTGATTATCGGTGTAATCAACGATCGCATCATCTATAAATGCTACCCACTCATCGGAAGTATACACCCTATTAGGTTGCGTTACTTCATCTTTTCGAACCCAACTTGTCTTGGCTGGTATTTTTGGTAACACCTCATAACTACCATCGTAAGTATACAACGTACTTGATTTACCTCTCATAAGCGTAATGGTGTAATCGGTAGTAGTTGCTGAAGTTGTAAGAGACATCATTGGGGCAGCTGTATCTGTTACTCCTGAAGCTATATTAGCTACCGCTCCGTTGGTAGATATGATAAACGTTTCTCCTGGTTGTAAAGCATTTGGCTGAGGGAAAAATCCATCAGCATCTTCTCCTGACAAACTACCACTAGGATTTACAAATACTGCTGCCGTTACACCATGTGGTGGTATTACATCGGTAGCATGGGTATTGGTAACCTCTATCCATCTATCTGAGGCTGGATCATCAAACACCTGAGTAATCATACCTACTCCACAAGCACTTGTACTGCCATCTAAAGCATACGTTGTGTAATTGGTATTAAAATAAGTATCTACAACTACAGCAGCAGCCGTATCTACATCTTCTAAAACATTTAAGTATCCGTTGTCTCCTACCGCACCAGAAACCTTGGCATTTGGCATGCTTGTGGTTGTTAACGTACCAGATACTAAATTATCTACATCGCCAGCAACTAATGCATCATGAACTGCAGACTCTAAGGCATCCGGACAATCGTCTCCATCAGAATCTAAATCGAGACTGTTTGGAATCGTATCGCCATCGGTATCTATAGTAGTACTAACTGTTCCTATAAAACCTAGCTCGGTAATTTGAACCAAATCGCTATCTGCTGTCATAATTTCTACTCTTAAATCTTCTACATTATGATAAGCTCTGCTAAACGTAAAGGTTTCTGCAGACTGACCAGCATTTCCTGAAATAGCACCCGAAGAGGTTAAACTTTCTTTATATTCCACACCATCTACAGTAATGTAAACATCGAAGTCTAAAACACTATGGTTGTCGTTTGGACCTGCATCGTTGTGCATGGCAAAACCAGTAACTCGGTCTATATTCTGAACTAAATCTACATTAAGTATAAGCGCAGGATTAAAAATACCTGTTGGTACCGAATTGTTCCATTGTCCAAAGCTTCCTGTTGGCGAATCAAATACAGTATTTCCGTCGAACACACCTGAAGCTCCAGTACCATTAGTTGGGTGAGGAGTTATATTTGACGTTGGATTGCTGTAAAAATCTGGACCAAACAAAAATTGGTTTACATAGTTTGTGTTGCCTTCATGGGTATCTAAAATACCATCGTTATCATCATCTAAATCACAACCATCTGGTACGCCATCATTATCATTATCTGCAGTGTCATCAAAACCATTACAAACATCGGTTATATTTGGTACACCATCGCCATCGTCATCACACTGAACAGATGTTAGGGTATTGTCTAAGGATGTGCCAATGGCTTGTCCGTTGGTTTGATTGGTAACATCAGTAGACAATCCGGTAGTAGCATTGATATTCTGTAATTCGTTATCAGCATCTAAATCGGTTAAGGCAAAACCTTGCCCTCCTTCTATAGCATCGAAACATCCATCGTTGTCAGAGTCTTTATCGAAATAATTTGGAATGGTATCGCCATCGGTGTCTTTACTAATAGTTAACTTATTAAAGAAAACATATGGAGTTCCTGAATTCTGTGTAATCTGTATCTTTTTTACTTGCTCATCAAACCTTAATACTACAGAAGTACTAATTGAAGCCCTAGTAGTATAAGTTGCTGTAGCAGGAGTAACTGTTAGTACTGTGTTTGTGGCATTGAATGACGCTGTTACATCAGAACCAATAGTCGTATGAACAGCATCTGTACGTGCCGCAAAAGAGGCACCTGATGACCCGTTAAACGCATCTAATACTCTGTTGGTTATTAATGGTAACACATTGTCATTTTCATCTAGAAACTGTACCTGAAAATTACCTACATCAATATTTCCTATAACAAGTTCTCCGCTTGCAGGTCTTGAAAAACTATATTCTAAAACAGAAACAACATTATTCGTACGCGGTAAGGTAATAACGGTACCGTCTGCATACAAATCATCTGCAGAACTGTTTGAAGTAATAGTAATAGGACCAAAACTTGATGTTACCCCAGAAACTACTTCTGAACGAATTTCAATAGCATCTGCTCCTGTACCAACCGTTTGTACATATCCTGTAGCGGTTCCATTTGCAACCAATGTGGCATTAAAATCGTTTTCTTTTGCATAATACGTTACCGTTTCTACAGCATCTAAAATACCATCGTTATCATCATCTAAATCACAACCATCTGGTACGCCATCATTATCATTATCTGCAGTGTCATCAAAACCATTACAAACATCGGTTATATTTGGTACACCATCGCCATCGTCATCACACTGAACAGATGTTAGGGTATTGTCTAAGGATGTGCCAATGGCTTGTCCGTTGGTTTGATTGGTAACATCAGCAGACAATCCGGTTGTAGCATTGATATTCTGTAATTCGTTATCAGCATCTAAATCGGTTAAGGCAAAACCTTGCCCTCCTTCTATAGCATCGAAACATCCATCACCATCAGAGTCTTTATCGAAATGATTTGGAATGGTATCGCCATCGGTGTCTTTACTAATAGTTAACTTATTAAAGAAAACATATGGAGTTCCTGAATTCTGTGTAATCTGTATCTTTTTTACTTGCTCATCAAACCTCAATACTACCGAAGTACTAATTGAAGCCCTAGTAGTATAAGTTGCTGTAGCAGGAGTAACTGTTAGTACTGTGTTTGTGGCATTAATTAACGCTGTTACATCAGAACCAATAGTGGTATGAACAGCATCTGTACGTGCCGCAAAAGAGGCACCTGATGACCCGTTAAACGCATCTAATACTCTGTTGGTTATTAATGGTAACACATTGTCATTTTCATCTAGAAACTGTACCTGAAAATTACCTACATCAATATTTCCTATAACAAGTTCTCCGCTTGCAGGTCTTGAAAAACTATATTCTAAAACAGAAACAACATTATTCGTACGCGGTAAGGTAATAACGGTACCGTCTGCATACAAATCATCTGCAGAACTGTTTGAAGTAATAGTAATAGGACCAAAACTTGCTGTTGCCCCAGAAACTACTTCTGAACGAATTTCAATAGCATCTGCTCCTGTACCAACCGTTTGTACATATCCTGTAGCGGTTCCATTTGCAACCAATGTGGCATTAAAATCGTTTTCTTTTGCATAATACGTTACCGTTTCTACAGCATCTAAAATACCGTCGTTATCATCATCTATATCACAACCATCGGGTACGCCATCATTATCATTGTCTGCAGTGTCATCAAAACCATTACAAACATCTACGTTATTTAATACCCCATCATTGTCATCGTCACATTGAGCTGAAGTTGTGCTAGCATCGGTACTTGTACCTATTGCTTGGCCTGTTCCTGCAGCAGCTGGTATTCCTGTACTAGCAATAGGTGCAGTGTAGGTTAATTGACCGTTGCTATCTACATTGCTTAAGGTAAATGTACCGGCACCTTCTATGGCATCGAAACAACCATCGTTGTCGGAATCATTGTCTTGGGTATTTGGCAGACCATCTCTATCGGTATCACATTCAATTGATAAATTGTGAAATAATAATCTACCTGACACTGTAGAAGTGGTGTTGTTTCCATTTAATCCGAAAACATAAGTATTTGTTGTATACGTTGAATAATACTGTACTAGCCAATTGCCAGGAAATGCATCTGAAGCACTATTTGTAGGGTCTTTAGGACCAAAATAATTATAGGTATTTGTTGGTGAAAAACTAACACTAGATAGTTTTCTTAAAGAAGCACCTATTATTTGATTGTTGTAGTTGGCTGTACTTATACTACCTTGTACTTCGTAAAATGCTGCATTTGCCCCATCAATATCTCTCATTACAGAAATTACATTAGGTATGGCAACTCCTGAAGAAGTTGGTCCTGCTCCTGAGGGTACAATTTTAAACGAATACTCGATAAATGGGTTTTCTTGCGGATTCGAATTGTTGATTCTTAACTCGCCCATACTGGTAATTTCTAAATTACCTGTAGGAATACTTTCTGTAACTATAGTTACCAAAACATCGTAAGAATTACCTAAGTAGGTTAATGCATTGGCACTTCTTAACACGTCTCCTGTTGTTAAATCGTTAGCAGTACCAGAAACTACTGTTAAATTGTGTGCGAAAATATTCATTGATAATGGTGGGCATTCTACACTATCTAAAATTCCATCATTATCATCATCTAGGTCACAACCATCTGGTACGCCGTCATTATCATTGTCTACCGTATCATCAGAACCTAAACATTGGTCTACGCCATTTAACACGCCATCGCCATCATCGTCACATTGTGCAGACGTTTGAGTTGCATCGATACTTGTACCTATTGCTTGGCCTGCGCCTGCAGCAGCTGGTATTCCTGTACTAGCAATAGGTGCTGTATACGTTAATTGTCCGTTGCTATCTACATCACTTAACGTAAATGAACCGGCACCTTCTATGGCATCGAAACAACCGTCGTTGTCGGAGTCGTTGTCAAAAATATTTGGTGTGGTATCATTATCGGTATCTGTCATCGGCTTCAAAAAGAAATCGAATCTTGTAAGGTCTGGACCAGCTGCAGTAGTAAAAATTTGTAATTGTCTAACTGCTCCGTTAGAGTAATAACTTACACTACCACTTTGAGATAAGGTATTAGAAGTATTCTCGGCACCATATTCATTTTCATTTTCATAAAAAGAAGAACCAGTTGGTGGTGAGGCAAAACTAGTAAAGGATTCTCCGTCTAACAATCGGAAACCTCTTCTAGAATTTGCAGGAATTTCATATCCAAATCGAACCCATGCAGATACGGGTACTGTACCTGAGAAAGTAATAATTACATTATCGGCTGCAGTAAGACCTAACTGATTATAAGTAGGCCCTCCAGAAACATCTGTAATACTAACTAACACACTACCAGCAGGCAAGTTTAAATCGCTACTAACATCAAAATTAGTAATTGTTTGATTGGTATCAGTAGTAGATAACCCAAAAGTGTTACGATCAAATCCTGTTATATCACTTGCTCCATTGTGTTCTACAGAGTCTAAAATACCATCATTATCATCATCTTGGTCACAGGCATCGGGTACGCCATCATTATCATTATCTGCAGTATCATCGAAACCTAAACATTGGTCTACGCCATTTAATACCCCATCATTGTCATCGTCACATTGAGCTGAAGTTGTGCTAGCATCTGTAGAAGTACCTGTAGTTTGACCACTGGCACCAACATCACTAGATAACCCTGTGGTAGTATTTATATTTTGTAATTCGTTGTCTGCATCTAAAGCGGTTAGCAATAAGTTATCGCCTCCTTCTAAAGCATCTGGGCAACCATCGTTATCGGAGTCTTTGTCGAAATAATCTGGAATGCAGTCATTATCAGTATCCAAATCACTAATCAAAGAAATAGCTTTTAAACCAAAATCATCATTACCACTTATCAATGTAAATGTTAAATCTCCATTATTTGAAACATTTGTTGGTAGATTAAAAGTAATATCTTGTTCAACATGAGAAATTAAATTAAGATCAGTATTACCAGTTGCACCGTTAAAATACTCTATTTCAACTTCAGTATTACTTCCATTTTGTGTAGTAAATGTAACATACGTAATACCTCCGTAAGATATTGAGAGTTGGCTTGATAAACCTGCGCCAGATGAACTATTCCTGCCATTGAAATCTTCCAAAATAACTTGAATATTACTTTGTCCACAAGGGTTGATATTGGTAAGGGACTGAGTTAATGTTTGTGTAGTGTTTTCTGCATGAAATCTTATACCCGCTGGTAATCTATAAACTACACCATTAGAAAGGGTCCAACCTGGTACAGATGAAGTATTACCAGTTGTTGTACTTGATAAATCTCCTTGATTTACAAAATTAAAAGAATCATACCCCTCGTCTAAATCTAATATCCCATCGTTATCATCATCTATATCACAACCATCGGGTACGCCGTCGTTATCATTGTCTGCGGTATCATCGAAACCATTACAAATATCGTCTACATTAGGAACTCCATCACCATCATCATCACATTGGTCTGCTTTAGTGGTATCATCTGTAGAAGTACCCACCGTTTGCCCACTTGCTCCTACATCTGAAGACAAGCCTGTTGTCGTATTTATATTTTGTAATTCGTTGTTTGCATCTAAAGCTGTTAACAATAAGTTATCGCCACCTTCTAAAGCATCCGGGCAACCATCGTTGTCGGAGTCTTTGTCTAGATGATTCGGTATATTGTCATTATCGGTATCCAAATCTATTTGTACACTACCTACAAAACCTAGCTCGGTAATTTGAACTCTTGGATCATCTGCTGTCATAATTTCTACTCTTAAATCTTCTACATTATAGTAAGACCTACTAAACGTAAAGGTTTCTGCAGACTGACCAGCATTTCCTGAAACTTGACCATTAGACGTTAAACTTTCTTTATATTCCACACCATCTACAGTAATGTAAACATCAAAGTCTAAAACACTTTGCCCATCTAAACCTGCATCGTTGTGCATGGCAAAACCAGTAACTCGGTCTATATTCTGAACTAAATCTACATTAAAAACTAACGGTGTGGTAAAAACACCTGTAGCATTACCTGTAGTCCAATCTCCAAAACTATCTGAAGGAGAGTTATAGACTGTAGCTCCATCAAAAACACCAGCAACACCAGTACCATTAGTTGGGTGAGGAGCTATACTTTCTGTTGGATTGATGTAAAAGGTGGGCCCGAAAAGAGCTTCATTGGTATATATTGCATCTACTTCATCAATGTTTAAAATACCATCGTTATCGGCATCTACATCACACTCATCTGGTACGCCATCTTGGTCTAAGTCTGCAGTATCATCAAAACCATTACAAATATCTACCCCGTTTAATACCCCATCATTATCATCATCACATTGTGCAGAAGTTTGGGTAGCATCTACAGAAGTACCTATAGTTTGACCACTTGCACCAACATCACCAGACAAACCTGTGGTAGTATTTATATTTTGTAATTCGTTGTCTGCATCTAAAGCTGTTAACAGTAAGTTATCGCCACCTTCTAGTGCATCTAAGCAACCATCGTTGTCGGAGTCTTTGTCGAAGTAGTCTATTATGGTATCACCATCAGTGTCTGCACACAACCCTACAGCAAAACGAAAGCTATTATTAGAACCTGTAGTTAAGAGTGACTCATGCTCTACTTGAATTTCATCAATAGGTACCAAAGTTGTTATTGAAAATTCTGCAGAGGCGTTACTACTTCCTGTTATTGAAATACTATTTCCATTAGTAGTAATTATTGCATCTGCTGAAGAATTTACTACCCATATATTTGAACTTGTAGAGACTCCTACAGCTGTAAATGTTACCAAATCATCATCTCTTAAATAAGATAATTCGCCACTTAAGGTTGTAAGTAACGGTTTTACAGGAGTATCGAAAAGCATATCGACTGTGTAAGAAGTATTTGCAACAGAGCCTGAGGCGTCATCTATTCTTAAATACCTATCTGAAGCACCGTTAGCAGACACAATCATACCTGTTGGGTTGCATTTTTTAGCTACGGGTGCTTCTAAAGTTAGTGTAGCATTTGCAGTACCTCCGTTATATATGGTATTGAAAGTTAACGCAGAGCCTCCTACACCTATACCATTAGATGCTCCAGAAATAGTACTGAAATCTAAAAATTGGTTTACACATTCATTTACATCTAAAATGCCATCATTATCATCATCTACATCACAACCATCGGGTACACCATCTAGGTCGTTGTCATCATTATCATCGAAACCATTACAAACATCGCTTATATTTGGTACACCATCGCCATCATCATCACATTGGTCTGCTTTAGTGGTATCATCTGTAGAAGTACCTATAGTTTGACCGCTTGTTCCTACATCTGAAGACAAGCCTGTTGACGTATTTATATTTTGTAATTCGTTGTCTGCATCTAAAGCTGTTAACAATATGTTATCGCCTCCTTCTAAAGCATCCGGGCAACCATCGTTGTCGGAGTCTTTGTCTAAATAATTTGGTTGTGCATCTCCATCTGTATTTAACAGAAGTGTGTATTCTATTTTATCAATACCTAAAAATACATCTATAGTAGAGCCAGTTCCTGCTACTGTTTCATTGGTTGGTAAGAAAATTAGTCTATCGTATGTATTAACCGTTGTAAACTGAACACTAAACTCTTGAAAACTAGAAGTATTACTAATTAATGAAGTTCTCCCTAAGAAATCAACTCCGGTTTGAGTTGCCATTGAATTAGAGTCAGAACTTGCTGTAAGTGTTGGGGTTGTTGACCCTGTTGTAACTCCAAAAACATCAAAATATCCTGAACCCGGAAATAAACTTGGCCAATTAAATTTATGTGCTAAGAAAGAAATTTTGGATGGTTGACCCGCATTAATTATTTCACTTGGATCTAGCGTTATTAAAAGACCTTCTTGTGGGTATGTTCCACTACTATGCAAACCTCCATAAGAACTACCTTGTGAAGCAGCAATTTGCCCATTTACAGGAGTACCTTGTGAACTAGTAAAATACCCTATAGGTGGACCTAAAGAAGTTACTTGAGAAGTTGCAGGTGTAAAAGCAACATCAAAATTATCGAAACCACTATTGGTAGCTGTAGATGGAGACTCAAAATTTTCGACTGGAATTATTTGTTGTTCATTTACATCTAATATCCCATCATTATCATCATCTACATCACAGGCGTCTGGTACGCCATCTAGGTCGTTGTCATCATTATCATCGAAACCATTACAAACATCGTTTACATTAGGAACTCCATCGCCATCATCATCAATAGCACATTGTAAAGAAGACGTTGTATTATCTAAAGAAGCTCCAATTGTTTGACCGCTTGCACCTACATCAGAAGATAGTCCTGTGGTAGCATTTATGTTTTGTAATTCGTTGTCGGCATCTAAAGTTGTAAGCGATAAAGTATCGCCTCCTTCTAAAGCATCTGGGCAGCTATCGTTGTCGGAGTCTTTGTCTAAATGGTTTGGTGTATTATCTCCGTCTGTATCTAAGTAAGGAAGTATAGAAACACTCTCTATAGATACTGTTTCTGGATTACTAGCACCACTTTTAATAATATTAATATATAAAGTTGCATTGTTCTGATAACTAGCATCTGGAATAAAAATTTGAAAATCTTGTTTTGTATTATGTGCAAAACTAGCTGGTAAAGTTGTAGTTACATTGGAAAATTCAGTAACTGTTACACTACCTACAGATGGCCCTGAACTGCTTGATAAAATAGCTCTAAATAATCCGTTAGAACCAGTATTACTTGTACCATACGCAAAAAACACCTCTGTTTCTTCGCTGGTGCCTCCTGTAGAGTTTACTGAAATAAAAGTCCTTTAACATCTATTTTAAAACCGATACCTGTTTGGTTTGCCCCTGTAACTGACTGTAAAATAGTTTGACTAGTACCTACATTGTCAAATTCTATTCCGTTGCTTGCTGTAAGATCTACAGTTCCTACATCTAAAGTCCAACCTGGCACAGTACTGGCTGCAGTAGCAGGCGTTGTTGCGGTAAAATCTCCTTGAGCTATTGGATTGTTTGCTTCGTACTCATCTGTATCTAGTATTCCGTCGTTATCATCATCTAAATCTTCTCCATTACAA
This sequence comes from Polaribacter tangerinus, assembly GCF_038024095.1. NCBI lineage: Bacteria > Pseudomonadati > Bacteroidota > Flavobacteriia > Flavobacteriales > Flavobacteriaceae > Polaribacter > Polaribacter tangerinus. The sequence continues at coordinate 1,736,204 of NZ_CP150668.1, read as the reverse complement.
ACACCGTCTCCATCGAAATCATCAAACGCTTCTGTTCCGCCAACAGTTCCTCCACAAGCAAAAGGTGCTGCACTTGAGAATGAGGTTGCTTTTTTTGCTGCTTGGTTTGTAACTTTACTATTAACAAATGTTGATTTTTTTGAAGTAGCAACCGCTTGCACCTCCTTTGAATTTGAACTTATAAAGTATGTACGAATTTTTACCAAATAATTTATTGGAAATAAAGAATTTGAGATTTGTACTGGTGATGTAGCTGATTTTGTGACTGCAAAAGAATTCTGAGAAAACTGCATACACAACATTATTAAAACCAAAGAAAGTAGTTTTTGTTTCATCTTAAACTTATTTTTGTTTTTTTCAAACATTAATATGATATCACTTATTGTGAATTGACTATGCTGAATAGCCTTACAAATTTAAATTTTTGGGGAAGTGCGCAAATTTAGTTAAAAAAATATTAAATACCTACAAATACAAACATTAAGCAAATATCTATTTAATTTTAACTTTTGTTTTTAAAAAAAATTACACAACTCCTTTATTTTCTATAATTTTCGACTAATAACAGTAAATTTTATAAAATACAAAATTAAAGTAATCATAGTTTTTAATTATTAAAATATAGGTTATTTACGGATTGAAATCGGTAAAAGTGCTTTTTAGTTCGGTAAAGTGCTATCATATAGTATTTTAAAATAGGGTTATTTAAGGTGTTTTTTGTGAAAAACAACTTTGTAGTTCTTTTCTTTTTAGATGCTCAGTTTATTTTCGTAATGCTCAAACAGCCTATAATTTCTGACGCATTTTTATGGCAAATTTTACGCAAAAAATTTCTATGCCAGTGTTAGCTTGTTAATAAGGTAAAAGATTTAGAGTTCATTAATAACACTTTTGGGCTTTATATCTTTTTTGCATCGCTCAAAAAGAAACAAAAAAGGCTAGGCTTGAAAATTGTTGCTAAATTTTTTATGCTATGCGATACATTATAGGAACTCGCACCACTACTTTTTGATTTGGTAGGTTTATTCTCTTAATGCTCAAACAGCCTATAATTTCTGACGTATTTTTATGGCAAATTTTACGCAAAAAATTTCTATGCCGGCGTTAGCTTTATAATATTGTAAAAGATTTAGAGTTCATTAATAACACTTTTGGGCTTTATATCTTTTTTGCATCGCTCAAAAAAGAAACAAAAAAGGCTAGGCTTGAAAATTGTTGCTAAATTTTTTATGCAATGCGATACATTATAGGAACTCGCACTACTACTTTTTGATTTGGTAAGTTTATTTTCGTAATGCTCAAACAGCCTATAATTTCTGACGCATTTTTATGGCAAATTTTACGCAAAAAGTTTCTATGCCGGTGTTAACTTGTTAATAATGTATAAGATTTTAGAGTTCAATAATAATGCTTTTAAACTTTATATCTTTTTTGCATTGCCAAAAAAAGAAACAAAAAAGTCTAGGCTTGAAAATTGTTGCTAAATTTTTTATGCAATGCGATACATTATAGGAACTCGTACTACTACTTTTTGATTTGGTAAGCTTATTTTCGTAATGCTCAAACAGCCTATAATTTCTGACGCATTTTTATGGCAAATTTTACGCAAAAAGTTTCTATGCCGGTTTTGGCTTATTAATAATGTAAAAGATTTGGGGTTCATTAATGACGCTTTTAGGCTTTATATCTTTTTTGCATTACTCAAAAAAGAAACAAAAAAGGCTAGGCCTGAAAATTGTTGCTAAATTTTTTATGCAATGCGATAAATTACAGGAACTCGCACTACTACTTTTTGATTTAATAGATAATGATTGTAAAATTTAAAATTTGTACATATATTTGTACATATATAAAACATTAATATGCTAATAACTACAGTTTCTGATTTTAGAAAAGACATTAAATCATACTTAGACCGAGTAGTAAAAAACTTTGAAACTTTAATAATCAATCGTGGAAAAGATGCCGGAATCGTAGTAATGTCTTTACAAGAATACAATTCCTTAATGGCAACAAATCACGAATTATCCTCTCGGAAAAATGAATTAAGATTAGATACTGCGATTGAAAAACTAAAAAAAGGTACTAGTTTTAACAAAGATTTAATCGAAAATTGAAATGAAGTATATATTCGTTGACGAGTCTTGGGAAGATTATTTATTTTGGCAAAAAACTGATAAAAAGAAAGTTAAAAAAATAAATGAACTTCTAAAAGATATTGCACGAAATCCTTTTGATGGACTTGGAAAACCAGAACCCTTAAAACATAAATATGCTGGATTTTGGTCTCGAAGAATAGACAGTGAACACAGACTTATTTATCAATTTAGAGAGGGAGAAATATTAATAGCGAAATGCAGATTTCATTACGATTAAAAAGTGTATTCATACTTTTTTTAAAATTTTACGCAAAAATTTTCTATGCCAGTGTTAACTTCTTAATAAGGTAAAAGATTTAGAGTTCATTAATAATGCTTCTAAGCTTTATATCTTTTTTGCATTGCCAAAAAAAGAAACAAAAAAGGCTAGGCCTGAAAATTGTTGCTAAATTTTTTATGCAATGCGATAAATTATAGGAACTCGCACCACTACTTTTTGATTTGGTAAGTTTATTTTCGTAATGCTCAAACAGCCTATAAATTCTGACGCATTTTTATGGCAAATTTTACGCAAAAAATTTCTATGCCGATTTTAGCTTGTTAATAAGGTAAAAGATTTAGAGTTCATTAATAATGCTTTTAAGCTTTATAACTTTTTTGCATTGCTCAAAAAAGAAACAAAAAAGGCTAGATTGTTAAAAAATTTTGATTTTCTGAGGAATTTAAATTGGTATATCAAGAAAAAAATAAAAAAGTTACTATAGCGTATCGTTTATAAAAGTCACTGAGTAAATATCTTAGCATTTATTTTTGTATCTTTCGATAATAAAAATAACTTTTTATGCCTAAATACTCATTAAACATCAACGGAAAAAAAGTATTAGTAGACGCCGATGCAGATACTCCCTTATTATGGATACTAAGAGATGAATTGGATTTAGTAGGTACCAAATTTGGTTGTGGTATTGCACAATGTGGTGCTTGTACAGTGCATTTAAATGGTAAATCTGCTAGAAGCTGCCAGCTACAAATTAGTATTTTAGAAGGGGCAGAAATTACGACTATAGAAGGATTGTCGGAAGCTGGAAATCATCCTGTACAAGAAGCATGGAAAACACTAGATGTAGCACAATGTGGTTATTGCCAATCTGGTCAAATAATGACAGCTGCTGCGTTTTTATCAGAAAATAAAAATCCGAATGAAAAAGAAATAAGAGAAGCTATGCATGGAAATATTTGTCGATGTGCCTCTTATAATAGAATTGAAAAAGCAGTAAAATTGGCTTCAGAAAAAATATAACACCTTTTAAAACGAATCTATGAAACTACAAACAACAACAAATTTTAGTCGTAGAAACTTTTTAAAAACATCGTTTTTGGCAAGTGGTGGACTTCTAATAGGTTTTAATCTCTTAACAGCTTGCAAAGATACTGCTGTAATGCCTGTAGATATTTCTCAACTAAATTTTAATGATTTTAATGCTTTTATTAAAATTTCAGACGAAGGTTATATTACCATTTATTCTCCAAATCCAGAAATAGGTCAAGGTGTTAAAACTTCGATGCCTATGATTATTGCCGAAGAACTAGAAGCAGATTGGAGTAAAGTAACCGTTGCACAAGGTATTTTAGATACTAATAACTATACCAGGCAAGTAGCTGGTGGAAGTCAATCTATTAGAAGTAGTTACACCGCTTTAAGGCAAACAGGAGCCACAGCCAAACAAATGTTAGTAAATGCTGCTGCCTTAAAATGGCAAGTTCCCGCAGAAACGCTTAGTGTTTCTAAAGGTATTATAACCAATAAAAATGGCGATACTTTTCATTATGGAAATCTTGTAAAAGAAGCCTCTGTATTAGAAATTCCTGAAAATGTAAGGCTTAAAAATGAAGAAGATTTTACCATTATTGGTACTGATAAAATTAATGTTGATATCGATAAAATTGTAACCGGAAAGCATTTATTTGGTATTGATTATAAAGCACCTGAAATGCTTTATGCAAGTGTTTTAAGACCACCTGCTTTTGGAAACTCTCTTATTTCTTATGATGCTGAAGAGACAAAAAAAATAAAAGGAGTTGTAAAAGTAATATCATTTGGAGATAAAATTGCAGTTTTAGCTACCTCTACATGGATTGCCATGAAAGGTAAAAAAGCGCTCGCTGCAAAATGGAAAACATCCCCTAAATTAGAGTCTACAGAAAAACACCACACTGTTCTTACAGATATTTTAAATAGTAAGAAGTTGGCTGTAAGAAGAGAAGACGGCAATGTTGAAAAAGCGTTTAAAAATGCAGATATTGTTGTAGAAAGAACATATAGCGCGCCATTTTTACCTCATAACTGTATGGAACCAATGAACTTTTTTGCTCATGTTACCGACCAAAAAATACACTTAGTAGGTCCTATACAAACACCTGCTTGGACAGCCAACAGAGTCGCCAAATTATTAGACAGAAAACTAGAGGATATTCACCTAGAAATGACAAGAATGGGCGGTGGATTTGGAAGAAGATTGTATGGCGATTTTGCACTTGAAGCAGCAGAAATAGCCAATATTGTACAAAAACCTGTTCAAGTACTTTATTCTAGAGAAGATGATATGACAGCAGGAACCTACAGACCAGCTACAAAGTACCGGATAAAAGCAGCTTTAAAAGATGGTAAAATAACTGGTTACCACTTAAAAGAGGCAGCAATTAACGGAAATATGTATGGCACAATTCCGAATTTTTTCCCTGCGGGATGCATTCCGAATTACAAAGTAGAAACAGGTAGCTACACTAGTAATATAACTACTGGCGCATGGAGAGCACCATACACCAACTTTCTTGCATTTGCCGAGCAGTCTTTTTTTGATGAACTTGCCAAAACCTTAAAAAAAGATGCTATTGAACTGCGTTTAGAGCTTTTACAAAAAGTAAAAAATACTTCGGACAAAAGAATAGAATATTCTGGAGAACGAATGGAAAAAACAATACAATTAGTTCGAGAAAAAGGCAACTGGGGCACCACTAACCCTGGCACATACCAAGGTTTTGCCGCTTATTACAGTCATAATACTCATGTTGCAGAAATTGCAGAAATTGCATTAGAAAATGGTTTTCCAGTGATAAAAAAAGTAACGGTAGCAGTAGATTGTGGTGTAGTTGTGAACCCTACTGGCGCAAAAAATCAGATTGAAGGTGGCGTTTTAGATGGTATTGGTCATGCAATGTTTAGCGATTTTTCTTTTGAAAACGGAAAACCAACTCATAAGAATTTTGATACCTATCGACTTATTAGAATGAAAGAAACACCCAAAGTAGAAGTTTACTTTGTGCCTAGTAAATTAGCTCCGACAGGTTTGGGAGAGCCTGGTTTACCTCCAGCTGGCGCTGCTGTGGCAAATGCAATACATGCTGCTCTGGGTAAAAGAATGTATGCCCAGCCATTTGTAAAAGAATTAGCTTCGTAAATCGGCAACTAAATAATACAAAAAAAGAACAATGCTTTAAAAATAAATTTCTTGTGCCAATCTAAAAGTATTGGCATGAGCATTTATAATTGTATTTATGTCTGGCGAATAACCACCTCCCATAGAACACATTACAGGTATTTTTGCATCGAAACAAGTTTGTAAAACAAACCGATCTCTTTCTTTGCAACCTGCTACAGACAATGCCAGTTTACCTAGTTTATCAGTTTCTAAAACATCTACTCCACATAAATAATACATAAAATCTGGTGCTTCTTCTTTTATCAACTTTGGAAGAACTTCTTTTAAAGCTGACAAATACGTTTCATCTCTTGTACCATTCTCTAGAGGAATATCTAAATCACTTTTTTCTTTTACGAAAGGGTAATTACTTTTTCCGTGCATAGAAAATGTAAAAACCGAAGCATCATTCTTAAATATTTCTGCAGTTCCGTTGCCTTGATGAACATCTAAATCTACTATCAACACTTTTTTTACCAACTCTTTTTGTTGCAAATACTTGGCTCCTATTGCTTGGTCGTTTAACATACAAAAGGCTTCTCCTCGATTAGAAAAAGCATGATGTGTACCACCAGCAATATTCATGGATATTCCGTATTTTAAAGCAAATTCAGAGGCTTTTAAAGTACCATCTGCAATAATCATTTCTCTTTTTATAAGCTCTTCAGATAGTGGAAACCCAATTTTTCTGGCTGCTTTTTGAGGTAAAGTAATATTTAATAAATCGAAAAAATACTCCGGATCGTGAACCGTAAAAAAGTACTTGTTATTTGGAATTTCTGGTTCAAAAAAGTTTTCTAAAACACAGGTTCCCTCATGCAGTAATTGCTTAGGTAACAAGTCGTATTTTTCCATAGGAAAACGATGCCCTTTTGGCAATTCATGTTGATAAATAGGATGATAGGCAATTGTAAGCATTAGCTTATTTCTTGCCCATTTTTTACTGCTGCATCTGGTGATACAAAAGCGAGTTTTCCGTTGGGAGTGCTTGCCATTAAAATCATACCGTTACTTTCTACGCCTTTAATTTTTCGAGGTGCTAAATTTACCAATACAGCCACTTGCTGACCAATAATAGCTTCTGGACTAAAACTTTCTGCAATACCAGAAACAATAGTTCTAACATCTAAACCAACATCTACTGTTAACTTTAGTAATTTTTTGGTTTTCGCTACTTTTTCTGCCTCTAAAATAGTTCCTACTCTAATATCTAACTTTGTAAAATCTTCAAAACTTGCCATATCTTTTTGAGGGGAAACCACTTTATTTTCTTGTGCATTTGCAATTTTAGTAGCTTCTAACTTTGCTATTTGAGCTTCTATTGTGGCGTCTTCAATTTTAGAAAATAATAATGTTGCTTTGTTTATTTGATGTCCGTTGGCAATTAAAACATCTTGCTGATGAATTGTGTGCCATGAAATAGCGGTATTTGCTTGTTGGGTATCTGTAGTGGCAATATTTAAAATTCCTTTTAACTTTGAAGCAGTAAATGGTAAAAAAGGTTCCGATAAAACAGCTAAAGCAGCAGATATTTGTAAGGCAACAAACATTATTGTTTGCACACGTTGTTCATCTACTTTTATTACTTTCCAAGGCTCTTCATCTGCCAAATACTTGTTACCAAGTCTTGCTAAATTCATTAATTCTTGACTTGCTTCTCTAAAACGATATCTTTCTATAGATTTAGAAATGCTGTTAGGAAACTCTTTTAAAGCCGCCAAAACATCTTCATCTACTTCAGAAAAATTAGTAGGAGTTGGCACCACACCATTGTAATACTTGTTGGTTAACACCACTACTCTATTTATAAAGTTACCGAAAATTGCTACTAATTCGTTATTATTTTTTGCCTGAAAATCTTTCCATGTAAAGTCGTTGTCTTTACTTTCTGGTGCATTAGCAGTAAGTGTGTAACGCAGCACATCTTGCATTTCTGGAAAATCTTCTAGATACTCGTGCAACCAAACGGCCCAATTTTTTGAAGTAGATAATTTATTTCCTTCTAAATTTAAAAATTCATTAGCAGGCACATTGTCTGGTAAAATATAATCTCCGTGTGCTTTTAACATACTCGGAAAAATAATACAATGAAACACAATATTATCTTTTCCTATAAAATGAACTAGTTTGGTATCGTCTTTTTTCCAGTAATCTTCCCAATTTTTACCTTTTTTGGCTGCCCATTCTTTAGTGGCAGAAATGTAACCTATTGGTGCATCGAACCAAACATACAACACCTTGCCATCTGCACCATCTATAGGAACTGGTATTCCCCAATCTAAATCTCTTGTAACTGCTCTGGGTCTTAAACCGTCATCAATCCAACTTTTTACTTGTCCGTATACATTTGGTTTCCAATCCTTTTTATGCCCTTTTAAAATCCACTCTCTTAAAAATTCTTCATGCTTATTAAGAGGTAAAAACCAATGTTTTGTTTCTTTTAATGAGGGTGTGTTTCCTGTAATTGCCGATTTTGGATTGATTAAATCTGTTGCATTATGAGAAGTTCCACAACTTTCGCATTGATCGCCATAACTTTCTTCGAACCCACATTTAGGACAAGTTCCGATTACAAACCTATCTGCTAAAAACTGATTGGCTTCTGCATCGAACAACTGCTCTGAAACCTCTTCTACAAAATGACCATCATTGTAAAGTTTCTTAAAAAAATCTGCTGCAGTGTCGTGATGAATTTGAGATGATGTTCGAGAATAATTATCAAAAGAAATTCCGAAATCTATAAAAGACTTTTTAATAATGTGATGATATTTATCGATAATATCTTTTGGAGAAACACCCTCTTTTTTTGCACGCATAGGAATGGCAACACCGTGCTCATCTGAACCACAAATAAAGGCAACATCTTTACCTGTTAAACGCAAATATCGAGCATAAATATCGGAAGGAACATAAACACCCGCCAAATGACCAATGTGAATTGGCCCATTCGTATAGGGTAAAGCTGCAGTAATGGTATATCTTTTTGGAGCACTCATAGTGTATCTCTAATTATTTTAAACTATTTGTAAAGCTGCAAAAGTACGAAAAACAAGTTTTTAATACTCAAGCTATTTTAATACATTTACAAGAATAGATATCCTTATTTTAAAAAGCTAGCAAATTGCATTAGTCATGAAAAAAAATTTCCGTTTACTACTTTTAGTTCTCTTTATTAACAGTGCTTTAAAAGCACAAGAAAATTTTAAAAAACCGCCTTATCTAAAAATCGGAGACACTATTGCAATAGTTGCTCCTGCCGGAATTTTAAAAAGTAGAAAAGGAACCATTTTAAAAGCGAAAAAATTAGCAGAAAGTTGGGGCTTAAAAGTTGTTTTGGGAGATTATCTTTTTAAACAAAATAATCATTTTGCAGGCACAGACGCAGAACGTTGTAAAGATTTTCAGGCAGCATTAGATGCTAAAAACATTAAAGCAATTTGGGCCGCTAGAGGTGGTTACGGTTCGGTTAGAATTTTAGATATGTTAGATTTTAGCACTTTTAAAAAACACCCAAAATGGATAATTGGTTACTCAGATATTACTGCTTTTCACAACCATATTCACAACCTTGGTTTTGAAAGTTTGCACGCCATGATGCCTACTAGTTTAGAAGAAGATTCTTTGCAAATTAAAAATACTATTTCATCATTTAAAAAAGCTCTTTTTGGAGAGGATTTACAATACACTATTAAAAAATCGTCGTTTGTTAGAGCTCTTAATTTAACATCGATTGAAGGTGTTTTAGTAGGTGGAAATTTAGCGATACTTAGCTCTATGTTAGGCTCTAATGGCCAGTTAAACACTACCGATAAAATTCTTTTTATTGAAGAAATTGGCGAATATAAATATGCCATTGACAGAATGTTACAAAGCTTAAAAAGAGCTAATTATTTTAACAATTGTAAAGGTGTAATTATTGGTGATATGACTGCTATTAAAAAAAATTCTACAAAATGGGGCAGTAGCATAGAACAGTTAATACTAGAAGCAATTCCTGAAGATGTTCCTGTATTTTTTAATTTTAAAGCTGGTCATGAAGCAGAAAATAATGCCCTAATTTTTGGGAGAAAAATTTTAATAGATATTGATAAAGACCGTTATATAGTAAAATTTACAGAAAGTGTGGAATAAGATTTCCAATGGTTTTGTAAGGTAAAAAACGTGCAAACAACTCTTCGGAATACCAATTTAACTGTCTTGTTTTCTTTACCATTTCTGCATGACTTGGGTTGCTGTATGCATAGTTTAACATTGCCTCTGCAGACGTCCAAATAGAAAAAGTAGCCTGCATTAATACCGGAAATTCTCCAATACCTTTAGAATATACCAATTCTTTGTAATTGTTCATTGAGTTTGATACTGATGGTACATTTTTCCAAAACTTATAGGCTAATTTTGGTTTTACAGTAGCTCGGGTAATAACTGCCAATGGTTTATTTTTATCGAATTGTACTGAACTTATAAACGGATTTTCTTTGCTCCAAGCACCATGACTTTTTATTGTTTTCATGTACACCAAACTATGCTTTTTAGCTGAGGAAGTATATTTTTTTAGTATTGATGAATTTACAAAGTTATCTGCATTTTCTTCAGAATTAAAAACCACCACAAAACCATATGTTGCAAAATCTGGCTTTATAGAAAACCCGTTGCCACTTCCTGTACCAAAAGGTTTAAAAAAGGTTAAACCTTTTATAGCTTCTAAAGAAATTGGGGGCCTACCCATTCTACCCAACGCAGCCCATTTATTTTTAAACCCTTCATATTCAAAAAGACAAAGTAGTGTAGTTTGTGTCATATAACAAATATAAAATATTCTATGCCTAATGTTTTTATATAAAATGTTAATAATTAAAAATGTTGTATCTTCAAAATATGGCATCACATAATGAACTTGGCAAAAAAGGAGAAAAAATAGCTATTGAATTTCTACGAAAAAAAGGGTATAAAATTTTAGAATGCAATTACCGATATTTAAAGGCTGAAGTAGATATTATAGCTATTAAAAAAAATACGCTAGTTGTAATAGAAGTAAAAACCAGAACCACAGATTATTTTGGAAATCCGCAAGACTTTGTAACGCCAAAAAAAATAAAACTTTTAGTATCGGCTATAGATTTTTACGTGAATGATAAGGGTATGGATGTTGAAGTTCGATTTGATATTATTGCTATCATTTATAAAAACAACACCCAAAAAATAGTTCATTTAGAAGATGCTTTTTTTCATTTTCTGTAACCCAACAACTAACTAAAAGCCAATAACATCGAAGTAATTTATAATAGCCTCTTTCATTAAAACGGTTTGCTCGCCAGGTTTTAGACTTGGTAATTCTGTAATTATTTTGTAGTGCGGCCAGCCATCGTCATCAAAATAATCAAACTCGTAATAACCATATGGTTCTAGCAATTTACAAATAGCTATATGCATTAAATTTACCTTTTCATCCTTTTTAAAAGACCGATGTCCTTGCCCCAACTCTTGCACGCCTATTAGGTAAATTATACCATCTATAGTTAACTCATCACCATCTGCAAATTGATTGGTTAACTTCTGCACCAATACATCCCATTTTTCTTTAAGCGCTATTTCTTTAGACATTTTTATTGTTTTAAAACAGTAAAGATACAATCCGCATTTTTAAAATTTAAAAAAAAGATGTAGGTTTGATAAAAATATTTTTCGTTGAATATATTCGATATTATTATCTCTGTTTTTTTGGCTTTTGGCTTTGTAAGAGGTGTTTTTAAAGGTTTGTTTGTAGAAATAGCCTCACTAGTAGCTCTTATTGGGGGTGTTTATGGAGCTATTCATTTTTCTGACTTTGTGGCTAACTTTTTAAAAACCTACATAGATTGGAAAGAAGAATACATTTCTCTAGCTGCTTTTGCCCTTACTTTTGTAGCTATTATAGTGAGCGTTTCTTTACTAGGAAAACTCCTTACCAAATTAGCAGATTTTGCCTCTTTAGGTTTGATAAATAAAATTCTTGGCGGTGTTTTTGGTGCTTTAAAATTTGGACTAATTTTGAGTGTGGTTTTTATTTTTTTTGGAAAATTAAACAATACAATTCCTTTTGTAAACAAAGAAACTTTAGAAAAATCTATTTTGTATGAACCAGTAAAAAAAATTGTTCCTACACTATTTCCATCAATAGTAAATGAGAATAAATAGGGAAAAACCTTAGTTCTTAAAAACTATTTTTTTGTAATTTGCGTTCAAATCCCTTTTATGAATTATTTAATTACATTACTTTTTTTAGTAAACGCATTCCAACCTACAGCTTTAATTTCAAAAGATTGCACCGTCTTAAAAAACAATAGTTTTACTTATAAAATTGCTGGAAAAGAAGTGCTTATAGTATTCGGAGAGAATAACTATATTGAATATCATCAAAATAAAAAATACTTTATAGAATCTGATATTGAATGGGTTACTGATTGTGAATATAACTTAACTATTGCAACATCTACCTTACCAAATTTCCCATTTAAACAAGGCACCGTAATTAATATAGTGGTTGATAAAGTAAAAGGTAAAAAAGTATATTACACTGCTACTTTAGCCGGTAGGTCTTGGAAAGGTAAAATGATTAGAAAATAGTTAATCTATTATTTTTAACTCGTCCGATATAATCCACCCTAATTTACCGTCTGCAATTTTAATTTTTTTCCAATTATCTAAAGCGTCTAAAACCATTACTTTGGTACCTTCATGAAGCGTAAAAACCTCTTCTGAATTTACTGTTGGGGCATTTCTTATTACTGTTTCCTCTGCAAAAATAATGGCTTCTTTATTCTTATTAAAAAATTGATATTGCTGATAAGTGATTACCAAAGTAAAAATTAAAGCCAAAAAAGAAAGCATGCTACACGTAAAAAAAAGTCGCTTTTTTGTGGTAGCGTTGGCAAAATAAAAAAGAAAAAACAGCAATACAGCAACAAATGATAAAACTACCGATACAACCGCCCATTCATTAAAAGTTAACTTTTGTAAAAAGTTACTATTAATTTTTTGAAAAACAGTTTTAGGAACCTCTTCTATATTATCTAATGCTAGGCGCTTTGCAAAAATTAAATTATTTTTTACATCGGCATTTGTAGGATCTATTTTTAAGGCTTTTTCATAATAATAAATTGTAGGACCAACTTTATTTAGCTTGTAGTAAGAATTGCCTAAATTGTAATATAATTCTGCAGAAACAAGGTCTTTTTCTAAAATTGCTTCGTATTTCTTTATGGCATCTTCAAATGCTCCGTTTTTATACAAATCATTCGCCTCATAAAATAAACTATCTGTAGTTTGTGCAAACAAACTAGTGGTAAGCAACCCTAATAAAAAAACTATTTTTTTCATCTGATGTAATATCATTGTTTAAACCTATAATTGTTTGTCTAAAAGAACAATAACTTTACTAGCTCTCTCAAACTCTTCTTGCATTTGAGTAGCTGTAAAAGGAGTGTATCGAGCAAAATCGGAACTCTTTAATACTTCAATAAATTGATGAATATCTTCTTTTGCCACCTGTTTATCCTCTAATATTTCGGTAATTCTCTCTTTGCTTATCTCTGCAGTTTCTATGCCTAATTTTGCTTTTAAATAATTATGTAACGCCCTTTCTAAAGCCTCGTAAAAAGCCTCTTTTTTACCTAATTGTTTCTTCGCTTCTGATAGATACTTTTTGGCAAGTCTTTGTGCTTTTCTTGTTTTGTTTCCAACAATATCATTACTCCTTTCTTCATTTTTTCTATTGATGATTACTCCTACAGGGATTAACACTAAAGGAAATATCAATAAAAAATAGAAAAGTTTTGATAGGTAAAAATTTGAAGAACTATTTTCTGAAAAAATTGTTTTTGTAGCAATAAAACGGAAATTATTTCCGGTAGTAACTACAGTTTGTTTTTGAACCGCATTATTATTCGCAACAACCAACTCTTTACCTTGAAGAACATCTACATAAAAATCATCTGTAGAAATTGTTTTATACGCTCTTTCTTTAGGATTAAAATAAGAAAATGCAACACTCGGAATCTTGTATTTTCCTTTATATTGCGGAACCACCGTGTAAGTATCTGTAACAGTACCAGTAATTCCGTTGGCATTTATTCGTACTTTCTCTTTTCTTTCTGGTTGGTACATTTCTAATTCTGACGGGGTAACAATAGTAGGTAATTCAAATAGTTTTAGATTTCCTTTACCAGCAACAGTTACTGTTACCTCACTAGTTTCATTGGCTTTTAAAACCTCTTTACTTAAAGAAACATTAAAATTAAAATCTCCAACAGCACCATTAAAATTGGCTGGTTTACCCTCTAAAGGAAGGCTTTTCGGACGTACAATTTTTTTTGTTGAAGCAAATTCTTTTCTAACATTACTAGTTATTACATTTCCGAAAAAATCGGTACGACCAGATGGCACACCAATTACAATATCCATCTTCATTGGATCGATACTTAATTTTCCGGTTTTAGTAGGTATTAAAAGTGCTTTTTGTAAAACAATATATCTATAATCTTCTCCATTATATTTTCCTGTTTTTACAGGGAAAGAGGTTATTTCTATATCTTGATTCCAAAAACCATTGTATTTGGGTGCTTCTGTTACATTTGTGTCATAAACACTTACATTTTCACTCACATACAATCGGTACTCTACATAAATGCCTTCTCCTACGTAGGGCCTTGCATCAGATATTTCTGCTACTAAATGAATATTTTGCTGTGCTACATAATTTGGGTCATTCGGATCTTTTGGAATTTCTACAGCATCTAATACAATAATTTTTACGGGTTCTGAAGCTATTGTTTTGCCTCCGATTTTTACAGTTGCCTTACCAATAGTAAGTTCACCTTTTCTTTTTGGCTGTAAAATATAAGTGTAAGACTGAGAAAAAACAACTTGTCTACCCTGTGGAGTACTGCTAATGCTCTGACTAACAGATTGACTAGGACCACCTACTACTCTAAAGTTTTCGAAGTTGGGTGGTGTAAAATTTTCACCTCCTTGAGTATCTATAGAAAATTGAACTCGCAAACGCTGATTTACACCTAGTTTATTTTTACTTACACTAGCTTTTATAGTAGGTTCTTGTGCTGTTAACCCTAAAGAAAACAGGCAAAATAACAATATGACCTCTAATTTAAATTTCATAAAAAATACTTCTTAACTTTCTTACAACAAGACGGTGTTTAAATTTTTAATTGAACTTTTTTGAGAATTACCAGTCTTTTTCTTGTTTTACTTTTTTACCTCTTGCCTTTTTAGCATTCATCTTTTTCTGTGTCTTTTTCTCTTCGTTATTAAGACTTTCTAGCAGCTGTTTTACTTGCTGCGGAGACATTTTACCTTGTTGTGGTTGCTGCTTTTTAGGATTCTTTTTCTCATCGTTCTTAGGGTCTTTTTTGTCTTTATCTTTGTCTCCTTTTCCGTCTTTATCCTTGTCTTTATTGTCTTTATTTTTGTTGTCTTTGTTGTCCTTATTATCCTTATTATCTTTATTATCTTTGTTTTTATCGTCTTTGTTGTCTTTATCGTCTTTGTTGTCTTTGTTTTTATCGTTTTTATTCTCTTTTTTTTCCTTTTCTAGTAATTGCTTTGCAACAGCCAAATTATATCGTGTTTCATCGTCATTAGGGTTGTTTCTTAATGAATTTTTAAACGCATCTACCGCTGCTTGATAATTCTTAGACTCCATCATAGCATTTCCTAAATTATGGTATGCTTCTGCCTTTGTAAATTTATCTTTAGCTGTTTTTGCTGTGAGCTCATATTGAGGAATTGCCTCTTTAAAGTTTTTACTTTGGTACAAAGCATTTCCTAAATTATAAGCTGCTTTATCGTAGTTTGAGTTACTACCTAATGCCTTTTGATATGCTACAGAGGCGTCGGTATATTGCTCTTTTTTATACAATTCATTACCTTGTCTAAGCATTTTTCTTGCAGTTCTTTGTTGGGTAATGCTATCTTTCTGGGCTTTTATTTCTTCTGTTGAAAAAAGCACTAAAAAAACTATAAATAAGTGTATGAAGTGTTTCATAAGCTTCTTTATAAAGAAATTAAAATCGTAAACATTTTTCATTTTTGTAATTTTAAAAAAGCACTATTTAGTGGTGTCTTCCTCATTAAATAAATCTACTTTTCTTAGCCATTTTGTTTTCTTATCAAACAAGAAAATATCGAGTACCAAAAAGAATAAAGCAATCGCTAAAAACCACTGAAACTGATCTTTATAATCTGAAAATTGTTTGGTCTCAAACTCATTTTTTTCTGCATTTGCAACAATTTCTGCTATTTCATTTACAGGAGTATCTGTTACATTACCATCTATATAACTACCTTCTGAAACAGCTGCAATTTCTTGTAATATAGTAGGTTTTCTTTTAGTAATTACTGTAGTTCCTTTATTATCTTTCTTGTAACCAATCATACTATTATTTACACGCATTGGTATTGGGCCACCTCTTTCTGTACCCACTCCAATGGTATAAATTTTTACTCCTTCATTTGCTAAATTTTGTGCTACTTGTTTGGTTTCCTCTTGATGGTCTTCTCCATCGGATATCATAATTAAAAATCGATTTGTTTGATCATCGTTATTGTAATATGTTTTTGCCAATTCTAATGCTTCATTTATTGCTGTTCCTTGACTAGAAACCATATCGGGATTGGCATTCTGTAAAAACATATTGGCCGCTGCGTGGTCTGTTGTAATGGGTAATAAAGGATATGAATTTCCTGCGTAAATAATGATACCTACCCTATCTGAACCCAACTTGTCTATAATTTTAGAAATAATCTGTTTAGATTTTTCTAATCTATTTGGTGCAATATCTTCTGCCAACATACTTCTAGACACATCTAAAGCAAAAACAATATCGACTCCTTCTCTTTTTACTGTTTTTAACTTGGTACCCATTTTTGGATTGGTTAAAGAAATCACTAAAAAGGATATACCTAATAATAGAAAAACAAATTTTAAAGACGTTTTAAATGAGGAAACATTGGGCGCTAATTTCTTTAAAAGAACACTATCTGAAAATTTTTTTTGTTTACTTCTTTTCCACCACATTACCAACAAAAACACCACAATCATTACTGGAATAATTGCTAATAAATAAAAATAAATTGGTTCTTCTATTCTGTACATTTCTTAATGTATGGTTGTTTTATTGTTATAATAGTTACTTATATGAAACTCTTAAAAATGGTGTTTTTTAGAATAAATTCTATTCCTAAAAGCACCAAACCTAACAAAGCAAATATTCGAAACTTTTCTTGATAATTATAATACTTAAACTCTTCTATTTTTGTTTTTTCTAGCTTGTCTATCTCGTCATAAATTTCTTGTAAAGAGTCGTTGTCGGTAGCTCTAAAGTATTGCCCATCTGTTTGTTCTGCTATTTCTTGCAACAACTTCTCGTCTATTTGTACTTGTTGTTTTCTAAAATTTAGTTTTCCTGTTCTAGGGTCTCTACTCCATGGTGTATCTGCCATACCGTTGGTTCCAATACCAATAGTATACACTTTTACACCTAGTTCTTTTGCTAATTCTGTAGCTGTTCTTGGATCTATATTACCGGCATTATTTACACCATCGGTCAACAAAATAATTACTTTGCTTTTTGCTTTACTGTCTTTTAATCTGTTTACACCAGAACCTAATCCCATACCAATAGCTGTTCCTCCTTCTAATTGCCCCCATTTTAATTCAGAAATTGTATTTTTTACAATTCCGTTATCACTAGTTATTGGTGTTTGTGTAAAACTTTCTCCTGCATACACCACAATTCCGATTCTGTCGTTTGGCCTTCTATCTACAAAATTTATAGCCACTTTTTTTAATGCTTCTAATCTGTTTGGCTTTAAATCTCTTGCCAACATACTTGCAGAAACATCTATTGCCATAACAATATCTATACCTCTATTCGATTTTGTTTTTTTACTTACAGATACATTTCTGGGTCTTGCCAATGCAATAATTACTGCTGCCAATGCCAATAACCTTAACAAATACAAAACAGGTTTTAGCTTTGGTAGTAAAGAGGTCGATTTAAAACCTTTTATACTTGGCATTGTTAATAGTGCAACATCTTTTTTTCGCATAAAAAAATGCCAAACTCCTAATAATGGTATCAAAATTAGTAGCCATAAAAACTCCGGACTGTAAAACTCGAACTTACTCCAATCCATCTGTATCTTCTTTTACGGTTTCTTTTGGTTTTAAGTGGCCAATAATAAATTCTGCATCTTTCCTATCATCTTCAATTTCGATAGCAAGAGGTTTCGATTTTGCAAATTTTACTAAATCTGCTTCTCTTAGTAAATCTCTTAACTTCATAATAGTTTCTTCAGAGGTTTCTATGGTAGCCGCTTTTTTAAACTTTTTAATCATTTCTAACACCTCATCTGTAGTATTTTCTAGAGCAGGTACTTGCAACTCTCTTTCTATATAACCTCTTACAATTTCGGTAAGTTCAGAGTAATATTCTTTAACTTTATTATTTTGCCACAGCAACTTTTCATCTAGTTCCGTTAGTCTTAAAATAGCTTCTTCGTAAGGTGGTAATGTTCTGTATGTTGGTAATTCCTCCTCTTCTTTTTTCTTTCTAATCACAAACCAATAAATCCAAAAAATGATAATTGCCAAAATAGCAAGTGCTATGTATATATAATTTTTAAAATCATCGAACGTAAAAGGTTCACTCTTAATAGATTTGATAGGAAATTTTTTAACTTTTGTTGTATCTACAGCAACTGTAGCAACATTTACCAAAAGTGAATCTGTTAAATATGCTTGATTTTTAACAAAAATTTGTTGTTGTGGTATGTAAAATGAGCCACTATCAAAACCTGTTAAAATATACTTTCTTACAAGCATACTTTTTAGCGTATCTACTTTTGTAGAATCTACAATTTCTAGACCACTTAAGCTTAATTTTGGAATAATTACATTTTGTGTTTCTGCAACAGATATTTTTAATTGAAACTGCTCTCCTATTCGGATATTAGTGGTATCAATTTCTGCTTTTACCAAAGATTGTTGGGCAAAACTCACAAATCCTGTTAAAATAAAAGCAACAAAAATCCATTGCTTTTTTAAAGAAGAAATCTTCTTTGTAAAATTGATGTTACTAAATTTATTTTTCAACTTTTATGTTCTTATTTGTATTGAAATCATTTTAAAAAAAGAAAGTGTAATTATCTTCCTTTATTTTTAAAATAACCCAATAATATTTTTACGTAATTCTCATCTACTCTTGCATTTACAGCTCCTGCCCCACTTCGTTTAAACATACTTTTGTAATAATTAGACAGTCGTAAAGCATTCTCTTTATAACTATTTCGTACCGATGCAGCAGCAGTATTTACTAATTGTATGGCACCAGACTCTGCATCTAACATTGGTACCATTCCTAAATTCGGAATTTCATCATCGTACTTATCGAACACACGAATTCCTGTTAAATCATGCTTATTGGCAGCAATTTTAAGTGTTTTTTCATAATCATCATCCATAAAATCTGACAACATAAAAACAATAGCTCGCTTTTTTAACACACTCGATAAAAATTTAAGTGCAACTGCTATATTTGTTTTTTTGCTTTTCGGTTTAAACTCAATTAATTCTCTTATAATTCTTAAAACATGACTTTTACCTTTTTTAGGTGGAATAAATAATTCTATAGCATCAGAAAAAAGTATCAACCCAACTTTATCGTTATTTTGAGTTGCGGAAAAAGCCAATGTAGCCGCTATTTCTGTAACAGTATCTTTTTTAAATTGTGATGATGTACCAAAAAGTTCGGAGCCAGATACATCTACTAAAAGCATCATGGTTAGCTCTCTTTCTTCTTCAAAAACTTTTATATATGGTTCGTTGTAACGAGCCGTAACATTCCAATCAATAGCTCTTACATCATCGCCAAACTGATATTTTCTTACTTCAGAAAAAGTCATACCACGTCCTTTAAAAGACGAGTGATATTCGCCACCAAAAATATCATTAGACAAACGTTTTGTCTTGATTTCAATTTTTCGTACTTTTTTAAGTATCTCTTTTGTATCCATTGATTGCTCTTTACTTTAATTAAGTTTTGCTTTTAACAAAATGTTACAAGCAAATAGTGAAGGGTTTCTATGGAACTTCTACCTCATTAATAATAGAGTTTATAATATCTACAGAGGTTACATTTTCTGCCTCGGCTTCATACGTAATACCTATTCTATGTCTTAAAACATCTATAACAACTGCTCTAACATCTTCTGGTATTACATACCCTCTTCGCTTTATAAACGCATAACATTTTGCAGCTTTTGCTAAATTAATACTTCCACGAGGCGAGGCACCAAAACTTATTAAGTCTTTTAAATTTGCTAAGTTGTATTTTTCCGGATATCGTGTTGCAAAAATAATATCTAAAATATATTTTTCAATTTTTTCATCCATGTATACTTCATTTACAACCTCTCTTGCTTTTAAAATTTGATCAACAGAAATAACAGGATTTACAGAAGAAAATCCGCCAGTTAAGTTCTGACGCATAATAAGTTGCTCGTCTTGTAATTTCGGATAATCAATTACCACTTTAAGCATAAAACGGTCTACTTGTGCCTCTGGTAAAGGATACGTTCCTTCTTGTTCTACAGGGTTTTGTGTTGCCATAACTAAAAAAGGTTCTTCTAACTTAAAAGTAGTATCACCAATAGTTATTTGACGTTCTTGCATGGCTTCTAATAAAGCTGACTGAACTTTTGCAGGCGCTCGGTTAATTTCATCTGCCAACACAAAATTTGCAAAAATAGGTCCTTTTTTAATTTCAAATCCGTTTTGCTTCATGTTGTAAATCATAGTTCCTACAACATCGGCAGGTAATAAATCTGGTGTAAACTGAACCCTACTAAAACTTGCTTGTACAGCTTTAGATAGCGTATTAATAGCTAGGGTTTTTGCCAAACCTGGCACACCTTCTAATAAAATATGTCCGTTTCCTAGCAATCCAATTAACAAACTTTCTACCATTTGTTTTTGGCCTACAATTACTTTGTTCATTTCTAAAGTAAGAATGTCTATAAAGGCACTCTCTCTTTCTATTTTTTCATTGATAGCTCTTACATCTACATCCATTATTTATTGTATTAGATTTTAATTAAGTGAAACAAAACTACAATTTTAACATATTTCTTTTTGTTAAAAGTAGGTTAAAGATAAATTATACACCGAACCTACTGATTATCAATAGTTAAAAAGAGTTAAAAAAATAATGTAAGTTTAAAAAAATAATTAAATTTTTAAATAAAACACACTATTTTTAGTTTTTTAATATAAAAAATTTAATATTTGCAAGGAAACATAAAAATAACTTAAATGACTCAAACAAAATCAAAAAAAATTCTACTATTTTCATTTTTAATGATTTTTCCATTATTTATGGTGGCACAAACCATTAAAGGTAAAGTTACAGACACCTCTGGTGAGGTACTTCCTTTTATGAATGTTGTAGAAAGCGGAACAAAAAACGGAACAACAACCGATGATAATGGAGAGTTCTCCATTAATGTATTACAATTACCAACAAAACTTACGGTTTCTTCACTTGGTTTTAAAACCAAAACAATTACAGTAAGTAATACTTCTTTTTTAACTATTGTTATAGAAGAGAGCAGCGAATCTTTAGAAGAAATAGTTGTAATTGGCTCTAGAAATCCTAACAGAACTGCAGTAGATTCTCCTGTGCCAATAGATATTGTTGATATTAAAGAACTTACAAATGCAGCGCCACAAGTAAATTTAAATCAGATTTTAAATTTTGTAGCTCCTTCATTTACATCAAACACACAAACAATTTCAGATGGTACCGATCACGTAGATCCTGCTTCTTTAAGAGGTCTTGGACCAGATCAAGTTTTGGTATTAATTAACGGAAAAAGAAGACATACTTCTTCTTTAATTAACGTAAACGGAACTTTTGGTAGAGGTTCTGTTGGTACCGACCTAAATGCAATACCTGCTTCTGCAATAAAAAGGTTAGAAGTTTTAAGAGATGGTGCTGCTGCGCAATATGGTTCTGATGCCATTGCTGGGGTAATTAATATTGTTTTAAACGAATCTGTAAACGAGCTTTCTATGGCAGTTACTACTGGTGCAAACTTTAGTAAAAATGCTAATTCTCAAACAGGTGGAGTAGACGGACAAACTACAAATATTAGCGCTAGTTATGGTTTACCATTGGGCGAAAATGGTGGTTTTATTAATTTTTCTGGGGATTTTGATATTCGTGAAGATTATAATAGAATGAAAGAATGGGAAGGCGGTATTTTTAATGGGTACAATGTCGTTGAACGCTTTGCGAATAATGCAAATTATGATACTTCTAGGTTTTTATCATTATCTAATGGATTAGATCCTGCTTCTGCAGAATATGCAACCATTTTAGGAGACCTTAAAGGGTTTGCAAATGCTGCTGGTTTTACAACTTCTCCTACCGATGGTTTGGCAGAAATGAGAACCATACTAAAAGGAGATGCTACTACATCCGAATTAAATGCAAGAGGCTTACAAAGAACAGATTTTAACATGAGAGTTGGACAATCTAGAGTTCGTGGTGGAAGATTCTTTGCAAATTTTAAACTACCTTTAGACGACAATGGTACAGAAGTGTATTCTTTTGCAGGAATGAGCTCTAGAACGGGTAATTCTGCAGGTTTTTACAGATTACCTAACCAAAGTAGAACATACACACCTGCCTACATTAATGGTTTTTTACCTGAAATAAATTCTACCATTTCAGATCAGTCTCTTGCTGTTGGTATAAAAGGTAAAATAGGTGAATGGAATGTAGATTTCTCAAATACATACGGTAAAAATGCATTTGATTTTACAATCGGAAACACTTATAACGCCTCTCAAGGTAACGCATCGCCAACAACATTTGATGCTGGTGGATTTTCTTTTTCACAAAATACTACAAACCTAGATCTTTCTAAATTCTATGAAAATACTTTTAAAGGTTTAGGAGTTGCTTTTGGTGGTGAACACCGTGTAGAAAATTATGAAATAATTGCTGGTCAGGAAGATTCTTACACACAATATCAAGCAGACGGACAACCGTTTACTGGTATTACTGGCACCAGTCCTTTAAAAGATTTCTTTGGTAATTCTAGACCTGGTGGTTCTCAAGTTTTTCCTGGTTTCGGACCAAAAAACGAACTTAATAGACAACGTAGTAGTGTAGCTGCTTATGTAGATTTAGATGCAACGTTAACAGAAGCATTATCAACTACTTTTGCTACTAGATATGAAAATTATTCTGATTTCGGATCTACGTTAAACTTTAAACTTGCGTCTATTTATAAGTTTTCAGACAATTTTAGACTTAGAGCTTCTTTTAACACTGGTTTTAGAGCTCCTTCTTTACATCAACTTAATTACAATTCTACTTCTACAATTTTTCAAGACGGAATTCCTGTAGAGGTTGGTACTTTTGCTAATGATAGTAAAGCAGCACAATTATTAGGTATACCTCAACTGAAAGAAGAAACTTCTAATAGTTTTAGCGCTGGTTTTACAGCAAAACTACCAGAATCTAACTTAACATTTACAGTAGATGGTTACATTGTAAATATAAATGATAGAGTTGTATACACCGGTCAGTTTAAACCAACTTTAAACGACAATGGTACTCCAAATAATAGTAATGATGATTTTCCTATTGATGCTGCAAACCAAGAACTTTCAGATTTATTGGTTCAAGCAAATGCAAATGCTGCCTCTTTCTTTGCCAATGCAATTGATACAAGATCTACAGGTATAGATATTGTGGTTACTCACAAAGCTACTTTTGGTGATAATGTTAGATTAAAGACAGATTTAGCGGGTACTTTTTCTCAAACTAGACAACAAGGCGACATTAAATCCTCTCAAGTTCTTAGAGATGCTGGTCAGGAAGGAACATATTTTCCTGAGGATAGTAGAATATTTTTAGAGGAAGCTGTACCAAGAACAAAAGTAAACTTAACCAATAGCTTAACAAGTGGTAAGTTTAATGTATTCTTAAGAAACGTATATTTTGGTGAAGTATCTGAAGCTACAAACAGTATTGCAAATCAGCAACAATTTAGCTCTAAAGTAGTTACCGATTTATCTTTAGGATATAAAGCTACTGAAGATTTAACACTTACAATAGGTGCTAATAACTTGCTAGATGTTTACCCAGACAGAGCAATAGAAGCTAACAGAAGTGGAGGCCGTTTTGATTGGTCTAGAAGATCTCAACAGTTTGGTATTGGTGGTAGATTCTTATTTGCAAGAGTAAGTTTTAACATAAAGTAACCTCCAATTACTTTACTTAAACGAAAAGTAAAGGTTGAATAATGTTATATCATTATTCAACCTTTTTTTTTGAAATTAATAATGTACTGTTACACTCAAATTAAGAAAACATTTGGATGGCTCTTTTTAACGCAGTAATAAAAATAGCTATTTCTTCTTTGGTATTATAAAAAGAAAAAGAAGCTCGTATAGTTCCTGGTATTTTATAGAAATCCATAATAGGTTGTGCGCAATGATGCCCCGTTCTTACCGCAATACCTAATTTATCTAAAATTGTACCAATATCATAAGGATGAATATCTGCAACATTAAAAGAAACTACAGAAGTTTTATGAGCAGTTGTTCCGAATATTTTTACACCATCAATCTTTAAAAGTTCAGTTGTTGCATACTCTAAAAGCGTTGCTTCATAAGCTGCAATTTCGCTAAAACCAATACTATTCATATAATCTAAGGCAACACCAAAAGCAATACCTCCGCAAATATTTGGGGTACCTGCTTCAAATTTATGTGGTAAACCTGCATAGGTAGTTTTTTCGAAAGAAACTGTTGCTATCATTTCTCCACCACCCTGATAAGGTGGCAGTTTCTCTAACCATTCTTGCTTTCCATACAGTAAACCAACTCCTGTTGGACCACATAATTTATGAGCAGAAGCCACATAAAAATCTACATCTAACGCTTGAACATCTGGTTTAATATGTGGTGTTGCTTGTGCTCCATCAATTAAAACTGCCGCATTAACAGCGTGAGCTTTTTTAATAATTTCTTCTATAGGATTTATGGTTCCCAAAGCATTAGAAACATGATTACAAAAAACTAATTTGGTATTACTGTTTAGCAACTCCTCATATACTTTCATATCTAAAGAACCATCTTGTAGCATAGGTATTACCTTTAAAATTGCCCCAGTTTTTGTACATAACATTTGCCAAGGAACAATATTAGAGTGATGTTCTAGCGCCGATACTATAATTTCATCTCCTTTTTGTAAAATATCTGCAAATCCTGCAGCTACCATATTTATACTATCAGTAGTACCTGAGGTTAAGATAATTTCATAAGCATGTTTTGCATTGAAATGATGTTGAATTTTAATACGTGCCTCTTCATACTTATCTGTTGCCTCTTGGCTCAAACTATGCACTCCTCGATGAATATTTGAATTATAATTACTGTAATAATCTGCTATTGCATCTATAACTATTTGAGGTGTTTGAGAGGTTGCTGCATTATCAAAGTAAACCAAAGGCTTGCCATGCACTTCTCTTTTTAAAATTGGAAAATCTTCTCTTATTTTATCAACATTCATCATACAAAATAATATTTAGTTACAAAGATAAAGGTTGTATTTTTAAACGAATAAAGAAACTGAAAGGTTTTTTTGTAAATATGAATCGAATATAATTCTTTGGCTACTATGACATTAAATTTGCTACTTTTACAATAAAATGTTCACTAACATGAAAATATTTAAAAGAATTTTACTTTTTTTAGCTTTTGTTGTCTTTTTAATTGGCGCTTACAATTACAAAAAACTAAATATAGTTGCTGGGTTTGCTGCAAAAAGTACTGCCTCTTCTGTATTCTTAGCAAATAGAACGCTAGCCTTTACAGATAGTACAGACAATAGTTTTACACCCATACACTTAGCATCAAATACCATAGATACCACATTAAAAATAGCCCGCTCTTCTGTGGTTGGTTTACTAACAAGAAAAGCTGTTTTTAGAAAAGGACTGGGAAGTGTTTTAACACTCAACCAAAAAGATGAAACAGCCAAATATTTATACCCAAATAGAACTAAAAGCTCCTCAGAAATGGCTTATCCTTATGGCGATTTTCCTCAGAAGGATACAATTTTTGAAAACATATCTTATCCGAAATTAAACAAAGCTGTGGGTAGTATTTTTGGTACCGATAAGTCTCGAGCAGTATTGGTTATTTACAAAGATAAAATTATAGCAGAAAAATATAGCAAAGGTTTTAATGCGTCTTCTAAAATTTTAGGTTGGTCTATGACAAAAAGTTTATTAAGCACGGTATTTGGAGTTTTATCTTATCAAAACCGCATGGTGATAAACGCAAAAGCACCTATCGAATCTTGGCAAAACGATGCCAGAAAAGAAATTACCATTCATAATTTACTACAAATGAATTCTGGTTTAGAATGGGACGAAAACTATGATAAAATATCTGATGCTACAACAATGTTATTTTTAGAGAGAGATATGACAAAAACGCAAGAGCATAAACCTTTAGTAGGTAAACCTAATCAAACTTGGAACTACTCGTCTGGAACTAGTAATTTATTATCTGGTATTTTAAGAAATCACTTTGGTAGTCATCAGGAATATCTAGATTTTTGGTATTCTGATTTTATAGATAAAATTGGAATGAATTCGATGGTCTTAGAAGCAGATTTAAGCGGAAATTATGTAGCCTCTTCCTACGCTTGGGCAACCACAAGAGATTGGGGAAAATTTGGACTTCTATATCTTAAAAAAGGAAATTGGAATGGTACAAGAATTTTTAGTGAAGATTGGACAACTTATGTTACCACACCAACTCCCGGCTCAAAAAACACCTACGGTGCTCAGTTTTGGCTAAATGCAGATGGCGGATTTAAAGATGTTCCTAAAAACATGTATTATGCCGATGGTTATAAAGGACAGCGTGTTTATATTTTACCAGATCAAGAAATGGTAATTGTGCGCTTTGGATTGAAAAACTTTGATGAAAACACCTTTTTAAAAGGTATTTTAGAAAGTATAAAATTCTAAGTCATAAAACAAATATTAAAGAATAAATTCTTATAAATCGAAACCAATATTAACCCCTAATTTTTGGGCTATAATTTTGGTAATTCGCTGTTTAACTTCAGGTATTTTTACACTTTCTAAAACGGTGTTTGCAAAAGCAAACATTAGCAATGCTTTCCCTTCTTTTTTAGGTATACCACGTTGCTGCATATAAAATAAAGCATCTTCGTCTAATTGACCAATAGTACAACCATGTGAACATTTTACATCGTCTGCAAAAATTTCTAATTGTGGTTTTGCATTTATAGTAGCCTTATCACTTAATAAAATATTATTGTTTTGTTGATAAGCATTTGTTTTCTGCGCTTCTTTTTCTACAATTACTTTACCGTTAAAAACTGCAGTAGATCTTTCGTCATAAATTCCTTTATAGTCTTGGTGAGATTCGCAATTTGGTGTAATATGGTGCACCAATGTATGATGATCTATGTGCTGTTTACCTTCACTGATAGTTATCCCTTTTAAAATAGAATCTATATACTCTCCTTTTTGATAGAAGTTTAAATTATTTCTGGTAATATTTCCACCAAAAGAAAAAGTATGCACAGCAACAACACTCTTAGACTGTTGTTCTATATAAGAATTGTCTACTAAAGAAGCGGTAACTTCATCATCTTGAATTTTATAATAATCTACATTTGCTGCAGTATCTGCAAATATTTCTGTTACAGAATTGGTTAATACTGCATTGCTCGTTAAACTTTGATGACGCTCAATAATTTGTACCTGAGAGTTTTCTCCAACAACAATTAAATTTCTTGGCTGCACCATTGTTGCAGACTGAGATCCTGTAACAAAATTTATTATTTGAATTGGCTTTTTAACCTCAGTATTTTTTGGAATGTGTATGTAGGCACCTTCTGTGGCAAATGCAGTATTTAAAGAAGTTAAATTATCTTTTTTAGCAACTTTATTAAAATACTTGTCTATTACAGCCTTGTATTTAGGGCTATTTAAAGCAGAAGACATTAAGCAAACGTCATATTTTTCGTGCGTTGTTTGCGATAAAAAAGAACTGTATTTTCCGTTGATAAAAACAACTTTATAAGTATCTATTTCATGAATAAAATACTTTTTTACATCTGCTAATTCTATTGCTTCTACTCTGTCTGGAAACAAACTATAATCTTCCTTTAAAACTGCGTTTAAAGAGGTGTATTTCCAAGCTTCTAATTTTTTAGAAGGAAAGCCTAATTCTTCAAAATTTTGAAATGCTTTTGAACGGATTTCATGAACCGCAGAATTGGTGTCTACATTATCTTCAAAAGCGATATATGATGATAGTAATTTGTCTTTTAATTCCATTTTCTAATATGTTTCAGATTTAAAGTTTTGTAGTTCTAACTACTTACTTTTAAGGTTTAGATTTACTTTGTTTAAACTAATTCTTGCTTAATCCAATCGTATCCTTTTGCCTCTAATTCTAATGCTAAAGAAGCATCACCTGTTTTTACAATTTTACCATCGTGTAACACATGTACAAAATCTGGAACAATATAATCTAACAATCTTTGATAATGTGTAATTACAATAACTGCATTGTCTTTAGATTTTAATTTATTTACACCGTTTGCTACAATTCTTAATGCATCGATATCTAAACCAGAGTCGGTTTCATCTAAAATTGCTAATTTTGGCTCTAACATTGCCATCTGAAAAATTTCATTTCGCTTTTTTTCTCCTCCAGAAAACCCTTCATTTAAAGACCTCGACAAGAACTTTCTATCTATTTCTAATAATTCAGATTTTTCTCTAATTTTTTTTAGCATCTCTTTAGCAGGCATATCCTCTAAACCTTTTGCTTTGCGAGTTTCATTAATAGCCGTTTTTATGAAATTTGTTACAGAAACACCCGGAATTTCTACAGGATATTGAAATGATAAAAACACACCGTTATGAGCTCTCTCTTCTGGCGCTAGCTCACTAATATCCTCTCCTTCTAGCTCAATTGTTCCGCCAGTTACCTCGTATTCTTCTTTACCAGCAATAATGTTAGCCAAGGTACTTTTACCTGCTCCGTTAGGTCCCATAATTGCATGAACTTCGCCTGCTTTTACCTCTAGATTTAAACCTTTTAAGATTGCTTTTTCGTCTATTGCTGCTTGTAAATTTTCTATTTTTAACATTGTTTCTTTGCTATGTGCTGTCGGGTATTAAACCGTTAGCGTTTACTATATTTTTTGTTTAAAACTGCTATTATATTTACCATTCATAAAAAAAAGCAGTTTTCTATTCTTTCTTTACTGAATATTATCCTACAGAACCTTCTAAACTAATTTCTAATAGTTTTTGAGCTTCTACAGCAAATTCCATTGGCAACTTATTCAAAACTTCTTTACTAAAACCGTTTACAATTAATGCAATGGCTTTTTCAGTATCTATACCTCTCTGATTACAGTAAAATAACTGATCTTCGCCAATTTTACTTGTTGTTGCCTCGTGCTCTATTTGAGCTGTTTTATTTTTGGTTTCTATGTACGGAAAAGTATGTGCACCACAGTCATTACCCATTAGTAAAGAATCGCACTGAGAAAAATTTCTAGCATTTTCTGCACGCGCATTTACTTGCACCAAACCTCTGTAAGAGTTTTGAGATTTCCCTGCGGATATTCCTTTAGAAATAATAGTAGATTTGGTGTTTTTACCAAGATGAATCATTTTCGTACCTGTGTCGGCTTGCTGATGATTGTTAGTTACTGCAATTGAATAAAATTCTCCTACAGAGTTATTACCTTTTAAGATACATGAAGGATACTTCCAAGTAATTGCAGAGCCAGTTTCTACTTGTGTCCAAGATATTTTGGCATTATTCTCACACAAGCCTCGTTTGGTAACAAAATTATAAACACCGCCCTTTCCTTCTGAATTTCCTGGATACCAATTTTGAACAGTTGAATATTTAATTTCTGCATCGTCTAAGGCAATAAGCTCTACTACAGCAGCATGTAACTGATTTTCGTCTCTCATTGGCGCAGTACATCCTTCTAAATAGGAAACGAAACTCCCTTTGTCTGCAACCACCAATGTTCTTTCAAACTGACCAGTTCCACCTTCATTAATTCTAAAATAGGTAGACAACTCCATCGGACATTTAACCCCTTTAGGGATGTAACAAAAAGAACCATCTGAAAAAACAGCAGAATTTAAGGCTGCATAAAAATTATCTGTAGTAGGCACAACAGTACCTAAATATTTTTTTACCAAGTCTGGATGCTCTTGTATAGCCTCTGAAATTGGCATAAAAATAATTCCTTTTTCACCCAATGTTTTTTTGAAAGTTGTAGCAACAGAAACAGAATCCATTACAATATCTACTGCAACATTCGCTAACTTTTTTTGTTCCTCTAAAGAAATTCCTAAACGTTTAAAAGTATCTAATAATTCAGGATCAACCTCGTCTAATGAGTTTAATTTTGGTTTCTTTTTTGGAGCAGAATAATACGCAATATCTTGAAATTTTGGTTTTTCATAATTTACATTTGCCCATTCTGGCTCCTCCATTTGTTCCCATACTCTAAAAGCTTCTATTCGCCAATTGGTCATCCATTCTGGCTCGTTTTTCTTTTTAGAAATGGCTCTTACCACATCTTCATTTAAGCCCACAGGAAAAGTATCGCTCTCTATATCTGTATAAAAACCGTATTCATACTCTTTAGTTTTTAACTCTTCTCTTAAATCGTCTTCAGTATACTTCATAATTGTTAAAAGATTTAAAAATTAAAAGATTTTTACAATTATCTTTTATTTTTAGTAATTTATTATTCTGTAAACAAACAACTTATCTTGTTTTCATTTACATGTAATTATAGTATTAAAATTTACATAGACTTAAAACTACAAAGAGAAACTCTCTCCACAACCACAAGATCTATTGGCATTCGGATTGTTAAAAACAAAACCTTTACCGTTTAAACCACCAGAATACTCTAAAGTAGTTCCTACTAGATAAAGAAAACTTTTTTTATCAACTATAATTCTAACATCATTTTCTTCGAAAACTTTATCGTTTTCATTTGCTTTATTATCAAAAGTTAAATCATAAGACAACCCAGAGCAACCACCACTTTTAACTCCAACTCTCACAAAATCTTTGCTTGCATCAAAGCCGTCGTCATTCATTAACTCTATGACTTTTTTCTTTGCTGTGTCTGAAATTTTTATCATTACTTTATATAGATTAAGTCTAAATTGTTTGCAAATATACAATTATTGTCAAACAAAAACTGTATAATTTCATTAAGTAAAACAATAAAACTATTGGTTTTATTGATGCTATGTAAAAATTGATATGTAGCCAAATAATACCAATTGTATAGAAGCAAAAAAACTGTTTTATTTTGGTGGTGATGTTCTATAAATATACAAATTCGAAAGATTTTTTTTCACTCTTTTAATAACTATCTATTATTTTTTTAAAAAAAGTAACCATATAATTGATAGTTGTTCTAATTAGTTTTTTTATTGTAATTATCTTTGCAATATGTTAGAAGATAAAAACACAGAAAAAATAGACTTAGCAAGTTTGGGCGAATTTGGTTTGATAAATCATATTACCCAATATTTTAAAATAAAAAATAAAAGCACTGTAAAAGGTGTTGGAGATGATGCGGCAGTTTTAGAAGCTTCTAAGCAACAAACTCTGGTAACTACAGATTTACTTATTGAAGGAATTCATTTCGATTTAAGCTATATGCCCCTAAAACATTTAGGGTACAAAGCAGTTATGGTAAACCTATCTGATGTGTATGCCATGAATGGTACTGCAGAACAAATTACAGTATCTTTGGCAGTTTCTAATAGATTTCCGTTAGCTGCTATAGAAGAATTGTATGCAGGAATTCAGCTTGCTTGCGACACCTATAAAATAGATTTAGTTGGTGGAGACACAACCTCTTCTACCAAAGGAATGCTAATTTCTATTACCGCGATAGGTAAAGTTTCTAAAGACGAAATAGTTTATAGAAATGGAGCGAAAGAAACAGATTTAATTGTTGTTTCTGGAGATTTAGGGGCGGCATATTTAGGCTTACAAGTACTTGAAAGAGAAAAACAAGTATTTAAAGTAGACCCAAATAATCAGCCAGATTTAGACAATTACACTTATTTGATAGAACGACAACTAAAGCCCGAGGCTAGAAAAGATATTTCTGGTATTTTAAAAGAATTGAACGTAAAACCAACGTCCATGATAGATATTTCCGATGGACTGGCTTCTGATATTATGCATATATGCTCACAATCTAAAGTTGGTTGTAAAATCTATGAGGATAAACTACCATTAGACCCTCAAGTAATTTCTACATGCGAAGAGTTTGATATAGACTCTACAATGGTAGCTTTAAGTGGAGGCGAAGATTATGAACTACTTTTTACAGTTCCTATTGCAGCATTTGATGCTATAAAAACAAATCCGAATTTTTCTGTAATTGGTCATATTACAGCAGAAAATCAAGGAATGAATTTAGTAACTAGAGCTCAGCAAGAAATTGAACTGAAAGCACAGGGTTGGAAAGCTTTAAAAAACAATTAATGTTTTAAAAAAAATTATGGATTACAATATTCACAATATGTAGGGTCTTCTGTAGTTTTTTGGCGTGGGTACATTTCTTCTTTTGTAAAATTACATTTTTTACAACTGTACAAATAACTTAGTGTGCTTTGAGTTGGTGCGTTACAACAACTACAGGGAAGTCCTTTTTTTGATCCAACAATTTCGAAACCTGGTGTATTGCATGCTGGACAACACGTTTTTATTTTGTTTATGAGTTTTTTTGTGGCACTTTCTATCACCTTCATTCTACTTGGGTTGTACATTGCCCTCATATCTGTTTCGACATAAACTTTTCCGAATTTATGCAACAACTTATAAAATACTTCTAGCAGTTTTTCTTTTGATGTTATTCCTTTATAAATGTTACTAAAATGATCTTTTGATTTACGTAAAATTAAGCCATGTGACGGAAATTTTGCCAATGTAGCGAACTCCCTTAGCTCTTTTTCTGAAGTTACCTCTGCAGCATTAAAGTTTGTATTGGTACTTAGTTCCTTTACTGATATTTCTAAATTATTCTTTTGATCTATAAACACTAAAGTTTCTTCATCTGCCGCCGCAAAAAATAAAGTAGGATGCGCACCAAAAGAACCTTCACTAGCAATACCGAGGGTAGTATTTGTTTGTTCCATTGCTAATAAACATTTTTCTTTTGCGGTGGCTAATGCATCTTTTTTTCTATCAACTTCGCCAGAAAATGTTCCTAAAACATCACTATCAAAAGATGCCGGAACAAAACATAAAACCTCTAAGCTATTAGTAAGTAATGGAGCAATTACTTTTTCTTTTTGATGCTTTGTGGCTATAACTATTTTTCTACCTGCAAACATATTTTATACTTTTAATGCTCATTTTCTTGAGAAAAAGCAATGGAACTTCCTTTTTCTTGTTCATTCCAAACACCATTATTAAGCACTAAATTACCGTTTACAAAAGTATGGGTTATTGCATTGTGAAACGTTGTACCTTCTAGTGGAGACCAACCACATTTATACCACAAATTATCTTTACTAACCGTCCATTTTGTATTTAAATCTACCAAAACCAAATCTGCATGATACCCTTTTCTAATAAATCCTCTTTTTGTAATTTTATAGAGTATTGCTGGGTTGTGACACATTTTCTCTACAATTTTTTCTAGAGAAATACGCTTTTCATTATAAAATTCGAGCATGCAATTTAGTGTATGTTGCACCATTGGAGCACCAGACATAGATTTAAAATAAGGTTGTTGTTTTTCTTCTAAAGTATGTGGTGCGTGGTCTGTGGTAATAATATCTATTCTATCGTCTAACAACGCCTTTAAAAGCCCTTCTTTATCTTTGGCTGTTTTTATAGCGGGATTCCATTTTATAAGCATTCCCAAACGTTCATAATCTTTATCTGAAAACCATAAGTGATGAACAGAAACCTCTGTTGTTATTTTTTTTTGAGCTAGCGGCAACTTATTCTCAAATAAATGGGTTTCTGCCTCGGTAGTTAAATGCAAAATATGCAGACGAGCATTATGCTTTTTTGCCAAGTTTATCGCTCTCTTTGTAGCTTCATAACAGCCTTCTGTACTTCTTATTAAAGGGTGAAATTTAGCAGGTATATCATCGCCATATTTGGCTCTGTAAGCAGCTTCATTCTTAGTTACAATTTCTTCTTTTTCGGAGTGAATCGTAATAATTGACTTACAGTTTGCAAATAGTTTTTCTAGTATCTCTGGACTATCTGCTAAAATGTTCCCTTTTTTAGTAAAATACAATCCATCATCAGAAACTCCTATAAATTTTGAAGTATCACTAGCAATTACATCATCTACATTATCAGCTGAAACACCCATAACAAAAGCAAAATTTGCAAGAGATTTGTTGGCTGCAATTGTATATTTTTCTTGTAAATCTTTTTCCGATAAAATATTTGGTACTGTATTGGGCATATCTATAAACGAAGTAACTCCACCAGCTATGGCTGCTTTGCTTTCTGTATACAAATCTCCTTTATGAGTTAAACCAGGGTCTCTAAAATGAACTTGACCATCAATAACACCAGGAAGAAGGTGCTTGCCTGTGCCGTCTATTACATGTAAATTTTTAGTAGCATTAATAGTACCTATTTCCTTAATCAACCCGTTTTCTATTAAAACATCTCCAATAAAAGAATTACCTTCATTTACTATTGTAGAGTTTTTAATTAAAATATTTTGTCCCATTTTTTAGATGTTTATTTTTAAAATAATAAGTCGCTATTTACAAAGTGCTTTTTAGGGATGAAAATTTAAGGTAAAAGTATACTGCAAAAATAAGGCTTAGCATTTTTTTACAAACTCTTTTAACGTATTTAACAATAATGCTGTGTTTTCTATATGTGCCATATGACCACCAGGAAAAACAAAAAGTTCGGTTGCTGTTTTGTGTGCTTCTTTTGTAGCATCGTTTATATTTAATACAGGATCGTTTTGTCCCATAATCATTAGTTTTGGAAAGGTACTTTTTGCCAATACATCATTTCTATTAGAACGAGTTCTCATGCCTTCTTGTGCAGCAATATAGCCTTGCTTTGGTGTTTTTAGTGCTTCTTGTAAAGCAAGAGTTATTTCTGATTGATATTTTTCTTTACTTTCGACTGCAAATAGATTTGAAAAAGACATTCTCACTAAATTCGTGTAATTTTTTTGCACCATTTTATTGGCTCTTACTCTTATTTCCTTTCGTTCTTCACTATCGGCATTTGAAGTAGAGTTTAGCAAGCAAATACCTTTTACTTTTTGAGGATATTTCTCTGCAAAAGCTAAGGCTACATAACCACCCATAGAATGACCAATAAAGATGGATTTGCGAATTTTTAACTTTTTTAAAACCTGCATAACAGTATCTGCTAATAACTCCATAGAATGAGAGTACCCAATACAATCGGAAAGTCCGTGACCTAAAAAATCGAGAGTAACCACTCTATTTTTTTTTGAAAAATGAGGCACCAAAACATTCCACATAGTTGAATTCTCTAAAAAACCATGCAACAAAACGATAGCTGTTCCTTTACCATAGTCGCTGTATGAAATATGTGCATTTTTATACTCTAAAATCATACTCGCAAAGATAGTATTAGAATCAACTTTTAGGTAATAAAAAGAAAAAGTATTTGCTATATTTGATATTAAATTAGGAGATTAAATTCAGTAAAATAATAGCTCTATAAAGTTAAAAAGAATCAATTATACATCTTTAAAAAGTTAAAATAGTTATACTTTGAATAAAACAAAAGAAATTTGGATAGCCAGCTTTGCATTATTTTCATTATTTTTTGGTGCAGGAAATTTAATTTTACCTCCAACGTTAGGTTTTAAAGCTGGTTCAGATTGGCTTTTAGTAACTTTAGGGTTTGTAATTACTGCTATTGCAATTCCGATTTTGGCTATTTTTGCTCATGCAAAACTACAAGGTACTTTGTATGATTTTGGTAAAAAAGTATCGCCAATTTTTAGCACGATATTTTGTTTTTTAATTTATGGTATTGCCGTTGCTATTCCGGCTCCAAGAACTGCAGCTGTTACTCATGAAATGGCCGTGGCTCCTTTTTTTAATACTTCGCCACTACTAACCAGTATTTTATATTTCTCTTTGGTGTTTTTATTTGCTGTAAACCGATCTAAAATCATCAGTTTAATTGGTCAGTTTTTAACTCCAATTATTGTTATTATTTTACTGATAATCATAGGAATTTCCTTTTTAAATTCTGCAGATGGTTTCTCTACATCTAACTTTACAAACCCTTTTACAGATAGTATTTTAGAAGGGTATCAAACTTTTGATGCAATTGCTGGCGTAGTGGTTGGTGCAGTAATTATTATTTCTTTGAACTACAGTAGCCATACAACTTTTATTGAAAAACGAAAATTGATTCGAAAAGCTGGGTTTATTGCTGGTTTCGGACTGCTATTAATTTATGGTGGGTTAATATTAGCGGGTGCATTACATGCAAAAAGTTTCTCTACAGAGGCATCTAGAACAGAAATACTAGCTAGCTTAAGTACTTTAACCTTAGGAAATTTAGGAAATACATTTTTAAGCATATTAGTAGCTTTGGCGTGTTTTACTACAGCAGTTGGTATTGTTACCGGCACATCAGACTATATAAAGGGAATTTGCAACAACTCTAAAAAAGCGTATATAATTACCGCCATTATTGCCTCTTGTATTGGTATTGTTGTAGGAAGTTATCAGGTAGATTTTATCATAACAATAGCAGTACCTGCACTACTTTTTTTGTATCCAATAACAATTGTATTAATTCTGTTAAATGTACTTCCAGAAAAGTATACTTCTAATTTAGTTTTTAAAACTGTAGTATTCGTAACATTTGTTTTTAGTATTCCTGATTTTGTTGGCGTTGTTTTTAGCAATATTGAAATTACAACACTTAAAAACTTAATACCACTAGCCAATGCTAATTTAGGTTGGGTAATTCCGGCTTTTTTGGCTTTTGTTGTATGTAATTTAGCTAAAAAGACTACTCATTTACCCGTATAATATCTTTATCTAACAATAAAGGCATATTGTTAAGGCGCAAAACAATTTGGGCTACTGCAATCGTATCTTTTTCGCAATAATTTACAATGCGTAAAAGGTTTTTTTCTTTGTAGTAAACTTTTGCAACCTCACTTCCATCTATATCATCTTTGGGAGATGATATACCCAAAATAGTAGTTAATAATTTCAACGATGTATAATGTTTGTAGTCTCCAAATTTCCACAGCTCTAAGGTATCTAAATGCGGTACTTCCCATGGCTTTTTACCAAATAAATTAAGCTTATTTGGTAAAGGAATGTTATTAACAATCATTCTTCTTGCTATAAACGGAAAATCAAATTCTTTACCATTGTGCGCACACAACACATGGTTCGGTTTAGAAAAATAAGTTTCTAAAACTGTTTTAAAATTTTGTAATATTTCAACCTCATCATCACTGTAAAAAGAACGAACCCTAAGTTTTTTTGTACCATTATTTTCAGAAAAAAAACCGACGGAAATACAGATAATTTTTCCGAATTCTGCCCAAATTCCCGCTTTTTCATAAAACTCTTTCGCTACGAAATTATCTTTTCTTTGATATTTGGTTTTTTGCTCATAAAGCAACTGTAATTCTTCAGATACTTGCTCCCAAGACTCTTGTTGTGGAACAGTTTCTATGTCTAAAAACAAAATATTCTCTAAATTAGTCTTTAAATTCATTCTTTATCATTTCCTAAACTTAAAGGTAGTAAAAATAAAATGACTCCTCAGAAATAAAAGAAAGGCTAACTTACAATTAATACTTCCTGTAGTATTTGTTAAGGAATCATTAAGCAATTGTAAACGAAAAGCATAAACCAGATATAATTAAGTTTTAATTGCTATTTTTGGTATATAGATTTCTCAAAAATTATGAATAAAAGCACTATTAAAATTTTATTGGTAGATGATGAACCAGATATTTTAGAAATTGTTGGCTTCAATTTAAAAAATGAAGGATATCAAATATTTACAGCTAGTAATGGAAATGAGGCCATTAAATCTGCCAAAAAAAATCATCCACATCTAATTTTACTAGATATAATGATGCCAGAAATGGATGGTATTGAAGCTTGTGAAAAAATTAGAAAAATAAGCACACTAGAAAATGTAATTATTGCATTTTTAACAGCTAGAGGTGAAGACTACTCTCAAGTAGCTGGTTTCGAAGCAGGTGCAGATGACTATATTACAAAACCTGTAAAACCAAAAGTATTAATAAGCAAGGTAAAATCTTTATTAAGACGCTTAAAAACCGAAAAAGAAAATGAAGAAAGTTTTACTATTGGAGATATTGTTATTGACAGAGAAAAATATGTGGTGTACAAAGCCGATGTAAAAATTTCTTTGCCAAGAAAAGAGTTTGAATTATTTTCTTTACTAACTTCTAAACCGGGTAAAGTATTTAAAAGAGAAATTATTTTAGATACCGTATGGGGAAATGAAGTGGTAGTTGGTGGCAGAACAATAGATGTTCATATTCGAAAATTAAGAGAAAAAATAGGAGACCATCATTTTAAAACAGTAAAAGGTGTAGGTTATAAGTTTGTTTTAGAAGAAGAATCATCTAATTAAATAGTGCTTTATTGAAACTTAAAAAAACATATTCTTACGCACTTTGGTCTGCACTTTACCTTACAGTTCTATCTGTTGTAATTGCTACAATTTCTTACTTTTTTTTATTAGATTATTTGGGCCTTTCTACATTAATAATAGCCATAATAGTATTATTTATTATTTCTTTTTTTATTATTCAATATAGAGCTGAACACTTTATTTACAGACGTTTAAAAAAAATTTATGAAGAAGTATCTATTTTAAATGTTGCAGATTTGAGAAGAGATTCTGTAACAACAGATATTGATAAACTCTCTAAAAGAATGCAAAAATATGTAGAAGGAAAACGTTTAGAAATAAAAAGTTTAACAGAACGAGATTCATTTAGAAGAGATTTTTTAGGAAACGTTGCCCATGAATTAAAAACGCCACTTTTTACAGTTCAAGGATACATTCTCACCTTATTAGAAGGAAATATTGACGATAAAAAAATTAGGCTAAAATATTTAGAAAGAGCTAATAAAGGGGTAGAAAGATTGGTAGCAGTAACAAAAGATTTAGACCTTATTGCTAAGTTAGAAACGGATGGCTTACATATTCAAAAAGAAGTTTTTAATATTTTAGAAGTCATTCAAAATGTTTTTGATTTGTTTGAAATGAAAGCAAAAAAAAGAAACATTACCTTAAAATTTGATAAGATATACGAATTTCCTGTTTTTGTTGTTGGTGACTCCGAAAAAATTGAACAAGTGCTTATAAACCTAGTGGTAAACTCCATAAAATATGGTACCGTAGGTGGTACTACCATTGTAGGTGTAGACAATTATAACGAAAATAAATTTGCTGTAAAAGTGATTGATAACGGAGAAGGAATTCAACAACAACATTTACCTCGTTTGTTTGAACGTTTTTACAGGGTAGACCAAAGTAGGTCTAGAGAACAAGGTGGCTCTGGTTTAGGATTATCAATTGTAAAACATATTGTGGAGGCACATCAACAAAAAGTGTTTATAAAAAGCGTTTACAGACAAGGTTCTGAGTTTTCATTTACGATAGAAAAGGCTAAATAAATCTTTATCTAAAGGATTGCTTTCTGCAGCTAAACCGCTATAACTAGAAATATTATGTAACTTATTAATCGTAAAATCTTCAATTTTACAAAAAGGTGCTTTTTGGGATTTTGCTAAAAATGCTGCTAAATATTCTTGTTCAGGTTGATTTTTGGTAGGAATAAAAAAGGCTTTTTTTTGTAAAATAGCCAAATCCATTATCGAAGAATAACCAGACCTACAAAGTACAATTTTAGCGGAATTTACTA
Source organism: Polaribacter tangerinus (assembly GCF_038024095.1). NCBI lineage: Bacteria > Pseudomonadati > Bacteroidota > Flavobacteriia > Flavobacteriales > Flavobacteriaceae > Polaribacter > Polaribacter tangerinus. The sequence goes on along the minus strand of NZ_CP150668.1, from coordinate 1,696,511 downwards.
TTAATTCTAATTCCTTAGAAGTTAAAAAATTATAGAAAATCTGGTTGTTTTTAGTCCATTTCTCTTGAGTATTAGAAACTTTTCCTAATACAAAAACAATATTTCTAGTATCGTTTTTAAAGATGTCTACTAACTTTTTTTCTATGAACGTTCTATTGGGCTCCGGACCAGATAAAAGGATTAAAACATCGATGTTTTTTTCAACTTCTTTCTTTGTAAATCGGCTTAATAAGCCAATATAATAAGTAGGAATTGGTGTTTTTTTTGAGATAGAAAGTTTTCCAGAAAATGTACTTTCTAAAGTATCAGGAACCCAACAAACATCGAATTTAGCTAGAAAAAATTCATGAACTTTACTTGCAAAATACGTGGCAAAACCTGCCAAAACTTTTAGCTGATGAGTAATATAAACCGAGGGAATATTTTTGTGGTACGTACCAAATCGGTTATCTGAAATAATGCCAACTACTGCTGTATTATTGTTTACGTAACTATTAATTACTTTACGCTCTTTTTTAATAGCGTTTAAAATCTTTGGAGATTGTAAGACTAAGTTCCACTTTATATTTTTTCCGTACTTAATACTGTAGGAGGGTAAAGTCAAGATCTCTAAATTAGGAAACTCATTTTGCAAAAATAATAATGCATTCCCGTCTGAAGCCAAAACTGGTGTAAAGCCTTGTAAAATAAGAGATTTAATAATTGGTACACAACGGGTGGCATGACCTAAACCCCAGTTAAGTGGTGCAACAATTATTTTTTTCATAAGTTGTAAAATTGGCTAATAATTGATATTAATTAACATCGAAACCAATATCTTTTCTATAATTGATTTTATCGAAATGAATTTTATCTATGCTATTGTAAGACTTCTGTAAAGCTTCATCTATAGAATCTCCAAACGAAGTAACTGCCATTACTCTACCACCAGCAGTAACAACTTTAGCATCTTTTAAAATAGTACCTGCATGAAAAACAATAGATTCATCTACCTTTTCTAAACCTGTAATTTCTTTATTTTTCTCATAACTTTCGGGATAACCACCAGAAACTAGCATGACAGTAGTGGCTATTTTACTGGTAACAGAAAAAGACTTCGTATCTAAATTTTTATGAGCTACACCTTCAAACAATTCTAATAAATCGGACTTTATTCTAGGCAATACAACCTCTGTTTCTGGATCTCCCATTCGCACATTATACTCAACTACAGAAGGGTTTCCATTATCGTTCATTAAGCCTATAAAAATAAAACCTCTATAATCTATACCCTCTTTTTGAAGTCCTGCTATGGTTGGTTTTACAACCAATTTTTCTACTTTATCTAAAAATGCCTCGTCTGCAAAAGGCACTGGAGATATCGCTCCCATTCCACCTGTATTTAATCCTGTATCGCCTTCTCCTATTCTTTTATAATCTTTTGCAGAAGGTAAAATTTTATAGTTTTTACCATCTGTTAATACAAAAACAGACAATTCTATTCCTTTTAGGAACTCTTCTATAACTACTGTGGTAGAGGCCTCGCCGAATTTTTTATTAGAAACCATTTCTTTTAATTCTTTTTTAGCTTCTTCCAAAGAATTTAAAATTAATACACCTTTCCCTGCTGCTAAACCATCTGCTTTTAATACATAAGGAGCTTTTAAAGTAGCCAGAAAAGTATAACCTTCCTCTAAATTATCTTCGGTAAAAGATTTATATTTAGCAGTTGGAACGCCATGTTTTTGCATAAATTTTTTCGAATACTCTTTGCTTCCTTCTAAAAGTGCTCCGTCTTTTTTAGGTCCGATTACAGGAATATTTTTTAAATCGCTATCTGCAAGAAAAAAATCGTGAACACCCTTTACCAAAGGTGCTTCAGGCCCTACAACCACCATTTGAATGTTGTTTTCTAAAACCGTTTGTTTTACAGCTTCAAAATCTGTAGGACTAATTGCAACATTTGTAGCAACTTTATCTGTGCCAGCATTTCCTGGCGCTACAAAAAGTTGATTTACTTTTTTACTTTCGGCTAATTTTAATGCAAAAGCGTGTTCTCTACCTCCAGAACCTAAAATAAGAATATTCATTTTTGTTGATATTGATTTTTTGTTGTGTACTGCAAATATATTTTAATTTGTTTGGATTGCTTCTGTCAATTAAGGAGAATTTATGTTTGATATATTAAAAACCCCACTTCAAAAAATATTTTATTGCAGAAGATGTGTGAATGAAAAAAAGTTTCACATTTTTTGAGGAGCTTTTTTTATGATGATGAATAATTTCGACCTCTGGATAATACATTTTTTTTAACCCAACTCGATCTATTTTCCTACAAATATCTGCATCTTCCATGTACAAGAAATATCGTTCATCAAAACCATTAAGCCTTATAAAATGTTCTGTTCTAAATAGCATGAAACAGCCATGAACAAACTCAGGGTATAACTTATTATTTACAGAAATATACTGATTGGAGCTTTTGGTTTTAGAAAACTTTCTTAAAATTAATTTCCAAAAAGAGGGATGATTTCTACAAACAGTTTGTTCTGATTTATTGGGATATAATACTTTGGGAGTAATAAATGCAAGGTCTACATCTTCTTCTAAAGCATTAATTAAAGGAGAAATAATATCGGTAGAAAAAGAAATATCTGGATTTAATATTAAATGATAATTGGCATCTAATTTATCAATCATAAAATTATGCCCTTTGCCAAAACCAACATTCTTATTCATATGAAAATACCGAATATCTGGTTGTTTAAAACACTCTTTTAATTGATCTGTAGGGCTATTATCTACTAAATATAGTTGTTTTGAAAACGGCAAATTTAAAAAAGAAGTTATTGTTTCTTTTAAAATTGAGTACGGCTCTTTGTACAGAACTATGGTAGCAGATAGTGTTACTTTTTTTTGCATTTAATAGGCTTTTTCTTCCCCTTTTAAAATATTGATAACAGTTTTAAGGATGATTTTAATATCTAAGAAAAAGGACCAATTTTCTATGTAAAAAATATCTAAACGTACTCTATTTTTAATATCGGATTTTTTTTTAATCTCTCCTCTATATCCACTTACTTGAGCCAAACCCGTTATTCCTGGTTTTACAATATGCCTCTTTAAATAATCATCTACTTGTTTTTGATATTCGATAGAAAGACTTTCTAAATGTGGTCTAGGTCCTACCACACTCATATTTCCCAACAAAACATTTATAAACTGTGGTAATTCATCTATACTTGTTTTTCTTAGAAAAGAACCAATTTTTGTTACACGATTATCATTTTTAGTGGTATGAACTTTATCTGAAAAATTATTAATTTTCATAGACCTAAACTTATAACATGTAAATTTATTTCCGTTTATACCTTCTCTTTTTTGCTTAAATAATAGTGGGCCTTTCGACTCAAATTTTACAATTACCCATAGGATTGGCCACAACCAAGAAAGTAATGTGAAACAAATAAATAACGAAAAAAACACATCAAAAGTTCTTTTTAGGTAGAAATTTCCTGCAAAATCAAAAGGTAACTTTTGTACATTTAAAACTATTAAATCATCATCATAAAATTCTGTACGCTGGTTTTTACTGTATAATTCAACAGAATTAGGTATTAATTTTAAACCTATTTTTTTTTCTAAACAAAACTTATTAATAGTTTTTATTTGTTCCTCTTTTAGTAATGTTAAAGAACAATAAACCTCGTCAATATCATTTTCGTTTATAAATTTAAAAACAGAATTGGTAGTTCCTAAAAAATCTTTACCCGAATGAGTATTTGTATCTGAAAAATATCCTAAAAAATTATATCCTAAGTTCGCTTTGCTTGTAAAAAGTTTAATAATATTTTTAGTAGAACCATCTAAACCAACCACTACAACATTTCTGTAATTATTACCAAGAGCTCGATATTTATTCAATACAAAAAAAGCTAAATATTTTATGGTTGTAATACTTATGGTTATTAGTAATAAAATTAGAAATTGATTATTAACAACTTCTCCTTCTTTAAAAAGGCCGAAATATGCGAAAAAACCAAGCGTAAAAATTAGTAACTGCTTTACTAAAAGTGATAAAATTCGAAGTTTTTTTGTAAAACGATACACTTTATAAAACCCTGTTAATAAAGAAGATATAAGCCAAAAAATAATTATGAAAGCTATAAAATGTTCGTTAAAAAATTGAGAATCGTTAACAATATAAATAATACAACATATGGTTAGTACATCTATTAATATTTGCAGTGGTTTAATTAAGTAAGAATATCTTTTTTTCAAAGCTGTTTACAGTAAGTATAAATCAAATACATTTTATTAACGCAAAACTTTTGAAATCATTTTATCTAAGGTAAAAAAGTTTTCAGCAATGCTTTTTTGATGTCCAAAATTAACGTCTAAATCTATTAAATGTTTCAAAGAATTAATTAACACACTTGTTTCCCAAGTGGTAACTGCTTTTTCTAGTTTATTATTTTTAAAAAAATGTTCAAGCTCACTACCTTGATCAGTAATTAACAGTATTTTACATTGAGAACTCAATAAATTGGGTAGTTTAGATGGCAAAGAACCTTTTGAGGTATTTTCCTTTTGCGGTATAATTTGTATATCACTTTTTTGGTACAATTCTTCTAAATTTTTAATATCCACCAATTTATGAAATTGTATTTTTGAGTTAGAGTTAGAATTTTTTAATGAATTAAACACCTCTCCTTCAGAAAAGAAATGAAAAATAGTGTTTTCTATTTTTGATGAGGCTTCTAAAAAAAAATTATATAATTTTTCTGGGTTTTGTTTTTCACCCAAAGCCCCCGAATAAACAATATTGATATTCTTTTTGTTAAATATTGCGTCTAAATCGTTTGTAATACTATTTTTAAGAGTTATAAAAGGGTATTGAACTTCTATTATAGTATTTTTTAAACCATAGAGTCTTTTTGCTTCACTACACATTTCATTTGAAAGAAAAATTAGTTTATGGCAACTATTGTAACATCTCTTTTCAATTTTATGTATAAAATATTGAATTATCTTATACAAAAATCCTTTTTTATCCTCTGAATAAATTTCTTGTAAATCATGAACCATTCCTACCTTTTTTATTTTTTTTGATAAAAAGGGTACAATTGCAAAAAAGGCAAAGCTAGGTGGAAAAACAGGTATAATAACATCTGTGTTATTTTTATATTTTTTTATGTTCTTTACAATAAAAAACATAAAACTAAGCTCTAAAATAAACCTTCTTACGAATGTGTTTTTAGAAAACCATAAAAATTTTCCCCCTCTAATAATTTTAATACCTTTAAGTTTTTTGCTATTTTTTTTTATAACCCAATTGGGATAAAAGGGATGATAACATAGTACGTTTACATGATGACCTTCATTTTTAAGTGCAATAGCAAAATCTGTGTTAAATTTTCCAGTAGATATGGGTTCTGGATAAAAAAACGGGGAAATTATTAAAATGTTTTTTTTATTGTTCACTAATTCTATCTCTTATTTCTTTTGCAGGGTTTCCAATGCAAATTTTATTGCCAGGCAAATTATTGTAAACACTACTTCTAGAACCAACTACGGTTCCTTTTTCGATGGTAATACCAGGAGCAACAAATACATCTGTTGCCAACCAACATTCATCTTTAATATTTATTTTTTTTGCAAAAATAGGGAAATCTGATTGTAGATAATTATGAGAACCTGTGCATAGATATGATTTTTGAGAAATAACTACATTATTACCAATTTCTAAATCTCCCAAAGAGTATAAAACAACATCATCTCCAATCCAAGTGTAATCTCCTATAACTATTTTCCAGGGATAGGTTATTCTTACAGTAGGTCTAATTATGACTTTTTTACCGATTTTTGCTCCAAATAAACGAAGTAAAAACCGTCTGAAACCATACATAAATTGTGGCGACATTCTAAAAAATATTCCTTGTACAATCCACCATAACTGAACTATAAATACATTTCTACCTCTAAAATTTTTAGGTAATTTAAATTTATTTAACTCTTGTATTTGCATTTAAAACGTGTAAAATTTTCTTTTTAAAAATAGCTACTGTATAATTATTAGCAAAATAATGTTTATTATGTAAAGAAATATCTTTTATTATATGTTTATTTTGATCTAAATACAATAACTTTTCAAGAATACTATTAGTGCTTTTAGGAACAACAATGTAACCATTTAAACCGTCTTCGATAATATCAATTATACCAGCATGACTGGTAGATATTATAACATTTTGTGTTGCTAGTGCTTCTATTATAGAAATTGGTTGACCTTCCATTTTGTAAAACGTAGGTAATACAAAAATATTACTCCATTCTAACAAATTTCTCTTATCCTTATCATGAACAACACCTACATAGGAGGAACTTCTCAAATTTTTTATTTTTCTAAAGATAATTTCTTCTAAACTTTTATCTATGTTACCAGCAATTTTGGCTTCGAAAAGTATGTTTTTGTCCTCTAAATCTTTCAAAGCATCTAATAAAAATAGAATTCCTTTTTCTTCCATTAAATTGCTTAAAAAAATTATTTTAAGTTTTGTAGTATCTAAATCTTTCTTGCTCTCAAATAAAAAATCTTGAGCAAAATTTGAAACAACAAAAATTTTGGAACTCTCTAAAAATGGAGATAAATTGTGCTTAAGAGAATTTGATAAAACTATTCCTTTTGTAAATTTAGAGACTAAAAAATAAAATATCTTTTTTTTAAGTCCGGTAAGTTGTTTGTATTGTGTTCCTAAAAAATTACCATGCACATGAATTATTAATTCTTTTTTTAAAATGGATGAAAGTAATATAAAAAGGCTGTATTTGGTAATTCCAAAAAAAGTTTGACCTGGTGTAATGTAAACAATACTGCTTTTAAAAATTTTAAAAATCTCTAGGTTTAAACGTAAGAAAAATAATAGCTTTCTAACAGAGAAACTACCTACAGAATCTTCAAAAAAAGGATAGGAGGTATTTACAATACTTGTATTAAATTCACCTGAATGCTCTAGTATCTCTTTGACAACTTTATTGGCTAAAGATACTCCAGAAATAGGATTCGGAAATGGCCCTATGATTAATACTTTATTCATTATTTTTTAAGCTATAATTTTTAAATGTATAAAAATTAAATAAAAATGAAAATAAAATTACACCACTTTGTCTATCTAATATGTTTTCAAAAAACATAAACATAACAAACATTAAAAGTATACTAAATGCTAAATAATCTTTACGAATGAAAAACAATTTTAAATTAATTACTAGTGGAATAATAAAAATTATTAAACCTAAGACGCCAACTGAAAGTAAGATTCCAAAATATTGATTATGACTGTTCAGATTTTCACTTACTAAAACTTTAGATTTACTCTTATAACAATCTTGAAGCTCGTTTTGTACATCACCTATACCATATCCAATCATCAATGATTCACTAATTTTTTCTAATGCACAATTATATACACCATATCGAACACTAGTTGAAGAATTTTTTTCAACTTTATTATAACTCTTAATATCAAAAACTTCTTTAAACCTTTTAATTGTATCTGGTGTAAACTTAAAAACGAAGAAACTAGATATGAGAAAGAAAAACATAATGAATAATAATCCTGTTTTCTTTCTTTTTTGAGTTATCAAAAACAATAGTATTGAAGAAATTAAAAATGATATAATTACTCCTTTTCTACTTAGAAGTAATAGAATAAAAAATTGAAATAAACCTATTACAAGAAGTAAAACTTTTATTTTAGAATTTTTAAAAATACTAACAATAATTAATAATGAAAGCGAAAGATATATTGATAAATATATAGGGTGCTCATTTATCCAAAAGAAACCAGTGTTTAATCTTGAAAGAAATTTACTTAATTCTATTTTTGTTGAAATGTAATTTCCATACTGAAATGAAATAATAAAAATTAAAATTGACAAAATAAAAGAAGAAATAATATATATATATTTAAATGTAAACTCTTCTCTTAGAATAGTTTTAGCTGTTTTTTTATAGCCAGAATAAAGGGTAAAAATTAGGGGAATTATTATTAATGATAGTGTTGTTTCTAATAATGATAAACCTAATTGAATATTTTCAGAATAAAATAGACTACCAATATATAGTATAAATAACAATGAATTTATTAAATAAATAAAATCAAATTTTTTCTCTTTCTTTTTGAAAACAAAAAAAGCAAAGCAAGCAAATACAAAAACAGGTAGTCCTTTAATTTTAAAAGGTAACAAAGGAAAAAAAGAAAAAAAAACAAACACAAAATTAGTTGCCGAAAGATTTTTATTTTTTAAGTACTGTTTAGTATTGCTAATAACTTTCTTATGTAAAAACTTCAATTATGCAGCGTTTTAAATTATTTATTCGTAAAGGCTAGACTAATCCAAAAGACAGGCATACTCCATAAATAAGAGGATGCAGGCATAGAAAATATTAGCCAAGATATTAAAAATAAGTTCCAAAATATTTTTCCAATATTATTATCTTCATTTAATACTTTTATAAAAGATTGATATACTATTCTAAGTAAAATAAAAAAGAATATCAATCCTATGAGTCCATATCTAAATATTAATGAAAATGGTAATAAATGTATATTATGGACTCTTTTTGCACCTAATAAAGATGAATTTAATACTGAACTATCACTATAAAACATACTACCATCAATTGTACCACCAGAACCTAATCCAAATATAAAGGTAAAAATATCACTAGTCCAATATTTTACAACTATTTTGGCTTCAGTTATTCTCTGTACTATTGAAATGAAAAAGGGATTAGAATAATCTATACCCTTATTAAATATAATAGCAATTTGATTTATTCTGTAACCAATATTACCCTTAGGATTAATAACGAGTAATGCCATTTCCAAAATTTGTTCTTTTAACAGATAGATTAAAATCATAAAAATTAAACCAAAAAAGATAACAGCTCTACTTGTATAAACGGTTCTAATTTTCTTTAACAAGAAAATAAAAAACAATAAAAAAAAAATAATAATCTGAGTTCTATTGGTAGAAACTACTAATAGAAAATAAGGTATTAGTATAAAAATAGCACTTATGGTTTTACCATTTAGTATTTTAATAAAGCTAACTATAGCCATTAATATTAGTAATATAGCTGGTGCTTTAATATTAAAAAAAAGACATATATATCCTAGAGATAATAAAAGCATTGAAAACAAATAAAATCTACTATAATTTAAAATAAACTTAGCTTTGTTACTGTCTATTATAAAAAATAAAGTTGCTCCAAAAGCTATATATATAAAATCTGTAGCAACATATAAAATAGGATTTTTATTGACTAAACCTATAATCACTGATACACTAGCAAAAGATAACCATCCAAAAACAAATAATTTTTGATAAGATATATTTTTCTTAAAGCTAAGAGGAAACCTAATGTTAATAATATCTAAAATAAAAAAACATGCAGTAAATAGTAATAAAACTATCCTAAAATAAGGGGTTAGAGTAAAACCTCCACTATCAGAAAAGGAAGAAATAATATCCAAAACTATTTTTAGAATTATAAATAAAATTATAAAAGAAAATACTTTACTTTTTTTTATTAATTGGTATAAATCCATTTAATTATGTTTAAATAGTATTATAGTTTTTCTTTTTACTGAAAAATAAAACCTAATTAGAACCATTAATACATCGCCAAAAACTCTTAGGTATATTAAACTCCAAAAATTTAACTTATCAAGCATAAATAATAGTAGTAAAATAACTATATAAATTACTGATGTAAAAATTAAAGAAAAATTATATTCTTTATAGTAACCAAACGCCACTAATGAACAAGTACCTAATACAAATGTTAATGCTACAAATGGTGATAGAATAGACAGAAACTTTAAAACTGATGAATACTCAAGCATTTCATTACCTCCATATAAAAGCATTAAACTATCAGACAATATATATGTTATTAAACCAATAAAGCTGCCTATTATTAGTGATGCATATACTATCTTATTTAGTATATTTTTATTTTTAGTTCTAGATATTGTTGGAAAAACAGCTTGTTGTAACATTTCAAAAGGAATAACACCTAACATTACTATTTTTAAACTAGAATCAAAACCAGCTACTTGTTCTAATTCGCAAAATTTACCAATAAAAAAAATTGTACCGAAGTTAAAAACTAAAGATAAAAACCTACCAATAAAAAAAGGTAATGATTCCTTAAAATAGCGGATTAATTTATTAGCTGGTAGTAATACTATTTTTATTTTATGATATTTAAAAAGATAAAACACTCCTGAAACCCCAATTAATATTGAAGATATAACAAATAAAATTATATAAGACAATAAGCTATACTTTGAATTCACAAAAACTATAGTTCCAACAAGAAGAAATATTCTTGATAAAAAAACAATAAATACTGCTGGTTTTAGATTTTCAATTCCTTGAAAATACCAAACCGGAAATAACACTTCTCCTATACCTGCAAACATTAATAACAATAAAAAAGTTTTATATGCTGAAAATGATTCAAAATTTACTAAAAGAAAAATACTTAATAAAGACATTATAAATAATACCCCCTTTATAATAAAAATTGAGGAAACTATTTCGTTAATTTTTATTGATTTATCTTTGTTCTCTACAATATATTTAGCTGCATAAATATTAAATCCAAAGTTGACAATCATTATAAAGTATTGAATAACAGAATCTAACCATGTAATTAATCCATATTTTTCACTTCCAAGAATTCTAATTAAATACGCGGCTAAAACTATTTTAACACCTATATTAAAAAATTTCATTAATGTTAAATACGAGAAATTTTTTAATATAATTTGATTGTTAGTATTCAAAGATTTAAAAATATTCATTATTTAAAAATAGTATTAAAAACTTTTTCAGAAAAATTATTCTCAAATGAATGAAAAATATCTCTAATATTTTTTCTAATTTCTGAAAAATCATCTTCTTGTTCTAATAATGTTTTTTGTAAAAAAAATATTAACTCTTTTTTGGAGGAGATAATTTCTCCTGGCATATATTTTTTGGGATTATCAAAAACAAAGCCCCTAGAATTTGAATATTGTTCAAAATCTGAAATAATAAAACCAATTGGTTTATTTAGTAAAAGGTAGTCTATATAAATTGATGAGAAATCTGTCAATAATAAATCCGTATTTTGTAAAACTGAATATAAAGAAATCCCTTTTTGTTCAAAACTATCATTATTTAAAAATGTTAAGTTAGAAAATGTTTTAAAATCAGTAATGCCTAAATAATCCATTGGATGGATTTTTATAAAGCATTTGGAATTTATAGATTTAAAAAATTCATTTAGTTTGATTAAAAAAATTTCTTCAAAAAAATCATTCATTTGGTCTTCTGCTCCATCTTTCCTTAAATCTCCAATCTTAGATTTTCTATAGGTTGGCATCCAAAGTACGGTTTTATTAAAATTGATTTTTTCTTCTCCTGTTAAATTATAAAGACTAAAATTTTTTTCTAAAATAAAATCATTTCTTGGTTGTCCTGTAATCAATACATTATCATTTTTTATTAAAAAAGCTTGTGACATTATTTTTTGAAACAACTTAGATGTAGCAATTACAAAATTAGATTTAGGAACTCTATTATTTTGATCCAAATACCCAATGTTTTTTAGTGGCATTCCATGCCATAAATTAACATTTATTTGTTTTGTAGATAGGCTTATCTCATTAAAAAGACCATGAGTAAAAAAAATATATTTTGATTTACAAAAGTAATAAACTCCAAGTATCGATTTTTTTTTAACAATTACATAATTTGAAGAAGTTGTATAGTTTGTAATTAATTGATTGTATTTTTCTCTATTACTACCTGTTATAAACCATATATTTTTATATTGCTTATGATTATTAATAACATAACAAAAAAAAGCAAAGCAATTATCTGAAAAATTAGGAAAACTATGGTAAATAATAAATTTTTTGTTTGGTTTAAAAAAAAATCGAATAATGATAATAAATAAATGAATCATTTTTTTATTTATTTGTTATTAAATGATTTTTTAAGCTTTGTTGTAGAAATATCTACTGTTCTTGGTAAATATATTACTTCACAGTATTCTTGTAAAAAATCAAATTTACCAGCCCAATCATCTCCCATTAAAAAAATATCAGCTTTTGTATTTTTTACATCTTCAATTTTTTGTTCCCAACTGACTTCTGGTATTACTAAATCAACAAATTCTAATGATTCCAAAAATTCTTTTCTTTTTGAATAAGGTATTTTACACTCTTTACCTTTTATAATATTAAATTCATCTGTTGACAAACCAACTACTAGTTTATCACCTAATTTACTTGCTCTTTTTAGAATTTCAATATGGCCATAATGCAACAAATCAAAGGTACCATATGTTAATACTGTTTTATTAGTTTTAAAAATACTACTGGTAAAATCCTTAACTAATTTTAACTCTTTATCTTTTTCAGATAAAATAATTTCCTCTTCTTTTAAACGCCAATCTATATTTAAAGTTTTATCGTTGTATATAACTCCAGTTTCTTCATTTTTATTGTAGTAATTATCACATTTATAAGAAAAAATAGTATTGTTTTCTAAAGTTACAAAACCGTGTAAAAATCCTCTTGGAATAAAAAGTTGTTTGTTATTCTCGCCTGATAATTCAATAGAAAAATGCTTACCAAAAGTTGGCGAATCTTGCCTAACATCTACCACAACATCTAAAACGCTACCACGAATTACTCTTACTAATTTTGCTTGAGCATATTTTCCTTTTTGCATATGCAAACCTCTTAAAACACCTTTTTGAGAAATAGACTGATTGTCTTGTACAAAATTTACCTCTAAACTTGTTTTTTCTTGAAATGTTTTCTTGTTAAAAGCTTCTATAAAACTACCTCTTTTATCACCAAAAACAGTAGGTTCAAGAATAAAACAACCTTTTAAAAAAGTTTCTGTTACTTTCATTAGAGCTTAAATAAATTACTAGAATAGCCACTTTTTAAATAAGGTTTTGTTAAGGCTAGTAATTGTTGTTTGTTAATAAAGCCAGCTTTGTATGCAGCCTCTTCTATTGCCCCTACTTTTAAACCTTGCCTTTCCTCTATAACTTGCACAAATTGGCTAGCTTGCATTAAAGAATTAAAAGTACCTGTATCTAACCAAGCGGTTCCGTTATCTAAAATTTTTACAGCAAGTTTTCCTTGTTTTAAATAGGCATTATTTACGGCTGTAATTTCCAATTCTCCTCTTTTACTTGGTACAATACTTTTGGCAATATCTACCACTTTATTATCATAAAAATAAATTCCTGGAACTGCATAATTAGATTTTGGAATTGCTGGTTTTTCTTCAATTGAAATTGCGTTCTCATTCTCATCAAACTCAATAACACCATATCTTTTCGGATCGTTTACATGATATGCATACACGATACCTCCATCGGGGTTTGTACTATTTTTTAATAATTCAGACAATCCTGTTCCATAAAAAATATTATCCCCTAAAATTAATGCAACAGAATCATTTTCTATAAATTCCTCTCCTATTATAAAGGCTTCTGCCAATCCGTTAGGATGTTCTTGCTCTGCATATCTAAAATTACAACCAATTTTAGATCCATCACCTAATAATTTTTTGAATAAAGGGACATCTTGTGGCGTTGAAATGATTAAAATATCTTTTATGCCGGCAGAAATCAATGTAGATATCGGATAATAAATCATCGGTTTATCATACACTGGCATTAACTGTTTGCTAACTGCCAATGTTAATGGATGTAACCTTGTTCCTGAACCTCCTGCTAATACTATTCCTTTCATTTTATTGATATTTTTTTAAATACCATTGAACTGTTTTTTCAATGCCAGACTCAAAATTTTCTGATGCTTTCCAAGCCAATTCTTTTGTTATTTTTGATGCATCTATTGCGTATCTAAAATCGTGACCTGCTCGGTCTTCTACAAAAGTAATTTGTTCTTTATATGATGTTAACTTTGGATGAATTTTATCTAGAATGGAACAAATTCTGTTTGCTATATATAAATTATTACGTTCATTATTTCCTCCAATATTATAAGTTTCTCCAGACTTACCAGTTTTAAAAACCAACTCGATACCTTTACAATGATCTAAAACATACAACCAATCTCTTATGTTTTTTCCATCTCCATAAATAGGAATTTCATTACCTAAAATAGCATTTCTAATAATTGTTGGAATCAACTTTTCGTCGTGTTGTTTCGGACCATAATTATTTGAGCAATTGGTAGTTACTACATTCATGCCATAGGTATGAAAATAACTTCTCACCAAAAAATCTGAAGATGCTTTCGATGCACTATAGGGGCTATTGGGAGCATAAGGTGTTTTTTCTGTAAATAAACCTGTATCATCTAATGTACCATAAACTTCATCTGTAGATATATGATGAAATCTTGCTTTCTCAAAACCGTTTTTGAAAGTATTCGGAGACTCCAACCAAAAATTTCTAGCGACGTCTAATAAAGTGAATGTTCCTAAAACATTGGTGCTTACAAATGCTTCTGGGTTTGTAATAGAATTGTCTACATGAGATTCTGCTGCAAAATGAATAACCGCAGAAAAACGATACTCATCAAAAAGTTTTTCTACTAAATTTTTATCACAAATATCTCCTTTTACAAAAATATACCTCTCAGAATTCTCAACTTCTTTTAAATTATTTAAACTTCCTGCATAAGTTAATGCATCTAAATTTACAATATTATATTCTTTATTGCTATCTAAAAAATAAGTTATAAAATTAGCACCTATAAAACCTGCACCACCTGTAACAAGAATTGTTTGCATGGCTACTTTTTATAATTGTTTAAAAAAGTATTTAACTGAATCAATAAAAGTAAAGTTACCATACCAATAAAACCAAAAAAGGCATATATAACTCCCTTATTTTGAGAAATCCCTTTTATTTCATATCCAATAGGTTGAAAACTAGAAATAATGTTTACTACTTCATATTTTTTTGATTTTTCGCTAACAGCGTCTTCTAGCTTGGTATTTAATTTTGTAGAAGTTTCGAACAGTTCTAACTCTTTGGTTGTTCTTTTTGTACCTCCTAAATCGATACTTGTTCCGCTTGTTTGTTTTTTTGCCTCTTCTAATAGTACTTTCATATAAACCAGTCGTAAAGAATCTATTTGCATTAAGTTTGCTCTTAACAAGGCATCTGTTCTGTCTAAGTTTTCATTTGTTAACTCCTTAACTTTATTAAAATACTTATTTTGAATGACAGCATTTAAAATAGGTTCTTGAAGCTTACTAAAAACATCATTTTTTTCTGATATTACCTGTATTTTATGAACATTATAATCAGTAACTTTAAAAGAAGCTTCGAAATCTTCGAAACTATAGCTTTTTACGGTAGTCGTATCTACCTCTAATACAAAATCATTGTAGGCATTAATAATATCATTTTTATCTACAATGGGTGTTATGGAAAATTTCTTTAAAGATGCCGCTGTTTGTTTGTCTATATTAAAAACTTTCTGAATAGTAGCTGTATCTTTTTGTCTTACCAAATCGTTGTAAAAATGAATATTGTTATACAACTGACTAGCACTTTTAAAATTAGGAGAAACTAACAAATCTGAACCAAAACGCTTCCCTTCATTTACCTCTAAAAGAACACCAACTATTAAGCCTATTCCGGTTGCAATGCCAATTTTTATAAGATTACTTTTTATAAAAATTAGTGCTGTAACTATTGCATGAAATATTCCTTTAAAAATAGATCCTAAAAAAGTAAAGAAATTAGAAATTCCTTTACCTATTATTAAAAATAAAGAGCCTAAATCTACTTCTTCTTCGTTCTTTTTTGGTATAGGTTGGGTTGCCATTTTTTATATTTTTTTAAAAAGAGACTAACTATTAAAAATTTGTTCTAATATTTTTTGTGTGATTGCATATGTTGGCGTAACTCCCGTCATTCCAAGACCTCCAGATGCTAATGTTGCTCCGGTTTCTAGAGGGTTATCTGAAGCGTAATAAGCGTATCTTACTTTTACGTCTTCAGAAATGTTTCCTCTAATTTTAGAGGCAGACTGTATGGCTTTTTGATAATGTGCTCCTTCCATTTCTAAACCAATTACACTCCAAGTAGAATCATGAAAAAAGCTGAGTAAATCTTTGTTTTGCAAAGATGTTCCTAATACTGAAATCATGGCTCCATCAAAAACTTGTATACCAAAACCTTCTAAATCTTCTTTTTTTAATTCATTCTTAAAAGGATAATTATCTGCTGTTCCTTCAAAAATATGTGACGTAGGAATCATGATATCTCCTTTACCTCCTTCTAAAATACCCGCTTTTCCCATTATGGAAACCGATTTTACGTTTAAGTGAGTTTTTACTCCTTTTTTGCAAGTATATGGTTTTAGCAACTCGTCCATCGTTTCATAAGCCTGCTCTCCGAATGCATAATCCATTACAATGATTACTGCATTTTCTTTTATTTCTTGCTTTTTAGAGAACGTTAAAACATTAAAATTTATTTTAGCTATATCTATAATTTGTACATTTATATTTGTGCCAGAAGTATCTTTTACATAGTACAACCCATTTTTAGAGGCAAAATCTTTCACTTTTGCTTGTAAAGGTTTGCTGTTAGAATTACTTAATAATTGATATAATTCAAACCCTTTTAAATTTTTACTTTCTGTTGGCAATGCATTTTTAGCATATATAGAATTTAAAACACTGTGCATATTTGCACTAATAATATGTATGGGTCTATCTAATAATCCGTTATCATTTAAAACACCTTTTATAGTATTTGCCCAAATTTCTCCATAAATATGATGGCCTATTTCTTGCACCAATACAGAGCTAAATGTAATGGTTCTTTTTTTATTTTCTACTACTTCGTTAATAGCTAATTGACCTAACCAATAAATGAGTTGAAAAAATCTATCGGGATTTTTTTCTGTAGATAACGCTTTATAAATGCTTAAAACTTCATCAAAAGTTCTTCCTAAAATATTACCTAAATGAACAATTACAACTTCTCTTTCTTGGTCGGATAACTTTTTATGATGCACTACCAAATCTTGCAAATGCCTCCATTCTCTTGTAAAATCTTCGCCATCATTTAAAGTTACTCTTGCCTGTATTTTGTGAGATTCTATAAATAAAAAAGTAAGATGCGTTAAAATATCATAAATTTCAGATCTTCCTCTGGTAATTTCAATATTCATTTGATCTTTGTCTATTCTATAACAATTTCTTCGCCTTTTTGGCGGAATGATAGACTTAAAATGAGAATTTTTATATCCTTCGTCTGCCGTTAAATTAATAAACTGACATTCTTCTATTCCTTCTGGAAGTCTTTCTATTACATAAATTAAACCATTTAATTCTACACGATCTTCTGCAATTGAACCGTAAATTTCTGGTCTTAAGAGTAGTAAGGATTTTCGCAAAGTTTCTCCTGAAATTCCCATTGGCTTGTAAAAACCTCTGCTAAATAAATGTCGCATAGAAATGTAAAGTTTTTCTATGGCATTGGTAGATTCTTGTGCTCTGGTTCTGGCTATTTTTTTAATTTCTGACATGTCGTATTTTAAGTTACAAATATAAATTATTTGCCCGATAGTATATTTTGATATTTTTCTTGATCTTTTAACAACGTTACTGCTTTAGAAATAGTTTTATCATTGGTAAGATTATATTTGTACACGCCCTCTTTATACACATACCTTTCTAAAATTTCTTCGGTTAATAGCCTTAAAACTATCTCTTTATTTTTAGAAATACTATCAATTTTGTTTTTGTACAATGCTTCTTTAATAGTATTGTAAGATTTAATAATTTCCTTGTTTTTTGAAGCTTTTACAAACGCTTTTTTAAATAATAATTCTTCTGAGGTTACAAAAGTGGTGTCTGTTTTTAAATAACTAGTAAAGTCTCTAAAATCATCATTTTTAAAAGTGAAGGATGCTACAGATGATAACACTGGGTTTTTATAATAATAGTGTGTTGCATAATTAAAAATAGCCTTACTTTTTACAAGTGCATTTGTTGTTTTACTCTTTGTATTATTTTCTATAACTACATCTGGCATTACGCCACCACCATCATAAACAGTTCTTCCATTTTGGGTTGTAAAAGACATTTTTCCTCGGTCAGAAAACTTTGGCACCTTACCGGTTTTAGGGTCTCTGTTTTCATAATCTAACTCTTGTATGCAGCGTCCGCTAGGAGTATAATATTTAGAGATTGTTACCTTTAATTGTGTACCATAAACTAAAGGTCTGTAACGCTGCACTAGTCCTTTACCAAAAGAACGATTTCCCATAATTACTGCTCTATCGTAGTCTTGTAAAGAACCACTAACAATTTCAGATGCCGAAGCAGATCGTTCATTTATCAATACAACTATAGGAATTTCTAAATCTAAAGGGTCGTTTTTAGTTTTATAGGTATTGCTCCATTTTTTAATTTTGGCTTTTGTAGTAACTACTGTTTTTCCTTTTGGTAAGAAAAAATTAGCAATCCGAATAGATTCTAGTAAAGAGCCACCAGGGTTATAACGCAAATCTAAAATCAATCGATTCATACCTGCTTTCTTTAATTTATGATACGCTTTTTCTACTTCAAATGAGGCTTTTTCATTAAATCGTGTTAAGGTTATATATCCTGTTTTTTCGTCAACCATTTCTGCAAATGGTACCGGATTTACAATCACTTTTTCTCTGGTAATTTCCTTTTCAAACGTTTGTCCTTGTCTTTCTATTTTTACAGAAAAAACACTGTTAGGAGTTCCTTTTAAAAGCATAGAAAGTTGCGCTGAATTCATGTTCTGTAAAGGTTGATTATCTACAAATGTTATAATGTCTCCTGGCTTTAAACCCGCTTTATCTGCAGCAAAACCCTTATAAACTTCTTTAATTTGTATTCCTTTATCAACATAAAAAACAGCTACACCAATACCACCATACTCGCCTGCTCTTCTAATTTTGGCTGTTTCTACATCTTGTTCGTTATAAAAATTTGTGTAAGGATCTAAATCTTTTAATGTATTTGTAATGGCTTTTGTGGTTATTTCTGCAGGATTAATTTCTCCTACATAATACATATTTAGCTCCTTAAACAAGGTCGTATAAATTTCTATTTGCTTGGCTATTTCAAAAAATTTAGACTGAAATGAAAATGTAACAAATACGGTAACCAACAATAAAATAATTGTTCCTTTTTTATTCATTTTTATTTTTCTCATTGTTCTTATTTTGGGTTTTACTGATAAATAATCGTAAAAGTTTTTCCATTTTTAAATACATTTCTTGGTAAGAAATTTCTTCTTTACCGAGATATGAAATCATAAAAACATAAGGTTCTTCTAGAGCGTTGTAAACAATTTCTTTTTGTAATCGGTAAGTTTCTCTGAGTAGCCTTTTAATTCTGTTTCTTTTTACAGCGTGTTTAAAATTTCGTTTGGAAACAGATACACCAACCTGACAAGGGAAATTTGAGGTATGTGTCGTTTTTACATACATCATTCTAAGCGGAAAAGCCTTCATAGACTCTCCTTCTAAATAAAGTTTTTCTATGAGCTTTTTACTCTTTAGTCTCTCTTCCTTGCCTAAGGTATTTTTCATTGTTACAAACTTAATAGAAATGAACTACTTTTTAACAATTTCTATTCGCTAACTTTTTAAAAGTTATGTATTTTTATGCTGATGTATCAAATATAACCTTTTTGTAAACTATTAATTATAGATACACTTTTACAAAATGGAAATATTCTTTAGTAAAAAACTTTAAAAAAATGAAGCCAGATCTTTTTACAGCACCTGACTATTACAATATTGATGCCCTTTTGTCTGATGAGCATAAACTCGTTAGAACTGCTGCTAGAGATTGGGTTAAAAAAGAAATTTCTCCAATTATAGAAACGTATGCACAAAAAGCTACTTTTCCAAAACATCTTTTAAAAGGATTGGCAGAAATTGGAGCGTTTGGCTCTTACATTCCCCAAGAATACGGCGGTGCTGGGCTAGATCAAATTTCTTATGGCCTATTAATGCAAGAAATAGAACGTGGCGACTCTGGCATTCGCTCTACTGCCTCTGTGCAATCTTCGTTAGTAATGTACCCTATTTTTGCTTATGGAAATGAAGCACAACGTAAAAAATATTTACCAAAACTAGCTTCGGGCGAATGGATTGGCAGTTTCGGATTAACAGAACCAAACCACGGGTCTAATCCGGGAGCAATGGAAACAAATTTTAAAGATAAAGGCGATTATTATTTATTGAATGGTGCAAAAATGTGGATTTCTAATGCCCCCTTTTGCAACATTGCTGTGGTTTGGGCAAAAGATGAAAACGGTAGAATTAATGGATTACTAGTAGAGCGTGGAATGGAGGGATTTACAACTCCAGAAACACACAACAAATGGTCTTTAAGAGCCTCTGCAACCGGAGAGTTAATTTTTGATAATGTAAAAGTGCCTAAAGAAAATTTACTGCCAAACAAATCTGGCCTTGGTGCTCCTTTGGGTTGTTTAGACTCTGCTAGATATGGCATTGCATGGGGAGCAATCGGTGCCGCTATGGATTGTTATGATACTGCTTTACGGTATGCAAAAGAACGCATGCAATTTGGCAAACCAATTGCACAGTTTCAATTACAACAAAAAAAATTAGCAGAAATGATTACCGAAATTACAAAGGCTCAATTGCTAACATGGCGTTTAGGAACTCTAAAAAATGAAAATAAAGCAAGCTCTGCACAAATTTCAATGGCCAAAAGAAATAATGTAGAAATGGCTTTAAATATTGCAAGAGAGGCAAGGCAAATTTTGGGTGGAATGGGTATTTCAGGTGAATATTCTATCATGAGACACATGATGAATTTAGAAAGTGTAATTACCTACGAAGGTACACACGATATCCATTTACTAATTACAGGCTTAGATATTACCAATTTAAATGCTTTTAAATAAAAAAATGTTAAGATGCTTTTTTAAGCAATATATGAGGACACCTTTTGCAGTTGATTCCCTTTTTTTTATACTTTTTGCAACAACTAGTTTTCGGTTTTAAACAACTAATAGCACAATCGCTTTGGCAACTATTACTTGCTAAAATATCTTTTTTGACTATCTGTTGAGTGTAAAAAACAAGCATAATAAACAATTATAATGCAAATATAATTCTTTATTTAGAATAAATAAAAATAGATTGTATTTTTTCTCATAAAAAAAGCACTTGAATGATAATTTCAAGTGCTTTTAAAATTTAAAATTCTTAAAACCTAACAAGAACTACAACTAGCTCCTTCGCCTTTAACTCCTAACTTAATAAGGATTTTTTCTAACAGACACCATTTAGTAAAAGCAGACTGAATTAAATTTACCCCAATAAAAACTGTAAACCATATAAAATATTGACTTACATAGTTGGTAAGCACTACACTTAATAAAACCATTGTACCCACAATTACTCTAAAATACTTTTGTAACATTTTTATTCAATTTTTAAAGTAAGACCGCTAAAATCTTACTGTATTTATTTTTAAATTTCTAAGAACATCTATTCGTAAAACTCTTAAATATAGCGCTCTACCGGAACAACTATTGCTTTAACAAAATTTGATGTCTCTAAATTTTTATTAAACTCTTGTATCAATCCAAACAACAAATCTATGTGCTCATCATCTGTAAAAGAGAAAAATAAACGCGATTCATTGCCTGCTTTTTCTGCCGAAAACCAATTTGACGATAATAAAACAGGTGCTATATTTTTATAACCATCAATATCAGAGGTACTTAAATTTTCGATATTAGCACTTTTAAAAAAGTCTAAAACTTCTTTTTGATATTCTTCTACCGAAGTAACGATTACTAATTTCATAAATTAATTATTTAAAATTTTTCTTTTCTATCATATAATACACTAATGGAACAACTAGTAAAGTAAGTACAGTAGAAACTATAGTACCTCCCATTAATGAAATTGCTAAGCCCTGAAAAATTGGATCAAATAAAATTACAAATGCTCCAATTACTACAGTTCCTGCAGTTAATAAAATTGGGGTAGTTCTAACGGCTCCAGCCTCTATTGCCGCTTGCTTTAAAGGAATGCCTTCGGCGGTTCTTAAATTTATAAAGTCGATTAATAACACCGAGTTTCTAACCATAATACCCGCTAAAGCAATCATACCTATAAAAGAAGTAGCCGTAAAAAATGCTCCCATAACCCAGTGTCCTAGCACAATACCTATTAAAGACAAAGGCACAGCAACCATCATTACTATTGGCGCTTTAAAATTTTGAAACCAACCTACAATTAAAATATAAATTAAAATTAATGCTCCTAAAAAAGCAATTCCTAAATCTCTAAAAACCTCTAGCGTAATTTGCCATTCACCGTCCCATTTTACAGTATAGTTATCTTCTTGCTCTGGCTGTCCCATATACATTTCACTTAGTGTATATCCTTTTGGCAAAATTACTTCTTTGAGCTTTTTATCCATACCCAAAATAGCATACGCCGGACTCTCTAACTCTCCAGCCATGTCTGCCAATACATACACTACTCGTTGCTGATTTTTACGATAAATACTTTTAGCCGATGGTACTTCTTCTATGGTTACTAAATCAGAAATAGGTACCATAATACCTAACTCTGATGTAACTTTTAATTGAGAAATAGCAGAAATTGACGCTTTCTCTTTTTCCTCTAAAGACAATATTAAACCTACCTGATGCACAGCATTTTCGTCATATAAAGTAGTTATTGCAGTATTGGATAAAGCCATATTTAGTGTGTAACTAATTTGCTGTGGGGCAACACCATACAACATTGCTTTTTCTTTGTTTATGTTAAATACATACTCTGTTCTATCGGCTTCTACCATCCAATCGATATCTACCACATCGTTTGTGTTTTGCAATATTTGCTGTACTTGATTGGCAATATTTATTTGCTCATCATAATTTGGCCCGTAAACTTCTGCAACAATAGTAGACAAAACTGGTGGTCCTGGCGGCACTTCTACCAATTTTACATTTGCATTAAACTTCTGAGCAATTTTTTGAATTTCTGGCCTTAATAGTTTTGCGATGTCATGACTTTGAATGCTTCTTTGAGATTTATCTATTAAATTTACCTGAATATCTGCCATATTACTCCCTCCACGTAAATCGTAATGACGCACCAAGCCATTGAACGTAATTGGAGCAGAAGTACCAATATAGTTTTGAAAATTTACTACTTCTGGTCTGGTTGCTAAAAACAACGATATTTCTTTCGCTACCACTGCAGTTCTCTCTAAAGTGGTTCCTTCTGGCATATCGATAACTACCTGAAACTCATTTTTGTTATCGAAAGGCAACATTTTTACTGCAACAGAGTTTGTAAAAAACAATAACATTGTTGCTAAAAGTACCGCAAAAGTTCCTCCTAAAAACAGCCATCTGTAGGTTTTGTTTTCTAATAAAGGTCTTTCTAACCTATTGTAAATTTTGTAGATAAATGTATTTTCAATAGGCTTATCTTCTTTTTCTTCTTGTTTCTTTTTATCTTTTTCTCTTAAAAAAATCAAGCCTAAATATGGTGTAATCGTTAAAGCTACAAAAAGAGATAATATCATGGCAATAGACGCTCCTATTGGCATTGGCGCCATATATGGCCCCATCAATCCAGATACAAAAGCCATTGGTAAAACCGATGCAATAACTGTAAATGTGGCAAGTATCGTTGGATTTCCAACCTCATTAATTGCATACAAAGCAGCTTGCTTAAACGGTAGTCGCTTCATTTTAAAATGCCTATGCATATTTTCTGCAATAATAATAGAGTCGTCTACCACAATACCAGTTACAAAAACAAGGGCAAAAAGCGTAATTCTATTTAAGGTATAATCCATTAAATAGTAACTTAAAAGTGTTAAAGCAAAAGTAATTGGCACCGATAAAAACACCACCAATCCACCTCTCCAGCCCATGGCTAACATTACTACTAAAGTTACTGCAACAATAGAGCCCATAAGGTGTAATAACAGTTCCGAAACTTTGTGTGAAGCAGTTTCGCCATAGTTTCTAGTTATTTCTACATGAACATCATCTGGCAATAAGTTTTTACGTAAATGCTTTACTTTGTCTAAAATAACAGCTGCAATTTTCATAGCATCTGCCCCTTTTCTTTTGGCAATAGAAATTGTTACCGCAGGATAATCTGAATTGTAAGTGTTTGCTTTTTCACTTCCTTTTCCAAAACCTAAACTCACATAATTTTGAGGTATTTCTGGACCATCAATAATTTTAGCAATTTGCTTTAAGTAAATAGGTTTATTGGCTTGTACACCAACTACTAGATTTTCTACATCGGTTACATTTGTTAGAAAATTACCTGAATTTACAAGATATTCGGTATCATTTTTATCGAAACTTCCTGCACTTAATTGCGTATTATTTACTTGTATCATTTTAGAAACAGACAAAAAATCTAAACCGCTAGCTGCCAATTTATCTTTATCTAAAACAACACGTAGTTGCCTATTTCTACCACCTATTTTGTGCGTAATGGCTACGTCATTTACTTTTTTTATTTCTGTCTCTAACTCTTGTGCTATTTTACCTAACTCATAATCGCTATAATTTTCGCTCCATAAAGTTAGTCCTAGCATTGGCACATCATCAATAGCGCGTGTTTTTACCAAAGGAAGCGTAACTCCTTTTGGTAACTTATCCATATGCTTATTTATTTCATTATATAACTTTACAAAAGATCGCTCAATATCCTCGCCAACATAAAACTGTACAATTACCATTGCTTGCTCTTTCATGGCAGTGGCATAAACATATTCTACCCCTTTTATATTAGATATTAATTGTTCTAATGGCTTTATAACTCGAGATTCTACTTCAATAGGACTTGCCCCTGGATATCCCACAAAAATATCGGCCATTGGCACATCTATTTGTGGCTCTTCCTCTCTAGGTATTAAATAAGAACTATACACACCAACCACCATAAATACAATCATCAACAACACTGTTAACTTAGACTGCATAAAGACTTTGGCAATTTTACCAGCGAAACCTTCTTTCATTATTATATATTTTTTGGGCGTTTTAACAGGCTATTCGTTGCAATCTTTTGATGAATACTCATCAAAAGGATTTTCACTACTATCCCTAACGCAAATTTTATTTATTGAATTGATATTTTTACTCCGTTATAAAGCTTTTCATTTGCAGAAATAATATAGGTTTCATTTGCTTGAATACCAGAAAGAACTTCTATGGTATTGTTGTAATCTTTACCCAAACGCAGCCATCTTAAAAGAGCTTTTTTATTATTACCAACAGTATAAACTCCTGTTAATTGCCCTTTTGTAACCAAAGCTTTTTTGTCGATTACTACTGTTTGCTCTGCAGATTTTTTATTTATAGGAAACTGAACAGTTGCAAACATTCCCGATAAGAGAGCTTTATTGCTCTTCTCTAACTTTACTTTTACTAAATACTGAGTACCAGAATTTTTTGCAGAACTGCTTACCTCTACTACCCTACCTGGCACTTCTTTTGAAATGGATTTTACCAAGACATTTACAGCCATCTCATTTTTAATATTTGCTATTTCAGATTCTGGCACCATTGCAATAACCTCGAAATTAGCAGAATTCTCTATACTCAATAAAGAGACTCCTGGGTTTGCCATTGCGCCGACTTCTATATTTTTTGAGGTTATAACACCATTAAAAGGAGCGGTAATATTTGTATAGGCAAACTGTGCATTAATCTCTCTTTGTTGAGCTTTTACAAGATCTAATTGAGCTTTTGCCATTAAGTAATTTGTTTTCATATCATCCATTTCTTTTTGAGAAATACTCTGGGTATCAAATAAATTTTTATATCGATTGTAGTTTTTACGAACATTTTTTAATGTAGTTTCTGCACTAACAATGGCCGAATGAACTTGCTCTTTTTTAGCTTGTAAATCAGCATTATTTATGGCAACCAATATTTGTCCTTTTGTTACTTTGTCGCCTACTTTTACATACACTTTATTTACAAAACCCATAATTCTTGTGCTAACATCTGCACTATTTACTGCTTTAATTTTACCACTTACTGCCAAGTTAGAGTTAGCATTTAACAGTGTAGCTTGGGCTACTTTTACTTTTACTGAACTAGTAGTATCTGCCGCCACATTATTTACTTTTGTGTTACAAGCTGTAACTAATAAAGCTGTTGTAAACAGTAAAATTGTATATATTTTTTTCATCTCTTATTACGTATTTAAATTCTAATTATATTTTATTCTTTTGCTAAAAAGGCCAAATAAGCCACCGTGTAGTTGTACTCGAATATGGTTTTGTAATATTCTAATTGTTTTTGAGCATATTGTGTTTCTGATTGTAATAGCTCTGCAGATTTTTCTAATCCTTCTTTAAATCTATTTGTTCTAATTCGTAAAGATTCTTTAGATTGTTGAACAGCCAATTGGGTTAATTCTAACTTATTTTCTAGGTCTAATAACATACGCTGTGCTTTATTAAATTCTAGATTGCTTTTAGAAACATACTCTTGGTAAGCCAATTTAGAAGTTTCTAAAACAGCCTTACTTTTTTGTAGTTTGCCAATTTTTTTTGAACCTTCAAAAATATTCCATGTTACTGCTGCACCAATTAAATAACCAGAAGCATTACCAGTAAAAATAGCATTGTCATATAGTTCATAAGTAGCAAATGCATTTACACGTGGTAAAAAAGACATTTTAGTTGCTTTGTTTATTGCTTCATTACCTTTTACCGATAAACCCATTGCTTGAATATCTGCTCTGTCTTCTGAAATTTTTTCAGATAAATTTACGTTTGCAAAAACAGACAAAGAATCTTGAGGTTTGTAAATATTTGTTTCCTTATTATTCATTAAAAAAGAAATATAATCTGAAGCATTTTGCACATTACTTTTGGCTGTTTGAAGGTGGTTTTTAACCTCTGTAAGTCTAACTTCAATGTTTAAGACCGATGCTTTTTGCAGTAAGCCTTGTTTAAAATTTTGATGTGCAATTCGATAGTGCTCTTGAGTAGTTTGTAATGCTTGTGTAGCAACTTGTAATGCTTTATAAGATAATTGTAATTGCATATACGCTTTTGCTACTTCTAAAGTAAGATGTTCTTTGGTACGAATTGTTTGCAATGCCATTGCCTCAATTTTAGATTTTGCAGCCTTACGCTCGTATACACCATCTAAATTTATAAGCGGTTGCTCTACAGCAATTCTTGTTGCAAAATTTTGTGTTCGGCTAGGGTTATTTAATAACGTAGGATTGAAGTCTGAAGCTGTTAAAATTTCTTGATTTAATTTAGAACCAAAAGCCATTAAAGGGTTTGTAGTTGTAAAACCAGTATGACTTGCAGTTATGTTGGGCAAAAACAACGCATTGGACTGTTTAAAATCTGCTACTGCTTTTTCCGACTCTTTCCCAACAATTTTTAAAGACAAATTATTAGATAGCGTTGCTTCTAGTATTGCCTCTTTAGTAATAGCAATTGTATTTTGAGCATTGCTATTTAACCCAATAAAAAATAAAGCTAAAACGATTATAAATTTACTTTTCTTCATATTTACACTATTTACAGTGCAAAAATAGTAGGAAGAAAAATGCTGGTTGGTAACAATTGTTACTTAGAAATAGAACTATTTTATAAGTTTTACAAACAACTCCATACCTTGCCTACTAGAAAAAGAATTATAACAAGGTTCCATTTTTATACTAGTAAAATACGGCTCGAAATACGAAAGGTACTCTTTTTTACTACCACCAAAAGGTGGATGATTATCATTTAAAACAGCATCGAAAAGTAGCCCTACTAGTTTGGCATTTGGTTTTAGAATAGAGTTCATTTTAAAAGCGTATTTAGACCTTAACTCAGGACTAATAGCACAAAAAAATGTTTGCTCAATAACCAAATCGAAAGTATCATTTACATCAAAAAAATTGGCATAAATTAAGTTTGATTCAGGAAAATCTGGAACTCTTTTTTTTATGTTATCTAATGCAATTTTAGAAACATCAACTACAAAAACATTTTTGAAACCATTTTTATAAAGGTACTCCGCTTCGTAAGAGTTTCCTCCACCAGGAATTAAAATTTTAATTTGTTTGTTTTCTAATTGGTTAAAATAAGTTTTTAGAGGTGGAGAAACCTCTCCCAAATCCCAACCAATCTTATTGTTTTCATATTTATTGTTCCAAAAATCTGCAGAAAACTCCATTCTTAAAATCTAACTTTTTAAATTACTTATAAATTCGTTCACAGAAAGTGCCTTTTCAACAGAGAATTGTCCTATTTTAGTTCTCCTTAAAGCAGATAAATGTGCGCCGGAGTTTAATGCTTTACCATAATCAAAAGCTAAAGAACGAATATATGTACCTTTACTACATACAATTCTAAAAGAAACGTTTGGCATTTTTATAGCAGTTATTTCAAACTCTAAAACGGTTACTTTTCTAGTTTTAATTTCTGTAGACTCTCCTTTTCTGGCGAGTTCATACAAGCGTTTTCCATCTTTTTTAATTGCAGAAAAAATAGGTGGTTTCTGGTTTATTTCTCCTATAAATTGAGCACAGGTATTCTGTAATAAATCTTTGGTAATATGAGCTGTTTCAAATGTTTTGTCTATAGCTGTTTCTAAATCGTAACTTGGTGTAGTTGCGCCAATGGTAAACGTACCTGTATACTCTTTAATTTGACCTTGATACGTATTTATATTTTTAGTTTGCTTTCCTGTACAAAGTATTAACAAACCTGTTGCTAGAGGATCTAAAGTACCAGCATGCCCAACTTTTATTTTTTTTAAGTTGAAACGCTGTTTAATTTCCCAGCGTATTTTGTTTACTACCTGAAAGGAAGTCCAAGTTAATGGTTTATCGATTAATAAAACTTGGCCATCTTTAAAATTCTCTTCCGTTATCATAAGGTACTACTAATCATTTGATTTTTTTTAATTTAAGAGAACATAACCAATGGCTATAGAACCTACAATAGCACAATAGATAGAGAAATAAGATAGTTTACTTTTTTTAACTAAAGAAATCATCCATTTACACGCAAGTAAGCCCGAAAAAAATGCTGCTAAAAAACCGACTATCATAGGTGTAATTTCAGATGACATAAAATTAATATCTCCACTTAAAACGTCTTTACCAATTTTACCAAAAATTAGAGGTACTACCATTAAAAAAGAAAATTTAGCGGCTTTTGTTCTGTCTATTCTTAATAATACTGACGTAGAAATTGTGGCTCCCGATCTAGAAATACCTGGTAACATAGCAATGGCTTGTGCAACACCAATAATTACCGAATTTAAAAATGACACCTCTTTATTGGTGTTTTTTGCCTTATCTGCTAATAACAATAAAAATGCGGTAAGCAATAGCATGCAACCTACTAACAAAATTTTACCTCCAAAAAATGCGGCTAATTGCTCTTCGAAAAGTAAACCAACTATTACAGCAGGTATCATAGATAAAATTATTTTCAACGAAAATTTAAACGACTCATTCCACCGAAACTGAAAAAGTCCATTTACAATTTCTAAGACTTCGTTTTTAAAAACAACCAATGTGCTTAATGCGGTTGCAAAATGTAAAATTACAGTAAAGGTTAAGCTTTCTTCTGGCACAGAAGTATCTCCTAAAATGGCTTTTGCCAACTCTAAATGTCCGCTAGAGGAAACGGGCAAAAACTCTGTAAAACCCTGAATTACACCAAGAATTATGGCTTCTAAAACATCCATACTTACTTTTTAGGCGTTGCTAGAATTGCATAAATTTGTATTCCCAAACCTATTATTACTAATGTAGGTGCTAAACGAATACGTTGCCAATTATAAATTTCTTCGTTAAAAACTTCTGGATTATCACTACCGCCACCTGCCATAAAAATAAAGCCAAGTGCTATTACTAAAAGACCAATAATCATGATAATATAGTTGTTTTTAGCAAACAAAAAAGCTGGTTTTTTTGTATTTTTTTCTTTCATAATTTAATAATAAAGTTGGTCTGTTCTTAAGTTTAAAAAACGTTGTGTAGCAAAAAAAGTACTAATTAAGGTAATTATAAACGCTGCAGAAATTACACCTCCTACCAAATATAACATGGTATTATAATCTTCTAAAAAACCTAAGCTAGGTGCAAATTTATCTAAGTAATAAAATACAATAGCCAAACCAACAAGCGCTATAAAAGCACCTATAAAGCCTAATTTTATACTTTGCCAAATAAAGGGTTTTCTTATAAATCCTTTGGTTGCCCCTACCATTTGCATGGTTTTAATATTAAAGCGTTTCGAATAAATAGACAGTCTAATAGAACTGTTAATTAATATAACCGCAATAAGGCTAAAAAAACCACTTACTACGAGTAACCAAAAGCTAATTTTTTTTATATTTTTAGTAATTAAATCTATTAAAATTTTATCGTAGGAAACTTCAGCAACAAAGGCATTTTTTAAAAATTTTGCCTCTAACGCTTGCATTTTTTCTGGGGTAACATAAGGGGCTTTTAAAAAAATATCGATTCCGTTTTTTAAGGGATTTTCTCCTAAAAATTGCATAAAATCTTCGCCAATTTCTTTACTGTAATTTTTTGCTGCTTGCTTTTTAGATGTAAAAACGACTCTTTTAGTAAAATCTTCTGCTTGTAAAGAGGCTTTAAAAGTGTTAATTTGCTTGCTGGTTACTTTATCTTTTAAAAATAAGGTAATGGCAACTTTTTCTTTAACTCTGTTTGTTACCAAGGTAGATTTTAACAAAACTAAACCCAAAACACCTACCATAAACAACACCAAAGCAATGCTAATTACTACGGAAATATAGGAAGATGCTAAGCGTCTTTTTTGATAAGACTCAAATTTAGATGCCATTTTTAAAACTTTTTAAAACGCAGG
Source organism: Polaribacter tangerinus (assembly GCF_038024095.1). Taxonomy (NCBI): domain Bacteria; kingdom Pseudomonadati; phylum Bacteroidota; class Flavobacteriia; order Flavobacteriales; family Flavobacteriaceae; genus Polaribacter; species Polaribacter tangerinus. The sequence continues at coordinate 1,665,572 of NZ_CP150668.1, read as the reverse complement.
CAAGATACTAATTACTATGCATTTTGCCCTAAGACTTTCTTGTATTTTAACGTATGTTTAATTTTATTATTTTTCGGAAGCGGTTATTTCTTGGCAAAGCTCTATTAATACTCCGTTGGTTGTTTTAGGATGTAAAAAGGCTACCCATTTGTTGTCTGCTCCTTTTTTGGGTGTTTCATTTAATACTGTAAAACCCTCTTTTTTAAGTCTAGAAATTTCTGCTTTAATATCTGTAACTGCAAAGGCTATATGATGAATTCCTTCTCCTTTTTTAGCTATAAATTTTGCTATAGAGCTTGTAGGGTTAGTTGCTTGTAAAAGTTCTATTTTATTGGGTCCTGTTTTAAAAAATGATGTTTTTACACCTTCCGAAGGAACCTCTTCTACTTTATAGTGTGGCTTGCCAAATAATGACGCAAACAACGTATTTGAAACTTCTAAATCTTTAACAGCAATACCAATATGTTCTATTTTATTCATTTTAATTATTTTGCATGAATTACAATATTATCAACTTCATAGGTTCCATCAAAATCTTCTTTTTCATTTCCAGAATATTTAAAAGCGATATAAACAGTACCTGAGTATAAAGACAAATTTATAAAAGTTGAATGTTTAAAAATATTAAAATCATCATTATTTCCGGCTATTCTTGCTGGTAATTTTTGCCAATTGGCCTCATTAATTTTACTTGTATCTCCTTTCCAATCTTCAGAAATTAAAACCTCTAATATACTAGCATCGGCAAAAGAGGTAGAGGTTTCGAAAGATAGGTATTCTTCTGTTGTGTTGTTTACATTTATGGCTTTTGTAATTAGCCAAGAAACGGTATGATCATCACCAGAACGAAAAGAATTAACTCTTGCCGCCCTACTTAAAGAATTTGCATCATCATAAGCTCGCCAAGGTTTAGAGCCTTTTTCTACAAAATTGGTCCAATCTGGAATTTGGATTATTCTTGTGGTGTTTTCAAAATCTTGTTTTAAAAGGATTAATGGAAAATCAGATAAATTTGAAGGAATACAATGCTGATTGTTCATTTCTATATCTTCTACTTCGTTTAAAACCAACACTGTAAATTTACCAGCATAATCTCTAGAAACCACTGCATTTATTGTTCCACTTCCTGTTGGTAGTGCATTGTTTGCAAAATTTGCAAATGCACTAGTTTCTATAAATGAGGTTGCAAAACTTGGTCCTAGACATGTAACAATTGTTCTTTTAGTATCGAAATCTTCTAGAGGATCTACAAAAGTTTTCCCTTTTAAGTTTTTGGCAAAAGAGGTGTTTTCTAGCTGCACAAAAATGCCAATATTTGCCGTATTGTCTAAATCGCCAAAAGGTATTTTTTTAGGAACAATTATAGCGGTATTTGGGGCTCTAAATACATGATTTTTAAGTTGATTTTGAGAAATACTTTCTACCTCTTTTACATTGGTTAATTTTAAACTTCCGCCAATGGTAAAAACACCATCACCAGAATTTATTTCGCCTAAGTACAAGCCTTTTAATCGTATATAAACCTCTCTACCAACATTATATTTGTTATAGCTACTCGTTAAATTTATGGCAATTTTAATACCTGATGTTGGGTTTTCGGGTGAATCTTGCATGTAAAACTCTCGAAAATAATTGCCTTTGGCATCTGAAGATATTACATATCCTTTGATAACAATATTTGAAACAATTTTTAATGGATTGCTACCAGAAACATATAATTTTTTTAAATCTGATATTGATTTTAACTCAAGTAAATTACTTGTTATACTGTCTAATAATAGTAATTGTTTTGTATTTTCTTCTGCTCCTAAATTTTCTGGAACAGAAAAATCATTATCATTTACACATCCACCAATAATGAGACTAATACTACCTATAATTCCAATAATGTTGCTTTTTAAATTCATGTTTATAGCTTTTTAAAATCCGATATTTGCATTCAAAAAATAAGTAGTTCCTCTACCAAACCAATATTTGTTTCCGAAAACAGGCTTTTCTAAAGCCTTGTCTTTTCTAAGTTCTGTATAATTTGCATTTCTACCTTGTTCAAATCCGCCAGATTTATAAATGGTATTAAACAGGTTGTTTACGGTTGCAAATAGACTAATGTAATATTGATTGATTTTCCAAGACTTACCGCCCACAAGATTTATTACTTTGTAACTTTTAAACCTTTCTTGTTGCAATAATTTTTGTGCAGTAGTAATGTTATAATCATTAAATGTTAATCCGTCTTCTGCCGTATAAAAATTACTAGATCTTGTAAGTGGAGCAACATCTATAAATGTATTACTAAAGAAGTTTGCTGATGTGGCAATCCACCAATAATTTGGGTCTCTGTATTCGAAACCAATAGCATAGGCATTTTGCGGACCTACGGCTTGTTTGTAGTTTTTTAAATACGACGTGTAGTTTTTAGATTGTCCGTTTTTATCAAATATACCCTCGTTAATTTTATCTGAAGTTAGATATAAATCCGGATTATTTGCATAGGTGAATGAGCCAATAGCGCCTGCTGCTTTAATTTTTATTGCTGATGTAACTTGGGCTTCTACACCAATTTCCAGTCCTATATTTTTCTTTTGAATGCCCGATAAAATTTCTTGAACAAATGCTGTATTGTCGCCACCAACACCATCTGCAAAGTAAAAAGAAATTTCGGTTGCCTCTTTAATATTAGCAAAATATGCTGTAACTCTTGCAGTAACAAAAGGACTTCTAACCAAGTAACTAATATCGGTACTTAAAATTTTTTCTGATTGTAAATTGTTCACCGTATTGTTATTTTCTCTTGCATTTGAAAAAGAGTTTCTAATGGATGGTGCTTGCGAAATGTAGCCAAAATTAAAATCTATTAGGTGCCTTCCGTTTATTTTGTAAGTGGCACCTGTTTTGCCCGAAAAATTATTAAAATTTAACTTTTTAGAGTTGCCGAAAGAGTTGTTTTCGAACCTACCATTTTTATACAGTCCTTGTCTTATATAACTTGTTTTAGAGGCGTTAGTAGCTATATAGAAATCTATTTTTCTGTATTTAAATTGTGCTTGTAAAAAGGCGTTCGCAACCTCGGCGTTGATAGTATAATGATATCTAAATTTATCATTTTCTGTAACTATTCTATTCGGATTTAATACATCATTTTGCTGTTGAGTATACGATTTTGCAAAATTATTAATGTCTAAGTATCCGTTGCCTCCCAATAAATTTATTACTTGTGCAAAATTTTCGCTTTGCAATTTTTTATATGCTAACTTGGCATTTATAGTTATATGATTATTTACATTATGGGTGTATATTGTGTTTACTACAAGTTGTTTATCATCATTTCTATCATCATATAAAACATAAGCATTATTTTTATTTACAGCTGCATTTGTTTTGTTAGCATCGAATATTTGATGCCAATCTATTTGCCCATCATTCTCGAAATTATTTCTTGCGGTATACGCTTTTGCTAAATTATTATTCCGCAAAAAATAACTGGGTAAATTTTGATAGTATGTAGGACTCGGATTTGCACCTGCATTAAAATCTAGACGAGAATTTGCAACTTTACCAAATTGATAAGAAACGTTTGTTTGAAGAGTAGCATTTTTTTTAAAACTCCAATAATGGCTTAGCATTAAAATAGGTTCTGCAACTTCTTTAATTCTAGTATTTATTTTTCTATTATTTAAAAAACCCCAATATTCGTTATACTTTATTCCTTTTAAATTAATTACCTCTTGGGTGTTTGGAGATGATTTACCTCTTCTATTGGGCGTATAAATTCCTGTAAAATTGATATGATGCTTTTTATTAATCCTTTTTTCTACAGCCATAAAAAACGAATTAGAATTATAGGAAGTAGCTTCATTAAAACCCTCTTTACCAGCTCTTCTACTTACAGAAAAACTGTATGATAAACCATTTTTTAAAACCCCAGTATGATGAGTTGCCATTACTCTGTGCACATAACTTCTGTTAGAAGAAGAATACGAAATTCTGGAGCCTGGCCTTTGTAAACTGGCTCTAGTAGTTGTGTTTGTAGTTCCTAAAACACCACCAAAAGTTACATTAGAAACCCCCAAACCATTGCTAAATTCTTGATTTCTTAATACATCATTTAAACCTCCCCAATTACTCCATTGTGCTCTGCCATTATGTAGTTTATTCATTTCTACCCCATTTAGCAAAACTTTTCCGTTGTTGGCATCTAAACCTCTAACTCTAAAAAACGAGGCACTAAACTGAAAAGCGGCAGTGTTTAAAAAAACGTCTCTAGAGGCTTGTAACAACCCAACAATATTATCTGAAGTATTAATATTTGCATCTAACGCATCATCGGTAATACTAATAACACTTAGGTCTTCGGAACTTGTAATATCTTTATATAATAAAATAGTACCTAAATTGATGTTTTTATTGGTTAAAGTAATCGGTAAATTTTGAATTTCATAGCCTACTAAGTTTAACTCTAGGATAAAGTTTCCTTTTTTGAGAAGACTAATTTGAAACTCGCCTTTGTTATCTGTTTTTGCAATTAAAACAGTATTTTTAAGAGTTACCGAAACATTGGTAAGTGGCGAATTGGAAGTGTTATCTAGAATAATACCTTTTATTGTTTGCTGAGAAAAATGCCACATAGAACATAACAAAAATACTCCTGTAAATACAGATTTTTTTCTCATAACTTTTTCAATTTCAAATTTATAGCGTAGTAAAGCTAATCAATTTTTAGTTAGAAAAGCAATAATAATTAACATTTAATTTTTTAAGACGACCATTGTACTGTAGTTTTGTTTTTAAAAAAAATGTTACTTATGGAAAAAAGATACTTTATTATTTTACTATTTATATTTAGTATTAGTAGTTCATGTTCTCAGCAAAATGCTAAAAAATATACCATTAGAACAATTGCTTTTTACAATTTAGAAAACTTATTTGATACAATTAATGATGTTTCTAAAAATGACGAGGCGAGTCCGATAATGGAATTAAAATGGAATAAATCTTTTGTTTACAATGATAAGATAGAAAAATTAAGCAGTACCATTGCAAAAATTGGTAAGGAGGAATCTAAAACGAGTCCTGCTATAATTGGTGTTGCAGAAGTAGAAAATACAAATGTGTTAAGGGATTTGATAAATTCTAAGCATTTAAAAGCATTTGATTACGGAATTATACATTACGACTCTCCTGATAAAAGGGGTATTGACGTAGCTTTACTATATAGGAAGCAGTATTTTAAACCTGTTTTTGATGAAGTTTATAATCCTAATATTTATAGCGATAACAAAAAGGTTTATACGAGAGATCAATTATTGGTTTCTGGTTATTTAGATGATGAAATGGTTCATATTATTGTAAACCATTGGCCTTCTCGAAGAGGTGGTTCGGCAAATAGTAGTCCGTTACGAGAAAAGGCTGCTTATCAGAATTTAAAAATTATAGCTAAAATAAGAGATAAAGATAAACATGCTAAAATTTTTATAATGGGCGATTTTAATGACGACCCAACAAACAAGAGTTTTAAAGAGGTTTTACAAACAAAACACCAAAAGCGAACTGTTAAAGAGTTCGATTTATACAACCCTTATGAAAACATGTTTAGAAGAGGGTTTAATACATTGGTTTATAGAGATAATATTAATTTATTTGATCAGATACTAATTTCCGGAAATCTATTAGATACTGGTAAAAAAGAGTATTCTAGTTTTAAAATGTACAAGGCAAATATTTTTAATAAGCAGTTTTTAACACACCAAAAAGGGAAATATAAAGGGTATCCTTTTCGGAGTTTTTCTAATGGAAATTATACAGGTGGTTACTCAGATCATTATCCTGTTTACATGTATATTATTAAAGAAAAGATTATGAATTAAATACTGTTTTTTCTTAAAAAATTTCTTTTTTTAAGAAAAAAGGTATTTTTATTTCTAATTTTTATAAAAAAAGTTTACTTTTATTGAAAACTTTAAAACGAGCACAAAAGTTCCTGTTATCCGGTAACAGAAAACTATAAATAGGAACTATGTGCCTCATATAACTAGTTGTAAAACATTTGAACAAAAACCATCAAACAAAGAAAATTATGAAAAACCAATTATTTCTATTAAGCTTTTTGCTTTTAAATTTCATCGGATTCTCTCAAGAATATGAAGTAACACCAAGCGGATTAAAAGACAAATCTAACCTTGAAAATGCTTTTCTGGTAATTGAAACACCTGCCAAAACAACAGCGGAACTTTATCAAAACGCGATTAAATACGTGAATGAAAATTATAAAAACCCAGACGAAGTAATTAAAGGAAAAACAGAAAACGAATATTTACGATTTGAAACTTACGTACCTCAATTTACGAAAGTCAATAATAGCGGAGCAAAATTAGACGTGAGTATGAAATATACAACGGAATTGAGATTTAAAGACGGAAAAGTAAGATTTGAAATAACTGCATTAAGCATTACTGCCGACAATGGTGGACGAAGTGTTGAATTTAGTGGCAGTATTTGGAAAGGTTACCCGATTTACAACCAAAAGAACGGAGATTTAAGGCTTCCCGAAACGAAAACAGAAATAGAGAATTATTTTAACACCAAAGTAACTGAAATAGCCAATTTTCTTTTAGACAAAAAAACAAAAAAAGACGACTGGTAAAAAACGTTTTACAACACCGTATATAAGCTATGGCTTGGTCTGTGCTTACTTGGAAAATCCTGCGGATTTTCCAAAGCCAGTTTTTATTTGGAGAGGTTCGTACCGAGACACGCCACAGCTCATATACAAAACCGTTGTGCTTCATTATAACCAGGTACTTTCCTGAAATAGGTTGACTAAAAATTAAACCATTAATTACAGTCACTTATGAAAACAAAAAATGAACACTGGCTAAAAAAAAGCTACCAAAAAGCAACTCTAGAAACCAAACTTTTAGTCGTTGACCAAATCTTAAACGGACAATTATCTAGAAGTGCTGCTTCTAAAAAATATGATATTCCTAGAACAACAATTACTTATTGGTTGAGAAAATATAGTACCTTAGTGCAACAAAACATAGGTATGAGCAAAAACGATCAAATTAAAAAACTTAAGGAAAAAATTGAAGAACTAGAGTTTGTAAAGGACTTTCAGCAAGATATTATTGCAGATATGGAACTCATTACAGGAGTCGATATGTCAAAAAAGTCATTGCCCAAAACATTAGCAAAAGAGATAGAACAAAAAAAGAAAAACCGTTTAAAAGAAAGTGGTTCTATGAGTGTTTTGGGATTAGTAAACAAGCTTTCTACAAAAGACTCAAAACACAACAAAAACAACAAATAGACCAACAAAAGCTAATCAAAATGGTTAAAGATTATCGCAAAACTGTAGGCTCTAAAACTGGTGGTGTAAAACTATACAATGCCCTCAAAAAAGACTTCATTAATGCGGATATTAAAATGGGAAGAGACAAGTTCTATCGATTTCTAAGAAGCAATAACTTACTGATTCCTAAACGCAAAAATTACATCACCACAACAAACTCTAACCATATGTATAAGAAATATAAAAACCTAGTGAAAGACCACGTTCCTACTCGTCCTGAACAACTTTGGGTAAGCGATATCACATACATTAAAACCGAAAACGGGCACAACTATTTAGCCTTAGTTACAGATGCTTATTCTAAGCAAATTATGGGCTATAAAATCGACAATCATATGAAAACATCGCTTTGTAAGGACGCGCTTGCTATGGCTATTAAAAATAGAAAATATCCCAATAAAAAGCTTATACATCATTCCGATAGAGGTTTTCAGTACTGTAATCCTAAATACACTGATTTTGCTGAAAGTAACGGAATCACAATGAGTATGACTGAGCAATACGATCCGTATGAAAATGCAGTTGCCGAACGTATCAATAGAACTCTTAAATATGAATATGGGTTAAAACAAACCATTAAAAACAACCATTTAGCGCAAAAAATGACTAAACAAGCTGTACACATCTACAACAATTTAAGGTTGCATTATAGTCTAGCGTTAAGAAATCCGGCAGAAGTGCATCTTAAACCTAATATCAAATACAAATCATATCGAAAAAATAATGTAAATTTACCTGAAATAAAGATCTGATAACTTAATTAGTTCAAATTATTTTTTTACCTCTTTAAAGGCTGAAAAAATTGTTTGAACGTGTAAAAAAAGTCAACCTATATCAGTATAATACACAAATGAGTTTCCTAAAAATTTATCTCATTTACAGAATTATTTTGATTCTGAACCCAGCAAGAACATTGTATTCTTAAATATTCACGAATATATTCACACGCAACAAAAAACAACTATTGGAAATAGCTTATTAGCACAAACCGTTTTGGAAGGCGTTGCAGAATTCTTAGCTGAAAAAGCATTAGAGACAAAGTCGCCAAACCCGCAAATTGAATTTGGCAGAAATAATGATGCTAAAATTAAAACCAAATTTGAATTGGAAATGTTTTCTCCAAATATATACAACTGGATTTGGAACAGTTCGGATAACGAGTTTAAAATGCGTGATTTGGCGTACTATGTTGGTTATAAGATTTGCGAAGAATATTACAACATATCAACGGACAAACAAAAGGCAATTAAAGAAATGATAGAACTTGATTACAATAATGAAAATGAGCTAATCAAATTCGTAGAAAAATCAGGGTATTTTAATAATCCTTTAAACTTATACAAAGAAGCATTTGAAAAAAGCAGACCCAAAGTTGAAAGTATAGATAAAATTCAAAATAAAAGCATCAACGTACAGACAAACATTGATGTATTGACAATTCATTTTTCTCAAAAAATGGATACACGTTTTCGTAATTTTCAATTTGGACCTCTTGGTGAAGAAAATGTTATTAGAATTAAAGATTTTCAAGGTTTTTCGGAAGACGGAAAGTCTGTAAGTTTTGGCATTGAAAAATTAGAGCCATCAAAAAAATATCAAATTGTAGTTGGTTCTGGATTTATAAATACAGAAGGAATTCCTTTAACTCCATATTTAATTGAATTTAAGACGATTAAATAATAAAAGCCTTCAAATAACAAAGGCTATATGTAATTGCTTGTTCTCCCCTACTTAAAAAATCCTCGCGAATTTTCGATTAAGGATTTATTTACTAAATTAGTTTATTAAATATGATAACTAATCCGAGAGAAAACCGTTGTTTGTAAGCTAAAAAACATCGAAACCGAATGAAAAATATTGAATTTAAAATCGGAATTATTCCAAAAACATCTGAAATAATTGAGGTTTATGATAGTTCAAGAATAAACAGACCAATAAAAGATAGTAAACGAATTGCGAAAATGTATGCAAATTCAAATCTGATTATTTCTGCGTGGTTGAATGGCGAATTGATTGGAATTTCGCGTGCGATAACAGACTTTTGTTATGCTTGTTATTTGTCGGATTTGGCCGTAAAAAAGGAATACCAAAAAGAAGGAGTTGGAAAACGATTGATTGAATTAACTGAAAAAGAAATCGGAAATGAAACTGCGCTTATTTTACTTTCCGCAACTACTGCAATGCAATACTATCCGAAAATTGGATTTGAAAAAATAAATAATGGTTTTATAATTCGTAGGACAAAATAAAAAGGAAATAGCAAGAAATAATGGAGTGTATAAAACCAATAAAAATACATGTTGTTTTAGGTGAGTTGTATAGATAAGTTTAATCATTTTATTGCAAAAAATTATGAAAAAAAATTACTTCTGTTTATTGGGTATTATTGCTCTAATTTTAATAAATTATATTTTAAGTAATTACACAAAAGAAATTAATATTAACAATATAAATACTAGTAACATTCTAAAAATATTAAAGCAAAGTATACAACCCCAATTATTATTTTTATTACTTATATTTTTTTCTAGAGAAAATATCAAAGTCAAAAATTTTACTTTTTTTATTTCTTTCTATATCATTGTGGAGCTTATTTTTAGATACTTTAACCAAAAAAATAACATCGATTACAATTATTTAATTGGTATGCTTCTAGGAATACTACTTGTTTTTTTGATAGATAAATTAAAAATTAAATATATAGATCAAAAAAAATAATAAAAGTAAACTATGAAAACCATTATTATTTCAACCTCTAAATTTGGAAATCCTGTTACAAATTATAGAACAATAGGAAATTATTTTGCAAACGATGGGTTTAAAGTTATTTATATTTTTGATGGACTTTTTAAAAACTAAAAAAGAAAATAATATTTTTTAAATTAGTTATAAAAACTGGTAAAAACCCAAAAAGATACTCTGTGTAATAAAATATGATAAGAATACTTATAACTGGCGCAACAGGAAATATTGGAGTAGAGTTAATAGATTATCTAAATAACTTAAGCACTAATAGTATAAGTTTTGTAGCGGTTAGAAATATTGAAAAAGCGAAAATAAGTTTTAAAAAGTATCCTAACCTAGGGTATCGAAAATTTAATTTTGATAATAAAAATTCCTATTTACAAGCATTTGAACAAATAGATATTCTTTTTTTACTAAGGCCACCTCACATTTCTAGTAGTAAAGAAGTATTTTATCCGCTTTTAAAGGCAGCTAAAAAAAGTGGAATTCAAAAAGTGGTTTTTTTATCGGTTCAAGGTGCAGAAAAAAGTAAGTTTATTCCTCATTACAAAATAGAAAAAATAATACAAGAATTGCAATTAGAGTATATTTTTGTTAGACCAAGCTATTTTATGCAAAATTTAACCACAACATTGCTCCCAGAAATATTAAATAAACAGCATATTTATTTACCTTCGGGAAACGCTAAATTTAATTTTATTGATGTTAAAAATATTGCTGAAGTTACTGCACAACTATTACTAAAATTCGATGATTACAAAGGTAAAGCCTATGAAATAACTGGTGCAGAAAATAAAAATTTTACAGAGGTTGTTAAAATAATATCTAAAATTACCGGTTTAAAAATGAGGTTTAAAAATGTAAATCCCATCTTATTTTATATCCGAAAATTAAAAGACGGATTTGAAAGAGATTATGCTCTCGTTTTAACTATTCTTCACTTTATACCAAGGCTTCTAGCGGCACCAATAATTTCCGATAATTACAAAAAAATAACAGGTAATAATCCTATCTCCATTAAGGAATTTATTCTAAGAGAAAAAAAAAATTTATGCCTGTTATAGATAAATAAGTTGCCATTTTATTTCAAAACTTATTTTTACTGATACTGTATTAAAAGAAAGTCAATTATTTATAATATTAAAACTTTCAAAATCAAATAGCTAAAATGAAAACTTTATAGTAATTCATTTATTTTTTATAAATTACCAATCCTAAATATTACTTAATTAACCAAAAACATATCCTAGACACTTCATTATGAAAAAATTCATATTTATTTCAATATTCTTTATTTCACAACTTTCAACTTCACAAAACGAACTAAAAGACATCGAAATTCAAACAATTAATGATTTAGAAATACCATTACTAAGTGTATTAAAACAAAAAAAAGACAACCCTATTGTGTTATTTACTTGGGCAAAAAGGTGGTGCTCGCCATGCGTAAATACGTTAGATAAATTTAACAATAACTACTATGAAGATTTAAAAGAAAAGTACAATTTAAAGTTTGTTGCTCTTAATTTAGATACTGGTAAAAATGCAGATGAAATTAAAAAATTTGTCATCGACCGAGAGTGGTATTTCGATATTTACAAAGACCCTGAAGGAAATTACATGAAAAAATTAAACATCAATAGTGCACCACAAATCTATTTAATTGTAAACAACAAAATAATAAATTATAAATCTGGTTTTGTAGACGGTGTTGCAAATGCAGAAACAACTGCCAATTATATATATCATATGATAAAAGCCATTGGTAATGTTAAAATATATTACGATGAAAAATGGAACTATACCAATTCTTTTGGCGCCAAATACGTTCAGTATACAGATTATATAGACAATGAATATCTTGTGCAAATAAGATGGATTTCTGGTGAATTAAATACAAAATTTACAACAAAAGACAAATGGTTATCAGAAAAAACAGGCCTGCATTATTCGTACTTTAAAGATGGTAAAAAGAATACTGAAAAAAATTATGTATCAAATAAGCTTCACGGAAAGTACTATCAATGGTACAATAACGGCCAACTTTGGGTAGAACAAGAATATAATAATGGAAAGCTCCAAAATATAAACCAGTTATTTTCTGAAACAGGAAAAGAGTTAGCCAAAGGAACACTTGTAAACGGAAATGGTTATATTTTTAGATATAATTTAGATGGTAAAAAAGTAAGTAAACAAGAGTATAAAAACGGACAATTAGATGGTATGTACACCACTTATGATAAAAATGGCAAGGTTGTAAATGAATACCTATATTCTGAAGGTAGTTTTATAAAAAAAATGAAATAAACACTAATATTTAAAAAGCATTCACTTAAAATTAAACCTTTTTACGTTTTTAAATAATTTTTATGTTTCCTTACTTGCTATTAATAGCTGTACTTTTAAAATCGTTTTTTTTCTCTGCACAATTATCATCAAAAAAAGAAAATCTACTACTTAGCGCTAAAAGTTACTTAACAGAAAAAAAAATAACTGTTAACCAAATAGATAGTTTGGTAATTAATAATAAAATAGCCTTAAAAACAAGCAGCTCTACCTATCCTATTTCTGATAATTTTTTATGGATAAAATTTAACATAGATTGGTCTAAGAAAACAGAAGATAAGATTATAGAGATTAATAATCCATTTATAAACGACCTTGTTCTTTACGAGAAAAAAGCCGATAATACATTTCAAAAAATTGGGTTTGGAGGAGATAAATCTCACACTTTTTACGAACGATCTCATATAAACAGACGTTTTACTTTTCCTCTAAAAAATACCCAAAGAAATACTAGCTATTATTTAATGATTGATAATAGAAGATCTATAATGTTAATTCCTATTTGGCTTTGGAACAAAAAAGGTTTTAAAATTAATGAGAAAAAAGAAAATATTTTTTACTTAATATACTTTAGTTTTATCTTATTTATAGCAATTTGTTCTATGCTTTTAAGTGCTTTTTTAAGAAAAAAAATATTTTTTTATTATGCGCTCTATGTTTTAAGTTTATGGTTATATTTATTTACAACCCTTGGGTTTTCTTTTCAATATATATACCCAAACAATACAAATATTACCAATGATGCTAGGTACTTTTTAGTAACTATTTTAATCATATCTGCAATAAATTTTCTTGTTCTATTTTTAAAGATAAAAAAATATTCAAAATTCATTTACCTTATATTCAATAACTTAAAGTTTATATTTTTACTATTTATTATCATATATATTTACAACAAAGAACTTTTTTACAAGTACAATATTGCGTTAACTTACTTTTTTAGAACCTCTTACCTAATATTAATAAGCTGCTTATTTATCGTAGTTTTTAAAGTAAGAGAAGTAGAAGCAAAAAGGGTAAAACTTTTTATAATTTCTATTTTCTTCGTAGTTGTGAGTTTTATAATTTATATAGGTATTCAAATAAATGTTATACCTCATTATTGGTTCTCTATAAACCCTGTACTTATAGGAGTTGGTTTAGAAGTACTTATTTTATCTATTGCCCTGTTTTCTATTCTTCGAAATATTATTAAAAAAAACGATGCTTTACGAGAAGAGTTTAATAGCCTACAAGTTAAAATTAACTCATACAATAAGCAAAAAGCAACAAACACAAATGAGGTACTTATACATTTAAAAAGCAAAGCTATAATTAATAGCAAAGAAATTGTATTTATTAAAGCAGACGGCCATTATGTAGAGTATTATTTAGAGGATAAAAAAAAGCCTGAAATAGACAGAAACTCTTTAACAAAGCTAGTAGATACTTTGCCAGAAGGTAACTTTGTGCGAGTTCATAAATCTTACATTGTAAATGTTTTTAAAATAAAAATAGTAAACTCAACAAAAATAATGCTTCATAATGGAACCATAATAAACCTCTCTAGAGCTTATAAAGAAAATCTAAAAAAAATAATTTCTAAGGTGTAGTATTTTTTTCAATTAAAAGCCTGTTTGTTGTGTACAACTTTAAGTTAGTTGTGACAAAAATTGTGGATTAACTTAAGTTTTTTGTTGGTTTGTGTTAAATTAATCCTAACATTAAAATTCAATGAAAAAACTATTATTTATGTATGTATTTCTTTTTTCTGTGATGGTATTCTCTCAGGAAAATGATAAAAAACATTACGAGTATCAAAATGTTTTTGTAGACCTAAAAGGCTTTACTTCTAGTGATGAAGGCCTTGAGCAATTTAATATTGCTTACAAAAAAGTATCGCCATTTAGCAGTAACGGAAAACTTCACGAAAACTTAGCACATGGTTTAGAATTTGGAATGAACGTGTTTCCAATATCAGATATAATAAACCTACGCTTAGCTTACGTTTTTGGGTATGAATTTCAAGTAGACAATCAATTTTCAATTTTTCCGAACGTAAAACCATACGTGGGTGTATCATTGTACGAAACAAAAACATTTGATTCACAAGGATTTGAGGAAAGCGCCGAAATGAAAGCAGACTTTAATCTTGATGCACTAATAGGTTTTGAAGCAAGATATTTTATATCTAAATCTAAAAAATATGGGGTGTCTGCTGAGCTTTTAACCTCTTTTAACGGTGGTTTTGGCTTTAATTTAGGCTTTATTTGGAGAACAGAAATTTAATAAAAAAATTAAACATGAAATCAATATTAAAAATAACTTTATTACTTACATCAATTATTCTATTTAATTGTACGACTAACGAAAGCTCAGAAGAATCTGTAATTTGTAAAGATGTAGGATTAGACTGTAATAAAACACCCTATTCTTACAAAGCTTGTGCAGACGCATCAGGAAACGCCTGGTGGGAATTGAATGGAGAAAAATTCGATGATGTGTTAGAAGCAACTGCTGCCTATGAAAATTATTGCGACTAATAAAATTAAAGCATAACTAAAAAGCTCGAAACTAAGTTTTCGGGCTTTTTTTAGTTTATGAAGTAACTATTTAAAATAATTCTAAATATTTTATAAAAAACTTTAAAAACTTTGTTATGCATTTAGTTTAGCCTTATTTTTGTTGTTATAATTTTAATATAAAAATACAATGAGTGGATTTTTTAAATCTTCGATTGGAAGAAAAGTAGCAATGGCGTTATCTGCTTTTTTCCTAATGTTCTTTTTGCTTCAGCATTTAGCAATAAATATTTTATCGGTTATTAGTCCAGATACTTTTAACGAAGTCTCTCATTTTATGGGAACAAACCCAGTAGTTCAATTTGCTTTACAACCAATTTTAATTTTTGCGGTTGTTTTTCATTTTGTAATGGGTTTTATTTTAGATATTAAAAATAGAAAATCGAACGGTGCAAAATATGCTAAAAATAATGGTGCTGCCAACTCTACCTGGTTTAGTAGAAACATGGTTTTAAGCGGTATAACTATCTTAGCATTTATTGTGTTACACTTTATAGATTTTTGGTTTCCAGAAATCAATACAAAATTTATTCAAGGAGATTGGTCTGGTACTATGCCAGGTGTAGAAGGTTACAGATACCACGAAGAATTGGTGCATAAATTTCTACATCCTGCAAGAGTGGCAGCATATGTAGTAGCATTTGTATTCTTAGGCTTACATTTAGCACATGGTTTTACCTCTGCATTTCAATCTGTTGGAGCAGCATCGTTAAGAAAAAAATTAGAAAACGTTGGTAAAGCATACGCCATTATAGTTCCTTTAGGATTTATATTCATTGCTTTATTTCATCACCTTAACCATTAATCTTATATTATTATGGCTTTAGATTCAAAAGTACCTCAAGGTCCGTTAAAAGATAAATGGACAACTTATAAAAATCAAATTAACTTGGTAAACCCAGCAAATAAGCGTCATATAGATGTAATTGTTGTTGGAACAGGCCTTGCAGGTGGTTCTGCTTCTGCTACTTTAGCAGAGTTAGGCTACAATGTAAAAGCATTTGCTTATCAAGATTCTCCAAGAAGAGCGCACTCTATTGCTGCTCAGGGAGGAATTAATGCGGCAAAGAATTATCAAGGAGATGGAGATTCTACCTATAGATTATTTTATGATACTGTAAAAGGTGGAGACTATAGGTCTAGAGAAGCAAACGTATATAGACTAGCAGAAGTTTCTGCAAATATTATAGACCAATGTGTGGCACAAGGCGTTCCTTTTGCACGTGATTACGGAGGTTTATTAGACAACCGTTCTTTTGGTGGTGTACTTGTATCTAGAACATTTTATGCAAAAGGACAAACAGGTCAACAATTATTATTAGGAGCATATTCTGCAATGAACCGTCAAATTGCTCGTGGTAAAATTGAAATGTTTAACCGTCATGAAATGTTAGATGTTGTAATAGTAGACGGTAAAGCAAGAGGAATTATTGCCAGAAATTTAGTTACCGGAGAAATAGAACGTCATTCTGCACATGCAGTTGTTATTGCCTCTGGTGGTTATGGTAATGTATATTTCTTATCTACAAATGCCATGGGTTCTAACGTAACAGCAAGTTGGAAAGTTCATAAAAAAGGAGCTTATTTCGCAAACCCTTGTTATACACAAATTCACCCAACTTGTATACCACGTTCAGGAGATTATCAATCGAAATTAACTTTAATGTCTGAGTCTTTAAGAAACGATGGTAGAATTTGGGTTCCTAAACATTTAAAAGATGTTGAAGCCATAAGAGCAGGAAAACTAAGACCTACAGAAATAAAAGAAGAGGATAGAGATTATTATTTAGAAAGAAGATATCCTGCTTTTGGTAACCTCGTACCTCGTGATGTTGCTTCTAGAGCAGCAAAAGAACGTTGCGACGCAGGTTATGGTGTAAATGCTACAGGTGAAGCAGTCTATTTAGACTTTGCATCTTCTTTTATGAGATACGGAAAAGAACAAGCAAAAATTCAAGGAATATCAAATCCTTCAGAAGCAAAAATAAAAGAATTAGGTCAGGAGATTGTTCGTGCTAAATATGGAAACTTATTTCAGATGTACGAAAAAATTGTAGATGAAAATCCATATGAAACTCCAATGATGATTTATCCGGCGGTACACTACACGATGGGTGGTATTTGGGTAGATTACAATTTAATGACTACAATACCTGGTTGCTACGCAATAGGAGAAGCCAACTTCTCTGACCACGGTGCTAACAGATTAGGTGCTTCGGCATTAATGCAAGGATTGGCAGATGGTTATTTTGTACTACCATATACTATTGGAGATTACCTAGCAGATGACATTCGTACTGGAAAAATACCTACAGACACCCCAGAATTTGATGCTGCAGAAAAAGAAGTTACCGAACGCATAGAGTTCTTTATCAACAATAAAGGAAAACATTCTGTAGATTATTACCACAAAAAATTAGGTAAAATAATGTGGGATAAATGTGGAATGTCTAGAAATGAAGAAGGATTAAAATCTGCCATAGAAGAAATTTCTGAACTTAGAAAAGATTTCTGGCAAAATGTAAATGTACCAGGTTCAGCTACAGAATATAATGAGCAACTTGCAAAAGCAGGTAGGGTTGCAGACTTCTTAGAATTAGGAGAACTGTTTGCCAAAGATGCTTTAGTTAGAGAAGAATCTGCTGGTGGTCACTTTAGAGAAGAACATCAAACAGAAGAAGGAGAAGCAAAAAGAATGAAAGAATTTCAGTTTGTTTCTGCATGGGAATACAAAGGTGAGCCAAAAGACGCAGTATTACACAAAGAAGAATTGGCATACGAAAATATAGAAGTTAAAGAAAGAAGTTATAAATAATATGTGCTTTTAGCCTTTAGCCGTTAGTAATTTCTAACAGCCAAAAGCTAACAGCCAAAAGCATAAAAATTATGAATTTAACACTTAAAATTTGGCGTCAGAAGGATGCAAATGATAAAGGTAAAATGGTCGATTATAAAGTGACTGATATTTCTGAACATATGTCTTTTTTAGAAATGATGGATGTTTTGAACGAACAGTTGGTAAATGCTGGTGAACAACCAGTTGCTTTCGATCATGATTGTAGAGAAGGAATTTGTGGTATGTGTTCTATGTATATTAATGGCGAAGCACACGGCCCAGATAGAGGCGTAACCACATGCCAATTACACATGAGAATGTTTAAAGACGGAGACACCATTACTATAGAACCATGGAGAGCAACTGCTTTTCCTGTAATTAAAGATTTAGTAGTAGACCGTTCTGCATTTGATAGAATACAACATGCCGGTGGATATATTTCTGTAAATACATCTGGTAATACACAAGATGCAAATTCAATTCCAATTCCTAAAAAAGACGCAGACACCGCTATGGATGCTGCAACTTGTATTGGTTGTGGAGCTTGTGTAGCAACTTGTAAAAATTCATCTGCAATGTTATTTGTGGGTGCAAAAGTATCTCAATATGCATTGTTGCCACAAGGGCAAGTAGAAGCCGCAGATAGAGTTAGAAATATGGTAGCTCAAATGGATTTAGAAGGCTTTGGAAACTGTACAAATACTGGTGCTTGTGAAGTAGAATGTCCTAAAGGAATTTCTTTAGATAATATTGCTAGAATGAATAGAGAGCTAATGAAAGCATCTATATAAGAAATAGCAATTACAAATAATATAAAATTAAAAAGTTCAGTCTAAGAAGACTGAACTTTTTTTGTGCTTGTATTATACTACTAAAGCTATAGTCGATAACGCAAACCTACTAAAAAGTTTCTTCCTGGCATAGGTACAAAACCTGTTTCTATATACTGTTCGTTAAAAATATTGCTAGCAGTTAATGTAACATTAAACTTATTGGCGTTTATAATTACAGAAGCATCTAAAACATTATAATCGTTTCCTATATTTCTTTGAGCGTACTTATAAATAATATTCTGACGTACATTTTTTACTAATTGTGTAGAAAAACGAGTCGTAAAATGATGTTTTAGCGTATTTAAAGAATACCTAGACAATGCTTTGTTTTGTGCTAAAATAGTATCATCAATATAGGTATAACCAAAAGTAAAAGACTGGTTATAATTAAATAATTTAAATGATTGAGTGCCCGAAAGTTCTAACCCTTTTGTATTTACTGTAGCAATATTTTGTGCCGTAAAAATACTAATGCCCGTATTTGGTCTAATATAGTCTATTAAATTATCTGAATCTCTGTTAAAAAATGATAAAAACCCAGTAAAGTTATTATAACGATACTTTACCCCTAATTCTTGAGCAAAAGCACTTTCTGGTGTTAAATTAGCATTTCCAGATGTGGCAGGATCGCTGTAATACAAATCGGTAAAAGTTGGTATTCTAAAGGTATAACCAATATTTCCGTATGCTTTAACATTGTCCGAAATTTCTACACCAACATCTATACCAGGAAAAGCATTCCACTTAAAATCCGAAAAATAAGAAATTGCTACTCCTGGAGTAAATGAAATTTTTCCGTTAGCAAATTTAAAGCGATGTTCTAAAAACACATTTGCCATAGTTCTTTCTCTATCGCCAAGATTATTACTACGAATAGAAAAATGAGAAATATCTACCCCAAAACCTGTAATACCAAATTTAGAAGTATAAGAAACATTGGTTTCGAAACCAATTTTGTTGGTAATATGTAGGTTTCTAAAAAAACTAGGATCATTTCGTTTTAATAAAAAAATATCTTGTCCTCTTCGCCAATATACCTTTGGCATTACGTTAAAACCGTTTCCTTTAAAAGTTGTAGAAACACCTAACAAACTACTTTGTGTTTCCTCATACTCGTTCCACGCCGGGTTTGTAGTATAAAAATTTTCCGCCCCAAATTTCTTATCAAAAAAAGTACCAACAACTTCAATTGGTTGTTTATTTTTATTAAAAATGGCTTTTATAAAATAATTGTTATTTCTATAATCTGTATTATTCCTGTAACCGTCTGATGTTAAAGTACCTAAATGAGCAAGAACAGAAGTATTTTTATACTCTTTACCAATAGTTGCCGAAGCATTTAACTGACCAAATGAACCGCCCTCTACATTAAGAGAACTATTATTTTTAAAAGAAGTTTTGGTAACAATATTAATAGCACCAGTAAACGCATTTTGACCGAAAACTCTGGCTGCCGGACCTTTAATAATCTCTATTCTTTCTATAACCTCTAAGGGCAAAGCAGCATTAAGAGTATGATGACCGGTTTGTGCATCGTCCATTTTTATTCCATCTACTAGTAACAATGTTTGGTCGAAACCTCCACCTCTTATATACAAATCGGCTTGGGAGCCTCCTGTTCCTCTTCTTCGAATGTCTACACCCGCAACTTGCTGCAATACATCAACTATATTAGTAGCGGCACTATTTTGTATATCTTCAGAAGAAATAAGCTGTATTGTTCTAGCATTTTCTTTAAAAGGAAGTGCTATTCTTGTAGATTTTATAAGTATCGTATCTAACTTTTGAACTGACTTAATTTCTTGAGATTGAATACTAAATATACGACTAAAAAGTAGGAATAGTAATAGGAGATTTCTCATGATATTATTTTTATTTAAATTTTTAAAAACACGACAAAAATCGTAACTTTCTGGACTACTAAAATAGTCCGCTTTTATAATGAATGATAGTCCGGTTAATGACATTTTAAAACAGCTGATTTCTATTGATAGAAAAACTAAAAAATCTATTTATATTCAGGTTTCTCAGCAAATTATTAATGCTATTCAGCGTAAATATTTAGTAAAGGGAACAAAATTACCAGGAACACGAAAACTAAGTACCCTATTAAATATTCATAGAAATACAGCAGTGGCAATTTATGATGAATTAGCAGCGCAAGGATGGGTAAAAATTTTACCAAATAGTGGAACTTTTATTTTAGAGTCAGACGCAAATACTCCTAAGCTAAGAGCAAAATCATTTAACAATTTAAAAGTATATTCATATGCTAATACTACAGGATTTCCCTTTCAAGAAGCCTTTCATTTGGCTTCTACAAAAGAACAAACTAAGGCTAAATATAGTATAAATGATGGCAAACCAGATTTAAGACTACATCCTGTTCAAGAATTTACTAGGTGGTATAGTGCCGCTATGAAACGAAAAATGTTGCTACAAAAATGGAATCGTCCTTCACAATTTTCTAATACTGTTTTTCAAATACAATTATGCAATCACTTAAATGTAACTAGAGGCCTACACGTAAGACCTAAAAATGTAATAAGCACGCGTAGTACAGAAATGAGTTTATACATTGTAAGTCAATTATTAGTAAAAAATAACGATTTAGTTATAGTAGGAGAATTAAGTAATTATGCTGCTAATACAATTTTTCAGGAAGCAGGTGCTACGATTAAAACAGTCCCTGTAGACAGCAAAGGAATAAACATTTCATTTATTAAAAAAATTGCACAAAAAAATCAGATTCGTTGTGTATATATTTCTGCAAATAGGCATTATCCAACCACTGCAACTTTAAGTACAGCAAGAAGAGTGGCGCTTTTACAATTGGCAAAAGAATATAAGTTTGCTATTATAGAAGATGATTATGATTATGATTTTCAGTTTAAAGGTTCTGCCATGTTACCAATGGCTAGCGCAGATGCTAATGGAATGATAATATACCTTGGTAAAATTGGTCAATCTTTATTTCCTAGTTTTCAAATTGGCTTTGTGGTTGCTCCTGAAAACTTAATTACAGAAGCAAAAAACTATTTAGAACTATTAGACAAACAAGGAGATTTAATACAAGAACAAATAGTGTCTGAACTTATTGATGAAGGTGAAATTTATCGTTTAATTAAAAAAAATACTAACATTTATAAAGAAAGAAATACACTTGTGTGTAAAGAATTAACAAAACACTTTAAAACTATTGCCAAATGGAAAGTTCCCTCTGGCGGACTAGCAATATGGTTAGAATTTACACCCAAAATACCTTTATTAAAACTTGCTGAAGCTGCAGAAAAAAACGATCTATACCTCCCAAAAACAGTTTTATATCAAAATAAAAAAACATGTGCTATTCGACTGGGTTTTGGTCATTTAAACACTAATGAAATTCCCTTTGTTATTACAAAACTTAAAAAAGCTTACCTTACAATAACAGCCTAAATAACGCTGTTTTAACAACTTTAAAATTTAACATCTTAAGATATTAACAACCTATTTTTGCCTGTTATTTTTTGATATTTTTATAGCATGTTTGCACTTATAGATTGTAATAACTTTTATGCCTCTTGTGAGCGCGTTTTTAACCCAAACTTACAAGGAAAACCAGTTGCTATTTTAAGCAATAACGATGGTTGTGTAATTTCTATGAGCGACGAAGCAAAAAAATTACAACTCCCTTTTGGTGCACCTATTTTTAAGTGGGAGTCTTTTTGCAAAGCAAACAACATTACCGTTTTATCATCTAACTATCCATTATACGGAGATATGAGCGCACGTGTAATGAATATTTTAAAAGACTTTTCTCCAGATATAGAAGTGTATTCTATAGACGAATCCTTTTTAGAACTTAAAGGTTTCGACAACTATAATTTTGCAGAATATGCTACAACAATGAGACGTAGAATTTTAAAATGGACAGGTATACCTACTTGTGTAGGAATTGCTCCTACAAAAGCTTTAAGCAAAGTAGCCAATAAAATAGCACGATCTAACTTAAAACAATCTAAAGGAATTTGTATAATAGACAGTGAAGAAAAAAGAATTAAAGCATTAAAATGGACTAAAATTGGTAAAGTATGGGGAATTGGCGGCCGTTTACAAAAACGCTTAGAAGCCAAAGGAGTAGTTACAGCATACGATTTTACACAATTACCAAGCGATTGGGTTTTAAAAGAATTTTCTATCGTAGAATGGCGATTGCAAAAAGATTTACAAGGAATTTCTAAAATACCTCTAGAGGATGCTGTGTCTTCTAAAAAAATGATTGCAACGACACGCAGCTTTGAAAACACTTATTCAGATATCGAAAATATAAAAGAACGCATTTCTACTTTTGCAACAAGTTGCGCAAAAAAACTACGTGAACAAAAATCGAGCTGTCATCTTATTACCGTATTTTTAAGAAGCAATCGGTTCGATAAAAATCAACCTTACTTAAAAGAAAGTACTACCGCAATTTTATCATATCCGACAGACTCTTCATTAATTATTTCTAAAGCAGCTGTAGAAGCAGTAAAAAATATTTACAAAAAAGGAATACAATATAAAAAAGCAGGCGTTATTATTTCTGGACTCGTACCTAACGATAATTTTCAATTGAACTTATTTTCTGAAGAAAATCCGAAACATAAACCTTTAATGGCTGCAATAGACTCTTTAAATAAAAAATTTAAAAGCGATAAGATAAAACTTGGAAATCAAGATTTAAAACGAACTTGGAAAATGCGACAAGAGCGTTTATCAAAAAAATTTACAACTAATATTAACGAAGTTTTTATTGTTAATTCATATCATAAGAAATAAAAAAATAAAAATTTAGAAAAAAAATTATAATTTGCCCTACATGAAAACACCCAAAAATCTTGTCTTTTTTTCTCCAAAAACATCTTCTGGAAATGGAGCTATTTTTGTTGATACAGGTATTTCTGCTGGGTTTCCCTCTCCTGCAGACGATTTTAGAGAAACCAGAATTTCTTTAGATGATGAACTAATTACCAATAAAGAGGCTACCTTTTTTGCTAAAGTAAAAGGGCAATCTATGATTAATGCAGGTTTAGACGATAACGATTTACTAGTAATAGATAGAAGTTTAGAACCTGCAAATAATAAAATTGCTGTTTGTTTTTTAGATGGCGAGTTTACTGTAAAACGCCTACGTGTAGAAAAAAATGAAGTTTGGTTACAGCCTGAAAACCCAGATTATCCAATCATAAAAATTACAGAAGAAAACGATTTTGTAATATGGGGAATTGTAACAAGTGTAATTAAAAAAGTATAAAATTATTCTTATTTAATATTTTATTATTGTTTTTCAATAATTTTTATATATTTGTATCATCAAAATGTATAAAAAATGAAAACTGAAACAATTTTAAAAATCATGAAATTCTTTTCATGGTTCGCATTTATAGGATTGATGATTAAATGTGGCGTAATTTTAACCTCATACATCGCTAGTATTTACAAACCAGAAATGGCAAAAAACCTATTTGAAGGCTTAAATCTTTTCGAATATTACAACCATAGTTTTGTAAACTATTCTTTTTTAGTGTTTTATAAAATAATACTATTTGCAATAGAAGCCTATATTGCCTATTTAGTTATTATACTATTAAAAAAACTAAACCTAGAAAAGCCATTTAAAATTGACATACATAAAATGATGAAAAAAATAAGTTATGCTATTTTTTATTTATGGGTAATAGCAATAGTACACAATACACACATTCAATTTATTGGCAAGAAGCACGATTTTGAAATTAGTTTATTTTCTAGTGATTTTGTTTTTCTATCTCTTATCATTTTCATTTTTGCTCAGATTGTAAAAAGAGGTATAGAAATACAATCTGAAAACGACTTAACTATATAAATATGAAAAAAATAAAAATTTTAAAAAGAATGGTATTAATTCTTTTTAGCTTTACACTTTTGTGGTTTTTAGGAGATAATATACTAACTATTAGTGCTTTAATTTTTAACAATGATGTACTACATCTTGGGCATTTTAGTTATGAAAAAACTTCTTTACCAATAAAAATAGTGGTAATAATAAAACTTTTTGCTTTTTGTCTATTTTTATATGGTGCTTATTTTCTTATTAAAATTTTGCTAATAAAAAATATTACCGACTACTATAACAACAACGCATTTAACTTTTTAAATAAAGCAGGTAAACTTATTATAATTTCTAATATAGTAGCCTTTTTACTTAGTTTTTCAATATTTTTTATAGATATAAAGTACTATGTATACTTTAATGCAAATTCTAGATATTTATCTTTATTAATGATTGTGTTTGGTCTTTTTTTAATAATTTTTAGTAAAGTGCTTGTAGTAGGAAAAAAAATTAAACAAGAAAACGACTTAACCATATAAATATGCCAATTATAGTAAACTTAGATGTAATGCTTGCAAAACGTAAAATGAAAAGTAAAGACTTGGCAGAAATAATAGATATAACAACAGCAAATTTATCTATTTTAAAATCTGGAAAAGCAAAAGCAATTCGGTTTTCTACGTTAGAAGCAATTTGTAAAGCTTTAGATTGTCAGCCTGCAGATATTTTAGAATTTGTAGAAGAAGAAAAACGCTAAAAGGTTATAATTAAAAAACGCTGAATATTCATTCAGCGTTTTTTAATATATTAATTCCAATTCAAAAGATAAACTCTTTTATCTATTCATTGGTTTATCCATATTCATATACAGAATATCGGTATCCGTAGCTTCTTTTCCTAACAAATACTTGCTAAAATGATCGGCTCTTAGCCAAAAAGAATATTCTGTCATGTTTCCGAAACCGTGTCTTTGTCCTGGCATAATCATAAATTTAAAACGTTTATGAGCTTTAATTAATTGCTCTGCCATTCTTATAGTTCCTGCCGGATGCACATTATTATCCATGTCTCCATGAATTAACATTAAATGTCCTTTTAAGTTTTTTGCTAACGCCTGATTGTAATCAATATTATATTTATGAGAAATCTTTCCTTTTTCATCAATTTCTTCTTTTACACCGTGGTGGGTTTCACTCCACCAAGAATTGTATACTCTATTATCATGATTACCTGCTGAAGAAACAGCTGCCTTAAAGAAATCTGGATATACCAACATAGCTGCAGTAGACATAAATCCACCACCAGAATGCCCATAAATTCCTACTTTTTCAATGTCTATAAATGTATGTTTATTAGCTAGTTGTTGAGCCACATACTTTTTATCTGCCAAACCATAATCGCGTAAATTACCGTAACCGTAGTTATGATACCATTTAGACCTATCGGGATGACCACCTCTGTTACCCAGTGTAATAACTACAAAACCAACTTGAGCCATTCTATCTAAACGATCCATTCTATAGGAAAAAGCTTTGTTTACAGCTTCGGTTTGTGGCCCAGGATATACATACTCTAATAACGGATACACTTTTGTAGAATCCATGTCAAAAGGCTTATACATAACACCATAAATATCGGTAATACCGTCATCTGCTTTTACTTTAAAAGGCTCTGGAAACTTATATCCCGAAGCAAATAATTGAGATAAATCGGCAGTTTCTAAATCCATAACTTTTCTTCCGTTTACATCTCTTAATTCAGATTTAGGTACTGTATTTACTCGAGAATAGTTACTTACAAAATACTTGTTAGAATCTGACATTGATGCTGTTGCAGTAAAATCTCCAGAATCTAAACTGCGCATTCCAGTACCATTAAGATTAATTTTGTAAGTGTGTAGATAGTAAGGATCTTGATTTTTATTTACACCATTTGCCGTAAAATAAAGTGTTCTAGATTTTTCATCCAATCCAGCAAAATTATCTACATGATAGTCACCTTCTGTAACCTGATTTTTTAAGTTTCCTTCTGCATCATACAAGTAAAAATGAGCCCAACCGTCCCTCTCTGCCCAATGTAACATTTCTGTTTCATTGTTAAATAAAATAAGAGGTCTCGACTCTATGTATGTATTAAAGCGCTCTTTAATAAGCGTTTTATACTCACCAGTATTTATATCTGCTACATTAATATCATATTTTTTTCGATCTCTAGAAATTACACTAAAATATACTTTACCTTTTTTTGAAAGCAACAAAGAAGGTCTAAAATCATCATCTCGACTAGACTGTTTCATTGGTGCTCTAAAAACTGAAATACTTTGCTGACGAACAGTATCTAAAGGTACTTTAACATGAGTTTTTGTAGGAATATCAAAAATTAATAATTCAGATTTATAAAACTCTTGTTCTCCTGGCATATGATATTTATAGGTTTCTAGAGTAGGTCTTTTCTTACCAGTAGAGTTAATTACCCATAAGTCTTTAATATGTCTAGAATCTGATTTTTGAAAAACAAACTTCTTAGAATCATGAGACCAAGTACCCCAAACTCCTTTACGTTTGTCTTTATTTTTTTCTACATCTTCATTGTCTTGTCCTCGGTTACTGCCGCCATAGCCGTAGTTTTCTACTCCGTCTTTTGTCCACTGATTTTCTACAACAGTCGTATCTTTTTCATCTTTAATAAACTTTTTAAAGTTCATTTTATCCATCCAATACAAATTGTAATTTTTAGAATAAAGAACAATAGAACTGTCTGGAGCAATATTTGCCCATCTTCTCCAAGGCTGCTTTTCTTCTTTTTTTGTATTGATAATTGTTAATCCGTTTCCACCAAGTTTATATTCTAAATAATATACTTTCTTCTCCATTTTAGGCTTTTTCTTTTTAGCCTTTTTTGTAGCAGTAGAATCTTTTTTAGAAGTTTCTTTTTTAGTATCCTCTTCTACAGGTACTTCTTCTGTAGCAGTTACTCTAAAACGAAAAGCGTCTTCAGCTTCATTAAATTTAATATCTAAACGTGGTAAATGCTGTGCGTCGTATGGATCTTTTGTAATTTCTGTTAACCATTTAGCCATTTTAGAATTATTAAACAAAGGCTTTTTTGTTTTCTTATCTGCATCAACAATATAATAATTTGAGCCTTCAGATGTTTTATATGAATACCAAAAACGATTGCCTTTTTTTAACCAATGCGGACTCACACTAGTTGAGTGAACCATTTTAGCTAAATTTTTAGGCGAATACTTTGCTGCCTGTCTGTAATTTGGTGAGGGCGTTTCTTGTGCTAAACTGATAGACACAGTAAAAAAAAGCACAAAAAATAAGATTAAATTTTTCATTTGTATTTGTTGTTTGATTAACTTAAAAAGTTAAAGTTCTCTAAAAGATTTTAAACTACAAATTATAAATGAAAAATTCTTACAATTTTAACAGTTTTAGATTAATTAAGATTACGCTTTTCTATAAAAAAACGTTTTAATAATAATGAACATTCATTTTCTAAAATACCACCAATAACTTTAGTTTTTGGGTGTAACGTTGTTTTTAACTGAATAAAACCTCTTTCTAACTCACTTGCTCCATACACAATTTTACCTATTTGAGTCCAGTAACTAGCTCCTGCACACATTTGGCAAGGCTCTAAAGTAACGTATAAAGTGCAATTTTTTAAATATTTACCACCTAAAAAGTCTGCAGCTGCGGTAAATGCTTGCATTTCTGCATGTGCTGTTACATCGTTTAACGTTTCTGTTAAATTATGGGCTCTTGCAATTATTTGATTATTAAAAACAATTACAGCTCCTACAGGAATTTCTCCCTTATCAAATGCTATAATAGCCTCTTCATAGGCCTTTTTCATAAAATAAATATCATCAAAGGGTTGTATCATCTGTGGTAGAAATTAGTAAAACACGAAATTAAGCAAAAAAATACAACAGTTTTTTTAATTCTTCATACACTCACTTACATTCATCAAAAGTTAAATTGTATTTTTGTGTTAGAAATGAAGGGTTTATTAGATCATATAGAAAGTCCGAAAGACTTACGAAAATTAAAGGAAGTTCAATTACCACAATTGGCAAAAGAATTACGTGCTTTTATAATAGAGGTTCTAGCTACCAAAGAAGGACATTTAGGTGCTAGTTTGGGAGTTGTAGAGCTAACTATTGCATTACATTATTTATTTAATACTCCAAAAGATTTGTTAGTTTGGGATGTTGGACATCAAGCATATGTTCATAAAATTTTAACCGGTAGAAGAGCTAATTTTCATACAAATAGGCAATTAAATGGTATTGCAGGTTTTCCTACTAGAACAGAAAGTGAATTTGATACTTTTGGAGTGGGGCATTCTTCTACCTCAATTTCTGCTGCTTTAGGCATGGCTATAGCATCCAATTTAAAAGGAGAAACCAAAAGGCACCATATTGCGGTTATTGGAGATGCATCTATTGCCAGTGGTATGGCTTTTGAAGCGCTAAACCATGCTGGTGTTTCTAACGCTAACTTATTAATAATATTAAACGACAATGCCATAGGTATAGACCCGGCTGTTGGTGCTTTAAAAGAATATTTAACAAAAGTAAAAACAGATAGAAAATTAGCCGCCCAAAATAATATTATTAAAGCCTTAAATTTCGACTATTCAGGACCAATAAACGGTCATAATTTGCCAAAAATTATTTCAGAATTAACACGGTTAAAAAACGTGAAAGGTCCTAAGTTTTTACATATAATTACTACAAAAGGAAAAGGGTTGCAAAGAGCTGAAGAGGATCAAGTGACTTACCATGCTCCTGGTAAATTTGATAAAATTTCTGGTGAACGATTAGCACAGTTAAAAAACCCATATACCAAATATCAAGATGTGTTTGGTAAAACCATTTTAGAATTAGCAACAAAAAACTCGAAAATAGTAGGTATTACACCTGCAATGCTTACTGGAAGCTCTTTAAAACTTATGTTTGAAAAGTTTCCAGAAAGAACTTTTGATGTTGGTATTGCAGAACAGCACGCAGTTACACTTGCAGCAGGAATGGCTACTCAGGGATTAATACCATTTTGTAATATCTATTCTACTTTTTTACAACGCGCTTACGACCAAATAATACATGATGTTGCGCTGCAAAAACTACCTGTAATTTTTTGTTTAGATAGAGCAGGACTAGTAGGTGAAGACGGTGCCACGCATCATGGTGTTTTCGATTTGGCATATTTACGGTGTATACCAAACTTAACTATTTTTGCTCCAAGCAACGAAATAGAACTGAGAAATATATTGTACACTGCACAATTAGGGATAAAAAATCCTATTGCTATAAGGTACCCTAGAGGAACAGGAAACTTAACACATTGGCAGCTACCATTCAAAAGAATAAAAATTGGAAAAGGAATTCAATTAAAGGAAGGTAAAGAGGCTGCAGTTTTATCTGTAGGTACTATTTCAGAAAATATTAAAAAAGGAATTGAGTATTCTAAAAACAACGAAAAAATAGCACATTATAATATGCGCTTTATCAAACCATTAGATGTTGAACTTCTTCATACAATTTTTAAAAAATATACAACCATTTTTACTGCGGAAGAAGGTGTAAAAAAAGGGGGCTTTGGAAGTGCTATTCTAGAATTTGCTACTGAAAACAACTATAAAAATAAAATTACTGTAATTGGTATTCCCGATAATTTTATTACTCATGGCACTGTCTTAGAACTTCAAGAAATGACTTGTTTAGATGCTAATAGTTTGGGGAAACTTTTTAATAAAATATAAAAAAAGACGCTATTGCTAGCGTCTTTAATTTTAAAAATAATTACTAAAAAATAGCTTGTTACATTGGTATATTGCCCAATGGCGATTTCTTTTGTAAAGTATACTTTGTGTATTTTTGCTTTCCTTTGTAAAAATAGCTTAATACTACTTCAGATTTTTTTAACTTAAAAGGAATATTATCCTCCTTTAATTTTTTAAAATTCTCTTTATAAACTCCTGCTTCAATTTTAAAAGAATCTTTAATTCCTGAGGTAGCTACAAACTCATTTCTAAAATAAATACCTAAAAATTTAATAGCTGTTTTATCAAATTTTTCAAAAGTTAATACGGCATTTATAGCTGTTTTACCTTCAAAAGTTCCGGGTGGAATTTCTATGTAATATCCTTCTTTTAAAGAAAGTGCATTGCTCTCTACCAATTGGTATTTTTGAGTTTTACATCCCATTAGAAAAATAAAAAGTAAAAAATAAAAAGGATACTTCATACGTTAGTTTTTAACAAATTTTCTGGTAACTGTTTTGCCATCACTTTTAAGATTTAATAAATACATACCTTGACTTAAATCTTGAACATCTATTTTTTTATCTTGTACAACACCACGTTTTACCTCTTTACCATCAATACTATATATAGAGAATTTTGTAGAATTTCCAATAGTAATATCGCGACTAATAAGAGTAAGTTCTCTTTGCGTAGGATTAGGGTACATGGCTAATTGAACAGTTTCTTTGTAGGTTTCTTTTACAGATAAGCTGCTATTTAAGTTGGTTTCAAACATACCGTTTCCGTGGGTACCAACCAGTAAAACATTATCTGAATGTCTGTAAACCAAACCGCTTACAATAGGAATACCCATAACAGTGCCTCCTTCCAGAGACCAATCTTCAGTTTCTGGATTTTCAGATGAATACAAACCTCTTGCTGTTCCTACAAAATAATGAGTTTGATCTCCCACCATTGCAATAGCTGCCGATCGAATTGAATGTGAAGCCAAATTACGCTCTACCTCTACCCATGTTGGACTTGCTGCAGTTGCGTTCTTAGTAATAAAAATATTTTTTATAGTACTTCCATAACTAGCATATGTAGCAATTAAAATATCTGAATTTGTGGGATGAATGGCTATATCAGAAATATACTGACTATTATTAATATCTAAATCATCAACAAAAACACCTGGTGGTGTCATTTTTTTAAGTGTAATTTCGCTAGTATTTTTAGGATCGCTTACTCTATAAACATTACCTCCTCTACCACCAATAAAAAGGAAACTAGAAGAAGCATCATAAGTTCCTCGGGTAGTTTCCATTGTTAAAATTTTTTCTCCAAAAGGTAACTTTCCAATTTCATCCCAAGTAGAACTGCTTACGGTTTCTGCATTATCTGTTCTTAATAACTTATCTCCACCAGCATAATAAATAATTTCTGAATTATCTGGGTCCATGTGAAAATAGGTTACAAAACCACTATCATATTCATCTCCATTCTCGTCTTTAGGAGTTATATTCGAATTTAAAAAAGTATCTTCTCCTCTATACATATTTCCATTCTGAGTAGAAGCATACACATAAAATCCACTTAATAAATTGTCTGAATTTGCAACTGCTACCGCAGCTCCATCACCCCCAAAATATGATTTCATAGAAGATTTATCTGGTCTACCAAAATTAGTTCCTCCAATGGTAGTACCATTATCTTGAGCTCCACCAATTACAATGTCTGATCCTGACTCATTCATCATATTTATATGATAGTATTGATATGTAAGATAATTGTTGTTTAAGTTGTTCCAGCTTACCGTTTCTGAACTTACGTTTGTTGTTTCGTGAACACCTCCGTCGGTTCCAGAATACAAAATATTACTATCTGTTAATCCCCAAGCTACTGCATGAATATCTGGGTGATGATTAGAATAAAGTTCATAACCATTGGCATCTTTATAACCACCAATTCTTTTAAAAGTGGTATCTGTAGTTATGTTGTTAATTTTATAAATATTTGTACCACCAATAACCACAAAGTTTTCATTGTCTGGCTTTACCGAAACCACTAAATCATAACCACCCTGTATAGAAAAGGGATCGTTTCCATTAGACTCTCCAGCTTCATCTGGTAATTTACTACTGTAGTCTACCCAAGTATCTGTTGAAAAATTATACTGAAATAAATCTGCCTCAGCTACTCGATTTCCTGCAGCATTATTGTCTCCATTGTCATACAACACATATACGATGTTTTCGTTAGATGGCGCTATACCTAGAGTAATTCTTCTCGTTGGGCTAAAATTAGTTACATTTTCTGAAATACGTGTCCAGTTTCCAGAACCTGTTGGTGAAGTCCAAACACCGCTAACTGCAGAAAATCTTCCATCTATAGCAACAAAAACTCTTCCTGAAGTAGTAATTTCTAAATCTGTCCAACCTAAAGAATTATTATCTATTTCTAACTCTACCACTGGTGAAGGGTTTGCTAATCTGTAAACTTTTCCGGCAGTACCAACAAAAAGTTCTCCCGAAACAGGGTGTACTTCCATATCAATTATATAATCGAAAAAGTTGTCAAAATTTTCAAAAGCACCATTTGACGTTGTAGCCATTTGTTGCCAAGTTAAACCGCTATCGGTAGATTTCCATACTCCATAGCCTCTGTATTGCTCTTGAATTGAAGCACTATTACCAGCATACTCTCCTGTACCATAGTACCAAATGTTTTGAAAACCTGGCCTTGGATCTTGTGCAATTGAAGTAACGTTGTGAATTTCATCAAAAGCAGAAACTTTTGTCCAATTTTGTCCACCATCTGTGGTTCTAAATACACCGCTACTTACACCTCCTGCTAGCATCGTTTTTCCTGAAGCATCAGATATATCTACTTGCAATGCTCTGGTTCTACCACCTAAATTAGACGGACCTCTACTAATATAATTGTTGGTATTAGTTCTCGACGCATAAGTACTTTGTTTTTCTAACAAAGCATTTTCAAATTCTTTTAACTTTTCCTCTTTTGGTATTTTACCTGTTAAAGGATTTTTTTGCATGTTAAAATCGTGTAACCATCTTTGTTTTGTAGCAATTGCCTTCTCCTCTTGAGTTTTCTTTTTCTTTTTTGTGTGCTTAAGTTCTGATGACAATTCTGTATTAGAATTGCATGCAACAAAAAAAGTAAGCACTAAGGCAAGGGTTAAAAATTGGTAAATTTGTTTCATTTTACTGTATTATGGTTCATAAAATTAGGGATACACATTAGTGGTATTTAAAAGAAAATACTCCCTTAAAACGTACAATTTAGTAATTAATATTGATTCTAAATTATATTTCCTGATATTTTTTTGTGAATTCGAATGGCATAACTGTCAGACATTCTAGAGACATAGCTACATATTTGCATGATTCTATCATACAAATTTTCTGTTTCTACTTGATACTCTTCAGGTAATAAATGTAGTACAAGTGTATCGAAGTTAGAGGCCTTTCCTTGATGCTGATTGTTTAAAGCAGTTACAAATACATCTAGTAAATCGGCAATAATTCTGTAACCAGAAACTTCTTTTTCAATTACTTCTTTACTCTTATATATATTTTTAATACTTATATTAATAATATCCTTAATCTGTGCCTCAAACCTACATTTGTCTAATAGTGGTTTGTTAAAGGTACCATTTAATATCGCAGTTTCATTGTCTAAAAACAGCGTTACCGCTTCATTAATAAGCACTCCAATTGCCAATGCTCTTAAATAGCTTACTCGGTCTGTTTTATGTTCTAAAGAATGATATTTTTTAATATCAATAGTATCTTTTACCAATTTAATTAAAAACTCCAATGCAAATTCTTCTTCTATTAAACCTAGGTTTATGCCGTCTTCAAAATCTATAATTGTATAACAAATATCGTCTGCAGCTTCAACAAGATATGCCAATGGATGTCTGTAATAAGAGTTATTTTCGATAGATTTTGGTAACATTCCTAACTCGTTTACCACCTCTAAAAAAGCTTGTTTTTCGGATTGAAAAAAACCATATTTTTTATCTACAACATGTAATGTAGGCTTCTTTGGCAAACTTTCTTTAGGGTACTTTAAAAATGCGCCCAATGTTGCATAACTTAGTCTTAAACCTCCTGCAATACCCTCTCTAGATTCTGTTAAAATTTTAAATCCGTTAGCATTCCCTTCAAAGTCTATTAAATCTTGATATTCTTTTGATAACAATTCTTTTTTAAACTGTATCCCTTTTCCTGTTTTAAAATATTCGCCAATAGCTTTCTCGCCAGAGTGGCCAAAAGGAGGATTTCCTATATCATGCATTAATGAAGCCGCAGCAACAATAGCTCCAAAATCGTTAAAAGTATACCCTAATGCTGCTAAATTAGTATGCCTTTCTAACAATACCTTTCCTACCTTTCTACCAAGGGTTCTACCCACTACAGAAACCTCTAAACTATGTGTTAATCTTGTATGAACAAAATCGGTTTCAGACAAAGGTATTACTTGAGTTTTATCTTGAAGACTTCTAAATGCCTTTGAAAAAATAATTCTATCAAAATCTACGTCGAAACCCAAACGAGTTTCATCTTGTGCTATTCTTTCTCTTTTTTTTGTATCACCAAAACGCTTTAAAGAAAGTAATTGTTCCCAATTCATCATAATTGTAAAATATCGTCGAAATTAATCAAAAACCATTAATCTTTCAACATCATTAACTTTAAATATTACTTTATAAAAAAAAGTAAAACACTTAGAAATTCATTTTTATTAAGAAAAAAATACCCACATTTTTATGATTTTATTAGATTTTAGTTCTTTTTTAAAGAAATATTAAGTCGTATTTTTGCTTTATAACTAGATATTTATGGAAATTAAATTTTTTAAAAAATCAATTCCTACTTTACTTTTTTTAATTGCTTTTTCTGCAGTTTCGATTCCAGTTTTTTATCATCTATTAAAAGTTGATAAAACATTAAAAATTTATAACCCTATAGACTTTAATCCGCAATTGGTGGACTTTTCAATTAAACACATTACTAAAAATCATACAATTGCAGATTTTGAGTTAGTAAATCAGAACGGAGAAATAGTTACTAACAATAATTTTAAAGACAAAATTTACATAGCAGATTTCTTTTTTACAAGGTGTCAAACTATATGCATTGCAATGGCATATAATATGAGCGAGCTACAAAATTTTTACAAAAACGATACTGATATTATGTTTTTATCTCATTCGGTTACACCAGTTATAGATAGCGTTTCTGTATTAAAAGAATATGCAAAAAAGAAAGGGGTTATTGATGGTAAATGGCATGTAGTAACAGGTCCTAAAAAACATATTTACGAACTAGCAAGAAAAAGTTATTTTGCTGTTCTAGATGATGGCGACGGTGGAGAGAACGACTTTATTCATACAGAAAATTTTGTTTTAATAGATAAAGAAAGACGCATAAGAGGTTCTTATGACGGCACAGATAAAGAAGAAATGGAAAGGTTAAAAACAGATATTTTGCTTTTAAAGGAAGAATACGTTAGAGAATAAAACAACTGAATACTTTTTTAAAAATATTCAGTTGTTTTACACATAGAAAACTATTCTAGAGAAAAATTTAAATAAACACTTAAAGAACTATTTGGAGTAACATTTCCGTTAAATAAATTGTGATGAATTGGCAACGTGTAATTAACACCAACAATTGCTTTATTAAAGATAGTTTCTGCTCCTAATATTCCGTTAAATACATCACCGCTTGTATTTTTTATAGTTTCTTTATATTGAGAAATAGGATTATAAACATCTCCAGAAAAACCTATAAATGGTAAGAAACTAAAATTATCTTTTGCTATTGTATAAAATAAATTTGTACGGTAGCTAAACTGATTTCCAAAACGGTATTCATTCTTATTTTCACCTTTTAGATAATAAGTTAAAGAGGTGCTAAGCCCAAAATTATTTTTATTAAAGCCATGTGAAAGTGCAAGAACAACATCTAAACTTCCTGTACCTACCTGAAAACCTGGGTTTACACGATTTGCTAGTACTTGTTCAAATTTACCTGTAGGCAATTTCACCCCAAAACCAAATTCTAATGAGTGATTTGATGTTTCTTTCACAGGTATTAAATTAGTGTTGTTCTCTGAAGATTGCTTAAATAATTTTAATTGATACCAACCCATAATTATAGCATCTCCAAAACCACTAACTGCCTCCGTTTTATTAGAAAATCTCCTTTCTAAATCTTGATAAGGCATTACTGCACTTATATAAATTGAACTGTTAACTGGTATTTTACCCCAAAGTTGATAAGCACTAAAATGCTCTTTTGTTGATGGCGAATTTACAAAAATACCATCTTTAGAAGTGTAAGATTGATACATATATCTGACTCCTATAAAACTTGCACTGCTAATTGTTCCTATACCAAAACTTGCTCCGTTTGCTGAAGAACCACATATATCGCAAAAATAATACTCGATATTATTTAGTATATTATCTGATTTATAATCTATTAATTTTTTTGAAAACCCATCAAATGAAATGGTCAAAAAAAATAAAAATATTAGAATTGATTGTTTAAAATTCTGAAAAACGTTTATCATTTAAAAAAGTATTATCTGTTAATGTATTAAGAAATTTGATGAGGTATTTTTTTTCTGAAGGAGTTAAGTTAATTCCGAAACTTCCATCTCTTTTTAATAAAAGTGTATCAATTTTACCACCATTATCTAACATTCCTTCTGAATAAAAATTTAATACAGCGTTTAAAGTTTTAAACCTACCATCATGCATGTACGGAAAAGTTACAGCAACATTTCGTAAACTTGGTACTCTAAACTTATAAAAATCATCTAAGAAACCTGTAACACGTGCTCGTCCTTCTTCATCAGGAAACTTAGAATTAAAAGGCAAACCATTATTTCTATATGATTTATCTGTAAATAATTCTCCCGAGTGGCATGACGCACATTTGTTTTTAAATAATTTAAAACCCTCCTTTTCTTCATCTGTAAAATAAATATTACCTTCATTTCTTACTATTTTATCGTATTTAGAATTAGAAGAAATCATGGTTACCATAAATTGAGAAAGTGCTTTTAACATTCTTTCAGAATTAATTTCATCATCACCAAAAGCATCCTCAAATAATTGCTTGTAATCGGTATCTAAACTTAATTTATCTAAAACAGATGGTATTGTTTCACCCATTTCAAACTCACTTGTAATAGGTATAATAGGTTGCAAATCTAAATGTATTGCAGAACCATCCCAATTAAACTCCTCAAAATATGCCAAGTTCTGAATTGGTTGTGCATTTCTAAAACCTAATAAATTATTAACACCATGGCTAATAGTATGACCATGATGAGTAAATGCCGAAGCTTGTTCGTGGCAAAAACCACATGAAACAACAGAATTTTTAGACAATCGGCCCTCATAAAAAAGTTTTTTTCCTAAAGCTATTCCTTCTTCAGTTAAAGGGTTTTGAATAAGGTTATAGCGTAATTTAGGAAAATTTGAGGGCTGGTTTAACGCAACTTTAGTAGTGATTTTTACATATTCTTCCTCATGATTTTCACAACCAAAAAAGAGAATAAAAATGAAAACAGTTATTTTTTGCATTATTTTCATGACGATTAATACTAATTATGTACGTGATCTATGTAAAACATTTCGCTTGTATTATTGGCAATTTTTGGAGATTTTAATGCATCTACATGAATTTGTGACCCTTCATCTAACAAAAATTTGGTGCTTCCAGACAATATGTAAAACACATTAGAAACTACATGGATTTCTGGTATTTTATCTGTTCTAATTCTTGCAGAATTTGGTAACGACAATGTTACCTCTCTATAATTGTCCAATACTTTTCCATGACTTCCCATATGAAATGCAAAAGCACTTGGAGTGGGAGAATTTATAGAAGTATATTCTCCTTCAAAAACTAAAAACTTGTACCCTGCCTGCCAACTCCACATCATTTCTGCATCTTGAGCAAGGGTTAAAAAATTACCCTGACCCGTTGCTCCTTCTAAATATTTTTCCTGATCTACACCAATTCCAAAAGTAATCTTTGTGTAATCTCCTTCAGGAATATTAGAAAGAGAAATAAACTGAGAACTATTCACAAATTCATCTACTATAAAATATGAATCATTTTTTGGGTAGGTGAAAATAGTTCCATCTGCTTTTTCTAACCTTATATTACTGATTATATAGGTTACTTTAGAAATTTTTATTTTTTCAGTTTCGTTTGCGAGGTATGAAGTGGTATTTAAAATTAAGTCAGAATCGCCGTAAGAATTATCAAATTCAAGCGATAAATTTCCCTTTCCATAAAGAATATCATCTTCTGTGTTAGTACAGGAAAAACTAACAAATACCATTAATAAAGATATGTATATATTGATTTTCAATTTTTAATTTTTAATTTTTTTAAATCGTTATTTATAACAACTGATTTACAATCAATTTTTATAAATAATTGAAACTTTAAACGATAATCTTTTTAAATAAGAAACCCAAAGAAGTATATCTTTAGAAATTTTTATAAAAAAAATTAACGCCTTGTTTTAATAAATTATTTTAATGCAAAAAAGTATAAGACAAAGTACAAGTGTAACTTTTTCAGCTAAATTTAGCTTCATAAAAGACAATGAACACCCATAATAAATACTTATAAGTAATTATTTGCAACAGATTATTTGTATAATTTAGACAATAAAATCTGGTGGTTGTTCTATACGAGAAATGGTAAGAATTGGATGTAATGAATTTAATTTCCAATTGTTTTTAGAAGTATTTAAAATACAACATAGACTCAAAGATAAAGTAAAATCAGATTGATGAAAAACTGGAAAAAAAGCTTCTGAAACAAAGAACACTCCCTCAAAAGTATCCTCTGAATTTTCTGTAGATGTAAGTACTTTTTTTAGATGACATTTTCCGTTACACGCTAGCTCTGGAGCTTTTTAATTAACGCAATATGTTTCTATAATGTAATCTATATTTAATTGAAAATAGGCCAGATAACCAATAGAAAACAATGGTCTTAAAGAAAAAGATATTAAAACTAATAAGGTTAAAACTTTTCTCAAAATTAAATTTAAAATACAAAGATAATATGTAAAAATTAGATAACATAAAATACTATTGTTAAAAATAATTTTACTAAAATTTGTACTTCTATATTTGGTAATTTTAAAATCACTACTTTTACTTTTTTATATTTTTTTTTGTGTTAAACTACTATTCATATCCTAATATTAACTCGAAAGAGTGGGTAACTTTTGTACATGGTGCAGGAGGAAGTAGTACTATTTGGTACAAACAAGTTCGCGATTTTAAGAAACACTTTAATGTCTTAATTTTAGATTTAAGAGGTCATGGAAATAGCAAACCCTCTTTAAAAGATACCTTTAAAGCCAAATATACTTTTAACTCTATAACAGCAGATATTGTTGAAGTTATTGAACATTTAAAAATATCAAAATCTCATTTTGTGGGCATTTCTTTGGGTACTATTCTAATTCGGAATTTAGCTGAAAAAAGACCAGAATTAGTGCAAAGCATGATTATGGGTGGCGCTATTATTAAAATGAATTTTAGATCTCAAGTGTTAATGAAAGTGGGTAACATTTTTAAATCTGTAGTGCCTTACATGTTACTTTATAAATTATTTGCATTTATAATAATGCCAAATAAAAATCATAAAAACTCGCGTTTGCTTTTTGTAAACGAAGCAAAAAAACTATACCAAAAAGAGTTTATTAGATGGTTTAAATTAACTTCGGAAATAAATCCTCTTTTACGCTTTTTTAGGGCAAAAGATATCAAAATTCCTACTTTATATGTTATGGGAGAAGAAGATCACCTCTTTTTACCTTCTATAAAAAATATCGTTTTAAAACATACTACCTCATCACTTTTTGTCGTGGCCAATTGCGGTCATGTAGTAAATGTAGAGCAACCTGAAACTTTTAACAAAAAAACCATAAATTTTATAACCTCTTTAAAATAAAAAAAAGCGAGTAATAAAACCCGCTTTTACAATAATTTATAACCTATTTATGAATTTCCATTCATAATTTCTTCAATTTCATCAGCTTCTATAGGGATGTTTGCCATTAAATTAATAGGTTCCCCTTTTTCCTGAACCACAACATCATCTTCTAAACGAATACCAAAACCCTCTTCAGGAATATAAATACCTGGCTCTACAGTAAACACATTGTTGGCTTGCATAGGTTCATGCAAAAGGCCATAATCATGAGTGTCTAAACCAATATGATGACTCGTTCCATGCATAAAATACTTTTTGTATGCTGGCCAATTTTTATCTTCATTTTGTACATCTGCTTTGTCTAGTAAACCCAATTTTAACAACTCTGCAGTCATCAAATGCCCTACCTCTATATGGTATTCTTTCCATAAAGTACCAGGAAGCAATAATTTTGTTGCCTCCTTTTTTACATAATTTACGGCATTATATACTTCTTTCTGGCGTTTGGTAAATCGTCCGGAAACAGGAACTGTTCTAGATAAATCACTTTTATAATTGGCATATTCTGCCGCAATATCAAATAAAATTAAATCGCCAGCTTTGCATTGTTGATTATTTTCTACATAATGTAACACATTGGCATTATTACCTGATGCAATAATTGGTGTATATGCAAACCCTTTCGACCTATTTCTTACAAACTCGTGCAAAAGTTCTGCCTCAATTTCATACTCCCAAACGCCAGGCTTAATAAAGTTTAAAATTCTTCGAAATCCTTTTTCTGTAATTTCACATGCTTGCTGCATAAGAGCTATTTCTATACTGTCTTTTACCGCTCGCAATCTCTGCAAAATTGGGTTGCTTTTTGCAACACTATGTGCTGGATATTTTGCCAACAGCCATTTTGTAAAACGATCTTCACGTGTTTCTGTACTTACATTTGCTCTATAATGTTCATTGGTATTTATATAAAATGTATCTGCATAAGCAGCCATTTCGGCAAGTACCTTTTCTAAATCTTGCAACCAATAAACAGTTTTAACTCCTGAAGTTTTAAAAGCAGCCTCTTTAGTTAGCTTTTCTCCTTCCCAAACAGCAATATGATCGTTTGTCTCTCTAACAAACAATACTTCTCTTAAATTTTTATTCGGACAATCTGGATATAGCATTAATACACTTTCCTCTTGGTCTACACCAGATAAATAAAAAATATCTCTATGTTGTTCAAAAGGCATTGTACTGTCTGCACTAATAGGA
Organism: Polaribacter tangerinus; assembly: GCF_038024095.1. Taxonomy (NCBI): domain Bacteria; kingdom Pseudomonadati; phylum Bacteroidota; class Flavobacteriia; order Flavobacteriales; family Flavobacteriaceae; genus Polaribacter; species Polaribacter tangerinus. The sequence goes on along the minus strand of NZ_CP150668.1, from coordinate 1,624,046 downwards.
TAAATATCATTAGAATTAAAAATAGCCAAACTATTAGGCTTCATTTTAGAGGCAAAATTTTTACGGTTTTTTATAAATAATTCTGATGCTATAGGGTGATATTTCATAATGTTTCTTATTTAAGAATCAAAGATAAGAAATCTTAATGCCAACGTAAAATAAGAAATGTATAGCACAGTTATATTCTACAAAATCTCACACAGTTTGTCGCCCTGAAAAGGGCCTCACGCATGAGTGAGCAACTGTAACAGGAATTCTTACAGAATTACAAAACTAAATGGTAACTAAACTGAATGCAGCAAAACACACACTGTTTGTCGCCCTGAAAAGGGTCTCGCGCATGAGTGAGCAACTGTAACAGGAATTCTTACAGAATGACAAAACTAAATGGTAACTAAACTGCATGCAGCAAAAACACACGGCAAAAACAAACTAAAATTACTAAAAGCGTTTCTTTTTGGGAGCACTAGTTCTTCCTCTTCCTGAGTTTGAACCAGACGTTTTGTTTGCTTTAAAGTGAGGCTTATTTTTAGGCTTACTACCATTACTAACTTTAGAACTACCGGGTTTCTTTTTCTTACCAAAAGAACCTTTACTCTGAGTTGCAGCTCTTTTTGGAGGCGCAGTATCTGTTGGTTCAAAACCAGCAATAATACTAGAGTTTAACTTTTCGTTTAGTAATTTTTCAATTTCACTTTGATACTCTACCTCCTCGCTACAAACCAAAGAAATTGCTTCTCCGGCAGCACCTGCCCTACCTGTTCTACCTATTCTGTGAACATAATCTTCCGGAATATTTGGTAATTCGTAATTAATTACGTGTGGTAGTAAAGGAATATCTAATCCACGAGCAGCAATGTCTGTAGCTACCAAAATTTTTATCGAGTTATCTTTAAAACTTTTTAACGCCTTTGTTCTAGCTCCTTGACTCTTATTTCCATGAATTGCAGCTGCAGAAACACCCGCCTTTATCAATTTTTCTGTTAGCTTATTGGCACCATGTTTAGTTCTTGTAAAAACTAAAACTTGAGTCCAATTATTATCTTTTATCAATTTAATAGTAAACTCAGTTTTTTTCTTTTTATCAACTTTATATACTTGATGGGTTACTTTTTTTGCGGTTGAATTTTGAGGGGCAGTTTCCACAGAAACTGGATTTTTTAAAATACCCGAAGCCAACTTTTTAATATCATTAGAAAAGGTAGCGGAAAATAATAAGTTCTGACGTTTTTCTGGCATAAAACTAATAATCTTATTAATGTCTCTTACAAAACCCATATCTAACATTCTGTCTGCCTCATCTAAAATAAGTACGTCTATTCGTTTAAAAGAAACTGCTTTCTGATCGTGTAAATCTAATAATCTGCCTGGTGTAGCGACTAAAATATCTACTCCATTTTTTAAAGTTGCTATTTGTGGTTTTGCCTTAACACCTCCAAAAACTACGGCCGACTTAATATTTACATACTTACTGTATTCTCTAATATTATCATATACCTGTGCTGCTAACTCTCTTGTAGGTGTTAATACCAGAGCTCTTAAAGGTCGGTATTTAGGGTGCTTAGTATCGGCTAAATAATGTAAAACTGGTAATGTAAACCCAGCTGTTTTACCAGTTCCTGTTTGAGCAGAAGCTAAAATATCTTTGCCTTCTAAAATAAACGGTATTGCTTTTTCTTGTATGGGTGATGGTTTGGTATATCCTTTTTCTTCTACTGCTTTAACCAACGCTGCAGATAAACCTAAATCTTTAAATGTCATAAATAGTATTTACAAAACTCACTTTATGTAGTAGTTTATTTGGCAAAGATACATTGTTTTAAGTTGGGCTATTTTATCTATGAAATTCATTTAAAATGTTAATTTTTTTGATATTGGAAATAGTAATAGTATTTTCATCAATTGAAAATCAAACTTTATACTTATGAAATCAATTTTTAAGTTTTTTATGCTTTGTGTATCTATTAGTTTATTTGCGCAAACACCAACAAAATCAACAATAATTGAGCAATCTTTGAATCAGAAATCTAAGATGATGCAATCTTCTATTGTAAAAAATGTTGAATTTACCAGCATCGGACCAACTGTAATGAGTGGAAGAGTTGCAGATGTAGCCGTAAACCCTACAGACCCAACAGAATTTTATGTTGGTTACGCCTCTGGCGGATTATGGCATACCAACAATAATGGAAGCACTTTTACACCAATTTTAGACAATTCTCCAACACAAAATATAGGTGATATTGCGGTAGATTGGAGCACAAAAACTATTTGGGTAGGAACTGGAGAGAAAAACTCTTCTCGTTCTTCTTATGCAGGTATCGGAATGTTAAAATCTACCGACGGTGGTAAAACATGGGCTAACGTTGGCTTAACAGATTCTCATCATATTAGTAGAATTTTAATAAACCCAAATAATGCCAATGAAGTTATTGTGGGTGTTATTGGTCATTTATATTCATCAAATGAAGAAAGAGGTGTTTTTAAAACCACCGATGGTGGTAAAACCTGGACTAAAACCCTTTTTATAAACAATGAAACTGGTATTATTGATGTAGCTGCAGCTCCAGAAAACTTTAATATTATGTATGCAGCCGCTTGGGAAAGAGAACGAAAAGCTTGGAATTTTGATGGCGATGGTAGTAATTCTGCTATTTATAAAAGTACAGATGGAGGAACAACTTGGAATAAAATTTCAGAAAAAAGTGGTTTCCCTACCGGAGATGGAGTAGGTAGAATAGGGTTAGCAGTTTATAATGCAAATACTGTATACGCATTACACGACAGCCAATATAGAAGAAAACCAAGCACAAATAAAATAGCCTCTGTTAACCTTTCTAAAGATGCTATAAAAAACATGAGCACAGAAAATATTTTGGCTTTGAGAAATAAAGTATTAGACAACTACATAAAAGCAAGTGGTTTTCAAGAAAAATTTAGAGCAGAAAATGTAAAACAATTACTAAGACCTGGAGGCATGCAACCCAAAGAACTGGTATCTTTTTTAGAAAATGAAACTAGTTTATCCTTTGAAGAACCTGTAATTGGCGCCGAAGTTTTTAAAACAAAAAATGGAGGTAAAACTTGGACAAAAACTCACACAAATTATTTAGATGGTATATACAGTTCTTACGGGTATTATTTCGGTGAAATAAGAGTAGATCCAAAAAATGAAAACGGAATATATGTACTAGGTATTGGTATTATAAAATCTAAAGATGGTGGTAAAACATTTTCATCAATAAGTAGAGAAAATGTTCACTCAGACCACCAAGCTTTATGGGTAAATCCAAACAAACCTGGCCATATATTAAACGGTAATGATGGTGGTTTAAATCTTTCTTATGATGATGGTGAGAGCTGGTTTAAATTAAACTCTCCTGCGGTTGGTCAATTTTATGCAGTTTATGCAGACAACCAAAAGCCTTATAATGTATATGGTGGTTTACAAGATAACGGAGTTTGGTTCGGCCCGCACAATGCTCAAATAAACAAAAGTTGGCATCAGTCTGGTCAAAATCCATACAAATCTATTATGGGCGGAGACGGAATGCAGGTTCAGGTAGACAATAGAAATTCAAATATAATATATACAGGTTCTCAATTCGGGAACTATTATAGGTTAGAAACTGATAAAGGAAAAAGAACTTACATTCAGCCAAAACACGCTAAAGGAGAAAAACCATACCGTTTTAATTGGCAAACACCAATTTTATTATCACACCATAATCAAGATATTTTATACTACGGAAGTAATAAACTACATCGTTCATTTAATAAAGGTGACGATTGGACAGAAATTTCGGGCGATTTAACAGCGGGTGCTAAAAAAGGAAATGTTGCCTACGGAACGCTCACCACTATTTCTGAGAGTCCGTTTCAATTCGGATTAATTTATGTTGGCTCAGACGATGGTTACATTAATATTACAAAAAATGGTGGCGAAACCTGGACACGTATTTCCAATAATTTACCAGAAAACTTATGGGTTTCTAGAGTTGTGGCATCAAAACATAAAAAAGAACGTGTATATGCAACCTTAAACGGATACAGATTTGACGACTTTACAAGTTATGTATATGTCTCAGAAAATTACGGACAAACATGGTCTAAAATTAGCAATAATATTGCTACGTCTCCAGTAAATGTTATTAGAGAAGATACCGAAAACGAACATATTTTGTATGTAGGTACAGATAATGGTTTATATGTTACCTTTAACAAAGGAGCTACTTGGAGTGCTTTTTCTAAAAACTTACCAAATGTTGCCGTGCACGATTTAGTTATTCAACCAACAGAAAAACATTTAATTGTTGGTACTCACGGGCGTAGTTTGTATACCGCTAATATTGCTGCATTACAAGAAATTAATGAAAAGGTTATGGATAAAAACTTCCATATTTTCTCTATTAATAATGTAAGAAAAAATAACAGATGGGGAAGTTCATGGAGCCAATGGAGAGAAGCTTTTGTACCTGAATTAAAAATTCCTTTTTATGTAAAATCTGAGCAAAACGTAACTATAGAAATTTACAATAATGATACTAAAGTAAATACCATAGAAGTAAAAGCAGACAAAGGCTATAACGAAGCAACATTTGATGTTTCCTTTTCTAAAAAAGGAAAAAAGTCATTTGAAAAGGCAAATAAAAATTCAGAATTGAAACCTGGTAAAAATGGTATCTATTATTTACCCAAAGGAAAATATACGGTTAAAATAGAAAGTGCAGAAAATACATTTGAAATAAAATAACAATTTAACACTCTTTTAAAACTCCTGTAAATATAAATTTACAGGAGTTTTTTTATTAATTAGCAATAGAAAAGGAATCCATATCGGCTAAAAAATTCAGTTTATTTCTGGTTTCTTCAAGCGCGCTTTTATGCAATGTAGTAATAATAAAACCCTCGGTATTAGTATGTAAAGAAGCACACTTTTCACCTAAATAATCTATAATTAAAGAATTGCCAGAATATTCGTAACCATTTGCATCTTTACCAATTCTATTAACTCCTATTGTATAAGACATATTTTCTATAGCCCTAGCTTGTAAAAGAGTTTCCCATGCTTTTATTCTAGTTACTGGCCAGTTGGCAACATAAATTAATAAATGATAGTTGTTTGTGTTTCTAGACCAAACAGGAAACCGTAAATCATAACATATTTGAGGGCAAATACGCCATCCTTTGTATGTAATAATAACCTGTTCTTTTCCAGAAGTATATAGTTTGTGTTCACCTGCTAAAGTAAATGAATGCCTTTTTATATAGGTTTCTACTTTTTTTGATGGATGTACAAAAATAAATGTGTTAAAATAGTTGCTTTTTTCTTTAATAACCAAGCTTCCACAAATAGCAACTTGCCTTAAACTTGCTATTTTTTGCATCCAAGAAACAGAAAAACCGTCTATCTCTTCTGCCACCTTATTTGGCTGCATCGTAAAACCAGATGTAAACATTTCTGGTAATACAATTAGATCGATACTCCCTTTTAGTTCTTGAATTTTTTGTTCGAAAAAACAACAATTTTGGCTTGCATCTTCCCAAAACAAAGGTGCCTGAACACCAACAATTTTTAATTCGTTTTGCATGAAAATTAATTTTTAAAATAGCTGAGTTATAAAGGTAACTTTTTGTAATTTAGAAATCTCTTTATTTGAAAAAAAATGTAATGAATTCTTTTATTTCTCAAACCTTAGACGAAGTATTAAAAACTACAAAATCTTTTGATGATGTAGTATTTATTTTACCGTCTCAAAGGGCAAAAGTATTTTTAAAGCAAACTATAAAAGAAAAAATTTCTATTGGCTTTTTACCAGAAACTTTAAGTATAGAGCAATTTATAGAGCAAGTTTCTGAAATTAAAAAAGCTGATAGCGTACAATTGCTATTCGACTTTTATAGCGTTTACAAATCATTGGAAAAAAATGCAGATTCTTTTGATGTTTTTTCTTCGTGGGCTTTTACAGTTCTACAAGATTTTAACGAGTTAGACCAACATTTAATAAATACAAAAGAGATATTTATTTATTTAAGAGATATTCAGCGATTAAAGAAATGGTCGGTAACTGGCACATTTCAGGAAACTGAGTTCATGAAAGATCATTATTTATTCTTAGAAAAGTTACATCTCTACTACCCTAAGTTTTATAACTTTTTAAAAGACAGAAAAAAGGGTTACCAAGGTTTAATGTATAGAGAATCTTGTGTTAAAATTGACAATTATCTAGAGAAAAACAACCACAAAAAATTCATTTTTTTAGGTTTTAACGCTCTAAACAAAGCCGAAGAGCTATTGTTTCAAAAAGTTCTTGGTGCTGGAAATTCAGATATTTATTGGGATTTAGACAGTGCTTTTTTTAACTCCAATCATCAAGCTGGTGCTTTTATCAGAAAATATAAAAAAGAATGGAAGTATTACGAGAAAAATACGCTAAAAACAATAGGTAATAATTTTTCTGAAACAAAAAACATACAAGTTATTGGCGCCTCTAAAAACACAACGCAAATTAAATATGCAGGTGAAATTTTAGAAAAATTTGCTAATTTTAACAATACAGCATTGGTTTTAGCAGACGAAACACTGTTGCCTATTACTCTAAATTCTTTACCTAAAAACATTAATGCTATAAATATAACCATGGGATATCCTCTAAAAGATATTCCTACTACTAGTTTATTTCATGCCATATTTCAACTATTTATCTCGCAAGAAAGGTTGCAAAAAAAGGCTGTTAATGAGTTTTATTATAAAGATATTATTCGCTTTTTAAAACACCAAAGTGTGTATGGGTATTTAACTAAAGACAATAGTAGTATTGTAGATGATTTTACAGAAAGTATTGCTAAGAATAACGATACTTTTATCACCGTAGATAAACTTAATAATTTTCTAAAACAAACCACAATAGAAACCCATAAAGTTATAATTAGTATTTTTGATAGCTTTAGTACCATCGACCAATTCTTAAACAGAATTTTACAATTAATAAATTTACTTAGAAACACAAAAGATAGTTTAGAGAAAGAGTTTTTATATCGATATCATACTGTTTTCACTCAACTAAAAACACTACAAGATCAATTTTCTTACTTTACAGATTTAAAAACATTATCGCTATTTTTTAATCAATTAGTTGGTTCTGAATCGCTCTCTTTTCAGGGAGAACCACTAAAAGGTCTTCAACTAATGGGAATGTTAGAAACTCGAGTTTTAGACTTCGAAAATATTATTTTAACCTCTACAAACGAAGGGGTTTTACCAGCAAGTGCACAACAAAATTCTTTTATACCGTTTGATGTAAAAGTAGCCTTTGGCTTACCAACCTACAAAGAAAAAGATGCAATTTTTTCCTATCACTTTTTTAGATTATTGCAGCGCGCAAAAAATGTATTTATTATTTACAATACGGAGCATGACGTATTTGGTAGTGGAGAAAAAAGTAGGTTTGTTAGCCAGCTAGAAATGATAAGACAGGACGTTAGTCAAAAATTAATAGCACCAAAAATAGTGTTAGATAAAAAAGCATTAAAAAAAATTTCTAAAGACAAAATAACTCTAGATCGCTTAAAAAACATTGCTTCTACAGGCTTTTCTCCTTCATCAATAACTAACTATTTGTACAATCCTGTATCCTTTTATCAGCGAAAAATACTTAAAATAAAAGAATTTGACGATGTAGAAGAAACCGTTGCTTTTAACACCTTAGGAACAGTGGTTCATAAAACGCTAGACGCTTTGTATAAACCAAACTTACATACAAACCTGTCTGTAGCAATGATTGTAGAAATGGAAAGTAAAGCCAAAAACTTGGTTATTAATTTTTTTAAAACAGAATTTAAAAACGGCGATTTATCCACCGGTAAAAATAGACTCATTTTTGAGGTAGCTAATAGGTTTGTAAGCAATTTTTTATCTCAGGAAAAAGCACTACTTCTAAATCCAAAAAACACGTTAAAAGTTATTGCGACAGAGGTAAAATTATCTACAGAAATTAACATTAAAGAATTACCTTTTCCTGTAAAATTAAACGGAGAAATTGATAGAATAGATGAGCTTAACGGTACTATAAGAATTATAGACTATAAAACTGGAATGGTAAGTACTAGCAATTTAAAAGTGCCAACATTTACTGAGCTGAGAGACGAAAAATACCACAAAGCTGTTCAAGTTTTGTTGTATGCTATTTTGTATACCAGAAACAAAAATCACAATTTTAACAAACCTCTAAAAGCAGGAATTTATTCTTTTAAGAACTTAAATAATGGCTTTTTACCAGTAAATTTTTCTAAAAATACTAGAAAACAAGACCTAGATATTACTCCTGAAAGGTTAGACGAATTTTTAGCAGAAATAAAACAGTTTATAATAGAAATATATAACCCAGAGATACCTTTTATTGAGCCCGAAGGATTAAAATACTAACTAAAACTATCTTCCTTTTAAAACTAACAAAGGTACATTAGAATAAAACTCTTCTTTTAGTATGGTATTTTTCTCCCAGAGTTTGTTAAAAAAACCTCTTTTGCGTCTGTAAACACAAATCATATCTGGGTTTTGCGTTTTTACATGTTCTAAAACTCCCTGAAATGTTGTGGCATTTTCTGAAACTGTTAAGGTAGTTTTTAAATTTTCTAAGTTGGCGTCTAGCACTAAATCATCTTCTGTATAATTGGGCGTTTTTACCAATAATAAATGTACCAAAGCACCAAAATTATTTACAAAATATTTTAATGGGTTTAATACGGTTTTACTCTTTACTACACCAGATTTAAATGCCATTAAAACGTTTTTAATTGGTTGATACTCGTAATTTTCTGGAATTACCAACAACGGTATATTAGTCTGTTTTACCAATTTACCAGCTGTTTTACCTAAAAACAATTCTTCTTTAATGGTATTATTTTTTGCACCAACAATTATTAAATCAACACCAATTTCGTCTACAATATGATGCACACTATCTACTACACCTCCCTTTACAGAAATCAATTTAATATCTACATTTTTAGTATTACAAGCACTTACAATTGCCCTTAAGTACAAACTCGTTTCACGAGCAATAATAGAGTCTATATTTATAATAGTGCCAGCTTTCGCTTTAACATTATAAGCTCTAAAAACATACACTTTAGCGTTTATTTCTGAGGCAAAATCTATAGCATATTGCAATGTTTTTTGAGCGCTTTCTGTAGCTCCAATTGGTACTAAAATATGTTTCATAATAGAAGAGATTAAAAAGCAAAGTTACTATTTTTTAGCGAATTAAATAGGGACTGTTTTTAGAGTTGATTACCTTTGTAAAAAAATATTTTTTGACAAATAGTATTTCATTTAAAAACATTAATAAACTGGCTATTCCTGCTCTTATTGCAGGTATTGCAGAACCCTTATTATCTATTACAGATACGGCAATAATTGGCAATATAAGTGTTAACGCAACAGAAAGCTTGGCTGCAGTAGGTATTGTTGGTGCATTTATATCTATGCTTATTTGGGTTTTCGGACAAATTAGAAGTGCAATTTCGTCTATTATTTCTCAGTATGTAGGAGCCAACAAATTATCAGAAATTAAAGAACTACCTGCACAAGCAATTGCCATTGTAATTTTAGGAAGTGTATTTGTTTTAGTTTGTTGTTACCCTTTTTCGAAACAAATTTTTCAATTTTATAATGCAACAGATAAAATTTTAGAATATTGTATTGTATATTTTAATATTCGAATATTTGGCTTTCCTTTTGCCCTTTTTGTATTTTCTATATTTGGTGTTTTTAGAGGATTGCAAAATACTTTTTATCCAATGATTATTGCAATTATTGGCGCTTTAACAAACATTATTTTAGATGTAATTCTTGTATATGGAATCGATAATTTTATACCTGCAATGCATATAAAAGGAGCTGCTTATGCAAGTGTAATTGCACAAATTGTTATGGCAATACTCTCACTAATTTTATTAATAAAAAAAACAAATATATCATTAAAAATAGTACTTCCCTTTCATAAAGAAGTACCTAGGTTATTGGGTATGATTGGCAATCTGTTTGTGAGAACTATTGCTTTAAATGTTGCATTGTATTTTGCTACTTCTTACGCTACATACTATGGTAAAGAATACATTGCAGCTTATACAATTAGTCTAAATATTTGGCTTTTAGGGGCCTTTATGATTGATGGATATTCGAGTGCTGGTAATATTTTATCGGGTAAACTTTTAGGTGCCAAAGCATATAAAACACTTTTAAAACTGAGTAATAAGTTATTTAAGTACGCCATTTTTGTAGGAACTATTATGGCTAGTATTGGTTTTTGTTTGTATAACTTTATAGGACAAATTTTTACAAAAGAACCCTTGGTTTTAGAGCAGTTTTATACTATTTTTTGGATAGTATTAATAACACAGCCTATAAATGCCATAACCTTTATTTTTGATGGAATGTTTAAAGGAATGGGAGAAATGAAATACTTAAGAAATTTACTAATACTTGCAACTGGAGTTGTCTTTATACCAACTTTACTAATTTTTGATTATCTTAACTACAAACTAATAGCTATTTGGATTGCTTTTACTTTTTGGATAATTGCCAGAGGATTGCCATTAATTATTAAATTTAGAACTAAATTTATACCTCTAGCTTCAACCCAAGAATTAAATACTCGAAAACTTTAAAATAAATTTATGACTACTACAAGACAAAACGGAAGCTTATATACTCATATTCATGCAAAAATAGCAACTATAGAATTTGGTCATCCGGCAAGTAACTCTTTTCCTATTAAATTACTAGAAAGACTCCAAAAGGAGCTAATAACAGTGGGTAAAAATCCTGATGTAGCTGTCATTATTTTAAAATCAGAAGGTAAAAAAACCTTTTGTGCTGGAGCTTCTTTTGACGAACTAATTGCCATTACAAATAAAGATGAAGGCAAACTATTTTTTAACGGCTTTGCCAATGTAATAAATGCTATGAGAACCTGTGGTAAGCTAATAATTGGTAGTGTACAGGGTAAGGCAGTTGGCGGTGGTGTTGGCTTAATAGCTGCTTGTGATTATGCCATGGCTACTGAAAACGCTTCCATAAAACTCTCTGAACTTACCATTGGAATTGGTCCTTTTGTTATAGAACCTATCGTTACAAGAAAAATTGGTGTGGCAGCAACTGCAACATTAACTTTAGATGCTACTCAATGGCAAAATGCATATTGGGCTAAAGAAAAAGGACTTTATTCTAGAGTTTTTGAAACAAAAAAAGCATTAGATGAAGAAGTTATATTATTTGCCGAAAAATTGGCTTCTTACAATAAAGAGGCGCTTTCAGAAATGAAAAATGTATTGTGGTATGGTACAGAAAACTGGAATGAACTACTTAGCGAAAGAGCAGAAATTTCTGGTAAACTAGTACTCTCTGCATTTACAAAAAAAGCCATAGAAAAATTTAAAAAATAAGTTTTCCCAACAAAAATTATGAAGGTAGTTTCAACGAATATTGGCGAACGAAAAGAAGTAAACTGGAAAGGAAAAAAGTTTACCACAGGTATTTATAAATACCCAGTTAATACACCTATTTTTTTAAATAAAGAAGGCGTAAACAATGATGAAATTTCAGATAAAAAATATCACGGCGGTATATTACAAGCCGTATATGCATATTCTTTAGAACATTACAAATTTTGGAAAGAGAAATATCCATCTACAGAATTTAACTACGGAATGTTTGGCGAAAACTTAACCATTTCAAACCTCGAAGAAACAACTATTCATTCGGGAGATACCTTTAAAGTTGGAGAAGCCATTATAGAAGCAACCATTCAAAGAGATCCTTGTTATAAATTAGGCGCTCGTTTTAACGATATGAAAATTGTAAAACAATTCTGGAATACTACTTTTTGTGGAGTGTATTTTAAGGTAATTAAACCAGGAACTGTAAAAAAAGGTGACGAACTAATTCAACTAACATCCTGTTTAAATAACCCGACGATTGCTAACTTATATCTACAAAAAAAAGAACAACTTAAAACAACAAAATAAGTTTGTAAAAACACCTCGCTAATTAAGCAATGAAACCAACTAAAAAAGTACTTTTTAATAGGCAAATTACACTCTCTGAAATTGGAGAAGCTGGTCAAGAAAAACTTCAAAATTCAGAGATATTAGTAGTAGGTTGCGGTGGTTTAGGTGGGGCAATTGCAGTACATTTGGCAACTAGCGGAATTGGAAAAATTCATTTAATTGATTTTGACATTGTAACTACCTCTAACCTACACAGACAAGTTTTTTATACCTTAAAAGATGTTGGTAAATACAAGGTAAATGTATTGGCTAAAGCAATAAAAAAAAGAGCCCCTTACACAAAAATAACCACCACTAACAAAGCGATTCATAAAGATAATGTACTAACAATTCTTAAAAAAGCATCGATTGTTGTAGATGGTACAGATTCACTTCCTACAAAATATTTACTAAATGATGCCTGTGTTTTACTTGGTAAACCTCTTGTATATGGTTCTTTATATAAGTTTGATGGTTATGTAGCTACTTTTAATATTGCTGAAAAAAATGGTAATTACTCTGCTAATTTAAGAGATGCTTTTCCAGAAATTGCAACAGATATACCGAATTGCGAGGAAGCAGGAACATTAAATACCATTGTTGGTATTATTGCCTTACAGCAAGTAAATGAGGTATTAAAGTTGGTTACAGGAATTGGTAAGTTACTAACAAATCAAATTTTGATATACAATACTTTGCAAAACTCGCAGTTAAAAATGAGCATAAAATCGATTTTTTCTAAACATCGTATTGCAAAAATTTTTGAGAACGAAAACTATACTATATCAACCTGTAAAATTCAAGATAAAAACTTACTGATAAGTGCAGATCAACTAAAAGAAAAATTGTCCTTTAAAGATGGTAATTTAGAAATAATTGCCGTTTTAAGAAACCTGAAACTTCCCTTTAAAGTTCAACAAACAATTTCAATAGAAAGTTTTGAAGCCTCTAAAATAAACATCAATTTTTCTAAAACCTATGTAATGGTTTGTCAAAAAGGTATAAATAGTTATAAGGCAACTGAACTTTTAAAGAAAGAGCATCCTTCTTTAAGGGTTTTTAGCCTAAAAGGAGGAATTCTAAATTATAAATAAATCTATGAAAACACCATTAGAATTTTATAAAAATCAAATAAATGTATTAGAAAAAGAGGCAGACAAACATCAAAGAACATCTGTCTTTTTCAGTATTTTAAGATTTTTTATTTTTTTGGTTACCTGCTTTAGTGTGTATTATTATTTTGGGGAATTTCCAACTATTATAATTTGCGCCTTTTTAGGTATCTTATTTTTTATTTTTATAGTTATTAAACAGTTAAAGGTAAAAAGGTTACATAAAATTACCATAGAAAAGTTACGGATAAATAAGCTTGAAATTGAGGTTTTAAATGGAAATTTTTATCAGTTACCAACTGGAAAAGAGTTTTCAGATTCACTTCATTTTTATAGTAACGATATTGATTTGTTTGGCAAAGGTTCATTTTTTCAATACATCAATAGAACATCAACAATTAAAGGAAAACAAGTACTAGCAAATATAATAACAGAAAATACAACCGAACTAATTATAGAAAAACAAGAGGTTGTAAAAGAACTATCTAAAAAAGTAGCTTTTAGGCAACATTTTGCAGCGTTGGCTGGAATCGAAAAAGGAGCAACAGATGATTATAATATTTCAGACTGGATACAGAACTACACGCTTACATTGCCCAAATACATCTCTAAAATTCAACTATTATTTTCTACTATTTCTATTATTTTAATAGTAAGTGTTTCTTTAAAACTAATGGCATTTAACTGGCTAGTCATTTGGTTTTTTTTAGGCCTTTTTACAACGGCAAAGTTTGTTAAAAAAACCAATACCATTTATACTGAAACAAATTTGGCAAAAGCTACATTTAAACAATATCACCCTTTATTACACGAAATTGAAACCGCTTTTTTTAGGTCTAAAATTTTAAAAGAAAAACAGCAAACTATTAATTCAAATACACAAAAAGCATCAGCTATTTTTAAAAAATTTTCGAGAATTTTAGACAATTTCGATCAGCGTAATAATATTATTATTGCAATAACAGGAAACGGATTATTTCTCACCGATATTTACCATTCTCATAAAGTAGAAAAATGGCTTTTAAGTCATAAAAATACCGTAAAAGAATGGTTTGAAGTAGTTGCTTTTTTTGATGCTCAAAATTCCTTAGCCAATCTTTATTTTAACAAACCATCTTATACTTTTCCAATAATTAGTTCAGAAAAAAATAGTGTTTCTGCAGAAAAATTGGGGCATCCATTATTAAATAATTCAAAAAGAATTGATAATAATTTTACCATTCAAAAAGGGCACTTTTTTATAATTACCGGAGCAAATATGGCTGGAAAAAGTACTTTTTTAAGAACTGTTTCGTTGGCAATTGTAATGGCAAATTGTGGGTTACCCGTTTGCGCAAAAAGCTTTTACTACCACCCAACAAAACTGATAACAAGCATGAGAACTTCAGACTCTTTGTCTGAAGATACTTCTTACTTTTATTCTGAGTTAAAACGATTAAAATTTATTGTAAATACTATTAAAAATGAAGACTTCTTTATAATTTTAGATGAAATATTAAAAGGAACCAATAGTAAAGACAAAGCAATTGGCTCTAAAAAATTTGTAGAAAAACTCAACACATCTAAATCGACTGGAATTATTGCTACACATGATGTAAGTTTATGCGATTTAGAAAAAGATTTTTCTACTATAAAAAACTACTATTTTGATGCCGAAATTAACAATAATGAACTCCACTTTGACTATATTTTAAAAGACGGAATTTGTAAAAATATGAATGCTTCTTTCTTACTAGAAAAAATGGAGATAATTTAGTTTCCAAAGAAGCTTTTTTAAGGCTGTATATCTTTCCACTCTAGAGATTCTATAAGGTGTAACACGTCTTCTTTAATATAACTTACTGCAGGCAAAATAGAATCGTAATTTGGTTTTGCGTAAAAATATAATGCTCCTTTTAAAAAGTGTTTTGTACTATCAGTTACATGAAACTGTAAGTGAGAGGCAGCGTTTCCAGTGATTTCATATAAGCTTCCAAAAACATTTTTTTGTTCATTTATAAAGTCTTTGGGTATTATTTGAGCTGCTTTTAAGGTATGTTTAAAAACTAACTTTTCGGCCTCTGTTAGTAGTTCTGTTAAATTGTTATTTACAGGTCTGTAAGTAATATCTAATGTTGCTTTTAATTTAGGATATTTAATAGTTACCCAATTATCTGGAGCATCTACAACAGTGGTATTATTTAAAATTTTAAACGTGTAAGGCCTTTGCAATGGTAATTCTTTGTAGTGTTTTTCTGGATAAGACAAACCTAAAAATGCCTTTGGTTTTGGCAGCGTATCTTCTTTACACCCAATAAAAAGAGAGAAACTTATTAAAAACAACAACCTACGCATTTTTAGTAACTTTAATTTGTTTAATTCTTTTTTTATCCAACGCTTGAATTGTAAACGTATAGTTTTTAAAGTTTATTTTATCAGCTTTTTTGGGAAATTTACCAGATATCTCTAAAATAAAACCTGCTAATGTTTCACTTTCTCCTTTTTCATCCTCAAAAATATCTTCGTCTTCATCATCTAAAACCTTACAAAAATCTTTAATTGTTGTTTTGCCTTCAAAAATATAATTATTACTATCAATTTTTGAATATGAAACATCATCATCATCAAACTCATCATTAATATCTCCTACAATTTCTTCGATTACATCTTCTAAAGTAACCAAACCACTTGTTCCTCCGTACTCGTCTACAACAATCGCTAAATGATTTTTTTTGGCTCTAAAATCGCTAAGTAAATCGTCTAATTTTTTATTTTCTGGAACAAAAAAGGGTTCGCGCAATAAGTTTTGCCATTTAAAATTAGTTTTATTTAAATGTGCTAATAAATCTTTGGCATACAAAACTCCTACAATTTGGTCTATATTTTCTTTATACACTGGATTTCTGGAGTATCCGTTATCAAGTATTTTTTGAAGAACTGTTTCGTAAGACTCGTCGTCGGAAAGTGCAAAAATATCTATTCTTGGTTTCATTATTTGCACCGTTTCTGTGTTCCCAAAATTTACTATTCCTTGTAAAATTTTTTGCTCGTCTTTGCTTGTTGCTCCCTGAGACGTAAGTTCTAAAGCCTGAGATAAAGTTTCTACCGAAAAGTTACTGGCTTTATTACCAAGTTTTTTTTCTATAAACTTTGTTAAAGAAATTAAAGGCATACTAAACGGGGTAAGTACTACATTAATGCCTTGAATAAATTTTGACATTTTTCTTGAAAACTTTAAGGCATTTCGCGAAGCATAAACTTTTGGTAAAACCTCTCCAAACAACAAAATAAGAAAGGTAACTAATATAATTTCTATAAAAAAACGGATGTTTACTGTTACAAAATAAGCATCAATTTCGGTATCAAAATTACCAAAAAGCATATCTGCTAAAGAGGCAAAAAGTAATACAATTAAAATATTAATAAAGTTGTTAGTTATAAGAATTGTTGCTAATAATTTTCTTGGTCTTTCTAGCAAAGTTACAACACTATTTTCTTGCTTTCCGTTGTTAGAAAGTTCGTTAAGGTCTGTTTGAGAAAGCGAAAAAAATGCAACTTCTGCTCCAGAAACTAGTGCAGAACTAATTAGTAAGGCTATTAGAAGTAAAATATTTACAATAGAAACTAGGTCTAAAGAACTTGCAATAAGAAATATATGTTCGGGATCTGGGTCCAAGTTATTATTTTATAATGGTTTTACTGTTTTAATATCAATTTTTAGGAAGCAGTATTAGTGTCTGCATTTTTCTTGGTAGACAACATTGTCATTTCGGTAACGTGAACTTCTGTAGCATACCTTTTTACACCGTCTTGTTCCCATTGTTTATTTTTCAGTTTTCCTTCGATGTACACTTTATCTCCTTTAGATAAATATTTTTCGCAAATTTCTGCCAATTTATTCTTTACAACAATATTATGCCAATCGGTATTTGTTACCTTTTCGCCAGTAGTTTTATTGGTATAACTCTCTGAAGTTGCTATTGGAAAACGGCCTACACTATTTTTATCATCAAAATAATGCATTTTAACTTCATCTCCTAAATTACCTATTAGTATAACTTTATTTATTGTTCCAGCTGCCATTTTTTTATTTTTTATATCTATCAAATGTACTAAAAATATCAATTACTTTTTACTGAAAAATCTTCTAAAAAGTTTGCTATTAATATGGGTACTGGAAACTCTAATATACTAGACCAAGATACATTTGCTTTTATTAATGAGTTTGTTTCGACTATCCAAAACTTTGTGTACAAATGCTGATGAGAAAGTTTGTGCACTATTTCCTGTTCATTAAATAATGATAATGTAGTTGACTCCGAAAATAAATTTTCGAAAATATCGGAAGAAATTAATTCTTTTTTGTTGATACTTTTTGGGCTTTCAATTAATGGAAACTCGAACAAACCTTGCCAAATTCCTTTGCCTTTTCGTTCTTGTAAAATAGTATTATTAGAAGCTGTTTTTACCACTAAATAATTAAAGTATCTTTTTTTAACTTTTATTTTTTTCTCCTTTATTGGTAATTCTTTCTGTATTTTTTTTTCGTAAGCTACGCAACTATTTGCAAACGAACAAGTGGAACAAAGTGGGTTTTGGGGTTTACATAAAATAGCGCCAAAATCCATAATTGCCTGATTATAATTACCAGGTTGTGCCTCGTCTAAAAGCGATTGTGCTAATAGTTTAAACTCTTTAATACCTGCAGATGAGTTAATCGGTGTATGTATACCGTAATATCTCGAAAGAACCCTATACACATTACCGTCTACAACTGCAGTAGGTTCGTTAAAACAGATAGAGGCAATTGCAGATGCTGTATAATCTCCAACACCTTTTAATTTTAAAATTTCTGAATATGTTTCTGGAAACTTGCCATTAAGCTCATTGGCAATATATTTAGCACTAAAATGCAAATTTCTAGCTCTAGAATAATAACCAAGACCTTGCCACATTTTTAAAACCTCACTTTCACTAGCGTTAGCCAAGTCGAAAACAGTGGGATAATGAGTTGTAAATTTTAAATAATAAGACAAACCTTGGGCTACTCGAGTCTGCTGGAGCATAATTTCACTAAGCCAAATAAAGTATGGATTCTTAGTTTTACGCCAAGGCAAATCTCTGTTGTTTTTTAAATACCAGTATATTAATGTTTTAGAAAAAATCATTGTATAAAAATAGATTTGCAATATTACATTTTAAAATTCATATAAATTTAAGTCTTTATCTTTTTGGAATTGATTAATTATCATATATTTGCATCCGCATTTTTGAGAGTAAATTAATAAAAATATAGCAAAAATAGAGACATGACGAAAGCAGATATCGTATCGAAAATTTCAGATAAATCGGGCATTGAAAAAACAGATGTTTTAGCAACCGTAGAGGCATTTATGACTGAAGTAAAGGATGCATTAGAAAATGGTGACAACGTTTATTTAAGAGGTTTTGGTAGTTTTATTATCAAAACTAGAGCAGAAAAAACTGGTAGAAATATTTCTAAAAATACCACTATTAAAATTCCAGCTCACAACATTCCAGCTTTTAAGCCAGCAAAAACTTTTACTGAAGGAGTAAAAAGTAAAGTTGCTGTAAAAAAATAACACAGTACTAATCTAAACCTTAATTGGTTTTTAAAACAGAAACATTATGCCAAGTGGTAAAAAAAGAAAGAGAGCAAAAATCTCTACACACAAAAGAAAGAAAAGAGCTAGAGCAAATAGACACAAGAAGAAAAAGTAAGCAAATGCTTACTTTTTCATTTATTGTTTAACGAAAAAGAAAAAAGAAATAGTTCATTGACATTAGAATTTTTGCATGCTGTGTAAAGCATCAAATTTTCTTACGGTATGTATATACCTGACAATATTAATCCATCTGCACAATTAAGTGCAGTGTTAAAACCAAGTTCAGTATGAAAACAGAATTAATTATTCGTTCAAATTCATCTGATATTGATTTTGCCTTATTAAGAGATGGAAAACTTATTGAATTAAATAATGAAACAACGGGTAACAAGTTTTCTGTTGGCGATATTTTTTTAGCCAAAATAGGAAAAGTGTTAACTGGTTTAAATGCAGCCTTTGTAAATGTAGGATACCCAAAAGATGGGTTTTTACATTATCATGATTTAGGTGCGCAAGTAAACTCATTAAACGCGTTCATTAAGAAAGTAAGCACAGGTAAGTATAAAGAATTCACATTCAAAAACTTCCAATATCAGGAAGATATTAACAAAGACGGTAGTATAAACGATGTACTAAAAACAGGGCAAAACCTGCTAGTACAAATAGTAAAAGAACCCATATCTACAAAAGGCCCAAGACTAAGTTCTGAACTGTCTATAGCCGGTAGGTTTTTAGTTTTAGTTCCTTTTTCTAACAGAGTTTCAGTTTCTCAAAAAATAGAAGATCCCAAAGAAAAAGAACGTTTAAAAAGACTAGCAAAAAGTATTAAGCCGAAAGGTTTTGGTGTTATTCTTAGAACAGTTGCAGAAGGTAAAAAAGTAGCAGAATTAGACAAAGATTTGCAAAACTCATTAGAGCGTTGGAAAACTATGTGTAAGCGCATAGCAAACACAAATACTCCAACTAAAATTTTGAGCGAATTAAACAGAGCATCGTCAATTTTAAGAGATGTAATGAATGATTCTTTTACCAACATTGTTACAAATGACGAAACTTTAAACGTAGAAATTAAAGAATATCTGCAAGAAATTTATCCTGAAAAGGAAAAAATTGTAAAGTTACACAAGTCGGAAATGCCAATTTTTGAAAAATATGGTATCGAAAGACAAATAAAAACATCATTTGGCAAAACAGTTTCTATGAGTAAAGGTGCCTATTTAGTAATAGAGCACACAGAAGCGTTACATGTTATAGATGTAAATAGTGGAAATCGATCTAACAAAGCTGGTTCGCAAGAAGACACCGCATTAGAAGTTAATTTAATCTCAGCTACAGAAATTGCACGACAATTACAATTACGTGATATGGGCGGAATTATAGTAGTAGATTTTATTGATATGCACAAAGCTGAAAACAGAAATAAACTGTATCAGCATCTGAAAGAGCAAATGGCTTTAGACAGAACAAAACACAAAATATTACCTCCAAGTAAATTTGGTTTGGTACAAATTACAAGACAAAGGGTAAGACCAGAGTTAAGTATAAAAACTACCGAAGCCAACCCAAATAAAAATGGAGAAGTAGAAGCGCCAATTGTCTTATTAGACAAAATTGAAGCAGAGTTAGAAAAATTTATTTCTAATCCTAAAAATAAAAAGATACAATTACACGTGCATCCTTTTATTGCTGCCTATTTAACAAAAGGCGTTAATTCTATTCGTTTTAAATGGTATTTAAAACACAAAAAGTGGATTACTATTATACCTAGAGATGCTTACACATACTTACATTTTAGATTTAAATCTGTTAGAGATTAACTTCTATTTTGTAAAAGGCAATAATTTATTATCAATAAAACCCGAAACTTTATAAGTTTCGGGTTTTTTTCTATACATAATGTTATTACATACCATTATACCTCTAAAAAACATCTAATAAAGGTTATTTTTCCATCTAAATTCAGTAATAAATAAGTACACTGTAAAAGCTCTTTAAAAGCAAAAAAAGAGCCTAAATCTTAAAAATAAAGGCTCTTAGAAAATTTTTATTTTGCTATTTAAACTAAGCTGGTAACATCCATTTAAACTCAAACTTGGTATCTGGTATTACAATACGTTCTGTAATGCGATACATTCTGTCTGGTAATTTCATTAGGTAGTCTCTTGCTTTTTCTGCCTCTGGGGTAAGATTTGTAATCTTGTCAATTTCCCACATAGTATTTAGCTTCTTTAAAATATCTACATAATCAAAACCTGTATACACACCGATTCTTTGCGCAACTGAAGAAAAATCATCAAACAAACTTCCTTTACCACCAAAAGATTCTCTTAAATGCATAGCAGGCATCACAATTTTATGTTTCATCATGTGTTGAAAAGCCAACATCATTTCACTTGCATCAATTTTAAAAATTTCTTTTACAAAATGTGCATATGCCTGATGATGACGCATTTCGTCTCCTGCAATAATTTTAGACATTTTAGCCAAGGCTTTATGCCCTTTTTTACGAGCTATTTTAGCAACATTATTATGTGAAACATAGGTTGCTAATTCTTGAAAAGTTGTATACACAAAGTTTTTGTAAGGATCTGTAGAAGTACCAATATCAAAACCATCTGCTATTAAATGTTGTGTAGATATTTCTACTTCACGCATATTTACTCGACCAGACAGGTATAAGTACTTGTTTAAAACATCTCCATGTCTGTTTTCTTCAGCCGTCCATGTTCGTACCCATTTTGCCCAACCATTGTCTGGGTCTTGTGTAACACCATCTAAATCTAACAACCAAGACTCATACGTAGGCAAAGCTTCTTCGGTAATGGTATCTCCTACCAAAACAACCCAAAAATCGTCGTGTAATTCTTTAGAAATTTCTCTTATTTCTTCCACTTCAGAAATAAATGAATCTTTTTGAGAATTTGGTAAAAAATCTGTTGGTTGCCATATTTTTTCGGCAGGAATTAAAAATTTATCCACAAAGTCTCCCATGCTCTTTTCGAGCGTCATCATTACTTCTTTTCTTATATTTTTTATAGACATAAAGTTTTTTTAATTTATATGTTCTTTTATTACTGTTTCGGTTTTTTCTAGAAGTTCTTCAAACGGCATTGTATCTATTTTAATTGGTTCGTGAACTGTAATTGTTATTGGGCTTCCTATGCCTAAAGGATATTTACCATACTTAAAAACTTTCCAAGAGTTATTTATAGTTAACGGAACAACATAGCCTTCTTTGTTAAACTTTGTAATTACTTTTAATCCGTTTGAGGCAAAAGATTTTGGTTTACCATTTCTACTTCTTGTTCCTTCGGGAAAAATAATAGCACCCCATTTTTTCTCTTTTATCCTTTTAGAAAAACTTACCAATTCAGAAATTGCTTGTTTAGAGTCTTTTCTGTTAATAAGTGCTGCCCCACCATTTCTTAAATTGTATGAAACGCTTGGTATGCCTTTTCCGAGCTCTATTTTTGCAACAAACTTCGGAAACTGTTTTCTAAAAAACCATGCTATCGGTGGAATATCAAATGTAGATTGATGGTTAGAAACGAAAACAACTGTGGTGTTTTCTGGCAACTTATACTTATTTATTACACGTATTGGTACTCCGATGATTAACATCGATTTTACCAAAAAAAAGTTTAAAATTGCCACTACTTGAGCTTGGGCTTTTGCACCAAAAATATTTAAACTTATCCATTGCAATGGATGAAATAACACTAATAATAAGAAAAAAACAGCAATAAAAATTGGCGATAAAATATGGCTAATTATTTTCATCCTAGAACCAGTTACTCCATGGAATTCTAGAGAGAATAAGTAATAAGCCTATTCCGTAGAAAATTACAAATGTTTTAAATTTTGCTTCAGATGTAGTTTTTTTCTTGTGTTTAGACCAGCCTATCGTAATAAATACAATAGCTAAAATCATGGTAATTGGGTGTTCTACTGCTAAAAGTCTTGCTGCTTTATCTTTCATAACTGCAGCAGCATCTGTTTTAAGTAATTCGAACCACGGTGACATAAAGTACCAAGCCAAACCAATTAATAATTGAATATGCGTTACTATTAAAGTAAATAACCCAATACGTAAATCTTTGTCTGTAAATTGCTTTTTTTGTGTTAATCCAATAATAGCGTTGATTACTGCAAATACTAGAATTGCTAGTACTAAATAGGCCCAATAAGAATGTACTTCTTTCATAATTTTGTGTTCGATATTAACAAATGTAAAGTTACTAATTTTTACACCAAAAAAAAACCAGCGAACGCAAATTCACTGGTTTATTTATAATATGGTGTTTTGTTTTAGAATTCTAAAACATAAATAGGTTTGCTAGTTAGAAGTTGTATCTAATAGAAGCATTCCATGTTCTACCCCAACCAAAAATACCTTGGTTGTTTACATTTATACCATTCCATGTAGTATCTCCAGGAGCAGCCTCTACAGCAGTTCTCATATCTGATAAATATACTTCATAAAACAAGTTGTTTACATTTACTCTAAAGTTTAAAGATTGGTCTTTTTCTTCACCAAACTTAATTCTGTAAGAGAAACCTAAGTCTGCAATGTCATAAGAAGGCAACTCTAAGTTGTTCTTTACAGCACCTACGTTAGCATATAAACCGTCATAGAATCTCCAGTCAAAATCTACAGAAAAATCATCAGTAATTCTGTAATCTAAACCAAAGCCTAAAGTAAATTGCGCTGCATCTCCAACTTTACCACCATCTACATCATTGTTTGAAGTAGAAATAATATTTTGGTCTTCGTCTCTTACTTGTCTTACTGTACTACCAACATATTCCCAATCTCCAATAGAAGTAAATCCTTTAAAGTCTAATCTATCATTTAATAATTTAGCTCTAAAATCAATTTCTATACCTTGGTGTAATTGTTCTGCACCAAAGTTTAACGTATTTTGAACTAAACCAGTAGAGCTATCTACAGCAGAGCTACTTACTACTCTATTTTTCCATGAAGTTCTATATGTATTCACATTTGCTGTAAAGTTTTCTACTGCAAAAGAATAACCAAGCTCTAAACCAAAGATGTCTTCATTTTGTGTAAATGGACTAATTTGATTGTTAAAAGATGGAAAAATTGCATCATGGTAAGGCTGACGAGAGTATACACCAATATTAGCATATACTTTGTTGCTATCATTTATAGTATAACTAGCACCAGTTTTTAGGTTGTAACCAACATTAGATACTTTCTCTGAGTTAACACCTTCTTCGATATTAGATGGTAATGGTGTTCCTGAAGATTGAACAGATGTACCATTTATTAAAGAGCTATCTGCATATTGATAGTGGTCAAATCTTTGGTGAGTTTGTTGAGATAAAGATCCTTGAAAAAATGTAGAAAAATTATCTGTAGCATACTCTAATTGAGTAAATACACCTCCGTAAGAAATTCTTTCGTCGTTGCTATAATTAATTTTATCTTCCTCTTTATAACTATTTGTTAATGCACTCCATGGGTTTGCATTAAAGTTTTTGTTTGTTTGTACAAATTTATACGTTCCGAAACCTCCGTAAGTTTGGTGGTTGTCATTTTGGTCACGCATACGTATACCTTCGTTCCAAGAAGTTAAACCTCTAAAGTTTTCTACAATTCTAAAGTGTTCACCATAGTACGTTCTTAAATCTAAACCAACGTTAAAAGTAAGGTTTTCGTTAAACTCTTTCTCGTAGTTAGATACCATTCCGTACCAACTGTGGTTGTTCATAGAAGCTCTTGTAATGTACCCTTGGTTAGATCCAAAGTTAGAAGCTGCACCGTTTGGTATACTTCCGTTTAAAGCATAAATAGCGTCATAATCTACTTGTCCATCACTGTTTGTATTTACTCTAGCTCCTCTAGGACCAGTTCCTCCACCTCTACCAAATGATGCATACAATACTGTAGATAAGTTTGTAGTTTCGTTAATTTTGTAATCCCAGTTTAAGTTGATAACTGGTTTGTGGTAAAAGTTTCTTCTTTCCGTTTGATAGTTACCGTTGTAAGTACCCCAGTTACTATTGTATCTTCTTCCGTATTGTAAATACTCAGATATGTTTTCGTTAAATGCTTGGTCGTGCCATTGTGGCGCACCCGTTAACAAGAAATTAAAGTTATGTGTTTCGTTTGGCGTGTAACCAAAAGAGATAAAATAAGTTTGTCCTTGTCCTTTGTTACCATCCATATAACCATCACCTTGCCAGTGAGAAAACATTACAGAAGTAGCAAAACCTTTTTCATTCTGACCCGTATTGTAAAATAAGGTAGATTTAAAATAAGAGTTGTTAGCTACAGCAGATGAAAAGTAACCACCTTCTTTTTTAGCTGTTGTTTTAGTTACAAAGTTAGTAGTACCACCCACAGAAGAAATTGCTAATTTAGATGCTCCTAAACCTCTCTGGATTTGAACTGCAGATGCAATGTCGTTAATACCAGACCAGTTAGACCAGTACATTTTACCATCTTCCATACCGTTAATTGGCTGACCATTTAATAAGTATGCAGTGTTGTCTTGTGCAAAACCTCTAACAGAAATTCTAGAATCTCCAAAACCTCCTGCTTGACCTGCAACATATACAGATGGAGTGTTTACTAATGTCATGGTAACATCTTGTGTACCAATTTTTTTCTGAATTTCTTCAGCCTTAATTGTAGACACAGCAACTGGAGTTTTTCTACCACCCGCTAAGTCAATTACACCTTTACCTACCACTACAATTTCATCTAAAGAATTTGCATCTTCTTTTAATTGAATTGGTTTAAGGTTAGCATTTGCTGCAGTAAAAGAAACTTCTCTAGTGGTGTAACCAATAAAAGAAACTACTAATTTTCCTGAGCTTTTACTTGCAGTAAGGCTAAATTTACCATCAAAATCTGTTGATGTTCCATTTTTAGTCCCTTTAACAAGAACACTTGCTCCTGGTAATGGCTCTCCAGATTGGTCTACCACTGTACCAGTAATTTTAGTTTGTCCTAAAATTGTAGCTGATATAAAAAATAAAGCTACAAATAATAAGTTTTTAAAATTTTTCATTGTTTAATTTTAGATTATTAAATGTTCTGCAAAATTCTCGTTTTTACAGAACTCTAATGTTAAGTTAATATTAAGCTTTAACAATAAATTAT
This sequence comes from Polaribacter tangerinus, assembly GCF_038024095.1. NCBI lineage: Bacteria > Pseudomonadati > Bacteroidota > Flavobacteriia > Flavobacteriales > Flavobacteriaceae > Polaribacter > Polaribacter tangerinus. The sequence continues at coordinate 1,598,145 of NZ_CP150668.1, read as the reverse complement.
GAGTCTAATTATAAACAACAAATGGTACAATAAACTGTTTTATAGCATTTTAATGAATAAAAACACTATTCTTAAAAATAGTTACTTGTGTTAAATTAACAAAAAAAAATAGATTGGTAGTCGAGCCAACTACTTGTTTAATAATTTTTTTGCCAGTTCCTTACCTAATTCTACTCCAAATTGATCGTAACTATAAATATTCCATAAAATACCTTGTGTAAAAATTTTATGCTCGTACATAGCTACTAACTTCCCTAGAGATTTTGGTGTTAATTTTTTAAATAAAATTGCATTACTTGGTCTATTTCCTTCAAATACTTTGAAAGGTAAAAGGGTAGCAATTTTAGCTTCATCACCAGAAAATTTTAACTCTAAATGCACTTCTTCTTTTGTTTTACCAAAAGCTAAAGCATCCATTTGTGCGTAATAATTGGCCATTAATTTTTTATGATGATCTGTTAATCCGTACAAAGATTCTTCATAACCAATAAAATCTGCAGGAATTAACTTGGTTCCTTGGTGTACCAGCTGCATAAATGCATGTTGCATATTTGTTCCAGTGCTTCCCCAAACTATGGTTCCTGTTTGGTAGTTTACTGGGTTTCCGTTTCTATCTACTCCTTTTCCATTACTTTCCATAATGGCTTGTTGTAAATAATCTGGTAATTTTTTTAAATATTGCGTGTATGGTAAAACAGCTTCTGTTTCTGCTCCATAAAAATTATTATACCAAATGCTTAATAAAGCTAAAATTACTGGAATGTTTTTATCGAAATCGGTATTTCTATAATGTAAATCCATTTCTTCGGCACCGTCTAATAAAGCTCTGTAATTGTCGAACCCTACAGATAAACTAATAGACAACCCAACAGCAGACCAAAGTGAGAAACGACCACCAACCCAGTTCCACATTGGAAAAACATTTGCTTTATCGATTCCGAAATTATCTATTGCCTCTAAATTTGTAGAAACGGCAACAAAGTGCTTAGGAATATCAAAAATGGTCGCGGATTTTAAAAACCAATTTTTTATGGTTTCTGCATTGCTTATGGTTTCTTGTGTTGTAAATGTTTTAGATACAATAACAAATAATGTAGTTTCTGGATTCAGTTTTTTTATCACTTCAGATACATGGTCTCCATCTACATTCGAAACAAAATGTGTAGTTAAATGATTTTTATAAAATTGTAAAGACTCTACAATCATATCTGGTCCTAGGTCAGAACCTCCAATACCAATATTAACAATATCTGTAATTGGTTTTCCTGTGTACCCTTTCCATTTACCAGATATTACTTTGTTACTAAAGCTTCTTATTTTTCTTAAAGCTGTTTGTATTTGTGGTTTTACATTTTTACCAGCTACTAAAACAGGTGTTTCACTTGTGCTTCTTAACGCAGTATGAAGTACTTCTCTCCCTTCGGTTACATTAATAATTTCTCCTGTGAATTGTTTCTCTATAGCGTCTTTTAAATCTACTTCATTTGCTAATTCTACTAATAAAGAAAGTGTTTCTTTGGTAATTCTGTTTTTAGAAAAATCTACCAATAAATCATCAAACTCAATAGAAAAATCTTCCTTTCTATTTTCTTGTTTACACAGTTCTTTTATTTGAATATTTTTTTGCTCTTGAAAATGGTTCGAAAGCTTTTCCCAAGCTTTTGTTTGTGTAGGGTTCGTATTTTTTAAAGCCATTTTATAGTTTAATTTTTTCGGTTGCTTTTTTAATAGTTGCTGGTTTTTCTACCTGAATTTTGGCATGGTCTAATTGAAGTTTTAACGGTTTAATAAACGCTAAAAATGTAGGTTTTAGGCTTGCTTTTAAAGGCTCTGCTTCGGGTAATTTTGTTTTCGGACTTAAAGGATCTACTTGTCTGCCGTTTTTCCAAAAACGGTAACATACATGAGGCCCGCCAGTGTTACCAGTCATTCCAACGGTTCCAATAACATCTCCTTGCTTTACATAATCTCCTTTTTTTACCTTTCGCTTTCGCATGTGTAAATACTGCGTTTCGTAAGTGCCGTTATGTCTAATTTTTACATAATTACCATTTCCTCCTCTTCGTCGAGATTCCGTAACCGTACCGCTTGCTGTGGCAATAATTGGAGTACCTATATTTGCTGCAAAATCGGTCCCTTTATGTGGCTTTACACGATTTCCATAATACGCAATTTTTCTTTTTAAATTGTATCTTGAAGATATTCTATATTGAAACTTTATAGGTGATTTTAAAAACTGACTTCGAAGCATATTTCCCTTTTCATCATAATATTCGGGAATATTATTTATAGAATCTGCCACAAAACGAAAGGCATATAAATTTTGACCATTATGGTTAAACACTGCAGATTTAATATCGCCATAACCTGCAAACAAAGAATCTTTAATAAACTTTTCTTCAAAAACTACCTTAAAAGAATCACCTTTTTGAAGTTTACCAAAATCTAAAGTCCAAGCATAAATATCTGCAACTGCCCATGTTAAATTAGGCGACAGACCCAAGCTATCCATAGTATTTGAAAGATTCGAATATATTTTACCCTGTACTACTCTTTCTTGCTTTTTAATTGGCTGAACATACACGTGTGCCTTAACTATAGAATCTTTAAAATCTAATACCGTAGCATTTATTTTATCATTCTTATAAATAAAAACTTTTGCCTGCTCTAGAGAGTCTTTACTGGCCAATATAACGTAAGGCTTTCCGGCTCTAATTCTTCTAACATCAAAAATATCTTTTACTTCTGTAGCAATTTTATTTATGGTAGGATATGCTACGTGGTGCCTATCCATAATTTCTCCAAAACTTTCTCCACTTTTTATAGTATCTACAATAACTTTATAGTCTGCTACTTTATACCCATATTTATAAATAGGTTTTGGTATTATTTTTTTAGTAGATTTTGGTGTTTTATCGTCTTTTGAACAAGCAAAAAACGTAAATAAAAGTGAAAGTAAGTAGATTGTTTTTTTCAAAAATGAGGGCTTTTTAGTCTAACGCCCAAAAATACGAATAAATTTTATTTAATCTAGCTTAGTCTTAAGAAGTTCCTAAATCGGTTTCGTTAAAATTTAGCAAATGTATTTGCCAATCCTCTGTAGGTTTCTAACTCTGCTCTTAAAGAACCAACAGCTAAAGATGCACTTAATTTAATTGGTATTTTATTGGCATCATCAGTTATCCAGATTGTTACACTTTCTTGTGCTTTAAAAACCCTACCAGACTGAACTAACGGTCTAAAAACAAGGGTTTTAACATAACCAAATTTTGTTTTTAAAGTTTCTTTGCCTAAAAAACGTAGTTTAAAGGGATAAATTTGAGAATCTAAAAACATGTCTATGGCTATTTCATCTCCTTGCTGCATTTCTTTTACATTTTTATTTCTTAGATAGTAAAAAGAAGAGAGCATGTCTTGAACTTTAAAAAAAGGAACTGCTGTATCTTTTTGTTTTAAAAAATCTTGAACATATGCTTTGTTAGAGTTGTAATTAAAGGTAGTTATTCTATGTTTTTTATAGCCACCTTCGTCTATTTTCCTTTTAAATAAATAGGGTTTTACACTATCTTTATCAAAAAAACTCTCATATACATCGTCTACTTTAAAAAACCATTTTATCATTCCAGAAGTCCAACCAGATCCTTTAGAATAAAGTACTTTTTTACCGTTTAACTGCTTTTCTTTAACCTCTAAAGTTGCGGTACCTGCTCTTAAAAAACCACTATAGCTCATCTTATAGCGTAAATATTCTCCGCTTTTAAACGCTTTCTTATCGCTCTGACTAAAAAGAGAAAAAGATATCGATAAAAACAATAATAATAGTTGTAGACTTTTCATAGAATATCAAACTTATAAAAAAGGATTGACAATTACCATTCCAAAAAAGAAAAATGTTATTTATAAGATGCTTATAAATAACATTTAACGATTTTTTTAGAGTTTAAACTAGCTGTTTAATAAAATAGATTTACTAAAAAGTACCCCAGTTTTTTAGCTCCTCTTGACTCCATAAATACGGATAAAAAATTCTTCTTTGATATTTTGGATGCATATACTTTCTCCAACTACTGCCACCTGTTGCCTCTAAATCTTTCTCTTTGCCTCCTAAATATTTACCTGCGGCATTGTAGTGAGCCATTACCCATTTTACGTTTACAGTATAATCATAATGACGCATAGCTTTTACTAAACTCTCGTTTTGTTGAACTTCTAAAGGAAGTTCTTTAAACTTTTTTGAGAGATTAATATCATTATAATCTTCCATAAAATCGATAAACTCTCCAAGATATTTTTTCTCAAAAAGATGTAATAATGTCGATTTTTGTCCGGTAGTATAATTTTTACCTGCAGCCTGCCAATACAAATGATTATAAGCATTTCTAAAAGACGAGTTCTGGTCGATATTTTCTCTAAAACGAGCGTCTATTAGATTTATTAACTCGGTAGAGGCAAACTCAATTTTACGATATTGAGCACTTTGAAAACCACTTGCTGGTGTTAAGGTGTTTCTAAATTTTAAGTATTGTTCTTTTTCCATACCATCTGCCATTACAGAAAAAGAGTTACAAAGCATATCAAAATAATTGCTAATTCTGTGCAAATGCATTGCAAATTTATCTGCAGAAATAGCCGTAGATTTTGCCACTTGGTCTATTTCCCATAATACCATTTTAAACAACAACTCATTTACTTGATGATACATGATAAAAACCATTTCATCTGGCTGTGTAGTTCTGGGAGTTTGCAAACCAAGTAGTGCATCAGTTTGTATATAATCCCAATAGGTAATTGGCGTACTCCACAACAATCCTTCCAACATGGCATCTACCGGAACCCCTAAAGTTTCGTACTTTTTTTCTATCGCTCTTAATATTTCTTCTCTATTCATTTTAATAATGGTTGATGTAAAGCAAAAAACTAAATTACAAAAAACTAAAATCAGGATTTAAAAAATGTTCTTTTAATTCCTGATTTTAGTTTTTTTGTGGCTATCTTTTTAAAGGGTTCCTCTTTTTTCTTGTTCTCTTTCTATAGATTCAAACAAGGCTTTAAAGTTACCTGCGCCAAAACCTCTTGCTCCCATTCTTTGAATAATTTCAAAAAACAGTGTGGGTCTATCTTCTACGGGTTTGGTAAAAATTTGTAACAAATAGCCCTCTTCATCGGCATCTATCATTATGCCTAGTCTTTTTAATTTTTCAATATCTTCTTTTAATTCGTGGCTAAATTCTTCTAGCCTTCCGGGAACGGCCTTGTAATATTCGTCGGGTGGAGTCGATAAAAATTCTACTCCATTTGCCTTTAATTGTGTTACTGTTTTTAAAATATCGTCTGTAGCTACAGCTATATGTTGCACACCAGCACCCTCGTAAAAATCTAGATACTCTTCTATTTGAGAACGTTTTGCTGCCTTTGCAGGTTCGTTAATAGGAAACTTAATTCTACCATTTCCATTAGACATTACCTTACTCATTAAAGCAGAATATTCTGTATGAATTTGTTTGTCATCAAAAGATAAAAAGTTCTCAAAACCCATTACATCTTCGTACCATTTTACCCAAACATTCATTTGATTCCAACCCACATTACCTACCATATGATCTATATATTTTAGCCCTGCTGATGGCGGATTATAGTCTGACTCCCATTTTCTAAAACCAGGTAAAAATGTACCATTATAATTTTTACGTTCCACAAATAAATGAACCGTTTCGCCGTATGTATAAATTCCAGCTCTTACAACTTCTCCAAACTCATCTTTTTCTACAGTAGGTTTCATGTAAGGTTTTGCACCTCTAGAAGTGGTTTCTTCATATGCTTTTTTTGCATCTTCTACCCATAATGCTATAATTTTTACGCCATCGCCATGTTTTACTATATGGTTGTTTATTGGAGACTTGCTATTTAGTGGCGTAGTTAACATCAGCTTAATTTTGTCTTGTGTTAACACATAACTTACCGAGTCTTTTGAGCCTGTTTCTAAACCTTTATAGGCATGAGATTGAAAGCCAAAGGCTGTTTTGTAAAAATGTGCAGCTTGCTTTGCATTCCCAACATAAAACTCTACATAATCGGTACCTAAAAGAGGTAAAAAGTCTTGTGCTCCTTCAAATATTTTTTCTAAACCGTAGTTTACTGATTTTATTTCTTTTTTACTCATGAGTATTTGTATTTTAAAAAGAGAAACATCTAATAAAGAGATTATTGTTAGTAAACTCGAATCGCTCTATTAAAAAATGGTTTCCTCATTGTATCTGTATAATTTATTATTGTATAATGTACCTTCCTACAATAGTAGGATTTTTTTTCTGTGGATGGTAATTATATTATTCTAACCAAGATTTGTAATATTCTTGGTCGGCAATTTTCATTGCTTCCTCCGTAACTTGCAAAGGCTTAAAAGTATCTACCATTACTGCTAGCTCTTCGGTTGCTGTATGACCAATACTGCGTTCTGTAGCGCCAGGATGAGGGCCGTGAGGTATGCCTGCCGGATGCAAAGAAATATGACCTTGGTCGATATCATTTCTACTCATAAAATCTCCATCTACATAATACAAAACCTCATCAGAATCTATATTACTATGATTATATGGTGCTGGTATAGAGTTCGGGTGATAATCGTAAAGTCTTGGTACAAAACTACAAATTACAAAAGCGTTGGTTTCAAATGTTTGATGTACTGGTGGTGGTTGATGTATACGACCAGTTATTGGCTCAAAATCGTGTATAGAAAATGCATACGGATAATTATAACCATCATAACCAACTACATCAAAAGGATGAGAAGCATACGTCATTTCTATAATTTCGCCTTGTTTTTTAACTTTTATTAAAAAATCTCCGAGCTCTTTGTAAGTTTCTAGTTCGTAAGGTCTTCGAATATCTCTTTCACAAAAAGGAGCATGCTCTAAAAGTTGGCCAAAATAATTTCGATATCTTTTTGGTGTGTATACCGGAGAGTATGATTCTATAATAAACAGACGATTGTTTTCATCATCAAAATCTAATTTATAAATAATTCCTCTAGGAATTACCAAATAATCTCCATATTTAAAATCTATATTTCCAAGATGAGTTCTTAACTTTCCAGATCCTTTGTGAATGAAAATTACTTCATCGGCATCGGTATTTTTATAAAAATAATCTTTTGTAGCATTTTTAGGTGCCGCTAAAATAATATTACAGTCTGTATTTGTTAGTACAATTTTTCTACTGTTTAAATAGTCATTTTCTGGTGGTACTTGAAATCCGCGAAAGCGGTAAGATTGAATATTATTTGCCTTTGCAATTTTTGGTTTTACAGAATACTGCTTTCCAATATTTTTAACCATAGTTGGCCTGTATTCGTGATATGAATTGGTAGACATCCCATCAAAACCAATAGTACCAAAGAGTTGCTCGTAGTACAAGCTACCATCTTTTTTACGAAATTGGGTGTGTCTTTTAGGAGGAATTTCTCCGAGTTTATGATAAAAAGGCATAAGTAATAGTAATTTTTTAGATTGACAATTGATAAGAAACCTTGCTAAAAAAAGCTAATTATCGTTTTATAAAAATGTGTATTTGGACTAAAAAATCACTCAGGATTTCTTTTAATTAAGAATTTTAAAAAAATAAGAAGTTCTAAATACATTTCAATCGATTTCGCTATTTACACAAATATACTAAAAGAGTTTTAGAATATTGCAAATAAACAAAAACCCGAAACTTTTTAGTTTCGGGTTTTAATATTTTAAATTATTTTTTACGCTGTTGGTAAACGTTCGTCTATCATTTTTAATGGCATGTCTCCCATTAAATCGAAAATATCTAAAATGCTTCTTACAGTATCTTCTTCTTCTACTTGCTCCGATACAAACCATTGTAAAAATACTTCTGAAGCAAAATCATCTACACTTCTTGCTTTCTTAAAGCACTTATAAATAGATTGTGTTACGTGTATTTCTTGGTCTAAAGAGGTTTCAAAAATAGCTCTTAAGCTCTCAAATTCATTATTTACAACAGGTACTGCAGGTGATATTGCTGCACCACCAGCTTCATTTATAAACTCGAAAATTTTCATTGCGTGCCCTCTTTCTTCCTCTGCTTGTTTGTAAAAAAATGCTTTGCTATTTACCAACTCTCTTTGGTCGCACCAAGATGCCATTGCTAAATAAGCTGCAGATGCATGCATTTCTAATGCTATTTGTTCATTTAACAAATCCATAACTTCTGTATGAATTGTCATTTGTCTTCTAATGGCTGTTTTCATGATTGTAGGTATTTTTAACAAAGATACTCGAAAAAAAGGAGGAATTTGAAGGGATAAAAAAATTTAAAAGTAGTCTAAATAAAACAAACGCTGTTTAAAAGTCTGAAAAACAAAATAGTAATTCTTCTTTTAAATCTATTAATGTAGGAATGTCTAAAAAAACCAAATGTTTTTTATCTGCAATAAATAATAGTACAAAATTATCTTGAGCTATTATTGCTTCTAAATTTTGGGGAACTGTAAGTGTATGTACCTTGTTTCTAAGTTGCAATAATTGAGGAAAAGAGAGTGTTATTAGTTTTTCTCCTATTTTTAATTGATAATTACAAAACGTATGTTTTGTAATTTGAATATTAAAAGTAATAGTTGACATCATTTCCATGCCACAAAAATAATGATTATTAAGAATAAATAAAAATAATATGTATAAAACTGATAAATAGTTTTTTTTAAGCACTCAAATAAACAAAAAACCCCTTTTAAAAAAGGGGTTTTAAATTATTCAATTTTTTTAACAACTGCTTTTGGGGCCTCTTTTCTAGTGCCATCAAAACCATCTACACCTCCAACAGTAGTGTACTTCATTACATATTTTTTATCAGGAAAAATACGTTGATATGCACTTTGACACATTAAAGTTGCTTCATGAAAACCACATAAAATTAATTTTAATTTCCCAGGATACGTATTTACATCACCAATGGCGTAAATACCTGGAATATTGGTTTGATAGTCTAGTGCATTATTTACTTTTATAGCATTTTTTTCTATTTCTAAACCCCAATTTGCTATGGGGCCGAGTTTTGGAGAAAGGCCGAATAAAGGGATAAAATGATCGGTTTCTATAGTAAATTCTTCACTTCCGTTGTGCACAACCGAAACCCCAGTAACTTTATCTATACCTATAATTCCTTTAACTTCTGCAGGAGTAATTAAATTAATTTTGCCTTCATTTTTTAATTCTTGTACTTTTTCAACAGAGTCTAAAGCACCTCTAAATTCGTTTCTTCTGTGTATTAAAGTAACAGAAGAAGCAACGTCTGTAAGAAATATAGACCAATCTAATGCCGAATCTCCACCACCAGAAATAACTACTTTTTTATTTCGATAAAATTCTGGGTCTCTAATAATGTACTCGACGCCGTTATCTTCGAAATTGGCAATATTTGGTATGGGTGGCTTTCTTGGCTCAAAAGAACCCAATCCGCCAGCTATAGCAACTATTTTTGCATGATGTTTTGTACCTTTATTGGTAGTTACAATAAATGTTTCATCAGCTTGTTTTTCTATAGTTTCTGCACGCTCGCCTAGCGTAAAACCAGGCTCGAACTGTTTTATTTGCTCCATTAATTTATCGGTTAAATCGCCTGCTAAAATTTCTGGATATGCGGGTATATCATAAATTGGTTTTTTAGGATAAATTTCCGAACACTGACCACCCGGCTGTGGTAGAGCATCTATTAAATGACAGCGAAGTTTTAATAAACCAGCTTCAAAAACGGTAAATAATCCTGTGGGTCCAGCACCAATAATTAAAATATCTGTGGTAATCATTTTTACTTATTTATGTAGACCTCACAAAATTATTTCTTTCGATTAGAGATAAAATTGTGAGGTCTTAAGATTTGTTATTCGTGGCTCTACAAAGCATATTTTCTTTCTAGAATACCATCAAAAATAGTGTGTTTACATGCATATAAAGCTGATTTTTATCAGTTTATGCTACATTTATTACTTCTGTAATTTGTGGTGCATACTTTTTTATTGTTGCTTCTACACCATTCTTTAAAGTCATTTGGTTTACAGAACATCCTGTACAAGCTCCCTCTAGTTGCACTTTTACTACAGAATTTTCTACGGATAAAAGCCTGATGTTTCCGCCATCACTCATTAAAAATGGACGAATTTCTTCTAGTGCTTTTTCTACATTATTTATTGTTTCTTCTGCTGTCATAATTTATTTTTTAACTGCACTACAACCGCTCATAGTTGTAATTCTAACTACTTCTGTGGGTGGTAAATTTTCATTTCGCTTTAACAATTCAGAAAGCATTTCTTTTGTTATATCTTGAAAAGCAGCTTCTAAAACTGTTCCGTTTTGCAAAGCTACTGGATGACCAACATCACCAGACTCTCTAATACTTTGTACCAATGGTACTTCACCTAAAAATTTGGTATGAATATCTGATGCTAAATTCTTAGCACCATCTTTTCCAAATATATAATATTTATTGTTAGGCAATTCTTCTGGAGTAAAAAATGCCATATTTTCTACAATGCCTAAAACAGGTACCTTAATATTTTCTTGTTGAAACATTGCTACTCCTTTTTTAGCATCTGCTAAAGCAATATTTTGTGGTGTACTAATTACTACTGCACCACTTATTGGCAATGCTTGTACTATAGACAAATGAACATCTCCTGTACCTGGTGGTAAATCTAACAGTAAAAAGTCTAACTCGCCCCAATCTGCATCAAAAATAAGCTGATTTAATGCTTTTGAAGCCATTGGGCCTCTCCAAATTACGGCTTGATCTGGATTGGTAAAAAAACCTAAAGACAATAATTTTACTCCGTAATTTTCTACAGGCTTCATCTTAGAACGACCCTCAACATTTACAGACAAAGGTTTTGCTTTTTCTACATCAAACATAATATGCTGTGAAGGTCCGTAAATATCTGCATCTAAAACACCTACTCGAAAGCCCATTTTTGCTAATGTAATAGCAGTGTTTGCTGTTATTGTAGATTTTCCAACTCCACCTTTACCAGAAGCAATGGCAATAATATTTTTAATATTCGGAATTTCTTTACCTCGAATTTGGTTCGGATTCTCTTTTTGCGCTGGCTTAACAACTGTTACGTTTACTTTTACGGTTAAAGCGGTGTTTATTTGAGCTTTTATAGCTTTAGAAATTTCTGACTCAATTTTTTTCTTTGCTTGCAAAGTAGGATTTTGAATAGCAACATCTACCTCTACCTCGTCTCCAAAAACTACTACATTAGTTACATTCTTATTTTCTATTAAACTCTTTCCTTCGCCCGGAGCAGTAATAGTTTCTAATGCAGTATATATATCTTTTTTTGTAAAACTCATGCTCTATAAAGTGTCTTTTAAAAGTATATTTTTAATACACTTTTTATAAATAATAACTAGTTAATAATTAACTACAAAGATAAGGCTTAGAATTTATAAAATAAAGAGTATAGATTTTGTTTATCTATTTCACTATAATTATAAATAATATGCCATAAAGGGCTCTTCAAACAAAAAAGAATAAAAATTTATGTTAAAATTAATTTTTTTTATAATAAATTACGATTTTTTACAAAAATGATTTGTCGATAGTGTATACTTTTGTATCAAATAACTAATTCCCCAATTATGAAAAATTTTAACACAGCGATTTTCGCTACCGTGCTATTTTTAGCAACATCCGTAAATTTCTACAGTCAAAGATTGGCAAACGTAGATGCAAACTCAAAAAGAACTTACAGAAAAGCAACACCCAAGCCAAGTTTTAAAACTTGTTTAGAAGAGGGTACTTATAGCTATAAGTTAGGTTCAGATGAAATAACTGTCTCTATTAAAGACGGTATTTACACAGAGTATCATCCGAACAATGAGTTTATAAAAGCTAAGATAGAGTGGAACTCAGAGCATGAGTACTCCCTTACTATTTTAGAAATTAAAAAAAGAAACCTACCTTTTGAACGTGGTTTAAAGTTAAATACTAAAATCACAAGAATTAAAGGAAACAGGTTTTATTACAAGTCTATATTAGACGGTAAATCTTGGACTGGAAAGTTCGAGAAAATTGATGACGATCATATCGTAAAATAAAGTTAGGAATAAGTATCTAAAAAGTCCAATATTAATTTATTGGACTTTTTTTTATGCGAATACGTTGCTTTTAAATTTGTGAAGAATACTTTACTTAAATAGGTTGATTTTGAAAGTAAGTAAAAAATAACTACTCAAATTAATATAATTCATTTAAAGGATTCCAAAATAATGCCTCAAAATTTTGAATTTGATTATCAACCACAACTACTCCCTCATTCTCCAACAATTGTTGCATTAAATTTGTTCCCTCAAAATGATGCTTCCCAGTAAGTAACCCTTTTCTGTTTACAACTCTATGAGCAGGTACGGGTTTCTTTTGATGATGTGAATTATTCATAGCCCAACCAACCATTCGCGCAGACCTAGCGGCTCCTAAATAGGTTGCAATTGCGCCATAACTAGTAACTCTACCAAAAGGTATTAAACGAGCTACATCATATACTTTTTCGAAAAAATTGTCGGTTTCTTTCACTGTTTAAAGATAGTACGTTTTAATTTTAAATCAAAGATTTCTTAATAATCTTAAAAAATGACTTCTTTATATAATGACAGTAAATGGAAAAGATTAATACTTCAATCGAAATTGAATATAAGTAATAGGTTTATCTACAGCTAAATACTGATTTTCGTAAAAAGTTTGTGTTTCGGTAACCTCTTTAGGCGAACCTTCGTTCTTATACACATTGTGGTTGGCATTTATAACTTCGTGCCCTTCTCCGTGTAATAAACCGAGAGTATAACCATGCATAAATTCGCTATCAGTTTTTAAATTTACCACTCCTGTTTCAGATAAAATTTGATGATATTTCTTTAAAAAAGAACTATTAGTCATTCTATGCTTTGTGCGCTTGTATTTTATTTGAGGATCGGGAAAAGTAATCCAGATTTCAGAAACCTCATTTTCTGCAAAAATAAAATCTACAAGCTCAATTTGAGTTCTAACAAAAGCTACATTTGGTAAATTTTCTTCTAAAGCAGTTTTTGCACCACGCCAAAAACGAGCACCTTTAATATCGATGCCTATATAATTTATAGTAGGATTTTTTCTTGCTAGAGCAATTGTATATTCACCCTTACCACAGCCTAACTCTACAACAATAGGATTGTTGTTCTTAAAAAAAGAATGCCATTTGCCTTTGTAAGAAAAGTTAGTAACTACCTCTTCTCTAGTCGGCTGAATGACATTTTTGAACGTTTCATTTTCATGAAAACGTTTTAATTTATTTTTACTTCCCAAAGTGTCTGTTTATGCTCTGTCTTCTGTTCCTTCATTTTTAAACTTGAAAGACTCCTTCATCCAATAAGCAAATAAAACTAATAGAATAGCTAAAAAACCCCAATTTGGTGCGTTAGAAATCCACCAGCCTAAATCTGCAGTAGCAACGGTAAGACGTAACCAATTAAAAGGAAGAAATAAAAGGTCTGTAAATAAACGACCAATCCACTCAAAAATATTGCTTAATATCATAACTTATTTATCTTTACAGTGCAAAAATAATAAAAGAAACAATGCTAGCCAATTTTTTAAGCAAATCTAAACCAATCAATTTCATTATTCTTTTAAGCTTATTTTTCGTTCTATTTACAACGGTTTCCTACACATTATTGTTTTCTAACGGTTTCGAGTTTACAGCTTTTTTTAAATTTGCAACGTATCTGTGTCTTTTTTTAGTCATTTTTTTCTTATTTAATTTTATAGTATCTAAAAATAAGTTAACAGCAGATAACTTTTATGGATACTACATTTTTACTCTTATTATAAGTTGCTTTTTAATGGTGATTTTAACCTTTAAAGCAATGGCAATTTTTATAATATATCTATTATTTTGCAGGAGAATATATAGTTTAAAATCGACAAAAAATATACTTCAAAAGCTTTTTGATAGTGGTTTTTGGCTTGGAATTTTATTTGTTATTGAACCTTTTACAGCCATTTTAGGAGCGCTTATATATATGGCAGTATTTTTAAATCATCAAATTATACTTAATACTATTTTAACTCCTATTATTGGCTTTATTGTTCCTTTGTTCCTTTTATTTACTTACACTTTATTTATTGACAAACCTTATATTTTTAACAACCTTTTTTACTTTAACTCTTTTGAAAATTTCTATTTATTTTCTGAAAACGGACTTTTTGGGATATTATCATTTCTTTTAACAACGACTATAATTTCTCTTTTTTTAAAATCTCCTAAGGTATTTTTAGTAAATAATTCTTTTCGAAAAAACTGGATTTTACTGCTTACAAACTTTTGCATCGCTTTTATCTACGCTTTACTTATTCCTGTAAAAAATGGTTCGGAATTATTGTTTTTATTGTTTCCTATAAGTATTATAATTGCGAATGGCATAGCAGTAATTAAATATAAAATTGTTAAAAATATATTTTTATTATTGCTACTATTGGGAGCTGTATTTTTTACTTTGTTATAATTTACCTCCAAAGGCTAAATCGCCAGCGTCTCCTAAACCTGGCACTATATAGCCATTGTCGTCTAACTTTTTATCTATAGCAGCTATCCATAAATGAGTGTTTTCTGGAAAATGTTGTTTTATAAAATTAATTCCTTCACTAGACCCAATTACTGCAACTATATGCAATTCTTTTGGGTTGCCTTGTTTTTTTATAGCCTCATAAACAGCTACTAAACTTTGGCCTGTTGCCAACATAGGGTCTGCTAATAAAAGTGTTTTATTCTCTATAGAAGGAGCTGCAAAATAATCTACTTTAATTTCAAAATCTTTGGTATTATTTGGGTAATGTCTGTATGCAGAAATAAAAGCATTTTCTGCATCATCAAAATAATTTAGCAATCCTTGATGTAAAGGTAAACCCGCTCTTAAAACAGCACACAAAACAACATTATTACTAAGTTTTTGACTGTTTTTTACGCCTAAAGGTGTGGCAATTGTTGTATTAGAATAGTGCAAACTCTTACTTAATTCATAGCCTAAAACTTCTCCAATTCTTTCTATATTTCTTCGAAATCTTAACGCATCTTTTTGAATATGTACATCTCTAATTTCTGCTATAAATTTGTGTAAAATAGAATTATTTTCTGAAAGGTGATGAATTGTCATTTTGTTAAGAATTTTTTCAAACTTACAAAAAAAGAAAGCTTAGTTTTAAAAAATAAAACTAAGCTTTAGAAATTATTAAAAAGTATTCTTTAAAAATTGTACCCAAATCTAACAGATAAATCGGATAAAAAACCACCTGAAAAATTTGAATCATTAGAAGCAAAACCATACCCAAAACCTATTCTTAAATCAAAATAAAAATTAGTACCTAAATCTCTACGAATAACTCAAGAAGATATAGTTCTAAAAACGTTTGCAAAATCTGCATTGTCTGTATTTGAAATTATAAACCAATCAGGATTGTAAGTAGTTTTTAAACTTAAAAAATTAGCACTATTTCTTTTTATAGATTTCCCTTTTTTTGCTCTTTTCTTAAAATTATAATACCAACGTGGCTCTAAAGATATTGATGGTATAAAATAATATTGAGATTTTGGGGAATCAAAATCGCTGTAAGAGTATTCACCATCTAAACCAATTTCTGTTCTTAAAGCAAACTCATTATTTGGTTTTGTTTCGTTATACCCCCAAACACCTAATAAACCAGTTTGTACACCATACATAGAGTTTTCTACACTATGCTTTTTTGGTTCTTGCGAAAAAGAAAAAAATAAAATAAAATTGTTGCGAAGAGTGTACATGCTATTTGTTTCATAATTTATTTTTTAAAATAGTTTGTAAGAAAATTTCAAACCAATTGAAGGTGACATAATACCTGTATTATTCTCTAAATTTCTAAGGACACCCAAACCAACATGAAAATTAAACAACCAATAACCACCCAACGAACGCTGTAAACCCCAGTGCACTTCTGTTAATAAGGAATTCTGTAAGGGAATAAAATCTTCGCTTGGAGAAAATCTTCTTGTAAAATATTTTGTTTGTAAAGCAAAATAGTTACCAGCATTATTTATATTATTTTTATTTTTTTTAACTCTTTTTTCCCTGTTGTAATAATATTTCATTTCGCCTTTAAAATAAAAAGCTAAATTAGAATTGAATTGCCAAACATAACCATTATCAGCATCAACACCACCACCAACACCAACTCCTACATCTAATAACCAATTTTCGCTTATTGGCAATTCATAAGAGGCACCTACACCTAATAAATTATATTCTAATTTAAATTGATTTTGTAATTCTTCTTGTTGACTAAATATATTTATAGTAGTAAATATAAGTAAATATGTTATTTTTTTCATAATCTTAATATTGAACTTTAAATTTTGAACCACCCCAAACACCTTTATAATATGCACCTGATTCTATTTCTATATCTACAGAGTTTACAACATCTATTCTAAATTTAAACTTAACACCTATACTATTTTTTGTAGAGTTTGTAACACTGTAGTGTTTTGACTTAAATACAACTGAAAAGTCATCTATTTTAAAATTTTGAGGTACGTCAAAATCTCTTGCAGCAACTGCAAGTTTACTTACAGTAGTTTTTTCACCAAATAAACTAAAAGCAACTGGTTTAGCTTCCATAGTTTTAGGATTTACATATACTATAATAATTGCACCTGTCTCACCTTTATCTAACTTAATCTTTTTACCTGCTAAAGTTTCATGAGCTAGCTTTATTATATCAGTGTTGCTTAGATTGTATTTTAAAGAGAGTACATTTATTGTAACAGCCTTATTAACCTTTGTGCCAAAAAAATTTTTTAAATTAAAATCTATATCAATTAAAGGTGTCTTTTGGACTATTTGAGGTGTTATTAAGTTTAAGCTGTTTGAAGCTAAATTTAATAAATTATCTGGATTTGGCAAATGCGTAGTTACAGTATTGGTATTAAAATCATACTCGTTAGAAACATAAGTTATAGTATTGTCTGGTTTTGACAAAAAGAACGTATAAATTTTATTAAAAACTTTAACAGTATCTTCCCAATCTATAGCAAAATCAAAACCTCTTTTTTCAGTTTTAGTATTTAATATAACTTTTTTATTCAATAAATAAACTTCATCAGCACTTCTATCAGAAAACCAGCCAAACCATGTATTGTTTTTAAATTTAGCTTGTGCATATACATCTTGGAAGAAATAATAATCTGCTGCCTCAAAAATAGTTCTTAATTTTTTATCATCATTAAAAAAATATTCACAAACATAAGATCTTCCAAATATATTATCTATCCAACCAGATTTACTATTTACACATTCACTATAATTTGATGTGTCTGGTATTCTTATACCACCACCCACTGTACTTGTTCCACCAGAAACTGAACCACCTCCACCACATCCATAGAATTCTGAAGGCAATATTAACTCACTTGAGATAGTTGCATTTAGATCGCATTCATCTGCTTGTTCTACATTAAAATCTAATAAATTATTTCTATCTGGTGTATATAAAAAAACATCAGAATTAGATTTAAATAGATTATTTGAACTCTTTTTAGTATAAGTTTCAAATAAAGCTCTCTTTTTAATATGTGCAATTAATAAGCCTTTACTTGTGTATTTATAAATAGAATCGCCAACTTGTACCTCTCCATCTTCACTTAAAATAGTAGCAAAATTATCGTTATTTATAATATTTTCATTTAAATTACTATTTTTTTTGCTTTTGTACAATAAAAAGTTTTCGATTTTCTTTTTCTTATAGTACTCAATTTCTTCTTTAGTTGCAATACTTACTAATTCCATTGGAAAGAAACCTTTATTATAAAAACTTTTTATTAACTCTAATTCAAATTTTTCTCCTGATTTTAAGTTGTCATAAAGGTTTTTTAAACTCTTTGAACTATTAATAATTAAATTATTATTTTCAATATCATAGCTAATTTTATTTTGTAAATTATTTTCCAAATTAATGCTAGTTTCATATTCTTGGAGATTACATGAAACTAGTACAATAAACAATAAACAATTTTACAAATTTTTCTCATATTTTCAATTTTTTAAGATTTTTTTTACAAAAGTATTTAAATTTTGAAAACTCACAATCTTTTTTTCTTTTTTTTAAAAAATAAAAAAATGCATATATTGCTACCATAAATTAATCAACCAAAAAACAACGAGTTTCAATAATAATATATTGGAGCTCTTTTTTTATGGCTATACCCATAATTATTAGCAACTTTGCAATTTCTTATTTACACTTAAAATATGAACCAAAGAACGTTGGCAATCATTGCCGTATCAATTGCCACACTCATTTACGGTGTTACCTATACCATTGCAAAAGATGTAATGCCAAACTACGTAAAACCTTATGGGTTTATACTTATTAGAGTGCTTGGAGCTACTGCAATATTTTGGTGCTTAGGAATGTTTATAAAAGCAAAAAAAGTAGCCAAAGAAGATTATAAAAGAATTTTACTTGCTGCTTTTTTCGGAGTAGGATTAAATATGCTCACTTTTTTTAAAGGATTAAGTTATACCACACCAATCAGCGCCTCTGTAATGATGGTTACGTCGCCAATTTTAGTGCTTATTTTTTCGAGCATATTAATTCGTAAATCTATCGGAAAACAAAGAATTTCAGGAGTTTTTATTGGTCTTTTAGGTACCCTTTTACTCATAACTTATGGCAGCAACTCTACAGAAACCGGTACAAATAGTACATTGGGCAATTTTTTAGTTTTTGTAAATGCTGCATCCTATGCACTATATTTAGTATTGGCAAAAAATTTAATTCATAAATACCATCCAATAGTTTTTATTAAATGGTTTTACTTGTTTGGTTTGCTTTTTGTATTACCAGTTGGCTACCAGGAATTTACAGAAATAAACTGGCAAACAATACCTGTAAGCATTTACTGGAATATAGGTTTTGTGGTGGTTTTTACTACTTGTATAACCTATCTTTTTAATTTGTACGGTTTGTCTAAACTAAAACCAACAACCGTAAGTGTTTTTATATATTTACAGCCTGTTATAGCCTCTATTTATGCATTAATTGTTGGTAGCGACTCATTAAACTTAGTAAAAATTAGCGCAACAATTCTCATTTTTTTTGGTGTATATTTAGTTACCAAACAAGTAAAAAAATAATGTAGTTTACAACTATTACAAATAAAAACTATCTTTGCTACTCAATAAAACAAACACGCATTTTTTATGATTCAATCTATGACTGGTTATGGTAAAGCAATTTTACAATTACCAACCAAAAAAGTTACCATAGAAATTAAATCTTTAAATAGTAAAAATCTCGATTTAAACGTTCGCATACCCTCTTATTATAAAGAAAAAGAATTAGCAGTTCGTAAAAAGTTAGCTAGTGCTTTGGTGCGTGGCAAAGTAGATTTTTCAATTTTTGTAGAAATGACTGCCGATGAAACTTCGGCAAGCATCAATCATTTAGCTGTAAAAGAATATATGCAGCAACTTAGAAATGTGGTTCAAACAGGTAGTTCAGATGACGTTGAATTACTAAAAATGGCAGTAAGAATGCCAGATGCACTTAAAACTGTTCGTGAAGAATTGGATGAAAATGAGTGGAACATCATCAATAAAAACATAGATATTGCTATTGAAGAAATAGTGCAATATAGAATAGATGAAGCCGCTTCTTTAGAAATTGATTTTAAAGAAAGAATAGCAAATATAAAAACGTATTTAGAAGAGGTAAAAGCATTGGACGGAGATAGGATAGAAAATGTAAAAATTCGTTTAAAAAAAGCTATTGACGATTTAAAGGTAGAAACAGATCAAAATAGGTTTGAACAAGAATTAATTTATTACCTAGAAAAGCTAGATATAAATGAAGAAAAAGTGCGATTGGCTAACCATTTAGACTATTTTCTAGAAACTTTAGCCTCTAAAGATTCTAATGGTAAAAAGCTAGGTTTTATAGTACAAGAAATAGGTAGAGAAATTAACACCACAGGTTCTAAAGCAAATTTTGCACCAATGCAAAAGGCCGTTATTCAAATGAAAAATGAACTTGAACAAATAAAAGAGCAAATTCTTAACGTTTTATAGATATTTATGTCAGACTTTAAAGGAAAATTATTTGTGTTTTCTGCGCCCTCTGGCTCCGGAAAAACCACTATTGTTAGACACTTACTAAACAACAAAAAATTTAATTTAGAATTTTCTATTTCAGCCACTTCTAGAGCTCCAAGAGGCGAAGAAAAAGACGGTGTCGACTACTATTTTATAGATTTAAAAACCTTTAAAAACAAAATTAAAAGTGATGAATTTTTAGAGTGGGAAGAAGTATACAGAGATAATTTCTACGGTACTTTAAAAAGTGAAGTAGCACGTATTTGGGCTCAAAAAAAACATGTAATTTTTGATATTGATGTAGCTGGCGGACTCAGAATAAAAAAGAAATTTCCGGAAGAAACATTGTCTGTTTTTGTGAAACCACCAAGTGTAGATGAGCTAAAAATACGTTTGAAAAAGCGAAAAACAGAAAGTGAAGAAAAAATAAATATGCGTATTGCAAAAGCTTCGGTAGAGCTAGCAACGGCACCTCAGTTCGACAAAATTATAAAAAACTATATTTTAGAAGATGCTTTACAAGAAGCAGAAGAATTGGTGGGTAATTTTATAGGATTAAAAGAAAAATAAACACAAAAATAATACGTGTTGTATTATATAATTACTAAAGTATAAAAAATGAGTAAAATAGGGTTGTTTTTTGGCACTTTCAATCCCATTCATATTGGGCACTTAATTATTGCTAACCATATGGTAGAAAACTCAGATTTAGACGAAATATGGATGCTTGTAACACCACACAATCCGTTTAAAAAAAAGAGCTCTCTACTAGAAAATCATCACAGACTAGAACTTGTTTACCTAGCAACAGAAGGATACGAAAAGTTACAACCATCAGACATAGAGTTTAAGCTGCCACAACCAAATTACACAGTGCATACATTGGCTCATATAAGTGATGTTTACAAAAATCATGAGTTTTGTTTAATCATGGGAGAAGATAACCTTAAGAGTTTTCATAAATGGAAAAACTATGAAGTAATTTTAGAAAATCACGAAATTTATGTATACCCAAGAATTGCAGATGGTAAAACAGCTTCACGCTTTAACAACCATAAAAAAATTCACAAAATAGAGGCACCAATCATAGAAATTTCATCTACGCTAATAAGAAAAAGCATACAAAGTGGTAAAAATATAAAGCCCTTAGTAACCAAAGAAGTTTGGAATTATATTGATGAAATGAACTTTTATAGAAAATAGAAAGCGTATTATTTCGTTGTATATTTGTAATCTTAAATTAAAATTTTGTGGCGACTAAAAATCCAAAAAAAAGTAACTTAAAACAAAAATTAACCGATAAATATCGGTTAGTTGTTTTAAACGAAAACACTTTTGAAGAACGCTTTTCTTTAAAGCTTTCTCGCTTAAATGTGGTGGTTTTTGGGGGTGCTTTTTCAATTATTTTAATCATCGCAACCACTATTTTAATTGCATTTACACCCATTAAAGAATACATACCTGGCTATGCCTCATCAAAACTAAAAGCAGACGCGGTAAAGCTTACTTTCGAAGCCGATTCTTTAAAAATAAAATTGGCAATACTCGAAAACTACACCAAAGCACTAAAACCTGTTTTAACGGGAGAAATTACCTCAGAAAACATAGACTCGTTACAGCTCGAGGCACAACAACTTACTATAGATGAAAGCGAATTAGATGCTTCTAGAGAAGATTCTATTTTTAGAGAAAAGGTAGAAAGAGAAAACAGATTTGCCATTACAAATAGTAATTTAAACAATCTAAAAGTGGTGTTTTTTTCGCCATTATCGGGAACTATTTCTCAAGATTTCGACTCTAGTGCCAAACATTTTGCAGTAGATATAGTAGCCAAAACTGGTACCCCAATAAAAGCAGTTGCCGATGGTACCGTAATTTTTGCTGGTTGGAGTGCAGAAACTGGCTACACTATCCTACTAAAACATACCAATAACTTTATTTCTGTTTACAAGCATAACGGAAACCTATTAAAACAACAAGGAGACTTAGTAAAGTCTGGCGAAGTAATTGCTAGTGTAGGCTCTACTGGAGAGCTTACTACTGGCCCTCACTTACATTTCGAACTATGGAACGGCGGTTATGCTGTAAACCCTACAAACTTTATAGATTTTAAATAATGAGTATCAAATCTTTTTTTGCCATTCCTTTTGCCAAATTTGTAACAAAAAAAGTGTACAAATGGGCAAAAAAACCCCATGCAACACAAGAAAAAGTATTTAAAAATTTAATTGCTAAAGGAAGTAAAACTGCTTTTGGAAAAGACCATAATTTTAATACAATCAAAAATTATGAAGATTTTAAAAAACAAGTAAATATTTCTGATTACGAGGGTTTACGCAATTATGTAGACAGAGTGGTTGCAGGAGAAAAAGATGTTTTGTGGCCAGGAAAACCGCTTTATTTTGCAAAAACATCTGGCACAACTTCAGGGGCTAAATACATTCCTATTACTAAAGAATCTATGCCAACGCATATAAAAGCTGCCAAAGATGCCTTGCTTTTTTATATTGTAGAAAAAAACGACGCTAGCTTTGTAAACGGAAAAATGATATTTTTACAAGGAAGCCCAGTTCTAGAAGATAAAAACGGAGTAAAATTAGGTAGATTAAGCGGAATTGCAGCACATTATGTACCTAACTACCTAATGAAAAACCGCTTACCTAGCTGGGAAACAAACTGTATAGAAGATTGGGACACCAAGGTAAATGCTATTGTCGAGGAAACAGTAAATGAAAACATGTCTGTAATAAGCGGTATTCCTTCTTGGGTACAAATGTACTTCGAAAAGTTAATTGAAAAAACAGGAAAACCTATCGCCGAACTATTTCCGAACTTTAACTTCTTTATTTATGGGGGCGTAAACTTTGAGCCTTATAAAAATAAATTTGAAAGTTTAATTGGTAAAAAAATAGATTACATAGAATTATATCCGGCATCAGAGGGCTTTATTGCATACCAAGATTCACAAAAAGAAAAGGGAATGTTGCTACAGTTAAATTCTGGTATTTTTTATGAATTTATTCCTGCTGATGAATTTTTTGAAGAAAACCCAACAAGAATATCACTAAAAGACGTAAAAATTGGCGTTAACTACGTAATTATTTTAAATACAACTGCTGGTCTTTGGGGATATAATATTGGCGATACCGTAGAGTTTACGTCTACAAAACCATACCGAATTAAAGTTACTGGTAGAATAAAACACTTTATATCTGCCTTTGGCGAACATGTAATTGGTAAAGAAGTAGAAAAAGCATTAAACGACGCTATAAAAGGAACCTCAATAAATATTAGCGAATTTACAGTGGCTCCCGAAGTAAACCCCAAAACAGGACTTCCTTATCATGAGTGGTTTATAGAGTTTGAAACAGCACCCGAAAACTTAACAGAATTTGCCACAAAAGTAGACGCTGCCATGCAAGCACAAAATATTTATTATTTCGACTTAATAGAAGGAAAAATATTAAGACCTCTAATAATTCGTAAGGTAAAAAAAGGTGGATTTCATGAATATATGAAATCTATTGGTAAATTTGGCGGACAAAATAAAATTCCGCAATTGTCGGACAATAGAAAGATAGCGTCAGTATTAGAAAACTTTATAGTTAAAGAATAAAAGAAATATAGTATGGGAGGAGATTATTTATTTATACTACTAGCAATAGCTTTGGTAATTGTATATTATTATAACAAATTTAGAAACAAGCGTCGTTAAAAATTAATCAGTGTTTTTTAATGTACTAAAAAGCACTATTTTATCGCATGAATAAAAAAAATATGAGCACAATTAGAATTACAAAAAAATTCAACTTCGAAACAGGCCATGCTTTATATGGGTACGACGGAAAATGTAAAAATGTACACGGGCACTCTTACAAACTTTCTGTAACCGTTTCTGGTAAACCTATTGCAGATACCAACCATGTAAAATACGGTATGGTAATAGATTTTGGCGATTTAAAAAAAATTGTTAATGAAGAAATTGTAGATGTTTTTGATCATGCTACTGTGTTTAATAAAAATACACCTCATATAGAGTTAGCCAAAGAATTGATGGCTAGAGAGCATCATGTTTTATTAGTAGATTACCAACCTACAAGTGAAATGATGGTTATTGATTTTGCTAATAAAATAAAAAACAGGCTTCCAGAAAACATAAAACTTCATAGCATAAAACTTCAAGAAACAGACTCTAGCTTTGCAGAGTGGTATGCTAGTGAAAATTAGGTTTATGGTATCTAAAAGAGTTTAAAAAAAGGCAAAATATACGTGTATATTTTGCCTTTTTGTATTAATTATTTATCACCTTTTACTTACCATTAAAAGTGTTCATAGTATTTGCCAAACCTGCAACTCCAAAAGAAACAATGGCTTTAGCAGCAGTAGGCAAACGCTCTATAAATGCACTATTTTCTTCTTTGTTCCATTCTCCCAGAACATAGTCTACTTGTTTTCCTCTAGAATAATTTCCGCCAACACCAAATCTAAAACGGGCATATTGTTGCGTGTGTAACTTTTCTTGAATGTCTTTTAACCCATTATGACCGCCAGCAGAACCTTTTGCCTTAATTCTGATAACTCCAAAATCGATATTTACATCATCGGTAACTATTAAAATATTTTCTAGGGCAATTTTTTCTTTATCCATCCAATATTTTACTGCCTTACCACTTAAATTCATGTAAGTACTCGGCTTTAATAACACAAACATTTTTCCTTTATTTCTAAAAGTAGCCACGTCTCCTAATTTATCTGTAGTAAATGTAGTAGAATGCTCATTAGCCAATTCATCTAAAATTTTAAACCCAATATTATGACGTGTATTGGTGTATTCTGCACCGATATTTCCTAAACCAACAATTAGTAATTTTTTCATTTCTTTTTATTTAGAGCTCAAAAGAGTTCAACTGAATAAAATTCTTTATATATTTCATCATCAAAAGTAAGAAGAAATAATTTTTAAATAGAAAAACGCGTTACAGTAGTGTAACGCGTTTTTATTTATTTTGAAGTATGCACTATCTATTCCGCTGCAGCAGCTTCTGTAGTTTCTTCTTCATCATCTTCATCTTCTGTAACTGTTGCGTTACGAGAAGTTCTAACTTGAACAACTACAGTGTTATCTGGGTGCATAATTGTGTAAGACTCATTAAATAAAGAGGTTACTACTAATTTGCTTCCTATTTTTAATTTAGAAATATCTGCAGAAATATAATCTGGTAAGTTAGCTGGTAATGCTTTTACTCTTAATTTACGGTTTGTAAAACGTAAAGAACCTCCATTTAATACCCCTGGTGAAGTACCTGTTAATTTTACAGGAATGTTCATTGTAATTTCTTTGTCTTCGAATAACTGGTAAAAATCTACGTGTAAAATTTTATCAGATACTGGGTGAAACTGAATGTCTTGTAAAATTGTGTGTACTTTCTGTCCATCAACATCAATTGTTGCAGTATATACGTTTGGAGTGTATACCAACTTCTTAAATGCTAATTCTGGTGCTGAAAAGTGTATTGGTTGTTCTCCTCCGTAAATAACGCAAGGAACCATTCCAGCATTACGTAAGGCTTTAGTAGCTACTTTGCCCACGCTTTCTCTTTTTGATCCTTTAATTGTAATTGATTTCATTACTTTTTGTTTAAATTAATTGTGTTCATAAACGCTAATTTTAAAAGCGTTTTTAATGAACGGTTACATTAAAAATTGTCCACTAATTGAGGTGTTATCTTGTACTTTATGCATAACATCCGCAAATAATGGCGCGCAAGATACAACTTTTATTTTAGATGTCTCCTTTTTTAAAGGAATTGTATCTGAAACTATTAGTTCTGTTAACCCCGAGTTTTCTATTTTATCATATGCTCCGCCAGAAAGAATTGGGTGCGTACAAATAGCACGTACACTTTCTGCTCCTCTTTCCATCATTAAGTTAGCAGCATGAGCTAAAGTTCCTCCGGTATCTATCATGTCATCTACCAAAATTACATTCTTGCCTTTTACATCTCCAATAAGCTCCATATGAGAAATAACATTGGCTTTTTTTCGTTGTTTGTAACATATAACTACATCCGAATGTAGGTGTTTAGAATAAGCATACGCTCTTTTGGAGCCACCCATATCTGGAGAAGCTATTGTTAAATTTTTTAAGTTTAGGCTTTTTATGTAAGGCATAAAAATTGTGGAGGCAAATAAGTGATCTACTGGTTTTTCGAAAAAGCCTTGTATTTGATCTGCATGCAAATCCATTGTCATTATTCTTGTTGCGCCAGCAGATTGTAGTAAGTTGGCTACAAGTTTGGCTCCAATAGCTACTCTTGGTTGGTCTTTTCTATCTTGTCTTGCCCAACCAAAGTATGGCATAACAGCGGTTATGTGTCTTGCAGAAGCTCTTTTTGCAGCGTCTAACATTAACAGCATTTCCATTAAATTGTCTGCATTCGGAAACGTAGAACCAATTATAAAAACACGTCTTCCACGAACTGACTCTTCAAAAGCAGGTTGAAACTCGCCGTCGCTAAAATAAGTTGTCTTAACTTTTCCTAAAGTTGTATTGTATTCTTTGGCAATTTTTTCTGCTAAAACAGTGCTTTGTCTGCAGGCAAAAAGTTTTGGGGCTAATTGATTTGTAGGCATTTAGTAAATTATTTTTGTGTTGTTGTTGTGAGCTAACAAAAGTAGAAATTATTTATTTAGTTTGGAATTTATTTTATGAGTTTAAAATAAAATATTTTAATACATTTGCAGGGTTCTTAAAAAGACTTGCTCAAGTGGCGGAATTGGTAGACGCGCTGGATTCAAAATCCAGTTCTTTCGGGAGTGTGGGTTCGATTCCCACCTTGAGTACTAAACGGGATACATCATCATTTTTTGATGTATCCCGTTTTTTATTTCCTCTAAAACCCTTATTTATACTGGAAATTTCAAGTAATATCGGATTGATACCTGCGGTTCGAACTTTTTATTTTTCAAATTCAAAATTTTTTTAGGGAAAATCGAACCCAATAATTCTCTTTTTAGAAATGCAACACTTAACGATATAATATTTTTTGCTTCTCATCTTTCTTAATGCGTTAAAGTAATTTGAAAATATTCTTTTTTTCAAATAGGATCTTAAGAAATATTAGATACAGATTATACGATAACTAAGCTTTAATATCTTTTGTAGATAATAATATGTGGAAATCATTCTTATGTAAGGTCTCAAAATAAAGGCTTTCCCTTTATTTCAAATCTATGTTCTTTAGAAATTAAAAAAAGTAGAATCTACAACATACTTAAAATCAAAAAAACTATTAAAAGCAACAAGATTTTTTATGAATGAATTAAATTGTTCAATCAGTTTACTTCTTAATTTTTGTACACCTATAATGTTTTATCTTAAATTAAAAAAAATTAGGTAAACAAACTATTAAAAAACATTAGAATTTCGAAGAAAATGTGATAAATACATTAAAAATATATCTAAAGATATATCAAATGAAGTTTCAATAAAATAAAAGTACTTAACCAAACTTTAAAGAAAATTCGATGATAAAAAAGGCCTAACCCCTAAATAACGAACTTTTATTACCCCTATTCTGTACATTTTTATTCTCTAAAACGAGTAACTTTAAACATCCAACAAATTTTATGTTTAGAGTTTAAATAAAAAAAAAATCTATCCCCAAAAACACTTTATTATGAAGAAACTTTTACTTGTATTATTATTAATTTCATGCACAACCCTAGCACAAACATTCGACAATATTCCCACAGGGAAAGGGTACTACATCAACAAACTTATAGTAAACCCAAGTGGTGATGATTTAACCAATGAATATATAGAAATTAGAGGTCCGAAAGGTGCTATAATCCCTTCAAATTTATACCTTATTTCTATTGAAGGAGATGGGGAGTCAGGAAAAACGAATATGGGTAAAGTAGACGAAGCTCTACAATTAGGCGATGGTAACAGAACTTTTGGAACAAATGGTATAGTTGCTGTGGTTTGTAATTACACCGATGAAAATACCAATGTAAAAACCAACAATCCTTACAGTACTTTTATCTCAACAGATGCTACTGTTATTACCATAGAACTAACTGGTAATGATGTCACCGGATCCAGCTCGTCTAACACTAGTACAAAAACACCAGATATTGGTTACGATGGTAACTTTTTAGACCCAAGTGCAACATATATGTTAATTACTTCCGACGCAAATCCTGATGCAAGAAATATAGATACCAGTCCGCAAGACGGTATTATAGACGCTACAGGAGATCATATTACACAAAATTGGGTTTTGTATGACTCTGTGTCTTATTTAGATGATGACGATTTTGATACGGTACTTTCCTGAAATAGGTTGACTAAAAATTAAACCATTAATTACAGTCACTTATGAAAACAAAAAATGAACACTGGCTAAAAAAAAGCTACCAAAAAGCAACTCTAGAAACCAAACTTTTAGTCGTTGACCAAATCTTAAACGGACAATTATCTAGAAGTGCTGCTTCTAAAAAATATGATATTCCTAGAACAACAATTACTTATTGGTTGAGAAAATATAGTACCTTAGTGCAACAAAACATAGGTATGAGCAAAAACGATCAAATTAAAAAACTTAAGGAAAAAATTGAAGAACTAGAGTTTGTAAAGGACTTTCAGCAAGATATTATTGCAGATATGGAACTCATTACAGGAGTCGATATGTCAAAAAAGTCATTGCCCAAAACATTAGCAAAAGAGATAGAACAAAAAAAGAAAAACCGTTTAAAAGAAAGTGGTTCTATGAGTGTTTTGGGATTAGTAAACAAGCTTTCTACAAAAGACTCAAAACACAACAAAAACAACAAATAGACCAACAAAAGCTAATCAAAATGGTTAAGGATTATCGCAAATCTGTAGGATCTAAAACTGGTGGTGTAAAACTATACCATGCCCTCAAAAAAGACTTCATTAATGCGGATATTAAAATGGGAAGAGACAAGTTCTATCGATTTCTAAGAAGCAATAACTTACTGATTCCTAAACGCAAAAATTACATCACCACAACAAACTCTAACCATATGTATAAGAAATATAAAAACCTAGTGAAAGACCACGTTCCTAATCGTCCTGAACAACTTTGGGTAAGCGATATCACATACATTAAAACCGAAAACGGGCACAACTATTTAGCCTTAGTTACAGATGCTTATTCTAAGCAAATTATGGGCTATAAAATCGACAATCATATGAAAACATCGCTTTGTAAGGACGCGCTTGCTATGGCTATTAAAAATAGAAAATATCCCAATAAAAAGCTTGTACATCATTCCGATAGAGGTTTTCAGTACTGTAATCCTAAATACACTGATTTTGCTGAAAGTAACGGAATCACAATGAGTATGACTGAGCAATACGATCCGTATGAAAATGCAGTTGCCGAACGTATCAATAGAACTCTTAAATATGAATATGGGTTAAAACAAACCATTAAAAACACCCATTTAGCCCAAAAAATGACTAAACAAGCTGTACACATCTACAACAATTTAAGGTTGCATTATAGTCTAGCGTTAAGAAATCCGGCAGAAGTGCATCTCAACCCTAATATCAAATACAAATCATATCGAAAAAATAATGTAAATTTACCTGAAATAAAGATCTAATAACTTAATTAGTTCAAATTATTTTTTTACCTCTTTAAAGGCTGAAAAAAATTGTTTGAACGTGTAAAAAAAAAGTCAACCTATATCAGTATAATACATACCAACAGCTCCGACCAAGGGGAGTTTGGCTACGGGCAAACAATCTTTGCACAACTTTATAGTACTACAGATAACGCAAATAATGTTGTTGACAATTCTGCAGAATTTAAAACCACTACAAGTGCAACAATTGTAAACCATGACAGTACTTCAGATCTTAGTTTTTTCTTCAGACAAGGAACAAAAACAGGACATAGCACTAATGATTGGATTGCTGCCTCAAAAGGAAGTGGATCGTTTCCTAACTGGCAACTTACTGGTACTAGTTCTAAAATAAATAGAGAATATTTTAAAAACTTCCAGTTAAATACAGAAATAAATTATGGCGTTACAAATCCAACAGAACCAAACGAATGGTTGGGTATTACCAATGATTGGGCAACCAACACCAATTGGAGCTTAGGTTTTGTTCCTGTAGAAGGTGAGGTTACAACTATATCAAACGGATTAGATCCAATTATAAACACTAATACAGGTGCTAAAGCAGAAAACATTACTCTAACAGGCAAAACATTAATGATAGAAAATGGTGGTTCTTTAATTGCAACAGGCACAGTTACAGGTAATATTACCTACAAAAGAACATTAACTAAAGATAATAATTTAACATCTGCCTGGTACGCTGTATCACCACCTGTTTCTGGCGAAAACCTAACAACTTTACAAGCAAATAACTCTTTTGCTAGCGGTTCTGTGAGTGGAAGAATTGGTGTAGGTATCTATAAAAATGACGGTACAGACTGGACCTATTTTACAACAACTAGTACAGATGCTATAGATAGTGGTACTGGGCTAATTGTAAAATTAGATATCAATGCTAGTGGAAGTGAATTAAGTTTTACCGGGACTTATACATCTGGAAAAGTAGAAACTCCAATTTCAGTAAATGGAGCTAATAGCTTTAATTTTATTGGAAATCCTTTTACTGCATATATTAATTTAGGAGATTTTTTCTCAGACAATAGCGCTACTAATAGGCTTTCTGAAAATACAATTTGGATTTGGGATGAAAATAAAAATGGCTCAAATATGGGAGGATATGTACAAAAAATGATGGGTACAGATGCTAGTTTTGAAATTGCTCCTGGCCAGGGCTTTTTTGTTAGTTCTGGTACAGCAGCCTCTAATAAGATTGAATTTAATACTTCTAATCAAAGTCATCAATCCGATAGTTTTCTTAAAACTGAAAATAATAAAGCATTGGTTACTATAAATGTATCTCAAGAAAATATGGTACACCAAACTAAATTATATTTTATAGCCGGAACAACAAAAAGTTTTGACAATGGATATGATGCATCTCTTTTTGGTGGTAAAGAATACTCACTGGCAATTTACACAGATTTAGCTGAAGAAAACAAACATAAAAAATTATCTATTCAATCTTTACCTTTAGATGAAATAAACGCATACGAAATACCTATTGGAATCGTTTCTGACGCGAATAAAGAAATTACTATTTCGGCAAATTCGGCAAATTTACCAAGTGGCACTAAGCTTTTTATAGAAGATAGATTGTTAAATACGTTTACAGAAATAAACGTAAATAACTCTAGCTATAAAACTAGTTCTAAAGAAAAATTAAATGGTACTGGAAGATTCTTTTTACATACCTCACAAAAATCTTTAAGTACAAAAAACAATAGCCTATTAAATACTATTTCTATTTATAAAGCAGATAATACTACTTTAAGAGTGGCTGGCTTAGAAAAAACCAACACAAATTTCAAATTATTTAATATTCTTGGTAAACAACTTGTAAATACAAACTTCATTGCAAATGGTACTAAAGAAATTTCACTACCAAAAGTTGCTAAGGGTATTTACTTGGTAAAAATTACCACCGAAAATGGATCTTGGAACAAGAAAATAATAATTGAATAATTGTAAGATATTAAAAACATACTCATGAAATCAAACGAAAATAAAACAAACCATAAAGAAACAATTTCAAGAAAAGACGCTATCAAAAAAATTGGTAATTACGGTAAATACGCCGCTTTAACAGCACTTGGTACTTATATGATTTTAAACCCTCAGAAAGCTCAAGCACAAAGTCCGGCAGACCCTGGTGTTGGTTTTTAGCGTTTTAATAAATATATTACACAAAAAACCTCAATAAACACAAGTTTATTGAGGTTTTTTTATATTTTCTAGATTATACTACTAATAGTATCGTTTCACGATTTTTTAAAATAGTTAATGTAACATAAGGTTACCAAATTTTTACTAATAATTTCAAACTATTTTTTGCTTGCATAAATATTATAAAATAAACTAAGTAGTATTAGAAGTATACCAAGTAATGTAAAGATTGTGTATATATCTTGAAACCAAAATACTCCTATTAAAAGAGTAAAAATAACTTCTAAATACTTTAAAGGGGCTACAGTAGCAGTTTTACCAACTTGAAATGCCTTTGTCATATACAACTGACCTATATAACCAAAAACACCTAAACTTAACAATAATAACCACTCAATACCATTGGGTGCGTTCCAATTACCTAAACACATAAATCCTCCAAAAACAAAAGCCATAATCATAAAATAATTGATAATTACCAACGGATGTTCTTTTAAACCGATTTTACGAATTACAACAAAAATTAAACCCATAAAAAATGCAGAAGTTAACACTAAAACTAAACCTATAGAGTTTACATTTTTACCAAAACCCTTAATAATTAATACCCCTATAAATGCCAATATAAAAAGGAGCCATTGCACTGGTTTAATTTTTTCTTTTAAAAAAATAAAAGCAAAAAATGCTGCAAAAATTGGAGCAGTGTAACGCAAAGAAACAGCAGTACCAACAGCTAAATAATGTAAAGATTCAAAAAAACAAGTTAAAGAAATTACTCCTATTAAACCTCTTAATAGCAAGAGTTTTTTATGAGTTCCGAAAA
The DNA here is from genome assembly GCF_038024095.1 of Polaribacter tangerinus. Lineage (NCBI taxonomy): Bacteria > Pseudomonadati > Bacteroidota > Flavobacteriia > Flavobacteriales > Flavobacteriaceae > Polaribacter > Polaribacter tangerinus. The sequence goes on along the minus strand of NZ_CP150668.1, from coordinate 1,565,349 downwards.
AAGGAATTTTATTTTTAATAACTATAGGAATGGTAAAGCATAGTGTACCAATAGTTCTAAAAAAAACAATTTGATATACATTAAAAGTACTCAGATATTTAACAATTGCATTCATAATAGCAAATGCTAAAACACTTAATATCATATAAAAATTGCAGAATTACTTTTCATATTATCTAAAACAATAAGCCCTCCAAAAAACAATTGAAGGGCTTATTTTTTTTATAAAGATACTTGTTATCTTAAAGATTTAATAATTGCCAATGCATTTTTAGTGGCTTCTTCAATTTTTTGGTAGTCAAAGTTTCCATGACTGTCTTTTGCCATTAATTTAGAACCCATACCCACACAAGTTACACCTGCCTTAAACCATCCTTCTAAATTTTCTTTTGTGGGAGAAACTCCTCCTGTTGGCATAATGCTTGTCCATGGTTGAGGTCCTTTTATACCTTTAACAAATTGAGGGCCGTAAATATCTCCAGGAAATAATTTTACAATTTCACATCCCAATTCTTCTGCTCGAGCAATTTCTGTTAAAGTACCACAACCAGGAGACCATAATACTTTTCTTCGATTACAAACAATTGCTATATCTTCTCTTAAAACAGGAGTTACAATAAAATTAGCTCCTAAAGCCATAAACCTAGATGCTGCCGCTGCATCTGTTACAGAACCAACGCCCATAATCATACCAGGTAGTTCTTTAGTAACATATTTAACGAGTTCTCTAAATACTTCGTGCGCAAAATCTCCTCTTGCTGTAAATTCAAGCAATCTTGCTCCTCCTTTATAACATGATGTTAGTACCTTTTTACTCACTTCTAAATCACTGTGGTAAAACAAAGGTACCATTCCGGAATCTTTCATTACTTGCGCAACTTCTAATCTTGAATACTGTGCCATTTTTTTATTTTTTTACTAATTATTATATGTAGTTCGCTTACTTCAATATAAAATAGTTGCTATCTCGCAACTCTTCCAGAAGCATCTCCACCCATTAATTTTTCAACCTCTGCTACGGTTACTAAATTGGCGTCTCCTTTAATAGTATGCTTTAATGCAGATGCAGCTACGGCAAAATCTAAAGCATTCTGATCATTGTCTGGGTACTTTAACAATCCATAAATTAAACCTCCCATAAACGAATCTCCTCCACCGACTCTATCTACAATATCTGTAATTTGGTATTGACGAGTTTGAAGCAATTGTTTACCATCATATAAAACACCAGCCCATGTATTATGAGAAGCAGATATAGATCCTCTTAAAGTTGTAATTACTTTTTTAGCACGAGGAAATTTTTTCATCATCTGTTCACAAACAGATAAAAAAGCTTCTGCTTTTACATTATGCCCCTCTGTTTGTACTGATATTCCTGCTGGTTTTATTCCAAAATGCATCTCTGCATCTTCTTCATTACCTAATACAATATCGCAGTAAGATGTAAGCTCTGTCATTATTTTTTCTCTATGAGCTGCATCACAATATTTCCATAATTTTGCTCTGTAATTTAAATCTGTAGATATAGTAATTCCTTTCTTACTAGCTACTTTTAGAGCCTCTAAACAAACATCTGCTGCTCCTTGAGAAATTGCTGGGGTAATACCAGTCCAATGAAACCATTCTACACCCTCAAAAACGCTGTCCCAATCTATCATACCAGACGCTATTTCAGCAATTGCAGAATGTGCTCTATCATAAACTACCTTAGAACCACGAGATACCGCACCGGTTTCTAAGAAATAAATTCCTAATCGATCTCCACCCCAAACTATCTTATCTACATTAACGCCACGTTTTCTCATTTCCATCATGGCGCACTCTCCAATGTCATTTTTTGGTAAACGCGTTACAAAGTCTACTGATACTCCGTAATTTGCTAGTGAAACGGCCACATTAGACTCTCCCCCACCATAAATTACATCAAAATTATTTGCTTGTGAAAATCTTAAAAATCCTTGAGGAGCTAATCTTAACATGATTTCTCCGAATGTTACTACTTTACCCATTGTTGCTTTTTTTTAAATATTAAACTTTATTTGGTTAAACGTTTAAGCAGTTTTTGAAAATAAAATCAAAATCTTAATAGTTGATTAAAATTTTGATTCTAAAAACAAACACACTACATTTGTTTAAACGTTTAAGCAAACATAATAAATTTATTTATGAATAAAAAGAAAACTACCATAAAAGATATTGCCAACGTTTTAAACATTTCTGCAGCTGCTGTTTCTAAAGCACTTCATAACGACTCTAGAATTAGCGATAAAACAAAAAAAGCAGTAAAACAAGTTGCAGAAAACCTAAATTACCAACCAAACCATCTAGCTAGTGCTTTGCGAAGTGGAAAATCCAAATTAGTAGGCGTAATTGTACCCCGTACAAATAGTCATTTTTTTTCTTCTATAATTCAGAAAATTGAAGAAGTTTTAAATAAAAAAGGGTACCAAATAATTATTACTCATTCTAACGAATCATATCAGAAAGAGTGTGCTAATATAGATACTCTTTTATTTACTCAAGTTGATGGTATTATAGCTTCAATGGCAAATGAAACTACAGATTTATCGTATTTTGAAAAAATTAAATCGAAAGGCATACCCTTAATTCTTTTTGATAGAGGTGAAAATAATTTAAATGTAGATTATATTGGGATAGACGATTACAACAGCAGCATGTTAATAGTGTCTCATCTTGTAAGTGAAGGCTGTAAAAGAATTGCCCATATAGGTGGGTTTAAGCATACAAGAATTTATAATAACAGAATACGTGGATATATAGATGCTCTTAAAAAATACAATTTACCTTTAGATTCGGAACTTCTTACAGAAAGCGGTTTAACTATAGAAGACGGTAGAAAAAAAATGTTACAACTTTTAAGATTAAAAGATAAACCAGACGCTGTTTATGTTGCTGGTGATTATGCTGCTTTGGGTGCTTTACAAATATTGAAGGAAAAGAATATAAAGGTACCAGAAGATATCGCATTAGTTGGCTTTGGAAACGAACCTTTTACAGATATGGTTACTCCAAGAATTTCGAGTATTAATCAGCATAGTGAAACTATTGGAAAATTGGCTGCCGAAACATTTTTAAGACATGCCAAAAAGAAAATTGTTCAGCAAGATTTGAACAAACAAATTTTAGAGGCTACACTTATCATTAGAGCTTCATCCAATAAAAAAACCTCTCTTACTATGTAGAGAGGCTCTTTCTTTATTTGTATTCACTTTTTATATTCCTAATGCTTGTCCGCCACCTACTTGTATAGTTTCTGCAGTTAAAAAAGCTGCATCTTCACTTGCTAAAAAAGAAACAACTCCTGCAACATCTTTAGGCTGCCCTAATCTTCCAAGCATAATATTATTTGCCCAAGAAGCAAATACTTCTGGTTTAGTAGATTTAATTTGAGCATGAAACGGCGTATCTATAGTTCCTGGAGAAACAGCATTTACTCGAATACCATACTCGGCTAAATCTTTTGCCAATGCTCTTGTAATTGCATGAACTCCTGCTTTAGAAGTTCCATAAATTCCTGCACCTGGGCCACCTGCATTCCATCCCGCATTTGATGTATAGTTAATAATTGAAGCATAGTCACTTTTCTTTAAGTAAGGTATCGCTGCCCTAGAAACAAAAAAAGTAGAGTCTAAATTTAAAGCCATTACACCTCTGTAAAATGCTGTAAGTTTATAAGTTTTTAATAAAAATAGTCAAAAAAATAATATTTTAATAGAAAGTAACTTACAATAATACCGATTACATTATTTTAACCTAAAAGTGTACAATAAAATACCTCCTAGTGAAACATTTAACATTGGTTTTTATTTAATTTCACAAAAAAACTGATAGTAAGTTACCTACACTCGCCAACTTTTTATCTTATGGCCATAGACTGCAAAAAATAAAATAATAACATAACAAGGTATTAAAATATAATAACTATTATTTGCTGCGGTTGATAAAGCAGTAGTATCTGAAACACCATTTGCTATTAATTTTTGTGTATTCGTATCTACCATTCTACCATATAAAGGAGGAATTATAGCTCCGCCAGAAATAGCCATTACTAATAGTGCAGAAGCTTTTTTGGTAAATTTACCCAATCCATCTAATGTTAATGGCCAAACTGCTGGCCAAACCAAAGCGTTTGCAACTCCCAAGGCAGCCACAAAAACAACTGAAATAAAACCCGTAGTATTTATAATACAAACGCTTAACAGAATGCCTAATATGGCACTTGCAATTAAAGCTGTTTTTTGACGAACATATTTAGGAATTAAAAAAACACCCAACGCATAAGTAAACACCATTGCCAAAAGTGTGTAAGTAGTAAAATATTTTGCTTCCTCTCCTGTAAATCCTAGAGAAATACCATAAGAAATAATAGTATCTCCCGCTATAACCTCTGCACCAACATAAACAAAAAGTGCCAAAACACCCAACCATAAATTTGAAAATTGAAAAATACTTGTTTTTACTGTTTGTCCTTTTTCTTGCTCTTCGACTGTTGTTGCCTCTACCTCTGGCAAAGGAGCTTTTCGAATAAAATATGCCAATAAAAATAATACTATTGCCATTACAATGTAAGGTATGTAAACACTATTTGCCATGGTATCTAAAAGAACATTTTTTTCTGATATTGATGCAGTAGCTAATTTTTGTTTGGTTTCATCGATGCCAGACAATAATAAAGCCCCAAAAATTAAAGACCCTAAGGCGCCTGCCATTTTATTTGCTATTCCCATAATGGCAATTCGCTTTGCACCACTTTCTATAGGGCCTAAAATAGTTATATAAGGGTTAGAAGCAGTTTGTAAAATAGTCATGCCTAAGCCTTGTATAAAAATACCAGCTAAAAATACCCAATAAGTCCTTGCAGAAGCTGCTGATATAAAAATTAACGCGCCAATTGCCATAATAAATAAACCTAAAGACATCCCTTTCTTATAGCCTATTTTTTGTAAAATGGCAGAAGCTGGTAAAGCCATTACAACAAAAGAAATATAGGAAGCAGATGCTACTAAATAAGACTGAGACTCTGTTAACTCGTTAATCGTTTTCATAAACGGAATTAATGCTCCGTTTATCCAAGTTACAAAACCAAAAATAAAAAATAAACCGGCTATAATTAGAATGGCAACGCTATTTTTACTTAACTGCATTTTTGTTTTTTTAAAGTTGAATTTCTAAAATTACAAAAAAAACACAGACCTCTTTAACAAAAAATTTAATTTAAATATGCCTAGAAATTAACCATTAACGTTTTCTAAAAATTCATGGTCGAAAAAGGTAGTAAACTTTTAATCTTTTTAATATCTTTGAAAATCAACGAAAAAAAATGGAAGAATTTATACTATATTTTAAAATGGGCTTGAATCACGTATTAGATTTTAGCGCCTATGACCACATTTTATTTTTAATTGTACTGGCTGTTGTTTTTAGTTTTAATCAATGGAAAAAAGTCCTTTGGTTGGTTACTCTTTTTACAGTCGGGCATTCTGTTACATTGGCTTTATCTGCTTTTGGAATCTTAAAAGTAAACAGTAACTTAATAGAGTTTCTAATACCTTTAACTATTTTTATAACTGGGGTAATTAATGTAATAACAGCAAAAAAATCTTCTTTAGGAAAGGAAAATACCAACCTTATTTTTGCCCTCTTTTTTGGCCTTGTTCACGGTCTTGGTTTTTCTAACTATTTTAAAATGATGGTTGGTAAAGAAGAAGACAAAATTTTTCCTTTATTAGAGTTTGCGCTAGGTATTGAAGCCGCACAAATAATAATTGTTGTAGGAATTTTAATAATTGGTACTTTATTACAAAACTTTTTTAAGGTTACGCGCAGAGATTGGATATTAGTTTGCTCTTCTATTGTAATCGGTTTTGCCATTCAAATGATGCTAGACCGTGTGTTTTGGGTTTAGTATCTATAACTTTTAAATTTTAAGTATTTAAAAACTTGCTACTTTCGAGCTTATGACAGCAGAAAAACAATTAAAATATGATAAAGCCTATTTAAAAATGGCTTACGAATGGGGAAAATTATCGCACTGTAAACGCAAACAAGTAGGGGCGCTTATAGTGAAAGACAGAATGATAATTTCAGATGGTTTTAATGGTACTCCAACTGGTTTCGATAATTGTTGCGAAGATGAAAACGGTATTACTAAATGGGAAGTTTTACATGCAGAAGCAAATGCTATTTTAAAAGTAGCTAGCTCTACACAGTCTGCAAAAGGAGCTACTCTTTATATTACTTTATCGCCCTGCACACAATGCAGCAAACTCATTCACCAAGCAGGTATAAAAAGAGTTGTTTATGCCAATTCTTACCGAGACACCTCGGGAATTGCTTTTTTAGAAAAAGCTGGAGTACAAATATCTTACTTGCCTTATGAATAAAAAAAACACCCCTTTTTACCTATCTATCGCTGTTGTTTTCGGAGTTGTTATTGGCTTATCTCTTAACGGAAATAGTAAAAGTTTACTTTCTTTTTCTAAAAAATCGTCGCAAGAGCAAAAAATAAAAAGACTCATCAATTTTATTGAAAATGATTATGTAGACAATGTTAGTACAGACAACCTTTTAGATGGTGCAATAAGAGAAATGTTAGGCGAATTAGACCCACATTCTGTTTACATTCCAAAAGAAAATCTGCAAGCTATTCAAGAAAACATGCAAGGTAAGTTTGTAGGGATTGGAGTACAGTTTAGGTTAATATCAGACACAATTACCGTAATACAACCCATAAAAAATGGCCCTAGTATTAAAGTTGGTATTAAAGCCGGAGATAGAATTTTAATGGCGAATAAAGACACTTTATTCGGTAAAAATTTATTTAGTAATAGTATTCCTAAATATTTAAAAGGTGCTCCGAATACCAAAGTAAACCTACAAATTTACAGAAAAAGTAACGATTCTCTTTTTAATGTTACGGTAACTCGTGGTAATGTAAATATAAAAAGTGTAGATGTAGCATACATGATAAACGACTCGCTTGGCTATATAAAATTAAATAGATTTGCACGAAATACGTACACAGAATTTAAATCTTCTTTGAATGACCTTTTAAAAAACGGTATGACAAATTTAGTTTTAGATCTTCGTGGAAACGGTGGTGGTTTTATAGATATTGCCAATAGTATTGTTGATGAGTTTTTAGAGGATAAAAAACTAATTGTATTTACAAAAAATAATAAAGGAATAGTAAATAAATCTTTTGCCACAAAAAAAGGCGTTTTTGAAAACGGTGGCTTATATGTTTTAATTGACGAAGAATCTGCTTCTGCCTCTGAAATTGTTGCAGGAGCACTACAAGATAATGACAAAGGTACTATTATAGGAAGACGCTCTTTCGGTAAAGGACTAGTACAGGTAGAAATGGATTTAGGAGACGGCTCTGCTGTAAGGTTAACTACTGCGAGGTACTATACCCCAACAGGACGATCTATACAAAAACCCTACAAAAAGCAAACTAATAAAAATTATTTTAGAGAATTCGAAGAAAGGTTTGAAAACGGAGAATTACTAAACAAAGACAGTATAAAAATTGTAGATTCTTTGAAGTTTAAAACTCCGAAGGGAAAAATTGTTTATGGCGGTGGCGGTATTGTACCAGACGTTTTTGTACCTATCGATACAACAGACTATATGCATCGTTTTTACTTTAACACTCTTAATGATTTTGCTTTTGAATATGTAGATAATAACCGAAAAAAATTAGAAAAATGGACTATCAATGCTTTTTTAGATAATTTTGATAAAGACGAAAAAGTCTATAAAAAATACCTAAAAACGCTAAAAAATAAAAATCCTTTTGCTAATAAAACAAAACAAAGTATTCAGAAATACTTAAAAACTGCAGTTGCAAACATTCTTTTTGGAGATGTTGGCTTCTACAGAACCACACACATAGAAGATAAAATGCTATTAAAAGTATTAGAGTTGGAAACTAAAAAGGAATAACGTTTCTTTGTATAAATGATTTCTATAACGACCTCCGAAAATAAAAAAGTTTTTTTTGCCTCAGACCAACACTTAGGCGCTCCTTCTGCTAAAGAAAGTTTGCCAAGAGAAAAAAGGTTTGTTGCTTGGTTAGATGAAATTAAAGACCAAGCAGAAGCCATATTTTTATTAGGAGATTTGTTTGACTTTTGGTTCGAGTATAAAAAAGTTGTTCCGAAAGGGTTTGTAAGAACTCTAGGTAAATTAGCAGAAATTAAAGACGCTGGAGTCCCTATTTATTTCTTTGTTGGAAACCATGATTTATGGATGCAAGACTATTTTAAAAAAGAGCTAAACATACCCGTATTTCATAGTCCTATAGAATTTGTTATCAATAATAAGATATTTCTAATTGGTCATGGTGATGGTTTAGGTCCGGGAGACATTGGCTATAAGAGAATGAAAAAAGTTTTTACCTTTCCTTTTTTTAAATGGGTATTTAAATGGCTTCATCCAGATATTGGCGTACAGCTTGGGCAGTACATGTCTGTAAAAAATAAGTTAATTTCTGGTGATGAAGACGCACGCTTTTTGGGCGAAGACAATGAGTGGCTTGTTCAATATTGTAAGAAAAAATTAACCGAAAAACACTACGATTACTTTATTTTCGGACACAGACACTTGCCGTTAGAAATTGCTTTAAGTGAAAATTCTACCTATATAAACCTGGGCGATTGGATTCAGTATTTTACTTATGGTGAATTTAAAAAAACATTTAAGCTTTTAAAAAATACGCCATAAACTAATACGTTTCAGTTAATAACAATTGCTATTTATTGATTAAAAAATACGTATTAACAATTGCATTTTACCACTTTAGTAAAATACGTTGAGCAGAGAAACCTGGTCCAAAACTCAACATTAACCCATAGGTATTTGGTGCAGGGTTTTTATCCATAAATCGCTCTAAAACATATAAAACAGTTGCGCTAGACATATTGCCATATAGTCGTAAAACTTCTTTTGTGTCGTTTATATTTTTACCTAAAACACCAAATAAATCCTCTACAGTTTGCACAATCTTTTTCCCTCCGGGATGAAAAATTAAATGATCTATTGCCGCTATTGATAAATTATTTTTCTCTAAAAAAGGATGAACAATTGCAGGAAAATGGTCGGCAATTTTTTGTGGAACCGCTTTGTCTAAAATCATTTGCAAACCTGTATTAACCAATTTAAAACCCATCATATTAGTAGCATCATAAAAATGATACATTGCTTCGTCTATAATTTTTGGTCCTTTATCTTCTTCGTAAGAAGACAGAATTACTGCCGAGGCACCATCGCCAAAAATTGCAGCACTAACAATATTTGTCATCGAATAATCATCTAACTGAAACGTTGCCGTTGGTGCTTCTACGGCAATTACAGCAGCCCTTTTATTCGGATTTGCTTTTAAAAAGTTTTTAGCATAAATAATTCCCGAAACTCCTGCTGCACAACCCATTTCTGTTACTGGTAAACGCACAATATCTTGCCTCATACCCAAAGAATTTATCAAATATGCATCTACAGACGGAATCATAATTCCGGTACAACTTACAGAAATAATATAATCGATATCTGTCGGTTTTAATGCAGCTTTATCTAATGATTTTTGGAGTGCTTTTTCTGCTAATTCGGTAACTTCTCTCTTATAAATATCGTTTTTATCTTGAAAAGAAGTTGCGGTAAAAACCTCTTCCGGATCCATAATAGAATAACGTTTGTCTACGCCTGCACCTTCAAAAAGTTTAATAACCTTTCTTTGAAAACGAGTTTCTTGACCTTGCATCCATAGTTGTACAAACGGAATAATGTCTTTAGTTTCTCTATAAAATTTTGGCAATTGCTTTGCAACAGAAGTAATTTTTACACTCATAAATTATCTTTTTAAAATCCATAAATAACGAAAAGCCCATTTCCAAGAAACAATGGGTTTTACACCAATTATACTAGACATCTTTTTTAATTCTATTTTTTTAAACCCTCTTAATACAGAGGTTAATCCGTCTTCAACAATCATTTTATTTGATATAAAAAGCGACAATAAAAAAAACAAATAATAGGCTATTTTGTGTCGGTGTAAATCATTTACAACAACACCAATTTTTGCTTGGTTTACAATATTCTCTAGAAAGGGAATTAATACGGGCTCTTTAAAATGGTGTAAAAATAAGGTAGCTAAAACTATATCGAACTTTCTATTTTTAAAGGCACTCGAAAAAATATCTTGCGTTTCAAAGGTAATTTCTAAAAAATCTTTAGAAAGTTCTTTTGCATATAAAATAGCTGCCGGATTAGCATCAATGCCTATTAAATTAAATTTATAGTTGTTCTTTCTGCCAAATTTTGCCACATCTCTTAAAATATCTCCATGGCCACAACCAATATCTACAATTGTTATTTCTTTAGTCTTATCTGCATTTTTTAAAATGGTCTTAAGTCCTTTAATGGTAACTTTATTTCCTCCCAACCACCTATTTATATTTTCTAGTTTATCTAAAGTATCCCGTAACAAATCGCCTCCAATAGAAAAATCGTCCATTAACTCTTCTTTGTCTGTTCGCTTTTTAGTTTGAATAAATAAATCCATTTTCATTTAAATTTATAAAATTGCTTTATAAAATTTTTACTTTTTTAGGCTATACTTTAATTGGTTTTCCGTGAGTTTGTTTAATAATAATAGGTAATAAGAAAGGTATTCTTTTTAAAACTAGTAATAAAAAGCTAGCAATTTTATCATTTCTAAACAACTTTGCAATAAAATGTCCTGCCTTTAAACGCCATTTAAACTGCTTATTCCACTGTCTAATATATTCTTTTTCTAACTCTTTTCGAGAGGTAACTTTTCTTTCATAGTAATTTAGAATCAGTTTAGACGCTATTTGTGCAGACTGTATTGCCATACTCATTCCGTTTCCGCACAGCGGATGAATCATTCCGGCTGCATCTCCACACATAATAATATTATTTTCTACAGGATTTTTTGTTTCAAATGAAATTTGACTAATAGACAACGGTTTCTCCCAAGCAGGAGTTGAATTTTTATAAACTTCTTTTAAAAACGTATTTTTAAAAACTACCTTTTCCTGAAATTCATCAATGTTTTTGTACTTTTTAAAAGATGAAAAGTCGGTAATATAGCACAAATTGATAAGATTGTTTTCTACTTTAGAAACTCCACAGTAACCACCTTTAAAATTATGAAGAGCTACTAAATTTGAAGAAAAATTTCCTTGAACATGAATTTTTACTCCTAAATAAGGCGATTTCTTTTTTATAAATTTACGGTTCATTTTAACATCCAATAAAGAACGTTTACCAAAAGCGCCAAGAACAAATGTAGAGGTAAATAAGCCATTTTCTTTTGTTTCTGTTGTAAATAGATTACTCTTAAAGCAAGTATTTGTAACAGTATCTTTTAAAATAGTTACCCCGTTTTTCTTTGCCTTTTCAGATAAAATAAAATCTAATTGAAATCTAGAAATTCCAAAACCTCCTAACGGTAATTTACAAGTTATTAACTTATTTTTGGTTGTGGAAAGTTGAAATTCGTTAATTTTTACAGCTCCAAAATCGAACGGATTAATTCCCAAAAACTCTAAATATGGCAAAACTTCATTTGAAATATACTCGCCACAAACCTTATGTTTTGGATACACATTCTTTTCTATTAGTATAACTTTTTTTCTAAACTTAGAAAGATGTATTGCATTACAAAGTCCGGCTAAACCTCCTCCAACTATTACAACATCTGTAAATTTATTTTCTTTATTCATTTAACCTATTAATTCTGCCAATTCTTTTGCTGTATAACTACCTAAAGCAACGCCCATTCCGCCTAAACGTACTCCACAAAAAACATGGTTAGACAGTTGCTTTACAATAGGAGATTTCTTTTTACCAACCCCCATTATTCCACTCCAAGAATACTCTATTTCAAAAGGTGTATTTGGCAAGATTATTTCTTTTAGCAGTGTTTCTAAGGCCTTTTGTACAAGAGGTGTTTTACCAAATTCTGTAGTTTCTTCTGCTGTAAAATCTAAGTTTCTTCCTCCTCCTAAAAGGATTCTATTGTCTATATTTCTAAAATAAAAATACCCTTTATCTAAATGAAATGTTCCTTTAATAGCCAAGTTTTTTATGGGCTTTGTAATTAGCACCTGTGCTCTTGCTGGTGTTACTTTTTCGTTTAAAATTAGGTTTGTAAAACCATTAGTTGCGAGGCATAATTTACTTGTTTTAAAAGTAATTTTATCTGTATGAATAACCACACTTTCATTTATATCTTCGAAGGATGATACCGTAATTCCGTTTATTATTTTTATAGATGCTTTCATCGCTTTTTGCAATAATGTATGCATCATTTTACCCGTATCTATTTGACCTTCGTAGTTATTAACCAAATAATTTTCATGTACATTTTTAAAATGAAACCTGTTATTAGTAACGGTAAAAACATCATTTTTAAAGATAGGATATAACAGTTTATTTAATACGTCTTTTTTAGAAACGCACATTTCGTAGAACTCATTATTTTCAAATAATTCAAAGCCTTTATTTTGTTGAAAATTAATGTTTTTGTCTCCCAGGTTTTGCCTAAGTAACTGTAGGCCTTGCCAACGTTTTGCTACTAAATTAAAAACGTTTTCTTCTGAGTGATTTTTTAGGTCGTCTAATAATTCAGACACGCTACCAAAACACGCAAAACCTGCATTTTTTGTACTTGCTCCTTGAGGCAATTCTCCTTTTTCTAAAATTAAAATACGTGCTTTTGGGTGAATTTTTCGAAGCTCTAAAGCACAAGTTAAACCTACAATACCACTTCCTATTATAGTAAAATCGATGTTAGAAAACCACTCTTTTAATTCCCAATAACTATAATTCATGGTTTTGATGTGTAGGTTAATAATAAAAAACTTTTTAGGTTTGTTAGTCACTAAAACTCAAACTGTAACTGTACCCAAACAGGTAGTTTTTTCTCGGTGTTTAAATTTCCGAAAGATATTCCTAATAAACGAACCGAATTTGTTAATTTTTCCTGAAACAACAACTCTTTTACCAACGGAAAAAACTCTTTTTTAGTTTGCATAAAAGTAGTTTTTGTTCTGCTTCTGGTTTGCTGAGTAAAGTCGGAATATTTAATTTTTAATGTAACTGTTTTTCCTCGAGTGTTATTTTTTATCATTCTTCGTTCTAACTCATCAGCAATTTTTTCGAGTTTTTCTAGCATAAAAATTTCAGAAGAAATATTTTCTCTAAAAGTTCTTTCTGCGGCCAGAGACTTTCTAATTCTATTTGGTTTTACCGCGCTATTATGAATTCCTCTTACAATATTGTAATAGTGTTTGCCAGATTTACCAAAAAACTTCATAAGGGTTTCTAATGACTTTTCTTTTAAGTCTTTTCCTGTAAAAATTCCTAAATTATACATTTTTGCAGCGGTAACTTTGCCTACTCCATAAAACTTATTTACTGGTAAATCTTCTAAAAACTGAAGAACTTCATTCGGATGAACTGTTTTTTGACCATTGGGCTTATTAATGTCTGAAGCAACTTTTGCCAAAAACTTGTTTATAGAAATGCCTGCAGATGCACAAAGGCCTGTTTCTTCTAAAATACGCGCTCTTATTTCTCTAGCAATATCATTAGCCGAAGGGTTTCCCTTCTTATTTTCGGTTACATCAAGGTAAGCTTCATCTAAAGATAAAGGTTCTACAAGATCTGTATATTCAAAAAATATACTTCTTATTTTTAAAGAAATTTCTTTGTACCTCTTAAAATCTGGTTTTACAAAAATAAGATGAGGGCATTTTTGCTTAGCTAAAAAACCACTCATGGCAGATTTTACACCGAACTTTCTTGCTTCGTAACTTGCAGCAGATACCACACCTCTAAGCTCATTACCACCAACTGCAATTGCTTTTCCTATTAAATTAGGATTGTCTAACGCTGCCACAGATGCGTAAAAAGCATCCATATCTACATGTATAATTTTACGATAAGGTGGCTCCAATTTCATAAATTAAAAATACAAAAATTGGTGTTTGATATTCTAAAAATGCTTACTTTTAATTTCCTTTTTGAAGGGGCATTAGCTCAGTTGGCTAGAGCGCTACGCTGGCAGCGTAGAGGCCATCGGTTCGAATCCGATATGCTCCACAAAATAAGGCAAGTAAAAATAACTTGTTGTTGTTTTATTGATAAAATTTTCTATTTCAGTATTAAAAACTAATAGTATTAGGATAAAAAATTAATACACAAATTTGTTACCTTTTCTAGTTCAACAGATGTTTTTTCTTGTTTCCAAGGATGAGAAACATTAAAAACATGATTGGCATCATCAATTATTTCTAAACTGCTTTTAGGATTCCATTTGTGCAACTTTTTCGCTTCGTCTATCAAAACAGCTGTATCTTTATTCCCGTGAATTATTAAGTGTGGTACGCTAATTTTTTGGGTTGCTTTTTTTATGTCTAAACGATTTTTATTAGCAATAAAATCTTCATAAAACTGATAATAATGAGGCATATGCTGCTTTGTTCTTCCGTTTACAACATATTTAACACCATTCTTTTTCCAGTCTTCTAAATCTCCAACAGTACTTGTTCTTTTTTCAAAATCGCATACACCAGCCAAGGAAATAAGATTTTTTATCCGATTGTCTTCTGCAGCTTTTATAGTTACAATACCTCCTCCTCTGCTGTGCCCAATTAAGCATATTTGCGATGTGTTAACTTCTTTTTGGTAAGTTTTTTGTGTAAATAGCCAATCTAAAACAGTCTCTAAATCGTCTAATTCTTTAGTGTAGTTATTGTTTCCAAAAGCTTCTAAATCTGGAAAATCAATGGGGTTATTAACAGTTCCTCCGTTATGAGAAAAATTAAATTTTACAAAGAAAAAACCCGATTTGGCAAAAGTTTCTGCCATTAAATTCCAAGCGCCCCAATCTTTAAATCCTTTATAACCATGACAAAAAACAACTATTTTTTTGGGTGTTTTGTTAGCAGTATAAAAAACATCTGCTACAATAGGTTTTTGATGTTTACCACTAATTGTAAAGTTTTGAGTTCGTTTTATATCCATTTAAAAAATAATTTTAGTAGTGTAAAAATGCCCACAAAACCCGTAATAATAGCCAAAATTAAATGTATATTTTTTGTTAGTTTTCCTGTTTTTTTTCGAATTGTATGTGAAAACTTTCCATATAAATATAAAATATAAAAAGTTCCTACTACTGCTCCAAAAGAAAAAAAAGTTACTGGTAATAGCTCATAACTAAAAAGGTTAAAATAATCTAAACCTACTATTAATCCACAAAAAAAAGGAACCGAAAAAACATTTAATAAAGACAATATAATTCCGGTTAAAAAAGGATTGCTTTTTAAATTAGTGTGGCCTTCTAACTGTTTATTCTCTTTTTTAGATAATTTATAAAAATAAGCAGACAAAATTAAAAATATAAAGATTCCTACTTTTTCTATCGTTTCTAAAATAGTAGGCCTTTCAATAATGTAATTGGTTAAAAATACAGCTACTGTTATTTGAGGAATAGCAAAAATTGCAACACCAATAGCATACCAATTGTTTTTTTGTTGTCCTTTTTCTAAACTAATTTTTAGCGCTGTCATATTTAACATGCTAGGTGTTATTGATCCTATAAAAGAGAACAGAAAACCAAAGAAAAAGTGACTTAATAAAATCATATTGTAAAAATAACAACTATAAGGATTATTGTAAAACAGCAAATACAAAAAAACGCATTAAAATTAATTTTAATGCGTTTTTAAATTTAAATATATATTAATATTAAACGACACCTTGGGCCAACATTGCATCGGCTACTTTTACAAAACCTGCAATATTTGCTCCTCTAATATAATCTATAGTTCCGTCTTCATTTTCTCCGTATTGTACGCAAGAATCGTGAATATCTTCCATAATATCCTTCAACCTTTCATCTACTTCTTTACGAGACCAACTAAGGCGTAACGAATTCTGGCTCATTTCTAATCCAGAAGTAGCAACCCCACCAGCATTACTTGCTTTTCCGGGAGCAAATAATATTTTTGCTTTTTGAAATTCGTGAATAGCATCTGGTGTAGAAGGCATATTGGCTCCTTCAGAAACACACATACAACCGTTTGTTACCAGCATTTTTGCTTCTTCTCCATTTAACTCGTTTTGAGTAGCACATGGCAATGCAATATCACATTTTACAGACCAAGGCCTACCTCCTGCAACAAATTTTGCTTCCGGATATTTTTCTAAATATTCACTTATTCTACCTCTTTTTTCGTTTTTAATAAACATAATATGCTTTAACTTTTCTGTGTTAATGCCTTGTTCATCAAAAATATAACCACTAGAATCTGATAATGTTAAAACCGTAGCGCCTAATTCTAGTGCTTTTTCTGCAGCAAATTGTGCCACGTTTCCAGAACCAGAAATTACTACTTTTTTACCAGTAAAAGAATCATTTTTTCTTTGTAGCATATTTTGTGCAAAATATACAGTTCCGTAACCTGTGGCTTCGGGTCTAATTAAAGAACCTCCCCAAGAGGCACCTTTACCCGTTAAAACCCCTGTAAACTCGTTGCGTAACTTTTTATACTTGCCAAACATATAACCAATTTCTCTTGCTCCTACACCAATATCTCCTGCAGGAACGTCGGTATTAGGTCCTATATGTCTGAATAACTCACTCATAAATGAATGACAAAAACGCATTATTTCGTTATCTGACTTTCCTTTCGGATCAAAATCAGAACCACCCTTACCACCACCCATTGGTAGTGTTGTTAGAGAATTTTTAAATACTTGCTCAAAAGCTAAAAACTTTAAAATACTTGCATTTACTGTTGGATGAAATCGTAAACCTCCTTTGTAAGGTCCGATAGCAGAATTCATTTGAATTCTATACCCTCTGTTTACTTGGATTTCTCCTGCATCATCAACCCAAGAAACTCTAAAAGAAATTAGTCTTTCTGGCTCTACCATTCTTAGTAAAATATTTTTACCATGGTAAATATCGTTTTTTACGATGTAAGGAATCACAGTTTCTGCAACTTCTTGAACCGCTTGTAAGAATTCTGGCTCATGGTTATTTCTAGTTTTAACCATTTCCATAAACTCATTAATTTTTAACTCTGTACTTTCAGCCATAATTATTTATGAGATTAATAAAAATTTAGTAGTACAAAGATACTTAATTTTTAATTTCGCAAATAAAAAAAGATTTTTTATTTATTCTGTACAATTCTATATTTCAATCGATTTCGTTTGTGTATATCCTTTTCTTACTATTTGGTTGATAAAACCCTAAAAAAATCACTAAATTTGTCGCATAATTTACCCAAATGTTACACAAAGTAAAAGAACTTATTGGCGATGTAAATGCTTTTAAAGCAACCACTAAGGAAGAAATAGAAGCATTTAGAATTAAATATTTAGGAAGTAAAGGACTTTTAAAAGAGCTGTTTGCTGAGTTTAAAAATGTTGACGCTGAAATGCGAAAAGATTTTGGTCAGGCACTAAATACGCTAAAAAAATCTGCAGAAAACAAAGTAAAAGACCTTACTAATTCTCTAGAAAGCACCTCAGAAAACAAGCGCTTTTATGGCGATTTAACTCGCCCATCTGAACCAATAGAATTGGGTTCTAGACATCCAATATCTTTAGTAAAAAACCAAATTATAGACGTTTTTAACAGAATTGGTTTTACAGTTTCTGAAGGCCCAGAAATTGAAGACGATTGGCATAATTTTACCGCACTAAACTTACCAGAATATCACCCGGCAAGAGACATGCAAGACACTTTTTTTATAGAGCAAAACCCAGATATTCTTTTAAGAACACACACCTCTTCTGTACAAGTGCGTTATATGGAAGAAAACAAACCACCAATAAGAACAATTTCTCCTGGTAGAGTTTTTAGAAATGAAGATATCTCTGCTAGAGCACACTGTATTTTTCATCAAGTAGAAGGTTTGTACATAGATACAGATGTTTCTTTTGCAGATTTAAAACAAACCCTTCTTTACTTTACAAAGGAAATGTTTGGTAAATCTAAAATTAGGTTGCGTCCCTCTTATTTTCCGTTTACAGAACCTAGTGCAGAGGTAGATATTTATTGGGGATTAGAAACAGAAACCGATTATAGAATTACCAAAGGCACCGGTTGGTTAGAAATAATGGGCTGTGGTATGGTAGACCCTAATGTACTTAAAAACGCAAATATAGATCCTACAAAATACTCTGGTTATGCCTTTGGTATGGGAATAGAACGTATAGCAATGTTATTATATCAAATACCAGATATTAGAATGTTTTACGAAAATGATAAGCGCTTTTTAGAGCAATTTAAATCGGTTTTATAATGCACTATTTTTCACAGTTTTGGGACGAAGGCAGAGACGATGAATACTCTAATTGGGGAAACTCTACCTGGTATTTTGAAACCAATAATGATGCTAAAATTCTAAAACAAATTACAGTGTATCAAAACGGTAAAGTTCTAAAATATAGTGAAGAAAACCCAAAAGATACCTTTGGAAATTTAGGTGAACATACCCTAACAATTGAAGATTGTGATGGTACAGAAATTTCTAAAGAAGATTTTTACAACATTTGGTAATTTAAAAGAATCATTGGTATACTTTTTGATTTATCTTTCTAAAACAAGTACAATGAAAAATATCGTTTTAACTTTGTGTACAATTTTTATGATTTCTTGTGGATCAAATTCAGACACCAACCTTACTGAAAAATCAGATTATTTTGATATTAATGGAACTTGGACGCTTTTAGAAATAAGCAATATCAATGTAGAGCTTCCTGTTAAAAACAACCCTTTTTTAACCATTGATAACGACAAAATATCCGGCTCTAATGGCTGTAATAATTTTTTTGGTTCCCTACAGCTTCATACAAATAATTCTCTTCAAATTTTTGGTATTGGCGAAACAAAAAGGCTGTGTTTTGATATGAAAATACCAGATGCATTTAACAATCTATTACAAAAAACATCTAATTATTTAGTTAACTCTTCAACCTTGACTCTTTTAGATGATTCAGGAGAAAAACTTCTTACATTTAGAAAAAAATAAAAAACATTAAAATTGAAAAAAGACATAACAATACCAGAGGTAACTGGACTAAAAATGGCTGTTGTTTTCGAATTTAACTACATTTACAATACCCATGATTGGAATGTATATTTAATGAATAATAAAAACGTTGATTTAGAAATGGTTGTTATTGTTTCTCAAGGCTTTTCTGAGCATAAAACAACCTCTTTATTACGCAAAAAGATAGAAAAACTTCCTGCAAACTCTTTCGCAAGAATTGAATTTATGCAACCAGCACTTTTTCAACTAAATAATCGATTTCAAGTTTCTTTTTTTGAAGGAAATACCTTATTTGAAAAAACATTCGTATTTAAAGAAAATACGGTAAAGGAAGGTGCTTTAAGAGAAATACCTGAATTAAAAAAGCGTGGTGTATTAGCAAAGTAGCACACTATTTATCTCCCTGAAAGGGACTCACATAAGTGTAAACAACAACTCTTAAAAGCTGTGAGTGAGATTCCTACGGAATGACAAATTGTATGGGAAAACTGTTTATCTCCCTGAAAGGGACTCACATAAGTGTAAACAACAACTCTTAAAACCTCTGCTGGAGATTCCCACAGAATAACAAACTGTATGGGAAAACTACATTAAAAACCCAATAATTAAATACAAAATAATGCTTACTACACCACCAAACAACGCGTACGGTAATTGAGTTTTTACATGATCTATGTGGTCGCTGGCAGAAGCCATTGAAGAGATTATTGAAGTATCTGAAATTGGCGAACAATGGTCTCCGAAAATTCCTCCTCCTAAAGTTGCTGCTATTACAATTGTAATATCAGCGTCATGAATATTTGCCATAGGAACAGCTATTGCTATCATAATGGCAAAAGTACCCCATGAAGTTCCAGTAGAAAAAGCAATAAAAGAACTTATTAAAAAAACTACGGCTGGTAATAATTCTGGCGACAACCAACTTTTTGTAGCATTTGCTACATAAATGCCTGTTTCTAACTCTTTACATGCATCACCAATAGAAAACGCCAACAACATAAGTAATGCTAATGGCATTAACTCACTTATTCCTTTTAAGGTTAAATCTACCGCTTCTTTAGGTTTTAAAATTCCTTGAATAAAATACATTGAAATTGCCACTAGTATAGCAGTAATAACAGCATACAAAACTGCCGATGAACCAGATCCTGCTCCTATTGCTTGTTGTATATGTTCTAAGGTAGAAGTGCTTTCTTTAACAGAGCTCCAGCCAGTATAAATAAGGTTTATTGGCATCATTAAAACCATAGTTAGTAAAGGAACAATCATATTGTAAGCTCTAGCAGGAACGCCCTCTTTTGGCGGGTAGGAGGTAATTTCATCAGAAACCATTGGTGTAGCTCCCTCATTCATTATAACCCCAGATTGTGTTCTTTTTTCTGCTTTATTCATCAGCCTAAAATCTTTCTTTATAAGGATAACTATAAACAATATAAGCAGCGCTAATAAAGGATAAAAGTTGTACTTAATAGAGCTTATCATTACTGCAAAAGGCTTGTCTATTTCTTGGGTAAGTAAAAGACCCATAATAAATGCTCCCCATGCATTAAAAGGAATTAATATAGAAGAAGGTGCAGAACTAGCGTCTGCAATGTATGCCAATTTTTCTCTTGATATTTTTAACTTATCAAAAATTGGTCTGTATAAAGTACCTACCGTTAAAGAGCTAATACTTGTTTCTACAAAAAGCAATACGCCTGTAACAGCAGCTAAAACTTGTACCATAACTCTACTATAACCTGTACTTTTTTGCTCTAGCTTTACTAATTTCTTATTAATAATATTTACAAAACCTTCAACACCTCTTGAGTATTGAATAAAAAGTAACAAAGCACCAACCAATGCACTAAACATAATGGTTCTTGTGTTTCCTTCTGATTTAAAAACAGCCACCATTCCTTCTATCATAGCCAAAGTTCCCTCTAAAGGATTCCATCCTTTAATAGTAAACCACGAAAACCAAATACCAAACAATAATGCAATATAAACTTGCTTAGTTCTTAGTGCTAAAACAATGGCAATAATGGGTGGTATTACTGATAAGAAACCGTATTCCATAAAAAAATGTTTTTGTGGAAAGGTAAGAAAATTGTAACTATTTAACCAAAATTATACCGTTGCTTTTTGTAAACAAATGTTCTGTTCAAAGTATTAAGAAATACAACAATTATTTTTCAGTTGATTTCTAGTAATTGCAACTTTTTTTACAAAAAATAAAAGATAACTACTTGTTCTAAGAATCGCTTTTATTAACTTTTTTAATAGCTGAAGTAAAATCGTCTAAATCGTTATTTTGCAGCACTAAAGAAACAGCAGTTTCGCATATTTTTTCTGAATTATTACTAGAAAAGTTTAATCCAACAGCAATTTTTTCCATTAATTTTAGTTCTATTGGCGCCACTTCTCCGTCTGCTAAAATCATTTTTGCCAAACGATACAGACGCTCTATTCTTTCGTCATAATCTATCGGTGGATTAATAGGAAATTTTTCGGGGTTTTCTATAATAGCAGCATATTCCTCTGGAGTAATATTTAGATTTTTACTGGCTCTGTTTAAAACGATTTCTTCTTCGTTAGAAATATTGCCGTCGGCTTTTGCTATTTTTACAATATTAGCAAAATGCCCCACTTCTTGTTTGTGTTTTCCACTTGGATAAATATCAGATATAGACATATTAAGGTATTTTTATCTAAGGTAAAAAAAAATGTCTAAAATCACTAAAAAAACAAAACGTTTCTTTTAGATTTTTGTACTTTGGTAACGCTTAATTATTACTTAAATATAAAACATATTCATGCATCTTTTTTCAGCTATCAACAGAAAGGAAACCATTACAGAGCTTCAAAACAACACTTTCGATTTATTAATTATTGGTGGTGGTATAACAGGGGCTGGCATTGCTTTAGACGCAGCTTCTAGGGGAATGAAAGTTGCCTTAATAGAAAAAAATGATTTTGCTTCTGGAACCTCTAGCAAATCTACAAAGCTTATTCATGGCGGACTCCGTTACTTAAAGCAATTCGATTTTTGGCTGGTAAAAGAGGTAGGAACAGAAAGAGCAATTGTTCATAAATTAGCTCCTCATTTAGTGTTGCCAGAAAAAATGATATTGCCATTAATTGAAGGAGGAACTTACGGGTCTTGGCTAACCTCAATTGGTTTAAAAGTATACGATATTTTGGCTGCTGTAGAAGGAGAAGACAAACGTAAAATGCTTACAAAAAAAGAAGCTTTAACTCAGGAACCTCTACTACCAAAAAAAATACTAAATGGTGCAGGTTATTATGCCGAGTATAGAACAGATGATGCTAGATTAACGATAGAAGTTTTAAAAACATCACTAAACTACCAAGCCAAAATTATAAATTACACAGAGGCAACTGATTTTATTTATAAAAATAATAAAGTTGTTGGTGCTACTGTAAAAGATAGTTTAACAGATAATAAATATAGTATTAATGCAAAATACGTTGTAAATGCTACTGGGCCTTGGGTAGACACATTAAGACAAACAAACAAGTCTAAAACGGGTAAAAGGTTACACTTAACCAAAGGCGTGCATTTGGTGGTGCCTCATCACAAATTTCCTGTAAAACAGTCGGTATATTTTGATGTGCCAGACGGAAGAATGATGTTTGCGATTCCGAGAGGAAAAGTTACATATTTTGGAACAACAGACACTAATTATCAAGACGATAAAGACAATGTAAACACCAGTTTGGTAGATGCTACTTATTTAATTTCTGCTGTGAATAATATGTTTCCTAATATTAATTTAAATATTGAAGATGTAGAATCGTCATGGGCTGGCTTACGTCCTTTAATTCATGAAGAAGGAAAATCTGCCTCTGAACTATCTAGAAAAGATGAAATTTTTGTTTCAGATTCTGATCTTATTTCTATTGCAGGAGGAAAACTTACAGGATACCGAAAAATGGCAGAACGAATTGTAGATGTAGTGGCAAAAAAATATGAAAAGCAATACGATACAACTTTTGGGGAAATTAAAACCAAAGAAATTGTGCTTTCTGGTGGTCAATTTAAAAATACATTAGAGGTAAAGAGTTATATTGATGCAGTTCATAACAGAATAAATGAGGTTGATTTTACTAGAATAGATGCCGAATATTTAGTTTATAATTATGGTAAACAAACGGATAACATTTTACAAAAATTTGATGATGCTACTGATGAAAACATCCCAGAAAGATTGCTTAAAGCAGAGGCTATTTTCTGTATAGAAAATGAAATGGCATGTACACCAACAGACTTTTTTATGAGAAGAACTGGTCGTTTATTTTTTGATATGCCAAGTGTTATCACTCACAAAGAAGCAATTTTAGCGCTTTTTAAAGACACCTTTTCTTGGAGTGAAGAAATTACAGAAAAACACCGTTTAGACCTAGAAAAACATATAAAAACTGCACAAACTTTTAAAGAATAAAAAAGGCACTTTTTTTACATATCATAAAAAAATAATTTATATTTACTATACCCAAATATTAATTTTAAGGCCTATGAATATATAGCTCTTTTACCACCGCAATTACGCAAGTTCTTTTCGGAAAAAGAATGGCGAATATTCATTAAAAAATTAAAATTAATACCAAATGAAAAAAATACTTTCCTTAGCATTATTGCTATTTATTGCTATATCATTTTCTTTTTCAGTTAAAGAAAATCAGAATTTAAACAAATTAACAGCTACTTATTTAGGAATTACAGAAGATGATTATTATAAATTTGTAGATAAAAATAAAAAAGAATTCCTTTTTTATGATTTTGATGATGCCATAGAAATAGATTTATATGAAGATAGCTATATTGGTAAAAACTTCGAATTAACTTGGCTAGAAAAAGAAGTAGCAATTACAGATGATGATGGAGAAGAAACAGGAGAAAAAATGAAAATAAAAACAATCGTTTCTCTTAAAATCAATAAGTAGTTATTTTTAGAAACTAATAATTAAAACCGTTTTTTAATGAAATAGAAAACGGTTTTTTTATGCCTTTTCGTTTTCTTCTATTTCGTTGGTTAAGTCTAAATTTCTGAGCGTAGGATTTACAACTCCCGTTGTAACTACGGTAATTAATGTCATAGTACCTCCAAAAACAACTGCTGCTACTGGGCCCATAATTTTAGCCGCCAAGCCACTTTCAAAAGCCCCTAACTCATTAGAAGAACCAACAAACATAGAATTTACAGAAGACACTCGACCACGCATTTCATCGGGTGTTTTTAATTGTAATATTGTTTGACGAATTACCATAGATATTCCGTCTGCTGCGCCACTTACAAACAAAGCCAATACACTTACCCAAAATATAGAAGAGAGTCCGAATGCTATAATACTTACACCAAATAAAAACACAGAAATCAACATTTTTTTGCCCGTTTTTTTATTGATAGGTATATAAGTTGTTAAAAACATTGTTACTATACTTCCCATAGAAATGGAAGCGTTTAATAAGCCAAAACCTTCAGGACCCACTTTTAAAATATCTTGTGCAAAAACCGATAAAATTGCCACCGTTCCGCCAAATAATACAGCAATCATATCTAATGTTAAAACCCCTAAAATAGCTTTATTCTTAAAAACAAAACGCAAGCCTGCTTTTAAACTCTGTGCCATTGGTTCGCCAATATTGGTGTTTAAAATTGGTTTCTTTTGAATAAAAAAGGTAAAAATTAAAGAAAGAATAACTAAAATAAATACGAGTAATAAAGTATAATCTACACCAATACCACTAATTAAAAATCCGGCTGCTAGAGAGCCAGAAACGGCAGCGGTTTTCCAGGTACTGGTGCTCCATGTTGCCGCATTATGATATATTTTTTTAGGAACCAACAAGGCTACTAAAGAAAAAATAGTTGGACCAAAGAAAGAACGTAAAAAACCACCAAAAAACACCAATGCATAAATTGAATATAAAATGCTATTAATTTCCCAGCTTTGAGTTATAGTGTCTGTGGTTAAAATAAAAAGCATTAAACTTATTAATGAAAAAGCAGCAGTACAAACAGCTAACAAATTTCTCTTTTCTTTTTGATCTACAATATGGCCTGCAAAGAGTGCCATAGAAAATGCAGGAATTATTTCCATTAAACCAATAATTCCGAGAGAAAGAGGGTCTTTTGTTATAGAATATACCTGCCATTCTATAACTATAAATTGCATAGACCATCCAAAAACAAGAAGAAATCTAACAAATAAAAAAATATTGAATTCTTTTATTTTAAGAGCTGCATACGGATCGTTCTTTGCCATTTATTAACTTAATTTCATATCCATTAAAATGGCAAAAGTTTCATTAATATCTTGTTCTTTTACGACTATTGTCATTTCATTTGTTGTAGAAATAATTTCTTGTAAAGGAATATCTGCCCAAGCTAGTTGCTTTAAAATAAAATAGTAAATACCCGATTGGTCTTGATTTTCTTTCGGTAATTTAATGGTAATAGAAGCTAAATCTAACACACTAGAAATAAGCGCTTCTTTTTCGAAAATTTCTTTTACAAAAGGCTCTAAATTTTTACTTGTTACAATATTTGTCTCGAAAATTCCTTGTGAAACAGTTAAAAAATAATCTGAACTTTCAGATGATTTCATTAAAATTTTTGCCACCTCTTTTAATAAAGATGTGGTATTTTTAAAGGTAAAATCACATAAATCTGAACGAACAATAACATTTCCTAAATCTAAGGCTAACTTTTTAATGTTTTTTCTAATACGAAGTTCACTGGCAGGAGAAAGCCTGTTTATTGCCATCATAACAGCCCCAACTTTTACCTCTTTTTTTAAAAGGGCAGATACTTCAGGCAAAATAATTCTTGCTAAAGAAGAAACATTTATTAATTTTTCATTTAAAGCCTCCTCTATAAAAGGCGTTTTTCTAATGGTGCTTTCTACAACTTCTTGTATTGTTTTCATAACTATTGTTTAATAAAACATAATAATGTTCAAAATTAAACAATTAATCCAACTTATCACTTAACTTTTTAAATTCTTTTTTAGGATCTTTATGATTATAAATAATATTAAAAACTGTTTCTATAATGGGTGTTTTTGCTTTCTTTTCTTGTGCAATTTTATAAGCACTTTTTGTTGCATAATAACCTTCTGCTACCATACTCATTTCCATTTGTGCAGATTTTACTGTGTATCCTTTACCAACCATATTACCAAACTGTCTATTTCTAGAAAAAACAGAATATCCGGTTACTAACAAGTCTCCTAAATATGCAGAATTGTTAATATTCCGTTTCATTTTATGAACTTTTTTAATAAAACGCTTCATTTCTCTAATAGCATTACTCATTAAAACCGCTTGATAATTATCTCCATAACCCAAACCGTGAGCAATACCAGCAGCAACGGCATAAATATTTTTTAACATCGCAGCATATTCTGTGCCTATAATATCATCAGATGTTTTTGTTTTTATATACCAACTTTCTAAACAATTACTCACAAAACCTGCCTTTTGGCTGTCTAAGCAAGCAATGGTTAAGTAAGATAATCTCTCCATTGCCACCTCTTCGGCATGGCAAGGACCAGTAATTACCCCAATATTTTCTAGTGGTATATTATATTTTTCATGAAAATGTTCTCCAACAATTAAACCTGTTTCTGGAACAATACCTTTAATGGCAGAAAAAATTATTTTTTCATCTAAAGAAGTCGATAATTTTTCTAGTTCTAGCGTTAGAAAGGCAGACGGAATTGCAAAAATTAATACCTCATAATTGGCAACAATCTTGTTAATATCGTTGGTTAAATCTAACTGATTTGCATTAATATCTGCCGCTTGTAAATAATTAGGATTATGGTTGTTTTCTTTAATATGCGAAATACTGGTAGCGCTTCTCATATACCAACCAACATTTTCTAAATTTTCTGTAAGCATTTTTACAATAGCCGTTGCCCAGCTTCCACCGCCTAAAACAGCTATTTTTTTATCATCAATTATCATGAGTTCCTTTTTAGATTTTCAAAAGTAATAAAATTAGTATCTATTGTTTAAAACTTATACGATTTATTATATTTGTAGTAATCAGATAAAAACATGAAAATAGTTGCCTTTTTTTTACTTCCTTTTTTATGGAACACAACTGTAAATAAGCAAAAAGAGTTTGTTTTTAAAAGTGATACACTTGGTGCTTATGAACAAATGAGTACAAAATCGGCAAATGTTACTATTTTAAAGAAAGAGTTTATAATAGCTGGCTTAAATGAAAATACTCGTAGAGTATGGGTTTATTTGCCAGCAAATTATAACGAAACAACAAAGAATTATGCTGTTATTTATATGCATGATGGTCAGAATTTATTTGATAATATTACTTCTTTTATAGGCGAATGGGAAATTGATGAAACCTTAAATAATTTATATAAAAAAACAGGAAAAAGTTTTATTGTAGTAGGTATTGAAAACGGAGGTAAAAATAGAATAGCAGAATATACACCTTATAAAAATGAAAAATATGGTGGTGGAAAAGGCGATATTTACATAACGTTTTTAGCTAATGAACTAAAACCTTATATTGATAAAAATTACAGAACTAAAAAAGACGCTAAAAATACTGCCATTATTGGAAGCTCGTTAGGTGGTTTAATTTCATTTTACGGAGGTTTAAAATATCCTGATGTTTTTGGTAAAATAGGTGCTCTTTCACCATCTTTTTGGTTTTCTGATAAAATAGATGACTTTGCTAAAAGAAATGCAACACAAAAAAAGTCGAAAATTTACCTTTTAGCTGGTGAAAAAGAAAGTGAAACAATGGTTTCAGACACCAAAAAAATGAGTAAATTATTAAGTGATAATGGTTTCCCTTTTGAAAATATTAAAACTAAAATTGTAAAAAATGGTACACATTCTGAGTCTTTTTGGAAAGCAGAATTTTTAGAGTCCATTACATTTTTATTCAATTTATAACAATGATAAATGTACAGATAATAAACAAATCAAAACACGCAACACCCAACTATGAAACTGATGGTGCTGCAGGAATGGATTTACGCGCAAATATTGATGCTTCAATTACTTTAAAGCCTTTAGAAAGAGCTATTGTAAAAACAGGTTTATTTATTGCTTTGCCTGCTGGTTTTGAAGCTCAAGTTAGGCCAAGAAGTGGCTTAGCTGCTAAAAAAGGAATTACAGTTTTAAACGCTCCTGGTACTGTGGATGCTGATTATAGAGGAGAAATTGGGGTAATTTTAGTAAACCTTTCTAACGATGATTTTATTATTAATGATGGTGAAAGAATTGCGCAATTAATTATTGCAAAACACGAAAGAGTTACTTGGCAAAAAGTATCCGTTTTGTCTGAAACTGAACGTGGAGAAGGTGGCTTTGGAAGTACAGGAGTTTGAAAAATGGAAGAACCTACATTACAACCTTTACGAATTACTGCTGGCTGGAACATTGAGTGGAATTTATTTTATAAAGTAGAAACTACCGAAGAAAATTTATGCTACCTAGATTCTACCTCTTTGCTTCACCTTAGCAATTATAATCTAAAAAGAGCTATTAACTTAGAATTTAAGCCAGAAAATGATGTAAATGGACAATATTATTTACGTGTTATAAACTTACTTGAAAATGAAAATTCTAACAATAAATATGAAGGAGATTGGGAAAATTTATATTACGAGTTTTCTTCTAAAATAAGAGAAGAAATTGTTACTAAAATTGAACAATTAGTAGTACAAGTTCCTCCTTTTAAAGCAACTATTAAAAAATAAAAAATCATGATTTTCGGAGTATGTGAATGGTTAAGTACAAAAACAAATTTTACAGCAAAAAATATAAGAATCCTTTTTATTCTACTAGTTTTATTTGCCGGATTAGGTGTTGGCGCTTACTTAATTTTTTGGATGGTAAAAATTCTTTCTAGAGAATAATTTTAGAGCAATTTATAGAGTTGACTCATTTTTCTAAAATTTTTATACATATTTTCAAATTCTAAATAACAATGAGAATGGTATAAAAAGCCTTTTTTTTCATAAAACTGAAACGCTTGTTCTTGAGCATTCATAGCATCTAACCAAATAACATTGTACTTTTTTTGTGTTGCTAACTGCTCTAACCAATTTAATAATTGAGATCCTAAACCCATGTTTTGCGTTTTTGGGTGTAAATAAATTCTATGTAACTTAACCTGTTTTTCTATAGATAATCCTTGTAGTTTTTCGTCCCAAATAATTCTTATAATACCAATTGTTTCGGTATTAAAAAGAACAAAGTAATAATGGCTTTTATCTTGTAAAAGTTCTTTTAAAACATTTTCTTTTGAATATTGTTTTGCTACATACCAAGCGCCTCTATCTTTCCATAAATAGCTATAGGCAGGTGGATAAATAACCGTCATTAATTTATAAACATCTTTAGAGTTGGAGGCTAAAACTCTCTTTAAATGAATTGTTTTTGTAATTTTTATCATTTTACTTACAATAAAAAA
Source organism: Polaribacter tangerinus (assembly GCF_038024095.1). Lineage (NCBI taxonomy): Bacteria > Pseudomonadati > Bacteroidota > Flavobacteriia > Flavobacteriales > Flavobacteriaceae > Polaribacter > Polaribacter tangerinus. Next base: position 1,535,768 of record NZ_CP150668.1, on the reverse strand, counting down.
ACTGCCACAGATTGATTAATTCTATGGCAGTTAATACTTAATAATTGGAACTTTTAATACTTATTCCTGATTTTCTATAGCATCTTTTATTTTTCCTTCTAACTCTTCTGCCAAATCTGGGTTGTCTGCAATTAATCCTTTAACAGCATCTCTACCTTGACCTAATTTAGTTTCTCCGTAGCTAAACCAAGAACCGCTTTTTTTAACAATTCCTAACTCTACACCAATGTCTAAAATTTCTCCAACTTTAGAAATCCCTTTTCCATACATAATATCAAATTCTGCAACTTGAAAAGGAGGCGCTACTTTATTTTTTACAACTTTAACTTTGGTACTGTTTCCAATAACTTTATCTCCGTCTTTTAATTGTGTTCTTCTTCTAATATCTAAACGTACAGAAGCATAAAATTTTAATGCATTACCACCAGTTGTAGTTTCTGGATTACCAAACATAACCCCTATTTTTTCTCTTAACTGGTTTATAAAAATAACCGTACAATTTGTTTTAGAAATAGTACCTGTTAATTTTCTAAGAGCCTGACTCATCAATCTTGCATGAAGTCCCATTTTAGAATCTCCCATTTCTCCTTCTATTTCAGATTTTGGAGTTAATGCAGCTACAGAATCTACTACTACAATATCTACTGCGCCAGAACGAATTAAATTATCAGCAATTTCTAGTGCTTGCTCTCCGTGGTCTGGTTGCGAAATAATTAAATTATCTATATCTACTCCTAAATTTTCTGCATAAAACTTATCAAAAGCGTGTTCTGCATCAATAAAAGCGGCAATTCCACCTGCTTTTTGTGCTTCTGCAATTGCGTGTAGAGTTAATGTAGTTTTTCCTGAAGATTCTGGTCCATAAATTTCTATAACTCTTCCTCTAGGATATCCTCCAACTCCTAAAGCTAAATCTAACCCTAAAGAACCTGATGAAATAGCGTCTACCTCTTCGGTTACTACGTCTCCTAATTTCATTACAGAACCTTTACCATAAGTTTTATCTAACTTGTCTAACGTAAGTTGTAATGCCTTTAATTTTGCTGTTTTTTCTTTATCTGCTGCTGCCATAAATCTTAGAATAATATCATTTTAAAAAGTAGAGCAAGTTACAAAAAAGTATCTCAAAATAACTAAAAATCAAAGGAGATTTTTGTAGTATTGTTTCTTAAAACAGAATATGTCTACAATTTATACTCTTGTTAATAATTTAAGTGTTGTAACTATAGAAAACGGAGAACTTATTTCTTATAAAGTTGATCATACAGAGTATATGCATCAAAAAGGAAGTAAAGGTTGGCGAAATACAGACATAGAAATGTTTCCGGTTATTGGCCCAACTTCTAAAGATGATTATAGGGTACAAACTCCAAAGGGAGTAGCTATTTTAGACCAACATGGCTTACTACGAGAATTAGAATATTCGCTGATTTATAGTAGTGACAATTGTGTAAAATACCAAAAAAAATACACCAAAAATACTTTATTAAAAAACAATAAATTTCCAGAAAAATCACCTAAAAAAGAGGTTTTTTGGCCATTCGATTTTACATTCGAAAAAGAATTTATTTTAGTAAATAATAAGTTAACAATAAATTTTACCCTTATATCAGAAAAAGGAATGCCTTTTATGTTGGGGTATCATCCTGCTTTTTTACTCTCTAACACTGGAAAAGAAACTATCTTTTCTGATTCTAAAAAAATTGGTTTAAAAGAAGTGTATAATGCAGGTCATAACGCGTATCCTTTTTTAAAAACGGATACTTTAACACTCGAAAATATTAATAAAAGTGATATAAAAATTACAACAAAAGGTTTTAATAATTTTATGTTATGGACGCAAGTTGATAATATGTTGTGTATTGAGCCAATTTCTCAATATACTTCTTATGTAACGGAAATATTTTCTGAAAAAAATATGCGAAGTTCTTCTGGTAAAGAAGTGTTTTCTATGGAAATAAAAGTGGTAGATTTTGACTAAAAAACATCGTCATTTTTTATTATATAAACCATGGGGTGTTATCTCTCAATTTATAAATCCTGCTAAAAGAAAAAAAATATTATTAGGAGATTTGTATAATTTTCCGGAAGGAACCATGGCTATTGGTAGGCTAGATGTTCCTTCGGAAGGATTACTTTTATTAACAACAGATGGTAAAGTATCTGCAACAATAAGAAGTACTAAATTTGAAAAAGAATATTATGTTCAAGTAGATGGTATTATTTCAAATACAGAAATAGAAAAATTAAAAAAAGGAGTAGAAATAGGTTTTAATGGAAAAAAATACATAACAAAATCTGCAAAAGCATCACTTTTAAAAAATGTAAATTTTCCAGAAAGAAGTCAGAAAATTCGTGATGAAAGACATGGACCAACAAGTTGGATTTCTATAACTATTACAGAAGGAAAATTTAGACAAGTACGTAAAATGACAGCTGCTGTTGGTTTTCCAACCCTACGACTTATTAGAGTTAGAATAGGAAACATACAATTACAAAACTTACAATCTGGTGAAGTGGTAGAAGTACCTTCTTTATTATAATTTTAATAATTCTATAAAAATAGTTACTTTTTTTTTCTGTAATTATTAAAATAAAGTGCCCCAAGAAAACAACAACCAATTATTAAACCACTTAAAGAATCGAAATTTTTATTAGTTATTAAAAATGAATAAAAAGCATATATTATTAGAAAAATACTAGCTAATATTAATATAAGTTTTAATGTTTTATGCATCTTTTTCTCGAATCATTTTAATGTGTGGAATTCCGTCTTCTAAATAACTTTCTCCTACCTGTTTAAATAAATGAGATTCATAAAAATTAGTAAGGTATTGTTGTGCAGAAATAGTAATGGTATTTAGGTTAAATTTACTTTTAATTGCCTTAATAGAGGCAGACATTAATAAATGACCATACCCAAAATTACGTTCACTTTTTTTAATAACAACTCTACCAATACTAGCATTAGAAAAATAATCTCCTGGCTTAAAAATTCGAGAATATGCAATAATTTCATTTTCTTTATAAGCAAAAATATGAAGCGCTTTTTGGTCTTTAAAATCGATATCTTGATACACACAATTTTGCTCAACCACAAATACAGCTGCTCTTAATTGTAAAATTTGATAAAGTTCTGAAGTACTTAATTCAGAAAATGTTTTTATAATAAAATTCATGTTTTTTAACAACCAAAAAATTGTACTTAAAATACGTTTATTTACACGCTATTTTTTCTACTCTATTTGCATGTCTTCCTCCTTCAAAATCTGTTGTTAAAAAAATATCTACAAAACCGATAGCTTGCTGTAAAGAAACAAAACGAGCAGGTATCGTTAAAATATTAGCATTATTATGTTGTCTTGTTAAAGCAACTAACTCGTTATTCCAACACAAAGCAGCTCGTATACCTTGGTGTTTATTAGCAGTCATTTGTGCTCCATTTCCAGAACCACATAAAATAATACCTAAAGTAGCTTTTCCAGATTCTACAGCATTTGCTGTTGGATGAATTGCATCTGGATAATCCATAGAACTATCGGTATCTGTTCCAAAATTTAAAACAGTATATCCTTTTTCCTCTAAATATTTTAAAATTTCAAATTTGTATACTGTTCCTGCATGATCATTTCCTATTGCTATTGTCATAATAAGTTGATTGTAATTTAGTTGTACATTACAAAAGTATAGAAATTAACAGCTATTTACAGTTATAAACAACTATATTTTATACAATTTTAATAACTATTTAATTATGAAGTTTTTAACGTTTTTTAAAATTGTTAAGAAGTTGTAACGAGAAACTCGTAACTTTTTTTGGCAGTTCTAAATATTATTACAATACAACTCTACAATAAACATACGCAACTTTTTTTATTGATTTTTGATAAAAGTTTATCAACATAAAATAGACACTTTATTTACACAAATCATCTTATAAACTATTATCATTTTACAGTGAATAAGTGTTTATAACTTTTGTTAATAAATAGAGTTTAAATTTGATTTCTAATACATTACCCTACTTATAAAATGTAAACTATTTTTAATAACTGATATATTAAAATTTTAGCTACATTTTTTATTGTATCTATTCACATGCTATTATAAACATTATATTTTTTTAAAAATTTTATAAAAGAAAAATAATAATTAAATAGAATGTTTATAACTGTTTAAAATTTAAAAAAGAAATTTAAGTTATTACAAAACGGATTGCTTTTTGTAAAATAGTTACTTGTAGTTTACCGTTGCCAATTAATTCTCCGTCTGCTTGAATATAAGGGGAATTTTTTTCCGGAATTACCGTTATTTCTTTCGTTTTGTAAGTTGTTACTTTTTTATGATGTATAATAGTACCAGTGTATAATTTTGGAAGGTTCAAAATTAAATCAAAAAAACCAATATTTTTAAAAATACTAATATCTAATAATCCATCTGAAACAACAACGTTTTTAGTAAATTGCATACCACCGCCAGCGTATTTACATATTCCAAATACTGTCATTAAACAGCGAGTTTTTATAGTTTTATTATTAATAACAATGGTAAATATCGATTTCTTGTAAAATAAAAGTCCGTAAATACCAGCTATTAAATAAGAAAAAGCACCTAATTTTTTAAGATTTTTAAGTTTATAAACAACATAACCATCATATCCTAATCCGGCTAAATTATTAAAATAAGTAACTGTATTATTTTGCGTTGTAATAACACCAATATCTTGTAAAGTTGTGTTGTTTCGAGTTATAATTTCTATCGATTTATGTATCGATTTTGGAATATTATAGGTTTTAATCCAATCGTTTCCTGTTCCTAAAGGAATTACCGAAATAGTTATATCCGAAGTTTTTACATACCTTTGTAACATTACTCCGTTTACTACATTGTGTAGTGTTCCATCTCCGCCAATGGAAATTATTTTTCTAAAGCCTTGTTTTATTGCCTCGTTTACCAATAAAATTTCGTGCTTTGAGTACTGAGTAAAAGCATAAGAAAAGTCTACATTTTTATGTTTTAATAATTGCTTAATTTTTTTCCATTGTTTAGAAAATTTACCATTTCCAGCTGTAGGATTTGCAATTATAAACCAAGAATTATCATCAGAAATGTTGATGAAGTTAGACATAAATAATAATTTAGAATAAGCAAAATACAATAAAAAGATTGATAACTTTTTTTTAATACAATAAGAGCACAATATATTGTAATTTGCAGCTTATTGAAAGTAGTTTAATATATAAGAATAATTACCTTTCAATGTTTAATAATAAGAATCAATGAAAAAAAAGAAAAAAAAAATATACAAAAAGAAAGGTGCTATAATAAAAGACTTAACTAGAAATATATTTAGAATTTTAAATGAAGATAGTAGTAAGTTTTTTAATTATAAACAAATTGCAGCAAAGTTGCATATTTCAGATACCGATGGTAAAACACAAATATTAAAAAAGTTGGTAGAACTTACGGCAACCAAAAAAATTAAAGAGGTAGAAAAAGGAAAATATCAAATTAATGAAGATAGAAAATATTCTGTAGGTACTTTAGATATTACCTCAAATGGAAATGGTTATTTTATTACAGACGACTACGAAAACGATATTTTTATTCCTAATATTAACCTTGGTAAAGGCTTACATGGTGATGTTGTTAGAGCTTATGTTTACAAGAGAAAAAGAAGTAATAAATTAGAGGCAGATGTTGTAGAAATTATAGAACGCTCTAAAACAACATTTGTTGGTGTATTGCAAAAAAATAAAAATTTTGGTTTTGTTATTTGTGACAATAGCAAAATGTATGCAGATATTTTTATATCTGAAAGTAAAATGAATGGCGCAGAACATGGTGATAAAGTACAAGCAAAAATTTCTGATTGGCCAGAAAATTCTAAAAATCCTTTTGGAAAAATTACTACTGTTTTAGGAAAACCAGGAGATCATAATACAGAAATGCATTCTATACTTTTAGAATACGATTTACCTTATCATTTTGAACCAGAAGTAGAAAAAGAAGCAAAAAATTTACCTTTAGAAATTACTAAAAAAGAAATTTCTAAACGAAGAGATATGCGTAAAGATTTAACTTTTACCATAGATCCAAAAGATGCAAAAGATTTTGATGATGCCCTTTCTTTTAAAAAGTTAGAAAACGGTAATTATGAAATAGGTATTCATATTGCGGATGTTTCTCATTATTTACAACCAGATACAATTTTAGATACTGAAGCATACCAACGTGCTACCTCTGTTTATTTGGTAGATAGAGTAGTGCCAATGTTACCAGAAATGCTAAGTAATGGTGTTTGCTCGCTTAGACCTCATGAAGAAAAATTAACTTTTTCTGCTGTTTTTGAAATAAATGAAAAAGCACAAATAATAGGAGAGTGGTTTGGAAGAACAGTAACCTACTCCGACCAACGTTTTGCCTACGAAGAGGCACAAGAAATTATAGAAAACGTTGCATTAACCGATACTATTTTACCTTTTACAATGCCTGCTAATGTATCTATTACAAATAATACATATACCGTAGCACCAGAAATTGTAGAAGCAACATTACAATTAGATAGATTGGCTAAAATTTTAAGAAAAAAAAGAATGCAACAAGGAGCCATTTCTTTTGATAGAGTAGAGGTTAAATTTAATTTAGATGATGCTGCAAATCCTGTTGGTGTTTTCTTTAAAACATCTAAAGATGCCAATAAATTAATAGAAGAATTTATGCTATTAGCAAATAGAAAAGTAGCAGAATTTATTGGATTTAAAAAAGGAAAAGCAACCAATAAAACATTTATTTACAGAGTTCACGACGAGCCAGATGACGAAAAATTAGCCTCTTTACAAAATATTATTAGCAAGTTTGGTTATAAAATTAATACCGAAACAAAAGCAACAACTACCGAAACTTTAAATAAGCTTTTAAATGACGTTCATGGAAAAGCCGAAGCAAATATGATAGAAACTTTAGCTATTAGAACAATGTCTAAAGCTGTTTATACTACTCAAAATATTGGTCATTATGGCTTGGCTTTTGATTATTACAGTCATTTTACATCACCAATTAGACGATATCCAGATGTAATGACACATAGATTACTTCAGCATTATTTAGATGGCGGAGAAACGCCAAAAGCACTTCCTTATGAAGAAAAATGTAAACATTCTTCTAAAAGAGAAGAATTAGCTTCTAAAGCAGAAAGATCTTCTATAAAATATATGCAAGTAAAATATATGCAAGATCAAAAAGATACCATTTTTGATGGCGTAATTACAGGTGTTACAGAATGGGGTATTTATGTAGAAATTTCTAGTAATAAATGCGAAGGAATGGTAAGAATTAGAGATATAAAAAGTGATTATTATATTTTTGATGAAGACCAATATGCAATTATAGGGCAATCTACCAAACATATGTATCAGTTAGGAGATGATGTAAAAGTTCAGGTAAAAAAGACTGATTTAGAACGTAAACATTTAGATTTTTATTTAATTGAAGATGAATAAATAAATATTAATTAATTTTATTTACACAATAAATATTAAAAATAACCCTTTATAGTGGTATACTTTTTGATTAGAAAAAGTAGTATAAAAACAAAAAAAATGAGAAAAATATTTTTTACAACTTGCTTTCTGTTTGTTACTATTGTTGGTTTTTCACAAACGTTAATAACCAAAAATATTGGAGATTTTTCTACTTTAAAAGTATACAATGGTATAGAAGTAGAATTGATAAAAAGTGATGATCAAAAGATAGAAATTACTGGTAAAAAGTCTGAAATGGTAAAAGTAAAAAATGTAAATAATACATTAAAATTATCTTTACCCTTTTCTTTAAAACCAGAGGATAATGCTGCTGAAGGAGAGGTTTTAATTAAATTATTTTATAACAAAGAAATAGCTATTTTAGATGCTAATGAAGGTGCAACTATTACAGGTAAAAACTTTGATCAAGAAAAAGTACATGTAAAAGCTCAAGAAAGAGCTTTTATAAACATCACTACAATTACTAATTATTTAACGGTTAGAGCAACTTCTGGCGGAATTATAAAAGTTTCTGGATCAGCAAAAAACCAGGAAGCTTCTGTAGATTTGTATGGTATTTATCATGGATATAATTTAGTAACTAAAGGAAATTCTACTATAAAATCAGGAACAGGAGCAAAAGCAGAAATAACAGCTGGAGAAACATTAAATGCATCAGTAAGCTTTGGGGGAACTATTTTTTATAAAGGAGAACCTAAATTAGTAAAAGATAAAAAAGTTATTGGTGGTATTATAGAGAAAAAGAATTAAGAAGATTTAAACTAGTTATTAGTTTTTGTATCTTTGTACTTTAAATATTATAAAAATGATCAATTTAACAATATACTTTGGTTTTGTTAGTGGGCCACAAATAGCCATTATTTTATTGGTAGTACTTTTATTATTTGGAGGTAAAAAGATTCCTGAATTAATGAAAGGTTTAGGAAGTGGTATTAAAGAATTTAAAAATGCTTCTAAAGAAGATGATACTGAAGACAAGTTAAAAGAAAAATAATAATTTATTGGTATTCAAAAAACAAGCTCTATTTGATTAATCAAATAGAGCTTTTTGTTTACTAGAATTAAATCAATCCCCCAACTAATCTAATTCTTAGAATTAAGTTCACAAATATATAATTTTTTAATATAATTACAAAATATATTGTTTTAATTAGTATTTTATAGCAGTTCCTGAGGCAGTAACCATAAGCATACCTCCATTTGGTCCAACAGTTTCATAATCTAAGTCTACACCAACAATTGCATCTGCGCCCAATTTTGCAGCCATTTCTTCCATTTCTTTTAAAGAGGAATCTTTAGCCTCTCTTAATACTTTTTCGTAAGAACCAGATCTACCGCCAACAATATCTCTTAAACCTGCAAAAAAATCTTTAAATATATTGGCACCAATAATAGTTTCACCAGTTACGATACCTAAGTATTGTGTTGCAGGTTTATTTTCTATGGTTGGTGTAGTTGTAATTATCATTTTGTACATGCTATTCCTCTAATTTTGGTTTGTTATTTTTCATTGCTTCACCTATTTGATTACTTGCAGTGAAACTTGCTACCATATCATTTAGCATAGTACTTCCTGCTTGTGGTGAATTAGGTAATAATATTAAATTACTATTAGTTTCACTACCAATAGATTGTAAAGTATCATAATGTTGAGTTACAACAATAAGTGCAGATGCCTCTTGAGAATTGATTCCTACTTTATTTAATACTTCTACAGATTCTTCTAAACCACGGGCTATTTCTCTTCGTTGATCTGCAATACCTTGTCCTTGTAATCGTTTACTTTCTGCTTCTGCTTTTGCTTTTTCTACAATTAAAATTCGTTGTGCGTCACCTTCATATTGTGCAGCAGTTTTTTCTCTATCTGCTGCATTTATTCTATTCATAGCTATCTTTACCTGCGGATCTGGATCAATGTCGGTAACAAGTGTTCTAATGATATCGAAACCATAGTCTAGCATAGCGTCATTTAATTCAGATTTTACGGCTATTGCAATATCATCTTTTTTTACAAAAACATCATCCAACCTCATTTTTGGTACTTCGGCTCTCACAACATCAAATACATAAGAGGTTATTTGTTCATGCGGATAATCTAACTTATAAAACGCATCATATACTTTTTCACTAATTACTTTATACTGAACAGAAACCTTTAACTTTACAAATACGTCATCTAATGTTTTAGTTTCTATAATTACATCTAATTGCTGAATTTTTAAGCTTAATCTTCCTGCAACTTTATCAACAATAGGTATTTTAAGTTGTAGACCAGATTGGCGAATACTTTGAAATTTACCAAATCGTTCTATAATAGCAGCAGTTTGTTGTTGAACCATAAAAAAAGCCGCAAAAACAAGTATTCCAATGATTATAATAAAAGGTACAAAAGGTATCATATTTATGAATTTATTAAGGGTTAATAATGTATGTAGGTAAATGTACTAAAATTATATGATTTTTTTATACTCGTTCTTTTATGGTTTTCTTAAAAAAAACAGCTCTTTTAAAATTTTAAAAGAGCTGTTTTAGAGATACTATTATGGTTTAAAAATTATAAATTTTTAGTAGCATTTTCTATTCTAGTAATGGTTTCTTTTTTACCTATCATAGCAATAATATCAAATAAATGTGGTCCTGCTAGTTTACCTACTAAACTTAATCGTAGTGGCTGCATTACTTTTCCAAAACCAATTTCTTTAGAACTAATCCATTCTTTTACTTGTTTTTCTGTATTTTCTGATGAAAAATCTTCTATAGTATTTATAATAGTAACAAGCTCAGTCATTAATTCTGAGGTTCCTTCTTTCCAATTTTTTTTAACAGCTTTTTCCTCATAATTAGTTGGGGTTTCAAAAAAGTAGCTAGAAAGTTCCCAAAAATCTTTTACAAATACAGCTCTTTCTTTTATTAGAGAAACTACTTTTTTTACGAATTCTTTATCTTTTTCCACACCTTTTTCTTTTAAGATAGGTAGGTATAAAGCTGTTAATTCTTCATCGTTTCTCGTTTGCATATATTGTTGTTGAAACCAACTTACTTTTTCTGGGCTAAATTTAGCACCAGATTTACTCACTCTTTTTAAGTCGAATTCTTCAATTAGATTTTCTAAGGTAAATAATTCTTGTTCCGTTCCAGGATTCCATCCTAAGAAAGCCAACATATTTACAAAAGCATCTGCAAAATAACCATCTTCTTTATAACCTCTAGAAACTTCTCTAGTTTCTAAATTTTCATAGGCTAACGGAAATACCGGAAACCCTAATTTATCGCCATCTCTTTTACTTAATTTTCCTTTTCCTACTGGTTTTAAAAGCAACGGTAAATGAGCAAATTTTGGAGTTTCCCACTCAAATGCTTCATATAATAATACATGTAAAGGCATAGAAGGTAACCATTCTTCTCCTCTAATTACATGGCTAATTTTCATGAGATGATCATCTACAATATTTGCTAAATGATAGGTTGGCATTCCATCTCCTTTAAATAAAATTTTATCATCTAAAGTATTGGTATTTATACGGATTTCACCTCTTATTTCGTCTTTTAATTCTAAAATTCTGTCTTGTGGTGTTTTAAAACGAATTACATAATTCTCGCCCGCATTTATTCTACTTTCCACCTCTTCATTTGTTAATACTAAAGAGTTTATTAAGTTTCCTTTTTCTCTGTTATGCCAATTATAAATAAATGTTTTTCCAGCAGCCTCGTGTTGTTTTCTATGTTCATCTAAAGCCTCAGAAGTGTCGAAACAAATGTAAGCCCGACCAGTATCTATAAGTTTGTTGGCATATTTTTTATAAATTTCTTTACGTTCAGACTGTTTGTATGGTCCAAATTTTTCGTTTTTATTTGGTCCTTCATCAAATGGTATATTACACCAGTTTAAAGCATCTATAATATATTTTTCTGCATTTGCTACATACCTTGTTTGGTCTGTATCTTCTATTCTTAGCACAAATGTGCCTTGGTGTTTTTTTGCAAATAAATAGTTATACAAAGCTGTTCTTACACCGCCAATATGTAAAGGTCCTGTTGGACTAGGTGCAAAACGTACACGAACATTAGATTCCATTTTTTTTATTTTAAAGGTGCAAAGATAGTTTTTAAAAAAGAGAATAGAAATGCCACTTTTAAAAATATAATTTTCTTTAAAAATTCATTTAACAAAAAAGTAGTTGATATTTCTGTAAGAAACAGTATTTTTATGTGTTATATGAGTACATTTTTACAAATAGAAGAAAAATTACATCAGTTTATAAAAAAGTATTATTTAAACGAACTGATAAAAGGAACATTATTGTTTTTTTCTTTTGGTTTATTATATCTTATTTTTACTTTATTTGTAGAACATTTTCTTTGGTTAAACTCCTTTTTTAGAACCGTATTTTTTTGGTTATTTGTTTGTGTTGAAAGTTTTTTAGTGATTCGTTTTATTGCTTTTCCAATTTTTAAACTATTAGGTATTCGAAAAGGCATTTCTTTAGCAGATGCATCTTCAATCATTGGAAGTCACTTTTTAGAGGTTAATGATAAATTATTGAATATTTTACAATTACAATCTTCTCACAACCAATCCGATTTACTTTTAGCAAGTATCGAACAAAAATCTAAAGAATTGCAACCAATTCCGTTTCTTAAAGCAATAGATTTTAAAGAGAATACTAAATACCTAAAACTTGTATTTCTTCCTATAGTTATTGTCCTTTTAGTTTACCTTACAGATAAAGTAGAGGTATTTACTAAAAGTTTAAATAGGGTGGTTAATTATACACAAGTTTATCAACCACCAGCTCCTTTTAATTGGAAACTTCAAAACACCTCTTTAGAAGTAATTCAAGGAAAATCGTATACTGTTTCTTTTGCGGCTCACGGAAAAGTTATGCCATCAGAAGCACAGATTTATTTTAAAAATCAGGTATATTATTTAGATCAATTATCTGATGGTAGTTTTTCATACACATTTACCAATGTTCAAGAGTCTATTGATTTTTTTATTGCTGCAAACACTGTTTTTTCTGATAACTTTACCCTTAATGTAATAAAAACACCTACCATTCAAAATATATTTCTCCGAATTTCTTACCCTAATTATTTAAAAAAACAACCAGAAAAACTCTTAAACACATCCAATATAGTTGTACCAGAAGGAACAAAAATAACATGGAATGTAGAGGCTATTCATACCGATTCAATTACCTTTTCTTCAAAGGATAGTTTTCATCATTTTATAAAACGTAACGATACCACTTTTACTTTTTCGAAACGCTTATATTCTCCAATTAAATATGAAATTAGTTCCTCTAATACTTCGTTAAAAAACTTTGAAAAATTACAATATTCTATTGGCGTTGTTAAAGATGAATATCCTACTATTTCCGTTCAAACGAATATTGATAGTATATCGAGAGGTTTTGCACAGTTCGGCGGACAAGTTTCCGACGATTATGGACTTACAAGGTTAGAATTGGTGCATTATGCAGCTACGAATCCATTGGATAAAAAAGTGTATCCGTTATCGGTTAACAATAGTACTATTCAAAACTTTTTTTACTCATTTCCTGAAGGATTGTCTCTAACAGAAGGAACCAATTACGAATTCTTTTTTCAGGTTTTTGACAATGATGCTGTAAATGGCCCTAAAAAATCCATTTCTAAAATCTTTAATTATCGCCTAAAAACCGAAGAAGAATTGTCTGATGAGCTGTTAGAAGAACAAAAAAATTCTATTAATAATTTACAAAACTCCCTTAATCAACAACAACAAGAACAACAATCTTTACAGTCTCTTAAAAATGATATTCAGCATAAAAAAAGACTGGAATGGAATGATAGAAAAAAGATTGATAAATTTTTAAATAGACAAGAGAAGTATACTAATATGATGGAACGTCAGACAGAAAAACTTCAACAAAATTTAGAAGATATTAAAGAAGCAACATCAGATTTAAAAGATAAAAAGGAAGTATTACAGCAACGTTTAGAAGAGTTTAAAAAATCTGCCAAAGAACAAAAATTACTAGAAGAATTATCTAAAATGGCAGACAAGCTAGACAAAGAAAACTTGTTACAAAAAGCCAAGCAACTTGCACAACAAAATAAGCAAAGAGAAAGAAGTTTAGAACGTATGTTAGAACTTACCAAACGTTTTTATGTAGAACAAAAAGCTATGCAAATTGCTAATAAATTAAAAGATCTTTCTAAAAAGCAAGAAAAGTTATCATTGTCTGAAACTCCAGAAATTGAAAAACAAAAAGATATTTCTAAAACGTTTACTCTTTTGAAAAATGAACTATCTACACTTTCTAAGGATAATGAAAAGTTAAAGGAATCTATGGAGATACCAAACTTAGATTCTGACAAAGAAAAGATTGATAATTCTCTTAAATCAGCGGAACAAAGCTTAAGCACTAAGGAAGCAAAAAAAGCTAAAATGAGTCAGAAAAAGTCTTCTGAGCAGATGAATAAAATGGCCTCTAAATTAGAGAATGCAATGATGGAGATGCAGGGTGAAACTATTCAAGAGAATATGGAAGACCTCCGAAACATTTTAGAAAATCTAGTTACTTTTTCATTTAAACAAGAAAACTTAATGAATCGTTTTTCAGATTTGTCAACTACTCATCCCGATTTTGGTTCCTCATTAAAACGTCAGCATGACATTCGTACTTATTTTCAGCATATTGATGACAGTTTATATGTGCTATCGATGCGATTACCTAAAATTTCTATCACAATACAAGACAATTTATCCAATACTCATTATAATTTAGAAGCTGCTTTAGACAATTTCTCCGAGAATAGATTTTCTAACGGAATTTCTAATCAACGCTATGTTATGACTTCAACGAATAAATTAGCAGATTATTTAAGCAACACCCTTAACGGTATGCAAAATGCTCAAATAAAGCCAGGTAAAGGAAAGGGAAAAGGTCAAGGATTTAGTTTGCCAGATATTATAAAAAAGCAACAAAATTTAAATAAAAGTATGCAAAAAGGCTCCAGTAAAGGTGACAAAAAATCACCAGGAGAAGAAAAAGCTGGTACTTCAAAACAAGGTAAACAAGATAACAAAGGTAACGAGGGTAATAATAGTAGAAGTGGATCAGGAACTAAGCCTGGTTCAAATACTATTAATACCAAAGAAGGGAATTCTAATGGTTCAGAATCTGAGTCTGATCAAGAATTATTTCAGATTTACAAACAACAAGCACAATTAAGGCAAGCATTAGAAAACGCTATTAAGGAAGGGGCAATAGACAAAGGTTCGAAATCTGGTTCTATGGCAAAAAAAGCATTAAAAACTATGGAAGAGTTAGAGAATGATATTCTAGAAAGAGGTTTTTCATCACCTTCTTTTAATAAAATGAACTTACTAGAATACCAATTATTAAAGTTAGAAACAGCTTCTAAAGAACAAGGTTTCGATTCTAAAAGACAATCTATTTCGAACAAAAAAACTTCTATTGGAAATTCTGTTAAAGCGCTTAATTTTAAAAAGCAGTTTTTTAATGAAATTGAAATTTTAAACAGACAATCATTACCTTTGCACCAAATTTATAAAGTAAAAGTGCGTAATTACTTTTCTGAACAAAAGAACGATTGATTTATGATTACATTTAATTACGAAACAGATTTTTCAATTGATAAATCGGATGTTCTACAGGCTTGGATTTCTAGAGTTATCGACAATCACGGTTTTGAGCAAGGAGAAATTAATTATATTTTTTGTGACGATGATTATCTGCATAAATTGAATGTACAATTTTTAAACCATGATACGCTTACAGATATTATAAGTTTCGATAATTGTCTTGGAAACTTAATTAATGGCGATATTTATATTTCTGTAGATCGTGTAGCAGATAATGCCACAACGTATAATGTGTCATTTGATAATGAGCTACACCGTGTTATGATACATGGAGTGTTACATTATTGTGGTTTTAAAGATAAAACAACTAAAGAACAAGAGCAGATGACTATCGAAGAAAACGCCGCTTTATCAATATTAAATTATTGATTTTCAATTAATTAAAATACAAGTTTCACGTGGAACTATTCAATTATGAGTTTATTTTCAACAACATTTGATGTTATCGTGGTCGGTGGAGGTCACGCAGGTAGTGAAGCTGCTGCAGCAAGTGCCAATATGGGTGCACACACATTACTTATAACAACCAACTTACAAAACATTGCACAAATGAGTTGTAATCCTGCTATGGGCGGAATTGCAAAAGGTCAAATTGTACGAGAAATTGATGCTTTGGGTGGATATAGTGCAATTGTTACAGATAAAACGGCTATACAGTTTAAAATGCTCAATAAATCGAAAGGCCCTGCAATGTGGAGTCCGAGAGCGCAATCCGATAGAATGCAGTTTGCAGAATGTTGGCGAACAATGTTAGAGCAAACACCTAATTTAGATTTTTATCAAGATTCTGTTAACGGCTTATTGTTTGAAGGAGATGTTGTGGTTGGTGTTAAAACTGCTTTAGGTTTATCCATTAAAGCAAAAACTGTTATTATTACCGCAGGTACATTTTTAAATGGTTTAATTCATATTGGTGATAAGAGTTTTGGAGGAGGAAGAGCAGGAGAAGGTGCTTCTACAGGAATTACAGAAGACCTGATTAAAAAAGGTTTTGAAGCAGGAAGAATGAAAACAGGTACCCCGCCAAGAGTAGATGGTAGATCTTTAGATTATTCTAAAATGGAAGAACAACCAGGAGACAATGAAACAGAAAAATTTTCTTATTTACCAACCTCTAAAGCACTTACAAATCAGCGTTCTTGTTACTTAACTTATACAAATAAAAAGGTTCATGATTTGCTAAGAGAAGGTTTCGATAGGTCTCCAATGTTTAATGGAAGAATTCAGTCTACGGGTCCAAGATATTGCCCTTCTGTAGAAGATAAGATTGACCGTTTTGCAACGAAAGAAAGACATCAAATTTTTGTTGAACCCGAAGGTTGGACTACCGTAGAAATGTATGTAAATGGTTTTTCTACTTCCTTGCCAGAAGATATACAAGACAAAGCTATTCGCGCAATTGCTGGTTTCGAAAATGTAAAGTTTTTACGTTACGGATATGCTATTGAGTATGATTATTTTCCACCAACACAATTAACACATTCCTTAGAAACCAAACGTATCAAAAATTTATTTTTTGCAGGTCAAATTAATGGTACTACAGGTTATGAAGAAGCAGCTGCACAAGGTTTGATGGCCGGCGTTAATGCAGCTCTAAAAGTAAAAAACAAAGAACCTTTTATTTTAAAAAGAAACGAAGCCTACATAGGAGTTTTAATTGATGACTTAATTACAAAAGGTACAGAAGAGCCCTACAGAATGTTTACCTCAAGAGCAGAATATAGAACTTTGTTAAGGCAAGATAATGCCGATTTAAGATTAACACCCATTGGTTATAAATTAGGTCTCGCATCAAAAGAGCGAATGGATAGGGTTCAAAAAAAGCAAGAGAACGCCGATCTATTAATCGACTTTCTTCAAAAAACGAGTGTTACCGAAAATGAAATTAATCCTATTTTGGCTTCAAAGAATTTGGCTCTGATTAATCAATCTATGAAGTTGTATAAGATTGCTTCTAGACCACAGTTAAATTTTTCTGATTTCAACGGATTGACAAAATTAACTACTTTTTTAAAGGAAAATAATATCGATAAAGAGGCTATCGAACAAGCTGTTATTCATTTAAAATATTCTGGCTATATAGAAAAAGAAAAAAATAATGCAGACAAACTTAATCGCTTAGAAAATGTTATTATTCCAGATTCTTTTAAGTATGAAAAAGTGAAATCATTATCTTTTGAAGCAAGAGAAAAGTTAAATAAAATTAGACCAACTTCCATTTCTCAAGCAAGCAGAATTAGTGGTGTTTCGCCAAGTGATATTTCTGTTCTTTTAGTGTATATGGGTAGGTAAAAAGTTTTAAAAAAAAAGCAATGTTCCTCGTGGAACAAATTAAAATAAATATCAAAAATTGGACGATAATAAAAATCTTTATTCAAACTTAACACATTTCCTTTCTTGTAAAGATTATGCTTTTTCTAAAGAAAATTTTGAACTTTATTATCATTCAAAATACGATTTTTTAGCTACGAAGCCAGTTCCGAAAAACTTAGCAGAATATTATAAAAGCGAAAATTATATTTCCCACACAGATAGTAAAAAATCTTTTTTAGATAAGATTTATCAAATCGTAAAAAATTATACTTTAAAGCAAAAATTATCTTTGATTAATTCTTTTCAAACAGCACAAAAAACTATTTTAGATGTTGGAGCAGGAACAGGAGATTTTTTAAAAGTTTGTAAAAGTAATGATTGGAAAATATTCGGAATCGAGCCAAGTTTAATTGCTAGAGAGTCGGCTCAAAAAAAGGGTCTTTTTTTAAATGAAAATACAACCGAACTATCTGGTAAAAAATATGATGTAATTACTTTGTGGCATGTTTTAGAACATGTACATAATTTACAAGATTATACGCTAACTCTAAAAAACCTTTTAAAAGAGGATGGAAAATTAGTAATTGCTGTACCCAATTATAAAAGTTATGATGCAAATTATTATAAAGAACATTGGGCAGCATTTGACGTACCACGACATGTATGGCATTTTTCTCAAAAAAGCATACAGTTGCTTTTTTCTGATGTTTCTATGGAAGTAGAAAAAGTACTTCCAATGAAATTTGATGCATTTTATGTTTCCTTGCTTAGTGAAAAATATAAGAGAAGTAAAATGAGTTTTGTAAAAGCAGTTTACAGAGGTTTTATTTCAAATTTAAAAGCAAAAAGGACATCTGAGTATTCTTCTCTCATATACATAATCAAAAATAAAAAATAACACCTTTTAAGCTGTTTTAAAACCGTTTTTGTGTTTTTGATATGATTATATATCAAAAATATTTAAAACCTTTTAAAAACGGTTATTTCTAAGCCGTTTTTAATAACTTTTTGTAATAGAAATATTTTTTACTATAAGAATTAGTTATTTAATAAAAAAACAGCAAAAACAGTTAATGTAAAATATACAGTTAACGACATGGCGCCTTGATAATCTTTTGCTAGCCGTTGACCGATTAATAAAAAAAGTAGCACTATTGCAGAAACTTGTGTTCCTAGTAATGCTATTTCTTTTTTTTCAGAGGTATACAATTGATAAATCCCAAATAGCATTAATGTGGAAGCCAAAACTTCTAATATCAATAAAACAATTAGTAATTGTGAAACATATTTTTGTAGCGGAGAGCTTTTAAAATGTGCTTTAATAAAAGTTACATTTCCTTTAAAGTCTGTAATTTTTTCAAAACTTGACATTACATACGTAATGCTTAAAAAAGTAAGAATTAAAACTTCTGCAGGAAAATTTGATAGAAAACGCATGTGTTATTTTGTGTAAGTGTTTAAAAAACAGCTACATATAGTTATTTTTTATAATTTTATCTACAATAGTCTGAGCTAGCTTTTCTTTACTTTCTATGGTCCATCCTGCAATATGTGGCGTAAGAATTACATTATCTGAACGTATTAAATATTCAAAAGCGTGAGGTAAATCATTTGAAGTAAATAGGTTTTCAAAAGAGGAATTTTCATATTCTAAAACATCTAATCCTGCTCCTTTTATTTTACCCTCTTTTAATGCTAAGACGAGATCATTCGTAACAACAGCGCTACCTCTTGCAGTATTTACAAGCCAGATATTGTTTTTAAATTTTCTGATAAACTCTGTATGTATCATTTTTTTTGTAAGAGGTGTTTCTGGTGTATGTAAACTTACAATAGTAGCCTCTTCTTGGAGTTTTTTTAATGATACTTGTGTGGCATTTTCATCTCCTACATTTGGTTTAATATCATAGCAAAGTACTTTTACATCGAAACCACGAAGTTTTTTTGCAAACGATTTTCCCATATTCCCATAACCAATTAAGCCTATTGTATTTCCGTCTAGCTCTAAACCTCTATTTTCTTCCCGTAACCATGTACCTTCTTTTACCTCCTTATCCGCTTTATTTAGTTTGTTAAACAAAGACAAAAGCATTGCTAACGAATGTTCTCCAACAGCGTTTCTGTTACCTTCAGGAGCTGCAATTAGGGCTATATTTTTCGAAGAAGCAAAATCACAATCTATATTTTCTAGTCCAGCGCCAACACGAGCAATAAACTTTAAGCGAGATGCTTTTTTAATAAATTCTTGATCAATAGAAAAACGACTTCGGATAACTATTCCGTCATACAAATTAATTTTTTTTATAACGTCTTCTTTCGAAGATGTATAATCTTCATCATTGGTAAAACCAGCATTTGTCAGTTGGTTTATAAGCAACGGATGATTAACATCTAAATGAAGAATTTTAAACATGCTAGTATTGTTCTTTTTCATTCGGAAAATCACCACTTTTTACATCCGAAATATAGTTTTTAAAAGCTCCGGTCATGTCTTTAAACAAATCTAAATACCTTCTTAAAAAGCGAGGATGAAATTCATGCGTCATTCCAATCATATCATGCGTAACCAACACCTGACCATCAACTCCGTTACCAGCTCCAATACCAATAACTGGTATGGTTAGTGCATCAGCAACTTTTTTGGCCAGTTTGGCAGGTACTTTTTCTAAAACAAGTGCAAAACAACCAATACGTTCTAACATTAAGGCGTCTTCCATAAGTTTTTCTGCTTCTTCTTCCTCTTTTGCTCTTACGGTGTAGGTTCCGAATTTATAAATAGATTGTGGCGTTAATCCTAAATGTCCCATAACAGGAATCCCAGCATTTAAAATCCGTTTAATAGAATCTTTAATCTCTTTTCCTCCCTCAAGTTTTATCGAATGACCACCAGATTCTTTCATGATTCTAATTGCAGAACGCAAGGCTTCTTTGGGATCAGATTGATAACTTCCAAAAGGCAAATCTACAACAACCAAACAACGCTCTATACCTCTTACTACAGAGCTAGCATGATAAATCATTTGATCTAAAGTAATTGGCAAAGTAGTTTCGTGGCCCGCCATAACGTTCGATGCAGAGTCTCCTACAAGAATAACGTCAATTCCGGCACTATCAACAATTTTTGCCATCGTATAATCATACGCAGTTAACATAGAGATTTTTTCTCCATTAGCCTTCATATCGACTAAAGACTTTACAGTAACTCGCTTATATTGTTTTTTAGCAACAGACATAGTAAATATTTTAATTTGTGGTAAAAGTAATAAATATGTAAAGATATCGCATACATTAAAATAGAAGTCCTTTTATTTTATTGAATACATAAATGCATTGTTAGGTAAATAAAATAAAGCATTATATTTGAGCTTTCAATAAACAAATGGGGGCTAAAAAACATAGTTTAGAGGTTAATAACTGGATAGATAATTATGCAGATTATTTATACAACTACACAATTACGAGAGTAAACGATGCCGATGTTGCTAAAGATTTGGTTCAAGAAACTTTTTTGGCAGGTTTAAAATCTGCAGATAATTTTTTAGGAAAGGCCTCTGAGAGAACTTGGCTGGTATCTATTTTAAAAAGAAAAATAATAGATTATTATAGAAAGATAAATTCGAGAAAAGGGCAAGCAGAAGTTCGCATTAATTTTCATGAAAGTGGCGATAATGAAGGAAGCTGGTTAGAGGAGAGAGTTCCGCAAAATTGGAATGATACTTCGAGTAGTTCCATTGAGAATGAAGAACTAAAAGAACAGCTAGAAAAGTGCATTAATGCGTTGCCAGAAAAGTATGCAATGGTGTTTAGAATGAAAACTATTTTGGAGTACGAAACGGAAGAAATTTGTAAGGAGTTAAATATTAGTTCGTCAAATTTGTGGGTGATGATTCACAGAGCCAGAACGCAACTAAGAAAATGTATGGAAGATAACTGGTTTAATAAGTAAAAGATGTTTAAAAAGTTTACAATTAGTTGCAATCAAGCAACCACAATATGTGATAAAAATCAGTACGGTGAGGCTACCTTTACTGATAAATTAAAACTAGGGATTCATTTTTTGAGCTGTAAAATATGCAGTCTTTATACGAAACAAAACGGACTTTTAACTACTTTTTATAAAGGGTATGCTAAGAGTTGTAAAGACGTTAAGCACTGTATGCCAGAAATAGAAAAAGAGCAATTAAAACAGCTTCTCGAAAAAAATAAATAGTACTAATAAGTATTATTAAAGCGGAACTTTTTTAATAAAGTTCCGCTTTTTTGTACTTTTGGAATTACTTTTTATCAACAAAAAAATAGTTAAGAAATATGCATTTTTTACCAGAAAAAATAGATAATTATGTTTTGGCACATTCACAAGAAGAGCCAACAATATTACAAGAATTAACTAGAGAAACTTGGCAAAAAGTATTAAACCCAAGAATGTTAAGCGGTGCTTTTCAGGGTAGAGTTTTAGCAATGATAACAAAAATTCAGCAACCAAAAAATATTCTAGAAATAGGTACTTATACAGGCTATGCAACCTTGTGTTTTGCAGAAGCAATGCCTGCAGAAGGAAACATAATTACGATTGATAAAAATGAAGAACTTCAAAATTTGCAAAATAAATATTTTGAAAAGTCTGGATACCGACATCAAATTAAACAATATATTGGCAATGCTTTAGAAGTGATACCTACTCTAAAACAGAAGTTTGATATGGTTTTTATTGATGCCGATAAGTCAAATTATGAAAATTATTATCATCTTATAATCGATAAAATGAATAGTGGAGGTATTATTTTATCAGACAATGTTTTGTGGAGTGGTAAAATAGTAGAAGAATTAGATCCGAAGGATAAAGATACCGCAGCTCTTTTAAGGTATAATAAATTGATAAATTCAGATGAAAGAGTAGAAACAGTATTGCTGCCAATAAGAGATGGTTTAACAATAACTAGGGTGAAATAATAAAACTATAATTGCCTTTTTATAGGCCCAGTAAAATCATCTATATTATCTTTAACAGCATTAATTTCTTTATGAATATCTTTTGTAACGTCTGTATCTAAACCGTGTTTTTCAGAACTGTCTTTTATTTCTCTTTTTATATCGTTGGTAGCATCTTTAACCTGGCGGATTCCCTTTCCTAAACCTCTTGCAATTTCAGGAATTTTATCTGCGCCAAATAACATTACCACAATTAACATGATAACTATAATTTCTGGTCCACTAATAAACAACAGTGTTACATTCATAGTACAAAGATACTGAGTTATTTTAAGAAATAGAAAAACAATTATTTTATTAAGTTTTTTTTGTAGCTTTATAAAAAATCAAATATGTTATTCATTTCTTCTTTTCAGGTTATTATCCTAATTATTTTACTACTTGCTTTGGTAATAACAGCTCTTGTTTTTGCCTCTAGAAGCACTAGTAATTTACGTTTTTTAATATGGGGAGCGGTTATTTTATTTGTGCCAGTTGTGGGTGCTTTGGCATGTATTATCAATTATTATACAAGTGATAGAAAAGTAAAAATCAACAAAATTTAGTGTATTATGAAAAAGAAATTACTTTTAATTTTAGTTGCTGCTATTCCTGTTTATAATTTTTTTTCTTGGGTTTTTATTTACAACAGCAGTACATACAAAAATCAATAAGATCGAGTTACCGCTTTCAAAGGGTTCTTTTTTAATTTAATAGAAAATGTTACGCTAATAATTGTATTAAATATCTTACTTTCTATAGTGGGAATTTTACTGATTTTACAAAACTATTCTAAACAAAAAAATCTACACAAAGTAATTACAAGCATACTAGGTTTGTTACTTGTATTTATTTTGGGCTTTAATTTAGTGAGCCTGTTGTAAATATTATTTTTTTTGAAGCATGCGTTTAATCTCATTTAACTTCATTAGTGCTTCAATAGGCGTTAGTGAATCTATATTTGTGGCTAAAATTTCTTCTCTAATATTTTCAAGCAAAGGATCGTCTAACTGAAAAAAACTAAGTTGCATTTCAGTATGTTGTTCTTGTTTTAAGGCCTCTTTAACCTCACTTTTTTTAGTGTTTTCTTCTAGCTTGTTTAGTATTTTATTTGCTCTATGAATAACCGTATTGGGCATTCCTGCAAGTTTAGCAACATGAATACCGAAACTATGGTTAGAACCGCCAGCAACAAGTTTTCGCAGAAAAATAATAGTGTTTTCTAGCTCTTTTACAGATACATTAAAGTTTTTTATCCGTTTAAAACTAGTGGTCATTTCATTTAGTTCGTGGTAGTGAGTTGCAAAAAGAGTTTTTGGTTTTGATGGGTGTTCGTGTAAAAATTCGGTAATCGCCCAAGCAATAGAAATTCCGTCGTA
Organism: Polaribacter tangerinus; assembly: GCF_038024095.1. Lineage (NCBI taxonomy): Bacteria > Pseudomonadati > Bacteroidota > Flavobacteriia > Flavobacteriales > Flavobacteriaceae > Polaribacter > Polaribacter tangerinus. Next base: position 1,511,910 of record NZ_CP150668.1, on the reverse strand, counting down.
GGTAGAAGTGCCTCTTCCTATTTCGTCTAATAAGACCAAACTACGATCGGAAATATTATTTAAAATCGAGGCGGTTTCATTCATTTCTACCATAAATGTAGATTCTCCCATAGAAATATTATCACTAGCACCAACACGTGTAAAAATTTTGTCTACCAAACCAATTTTTGCATTTTGCGCAGGAACATAACTACCCATTTGTGCCAGTAAAACAATAAGTGCTGTTTGTCTTAAAATAGCAGATTTACCAGACATGTTTGGTCCGGTAATCATAATAATTTGTTGCATATTTCTGTTTAAAACAACATCATTTGCAATATAGGATTGGTCTATAGGTAATTGTTTTTCAATTACAGGATGACGTCCGTTTTTTATCTCTAAATCGGTACTTTCATCCATTATTGGGCGAACATAATTATTTGCTATTGCAAGAACAGCAAAAGAATGTAAACAATCAATTTTTGCAATTATTTGAGCATTTTCTTGAACTATTTGTACAAAACCGATTACATATTGTAGTAGTTTGGAAAATATTTCTTGCTCTAATTGACTTATTTTTTCTTCTGCTCCTAAAATTTTTGTTTCGTATTCTTTTAACTCTTCTGTAATATAACGTTCTGCGTTTACTAAAGTTTGCTTACGAATCCATTCTGTTGGAACCTTATCTTTGTGCGTATTTCTAACTTCTATATAATATCCAAATACATTGTTGAAAGCAATTTTGAGACTGTGTATTCCGGTACGTTCAGTTTCTCTAGCCAACATATTATCTAAATAACTTTTACCAGACTTAGAAATGGCTCTCAAATCGTCTAATTCTTTGTGAATTCCTGTGGCAATAACATTTCCTTTGTTCACATTTACAGGAGCATCATCAAATAAAGTTTCAGTAATTTTATCAACTAATTCTTTGCATGTGTGTAGCTGTTTGCCTAGCTCTTTTACCACACTGTTATTGCTTTTTTCAGCGGCAATTTTAATGGGAATTATAGCTTTTAAAGAATCTTTTAAAAGCACAATTTCTCTTGGTGATGCCTTGCCCGTTGCTACTTTAGAAATTAACCTTTCTAAATCGGAAATTTGCTTTAATTGATAACTTACAATTGTAGAAAAATCATCAGAATCTATAAAAAACTTTACCAATTCATGACGCTTTTTTATAGCATCTAAGTTTTTTAATGGTAGTGCCAACCAACGTTTTAACAATCGGCCACCCATTGGTGATATGGTTTGATCTATAATATCTAAAAGAGTAACGGCATTTATAGAATTTGGGTTGTAAAGCTCTAGGTTTCGTACCGTAAAACGATCCATCCAAACATAATTATCTTCAGCAATTCTACTAATATTCTGAATGTGTTTTAGCTGATTGTGCTGTGTTTCAGATAAATAATAAAGAACTGCTCCACCAGCAATTATAGCATTTTTTAAATCTTCTACACCAAACCCCTTTAGGTTTTTAACCTCAAAATGATTTTGTAAAATTTCATTTGCATAAGTGGCGTTAAACACCCAATCATCTAAATAAAAAGTGTAATATCTGTTTTCAAATAATTCTAAAAACTGTTGTTTGTGTTGTTTTTGAACCAACACCTCACTCGGAGAAAAATTTTGTAATAATTTGTCTACATATTCGGTATTTCCCTGAGCCACCAAAAACTCTCCTGTAGAAACATCTAAAAAAGAAATACCTAATAGATTTTTATTAAAATGAACAGCGGCTAAGAAATTATTTGTTTTAGATTGTAACACCTCATCGTTTAAAGAAACCCCCGGAGTAACCAACTCTGTAACGCCTCTCTTTACTATTGTTTTGGTCATTTTAGGGTCTTCCAACTGATCGCAAATAGCAACACGCATTCCGGCTTTTACCAACTTTGGTAAATAGGTATTTAAAGAATGATGCGGAAAACCTGCCAAAGCTGTTTCAGTATCGCTACCAGCACCTCTTTTTGTAAGTGTAATTCCTAAAACATGGGCTGCTTTTTTGGCATCTTCTCCAAAGGTTTCATAAAAGTCTCCTACACGAAATAGCAACATAGCATCAGGATATTTTTTCTTGATTGCATTGTATTGTTTCATTAAAGGAGTTACCTTTTTTGCTTGCTTTTTTGCCAAGTTTTAAGAAATTTTAAATTAGTTTTGCGAAGATATAAAATATAGTTGTTAGTGATTCATCGCGTAAATATAACCTTACATCAGTAACAAAAATAGGCATATTTTAACAATGTGAGAAATGAGAAAACTTAAAAATATTGAACTTAACAGAATTTCTGTAGATGAGTTTAAAGCAGTAAAAAAAACACCAATTATAGTGGTACTCGATAATATTAGAAGCTTAAACAATATTGGTGCTGTTTTTAGAACAAGTGACGCTTTTTTGATAAAAAAAATATATTTATGTGGCATTTCTGCAACACCACCAAATAAAGAAATACATAAAACTGCCTTGGGTGCAACAGAATCTGTTATTTGGGAATATGCCGAAAGTACACTTTCTGTAGTACAAAAACTTAAAGCAGCAAACATTCAGGTTTTAGCTATTGAGCAAGCAGAGAATAGCACCAAACTAGATACTTTTTTTCCAGAAAAAGAGGTAACCTATGCAATTGTTATGGGCAACGAGGTAAAAGGCGTACAACAAGAAGTTGTAGATGCTTCTAATTTGTGTATCGAAATTCCGCAATTAGGCACAAAACACTCTTTAAACATATCGGTAACAACCGGAATTGTTTTGTGGGATTTGTTTCAAAAAATGAAACAATTATAAAGAGCAATTGTCGTTAAAAATTACCTGTTTTATCTGTCAACTCTAAATCTTTGTTAAAAGAATAACCAACATTTAATAGTTCTTTTACAACTCTCTTTAAAACCTTACATTTGTTTCTTTTAAAATTAGACTTTATACCTGTATGGAAATATTTATAAAAGCATCTCAATTTATATTGAGTTTATCATTATTAATTGTTTTACACGAGCTAGGGCATTTTATTCCAGCGAAATTATTTAAAATAAAAGTAGAAAAGTTCTACCTTTTTTTTGACTATAAGTTTTCTATACTTAAGAAAAAAATTGGAGATACCGTTTATGGTATTGGTTGGATTCCTTTAGGCGGATATGTAAAAATTGCTGGTATGATAGACGAAAGTATGGATACCGAGCAAATGGCTTTGCCACCAAAACCATGGGAGTTTCGCTCTAAACCAGCATGGCAGCGATTAATTGTTATGTTAGGTGGGGTTTTTGTAAATTTTGTTTTGGGTATTTTTATTTATATCATGCTAATGTATGCTTATGGAGAGAAATACTTGCCAAATGAAAATGTAAAAGACGGTATTTGGGTACAAGATTCACTAGCCGTAAAGTTAGGTCTTCAAACGGGAGATAAAGTATTGACTGTAGACGGAGAAAAAGTAAAGAAATTTTCTGAACTTACATTAGAGTTTATAAACGGAAACAGCTATCAAATAGAAAGAAATGGAACTATTTTAGATAAAGAAATTCCAGAAGACTTTATTTCTCAATTGATGGACAGAGGAAAAGATGCAGGAGCATTTTTGTTTCCTAGATATCCATTTGTAATAGCTGGTGTTCAAAAAGACTCCTTAAACGCAACAGCCAATATTTTACCAAAAGATATTGTTACAGCAATAAATGGCACTCCAATTGTGTATTATGATGAAGCTAAAAGCGAGTTTGCAAAGCACAAAGGCCAAGAAATTTCTATTACCGTAAAAAGAAACGGCACCTTACAAGATGTTCCTGTAAAAGTGTCTAGCTATGGTAATATAGGAGTTGTTTTTGGAGGCACTTCGTTTAACGATTTAGAGAAATTAGGTTATTACAAACTAGCTAATAAAGAGTATTCTTTTGCAGAAGCAATTCCTGCTGGTTGGAGTAAATCTTGGAAAACACTTACTGATTACGTAAAACAGTTAAAAAAGATTTTTAACCCAAGTACCGGTGCTTACAAAGGTTTGGGTGGTTTTATATCTATTGGGAGTATTTTTCCTGACGAGTTTAGTGCAGAGTCTTTCTGGAATATTACAGCATTTCTCTCTATTATGTTAGGTTTTATGAACTTATTACCAATACCTGCATTAGATGGCGGACATGTAGTTTTTACTTTATGGGAAATGATTACAGGAAGAAAGCCAGGAGATAAATTTTTAGAGTATGCGCAAGTTGTTGGTTTTGTGTTATTAATTGCACTATTACTTTTTGCCAACGGAAACGATATTTTTAGACTTTTTAATTAAGTTAATAGTCAATCTTTATTTAAAAAAAGTGTACTTAATCAGTACACTTTTTTTGGTTTTTAACCCCAATGTTAAATTAATGTTATGTAAATGTTGGATAATTGTTATTAATTATTTATATTTGAAGTGATAATAATTTTTTAAACACTATATATCATGAAGAAATTAGTAACAATGGCTATCTTTTGTATTGCTGCAATTGCATACTCGCAAGAAGTAAAGCCAACATTTAAGGCAGATGGAAATTTAGTGAAAGCTACTTATTATTATGAAGATGGTAAAGTGAGCACAGAAGGTTATTTTAAGGATAAAAAATTAACCGGAAAGTGGATACGCTACAATAAGCAAGGAGAAAAAACACAGATGGCTTTTTATAACGAAGGAAAAAAAGTAGGAAAGTGGTTTGTTTGGAAAAAAGACCAATTACAAGAGATTACTTACAAAGACAATACAGTTGCAAGTGTTAATGTTTGGAAGCCAAGCGTAAGAGTAGCGGTTAATGATTAATTAATTTTTATAGTATAATAACTATAATATAACTCTAAAAGAATTGTTCTTTTAGAGTTATTTTTTTGTTTTTTAATAACTCTTCTGAGTGGTTTTTAGCTAGTAACTTTAGCTCTAGGTATATATTACCACGTTTACCATATCAAAACCAATTTTATGGTATTATAAGATCTTTAAGATTATAATAGAGTAAATAAAAAAGGTCTAAAATTATAATTTTAGACCTTTTTTAGTAATTGTTTGTGTGGTATTATTCTACCAATAAAGAAAACGGAATATTGTAGCTTACACCAACTGGTTTCCCTCTTTGTCTACCAGGCTTCATTTTAGGTAACATTTTCATTACTCTAATAACCTCCGACTTAATTTTTGGGTGTGGCGCTCTTGCTTGTACATTTACAATATTACCCTCTCTATCTATTTTAAAACCAATAAATACTCTTTTTTTACCAGAAGAAAGACCTAGTTCATTTGGTAGTTCTGCATCAAACTTTCTAGAAAAGTGCTTTTGAACCATTCTACTAAAACAGTCTTTTAACTCTTTTTTGTCTCCCTTACAGCCAGGGAAAACAGGAGAATCTTCAATAATCATAAAGTTTACATCTTCTACTACTTCTTCAGCTTCTGCAATTTCTACAATTTCCTCCACTTCTACAGCCTCTGTTTCATCTGTTTCTGTAGATTCAATTACAGTTTCTTCAACCTCTTTATCATCTTCTACAACTTCTATAACTTCTGGCGCTGGTGGCGGTGGAGTTTTTGGCTTAACTGGCTCAGCTCTTTCTGTAATAGGAATTTCTTCTTCCATTTGAGCCATCATGTTCACGACTCCTAAATCTCCTATTGATTTGTCATAGGTTTTCTTTTCTATTGCAGCATAGGTTACAAATAATGCTAAAACTAAGCCTATTTGCATAAATATTTTGCTGTAATTCTCTAAATTCGATTTCGGGTTTTTCTTTATTTCCATTGTAAAGATTATTTAATAGTTCGCTAATTTAACTAAATTATTGATTTATATACAAGTCTTTCTGTTAATTATATGATTTTTTTTTAGAATACTTATTAAATACAAGTAAACCAATTAAAATTCCAATTGTATTTGCTACAACATCTAGCACATCTCCAGTTCGGTAACTAGTTACAGTGTGTTGTAAAACTTCAATAATCATACCAAAAACAATACAAAGTAAAACTACAATAAATTTTTTAATTCTCTTTTTTGTACTTACTAGCCACGATAAAGACAAACACAAATAGGCAATACAATGCTGAATTTTATCTAAATGCCCAAACTTAATGGTTACATTTAGTTTGGGCATTTTTATAAGACTTAAATAAACTACAGCTATAGTTATAGCAATAGCTATATATATAAAATTATCCTTTAATAAGGTTTTGGTATGCTTCTGCATCTAGTAAGTCTTCTATTTGTTCACTATCAGAAATGGCTATCTTAATCATCCAACCTTTTCCATAAGGATCGGTGTTTACCAATTCAGGATCGTCTTCTAAGGCTTCGTTAAATTCAATTACCTCACCTGTTAATGGCATAAATAAATCAGAAACTGTTTTTACAGCTTCTACAGACCCAAAAACTTCACCTTCTTCTACAGTATCGTCTAGCGTATCTACATCTACGTATACAATGTCACCTAGTTCTCCTTGCGCAAAGTCTGTAATTCCTACAATTGCAGTATCGCCGTCAATTTTAATCCACTCGTGGTCTTTTGTGTATTTTAATTCTGATGGAATATTCATTTTATTAATTTTATAGTTGTTATTTTTAGTTTCCTCCTAAATTATAAATTATATTAAATCCGCCATTAATTGCCTGTCTTGGGAACGTGGTAGATATGGCATATTTAGATGTTTGATGGTTGTAGTAAAATGATGCTGTTAAACTAGAACTCAATCTGTAATCGGCTGTAAATTTAATAGAAAATAATCTTTGTCCACCACTTATTTGGTCATTTTCTTCATCTATCGACCGAATTTGTGTTAAATCGTCTCGTAAAGACACATCAGCTCTTAAATTGATATCACCTTTTAAAGTTTGTTTTTTTCCTGTAAAACGGGTATTTACCTTAACATCTTTAAAAATATAGCCCATACCTACTACGTATTCGGTACCTTTTATGTCTGTTAAAGTGCTATTGTTAAAATTCATGGTTAGCGTTCTATCTCTTTTTATTTCTCCTCTTAAAGAGAAAGAGTTTTTCATTTTCATATCTACTTTTATAAGTGGCGAAAATTCATCTACAAGTGTTGCAGAGGCTACAAGTAGTTCAGATTCATAGTTTCCTGCTGCATTTGTATTTGCAAAAGGATTATTTGCATCATATTGTAGGTTATTGGTAAAGCCAGATATTGTGTAAGAAGATTTATAGGCGTGAGAAACAACAAATGTGCTAAAGTTTTTCTTAAAAAAGTCGAATTTCATTAGTCCGTTGTATCGCATCGTCCAGTTCGGTATCGGTATATTTCTAAATAGGCCAGTATTTACTTTTTCAGGATTTGTACCAGAGTACGCCGCTATAAAAGCAGGCAACAGTACATCCTGATTATTACCACCGTACCCAGAAACCGGCACATTATTTTTAGTAGCAAGTCTGTTTGAAATTGTTGCTCTATAGGCTTTCATTTTATTAAAAAGCTCGTCTCCACTAGTAAAAGCAGTTGCTAACATACTATGACTTGTACTAAAGTTTCCTGTTTCAAAGGCCTGAGCGCTAAAATCTAAAACACCATTTTGGGTACCATTATCAATAACATCTAGTTGTTGCGAAATATCTCTTGTTTGAATCTTGTTTCCCCGAACATCTATATTTAAATCTTTCATGGGTTTTACAGTAAAAGTATAGTCTAGTTTATTGTAGTGTGTTCTGCTGTATGTTTTATTATAATACTCGCTATTATTTGGGTCTCTAGGCCCAATTAACCAACCATTTTCTAGCGCTTTATTTCTTATATCTACTTGGCTTCCAAAGGCAAAAGATGTTGGCGCACCCCCTAAAAACCCTACTCCTTGTGTGTAACCAGGTAAAAATTGACCGTTGTTTTCTGAATAACTAATTTTTCCTTGTTTTACTGCAGTAACCACATCGTACACTCCTTTCAGAATTTTTTTACCTAAAGGAAGTTTTTTGGTGTTTATTCTACTTCTATTATTGCTATTAGGTGTTTGAGGTAATTTTATACCTTTTTTGTTTTTGGCATTTCTACGAATTGATTTTGGTTGTAATAACTTTTCAAAACCAAAACTTTTGTAAAACTTTTCTAAGGTAAAAGTGGTGTTTAAATTGTGTGTATTTGCATTCTGAATTACATTTCCAACAAGGTCTACATAACCAACATCTACCCCGTTTACATCAATAGTGCTTTGTGCCGCCGCTTGCCAATCAAAGTCTGCGGTATACGCATAATCGGCTTTTATCCAACTTAAAAAAGGAATTTTATCTATAGGTAATTGATAAGTTCCGTTTAACTTTTGATGGTATTGATTTGCTCTACCGGTATTAAAAAAGTCATCAAAAATCTGAATATCTTCTGTACTTCCAAAGGTGTCGTAAATAAAACTATTGGTGGCATTAAAATTTAGCTGAATCGACTTTGTTAGGTCGAAACCTACGGTGTAATCCCAGTCAAATAAAAACCTTCTTTGTTTTAAAGATGGTTGGTCCGACAAGCCTGCAACTAAGTTTCTAGATTGCTGTTCAGAGTAATTTCTATTAATTCTTGAATTTACTGCTACTGTAGTTGGAATCGGATTAAAATTAAAATCTTTAATTAATTTTAAGTACTTGCTTTGTAAAAAAGAAACGTTTTTAAAAGGCTCTATAGGTTTTGCAGAAAAACTATAGTTGTAATTCGCACCAGCAGTTACGTTTTCATTAATATATTTTTGAATGTTATAATCCCTATGAAACTCTCTGTTGTGAGCATAAGAAATAGCAAAATTTTCGACGTCGTAAAAAGCAGGTTTTTTTATTGAATTCGGATTTCTATTTTTCTTAACATTCATAAAACTTATACTAGTTCTTTTGGTGTAATCTCTAGAAAATTCGCTGTTAGGGTTTTCTCCTAAAGCCTCTTTTAAAGTAACATCTTGGTATTGAGGATCGAATTTAGGATCTATAAACTTTTCGCCAATACTATAACTCATCGGGAGTTGAATGCCCCAGTTTTCTGGTGTTAATACTTTTCCTAATTGAACCGTGGTTGCAATGTCGTATTGTTTTGTTTCGTCTAAACTACGCTGGTTTACCCTATCTTCTACATTTCCGAAACCTATGGTAGACATGCTTCCTGCCACAGAAACATTTGCAACATCTGCAAAGTTAGCATCTGCATTTACAACTGCCGCCCATCCTCCTTTATTATCGAATCCTGCAGAGCGTAGCTCGTTAAACCATACTTCGGCACTTTTAGGAGATAAAGACGTATTTTTAAGTCCTAGTACAATGGTTCTTAATTGAGACAATGTAGGGTTTCCTCTTACACCAATTGTATAGGTTACCTCGCTACTTTGTTCTTGAGATGTATATATTTTATTGATATCGAAATTAGCTACATCTCGCTCTAATTTTACTTTTCCGAAGGTTTCTAATAAAGCATCTAAATTATTTGCTTCAGGCCAAATATCTAATGCTGATGTTCCGTTTCTCGATACTTTTAAAGGCACTTCTATTTGATAAAAGTTTTCATTTAAATCTGTTCCTAGTCTAATAACTGCAGAAAAATCATTGTCGTTTACTGTTGTTTCATCTTGTGCTTCTTGTAAATGCATAAACATTTTTAAACGCTTAAACCTTCTTAAGTCTACACTAATATTTTTATAAATTGCTCTTGTTTTGTTTGGTGCTAAGTAGTTTACTTTAAGCGTAACCGACTGCTCATTTTGTAATTGAACAGTAGTAGTTCCTTGTAAGCGCTCACGCTCAATACCTGGTGGTTGAATGTAACTTCCTTCGTTTTGCTCGATGCTTACTACACCAACTTCAAAATCATTTAATTCGGCTTGGGTTAATTCTCTATCTGGGTTTATAGCTTCGTCTAATGTTCTTACATAACGTCTCCAATCTCCTCTTACTAAATCTAACTCTCCAAAACGAATAACCACTGGCATTTTAAAGTTTGTTAAAAACATTCTAGCAAAACGAATACTGTTAAAGTCAGAAATACCATTAATTGGAGTTCCGCTTCTTACAGGAACTCTAAATTGATACCATTTTGTTTGTTGTGTATCTCCATTTTCTAGTGTAACACTAGTGGTTTTTTCATCAACAATATATCCTACACCTTTCCTTAAATTACTTTTGTTTAGAGAAATTTTATACTCATAATAACTTTCTACCGTATTCATGGTTTGGTCTCTGTTGATGTCTTCTGCATCTGGATATGTTGTAGACGAGGTTGGGTAGTTTTCTGGTGATTGATTTAAGGTTGGCGAGTTCCCTTCTGTATTATTAAAGTCTTTATACCTAGTTATTAAAGAAGCGTTTATAGCGTCTAAATTGCCACCTCTAAAAAATTGAAAATTATCTGCCGCCGGATCATCTAAGCTTGCATATTGCCCTATTCCTGGAAGGTTTTTTTCTTCCAAATCATTTAACCCATCGTATCCAATATCCTGATTTGTTCTTGCATTATCTTCTTCGCTAAAAGCATACACAATAGACGGATTTCTCGGTACATCTCCCCAAGTAGTTCTATTTATATTACTACCTGCAACTTTTAAACCATCTTCTGGCAAACCATTTTCGTACATTTTACGGTTGTCTTTTAGTACGTCTTCAGAAATATTACCAAGGTTTATATATAAATCTCCTACTTGGTTAGTTGGGTTTTTGGGGTCAATTCCTGCTGGTAATCCTTCTTCTTCAGTAATAGAGTAATTATCGTAAGGATCCATAATCCAAAACTGAATAAACTCTACGTTTGCTTGGTCGAAGTTGTTGGTTGTTAAAGGTCTAGTAATTCCGCCCCATCTAGTTTCTGGGTTTGGTAATGTAACTTTGCCATTTTGTATGCTTGCGCCAGGGTCAAAATTATAAGAACCTCTTTCTTGCGGAAAGTAAGCCAAATCGAGAGTTCTAACCAAGGCATTTTGAGTAACATCTAATTGAACGTTTGGAAACAGTTCTCCATAATTTATTTGTCTTGTTTCTGCCCTAGAAAGCTCATCTGCATCTATACTTGCCGGAGTTTCTCCAATACCATAAAAAATTTGATCTACACTGTACCAAGCTAATTTTGCTCTTTTGTAGTTGTAAGATAAGTCGTCTTTTTCTCCGTTAAAATTTGGAAAGTATTTTGGCGTACTGGCTTCGTACCATTCTAAAGGAGACAAAAGGCTGATAGGAATTTGAGAAGCTTCAAAATCATCTATATAAGAGGTTGCCGCTCCTGTTACATCAATACCACCTGGGGTTCCCGGAATTAAATAAGCCATATCTGCTCTTACAGAAAGGTTCGAAGGAGCATCGGTATCTACAAAAGGCAATTTGTTTGCCATTTTTGTAAAAAAAGGAACTTCTGTAGCATAGTTAAAGTTAAACCCTAGCATGGTGTTATTTATGGGTTCTGCACCAAAGTTTACTTTTGGAGTTAAAGGCCTTTCCTCTATATTTAATACAGTAGCACCGACTATAAAATCATCTGAAAATTTGTGCTCAATATCTACACCCATGTAGGTTTTTCTTTGCTGATTAAAAACCGCATTATTTTCGGTAGATACGCTTATTGGAGTGCTCGATGCTTGTAAACCAGGGTCTATAATTTGTACTTTTCCTAACTGATAATCTACCACATAATCTACTCCCTCAACCAATTGCCTTCCTCCTGCAGAAACACGCACAGAACCTCTAGGAACGTTGAAGGCACCAATAGAAATTCCTCCAGAATTTTCAGATTTAAAATATCCTTTTAAGAAGTACTTGTCTTTGTTTTGAAAATTATTTTTGATATTGATTTTTGTATTTAAATACAGTTCTTTAAATAAATATTTAGCATCTGCAGTATTTGTTAAAGCGTCTTCTAAGTCGTTACCAAAAGGCTCTGGCTCAGGAAAAAATACGTATCCATTCTCAGAACTTACAGTAATTCCTTCTACATAATCAAAATAACCATCTGGCTCTCTAAACTGACTTTGGTCTAGTTGATCTAAATTTAATACTTGTAATAGAGGTAAATTTGGAATGCCAGGTGTTTGAGCATTTTGCAACACGTTTGATGGAATTCCTGTTTGATCGTCTCTGTACTGTACTTCGAAACGAAATCCATCCTGACTTAGCGGATACGCCCCTAAGGCATATACGTTTTTCATCATCAAACGCCAAGTAGGAAAAGACTCTTCGTTTCCTGTTGCAGTATTTAATCTTTTTGTTTGTAGTATTTCTGAACGTAATAATTTTACGGCTAAATTTTGAGGAGCTTGTATACCATCATTTGAAAACTCACCCACTTTAAAAGAGTTTTTGGTTGTTCCGGTAACATTTCCTGCTACAGTATATTCATAGGCTACAGCCAATACTTCACCGTCTTGCAAACGCCTATTTAAAGAGATGAAACCGAGTTGAGCATTTAAATTATACTCATTAGGGTTTAGTTTTCTAGCATTTTCTAGTACCGAATAATTGGTACCGTTTTCCATGCTATACTGTTGTAAAGTATTGTCTATGCCAGAAACATCTCGAATACCACCGTTCGGTATAATTTCTGTTCCAATTTTGTTAGCTCCATTAAAAGGTATTTTTTTTCCGGCAACCAATGCTTGTGTTATAGAGGCATCTAAAATAGTACCACTATTATCTACCATTACTGCTGTGTTAGATTCTCCAATATCTGCAAAAGCAACAATGCTTCTAAAATCATCTGTACTTGCGTTTCTATTGGTTATCCAAACCTCTACTCTTGTAATGTTTATGGGGCTATTTATTAGAGGATAATTTTTTAGGGAGTTGGCATAATTATCAAAAAAATACTGTGACAAGAAAAAATGCCTGTCATTATCGTAGTCTGTAGTTCTTAATTCGAAAGGCTGAATAGATGCACCTGCCTCAGAAACGACCGTTTTACTTTCTGAGTTTTGCTGTGAAAACACCGCGGTAATATTAGTGTTTCCAAATTTTAAGTCTGTTTTTACACCAAATAGACTTTGTGCACCATTAATTAAAGAGTTTTTTATGGGCATAGATACATTTCCTGCTTCAAAACCTTGTAAAATGTCGTCCTCGGTAGGCGTAAAGTCTATTTTTACTAAATTTTGAAAGTCAAACGATGCTTGTGTATCATAATTTGCCGTAAACTCTAATCTTTCACCAACTTTAGCACGTATACTAGCATTTATTTGTTGATCGAAGTCGAAGGTAAAATTACTACGATTTTCTTCAGAAATTTGTGGGTTGTCTGTATTTTGATATATAAAGCCAAGCTTTAGGTTTAGGTTTCCGGTAGGCGTTACTTTTACTTCGGTTCCGCCAAAAATTGTTTCAAAAAACTTACTGTTTACGTAATATGTAGGTAGTAGGTCTTTTTGTGCTTCTTTAGCTCCTTTTTTCTTACTATTAGTAGCACTTACTTTGTCTTTAAAATACTGCATCATATCGCGTTTTAATCGATATTTTTCGTATTCTTTTTGCGTAAGATAAATGGGTGTTTTGGTAGCGTAACCAACAATTTTTTCTACTATTACGTAACTGTTCAAGGCTTTGTCATAAACAATTTCTTTGGTCGCTAAATCGTCTAAAAACAAGCCTCCTTTTTGATTGCTTTTAAATTTATACCTAAGATTTAAAGAGTCTTTTGTTGAATTATTTTGCGCGTAGGAAGTTATGTTTACAGCAAGTGTAATGGCTATAAATAGTAACGTTTTTTTAATAAAAGTGGTCAATTGATTATAAGCTTTTTAATGCTAATTTTATTATTTTTTCTACTGTAGCGTCTGGGTTTTCTTTTAAAATAGCCGTAATTATTTTTTCGGACTGCTTTCTTTGGAAACCCAACACTTCTAAAGCAGATAACGCTTCATCTTTGTTTGTATTGCTTGTGCTTACAGAAATCTCATCAATATCAAACGTTTTTAAGATTTTATCTTTTAAATCTACAATAACTCTTTGCGCTGTTTTTGCTCCAATTCCTTTAACAGATTGAATTAGTTTTACATCTTCAGAGGCTATTGCATGCTGTATTTCTTCAGAAGTCATAGAAGAACACATGGTTCTTGCAATGCTAGGGCCAACCCCAGAAACAGAAATTAAAAGCTTAAATACTTCTCTTTCTGTTTTATTAATAAAACCATATAAGGTGTGTGCGTCTTCTCTGATGGAAAGGTGTGTATATAAAATTACGTTTTCATCTGCTGGTAAAGCACTAAAAGTGTTTAAAGAAATATGTAATAAATAACCCACACCATTACAATCTATTACAGCTTCTGTAGGTGTTTTTTCTACTAACCTTCCTCTTATTTGTGTAATCATATCCTTTTTTTAGGCTTCTAAAGTAACTAATTTATTTGTTGTTTCCTTACAGCGTTCTAATTTTCATGTTTTTACTATTCAAAAACAGGTTAAAAACACAAAAATAGACGCCTTATTATTTATAATAGTGCGTCTATTCTTTTAAGTGTTACTTAGTAGCTTATTTTACTGCTTTTTACCTTTTTTTCTTTTCTCTTTTTGTTGAGCATCTACAACTGCTAAAGCAGCCATATTTACCATTTCATCTACACTTGCACCAAGTTGTAAAATGTGTACAGGCTTATTAAAACCTAAAATTACAGGACCAATAGATTCTGCTCCTTGTACTTGTTTTAATAATTTATAAGTAATGTTTGCAGACTCTAAGTTAGGAAATATTAAAACATTCACTTTTTTTCCGTTCAACTTAGAAAACGGAAACTCTTTTGCTAGCATTTCTGGATTTAAGGCAAAGTCTGCTTGTATTTCGCCATCAATAACAGTGTTCGGAAAATAACGATGTATGTAGGCTACCGCTTCTCTAATTTTTTTTGAAGTTTCGGAACTAGATGATCCGAAGTTAGAGAAAGATAGCATGGCAATATTTGGTTTCATTCCAAACATACTGGCAAAATTACCTGTCATTTGAGCAATTTTTGCTAAATCTTTAGCAGACGGATTTTCGTTAATAGTTGTATCTGCCAAAAACAATGGTCCTTGTTTTGTTAACATTAAATTACAAGCTGCTATTCTGGTAACATCTTTGTCTTTTTCAATTAACTCTAACATTGGTTTTACCACAGTTGGGTAAGGTCTAGAATACCCTGTTATTAAAGCATCTGCATGGCCTTCATTTACCATCATTGCTGCAAAATAGTTGCGTTCTCGCATCAATTTCTTGGCCTCAGAATAGGTACGTCCTTTTCGTTGTCTGTTTTCCCAATATACTTTTCCGAAGTGATGTCTTCTTTCTTTTTCTTCGTCTGTTTTAGGATCGATAATAGTTACATTGTCTGTAAAGCCAATTTCTTCTTTTAATGCTAAAATAACTTCTTTTCTTCCTAGTAAAATTACAGAACCTAATTTTTCTTCATGAACCCTTTGAGCTGCTTTTAATACATCTAGATGGTCTGCTTCTGCAAAAACAATACGTTTCGGATTGCTTTTTGCTCGGTTGTGTAAAAGTCTAATTTCTTTACTACCAGAACCAGATCGTTCCATTAGCTCTTCGGTGTACCTGTTCCAGTCTGAAATTGGCTCAAGTGCAACTCCAGAATCCATAGCTGCTTTTGCTATTGCTGGTGGTATTTCGTATATTAATCTTGGGTCGAAAGGTTTTGGAATAATGTATTCTTTACCATAAGTTAGGCTTACCTCATCATATACAATATTAACTTGTTCAGGCACCGATTTTTTTGCCAAATCTGCTAAAGCATGAACGGCCGCCATTTTCATTTCTTCGTTAATTTTTGTAGCTCTTACATCTAACGCTCCTCTAAAAATAAAAGGAAAACCAAGAACATTGTTTACTTGGTTTGGGTGGTCAGACCTACCTGTTGCCATAATAATATCTTCTCTGGTAGCTACTGCAACGTCATATTCTATTTCTGGAACAGGGTTTGCCATTGCAAAAACAATAGGGTTTTTTCCCATTGATAAAAGCATTTTAGGCGTTACAATATTTCCTGTAGAAAGCCCTATAAAAACATCTGAATTTTGCATTGCTTCTTCCAAAGTTTCTAGGTCTCTAGAAGTTGCAAATTCTGCTTTTTGAGAGCTTAGGTTGTCTCTATCTTTTCTGATAACTCCTTTGCTATCGCACATTACTACATTTTCTCTTTTTACACCTAATTTTAGGTATAATCTAGTACAAGAAATTGCTGCTGCACCGGCACCATTTACAACTATTTTTATCTCAGACATTTTTTTGTTTGAAATATCAACAGCATTTTTTAGTGCTGCAGCAGAAATAATTGCTGTTCCGTGCTGGTCGTCGTGCATTACCGGAATATCAAGCTCTTCTTTTAATCTTCTTTCTATTTCAAAAGCTTCAGGAGCCTTAATATCTTCTAAATTTATGCCTCCAAATGTTGGTGCAATTGCTTTTACAGTAGAAATAAATTGTTCTACATCTGTGGCATCTACCTCAATATCAAAAACATCAATATCGGCAAAAATTTTAAATAGTAATCCTTTTCCCTCCATTACAGGTTTAGAGGCTTCAGGGCCAATATCACCTAATCCTAAAACCGCAGTTCCATTGGTAATTACTGCAACTAAATTTCCTTTAGAAGTATATTTGTAAACGTTGTTTTTGTCTTTTGCTATTTCTAAACAAGGCTCTGCAACACCAGGTGAATATGCCAAAGCTAAATCGTGCTGTGTAGCATATTTTTTAGTGGGTATCACTTCAATTTTACCGGGTTTTGGTTTTGCGTGATATACCAAAGCTTCATGTCTTTTTCTAGAATCGCTCATAAGTTTTAATCTTTGTTTGAATTTACAAAGATATGGTTTTCATTGAAAGTTAAATTGAAATTTGAAAAGAATAAAACGATAGTAAAATGGGGTTAAAAAGTAATCTTTTTTTCTATTTTATTTTCTGTAAACTTTACCGAAAAAGAAAAGTTTGTAAGGTTTGCACGAAGTATAGCATAGTCATCGTTATTTTGCCATTTTATGTGTAGTTCGTTTTTTGCACTATTTTCTACTATTATTTTGCCATTAAAAGCATTTGAAGTGTTTCTTAAACGAATTAATTTTAATTGATTTTTTACAATTGGTTTTTTTAATCCTTCTTCAATATCTTTATTACTAAGCGAAGTTCTGTTTATTTCTTTATGTGCGCCTGTTCCTCCTTTTTTAACTGCGTTGTAATTGTTTCTACCAGCAAACAAATCTAAATACCAAATTTGTGCAATTCCGGGTACAAATAATTGAATAGCTCTAGCCAACAATAGTTTTTGTTCGTGTTCTCCTAAAGCACTAAAATAGGTTGCATTTACTTGGTAGTAAGATATTTTTTTTCCAGAAGGATCGTATAGGTTTTTTACACGACCACCTCTTTCTATTACAGTTTCCATAACGGCTTCTATTTCATCATCTTCAAGTAGCCCTTTGTAGTATTTATTGTTAACTGTTTTTCCTTTTAAGTCTAAAAAGGGAATTCCGTCGTGGCAGCCTAACATATTTACTGTTTTGTATCCTTTATTTATAATTTCATTTATCCAATTATAAAGAGCTTGATTCGTGTTTTTTTCTAATGCATGAATTATTAACCCAGGCAAAAAGAAGTCGTAAATTTGATATCCATTTTCTGCCACTTCATCATGAAGATTGGCGCCATATTCTGCATGAATTTCGGGGAGCAATATGAGGTTATTTTTTTGGGCTATTTCTTCAATTTTATTTAAATGCTGCCAAGTGCCAGGTTTATTAAAAAAATTAGATTTTCCCACTTCTTTATGTAAATATGCAAAAGCGTCTAAACGTAAAATTTTACAGCCATACTCTTTTAGTTTTGCAAGTGTTTTTTCATAGAATTCCCAGAGTAATTCTGAATTTGCATTTACATCCATTTGACCCAAAAAAGTGCTGTTTTGTTGTACTATTTGTTTAATTTTTTTTGTAAGATGTTCCTTTTTTTCAAGCTTAAATGAAGAGATGGGTTGATTGTTTTCAATAATTTCATTTACTTTTTTAACGATTTCTTTTTTTTCTGTTACAGCAACTTCTTTAAGGCTGGCGAGTGTTTCTACGCTAATTTTTTTATGTTTTACTTCTTGATAAAAAGTGTTCCAATATGGTTTTTCTGTTCCGTCTGGAAAAGGTACTTTTAAAACAGGAAGACCTATTTTTCTCATAAAAAGCTTTTCTAAATACTTTTCTTGAGGCACCACAACACCGTTGTCATTTAGTGTTCCATTTTCTTTCCAGAACTCGTTCCAGTTAATAAAAAAGTCTTTGTATTTAGAGTTTTCTCCATTTTTTAGTAAGTCTTTAAACTGAGGAGAATTTACCGATAAGTGATTTAAAACAATATCAAACTTTAGTTGAATATTTAATTTTTTTAACTCTTTTAGGTCCTTTGCAGAAACCAATTCTTTATTTAAGTTGTAATCAATTATAGAAAATCCCCTATCTAAATCGCTATTAAAAAAGGTAGGTAAAATATAAAAAAAAGAGAAAGTGTTTTTAAACGCTTCATTTTGAAGCATTTTTATTGCGTCTCCTAGGTTTTTACCAATACTATCTGGATATGCATTTAGCATTACTCCGTTTAAAATTTGATTTTCTTTTAAAGGCATACGGTAATTTTATAATAGTTTCGAAACAATATTTATGTTGTCTGGCAATCTGCCAACGTTTTGCAATTTTAAAGCGGCTAAATTTAGGGCAACTTTAAGGCATTCTTTTGTTGGTTTATTTTTGATGTATGCAAATAGAAAACCAGACCAAAAGGCATCTCCAGCGCCTGTCGTATCCATCACATTATCTATTTTTATTGCAGGTAGTTGTATTTGTTTTTTTTCTTTTTCAGATAACTTTACGCCTTTACTACCTAATGTTAAGCAAACTGTATCGACTCCTAATTCGTGAAAAAAATTAAAAATCTCTTCATGGGGTAATTTTTTTTCAAAAAACCGAAACATGTCATCATCACTTATTTTTAATAGCGGATTAAATTTACAGTATGCTTTTATAACTTTTAGTGCTTCTTCTTTATTTGGCCAAAGTTCTTTTGCATAATTTAAGTCGATACTTAGTTTACAGTTGTTTTGAAATGCCTCTGCTGCTTTTTTAAGAATGGTAGTTTGTGCGGGTTTTTTACTTAAAGCAAAACAAGTGGTATGATAAATAGTTGTTTTTGATAGCATTTCTGCTGTAATTTGATTTTCTGTAATTTCAAAGTCAGCACTTCTGTAAGGAATAAAATCGGGTGTTCCGTTAGATTTAGAAACAAAAATTACACTAGTAGCTTTGTGTGGTACTTTTTTTACATGCTTAGCATCTATACCAATAGTGTTTAATCGTTTTAATATATATTCACCAAAACCATCGTTTCCGATAGCCGATACCATTACAGAGTTTAAACCCAACCGTTTACTGTTCATAGCAACGTTTGCTGGAGAGCCACCTAAGTAACGGTGGTAATCTCTAGTTTCATTGATAAGAACATTGTCTTGATGACCAATAAAGTCTATTAAAACTTCACCAACACATAAAATGTCTATATGATTATTTTCTTTTTTCAAAATGGGGTTTCTTAGGATTGTAAATGTTATTCAGTTGATTTCTTACTTTTTATAAAAAGTGTACAAACAGCACTTATTACCAACAAAATACCTGCAAAAGTTATGGCGTTTCTAGGATCGTTGTTTAGGAAGTTTTTTAAGATATAACCAAAAGATAGTGTTTGCAATATCATTGGTACAACTATCATCATATTAATAATTCCCATATAAACTCCATATCTTTCTTTTGGAATATCGCTAACAATCATTAAATAGGGTATTCCCATCATACTAGCCCAACCAATTCCAAAACCAGAAATTGCAAAGAATAATATATTTTTATTTTCTATGTTTGGAAAGGCTAAAAAACCAATGGCAGCAATAATTAAACAGAATGCATGTACTTTTTTAGCACTGTATTTTTTAGCAAAACCAACAAGGGCAAATGCCACTAAAAAGGTAACAATGTTGTACCAGCCATTTACAAGCCCCGTCCAACTTACCGCTTCGCTATACAATTCTTTATTTGCAGGAGTTGTTTTAAATACAGAAAGGGCAACACTTTTAGATGAGTTTTGCCAATAGCAAAATAAGGCGTACCACTGAAATAAGTAAACCAATGCTAGTTGCCACATTACTTTGGGCATATCTGCTATTGCAGAAAATATTTCTACTAGCGGACCAAGTACGCTTCTTTTTTCACTTTTTAATTTTGCTAGTTCTTCTGGAGTAGGCGGAATTTCTTTTGTCTTTTTCATACTCCATAAAACTGTTCCAATAGAGCAAATTGCACCTAAAAAGAAGGAAGCGTATACCCATGTTGGTAAAGAGCCAGTGGTGCCTACAAACAATAACGGAAAAATAAAAAGGGATACATTTGCCAAAACTTGACCTAGTCCCGTAAAAAAGCTTTGCATTTGAAAACCAAGGGGTTGTTGCTCGTCATTTAGTTTGTCTGCAATTAAAGCTCTGTAAGGTTCCATAGCGGTATTATTACCGGCATCTAAAATCCATAATAAGCCAGCAGCCATCCATAAAGAACTACTAAAAGGAAATGCAAGCAAAGTTAAACTACACAATATTGCACCAATTAAAAAGTAAGGTTTTCGCCTACCAAAAGTCGGACTCCAAGTTTTATCACTTAAAGCACCTACAATAGGTTGTACTAATAAGCCAGTAACGGGTCCTGCAAGGTGTAATAAAGGAATTTGGTCTGGGCTAGCTCCTAAAAAATCGTAAATGGGAGTTACCGCACTTTGTTGCAAACCAAAACTATATTGAATTCCGAAGAATCCAACATTCATATTTAGTATTTGCCAGAAGCTTAATGTTGGTTTTTTAAACATGGTTTTTTGTGTTTAAAAGTAAAATAGAGTCAATGAAAAACACATTGACTCCATTTTCGTAATTCAAACTTACATTTAATAATTGTTAAAAGGTGTACTTTAATCCAAGAGAAATAGATCTACCTGGTACAGGTCTAGCTCTTACAATATTTACTTGATTTTCGGTAATACTTCCTTCTTCAGATTCTGTGATTCCTAAAGAGTCAAATAAATTGTTTGCAGCTAAGTTTGCGCTTAATTTTTTGGTAATTGCTAAGTTTACAAAACTATTTACAATTACAAAGCCTGGCATTACTAAGCTATTGTTGTCTTGTGCATAAGCTTTTGATTGCCCAATAAAACTTACTCCGAAAGAATTATTGTTTTCTTTACCGAAGTTATAGGTTGGTACAAGGCTGTAAATAAAGTCTGGTTGTCTTCTTGGAGTATTACCTTCATTTGCACCAGATTCTATGGTAGCATTTGTATACGTTAAGCCACCTCTTGCACTAAACCTATCAGAAAACCTGTAAGCTCCGTCTAATTCGATACCGATAGATTTATAATCATTTTCTATAATGCTGTTAGAAGTTGCTTCGAAGCCTCCTTCTTCTTTGGTGTTTGCAAAAAACACTGTTGCATTTAAGGTTCCGTTTTCAAAACCTCTTTTATATCCAAATTCTGCTTGTGTAATAAAGTCTAATGCGTTAATACGACTACTATTTGTGTATTCTAAACCAGAGAATAAAATTCTATCCGCTTTAGCGGCTGCACCTTTACTTAACCTTGCAAAAACGGCTTGTCTATCTTCTATTTTATAGTTTACACCAAAAGAGTAAGAAAGGTAGTTGTAGTTGTAGTTTACAGTGGTTGCATTGGCATTATCTACAGCAAACACATTTTGCTCTGGTACAGAAATTACGCCATCATTATTTACATCAAAAGCTCTAGAAGTACCTCCTGCAAAAGAACCGTCTACATTCCCTATATCGTAACGTAAACTTGCATCTATGTTTAGTTTTTCTGATGCTTCGATAGCAATATTAGCATAAGGAGCAGAAACATTGTATTTGGTGTCGTAGTTTCTGTGTAAATTACCCCAAAAAGGTGTTCCGTAGGCATATAGTCCATTTTCACTTAATGCATTGTTTGCAGAATCAAAAGCGTTAATTAAACGTGCATTACTGTCTGATACCTCTTGCAGGTAAGAGTTCCATAACCAAGACATAGAAACGTTTTGTATCGATTTAAAATATCCAAGTGTTACGTTTACTTTATCGAAAGATTTAGATAATTTAAAGTCATTCATAAAGTTATTAAAGTTGTTTAATTCAACATCGAACATATGAATTCTAGAAACTAAACTATTTGCTGCAACAGCTGCACCATTGTTGGCAAATTGCAGTGTTGTGCCTGCTCCAAAAGAAGCTGCAATATCACTTGCGCTTGCTACTTGAGCAGGAAATGGAGATACGAAGTTACCGTTGTTAATAGAAAAACGACCATTGTTTTTAATTTTCCATCCTTCGGCTAAATTAAAAGAAGCTTCTAGCCCGATAGATTTAGAAACAGGGTTCATACCGTCGGAAACGTCTGATCTTCTTAATTGTCCGTCTGCACCTAAACCAACATTTTGGGTTAAGTAAGGTGTGTGAGAAGTTCCTCTTGTTGCGCTAAAATTGGCAGCGTTTTCCCAAGTAGGGTTACTATTTGTGCCAGAAACAGCTATTGGCATAGGTAAAAATGCAGCAGTTCTATCATTTAAAAATTTAGCATTTAAACGTATATATCCGTCTTTAAACTCTTTGGTTAAGTTAAATTTAAATTGTCCGCCATTGTTTGCTGTAAAGCCAGTTTCTCTTATTCCTTCACCAACTCTATAAAACCCACCAACATGAAAGTACAAACCTTCTGCAATTGGTGCGCCATAGTTAAAGTCTGTTCTAAAAGAGTCGTAATCTAAACCAAAAGTAGTACCGATGGCACCGCCTTCAATTTTTCCTGTTTTACTAATTAAGTTAATGATTGCACCCGGAGCGTTTGAAGATGCTGTAGATGCAGAACCACCTCTTATTGCTTCAATTCTTCCAATACTGTTGTCGAATCTAGTAAAAATATCTGCGGTAGCGAAAGACATATCACCAAATAAAAGTACTGGTAACCCGTCTTCTTGAAGTTGTACATATTTAGAACCACCAGAAGATACTGGCACACCTCTTACGGCAATGTTAGAGTTTCCTTCTCCACCAGAAGATTCTGAACGAATACCCGGAATTGTTCTAAATATTTCTGCAGTTGTTCTTGGTGCAGATTGTGCTACAACATTTGGTTTAATTGTAGTTATTGAAATACTAGACTCTATTTTAGACCTTGGGTTTGTAACTCCTGTAATAATAATTTCGTCTAAAGATTCTGCATTTTCTTTAATAACAATATTTAGGTTTAAATTACCGGCTACAGTTATTTCTTTTTTAAAATTATCGTAACCAATGTAAGAGGCAATAATGGTGTAAGTGCCGTCGGTTACATTTTTAATTTCATAGTTTCCATCAAAATCTGTGGTAGCTCCTTTAGAAGTTCCTTTTAATAAGACATTCACTCCAGGAATCAAGTCTCCATTTTGATCTTTTACTGTTCCAGAAATTGTTGATTGTGCAACAAAAACGGTAGTCGATAGTAAAAAGACTATCAGTACAGCAAGTTTAAAGTGTGGTTGTTTTTTCATTTTAACTGTGAATTTAATAAAAAGTTAATAGTTTTCTTGTCAAATGTATTTTTATGAACCAATTTTTTATCATATAAATAAATCGAAAACGTTTTCGATTTACCGAAAACGTTTTCGAAAAATAAAAATGTGTATATTTAGCCAGTAAAATAAGTACAATTTTTTTAAATAATTCATTTTATATTGGTAACACTCAAGCAAATAGCAGAAGAATTAGGCATATCTATAACCACGGTTTCAAAGGCGTTAAAAGAATATCCGGATGTTAGTAAGAAGACAAGAAAGCTCGTTAGAGAAACCGCTTCTTTATTAAATTACAAACCCAATGCTTTTGCGGTAAATTTAAGAACTAAAGAATCTAAAACTATTGGGTTGATTATTCCTGAAATTGTTCATCACTTTTTTTCAAGTGTTATTAAAGGAATTATTTCTCAGGCAGAAAAAAAAGGATATTTAGTAATTACTTTACAATCTAACGAATCTTATGAATTAGAAAAAAAGCAGTTAAACTTATTGTTAAGTAAAAGAGTGGATGGTATTTTAATTTCTCTTGCAAATGAAACGGCAGACTTTAAACACTTAACCGAAATTACAGAACAAGAAACGCCATTGGTAATGTTCGATAAAATTGCCAAAGTAGTAAAGTGTTCTAAGGTAATTATAGATGATAGAAAGGCTGCATACAAAGCAACAGCTCACCTAATAAGTATTGGTTGTACTAGAATTGCACATTTTAGAGGTCCTTTATTACCTCAAAACTCTATAGACCGGTTTTTGGGATATAAACAAGCGCTAACCGACCACAATATTACCTATGATGCATCTCTGGTATACCTATTAAAAGATATGAGTTTTGAAGAAGGTGCTTTTTATGCAAAGCAGCTTTTAAAAGATCATAATGATGTAGACGGAATTTTTATCAATACTGATTTAGTGGCTATTGGTGCCATTTCGGCACTCACTCAAATGGGCATTAAAATTCCAGACCAAATAAATGTCGTAGGCTTTAGTAATTGGTTTATGTCTTCGGTTATATCGCCCTCATTAACCACTATAAATCAGCCTGGTTTTCAAATGGGAAAAAAAGCGTTTAAAATTTTATACAAGCAAATTAAAGACAAGAAAAAAAATAAAGGAATTACTTATAAAGAGCATATTTTAGAGACAGATTTAATAATTAGAGACTCCACCAAACAGTAACTTTTGTATAGCGTATAAAACAGTGGTTTAACAGTTTTTAAACATAAGATTGAAATGGAAACTTTATGTTTGCATTAAAGAAATACCTAATATGAAAAAACATATTTTATTATTTACCTTACTTATAACGGGCGTTTTTAATGCTCAAGTTCAGGGGACAGTTACAGATATTAAAGGAGAACCACTACCATTTGTAAGTGTTTATTTAAACAATACAATTACCGGAACGACTACAAATGATAATGGAGACTATATTTTAAAACTACAAAAAGCAGGAAAATACACAGTTGTTTTTCAGTTTTTAGGATATACAACTTTAAAGAAAGAGATAGTAATTACTAAATTTCCTTTTAATTTAGATGCCGTTTTAAAAGAAGAAAACGTACAGTTAAATGAAATTACTATTTCTACTAAAGACAATCCTGCAAATAGAATTATAAGAAATACCATTGCAAATAAAGATATTAACACAAACAAATATGCCAATTATACTGCAAAGTTTTATTCGAGAGGTTTAACAAGAATAAAAGATGCTCCAGAAAAATTTTTCGGACAGTCTACGGGAGATTTTGGTGGAGGTTTAGATTCTACAAGAAGTGGAATTATTTATTTATCGGAAACTTTTTCTGAAATATCGTATCAAAAAAAACCAAAAAGATTTAAAGAAAGAATTGTAGCTTCTAAGGTTTCTGGGCAAGACAATGGTGTAAGTTTTAACAGAGCAGAAGATTCAAATATAGATTTATACCAAAATACAATAGCTGTTTTTAACGATATAATTTCACCTATTTCTATCAATGCTTTTTCATATTATAAATATAAATTAGTAGGAACTTTTTACGATAAGAATGGCAAGTTAATTAATAAAATACAGTTAATTCCTAAACGAAAAGGAGCCCGTGTTTTTGAAGGATTTGTTTATATTGTAGAAGACGATTGGGCACTTTATGGAGCCGATTTATCTACCACTGGCGCACAAGTAAACATTCCGATTGTAAATTCGTTAAAGCTTAAACAAGGGTATAATTATTCCGATAAAATAAACGCATGGGTTTTAATTAGTCAGGTAATAGATTTTGATATCTCAATTTTCGGATTTAAGCCTAACGGAAAGTTTTCTTACACTTATTCCGATTATAATTTTAAGCCAAATTTTTTAGAAGGTACTTTTACTAATGAAGTACTTTCTTTTGAAAAGAATGCTACAGAAAAAGACAGTGTTTTTTGGAACAAATTAAGGCCAGTGGCTTTAACACAAGAAGAGGTTGAAGACTACAAAATAAAAGATAGTATAAAAACACTAAGAAAGTCTAAAAAGTATTTAGACTCGATAGACGCCAAAGGAAATAAGTTTGGTTGGTCAGATCCTATTACAGGATATTCTCATAGAAATTCTTATGAAAATAAAACGTTTTCTTACAACGGACCTTTATTTAATTCAGGTTTTAACACCGTACAAGGATTTTATTCTTCTGCAGGATTTAGCTATTTTAAGCAATTAAACAAAAAAGGAAAATGGTGGAATGCTAGTGTTGATGTAAATTATGGTTTTTCAGAAAAAAAAGTAAGACCCACTTTTTATTTTAACAAGAAATGGGATAATTTGTCGAAACCAAGATTGGCAATTTCTGGAGGAATTACTACAGAACAGTTTAATAGCAGAGAGCCAATAATGAACTTAAATAATACAATAGCGTCTTTGTTTTACAGGTTAAACTTTTTAAAAATTTATGAAAAAACCTTTGCAAGAATTGGCTACTCCGAAGAAATTAGAAACGGAGTTTATCTTTCGTCATCATTAGAATATGCCAAAAGAACGCCACTTTTTAATACTTCAAATTATTCTTTTGCCAAACAAAGCGTTAATGGCTACACATCTAACAATCCGTTGGCTGTTTCAGATTTTACCAATCCTGCTTTTAACGAGCACACAATTGCTACCTTAAATGTAGGTACTACCATTATTTTTTCACAAAAATATATTTCGTATCCAGACAGAAAACAACGTGAAGGAAATAGTAAATACCCAACACTATCTTTAAATTATAGAAAAACATTTGGTGCAGAAAATACTAATTTAAATTCCGATTTACTGGTAGCTAATATTCGTCAAGATATCAACACAGGAATATATGGTAACTTTTCTTATCACTTAAGAGGAGGTGCTTTTTTAGAGAAGAAAGATATTGCTTTTATGGATAAGCTTCAAGCAAACGGAAACCAACTGTTATTTCCGATAGATAGAACATTAAATAGTTTTAATCTGTTAGAATATTACAAGTTTTATACCAATGATAAATATGCAGAAATGCATGTAGAACATAACTTTAGAGGGGCTTTTTTAGGAAAAATACCACTGTTAAACAAGTTAAATTTTCACCTAGTAGCAGGAGGAAAAGCCTTATTTATGGCAGATAAAAAACCGTATACAGAGTATTCTGTAGGTCTTGCAAATGTAGGTTTTGGAAAATGGCGTTTTTTGCGAGTAGAATATGTAAAAGCTACTTATGGTACTTTCACAGAAAATGGATTTGTTTTTAGAATAAATCTCTTTTAATTATTTTTGATGTATGAATGTAACTGTTTTGTTTTTTGGAATAACCACAGATTTGGTAGAAACTTCAGAAACTGTTTTCTCTTTAGATAAAAAAGTTACTGTAAAAGATTTTAAACAACTCTTAATAGAAAAATACCCAAATCTCACCAACCTTACAACCTATGCAATTGCCGTAAATGAAGCGTATGCAACAGATAGTATTTTACTAGCCGATGGTGATGTTGTTGCTGTAATTCCGCCAGTTAGCGGAGGATAGATACTTTTTTATATAGTAAATTGTTACTGTAAGTATTTTTTATCAACATAAAAAGTTCCAAAAGGCAAAATAGACGCTAAAAGAACAATTACCATATCCTTAAAATTCCATTTCATTTGTTTTTGGATAACAATTGCCAATACAATGTATAACATAAAAAGAATTCCGTGTGGCATTCCTAACATTTTTACATAAGAGTCGTTTCCTTGAAAATATTTTATTGGTACAGCAACAAACAAAAGCAATAAGTACGAAATGCCCTCTAAGAAACTTACAATTCTAAATATGTTTTTCATAATTTTTAGATAAAAAATAGTAATTACAAGATGTAGTTAACAAGAAGACAAAAATACAAATTTGTTTTGCTATTTTTGTTGTTATATGCAGCGAACTTCCATTAAAATAACGTTAAATAAATTAGATTTACAGGCTTGCTATCGTTTTGTAGATGATGCAACATGTGGAGGAATTGTAGCCTTTGTTGGCACTGTTAGAAACGACACCCATGGTAAGGAAGTTAAAAAGTTAGCGTTTTCTACATATAAACCAATGGCAATAAAAGAAATGCAAAAAATTGCTACGCTAGCATTAGAAAAATTTTCCATTCATAAAATTGCTATTCATCATGCAGAAGGCACCTTGTTTATTGGAGAAATTCCCGTAATTATTACGGTTTCTGCCAAACATAGAAAGGCCGCTTTTGAAGCCTGTGAATTTGCTATAGGCACTTTAAAGGAAACAGTTCCAATCTGGAAAAAGGAGTATTTTTCTGATGGTGATGTGTGGGTAAATGCACACCCATAATTCCTAAAAATCTTTTTAGGGTAGTTTACGCTACTTTTCCAAATCTATTTTGCATCCATAGATAAAATTGCATTCCAAACATTAGTGCTCCAGCCATTAAATGAATAGCTTGTGTACCAATAGGAATTGCGGCATAATACATTAAAATTCCTGTAATTGTTTCTAAAAAGATTAAGAATACAATCCAATTAACCAACTTATAGCCTAGATTTTTAACTTGATTAAGATAAAATAACCCTAAATTGACAAGTACAATAGCAATTGTAAAAGATCTGTGGAAGTAGAATTTAAAACTAGGATTCATTAAACTATGGTTTTTGTTTTCGAAACCAAATAATTTTACCTGCTCATCTATAAACTGCCGAACTTGAGTTCCCATAGCAATTTGAATTAAAGAAAAAACAACCGACACAATAAGTAAGGTGTTAAAAGTTTTGTTGTATTTGAAGGTTTTTTTGTTAGAAACAATAAACTTTAGGGCAAGTAAAAGAGCAATAATTATAAGACCCACCACCATATGAATAGTAATAGTAGTTGGGTTTAAGTTGCTGTCTACTACTGTTTTTCCTAACCATGCCTCGAAAAGCATTAACAAAAATGCTAAGGAAGCTAATATTGGAATTCTTGTATCTTTTTTTCTATTTTTAAAAGCACCGTATATTAAAAAAAGAAACACAAAACCAGCTAATACAGAAACAAGTCTATTTATATATTCTGTCCAAGTATGAAACTTGTTAAACTTATTGTAGTCGTGCTTTGTATATGCCGACCAGTTTTCGGGATTAAAATTTGCGCCAGACTCTATGGCGTGATCTGCTACATATAAGGTTTCCTCTCTTATAATGATAATACCTTTTTTATAAGAGGTATTGGGTTTCCAGGTAATTTGATCTTCAGAGGTTGGAGGAATGTAATAGCCAAAACATTTTGGCCAATCTGGGCATCCCATTCCCGAGCCTGTCATCCGTACGACAGAACCTGCTAAAAAAATTAAATACACCGAAATTATAGCAACTTGAACAATTTTTGGAAACCTACTTTTCATTATAAATAATTTGTTACAAAGATACTTCAAAAATAAATCAACAAAAATAATTTTCTGGTTTCTTGGTTATGTTTACAAAATCTAAATAGGTTCTTTTTTTAAATAAAAAGGATCCTTTATTATCATTCAAAAAGTAAGTTTGTGCATTGTAAGCTATAGCAACAAATGGTCATTTTTTAACGAATTAATCAATTGATTTGCAATTAATTAAAAAAATGTTAAAATTTTATAATCTTCGAAAAAAAGTGCTTTTTGTTAAAAACTTCAAGGCAAATGTGAATAACTATGACTTTCATTTTGGAGCAAAAATTCTAATCTTTGTTACAAGCTTATATTAATCATTTAATACCCCTGTCTGTCGTGGAAATTACACAAATTATCAAAAGAGATTCTGAAACGAGTATTTTCGAATTAGAAAAAATTACAAAAGCCATCGAAAAAGCGATGCTTTCTGTAAATAATGGTACAAGAAGAGATGCAGTAGCCATCGCAAACATTGTAAACGGAACTTTATTGGAAAGGAAGTTAAAAGAACCCGATTACACGCCCACGGTAGAACAGGTACAAGATATTGTAGAATTTAAGTTAATGGATAGTCCGTTTCATGATGTTGCTAAAGCCTACATCTTATACAGAAACGAACAAAGCCGTATTAGAAAAAGTAATATTTTCGAAAAGCGCTTAAACTTAAAGCCATACGACTATCCAGCCTTAAATGAGTATGTAGATGCTATTAGACACTCATACTGGATTCACACAGAATTTAATTACACAAGCGATATTCAAGATTTTAAAGCTACACTAACAGAAGTAGAAAGAAGTGCTATAAAAAATACGATGTTAGCAATTTCTCAAATAGAAGTTGCAGTAAAAACTTTTTGGGGAGACATTTATAAAAAAATGCCAAAACCAGAAATTGGTGCCGTTGGTTCTACTTTTTCAGAAAGTGAAGTTCGTCATCATGACGCATATTCTCATTTATTAGAAATTTTGGGTTTAAACAATGAGTTTAAAAACTTAAAGAAAAACCCTGTAATGATGCGCCGCGTAAACTATTTAGAACGTGCATTAAAAAATGTAAATAGCGAGGATAACAAAGAGTTTTCAGAGTCTATAATATTGTTTTCTTTATTTATAGAGCATGTATCATTGTTTTCTCAGTTTTTAATTATCATGGCATTTAACAAGCATAAAAATGTGCTTAAAGGAATTTCTAATGTTGTAGAAGCAACCTCTAAAGAAGAGCAAATTCATGGAGATTTTGGTATCGACTTAATTAAAATTATCAAAGAAGAAAATCCAGAATGGTTTGATGAAGACCACAGTTTAATTGTACAAGAAACTTGTAAAGAAGCATATTTGTCTGAAAGTAAAATTATTGACTGGATTTTTGAAAATGGAGAATTAGACTTTTTACCTAAAAATGTTATTAAAGAATTTATAAAAAATAGATTTAACAACTCTTTAGGAAGTATTGGTATTCCGAAAATATTTGATGTTGATGAAGAATTATTGGCTCAAACAGATTGGTTTGATGATGAGATTATAGGAACCAAGCACGGAGATTTCTTTGTAAAAAGATCTATTAACTACAGTAAAAGAACAAAAAGTATAACTAGCGACGATTTATTTTAGACTATGAACCAGAACGATACAAAAACAACAGAACTTACAGCACACGAACAATTAATTCAAGCAAGAAACGCCGCTAGAAAAGAGATGCTGAAAAACAATGAAGACCCAGAAATTACTTGGTTAACAGAAAATAGCCGTAAATTTTTAGAATCGGGTTATTTAACTAAAGATACAACACCAGAGCAAAGAATACGCGAAATTGCAGATAATGCAGAACGTATTTTAAAAATAGACGGATTTTCAGATAAATTTTACAAGTACATGGCAGCGGGTTATTATTCGTTGGCGTCTCCGGTTTGGTCTAACTTTGGTAAAAAAAGAGGTTTGCCAATTAGTTGTTTTGGTTCTCATGTAGCAGATGATATGGGAGATATTTTATTCTCTCAATCAGAAGTAGGAATGATGTCTAAACTAGGTGGAGGTACTTCGGGTTATTTTGGTAAACTTCGCGAAAGAGGAGCTGAAGTAAAAAACAATGGTTCGTCTTCTGGATCAGTACATATTATGCAACTCTTCGAAAAAATGGTAGATGTTGTAAGTCAAGGTTCTGTTAGAAGAGGTCGTTTTTCCCCATATTTACCAGTAGATCATCCAGATATTAAAGAGTTTTTAGAAATTGGAACAGAAGGAAACCCTATTCAAGAGTTAACTCATGGTGTAACTGTTGGTAACCAATGGATGGAAGAAATGATTTCTGGAGATGTAGAAAAAAGAAGTATTTGGGCAAAAATTTTACAGCGTAGAGGAGAAATAGGATATCCATATATTTTATTTAGAGATAACGCAAACAATGGTACGGTAGATGTTTACAAAGACAAAAAGCATGAAATTTATGCAAGTAACTTGTGTACAGAGATTATGTTACCATCTAATGACGATTGGTCTTTTGTTTGCTGCTTATCATCAATAAACTTATTACATTATGATAAGTGGAAAGATACTGACGCTGTAGAAACACTAACGTATTTCTTAGACGCTGTAATGGAAGAGTTTATTACTAAGTTAGAGGTTTATAAAGATTCTGATAATAGAGATGACCAGTTTACATTCCGTTTTATGGAGAAAGCTTACAACTTTGCTAAAGACAACAGAGCTTTAGGTTTGGGCGCTTTGGGTTGGCATTCTTTATTACAGTCTAAAATGTTGGCTTTTGATAGCCCAGAAGCTTACGAACTCAATAGCGAAATCTTTAAATTGATTAAAGAAAAGTCGTACAAAGCATCTGAAGAAATGGCAGTTAAATATGGTGAGCCAGCAATTTTAAAGGGTTATGGTAGAAGAAACACTACTTTAAATGCTGTTGCACCAACAACATCATCTGCTTTTATTTTAGGTCAAGTTTCTCAAGGAATTGAGCCAATATGGTCTAATATTTATGTAAAAGATATTGCTAAAATTAAAACGACTATTAAAAACCCTATTTTAGAAAAAGTTTTAGAAGAAAAGGGGATGAACACAAAAGACGTTTGGAGAAGTATTAGAGACAACGATGGTTCTGTACTACATTTAGACTTTTTAACTGAAGCAGAAAAAGATGTGTTTAGAACTTATTCTGAAATAGACCAAAAAGTAATTGTATATCAGGCAGCGAACAGACAAAATCATATCGATCAAGGTCAGTCTATCAACATTATGGTGCATCCAGATATGCCAATTAAAGAAGTGAATGATGTATATATTACAGCATGGAAATTAGGTGTAAAATCGATGTATTATCAACACAGTATGAATGCAGCACAGAAATTTAAACAAAAGAAAGAATGTGCAAGTTGTGAAGGATAATGGTTCTATACAGTAAAACAAAAAAGTCCTTTTTAAAGGACTTTTTTTGTTTTATATACTTTTGTGAATTTTATATTCCTAAAATTAATTTAGCAATCATAAAATAGATTAAAATTCCGAAAATATCATTCGAGGTTGTTATAAATGGTCCTGTTGCAATTGCAGGATCTATACCTCTTTTATTTAAAAATAAAGGCACAAAAGTACCAATAAGACCTGCAATAATAATAACAACTACTAAAGATACAGAAATTGCCATTGCAAGGTCTAGTTTACCTTGATAAGCCCAAACAAAAAGAAATAAAAATAAGGCTAAAATAATACCGTTTAATGCAGCTAATAGCATTTCTTTAAAAAGTCTACTATTAATACTTCCTTTTACATCATCATTTGCCAAGCCTTGTACAATAATTGCAGAAGATTGTACCCCAACATTTCCTGCCATAGCAGCAATAAGTGGTGTAAAGAAAAACAGTGTTGCATATTTTGCAAAAACACTTTGAAAGCCTTCCATAATAATAAAAGCACCAACCCCTCCAATTAAGCCAAGAAAAAGCCACGGTAAACGTGCTTTAGTAAGTTGTAAAATACTATCATCAGAGTCTACATCTTGAGTTAAACCAGCTGCCATTTGGTAATCTTTATCGGCTTCTTCTTTTAAAACATCAACAATATCATCAATAGTAATTCTACCTAATAAAACATGGTTTTTATCTACAACGGGTATGGCTTCTAAATCGTACTTTGCCATAATTTTTGCTACCGTTTCATCCTCTTCATCTACCATTACAAAATCTACAGTGTCTTTAGCAATGTCGGCAATTTTTTGGTCGGATTTTGCAATAATTAAATCTTTTAAAGAAAGTCTACCAACTAGTTTATCTTCTTTATTTACGACATAAATTGAGTGTACTCTGGTTACTTCTTTTGCTTGTCCGCGTATTCTACGCATACATCCAGCAACAGTCCATGTTTCATACACTTTTACCAATTCTTTAGCCATTAAAGCACCGGCGGTATTTTCTTCGTAAGACAGAAGTTCTTTAATATCGGCAGCTAAATCATCATCTTCTAGTGCATTTATTACTTTTTTCTGACGTTCTTCAGACAGTTCTCCAATAATATCTGCGGCATCATCGGTATCCATTTCGCCAACTTCATCTGCAATTTCTTGTGCAGACAAGTTTTCTAATATTTTTTCTCGAATATCTTCATCTAATTCTGTAAGAATTTCAGATGTTTTTTCACTGTCTAAAAGCTTAATGATATAAATTGCTTCTTCGAAATTTACTTCGTCTAAAACCTCTGCAATATCTGCAAAGTGAACCTCTGCAAATAATTTTTTTATTGCTGAATCATTTTTCTCATAGATGAGTCCGACAATTTTTTCTAGAAAATCTGCTGTAATTTCAAATGCCATCCTTTGCAATTTTTTTAGTCAATTCTATAAATTCTTCTACCGATAATTGTTCCGGTCTTTTTGCAAATATAGTAGCTTCTTTTAAAGAATCGGAAAGATTAAAAGATTTTAGGCTAGAACGCAACATTTTTCTTCGTTGATTAAAAGCTGTTTTAACAACTCTAAAAAATAGTTTTTCATCTACTGGAAGCGAGTAATCTTTTTTTCTAATAAGTCTTATAACGCCAGAATCTACTTTAGGCGGTGGGTTAAAGACGCTTGGCGGAACCGTAAAAAGGTATTCTACATCGTAGAAAGCTTGTGTTAAAACAGATAAAATACCATATATTTTACTGCCTTGTTTTTCTGCAATTCTTTGGGCTACTTCTTTTTGAAACATTCCGGCAAATTCTGGTACAAAATCTCTATTTTCAATTGCTTTAAAAACAATTTGAGTAGAAATATTGTAAGGGAAATTACCAATAATTGCTACCTGTTTGTTTGGAAATAATTGAAGTAAGTCTTTCTTTAAAAAATCTCCTTCTATTACTTCAAACTTGTCTTTTGAAGTAACTAGGTTTAATTGTTCTACCGGAAAAACATCATTTAAGTAAGCAATAGATTCTCGGTCTAATTCTATTACTGTTGTTTTCGACTTTCTTTGTAAAAGGTATTTTGTTAATACGCCCATACCTGGACCTATTTCTAAAATATTTTCGTATCCATTTTCTGTTAAGGTGTTTGCAATATCTTTTGCAATACCCTCATCGGTTAAAAAATGCTGACCTAAATGTTTTTTTGCTTTTACAGACAAAATACTTCTATTTATACTTTAGTTACAAAGGTACAGTTAAATTCGGCATAATTTTTGGATTAGTATTTTTTTTAAAAATCTATTTTATGAAAAAGAAATGTGTATTAACTGTTTTTGTAACCCTCTTATATTGCTTTCAACTTACTTCGCAAAACGGAAAATTAAATAGCGCAAAAAAAAGTTTAAACAGCTCAAATACTACTGCAAACACTAGTGTTTCTATTACAACCTCTAGAAATACTACAATTGTTTCAAATAATAATAGGTTTGCAGACGATATAGAAAATCCTTTTTTAAGAGCTGTTTGGTATGTTTTTGGGTATACTGTTTTTGCCGTATTTGTAGAGTCTCCTTGGGAAAAAGGCAAAAGAATGAGTGATGCAGAAATTGCTAATTATCCTTATAAAAAACCAAGTTACGGTAATTTTATTTACACAAATACAACCGATTATAATATTACTAGATTTGATATTTACAATCGTTTTTTGGTCGAAAACAAACAATTATATGGTAATAATTTAGGTGTAAATTTTCGGTTTTTAAAACGCTTTGCACTCGATGCGAATTATGTTGTTTTTAGAGAAAAGTTGGCTACTGATAAAACAAATTTCGAAATGTTTTCTTCATTATTAAAATATCATAGAGTTAGAACTCAGCGTTTCGATGCGTGGTTTGGTATTGGCTTTACCAGAGTTTTTAGTTCTGTAAATAAAACGAGAGCTTTATTTGGTTTTGGAGGAGAACTTTTTGTTACAAAACCCATAAGTATGGTTGCCTCTCATAAATGGGCAACAATGAATAATTTACCAGTAAATACTACAAAATTACTGTTAAAATATCATATAAAAAATTATCGAATAGCTGTTGGGTATGAAGGTTTTAAACTTGGCAAACCAAAAATAGAAGCTTTTTCTATTGGTTTAGAAGCTAGTTTTTAGTTTTTTCGTTTGCTGTAAGGCCTATAATTAGCAAACCAAAACCTAATCCGCAACAAAAACCACCAATAGTTTCTTCTGGCTCTACATTCCAATTGAAGTAGCTTATTACGGCGCCTAAAACAATTAGCAAAAGCCCTATAAAATTTATGATTTTACTGTTTTTTGCTAGAAAAGTGATGCTTTTATTGTTTTTTCGCAGTGGCATAATAGTTATTTACAATTTTTAATTCTGTTCTAAAAGCAAGCATTTTGTTGCCAAATTTTTGAGCCGCTTCTTGTCGTAAATCATCTGCATGCAATTTATAATAATTGTCTAAATCTTCTCTTGAGTTTGCAGAGTATTGAACAGAGTATGTAGTGCCTCCCATATCTTCATCAACTAAAACTTGGGTTAATTTTGCGGCTGTAAATTTACCGGTATCTAAAACTGCTGTAATATGAGATTCTATCCATAAAAGCCATTCTTTGTGAATATTTTCATCTATATTCATTGTTACATTGTAGATGTACATAATTTTATTATTTAAGTTTAAAGTGCGTCTCCTCTTAATTTTCTGTATTTCTTTCTGGCATCTACTAAGTAAATGCTAGCAGGAAAATCAAATAGTATTTTCTGATAATTATTTTTTGCTTCTTCTAAATTTTTTAAATTATAGTGATGTATTTCTGCAATCATAAAATAACAATCATCTGCTAAATAGCCCTCTGGATTAGTATTTATAATTTCTTGTAAGTTTTTAATTGCCAAATCATATTTCTTTTCTTCTAAAAGAATTTTTGCCATAAAATAAAGTACATCATCGTAAATTACTTTGCTAGCATCTAAACCATTTTTAAAGATATCATTGGGTTTAAATAATTTTTCAATTTCATCTAAAGCTTCTTTGTTTTTGTTTTGAAAAGCCAATAGTTCTGCATTTGCTAACTTTTTTAAGCCAGACGGAATACTATCTACAGGTTCATTGTCTGTAATTTTTAAAAATAAAGCTACTGCATCATTGGCAATAAGTTGTGTTGTAGCGCCTTTAAGCACTTTTAGTTGTGCTTTAGCCCAACTAAAATCTCCTTTAAAATAGCTAGTTTGTGCTACTTTAAAACGAGCTTCTTGTGCCAGTTCATCATTTTTTAGTTGCGTTTGCACTTGCGAAAAATAAATAAGTGCTTTATTATAGTTGCCTGTAAAAACTAAAATATCTCCTAATTTTAGCTTTATTCTTGCTTTATCAAATTTAGAATTGGCAAAGCGTATGGCATCTTCTAATATTTCCCTTCCTTTTTCTGGTTTATTTTCTGTAAAAGTTAAAAAGTCGGCATAGGCAATTTGCAATTTTAATGTTTCTTGATTAATGCCATATTCTTTAAATAACCTTAAAAATAGCGTATTTGTATCAGTATTATTATTAGCAATTGCAATTTTTGTTTTAAATAAATTACCTGCTATTTTATCTTCTCTGTATGGCGATTTTTCTATTACAAACTCAAAGCAACTGTTTGCTGTTTCATATTCTTTATTTTCAAAAGCTATTTTACCAAGCATAAAAATGGCACTTAAATCTTCTGGTTTTCTTTGAAACAGTGCTTTTTCTTGAACCAATGCTTTATCATACTCTTTTTGTTGGGTAAACAACCAGCTTAGTAAAAGATTCCAAACAGGTTTTGGTTTGCTTACAGATGCTTTTAATAAGGTTTTACGAAACAAAATATTAGCTTCGTTTTCGGCATCATCTGTTATATATTTACTAGTATATCTTTGTAAAAGGTTTACATATTCATTGTTGTTATCTACTAAATTAATATAAGATTCGAACATTTTTTTATAGTTTCCTTGTTCTCCGTAAATTTGAGCAATTTGAAAACTATAGTTGGCATTTTTATTAATAAGCATAGCTTTTTCGTACGCCAAAATTGCCTTGTCTAATAAATTATATTCTTTAAAAATCCTTCCAATAAGTCCGCCATAATTATTATTTGGAGCATTTTCTTTAAGTGAGTTTAGAGCTATTTCATAGTTTTCATTGGCTTTATCTAACAACTGCTGTTTTTGATAATTATACCCTAGATAAACATGTAAAAAGACCTGATTGCTATTGGTAGAAATTTTCTCTTTTAGTAATTTCTCTGCCAAGTTATAATTTTCAGTTTCTTGGTAGCAAGATAATAATCGAGAGAGATAAGAAGTATTAAAAGGACTTTTGTTATAAAGTTTCCTATAAAATTGTGCCGCCTTCTCATAGGCGCCTTCTCGGTAATAGTTTTCTGCTAAAAGATATTCGTTTTGAGTCCCTTTAGGATTGCTTTGAGCATGTAAAAAAAAGCTACATAGGGTAACGATAAGAATGAGCAGTTTTTTCATATAAAATCAAAGATAATTAACAATTTTGTTAAATAATTATTAAACCAATCTCTTTTTTTAGAATTAACAGTAACATTTTGGCATAAAAATTGTCTATTGTTTATATAGATGACAAAAATTAACCAAATTTTTACCGTATGAATTCACTTTATAAAAAACATCAAAACGCCAAAAGAAAGGCTATTTCTTTTATGAAAAACGGACAAATAAGTGCTTATTTAAATGCGCTTTTAGAAATGAATAAATACAAAAAATTAATGTTAGCAGTAATAGCTAATTAACCATTATTTAGTTGATGTATTCAAAGCCACAATAAGGTACTAAAACATCGGGTATTTTAATTCCGTTTTCTGTTTGGTAGTTTTCTAAAATTCCTGCCAAAACTCTAGGTAGCGCTAAAGAGCTACCGTTTAAAGTGTGAGCAAGTTCACTTTTACCATCACTATTTTTAAAACGTAACTTTAGCCTGTTTGCTTGAAATGTTTCAAAATTAGAGGCAGAACTAATTTCTAACCAACGGTTTTGGGCTGTAGAAAATAGTTCAAAATCGAAAGTTAAAGCAGATGTAAAGCCAGTATCTCCACCGCAAAGGCGTAAAATTCTGTAAGGTAATTTTAGTTCACGTAAAATTCCTTTAATATGTTCCACCATATCATTTAGTGCATTGTAAGAATTTTTTGGATGTTCAATTCTTACTATTTCTACTTTATCGAACTGATGCAATCTATTTAAACCTCTTACATGCGCACCGTAACTACCAGCTTCTCTTCGAAAACAAGGTGTGTATCCGGTAGCAGTTATAGGAAAGTCAGATTCTTGTAATAAGTTATCACGAAACATATTGGTAATTGGTACCTCTGCTGTAGGTATTAAATATAAATCGTCTAGGGCGGCGTGGTACATTTGCCCTTCCTTATCTGGTAGTTGTCCTGTTGCTGTTGCAGATGCTGCATTTACAAGATGTGGAACTTGATATTCTTTGTAGCCTGCAGCAATATTTTTGTCTAAAAAATAGTTGATTAAGGCGCGTTGTAATCGAGCACCTTTTCCTTTATAAACAGGAAAACCAGCGCCTGTAATTTTAGTTCCTAGCTCAAAATCTATAATGTCATATTTTTTTGCTAATTCCCAATGTGGCAAAGCATCTTTTGCTAAGTTAGGAATATTGCCTTCAGAGAAAACAATTTCGTTATCTTCATCAGAGTTTCCCTCTTTTACAGAACTGTGAGGTATGTTTGGTATTTGATATAGTAAGTTTTGAAGTGCGTCTGAAAAACCAGATAACTTTTCAGAGAGCTCTTTAGATTGTTCTTTTAGGGCGGTTGTTTTTTGTTTCAAAAGAGTTGCTTTTTGCACTTCTCCACTTTTAAAAAGCCCGCCAATTTCTTTAGACAATTTGTTAGATTCTGCTAAAATATCATCAAGAAAAACTTGGGTTGCTCTTCTATTTTCATCTGTAGTTAACACTTTTTCAACCAAAACTTCTGCTTCTTGAAAATTACGTTTTTTCAAGCCTTCTAAAACGGCTTCTTTGTGCTCTCTAATAAATTGTACTTGTAACATATTTAAAAAATTATGAACTGCAAATATATAGTTTTAGACGTGTTTTTAATAAAATTTTATAGAATAAAAAAACAATCAATATTCTTTTAAAACAATCAAATTTTACTCAATTAAATAGTTGTTTAATTGCTAATTTCTAGTTTTTTAGAAATGTAATTTCTTGCAAGTTGCTCATCTTTTTTTAGTTGAAGAGTAAGCGCTTCGATACTATTAAATTTTTGTTCATCTCTTAAAAAATAAAGCAATTGTACTGTAATGTGTTTCTGATAAATGTTTTTATCAAAATCAAAAAAGTGAACTTCAATAGTTTGATGATTACCATTTATTGTTGGTCGGTAACCAATATTCATCATTCCAAAAACCACCTTATTATTTATGTTCGCTTTTACAACATAAACGCCTGTTTTAGGAATTAATTTATAGCTTTCTTTAATAGCGATATTTGCAGTAGGAAAGCCAATTTTACCTCCTAATTGTTTACCATTTTCTACCTTTCCATTAAGCATAAAAGGATACCCTAAAAAATGATTTGCAGTTGCAAGATTACCGTTATTTAAAGCAGTTCTAATTTTAGTAGAACTTACAGAAACATTATCAATATCTTGCGCCGGAATTTCTTCTACAGTAAAATTATATTGTTTGCTATAAGCGGTTAATTGCGCAATATTTCCTTCTCTATTTTTACCAAAATGATGGTCGTAACCAATAATCAATTTAGAAATATGAAATTTTTTAACCAGTATATTTTCGACAA
The DNA here is from genome assembly GCF_038024095.1 of Polaribacter tangerinus. Lineage (NCBI taxonomy): Bacteria > Pseudomonadati > Bacteroidota > Flavobacteriia > Flavobacteriales > Flavobacteriaceae > Polaribacter > Polaribacter tangerinus. Next base: position 1,471,302 of record NZ_CP150668.1, on the reverse strand, counting down.
ATTCTAAGGCTGTTGTTTTAGAAAACTCTTCACTAAAAGGATGAATGATTAAATAATCCAAACCTATTTTTTCTAACAAGTTTGCACGTTCATCAATAGTATTTATTAAAGCAATTTTGGCGTTTTTTTGTAAAACCATTCTTGGGTGTGGAAAAAACGTTAGAAGAACACTTTTTTTTCCTGCATTTTTGGCTTCAGCAACAAGTTTTTTTAGTATTTGTTGATGCCCAAAATGAACACCATCAAAAGTACCAATGGTTACAAATGTTTTTTCTGTAGTAGAAAAGTTTGAAATAGAATTTATACGTTTCAAAAAAACAGACTTTTTAACTACAAATGTACAACAACTAAACCTTTTTTTATTAAAAAAACAACATTCTATCTATTGTAGTATTTGTTTTTTAGCACAGCTTATTTTACTTAAAGTTCAAAATAAAACATGAAATAATTGACATTTGAAAAAAAATTGTATTTTGCATATAGTTAACAAATTAATTCAAATTATGATAAAAAAGATTTTATTACTTGCATTTATTGCGTTCAGTAGTTTTACAATGGTTGCGCAAACCACTGTTACTGGTACAGTTAAAGATGCAAAAACAGGCGAAACGCTTCCGGGAGCCAACATTAAAATTGAAAACAAAGCAGTAGGAACAACAACAGATTTTGATGGAAATTTTGTTCTGAAAGTTTCAGATACCCCACCTTTTAACATAGAAATATCTGTTTTAGGATATAAAATGGAAAAAGTAGCGATTACAAAAAACAACCAAAAGTTAGTAGTTTCATTAACAGAAAACGAAACTTCTTTAGATGAAATTGTAGTTTCTGCTTCTAGAACTCCAGAACGAATTATGGAGTCTCCAGTTACCATAGAAAGAATGGATTCTAGAGCAATTAAAAACACCTCTGCTCCGTCTTTTTATGATGGCTTAGAAAATTTAAAAGGAGTTGATGTAAACACAAACAGTTTAACATTTAAGTCTGTAAACACTAGAGGTTTTGCCACCTTTTCTAACACGCGTTTTATGCAGTTAGTAGATGGTATGGACAACTCTTCTCCAGCATTAAACTTTGCTTTAGGAAACTTATTAGGAATGTCTGAATTAGATGTAAATACAGTAGAATTATTACCAGGTGCTTCTTCGGCATTATATGGTGCAAACGCATTTAATGGTATTATGTTTATGACGAGTAAAAATCCTTTTAACGATCAAGGAATAAGTGTTTCTTTAAAAGGAGGAATTACAAGTCAGGAAGCTGGTGGAAACAACGAGTTTACCGATTTTAATATTAGAATGGCATATGCTTTTTCAGACAAATTTGCAGCAAAAGCAACTTTATCTGTCTTAGAAGGTACGGATTGGTTTGCAACAGATTACAGAAATACCAACGGAGATGAATACATAGCAGGAACCAGAGAAACAGATAATGATTACAATGGTGTGAATGTTTATGGTGATGTTGCCGCAACAGACTTAGGAGGTACAATTGGTAGAATAAGTAGAACCGGTTACAACGAAAGAGATTTAATGGATTATGGCGTAAGCAGTGTTAAATTTGGTGGTTCTCTTAACTATCGTCCTTTCGGAGACGATCGTTTAGAAGTTATCTGGAACTCTAAAATTGGTACTGGAGATACACAGTATTTAGGAGGACAAAAGTATAGCATTCAAAACTTTTTAATGCAACAACACAAATTAGAAGTAAAAGGTAAAAACTTCTTTGTAAGAGGATATACAACTAGCGAAAATGCTGGTGACTCTTACAACACTTTGTTTGCTGCATTAAACATTAACAGAGCATGGAGCTCAGACCAAAACTGGTTTACCGAATATGCAGGTGCATATTTATCTTCTGGTTCTCATACAGCAGCAAGAGCTTTTGCAGACAGAAACCGATTAATACCTGGTACAGCAGCTTTTGAACAAGCATTTAACAAAATAACTTCAGACCCAGACTTAATTACTGGGGCAAAGTTTAGAGATGAAACTAAATTGTACCATGCAGATGCAAACTACAATTTTCAGGACCAAATAGAATTTGCAGAAATTCAGGTTGGTGGTTCTTACAGACGTTATTCGCTAAACTCTTTCGGTAACATTTTTACTGATGCAGACGGGCCAATTAACTACGATGAATATGGAATTTATACGCAAGCACAAAAGAATTTCTTAGAAGAAGATCGTTTAAAAGTTACTGCTTCTATTCGTTATGACAAAGCACAAAACTTTAAAGGAAACTTTTCGCCAAGAATCTCTTTTGCTTATGCAGGTGGAGAAAATAAGAATCAGAACTTTAGAGCTTCTTTTCAAACAGGTTTTAGAAACCCAACAACACAAGATCAATATATTGGATTAGATGTAGGAAACGCTATTTTATTAGGTGGTGTAGAAGACAATTTAGATAGATATAGTACAACATTTACAGATAATACAGACGGTCAAACATACACAATTACTGGTAGAGATGCATACAACAATGCATTTACGGTTGCTAGTGGAGGTACTCAAAAAGCAAATGTAGATTTTGTAAAACCAGAAAAAGTAACCGCTTTCGAAGTTGGGTATAGAGGTTTGGTAAACACAGTAAACACCAAAAGATTGGTTATAGATTTAAGTGTTTACTATAATCAATACGAAGATTTTATTGCCAATACCAACGTAATTGTGCCTTACAATACTACTGGTGGAGCAAAAATATTTCAATTATATACAAACTCAACTGCAGATATAAGTTCTTATGGTGCAACAATTGGTTTAAATACAAAAATATTTAATGGTTTTGATGTTGGATTAAATTATACCTACGCAAAATTTGATTTCGACCAAGCTGCAAACCCAGATTTTGAGGCAGGTTTTAACACACCAGAACATAAACTAAAGTTTCAGTTTGGTAAAACTAATTTATTTAAAAACTTCGGCTTTAACTTTAATGCAAGATGGCAAGATGAGTACCGATGGGAATCTACTTTTATAGATGGTACTATAGAAGAAAGAATTGTGTTAGATGCACAAATAAATTACGCAGTTCCTTCTATGAAATCGGTATTTAAGTTAGGAGGTTCTAACTTAACAGGACAAGAGTATTTAAGTGCTCCTGGTGTTGGTGCAATAGGTTCTCAATATTACCTTTCTTGGACAATTAATAACTAAAAATAAACAGACAACTTTATGAAAAATTATAAATATATAGGATTATTTCTTTTATCAATTGGTGTTGCTTCTTGTGATGTAAACAATGAACTAGACCCAATTTTAGAAGAAACACCTCCGGTAGTAGCATTAAATGCAAACGGATTAGACTTTTCTAAATATGTGGCTGTAGGTGCTTCATTTACCGCAGGTTTTACAGATGGTGCACTTTTTATTAAAGCACAAGAAAACTCTTTTCCAAATACACTTGCTAAGAAGTTTGCAATGGCAGGTGGTGGCGATTTTAATCAACCTTTAATGAATGATAATATTGGTGGTTTAGTGTTAGCAGGAAACGTAGCACAAGAACCAAGATTGTTTTTTAATGGTGCAGGACCTGCAAGATTAAACGCAACACCAACAACTGTTATTGGTCAAAGAGCAGCAGGTACTTCTTTTAATAATTTTGGAGTTCCTGGAGCAAAAAGTTTTCACTTAACTTTTGCTGGTTATGGTACTTTAAATCCTTATTTCGGAAGAATGGCATCTAGCGCATCTACAAGTGTTATAGCAGACGCAATGACGCAACAACCAACATTTTTTACCCTTTCGGAAGTTGGTGGAAATGATGTTTTAGGTTATGCAACTTCAGGAGGAGTTGGTGTAGATCAATCTCCAACAGCAGCCAACCCTACAGGGAATTTAAATCCTGCAACTTACGGGCCAAACGATATTACAAATCCGTTAGTATTTAACCAAGTATTTACTGGCATGGTAGATGCCATGACTGCCGGAGGTGCAAAAGGAGTTATTGCCACAGTACCAGACATTACTTTATTGCCTTATTTTACCACAGTGCCATACAATCCTGTGCCTTTAGATGCAGCAACAGCTGCAGCTGTAAATGGAGCCTATGCACAGTATAATGGAGGAATTCAACAAGCATTCGGAGCATTGGTACAAGCAGGTGTTTTTACTAAAGAACAAGCAGATGCAGAGGTTGCAAAACGAACAATATCTTTCGCTGCAGGACAAAATGCGGTGGTTATTGTAGATGAAGATTTAACAAATTTAGGAGCTATTAATCCTGCTTTTGCAATGCTACCACAGTACAGACAAGCCACTGCAGATGATTTATTAGTGTTGCCAAGCTCTTCTTTTATAGGAACTTTAGCAAATCCTAACAATCCTTTGAGTGTTAATGGTGTTGCATTACCACTAGAAGACAAGTGGGTGATTACTGCTACAGAACTAGCAAGTATTCAAAAAGCAACTACTGCTTATAATGAAACAATAGTATCTGTTGCAGGCGCCAATGATAATGTTGCTTTGGTAGATTTAAATGCTATTTTAAGAGAAGCAACAAACGGAATTAAATTCGATAACTATAATATGACAACTGGTTTAGTAACCGGTGGTTTGGTTAGTTTAGACGGAATTCACTTAACAGGTAGAGGTTATGCTTTAATGGCTAACAAAATTTTAGAAGCGATAGATATTAAATTTGGTTCTAATTTTACCACAGCTACCAATGGTTTGGCAAAGGCAGATGATTATCCAGCAATATATTCTGCTGCCTTAAGATAAAAACTTTTTATTTTTAAATAGTTATAAAATAGCTGAGTAGTTAATAACTGCTCAGCTATTTTTTATATAGTCCTAATTTTAATTGTTTATTTTTATAACTTTAACGAAATTGATTATAATAGAGAATAAATGACTACCAAGCAGATTTTTGCCAAATTACCTTATCAAAAGCCTTTTTTATTTGTAGATGAGCTTACAGAAGTTTCAGAAAATGGAGTTACTGGCAATTATACATTTCACGAGAACAGTTATTTTTACAAAGGTCATTTTAAAAATAATCCTGTTACACCTGGCGTAATTTTAACCGAAACAATGGCGCAGATAGGGCTTGTTTGTTTGGGTATTTTTCTTCTAAAAGAAGCAATCCTATCGGAAAAAAAATTGCCAAAAATAGCCCTTACATCAAGTAAAATAGATTTTTTTTTACCAGTTTATCCGAATGAAAAAATAACGGTAGTTTCAGAAAAAGAATATTTTAGATTCAATAAATTAAAATGCCATGTAAAAATGAAAAATGAAAAAGGTAAACTAGTTTGTAAAGGTGAAATAGCTGGAATGGTTATAGTAGAATAAATGGATTTAAAAAATCTGTATAAATTTTAAAAACGATGTTGCATGATGAAAAATAGAGTAGTAATTACTGGGTTAGGTGTGGTGGCACCGAACGGAGTGGGTTTAAAAAACTTTACAGATTCTTTAAAAAAAGGTGTTTCGGGCATTGCATTTCATCAGCATTTAAAAGACAAAGGTTTTTCTTGTTGTATTGGTGGAATTCCGAGTGTTTCCGAAACCCAAAAAGCAGCATATTTAACTCCTTTACAATTACGAGGTTTTCATAGCACCTCTATTTTGTATGGGTGTATGGCAGGTATAGATGCATGGAAAGATGCCGGTTTTATAGTTGATGAAAAATCAGATTTAGATTATGATACGGGCCTAATCTTTGGAACAGGAACCTCTGGGATAGAAAAGTTTAGAGAGGCTATTTACAAGATTGACGACCTAAATGTAAGACGTTTAGGTAGCACGTCTGTCGTACAAACAATGGCAAGCGGAGTATCTGCTTATTTAGGTGGAATTCTAGGTCTTGGAAACATTGTAACCACCAACTCGTCGGCATGTACTACTGGTACAGAAGCACTACTATTAGGTTTTGAAAGAATACAAGCAGGCAAAGCAAAAAGAATGTTAGTGGGTAGTTCTAGTGATAGTAGTTTGTACACTTGGGGAGGTTTCGATGCTATGAGAGTAATGAGTTATAAATATAACGAAAATCCAGAAAAAGGTTCAAGACCAATGAGTAAAACAGCGGCTGGCTTTGTACCAGGAAGCGGTGCCGGTGCGCTAGTTTTAGAGTCTTTAGAGAGTGCTTTAGAGAGAAACGCACCTATTTATGCAGAGGTTTTAGGTGGAAATATAAATTCTGGTGGGCAAAGAAATGGAGGTACATTAACGGCACCAAATGCTTTAGCGGTTCAAAAATGTATTACAAATGCAATTGCAGATGCTAAAATAGCTGCCAATGATATAGATCTTATAAATGGGCATTTAACTGCTACAACTAAAGATGCTTTGGAAATAGAAAATTGGACAAAAGCTTTGCAAAGAAATGAAGATAATTTTCCGTTAATTAACTCATTAAAATCAATGATTGGTCATTGTTTAGCGGCCTCTGGCGCTATAGAGTCTGTGGCTTCAGTTTTGCAAATTAAAGAACAATTTGTGTTTCCTAATATAAATTGCGACGACATTCATCCTGAAATCACCAAGCTTATTTCTCCTAGCAAAATACCGACAGCGATGTTAAAAAAAGAGTTACAGATTGTTGCAAAAGCAAGCTTTGGTTTTGGAGATGTAAATGCCTGTGTTATTTTTAAAAAGTATTCATAGCTTCTTTATTTTAAAAAGGTTATTTTTAATTATTAAATTAGTAGATAATATTTTTTCCTTTTTTGCAGGAACAATAGAAAATTTTAAAAATGACAAATAAAGAAATTACCACAAAGCTAACGGCTATAGTAACACCATATGTTCAGAATGAAGAAGCTTTAAAAAACATAAACGAAAACACCGATTTTATAAATGATTTAGAAATAAATTCTGCCAATTTAGTTGATATTATTTTAGATGTAGAAGATGCTTTTAATATACAAATAGATAACGATTCTATGGAAAAAATGCTATCTGTAAAAGAAACAATAGCGGTAATTAAGCAAAAGTTACATGAGTAATGTAGGCAATGATATTGTTGATATAAAGTTAGCAAAGTCGCAAACAAACTGGATGCGAAAAGGCTTTTTAGAAAAACAATTTACACCCAAAGAAATTCATAGTATTTTGATGCATGAAAGACCTTTTTTACAAGTATTATTGTATTGGAGCATGAAAGAAGCAGCCTATAAATGCTATACTCAAAAAGTGGAAAAAAGGTTTTTTGCTCCTAAAAAATTTGTTAGCAAAATGCTAACCAAAAGAACAGGGGTGGTTTCTATAGACACTTACACTTATTTTACCTCTTCGAAAATAACATCAGCATATATTCATACAATAGCATCAAATAATATTCTAGACAATGTAAAATTTGCCATTTGTAGCTTGGAAAAAGGCACAAACTCTTCTGAGTTTTTAAATGCTAAAATTTCAGCCAACTTTTCTAACAAATCATTTATTAAAAAATCTACATTAGGGGTACCAAAACTTTATCTAGCTTCAACAGAAAACACAATTTCTATTTCTAAATCACACCACGGTAATTTTGCTGCTTATGCTATTTTAAAAGGAAATTATGCAAGTTAAAGAACAACTTTTTGCTCTTTGTGCCACTTTTGTAAATACCCAATTACAAACAATAAACGCTATTATTACTTCTAACAGAAAGGCATTATTATCAGAAACAAAAAGCTCTGCCGGAGATAAGCATGAAACAGGAAGGGCTATGTTGCAGTTAGAAATGGAAAAGGCAGGGTTACAGCTTGCTAATGTTCAAAAAATGAAGCTTGTTCTAGAACGGTTTTCTGCTGCAGGAAACCATAATAAAAATGCTAAAAATGTGCATTTAGGAAGTATTATTTATACAGATTTACATACTTATTTTCTTTTAATTTCTGCAGGTAAATTAGTAGTAGATAATCAAGAATTTTATGCAATTTCTGCGGCATCACCATTAGGTAAATTATTGTTAGGAAAGCAACAAAATGAGGTTATAAATATAAACGGAAAGCAGATAAAAATTAAAGGTATTTATTAAGCATTAAACCTCTGTAAGTTGAAGGTAAATTTGCTCGTTAACTGAAATGTTTTTTGGGTGATTTACAAATATTTTTTGTTGATTATAATCTACTTCTAAAAGCCAATAAGCACCTTTATAGTAGGCGTTTTTAACAATTGCTTTATGCTTAGATTTTTCAATTATTTTTAGTTGATTTGGGTATAACAAAACCTTTTTGTTATTCCAAAAAATAGCATTTACATCATCAAATAAAGAGGCTATATACCTATTTTTTGGGTGTTGGTAAATCTCTTTCGGACTAGCATGTTCTAGCATGCTATTATTTCTAATAATTAACAATTTATCTGCAAAAGAAAGAGCGTCATTTTTATCGTGCGTAGCTACAATACAAGTAATATTTTTTTCTTTTAGGTAAGAAAATAAATTTCTTCTTAAGGTATTTTTTTTAAAATTATCTATTTGACCAAAAGGTTCATCTAGCAGCAATAGTTCTGGTTCTTTGGCCAAAGCTCTTGCAATGGCAACCCGTTGTTTTTGGCCTCCACTTAAATTTTTAACTTTAGTGTTTTCATAAGCCTTCATTTCTATTACTTCTAAAAGCTCTTGAGTTCGTTTTTCACTTTCTTCTGGGTAAAACCTCGATAGGAATTTTTTTATATTTTCCGTTACAGAGATATAAGGCATCAAGTCAAAATCTTGTGCTACATATTTAAAGAAATCCATTCCGGGAACTAGGTAATGTTCGGGCCCTAAAACGCGATTTTCGTTCCAAAAAATGCTTCCTTTTTCTAAATCTAACAAACCATAAATTACTTTTAAAAGTGTAGATTTTCCACAACCACTTTCTCCCATAACACACAAATGTTCCCCTTTTTTTAGAGAGAAATTAAAGTCTTTTAAAACAGGTTTGTTCTTTGAATAAGAAAAACTAACATTGGTAACCTTTAGCATATTGTAAAAATAATAATTTTATAGGAATCATAGCTTTTTTGTATGCTATTAACCTGCTTAAAAGGCGTTAATTTAATTATACTTATTAGTTTGTAATTGAAGTCTATTAAAAACGACTATTTTTGTAAAAGTACAATTTATACGAATTTCGGAAATGCCGAAGAAAAGAAAGTAAAATGACAGAAAACTTAACAAAAGCAACATTTTTAGAGAAAGTATTTAACTACGAACAAAATAAAACATGGAAGTTTGAAGGAAAACGACCAGTTTTAATTGACTTTTATGCAGATTGGTGTGGCCCATGCAAAGCCTTGGCCCCAGTATTAGAAGTGTTGTCTAAAGAGTATGAAGGTAAAATAGATATTTATAAAGTAGATACAGAGGCAGAACAAGAGTTGGCAGCTGCATTTGCAATAAGAAGCATTCCTTCTATGTTATTTTGCCCTATGAACGGAGAACCGCAAATGGCAAATGGAGCGCTACCGAAAGCAGAATTAGAAAAAATTATTGCAGAAGTATTAAAGGTAGAAAAATAGTTTTTACCCATTTTTTAAACATTATTTAATCCTGAAAAAAATTTTTTCAGGATTTTTTTTTCAAAAAAACAACATACCTAAGAGTTTTATACATAAGAAAATTATGTATATTTGTTTTATCATTATTAATCTAGAAGTAAAAAACTACATTTTAACTTAAAAATAGTAGCCATTAAAAAGTACAAACCATACTATGGGAAATCAAAAATTATACAAAGGTTCTTTACAAACTATTATATTAAAATTATTGGCTAGCAATAGTAAAATGTATGGTTATGAAATTACACAACATGTAAAAGAAATAACTAAAGGAGAATTAAAAATTACCGAGGGCGCTTTGTACCCAGCATTACATAAATTAGAGGCCGATGGTTTGTTAGAGGTAGAGGTTGCAAAAGTAGGTAATAGATTAAGAAAGTATTATAAGTTAACAGATAGTGGCACAAAAGAAACGGTACATAAATTAGCCGAAATGCAAGAGTTTTTAAGAACGATGCAACACTTGGTAAATCCGAAATTTAGTTTAGAATAAGATGGATATTAGTGAAAAAGAAATAGTATTTATAGATGAGTACCTTAAAAAGAAAGGAATAAAATATTGGGATCTAAGAATTGAGATGATAGACCATATTGTGTCTATTATTGAGCATGATTCTAAATCTATTAATTTCAAAAGTGCTTTTAAGAATTCTTTGGTAGAGATAGGTTGGTTAGGAAATTTAGCCTACTTAAATGCCTTAGGGTGGAAAAATGTAAATACTTGGTTTAGAAGAGAGTATCACAAAGGGTTTTTGAATTTTTTTAAGTGTGTTAAAAATGTTATTCTTTTTTTAAGTGCAACTATGTTACTTTATATTTTATCTGAAAATATTACTTTTCAGCAATTTGAAGTAGTGTGCTTTACTCTATTTGTCACTCCTTTAACACTTGTGTTAATTGAGTTTATTAAATCATCAAACAAAAAGTATGGTCGGTCTGTAAATTTAGATTACAGTACTATATATTTGGTATTGAGTTTTTTGATATTAAATGTCTTTCCAACTTTTTTTAGTCATTTACCAGAAACCATTCAGAAGGTAGGTTGGTTTTTTCTTTTGATGATTCATTATGTTGCCTTTTACTCTGGTTATAGATTGTATAAAAAAACAATTATTAAGTTAAATTCACTAAAAAAACTATACAAATAATGCAATTAACAGCTAGGCAAACTTATTTAGTAGAAAAATATTTAGAGGTTAAAAACTTTAATTATTTAGATATCAGGTCTGAAATATTAGATCATATTATTTCAGATATTGAAGAAAAGATTGAAAATAAAAATATAGACTTTTCAGTTGCTTTTTGTCAAGTTAAAAAGTTATGGAATCATCAATTAGATGAATCTTCTAGTTTGTACTTCGGCCTACACTTTTCTGCACCCAGAATTATAATTAACAAAGCCAAAAAAATTTATAAGAAATATTTTTTCACGTTACTATTTTCGTACTTTTTTCCATTAATTACGTTATCTTCTTTTAATTATTCAGTTAAAAGCACGATAGAATTTTTTCCTGTAGTAGTTTTTAAAGCTGTTATAATTAGTGCACTTTTTACTTTCTTTTATCTTTTTTTTACAAAGACAAACACACATAAAACAACATTTAGTTTTGTTTTAAAAACACAAAGTTTAAATGTATTTCTTGGTTTATTAGTAGCTATGGTATTTCTTAGCAACCCTAAAGAAATAAATGCAATACATATTAGTATGTTTTCTGCTTATTTATTTTCTGTATGTAATTATTATATTTTCTACAAAAAACATCAAAGAGTAATTAGAAACTATAAACTTTTAGGGAAATGCAATTAACCAAAGAACAGCTATTGCAAATAGATAACTATATTTATGTTTCTGGCATAAAGTATTACGATGTTAGAGCAGAAATTGTAGATCATTTTGCCAATATTTTAGAAAACAAACTAGACGAGAATCCAACATTAGATTTTAAAAGTGAGATTCGGCATATTCATAAAAACTTTTCAAAAAATGGTTTTAGTAAACTTTTAAAAGAAAAGACAAACAATGTACAAAAGCAATTTTTTAAAATGTCTTTAAAACATTTTTGGCAATTTTTTAAATTACCTAAAATTATAATCTCTGGTGCATTATTTTATGTTTTGTATTTAATTATGAATTGGTTTAGTAGTTCAGAAGATTTTTTCGGACTTATTATTTACCTCTATGTAATATTTGTAATTGCACTGTTAATCCGTTTACTCATAAACAGACAAACTAATACACTTTTTTTAAAAATAAACATGAACAATTCTCTTTTTCAGTTTGTTAATTTATCAGCTTCATTTTTTGCACAATCTACCACTTTTAGAAACCAAGAAAGTTATGCAAATGCTACACACAACAATATACACTTAGTTATTTTGGTATTGTTAATTTTATGTTATTGGTCTTGTGCTATTGTGTATCAAAAAAACAAGAAAGAGGTTCAGAAACAATACCCTAATATAGTAGTTTAAACACATGAAATTATCAGCAACAGAAATACAAAGTCTCTATAAGTTTACCAGGCAACATTATGTATATCATTACGATATTCAAACAGAATTGGTAGATCATTTGGCAAATGATATTGAGCAAATTTGGGCAACACAACCCAATTTATCTTTTGAAGAAGCAAGAGATACATCTTTTAAAAAATTTGGTGTTTTTGGTTTTATGGATGTAGTAGACGCCAAACAAAAGCAGATGAACAAAAGATATCGTAAAATTTTATGGCGTTTTTTTAAGGTATGGTTTACCATGCCTAAGCTACTTCTAACAATAGCAATTTTTGTTGGTCTTTATTTGGTTTTAAAAATTCCATATTCCGAATATATAGTGTTAGGTTCACTTTTAATTATTTGTATTACAGATTTAATAAAGCAACACAGCGAAAGAAAACATCAAAAAAATAAAAAAATAGAAAACGAAAAAGTATTTTTATTAGAGGCTATGATTGGCACCACAAGGCAAACGTTTTCTAGCCTTGCTTTTGTAAACATATTTAATATTGTAAACATGATGAAATTTAATTTTAGTAGTTTAGACAATAACTGGTTGCTACTTACGTCATTTTGTACTACTTTATTACTTATTTTCTTTTATGTTTCTGCCTATGTAATTCCAAAAAAGGCAGAAGCATTGTTGTTAGAAACGTATCCAGAATACAAATTGGTAAAAGGGTTGTAACAAAAACAATATATTTACTACTTATAAATAACTAAATTATATACTAACATTATGATTTCACATTTTTTAAAATTAGAATGGAAACAGTTTTACAGAGCAGCCTCTTTTGGTAAAAGCATAGGTTTAAAAATACTAATTGGCTTTTTTGCACTGTATTTTGTTGTTATGTTTTTATTAATGGGAATTGGTGCATACTTTGGCTTAAAAGAAATGTACCCAACACAAGACCCTTTTGTAGTGGTAAACTCATTTTTATTATATGCGGTAATCGGCGATTTAATTTTTAGGTTTTTAATGCAAAAACTACCTTTAATGAATGTGCAGCCACTGCTTACTTTAAACATTAAAAAAAGTACGATAGTTCATTATATTTTAATAAAATCTGCAGCCTCTTTTTTCAATATAATGTCGCTCTTTTTTTATATTCCTTTTGCCATAGTTCTCATAAAGGAAGGATATGATGTAGAAGGAGTTTTGGGGTGGTTATTTTTTATGATTTTACTCATACAAATTGTAAATTATTTAAACTTTCTTATCAATAAAAATAATAGTGCTTTTGGCTTCTTATTAGTCCTTTTAATTGGTGGGTTTTTAGTACAATATTACCAAATATTTAATTTGCCTGCCTATGTAGGTAAATGGTTTTACTATATATACGAAAACCCCATTTATGCCACGATAGCTATTCTTGTGTTGATGTTTTTATATCGTTTAAATTTTAAACAACTTTTAGGTTTATTTTATTTAGATGAAGTTGTTTCTAAAAAAGTAAAACAAGTAAACGCATCCGATTTATCTTGGACAGACAAACTAGGTGATGTAGCGCCATTTATAAAAAACGATTTGCGTTTAATGTGGCGAAACAAGAGAACAAAATCTTCGGTTTGGATGCTAATAATGGCACTTTTATATGGGTTAATATTTTATCCAAACCCTATTTATGCCGACAAAGAGTCCTTTTTTATTTTTATTGGCGTTTTTTCTACGGGTGCTTTTTTAATCAACTTCGGACAATTTATTCCTGCTTGGGATAGTGGATATTTTAACATGCTGATGAGTCAGAATTTTAAGTACGAACGCTATTTAAAATCTAAATTTACATTAATGACAATAAGTGTTATTGTACTGTTTTTACTTGGCATTCCTTATGTATACTTCGGATGGAAAATTTTAGTAGTGCATTTTGCAGCAATGATTTATAACATAGGTGTAAATACTTACGTGTTGCTTTTAGGAGGGTCTTTTAATAGAAAAAAAATAGATTTAGATCAAAAAGCAGCTTTTAATTATCAAGGCACTGGAGCCGTTCAGTGGCTTATAGGAATACCGCTTATGGCTTTTCCAATGGCACTTTTTGCACTTATAAATTGGTGGGTAAGTTTCGAAATTGCTACACTCACCATTGCAGCTTTAGGCTTTATTGGACTAGCTTTTCATAAGGTTTTTATGAAATTAATTACCAAAAGGTACATCGCTACTAAATACAAAATGATACACGCTTTTAATCAAAATAACTAACGATTACATTATGATAAAGACTACAGAACTTTCAAAAAAATACAGACAAACCACTGTTTTAAATATTGCCTCTTTAGAAATTCCTAAAGGACAAAGTTTCGGGTTAGTAGGAAACAACGGTGCAGGAAAAACAACTTATTTTAATATATTATTAGACTTAATTAGACCAACAACGGGTAGCATTACAAACAATGATATTTTAGTAAGCGAAAACGAAACTTGGAAATCTTTTACAGGCTCTTTTATAGATGAATCTTTTTTAATTGGTTATTTAACACCAGAAGAGTATTTTGAGTTTATTGGCGATTTACGAGGAATGAACAATGCCGATATTACTACTTTTCTAGCAGATTTTTCAGATTTTTTTAATGATGAAATTCTTGGGAAGAAAAAATATTTAAGAGATTTAAGTAAAGGAAATCAGAAAAAAGTTGGCATTGTAGCAGCAATGATGGGAAATCCGCAAGTAGTAATTTTAGACGAGCCTTTTGCAAATTTAGATCCGACTACCCAAATAAGATTAAAAAATATTATTAAAACACTAACCGATAACAAAGAAGTAACAGTGCTTATTTCTAGTCATGATTTAACCCATGTTACCGAAGTTTGTGAGCGAATTGTGGTATTAGATAAAGGAAATTTAGTAAAAGACATAGCAACTTCTGCAGAAACTTTAAAAGAGTTAGAGGCCTATTTTTCTGTTTAAAAAGCGGTTACTACTTCACAGAAACTAACTTTAATAATAGTAATTTGTTGTAAAATTATTTTTGTGCACACTTTTACAGTATTGTTTTTGTGTGTATTATTTCGTTGCTATTTAATAAAAAATACGTACCATTAGCCTATTCTTATTTTATTAGTATTTTTACGCCCTTACTATATACTATTTTCATAAGAATTTAGTTTTAGTAAAGAGGTTATTAAATTTATGAAATATACTTTAAAAATATTATTAGTTACTATTGTTTCAGTTGCTTTGTACGCATGTAGTACAAAAAAAGATACTGTTATCAATAGAAATTATCATGTTTTAACAACTAAATATAACATATTATTTAATGGAGAAGAGGCTTTCGAAGAAGGTTTACAAGGCATAGCAGACGGTTTTAAAGATGATTGGTTTGAGCAATTACCCATAGAACCCATTACTTTTGATGACCGAAAAATTGTTGCGCCCAGCTTTAAAAATAGCGGACCTGGTGCAGGTTTTGGTAATTCACAAACAGCAACAGATGCTCAAAAACCAGCGACTCCTTTTGACAGAGCAGAAGAAAAAGCAGTAAAAGCTATTCAAAAACATGCCATGAATATTGATGGTTTAGAAAGAAACCGTCAAATAGATGATGCTTATTTATTACTCGGTAAAGCCCGTTATTACACCCAAAGATTTGTGCCTGCAGTAGAGGCATTTAATTATGTAATTGCAAACTACCCGAATGCTAGTTTAATTGCAGAAACAAAAATCTGGAGAGCAAAGGCAAATATTAGAATGGATAACGAGCAATTTGCTATAGAAACATTAAAACTTTTACTAGAGGTAAGAGATAGTTTAGAGTCTAATTTACCAGACAAAATTAAAGAACAAGGGCACACCGCTTTGGCGATGGCTTATCAGAAAGCAGATAGCCTACAAAAAGTAAAAAAGCATTTACAATTAGCTATTAGAACACAAAAAAATAAAGAGCAAACAGCAAGAAACATGTTTATTTTGGGGCAAATGTATGCCAAAGAAAATAAAAAAGATTCAGCAGCTTTGGTTTTTCAAAAACTAATATCATTTAAAAAGGCGCCATACAAATACAAAATTCATGCAAATATTGCTTTGGCAAGTACTATTGCAAATAATGATTCTATATCGGAAACATATGTAGCATCTCTTCAAAAGTTAATTAAGAAAAGAGAAAATAGGCCTTATTTGAATAAATTGTATTATCAACTAGCAAATTTATATGAGAAACAAGACTCAATTTCTCTCGCAATTGCTACTTACAATAAATCTTTAAGAGCAAAAAATACCGAAGAAAAGCAGCAAGTTCTTACTTTTGAAAAACTAGGAAATATCTACTTTAAAAATTCAGATTATATGTTAGCAAGTAGTTATTATGATAGTGTTGTAAAAACTTCTACCGATAGTTTAAACTTGCGTGTTAGAAAAGTAAAAAGAAAGCATAAAAACTTGGCATCACTTATAAAATATGAAAAATTGGTGGCTAAAAATGACAGTATTTTAAAAATTGCTGCAATGCCAAAAGAAGCACAAAAAGAGTATTTTGAAGATTTTATAGCAACTTTAAAGAAAAAGGATGCCGAAGCAGCTCAATTAAGGTTAAACCAAATTGCGTTTGCAGGAAACACCAATTCTTTACAATCAATAAATAAAGGAAAATGGTATTTTTACAATATCAAATCTTTAGGTTTTGGGAAAACAGAATTTCAAAAAATATGGGGAAAAAGACAATTGGCAGATGATTGGCGTTGGTCTTTTCAAGCAAAATTATCTAAAACCACAAAAGATTCGGCTATCGTCGCACAGAAAAACGAACGTTATAATTTAGAGAGTTATTTGGCATCCATACCAACATCAGCAAAAAAAATAGACACATTAATACAAGACAGAAACAAGGGCTTGTTCGAATTAGGATTGATTTATAAAACCCAGTTTAACAATAAAAAGTTAGCCATAGATAGGTTGGAGAGTGTTTTAAAGTTTGCTAGTTCAAAAGAATTAATACTGCCTGCAAATTGGCATTTATATGAAATTTATAAAGAACTAAACAATAAGGAGAAAGCGGCAATTTATAAAAATGTAATTCTTACAGAGTATCCAACAACAGTTTTTGCTCAGATTATAAAAAATCCTGAGAAAAAAATTACTGATGCTAAAGAAGAAACGGCCACAGAAAAATTATATAAAGACATTTATTATTTGTACAAAAAAGAGAATTATAGCGAAGTAATAGACAGGGTAATTAACATTTTACCATTTGTAAAAAACTCGAAATTGGTTCCTAAGTTACAATTGATAAAAGCCTATGCTATAGGAAAAAGTGACACCAAAGAAAACTACAAAAAATCCTTGGAGTTTGTAGCGGTTAATTACCCTACCACAGCACAAGGAAAGCAAGCCCTAATAATTTTAAAAAAATTAGATAATTAACATGTTTAATAATAAAGACAAAAACAGCGAAAAACAGCATCAAAAAACTATGGAACGAAATGTAATTGCAAAAAATTCTTCATTTATAGGAGATATTACTTCTGAAGGAGATTTTCGTATAGACGGAATTTTAGAAGGAACTTTAAAGACCGTTGGTAGAGTAATAATTGGTACAGATGGCGCTATAAAAGGCACTGTAGAAGCCGGTAATGCAGATATAGAAGGAAAATTTTCCGGACAATTATTGGTATCTAAAACTTTAACCATTAAAGCTACTGCTAATATTTCTGGAGATGTAACTATTGGGAAACTATCTATAGAGCCAGGAGCTACTTTTAATGCAACTTGTGCAATGAAAGGAGCCTTAAAAGAATTAAGTCAGAATAATGACAAAAAACAACAAGCCGAAAAAAACGCATCATAAAGCCATTGCACTTTCTGGTGCAGGTTTACAAATGGGTATAACCATTTATTTAGGCTTTTTACTTGGTAAATGGTTAGATAACTTACTTGAAACAACCTTTTTAAAAGGTTTGGTAACCTTGTTGGCGGTATTTATAGCAACCTATGCGCTTATAAAACAAGCAAATAAAATTAATGATTAAAATACTTGTTCGACTACTTATAGCATTTATTTTGCTTTATTTTTTGGGCCTAGAAGCGCACAAAATGCTGTTTTCTAATGTGTCAAAAAATACAGCAGAAATTCTTCAGAAAATATATCTTTTTCACTCAGGCTTTTCAATATTAATCTGTATTAATTTATTGTTTTTAAAGAGTGTTCAAAAGTTAGTAGGTCAGCTTGGTTTTATTTATCTTGGAGCTCTCATGTTAAAAATTATTGTGTTTACTGCAGTGTTTTATCAACCATTTGTAAAAGCTACTAATTTAGCCCCTAACTTTAAACTTTCTATAGTAGCTACCACTATTATTTTTCTGTTTGTAGAGTTGCTGTTTGTAATTTTCATTTTAAAGAGGAATTCCTAAAATTTTAATTTTAAAAAAAACATTTGTAGTTTTGAATTATTCCTTACCTTTGCGCCGAATTTAGAAAGCGTATTATTATAATGAAGATTGCACAAAAAACAATCAAGTTTCTTACAATAGCAGTAATAGCACTTATTACAAGTACAACTTTTGCATTAGAATCCGATAAGAAAAGCTCTTCCCAAGAAGAAGGCGGTCAGGTAAATACAAAGGAAGAAGTAAAGGCTTACATAAAGCATCACTTGAAAGATTCTCATGATTTTGCACTATTTTCATATACCTCAAACGCTGGAGAAAGAAAACACTTTGGCTTTCCATTGCCTGTAATTATCTGGTCTTCTAAAGGATTAGTTACCTTTATGTCTTCTGAATTTCATCATAACGATGATGGTCATGTGGTGGTAGAAAAAGAAGGTTTAAAATTTGCTAAAATTCACTCAAAAATTTACGAATTAAATGCTAACGAAACAGCGGTTTCTTTCGATGAAGATCATCATGCTGCTAATGCATCAAAAGTAATCGACTTTTCGATAACAAAAAGTGTAGTTGGTATTTTATTAGCAGGTTTGTTACTTCTTTTTGGTTTTACTCGTTTGGCAAAACAGTACAAGGTTAGAGATATTCCTAAAGGTTTTGGAAGAGTTTTAGAGCCTTTGGTATTATATGTAAGAGACGAAATTGCAAGACCAAACATTGGAGAGAAAAAATATAAAAAGTTCATGGGCTTTTTATTAACTGTGTTTTTCTTTATTTGGGTTTTAAATTTATTAGGTTTAACGCCTTTAGGGTTTAACGTAACAGGGCAAATAGCAGTTACTGCTTGTTTGGCAATTTTTACCGCTATTATTTACATATTTAGCGCAAGTAAAGATTTTTGGGCGCACACACTCTGGATGCCTGGAGTACCTTATTTACTAAGGCCAATTTTAGCAGTTATAGAATTGGTTGGTTTTGTAATTATTAAGCCATTTTCTTTATTGGTGCGTTTGTTTGCAAACATTACAGCAGGGCACTTTGTGTTAATGAGTTTAATTGCATTAATGGTAACTATGAAAGAAGCTTTTGGTCCGGTAGCATCTACAGGAATGTCTTTAGTGTTATCGTTGTTTATATTTGTAATTGAGTTATTAGTAGCTTTTTTACAAGCGTTTATTTTTACAATGTTGTCATCACTATTTATAGGTATGGCTGTAGAAGAACATGAACACCATTAGAAAAGCTTTTAAAAGTATTGCTTTTTTTTGTTTCGGGAGCAGCCTGAAAAACTCGTAAGAGTATAAAATAAAAAATAGAGTTTGTTTAATTAATATATAAAAATCAATAGTATGTACAATTTAATTGGAGCAGGATTAATCGTAATCGGTGGAGGAATCGGACTAGGTCAAATTGGTGGTAAAGCAATGGAAGGTATTGCTCGTCAGCCAGAAGCAGCTGGAAAAATTCAAACAGCAATGATTATCATCGGAGCTTTATTAGAAGGTTTAGCATTTGGTGCTTTAATCTTAGGAAACCCTGCTTAAAACAAAGAAAAAACACTTTTCTGTAACGGTTGGTTACAGAAAGTGTTTTTAAATTAAACAACAACAAAATAATTAAGTAACAAAATGAACACTTTATTAAACGATTTTTCACCTGGGTTGTTTTTTATGCTAGTATTTATCTTAATAGTATTAATAGTAGTATTAGGTAAATTTGCTTGGAAACCAATTTTAAATTCTTTAGAAGAAAGAGAATCTGGTATAGAAGAGGCATTAAAATCTGCAGAAAATGCACGTAAAGAAATGCAAAATCTTCAGTCAGACAATCAGCAAATGCTTAAAGAAGCAAGAGCCGAGAGAGATGCAATGATGAAAGAGGCGAGAGACATTAGAGAAGCAATGATTGCAGAAGCAAAAGAAGAAGCAAAAGAAGTAACGGCCGCTTTAATAGAAAAAGCACACGCTTCTATAGAGCAAGAAAAGCAAGCTGCATTAGCAGAAATTAAGAAAAGTGTTGCAGAATTGTCTATTGGAATTGCAGAAACTGTAATTAAAAAAGAGTTATCTAACAAAGAAGATCAGCTACAATTAGTAGAAGGTATTTTAAAAGATGTTACTTTAAACTAGGTATCAATGAAAGACGCAAGAGCAGCATTACGTTACGCAAAAGCAATTTTAAACCTTGCAAAAGATACTAAGGTAGAGACTGATGTAAATAATGATATGTTATTTATTTCTACAATTATTTCAGAAAATGATGTTTTTGAGGTGATGTTAAAAAGTCCAATTGTTAAATCATCAGAAAAAATAAAGGTCTTATATGCTTTATTTGAAGGTAAAGTAAGTAATGTAACATTAGGTTTATTTCATTTATTAAAAGACAATAAAAGAATAGCAATGTTACCATCTATTGCAAAGCAGTTTGCAATTATTTATGATTTCGATAAGCATATAAAAGAAGCAAAAGTTACAACAGCTGTCCCTTTAACACCAGCTGTAGAAAAAGATGTTCTAGCAAAAATTGAAGCTTTAACCGGAGATAAGGCAAAACTTGTAAATGAGATTGATGCCACTATTTTAGGCGGATTTATTTTACGTGTTGGAGATTTACAGTACGATGCTAG
Source organism: Polaribacter tangerinus (assembly GCF_038024095.1). Lineage (NCBI taxonomy): Bacteria > Pseudomonadati > Bacteroidota > Flavobacteriia > Flavobacteriales > Flavobacteriaceae > Polaribacter > Polaribacter tangerinus. Next base: position 1,450,378 of record NZ_CP150668.1, on the reverse strand, counting down.
TATTTCTAATTATTTAAACGAATTGAAAAAGGAATTTGACAATAGTCATTACATTCCAAAAATATAGTCAGCTTTTTACAACGATAGCATTTAGTAGTAAAAGCAAAATTAAAATAAAAGTAAATAGTTAAAAGCCAAAAGCTTACGCTAAAAACTAAAATAAGATGGCAAGTATTAAACCAGCTGAAGTATCAGCAATTTTAAAGGAACAATTAACAAATTTTGAAGCAAAAGCTACTTTAAATGAAGTAGGAACTGTTTTACAAGTAGGTGACGGTATAGCACGTGTGTACGGTTTATCTAATGTTCAATACGGTGAACTAGTAGAATTCGAAAACGGATTGGAAGGTATTGTTTTGAACTTAGAAGAAGATAACGCAGGGGTTGTATTATTAGGAGCTTCTACTTCTATTAAAGAAGGATCTACTGTAAAACGTACAGAACGTATTGCTTCTTTAAAGGCTGGTGAAGGAATTGTTGGGAGAGTGGTAGATACTTTAGGAAATCCTATTGATGGTAAAGGACCAATTTCTGGAGAAACCTATGAAATGCCTTTAGAAAGAAGAGCACCAGGAGTTATTTATAGAGAGCCAGTAACAGAGCCATTACAAACAGGTATTAAGTCTATCGACGCAATGATACCAGTTGGTAGAGGTCAGCGTGAGTTGATTATTGGAGACCGTCAAACGGGTAAATCTACTGTAGCTATAGATACTATTTTAAATCAAAAAGAATTTTACGATGCTGGTGCGCCAGTATATTGTATATATGTTGCTATTGGTCAGAAAGCCTCTACAGTTGCTGCTATTGCAAATACTTTAGAAGAAAAAGGTGCTTTGGCATATACAACAATTGTTGCTGCAAATGCATCTGACCCTGCAGCAATGCAAGTTTATGCACCTTTTGCAGGAGCCGCTATTGGAGAGTATTTTAGAGATTCTGGAAGGCCAGCTTTAATTATTTATGACGATTTATCGAAACAAGCAGTTGCTTACCGTGAAATTTCTTTATTGTTAAGAAGACCACCAGGACGTGAAGCATACCCAGGAGATGTATTTTACTTACACTCTAGATTGTTAGAAAGAGCAGCAAAAGTTATTAATGACGATAAAATTGCTAGCGAAATGAACGACTTACCAGCTTCCTTAAAAGGAATTGTAAAAGGTGGAGGTTCTTTAACAGCATTACCAATTATAGAAACACAAGCAGGAGATGTATCTGCATATATTCCTACCAACGTAATTTCTATTACCGATGGTCAGATTTTCTTAGATGGAGATTTATTTAACTCTGGTGTTCGTCCGGCAATTAACGTAGGTATTTCGGTATCTCGTGTTGGAGGAAATGCTCAGATTAAAGCCATGAAAAAAGTATCTGGAACTTTGAAGTTAGATCAAGCTCAGTTTAGAGAATTAGAAGCATTTGCTAAATTTGGTTCAGATTTAGATGCTGCTACAATGAGTGTAATTTCTAAAGGACAGCGAAATGTTGAAATTTTAAAACAAGCACAAAACGATCCTTTTTCTGTAGAAGACCAAATTGCTATTATCTATGCAGGTTCTAAAAACTTGTTAAAAGATGTGCCAGTAGAAATGGTAAAAAAGTTTGAAAAAGATTATATAGATTATTTAAATGCAAAGCACAGAGATACTTTAGATGTACTTAAGTCTGGTAAGTTAACTCCAGAAGCGATTACAGTACTAGAAGAAGCAGCTGCAGAAATTTCAAAGCATTTTAATTAGTAGTTAGTGTTTTTAGAGAAGTAATTGTGTTTCTCTTAACTAATGACAAACAACTAATAACTAAAATATGGCAAATTTAAAGGAAATACGTAATAGAATAACCTCTATAAAATCGACAATGCAGATTACATCTGCCATGAAAATGGTGTCTGCTGCAAAGTTGAAAAAAGCGCAAGATGCAATTACGGCTATGAGACCGTATTCGTCTAAGCTTACAGAATTATTACAAAATTTAAGCGCTACCTTAGATAGTGATGTGGGCGGGACTTTTTCTACCCAAAGAGATGTATCTAAAGTATTGTTAGTTGTAGTAACTTCAAATAGAGGATTATGTGGGGGTTTTAACTCTTCAATTACAAAAGAAACCATTAAAGTAATAGGTCAAAAATATGCCAATACATCTGTAGATATTTTATCTATTGGAAAAAAAGGTGGAGATCTTCTATCAAAAGAGTATAATGTTGTTTCAAAAAATAACGACATTTATGATGATTTAACTTTTGATAATGTAGCTGTAATTGCAGAAGATTTAATGAGAAAGTATGAAGAGGGAACGTATGATAAAATTGAAATTATCTACAATCAATTTAAAAATGCTGCCACTCAAATTCCGCAAGTAGAACAGTATTTGCCAATAAAGCCAATCGAAACTTCTGAAGTAAGTACCGTAAATTCAGATTACATTTTTGAGCCATCTAAAGAAGAAATTATTTTAGATTTAATTCCTAAGTCTTTAAAAATGCAACTTTATAAAGCGTTAAGAGATAGTTTTGCTTCTGAACATGGTGCTCGTATGACTGCAATGCATAAAGCCACAGATAACGCAACAGAATTAAGAGATGAGTTGTTATTAACGTATAACAAAGCACGTCAGGCTGCAATTACAAACGAAATTTTAGAAATTGTTGGTGGTGCGGAGGCATTGAACAATTAAACGCAGCGTAAGCGAAGTTAAATGATCAAAACAGCTGAGGCATTGAACAATTAAACGCAGCGTAAGCGAAGTTAAATGATCAAAACAGCTGAGGCATTGAACAATTAAACGCAGCGTAAGCGAAGTTAATATTTATAATAAACCCAACTTTTTTAAGTTGGGTTTTATTTTTTTGAAGAATTTCGTGCCACTTTTTTGTATGAGGATATTATACTAACATAGGTTCACTTTTTAGTGCATTTAAAAGAAAAGAGAGTTTTTAAATTGAGTTTAAAAGCAAACAACCCAACTTTTTAAAGTTGGGTTGATAAAATTATATTTTAAATAAGTGATGTATAATTACAAGTATAACTAAAAACTTCTTACAAGTTAAATTTAATACCTTGTGCCAAAGGCAATTCATCTGAATAATTTATGGTGTTTGTTTGCCTTCTCATATACACTTTCCAAGCATCAGAGCCAGATTCTCGTCCGCCACCAGTTTCTTTTTCACCACCAAAAGCGCCACCAATTTCTGCACCAGAAGTTCCAATATTTACATTGGCAATACCACAATCTGAACCAGCATATGACAAGAATTTTTCAGCTTCTTTCATTTCATTCGTCATTATTGCAGATGACAAACCTTGCGCAACACCATTTTGCTTTTCAATTGCATTTTCTATACTTCCCGTATATTTCATCAAGTATAAAATAGGTGCAAAAGTTTCGTGTTGTACAATTTCAAAATGATTTTCGGCTTCAATAATTGCTGGTTTTACATAACAACCAGACTCGTATCCTTTTCCTTTTAAAACGCCACCTTCAACCAATACATTTCCACCTTCTTTTTTTGCCTTTTCTATGGCGTTTAAATAGGTGTTTACGGCATCTTTGTCTATTAACGGACCAACGTGATTGTTTTCATCTAAAGGGTTTCCTATTTTAATTTGTTGGTAAGCACCCACAATTGCATCTTTTACTTTATCATATACAGATTCATGAATAATTAACCTTCTGGTTGAGGTACAGCGTTGTCCGCAAGTTCCTACGGCGCCAAATACTGCTCCCGGAACAACTACTTTTAAATCGGCTGTTGGTGTAATAATAATGGCGTTATTACCTCCTAACTCTAATAAAGATTTACCAAAACGTTGTGCAACTTTTGCGCCTACAATTCTTCCCATTTTGGTAGATCCGGTGGCAGAAATAAGAGGAATTCTGATATCTTCTGTCATCATTTCACCTACTTTGTAATCTCCGTTAATAATACAAGAAATTCCTTCAGGTAAGTTATTTTCTTTTAAAACTTGTGCAATAATTTGCTGACAAGCAACTGTGCACAAAGGTGCTTTTTCAGAGCCTTTCCAAATACAAACATCACCACAAATCCATGCTAAAGCAGTGTTCCATGCCCAAACAGCAACCGGAAAATTAAAGGCAGAAATAATGCCTACAATTCCTACAGGATGCCATTGCTCTCTCATAACATGGCCAGGTCTTTCTGAAGGAATTGTTTGACCATTTAATTGTCTTGATAACCCTACAGCAAAATCGCAAATGTCTATCATTTCTTGTACCTCTCCCAATCCTTCTTGGTAAGATTTTCCCATTTCATAGGAAACTAATTTTCCTAAAGCTTCTTTTTTTTGTCTAAGTTTATTGCCAAACTGCCTTACAATTTCACCTCTTTGAGGAGCTGGCATTTCTCTAAAATATAAAAATGCTTTTGTGGCAGCATTAATTACTTTTTCATAGTCTTGTTTAGTGGTCGTTTTTACTTTGCCAATTAGTTTACCATCTACAGGAGAGTAACTTTCTATAATTTCTCCGTTAGAAAAGTGATTAGAACCTGTAGAGGTTCCATTATTTATTTCCTTTAAACCTAGTTCGGCTAAGGTTTCTGTTATTCCAAAATTTGTCATTTTGTAATGCTGTTTTAGTTGTTTAACTTAGTGGCTCTAAATTACGAATAATTTCACTAATAAAAAATTTAACAAAAACAATCAATATTGTTTTATTTTAAACAAATATCATGAAAAAACTACTTATAATTATTTCAATTTTGTGGGTTTCGGTTGCTTGTACCTCTCAAGCAGACAAGCAAAATAAGGCAATTACAAAATCAATAAATGAGTTTGCTATTATTATTCATGGAGGAGCAGGAACTATTTTGAAGAAAAATATGTCGGCAGAAAAAGAGGCTGCCTATAAAGAAAAATTAACCGAAGCAATAAAAACAGGATATGAAATTTTAAAAAATGGAGGAACTAGCACTGCAGCTGTTATGAAAACAATTCAGGTAATGGAAGAGTCTCCATTATTTAATGCAGGTAAAGGAGCCGTTTTTACACACGACGAGACCAATGAGCTAGATGCATCATTTATGGATGGGAAAACGTTAAATGCTGGTGCTGTAGCAGGAGTAAAAGATGTAAAAAGTCCTATTGAATTAGCTATAAAAGTTATGACAGATTCAGATCATGTAATGCTTTCTGGTGATGGTGCTTCTACTTTTGCAAAAGAAAAGGGCTTAGAAATAGTAGATCCAAGTTATTTTTTCACAGAAAATAGATTTAAAACTTTGCAAAGAATTAAGCATAAGCAACAAACAGCCTTAGATCACGATGCAAAAAAAGTAGCTTTTTATGATGCAGATATTAAAAATGCTAAGTTTGGTACTGTAGGTTGCGTTGCATTAGATAAAAATGGAAATATTGCTGCGGGTACTTCTACCGGAGGAATGACAAATAAACGATGGGGAAGAATTGGAGATGCTCCCATTATTGGTTCAGGAACTTATGCAAACAATAAAACTTGCGGAGTTTCATCTACTGGCTGGGGAGAATATTTTATTAGAAGTCAGGTGGCTTATGATATTTCTGCACAAATGGAGTATCAACAAAAAACCTTAAAAGATGCTACACAAAATGTAATTCAAGAAAAATTAACAAAGTTAGGAGGCACAGGAGGTGTTGTGGCTTTAGATAAAAACGGACATATGAGTTTCGAGTTTAACACAGCCGGAATGTACCGAGCTTCAATGGATGATAAAGGAAATTTAGTGGTTAAAATTTACAAAGAATAACGAAGCCATTTTGTGGGAATTGGTGGCAAACGAAGGTCTGTACTTTCTGAACTAATTCTTTTTTGAAATCCAATTCTAGAAATTTTAGGAACAGATAGTTGTACATTATTCTTTTTACTGATAATTTTTAAAACCTCTTCTAAACTTTGATCAGTACAAAGCACCAAACTATTCATCATTGCGTTCGACTCTATTTCTAGGTTGTAATAATCTATAAAGTAGGCTGGTTTTTTATCCTTATAAATAACTTTTTGGTAGTATTTTTTAACTTTAGGTTCAACTATTTTTTTAAGACCACTAAAGGTTCTGTAAGTACTTTCTACAAAAGTCATAGAATAAGAAATTAATTTTTTTCAAAATTACTCATAACAAAAAAAGTATTAATTTTTTTTCGGTAAAGACTTAAAAATTGTCGTTAAATTAAATTTTAAACTGAAAGAATAATTAATAAACTGAATGAATATATCTTATTTTTGTAACAATTTATGAGAGACGAAATATTTACTATTAGCAACGAATACGAGTTTAAAAATAAGGCTTTAGCAACTTTTAAACATCAATTTAATACCAATAAGGTGTATCGTTCTTTTTGTGATTTGTTATATGTACACCCTTCAGACGTTACCCAGCTTTCTGAAATTCCTTTTTTACCAATTCAGTTTTTTAAGTCTCGACAAATTGTATCTTCTAAAGACGAAGTACAAGAAATTTTTACAAGTTCGGGAACAACTAGTTCAATTACAAGTAAACATTTTGTTACAGATATTCAACTTTATAGAGATAGTTATTTAAAAGGATTTACCCATTTTTATGGAAATATAGAAGAGTATATAGTATTGGCATTGTTGCCAAATTATTTAGAAAGAAAAGGCTCTTCTTTAGTATTTATGGTGGATGATTTAATTCGAAAATCTAAAAATGAAGAAAGCGGATTTTATTTAAATAACTACAAAGAATTAGCTACAAAGTTATTAGCATTTGAAAAATTGGGAAAGAAAATACTTTTAATAGGAGTTTCTTTTGCCTTATTAGACTTAATAGAACTCCAAAAATTTCAGTTAAAAAACACCATAGTTATGGAAACTGGAGGCATGAAAGGGAGAAGAAAAGAGTTGGTTAGACAAGAATTACATGATATTTTAAAAAGCGGATTTGGTGTAGAAAAAATTCATTCAGAATACGGAATGACAGAGTTATTAAGTCAGGCTTATTCTAAAGGAAACGGTATTTTTACAACACCACCATGGATGAAAGTTTTAACAAGAGATACCGAAGATGCTCTTACTATAAATAGTTTTGGTAAAAATGGCGGAATTAATATTATAGATTTAGCAAATTATAATTCCTGCTCTTTTATAGCAACTCAAGACTTAGGCAAAGTATATAATGATGGCTCTTTTGAAGTGATAGGGCGTTTTGATGCCTCAGATATTAGAGGCTGTAATTTGATGGTTTTGTAAGTTCTTGAAAGCTGTTGCGTCTATTTTAAAAAATCTTTTTATATGAAACAGTTACTTTTTTTGCTATTTTTCTGTAACATATCTTTGGTTGGGCAAGAGTATAATTTAGAAAAAGGCTTTATAGCAAATGGCTATGATGTAGTTTCTTATTTTACTGATGGTAAGCCTAAAGAGGGAAACAATTCGTTTTTAACAAGTTATAACGGTGTAAAATTAAAATTTTCATCAGAAAAAAATTTAAAGCTTTTTAAAGAAAACCCCAAAAAATATTTTCCACAGTGTGGTGGGTTTTGTGCATATGCGATTGCCACTCGCAGCGAACGAAAAGAAATAAACCCAACTACTTTTGAGATAAGAGATGGTAAATTGTATTTATTTTATAACAAATGGTTTTTTAACAAGCTAGAAAGTTGGTTAGATGAAAAGCCAGATTTATTAAAAATAAAAGCAACTGAAAACTGAACTAAATTAATAAACAAATAACCCTAATATGAAAAAATTACTAGTATTATTGCTAATTTCTAGCAGCGTCTTTTCACAAAAAAATTATAATTTAAAAAAAGGATTTATTGCAGAAGGTTACGATCTAGTTGCCTATTTTTCGAATAAAGCAGTAGAAGGAAATAAAAAATTTACAACCAATTATAATGGTGTAAAATTAAAGTTTTCATCAGAAAAAAATTTAAAGTTATTTAAAGAAAACCCTAATAAATATTTCCCTCAGTTTGGTGGATATTGTGCATATGCTATTGGTAAAAATGGCGATAAGGTTAGTATTAACCCCAAAACTTTTGAAGTTAGAAATGGTAAATTGTATTTGTTTTACAATTCTTGGGGTACAAATACTTATAAATTATGGAAGAAAGAAGGTCCTGAACAACTTCAAAAACAAGCAGTTATTAACTGGCAAAAAATAGTTGAAAATTAATAGAACAAAAAAGGGCTAAAGCAAACTTTAGCCCTTTTCTAATTATTTCAAAAAAAATTACTGAACTACTAGCAAGTAATATGTTTTTTTACCACGTTGTAACAATACATATTTATTGGCAATTAAATCTGTTTTAGTAATGGTAAAATTTTCTTTTACTTTTTCTTTGTTTACAGAAATAGCATTTTCTTTTAGTGCTCTTCTAGCTTCACCATTAGAGGATAAAAAGTTAGTTTTTGCTGCTAAAGCACCAATCATATCTAAGCCGTTTTCTACATCAGTAATACTAACATTAGCCTGAGGCACACCGTCAAAAACATCTAAAAAAGTTTGTTCATCTATAGATTTTAAATCAGATGCTGTAGATTTTCCAAAAAGAATATTAGATGCTTTTAAAGCATTTTCGTAGGCATCTTTACCATGTGTTAGAGTGGTAACTTCTTCGCCCAATTTTTTTTGTAATAATCGTAAATGTGGACTCTCTTTATGGGCTATTATTAGATTTTCTATAGTTTCTTTATCAAGAAAAGTAAATTTTTTAATAAAATTTTCTGCATCTTCATCCGAAGAATTTAACCAATATTGGTAAAACTTGTACGGAGAAGTTCTGTTAGCATTTAACCAAACATTACCGCCTTCTGTTTTACCAAATTTCGTGCCATCTGCTTTGGTTACCAGAGGTACAGTAATGGCATATGCTTTTCCTTGTGCTTTTCTTCTTATCAATTCTGTACCTGTAGTAATATTACCCCATTGGTCTGAACCTCCCATTTGCAACATACAGTTTTTTTCTTTGTATAGGTGGTAAAAGTCATAACCCTGAAATAATTGATAGGTAAATTCTGTAAAACTCATTCCTACAGAAGATTCTGAACTTAATCGTTTTTTTACAGAATCTTTTGCCATCATATAATTTACGGTAATATGTTTTCCGGTGTCTCGAACAAAATCTATTAGAGAAATATCTTTCATCCAATCGTAATTATTTACTAGTTCTGCCTTATTATCTGCAGTAGCATCAAAGTCTAAAAAGCGTTCTAAGTTTTCTCGAACACCCGCAATATTTTTTGCTAATGTTTCTTCATCTAATAAATTACGTTCTGCAGATTTTCCAGAAGGATCACCCACCATTCCTGTAGCACCACCAATTAAAGCAATGGGTCTGTGGCCAGCATTTTGAAAATGTTTAAGTATAAAAATTTGTACTAAACTACCAATATGCAAAGAATCTGCAGTTGGGTCGAAACCAATATAACCTGCGGTTTTATTTTCTAATAAATAAGATTCTGTATCTGGCATAATATCATGTAATAATCCTCGCCAGCGTAATTCTTCAACAAAATTTGTCATTGTAAATAGGTCTTTTAAACCAAAAAAGGTTTTTATTTATAAGGTCTTTATAATTGCAACAAAGATAAACTTATCAACGAAAAAACCATAAATTAGCAGTATGATTTTAGTTACAGGAGGAACAGGTTTGGTAGGTGCTCATTTGTTATACTATTTAACAAAGCAAAATGAACATATTCGGGCTATTTATAGAACTGAAGAAAAGATTACTGCCGTAAAAAAAATCTTTTCTCAAGACAAAGATGCCTCATTATTATTCTCTAAAATAGAGTGGTTTAAAGCAGATATTACAGAGGTTCCTGCTATGATTCCTGCTTTTGTTGGTATTACAAAAGTGTACCATTGTGCTGCTTTTATTTCTTTTGATCCGAAAGATTACAAAGAAATGAGAAAAGTAAATATTCATGGTTCTGCTATTATTGCAAACTTGGCAATAGATGCCAAAGTAGAAAAAATTTGTTTTGTAAGTTCTATTGCTGCTGTTGGCGATGCGTTAAAAACGGATTTAATTACCGAAGAAAATGAATGGAATAAAGAGGCAGATAATAGTGGATATTCGATTACTAAATTTGGTGCAGAGATGGAAATGTGGCGCGCCAGTCAAGAAAACGTTGCTGTAGTCATAGTAAATCCTGGTGTAATTTTAGGCAGTGGCTTTTTTAAATCAGGTTCTGGTAAATTGTTTAGTCAAATACATAAAGGCTTGAAATATTATACTGAAGGCGTTACTGGTTTTGTAGGGGTAAATGATGTGGTTAAAGCAATGTATTTATTAATGAATTCTTCTATTGAAAATGAACGATTTATTGTAGTTTCCGAGAACAAATCTTACAAAGAAATATTTTTTGCCATTGCAGACGGTTTGGGAAAAAAAAGACCTTCTATAAAAATAAAACCTTGGGTTACTTCTTTGCTTTGGAGGGTTGCTATGGTAACTTCTTTTTTTACAAAAAAAACTCCTATACTATCAAAATATTCTGCACAAAGTGCTCATTCAGTTTCTAAATATTCATCTCAAAAAATAGAAGAGCAATTGTCTTTTAAGTTTGAAAGCATAGACAATGTAATAAAAGAAATTTGTAGAAAATGGTAAACAGTTTATTTTTTAATTCTTTTTAAACTGTCTAATATTTGTATCCTTTTTAAACTATCTAGTCTTTTTATTTCGACCCTAGCTTTATCTACAGAGTCTTTTCTAATTGAGTCTAACACCAATTTTTCTCTTTTAAAAACTTTATTTCTTTTTTCTAAGCTATTTTTACTAGCTTCTAGAATTTCTTGATACAAATCAATTTTAGACATATAGTAAAAGTTACTACTGTTAAAACGCGTACTATCAATTTTATACTTTTCATAAACAAAAGGCATATAATTAATATTTTTTTGCTGATTTTTAGTTTTAATATATTTTGCGCTAGAAGCTATTACCATTTCTTGTAACAGCATTTGCATTGTATCTTTAGGTATTAAATCTTTTGGTTTTTCGAAAATAGTATTGCTCGTACAAGAATATAATAGTACAAAGGTGAGTAAAAAAAATAGCTCTTTTTTCATTATTATCTATTAAATGTAATACGTTTTCCTTTTACTGTTTCATTAAAAGTACCGTCATTATATACTAGGTGGCCGTTTACAAATGTATGGGTTATGGTAGATGAAAATGTGGTACCTTCAAATGGAGACCAACCACATTTATATAGTAAGTTTTCTTTAGAAACAGTTTGTGGCTTATTGGTATCTATTAAAACTAAATCGGCATAAAAACCTTCTTTTATAAAGCCTCTTTTTTCAATTTGAAATAATTTTGCAGGATTATGGCTCATTTTTTCTACTAATTTTTCAATAGAAATAACACCTTCTTTTACTTTTTCCAACAGGGCAATAACGGCATGTTGTACAAGAGGTCCGCCACTAGGAGCATTTAAGTAATTGTTATTTTTTTCAGCCAACGTATGAGGCGCATGATCGGTAGCTAAAACATCTATTCTGTCATCTAAAAGAGCTTCCCACAAACCAAGTCTATCTTGTTCTGTTTTTACAGCTGGATTCCATTTAATATGCGTTCCTTTTGTATCATAATCTCGATCGTTAAACCACAGGTGATGTATACAAACCTCTGCAGTAATTTGTTTTTCTTCTAACGGAATATCATTTCTAAACAACTGAGTTTCCTTGGCAGTAGATAAATGAAAAACATGCAATCTCGCCCCTGTTTTTTTTGCCAGTTCTATGGCTTTAGAGGAAGATATGTAACATGCCTCTTCACTTCTAATAATAGGATGGTATTTTATAGGAATATTTTCTCCGTACTTTTCTTTAAATTTCGCAGTATTCTCTCGAATTGTGGCTTCATCTTCACAATGCACAGAGATAATCATTTTTGTAGATGAAAATATTTTTTCTAAAACTTCTTGGTTATCGACCAACATATTTCCGGTAGATGAGCCCAAGAAAAGCTTAATTCCTGCTACTTTCTTTGGATCGGTCTTTAGCAATTCTTCTAAATTATCATTTGTGCCACCAAACATAAAAGAGTAATTTGCGTACGAATCTTTCGCTGCAATTTTAAATTTTTCTTCTAACAACTGTTGTGTAGTTGCTTGTGGCACAGTGTTTGGCATTTCTATAAACGTGGTAATTCCTCCAGCAACAGCCGCTTTACTCTCTGTGGCAATAGTTGCTTTGTGTGTAAGACCGGGTTCTCTAAAATGTACCTGATCATCTATAAAACCGGGTATTAGATAGTTGCCATTGGCATTTATAACAGTAGTGTTTTCAGGTGCAGTAATGGCAGTTGCAACTTTCTTTATAAAATTATTTTCGATTAAAACATCTCCTTTAAAAGTCTTGTTTTCGGTAACTATTTTAGCATTTTTTATTAAGAAAGTACTCATTATTTATTTTTTGGTAATCCGTTTAATTTCATTTTTATAACTCCGAATAAGGCTTCAGAAATAATATTTCCACTCATTTTAGAAACCCCTAAGTTTCGGTCTGTAAAAACTACAGAAACTTCTTTTATTTTAAATTGATGTTTCCATGCCTTAAATTTCATTTCTATTTGAAAAGCATAACCTACAAATTTAATTTGTTCTAAATTTATGGTTTCTAAAACTTTACGTTTCCAGCAAACAAATCCTGCGGTGGTGTCATACAGAGGTATTCTTGTAATAAAGCGAACGTATTTAGAGGCAAAGTAAGAAAGTAAAAGTCTTTTAATATCCCAATTTACAACATTTACTTTGTTGTTTAGGTATCTAGAACCCACAGAAACATCACCATTTCCAGTACTACAAGCATCGTATAAGCGCACTAAATCTGCTGGGTTGTGAGAAAAATCTGCATCCATTTCAATAATATATTCATACTCTCTCGATAGTGCCCACTTAAAACCATGAATATACGCAGTACCTAATCCGTTTTTACCTTTCCTTTTTTCTAAAAATAATTTTTCAGGAAATGTAACCATTAGTTTTTCAACTATCAAAGCGGTACCATCAGGAGAATTGTCATCAACTACTAAAATATCAAATGCTTTGTCTTGATTAAAAACAGCTTTTATAATAGCCGCAATATTTTCCTTTTCGTTGTATGTGGGGATAATTACTAACGCTTCTGACATAAATTGAATTTCATGAGGTAAGAATACAAATATACATTTTTTAATTACTAATTTTGTAAAAATATAGCAAACAAACAAAGTGCAGGCACTCGAAAAAACAATGATAAATACAAACTGGACAACTATTTTGATAGTAGTACTAATTGGTATTATTGTTGTTTTAAAATCTACAGATGCCGAAAGGTTAAAAGGATTTTTTTTCGCCTTTTTTACAAAAAGCTTCATTGAAAAAGAAGTCGAAGAAGAGCGAACTTATTTTCGATTTTTTAACGCTTTACTTTTTCTTTTTTCTATAAGTGTATTATCACTTGTACTGTTGTTGTTTTTAGCCAATACCAATTATAATTTTACTTTTGATAAGGGTTGTTATTTTAAAATACTATTGGTTGTTTTTTTATACTTTTTGTTTAAAAGTTTGATAGAATTAGCCATTTCTAAGCTTTTTTTTATTCAGAAAGACGTCCAATTTTACTTGGTTTCTAAAGCAGCCTATTTTTATGCTCTATGTTTTTGGCTTTTTATTCTCTTTACAATTACTTTTTTCAGTAAACTAAGTCCTTTTGTACTATACTTTTGTACCGTGTTTTTATTTTTTGTAAGATTTATTTTACAGGTATTCCATAACAAAAAGCTGATTTTTAGTAAGTTGTTTTATTTTATTTTGTACATTTGCACCCTTGAAATAGCACCGCTATTAATACTGTTTAAATTGATGCTTTAACTTTAAAAACCAAAGCGTATGAAAGTGAAAACGATTTTAGTATCGCAACCTGCACCCAAGACAGAAACTTCCCCCTATTTTGATTTGTCTGATAAACAAAAAGTAAAGATTGATTTTCGGTCTTTTATACATGTAGAAGGAATTCCTGTAAAGGAAGTTCGTGCAGAAAAAATTGATCTAAAAGATTTTTCTGCTATTATTTTAACAAGTAGAAATGCCGTTGACTTCTTCTTTAAAATTGCAGAAGAAATGCGTTTTAAGGTACCAGACGATATGAAATATTTTTGTCAGTCTGAAGCTGTTGCCTATTATTTGCAAAAATATGTGGTGTATAGAAAGCGTAAAATTTATGTAGGAAATAGAACTTTTCCAGATCTTACCAAGCTTATAAAAAAGCATAAAACTGAAAACTTTTTACTTCCATCTTCAGATAAATTAAAACCATTAATTCCAGAAGAATTGGACAAGTTAGGTGTTAAATGGCAGCGTTTAGACTTGTACAGAACTGTGGTAAGTGATTTGTCTGATTTAGAAAATGTGTTTTATGACATATTAGTTTTCTTTAGTCCGTCGGGAATAGAATCTTTACTTCAAAATTTTCCAGATTTTAAACAAAATAATACTAGAATTGCTGCCTTCGGAAACTCTACCGTCAAAGCAGTTACTGATGCCGGTTTAAGATGCGATATAGAGGCGCCTACTCCAGAAACTCCTTCTATGACTATGGCTCTAGAAAAATATATCAAATCAGTTAATAAAAAATAAAATAATAATAAATATACAGTAAAGCCAAGCATTTACAAATGTTTGGCTTTTTTGTTTTTTAAAAAACGATTGTTTTAAGGAGATGTGTTTTATTGTTATGTAACTAGTTTTTTTTAAGCAAATAATGTAGCAAAAGCCTCTTCAATTTTACCTACTAGTACTAATTTAATAGCTAAATTTTTAGCACTTATTTTGTTGTATTTAGAGGCTACAAAAGTTTTATAACCTAGTTTTTCGGCCTCTAGTATTCGTTGGTCAATTTTAGAAACCGGTCTTATTTCACCTGCCAAACCTACTTCTGCAGCAAAGCATACGTTTGGATTAATGGCAATATCTTGGTTTGAAGATAAAATAGCTGCAACTACAGCCAAATCTATCGCAGGATCATCTACATTTATACCACCAGTAATATTTAAAAAAACATCTTTTGCACCCAATTTAAAACCTGCTCTTTTTTCTAAAACTGCCAATATCATATTTAACCGTTTTAAATTATAACCTGTTGTAGAGCGTTGCGGAGTCCCATAAACTGCGGTAGAAACTAAAGATTGAATTTCTATCATTAGAGGTCTTATCCCTTCTAAAGTAGAGGCAATAGCCGTTCCACTTAAATCGGCATCCTTCTTAGAAATTAATATTTCAGAAGGATTAGAAATTTCTCTTAGTCCGTTAGATAACATTTCGTAAATACCTAGTTCAGATGTTGAACCGAATCGGTTTTTCTGACTTCTTAAAATTCTATAGGTATGATTTCTATCTCCTTCAAACTGTAAAACTACATCTACCATATGTTCTAAAATTTTTGGTCCAGCAATGTTACCTTCTTTATTAATATGACCAATTAATAAAACAGGAGTTGCCGTTTCTTTAGCAAATTTTATCAATTCTGCACTTGTTTCTCTAATTTGAGAAATGCTTCCAGGAGAAGCCTCGATGTTATTTGTATGGAGTGTTTGTATAGAGTCTATAACTAAAACTTCTGGAGCTGTTTCTTCAATATTTTTAAAAATTTGCTGTGTATTTGTTTCTGTAAGTATTAAACAATTAGAGTTTTTATCGTCTAATCTTTCGGCTCTCATTTTTATTTGAGACTGACTTTCCTCTCCAGAAACATACAAAACTTTCTGACTAATATTTAGGGCTACTTGAAGCAATAATGTAGATTTTCCAATACCTGGCTCACCTCCCAAAAGGGTAACAGAACCTTTTACTAAGCCACCACCTAAAACAGTGTCTAATTCTTTATTATTAGTTATAATTCTCTCTTCTGGATTAAGAACAATATCTGCAATTTTAAGAGGTTTGTTTATATGCTGTTTTGCAGAGGTAGACTGTTTCCAAACTCTTTTTTCTTCTTTTTGAATAATTTCTTCAACGATAGTATTCCATTCTTTACAAGCGCCACATTGTCCTACCCATTTTGCATGTTGAGTACCACAGTTCTGACAGAAAAAAGTCGTTTTAGTTTTAGCCATTTTTAGTGGTTTTTAATTTGATAAATGCAAAGTTACAAAGTTTTAATGTTAGAAAATGACTACTATAAATAGTACTTAATAGCATACATTTTAAATGATAAAACAATTTATTTCTTGTTGTAAATAGGGAGTATTAAAAAGGCCAAGCCACCAAATACTATAACCATTACTGTTTGCGCAGTCCACATAATCCACCCAAAAGCGGTGGCCATTTCTTCAGAAATATCGAATAATGCTAAGGCGCTTGCCACAGCAATTGGATACAAACCAATGCCGCCATTAGTAGCAGCAATTGCAAACCCACCCGCAATAAAACCTATTAAAACCCCACCAAAAGGCACTGTTAAATTATTAATGGCTGGTATTGTTGCCCAAAACATAGCAATATACATTAACCAAATAAAAAGGGTATGAAAAATAAAAGGCCATTTATTTTCCATTCTAAAAATACTTGTAATACCTTCTATTAATCCTATTACAAAAGTTTTAATTTTTAGTAGAAATCCACTGTTTGCTTTTTTAACAAAATTGGTAAATATTAAAAAACCAATTATTAAAAAAACTATTCCAATACCAATTTTTGTTGGATTAAAGTTTTTCGATAAAAGGTTATATATAAAATCGAACTGAACAAAAAGTGTAATTGCCAAAATCAAGAGCATCATTACAAGGTCGGCAATTCGTTCTGCAACAATAGTTCCGAATCCTTTTTCGAAAGGAATTTTCTCATAATTTGTCATTACTGTTGCTCTAGAAATTTCTCCTGCTCTTGGTATCGCTAGGTTTACTAAATAGCCTACTAAAACTGCTAAAACGCTATTGCCAAATTTTGGAGTATACCCCAACGGAGCAAGCATAAATTTCCATCTGTAGGCTCTCGATAAATGACTTAATATACCAAAAAGCAGTCCTAAAAAGACGAATCCGTAATTTGCTTCTTTAAAATAATTGGCAAGTATTTCTAGAGAGATATCTGCAATTGAATACCATACCAAAAAACCACCTATTAAAAGGGGCACGATAAGTTTTAATATTTTTTTAATGTTCAAAATTAAGTTAAGGTATTGTCTTCTTCATTAGGAAAAACCAATGAAGGTTTAAAGTTTTTGGCTTCTTCTAACTCCATAAAGCCATAAACTATTAAAATTAATACATCACCTTTGGCAACTTTTCTTGCCGCGGCGCCGTTTAAAGTGATTTCACCGCTGCCTCTTGGACCCGGAATTGCATAGGTTTCTAAACGTTCTCCGTTGTTATTATTTACAATTTGAACGCGTTCGCCTTCAATAATATTGGCAGCATCCATTAAGTCTTCATCAATGGTTATGCTTCCTATGTAATTTAAATCTGCACCTGTAACTTTTACACGGTGGATTTTAGATTTTACTACTTGTACTAACATTTGGTAAAAATAGGAATTTTTTAGTTACAATTCTCTAATTTAATATTGTCTATAAGTCTAATTTCTCCTGCAAAAACTGCCATAAATGCACGGTATTCGGTGTCTTGCTTTTTATTTGTTGCAGCTTGCAAAGTTTGGGTGTTTGCAATGCAAAAATATTCTAATTTTAGCAAAGGCTGTTTTTCAAATTCTTTTTTTACCCAGCTATTAATTTCTAAAATACTTTTTTGAGTAAATAATGTTTGAACTTGTAGCAGGGTTTTGTATATAAATGGAGCTGCTTTTCTATGTTCTTTTGTAAGTCTTACATTTCTAGAACTCATTGCTAGTCCGTCTTTTTCTCTGTAAATTTCACAACCTTTCACAACAACTGGTAACTTTTGTTGTTCAGTCATTTTTTTTACAATTTGTAATTGCTGAAAATCTTTTTCACCAAAATATGCGTTATTTGGCATTATTATTTGAAATAGTGCTTTTACTATGGTTCCAACACCATTAAAATGTCCAGTTCTAAATTCTCCTTCCATTTGATGCTCTAAACCATCAAAATTAAAGCTTTCAGATATTATATTTTCTGCATATATTTCATCAACAGTAGGAGCAAATAAGAAATCGCAATTTATACTTTTTAACAGCTCAATATCTTTTTCTAGGGTTTTAGGATATTTTTCTAAATCGCTCGAATTATCGAACTGTGTCGGATTTACAAAAATACTCACTACAACCACTTCATTTTCTGCCTTTGCCTCTTTTATTAAAGACAAGTGCCCTTGGTGTAAAGCTCCCATAGTTGGCACAAAGCCAATGGGTTGTTTTTTTGTTTTATATTCTAAAAGACAGTTTGTTATGTCTTTTTTTGTATTAAAAATTTTCATTCTAAAAATGTTGATAAGGAGTGCAAACTTACCATTTTAACACGATATTAGCATAAAAATTTGTACTTTTGGCAATCTCATAAAAGAGTTTGATTTAATGAAGGACAAGAGAATATTATATGTTTCCTCAGAAGTAGTTCCCTATTTACCGGAAACAGAGTTATCATCAACCGCATTTAATGCGGCTAAAAACGCGCATTCTAAAGGAGTACAAACCAGAATTTTTATGCCAAGGTTTGGTGTAATTAACGAAAGAAGGCACCAGTTACATGAAGTAATTCGTTTATCTGGGATGAATTTGGTTGTAAATGACATGGATATGCCATTGATTATTAAAGTAGCCTCTATTCCAAAGGAAAGAATGCAAGTTTACTTTATAGATAACGAAGAGTATTTTAAAAGAAAGGCTGTTTTTACAGATGAAGATGATGCATTGTTTGAAGATAATGATGAGCGTGCAATATTTTTTGCAAAAGGAGTTGTAGAAACTGTTAAAAAGTTAAATTGGGCGCCAGATATTATTCATGTTCATGGTTGGATGGCCTCTTTGCTACCACTTTATTTAAGAGAGTTTTACAATGAAGAGCCATTGTTTACAGAAAGTAAAATAATTACGTCTATATATAACAATCCATTTGAAGGTAATTTAGATGAAAAGTTAGCAGATAAATTAACTTTCGATCTTCATAAAAATAACAAAATTGAAACTGTAAAAGTCCCTAGCCATACTAATATTTTAAAGAGTGCCATCGAAAATTCTGATGCAATAATTCATGGTAGTGAAGATATTTCAGAAGAATTGGTTTCTTTTATTGAGTCTAAAGAAATTCCGGTTTTAGGATTTCAAGAAGAAAATTTTAAAGAAAGTTATTTAAATTTTTATGCTGATTTAGTTGCAGCGCAATAATTATTTTACAGTGAGAAAAATATTAAGAAAAAGCACCTATTTAGGTGTTTTGTTATTGGGGTTGGCAAGTATTGTTTCTTGCGAAGAAGATTTTACAAATATAAATTCTGGTGTTGTTACCAATACTAAATTTACTACTAACGATACTATTTTAGATGTAGTGGTTACCAACGCACCAATAGAGCGTTTGCGTGCAGATGGTTTGGCTTTAAACCAAACACCGTTTTTTGGTTTTCAAGGGCAATATTTGTTAGGTACTTACATAAGTGATTCGTATGAAAATATAGAGGCATCTATAGTGTCTCAAGTAAATATTAATCCAGATTTATCGCTTACAAGTTATGCCAATCCAGACAATTTATCGGTACAAACAAGTATCGATACTGCTTTTATTAAATTGCCTTACCAAGTAACTTTAGAGTCTAGAACTACAAGACCTGTCTTTAAATTAGACTCTGTAATTGGCGATACTTCTTTGCCATTTACTCTAAATATCTACGAGCTAGAAACGTACTTAAATAATTTAAATCCTTTAGATCCATCTAAGGTAAATTATTTTGCAACAGATGAGGTATATCAAACAAAAAATACTTCTTTAACAGCGGTAGATAACATGGATTTTATGCCTAATCCTAATGATACTTTGGTAATAATTAAGCGTAGAAATAGTTTGGGAGATTTACACGATACAGATACTATAAAATATACAACAAGTTCAGATTTGCCATTTCCAATGGCAATAATTCCGTTAAAAGAAACTTTTGTAAAAGAAGTTTTTTTAGACAATTATAACACCCCAAATTTTGCATCTCAAGATGCTTTTAATAATTATTTTAGAGGAATTATTTTAGAGGCAAAAGAAAAAACACATGCTTCAGGTAAAAGAGGTGGTTCTTTAATTTCATTTAATTTAAGAAACTCAAGTTCAGAAAGTTTAAGGCCACTTATAGAAGTTTATTATACAAACACTTACTTTAAGGCAAATTCTAGCCAAATAGATACAGTTATAAAGCAAAAGCATACTTTTCAGTTGGGCGGAATTATAAATAATAGCTACAAAATGAACCATAAAACTTATCCTGCAAACAATCAAGTTGTATTGCAAGGAGCTGCAGGTTCAGAGGCAAAAGTAGAAATTTTATCAACTGCTCAAATTGCTGCGTTAAGAAGTAAAAATTGGCTGATAAATGATGCAGAACTTACGTTTTACATCAATCAGGCATCGGATACTAGTAATGTAGCAAATCAATTGTATTTATATAAAAGAGGCGAGGATGCAAACGGAAAGATTGTAGCTAGCCATGTGAAAGATATTTTAAGTGAAGGAATTGTTTCTTTTGATGGAAGGTTAAGAAGAGAAAACAATAAGAAAGATAGGTATATTTTTGGCATATCAGATTATTTATCAGATATTTTAAGTGGTGCAACAAGTTACAATCCACCATTAAGATTAAAAGTTTATAACAGTTCAGATACGCAAATTACAGATACTATTTTTACAAATTACAACTGGAACCCCAAAGCAGTTTCTATTTTAAATGGTGATGAAACTTTAAACGGAGAAAGAAGAGCTAAGCTTAAGATTTCCTACACGGTTAAGAATTAAAAAATCAATCAATAAAATTGCAATATTATGTGTGGAATTACAGGATATATAGGTAATAGAGACGCCTATCCAATTGTAGTAAACGGATTAAAAAGATTGGAATATCGTGGCTATGACAGTGCTGGGATAATGATTTATGATGGAAAAAATATTCAGCTTACAAAAACAAAGGGGAAAGTTTCGGATTTAGAGGTTATTACCAATAAAGAAGAAGAAAGAAAAAAAGGAAACATAGGTATAGGTCACACACGCTGGGCAACACATGGTGTGCCAAATGATGTAAATTCGCATCCACATTTATCAAAATCATCCGACTTAGTAATTGTTCATAACGGAATAATAGAAAACTACGATTCTTTAAAGAAAGAATTAATAACTAGAGGATATACTTTTAAAAGTGATACCGATACCGAAGTTCTTATCAATCTTATAGAAGAAGTAAAAAAAGAAGAGAACTGTAAATTAGGTAAAGCAGTACAATTGGCGTTAAACAATGTTATTGGTGCATATGCTATTGCTGTTTTCGACAAAACTAAACCAGACGAAATTGTTGTTGCACGTTTAGGAAGCCCCATTGCTATTGGAGTTGGAGAAGGAAACTCTGAGTTTTTTATTGCTTCAGACGCCTCTCCTTTTATAGAATATACCAAAAATGCTATTTATTTAGAAGATGAAGAATTAGCAATAATTAAGTTGAATAAAGGGATTAAAGTTCGTAAAATTAAAGACGATTCTCTTGTAGATGCCAATATTCAGAAGTTAAAATTAAGTTTAGAGCAAATAGAAAAAGGAGGGTATGATCATTTTATGCTCAAAGAAATTTACGAGCAACCAAAGGCAATCACAGATACTTTTAGAGGTAGAATGTTACCTGACGAAGGACTTATTAAAATGTCTGGAATAGACGATCATTTACAGAAGTTTTTAAATGCCAATAGAATAATTATTGTGGCTTGTGGTACTTCTTGGCATGCAGGTTTGGTGGGAGAGTATCTTTTAGAAGATATGGCTAGGATTCCTGTAGAGGTAGAATATGCTTCAGAATTTAGATACAGAAATCCTATTGTTACTGCAAATGATGTTGTAATTGCAATTTCTCAATCTGGAGAAACAGCAGACACATTAGCGGCTATTAAATTAGCAAAATCTAAAGGCGCCTTTGTTTTTGGTATATGTAA
The DNA here is from genome assembly GCF_038024095.1 of Polaribacter tangerinus. Taxonomy (NCBI): domain Bacteria; kingdom Pseudomonadati; phylum Bacteroidota; class Flavobacteriia; order Flavobacteriales; family Flavobacteriaceae; genus Polaribacter; species Polaribacter tangerinus. The sequence continues at coordinate 1,428,346 of NZ_CP150668.1, read as the reverse complement.
CGTTGTAGGTTCTTCTATTGCTAGAGAAACTCATGCAGGTGCGTATACACATGCAGGGCCCGAAATAGGAGTTGCCTCTACCAAAGCATTTACTACTCAAATAACACTACTTACTCTTATTTCTTTAAAGTTAGCAAAGTCTAAAGGAACATTATCTAACTCGGCATTTAGAATGTATTTGCAAAATATGCAGCTAATTCCGAATAAAGTAGCAGACTTGTTAAAAATAGATGATAAAGTAAAAGAAATTGCAGCCGTTTACAAAGATGCTCCTAATTGTTTGTATTTAGGTAGAGGATTTAATTTTCCGGTAGCATTAGAAGGTGCTTTAAAGTTAAAGGAAATCTCTTATATTCATGCAGAGGGATATCCGGCAGCAGAGATGAAACATGGACCAATTGCTCTAATTGATGAAAATATGCCAATTTTTGTAATAGCTACTAACAAAGGGCATTACGAAAAGGTGGTTAGCAATATTCAGGAGATAAAGTCTAGATCAGGTAAAATTATTGCTATAGTTACACAAGGTGATACACAAGTTCGAAAAATTGCAGATCACGTTATAGAAATCCCAGAAACTGAAGAGGCTTTAACCCCATTATTAACTACTATTCCGTTGCAATTATTGTCATATCATATTGCTGTAATGTTAGGTAAAAATGTAGATCAGCCTAGAAACTTGGCTAAATCTGTTACAGTGGAGTAGATATGTGTGTTGGTAATCCTTACTCCATAAAATGGATGTTAAGTTTCTCAATATCAATTACAACCACACATCTTTGGGAATCTAATTATACTGAATATCAACAATATTTATTCAATAGAATTTGTAAGTATAAAGAAGATATCCTTACCCCTATTGGATACAGAAAGATATCTCAAATTCTAAATGAGGAAGGGTTAAAAACACCTCGTGGTAATGTATTTAAAAACAACCATATTCATTCCATTTATAAGAAGGGAAAGATAAGAGAAGAGAGAATTAATAGAAAGGATATTGTTGAGGTTTCTGTTCCGATTATTGAGGAAATAAGGTAATACTAACTTTTTTCTTACCCTTCTAGATAAAAATACTTCACTTTTTTTACGTTTTCCTACACTTCGTGATACTTATATTAGATACTGGTATCCATCATAGGGTAAAATACCAACCACCCACGAGGGTTCTGAGGAATAGTTAGTGGGTTAGACGTCGGATAGTATTCTGTAAGATTGAAATAATATCTAAACATAACGGAAGAGGTTTCTCCGATAGTATCAAAAATGATTATACTATAAATCAGATATGGGTGATTCAATCGAACTGGTCTGAGGAAATTTATAATTGATTCAAAAAAGAGGTGAAATTCTTAAAGGGGATTGGTGTATCTAATACTGATTATACTCTAAGAGTTAAAAATTCAATCAAAATAAAATAATGGTTTATCCTATTTATAATAACTGTTTAAAGATGAAACAAACTAAATTAAATATTGAAACATTAAACTGGATTAAAGAAAATCCAAAAGAATTCACAGAGGAGTTAATCAGAAAATCAGAATTGATTAAGAACTTCTCAGATGAACTTGAACCCTATCGAATAAAGAAAGATAAAGAAGGATATCAAAAACTATTCAAAGAATTATTAAAAAAAGAAGAAGAAAAACAATGGAAGAAAGAATAACAAAACAACAACTAATGAAGATGTACAATGTAAACAGAACCACCATAGAAGAATGGAGAAAAAGGTTTGGTTTACCTATGATAGAAATTTCATCTCATAAAAAGTATATCAGGAAAACGGATTTATTAGAGTGGGAAAATCAAATGAAACAAAATCACACCTTAGTGTAATTCAAAAATAATTACAGTATCAAAATAAGATTGAATCACTATTTGATATAATATAAAGAATAAAAGAATTGTGATTACTATATCAGTTAATGAAAAAGTGTTTCTTTGTTGATTGATGTAGTCCTTTTATTTATTGAATTTGATATCAATTATTACTGTTTATTTACCCTCCTCATTACCTTTTTCTTTTTTAGATTTCTTCTTACCATAAATTGGTTTACCATTTGGAAGATAACCTAAGAAGAATCCTTTTGATTCCTTTTTTTCTATGACTTTAGGTTCCTCATAAAATTCAGAGTTCAAATACAATTCATTTAAGTAATCCATACCCTTTACAGTACTATTCATAAAAGGTTCTAAACTTCCCTCAGATTCTAAACATTTAATCAAATCTCTTTTAATTAATGGATAGACTAAGTATTCAATTTTTTTAATCGTTTGAACTTCGTGTTTGTAGTTAGTATCAACTCTCTTCTTACTCCAAAATTCACTTTTACCTTCAATCAAATCAATCATTTCACCAACCTTTTCCATCGTACCTAAGTAGATTGGTTTTCTTTTCCCAATAACTCTTACAGTTATTGTCCAACTACGATTTCCTTTGGTTTTATAATCACCAGTTAGTGTATCTTTTTGTTTGTGTTTGGGGTTTTTACTGATTGATGTAGAAAATGTAGGTGTAAGGGTTTTGTGGTATTTAACCATCTCATTGTATCCTTCCCTCATTTCACCTTTCCACTCTGTAAGTTCTTCCTTCTCCTTTTTCAGTTGAACCTTTATTCTCTCAATCTTCTTTTCTCTTCTTCTAATTTTGATTGTGAGATTTTCATACTTCCTTTTCCTATCTCGTTCCTCTTTTGGAAGGAACTCCCAACCATCTCCAACTTTTTTTATTCGGTATTTATCATCCATCCGATTTGTTCATTCTAATTGAACTGTAAAGTTATAAAAGTTACCTGACTTTTTCTAAAAGGTTGACATCTGGTAATACCCCATTATACTATTAGTGTAACAAAGTTTGAGAGGTCAAGGTTCTCCACCTCCATAAAGTGAGAATCGGAATTAAATAAAATTAAAAATTATGGAAACAAATTCAGAAATCAGATTCTCAGAAATGGAATCAAACAAACACCTTAACAACATAATGTATGGGGTTTGGGAAGAGGATTATGATGAAGAAACTCTTCTCTATTACTAAGAGGTTACCTGACTTTTAGTTGAGATGTTGACATCTGGTAACTTAGGATTATAATGTATATGTAACAAAGTTTGAGAGGGTAAGATTCTCCTCCTCTATTAAGTGAGAATCGGAATTAAATAAAATTAAAAACAATTAAAATTTATTAGAAATGAGTAAAAAACAAAACAAAAGAAACACGAAGAATTTCAGAAAGAAAGTGAACAAAAAAAATCCAAATCTGAAATCAAAATTACAAAAAACACTAATTGGAATTCACAATAGAAAAGTTGATTTCACTTCAATTAAAACTCCAATAACTGTTGAAGAATTCAGAGATAACCTTCTAAAATATTATTTCAGTATTGGAAGAAAATTATATGTGAATGAGTTAGGATATGTTGATGTAGATGAAATCAATTCAATGAAAGATATCTCAGATATGATGTGGGATAAGTATGGTGAAGAACAATTCCAAATCACCCCATTAGTAATCCAAACTGAAAGTTGGGAATCATTCTCAAAGAAGTATGTAGGTGATTACATCTCAAAAGGAATTGGTTATGTGTGTATGAAGTGGTGGTTGAATCCAAAAAACAACATTATCTATGAAAGAAACCTAAAAACCGAAAACAATCCTATGGATGGGTTTCAATATCTCTCAAAAACATATGGTGATGGACAACTGTATTGGAAAACCTACAATGAGTATAGTGGTAAGGGAGATAACTTCATTGAATTCTATGTAAAAACATTAGGAGAATTCGGTGTGAACCCAACTAAATCAATCATTGAAGAAGAACAAAATCAATTGATGGAAACAATCTAATGGTTGGTAGTTACCTGACTTTTAGTTGAGATGTTGACATCTGGTAACGGTAGAATAAGTTAATATTTTTAATATTACAAAAAAATGCAGCTAAAAAGCTGCATTTTTTGTTGTTTATAAAAGGCTATATTTTGCATTTATTTACTTTCTAACCTTTTAAGTTTCTTATTTAATTCTTTAATAGTTTGCTCTTTTTCATTTATTTCCAGTTGGTTGTATTTCATTCTTGTAAATAAGTAAATAAGAACTACTAAACTTTGAACATCAGAGGAGTTGTAAGGAATATTAATATTCAATTTGTTGGCTAAAACAATATAATAAACAGCATTAATGTAGCAATAGAGATATTTTGAAATACTTTTTTCATCTTCAAAAATATTTAATGAGTGCCAATTTTATCGTGTATTTTAGTAGGTACATGGTTGTTCCATTCCGTTAAAATATCGGTAGCTACACTTGCACCACTTCCCGCTGCAATTGCAAACTGACTTCGAATACCTGCAATAGTTCCACAGCAATATAAATTTTTACGTATTTTATAGTTACGGTTTTTAAGCTCAATTCTATCTTTTGTAGGATTTGCTCTTTTATGAGGTACTAAAAAGTTCTCTAATCCTTTAATAGTAAAAGGTTTTGAGTAATTTAAAGCGATTACTAGCGTAGTTGCTAGGTACCTACTTTTAGTAGTTACTATGGTATAGTTTTCTTTATTAGTTATAATTTCAAGTACTTTTTCATGTTCTATTTGTAATACTTCTGGATATAAACGAGATAATTGTAGTTTTCCATCTAATAAAATATCTTTACCTAGAGTTTTCGGAGAAATTCCCAATACATTATTAAAAAGTGCGTTTTGTAAATGCGATGCCTTTTGATGCATTATAATACCCATTTTTTTACTTTTTGCAAAAGGTTTATTTTTTGCAGAGCCTAAGACAAGTGCACACTGCATTCCTGCAACACCACCACCAATAATAAGAGCATCAAAAGAAGTCATTTTATAAAAATAGCGCTTTAATATTTGCTGTAAATAGTTTTACAGAAATTGCTAATAAGATAACACCAAAAACTTTTCTAATAATTTGTATTCCGTTGGGGCCAATAATTCTTTCTATTTTAGAAGAGGTTTTTAACACAACAAATATTAACAATACGTTTAGTAACACCGCAGTTATAATATTTTCTATATAAAATTCGGCTCTTAAAGAGAGCAAGGTTGTTAAACTTCCTGGTCCTGCAATTAGTGGAAAAGCCAATGGAAATACAGAGGCCGTAATGGCATTTACATCACCTTCGTTGTCTTTGTAAAGAGTAATACCTAGTATCATTTCTAGTGCAATAAAAAACAAAATAAAAGAACCGGCAACAGCAAAGGAGTTTACATCTATACCTATTAATCCAAGTAAACTCTGACCTAGAAACAAGAAAAAAATCATAATTATACCAGCAATTATAGAGGCTTTACCAGACTGAATATGACCTGCTTTTTTACGTAAATCTATTATAATAGGTATGTTTCCAACAATATCAATTACGGCAAACAACACCATAAATGCCGTTGCAATTTCTTTAAAATTAAAATTCATTTTACGATTATTTTTTGTGCAAAATTACTCAACTAAGTTTAGTTTCATGTAAAATTAAAGAAAAAAAATGTCTTATTTTTGCCACATGTTTCAATTAGGAAAAACAATCGTTTCAGAAGATATTATCGAAAAAGACTTTGTATGTAATATTTCTGCATGCAAAGGAGCTTGTTGTATAGATGGCGAAGCAGGTGCACCTTTAGATAAAGAAGAAACCAAAATTTTAGAAAAAATATACCCAAAAGTAAAACCCTTTTTAAGAAAAGAAGGTATTGCAGTTATTGAAAAAGAGGGTACTTGGGTAACTAGTGAATGGGGAGAGTTAGAAACGCCCCTTATTAACAATGCAGATTGTGCTTATGTAATTTTTGATGAGAAAAAAACAGCACTTTGTGGCATAGAAGAAGCTTATAATTCGGGTGCAATAGACTGGAAAAAACCTATTTCTTGCCATTTATATCCTATTCGTGTAAAATCCTATAGCGAGTTTTCTGCAGTAAATTATCATAAATGGGAAATTTGTGACGATGCTTGTTCTCTTGGAAAAGAGCTGCAAGTGCCGGTTTATAAATTTGTAAAACAAGCACTTATTAGAAAGTTTGGAGAAAACTGGTATAATCAATTAGAAAAAGTAGCAGAAAAACATCGAGCTACAGAGTAATATTTTATTATAACTATCTATAAAACAGCATTTTAATAATGCTGTTTTTTTATGGCACGTTCTTTGGTTTTGTATAATCTTAACATATAAACTTTCTGATTATGAAAAACTTAAAAAAAGTACCCACAAAACAATTAGAGAAGTTCTCTACTATTTTTACACAATTAGGACTTGTTTTGGTGCTATTTGTGGTTTATATTTCGTTAGAACACAAAACGTCAAAAAAAACGGTACAACATTTGGCACAAGTAAATTCGAATGTATATGTTCTTTTACCCCATGAAATTCCTGTTTTTAAAAGAGAAAAGAAAACGATTACTCCTTCTTCTCCTGTAGATAAAGTAACTAGGCTTATTTTAGATGAAAAAATTGAAAAAGGAGATAATACTATCGAAGAAAAGGTTTTAATAGATGAGCCCGATGCACCAATGGTTTTGGTAGATCCTAATAGTATTATTGAGGTAGATATACCAGAAGAAGACCCAATTGAAAATGATGTTGCCTTTATAAACATAGAAGATGCACCTGTTTTTAAAGGATGTGAAGGTTTGTCTAAAAAAGAAAATAAACGCTGTTTTGATAGAAAAATGAAAGAATTTGTGCAGCGAAATTTCGATGCTAACCTAGGAAGCGAACTAGGTTTACAGGCTGGAGTTCATAAAATTCAAACTCAGTTTTTAATAGATGCAAACGGTAATGTTGTAGATGTTAAAATTAGAGCACCTCATGTTCGTTTAAAGAAAGAGACTGAACTATTAATAAATAAGCTTCCAAAGTTTACACCAGGTAAACAAAGAAATACACCAGTTCGGGTTCGTTATACAATGCCAATTGCTTTTAAAGTGGAATATTAAATGCTTTTTATTGATTTTTAATAATCATGATGTTTTCATTGCTTTTCTGTGAAAAAGACTAACTTTGTGGTGTATAATTTTATATGAACACAAAACCCTATTATAAAAATGGAAGAATATCTTACAAAATTTGAAAGCTTAATTGTACAATATGCACCTAAAGTAGTTATGGCTTTGGTAATGCTTATAATTGGTTTAATAGTAATTAAAATAATTATTAATACCACTCAAAAAATACTTAGAAAAAGAAATGTAGATGTTACTTTACAGAAGTTTTTGGGCAATCTTTTAGGTTGGATTTTAAGAATATTATTATTTATTTCTGTAATTGCTAAGTTAGGTGTAGAAACGGCATCTTTTGCGGCCATTTTAGCAGCAGCAGGTTTGGCGGTAGGTTTAGCATTACAAGGCTCTTTAGCAAATTTTGCTGGAGGTGTTTTAATTATGATTTTTAAGCCTTTTAAAATTGGAGATTTGGTAGAAGCACAAGGAGAAATAGGTGTTGTAAAAGAAATAGAAATTTTTACAACTAAATTTACAGGCTTGTCTAATCGAGAAATTATTATTCCGAATGGTTCTTTATCTAACGGAAACATTATTAATTATAGTACAGAAGGTACTAGAAGAGTAGACTTAACTTTCGGGGTTTCTTATGATGCAGATATTAAAGAAACTAAAGAGGTATTAATGCAGGTTCTAACAACGCATCCTAAAGTTTTACAAACACCTGCACCAGCAGTAACAGTATCTGAATTGGCAGATAGTTCTGTTAATTTTGCTGTAAGACCTTGGTGTAAAACAGAAGATTATTGGACCGTATTTTTTGATGTTACAGAAAACACTAAACTTGCTTTAGACAAGGCAGGTATAGAAATTCCTTATCCACATCAAGTAGAAATTAAAAAGTAGGTTTCTTTTTCTTTTCTGGAATTACTATAAAATCTTTTAAATAAAAAGGTTCAAAATAAGCGACATCTTCGATGTCGTTTTTTTTGTGCTTTTCAAAAGATAAAGTACTCATTTGCTTCGCAGAAGGAAATACATCATCTATAAATATTGCATTTTTGTGCGTAATTGTTTCTTTGCATTTTTTTGCACCATCGCCTATAAAGTAAACAAGGCCTTTATCTAAAAATTCTAAAAAGGAGTCTTCTGTAATTACTACTGCCGCTGTTTTGCTAACTTGTTCATATTTATGGTTAAAAACAGCACTGTACACCTCCATTCTTCTGGCATCTAACATAGGTATTATATGTCCGCTTTCTATTTTTATAGCTATCGATAATGCTTTAAGAGTATCTACAGATATTAATGGTTTATCTAGTGCAAAACAGAATCCCTTTGCTGCAGATACACCAATTCTTAATCCAGTATAAGAACCAGGTCCTTTACTCACGGCAATTGCACTTATTTCTTTTACATCAATTCTAGCTTCCTTTATAACCGATTCTATGTATGTGTGTAAAACTTCTGCATGAGAGTAATTACCATTATTTAGTTCTTTAATGGCAATAGTTTCTCCGTTTTTTGCTATGCTAACAGAGCAGTTTTTTGTGGTAGTTTCTATATTTAAAATAATTGCCAATTCGATTTTTTTTACAAAGATACTATTTCAAAAAAGAAAACCTCACAGAATTTTATAACTGTGAGGTTGAAAAAGATGTTATTTCTTTTATTCTAAAATTAGTTCACCTGAGTAAAATTGCAACACTTTAGTTTTAAACACATAGTCGTATTTAGAACGTATCATGGCACCTTCAGCATTTACCAAACGGGTTCTTACCAAATCGAAGTCAAACAATGTCATTGCACCGTAATTATATCTTTCTTGCGCGTTTTTAAACGCTTCTTTTTGTGCAGCTAAAGATATTTTTGCAGCCTCAAATGTTTTTAAAGCCGATTTTACATCTAAAAATGCTTGCTCTATAGTTTGTTTTAGTTGTAGCTTTTGGTTTTCTAATCTTGTTTGAGATATTTCTTTATTGATTAAAGACTGTGTAACTCTATTTTTTGTTTGAAATCTATTAAATATTGGAATATTTAAAGAAATTCCTGCTCCGTAATTAAAACGATCATTTAAAAACTCGAAGAAACTTATATTAGTTTGCCCTGGTCTTAAATTATTAAATTGATGAAAATAAGAAGATCCAAGACCAATAGAGTAGGTTAAACTTGGTAAAAAAGCACCTTTTGCTAATGCAATATTAAAATCGGCATTTTCTATATCTAATTTAGCTCTTGTTATTTGAGGCATAAAATCTAAGGATTTCTCATATACAGAAGACGAATTATTGTAGAACAACTCTGCACTCGGGTTTTCTACATTAATTGGAGCAACATCAAAGTTTTCTGCAGGTTCTTGCAATAATTGAGCAAGGTTTAAAATAGCTAAATCTAAGGCGTTTTCTTGTAAAATTACATTTTGTACGTCATTAGCCGCTGTAGATTGAAAATTTAATAGCTCTCCTTTTGCAATAGATCCGGCATTAAACCTAGCTTTGGCTGCTTCTATTTGCTTTTTACTAATTTCTGCTTGTACTTTAGCAACTTCTAAATTTTCTTTTGCAAACAATACATTTAAATAGCTGTTTACTACTCTTAAAGAAATATCATTTTCCATTTGCTTTAAGTTAAGCAAACTAGTTTCTACGCCAAGTTTAGCTTGTTTATAGGTGTTTGTATTTCTAAATCCATTAAAAATGGTACCACCACTTGTTATATTAAATGATGCGTTTAAGTTTTTTGTGTTCGATAAAATACCTTGTTCGTTAGGAGAAAGACCTACATTGTATCTGCCAGATGAAGATCCAGATAAGTTTGGTAAAAAATTACCTTTGGCAATTTCTACGTCTTTCTTTGCTAATTCTACACTCAGTTTATTTTGTTGTATAGAAATATTTTTTGTTAAAGCTTGGTCAACAGCTTCCTTTAAAGTCCATTGTTTTTGAGAAAATGCGGCAATTGATGTAAAAAATGCAGCACATAATAAAAGTTTAGTTTTCAAAATATTTTTTTTTGGTTGATTTTATTTTTAAAAAACGCTAATCATTCACGATAGATATTCGTATAGTGTTTTAATAAGACGCTTGTAATTAAATTTTGTTACAAATTAACCTAGCTTATTTTAGTATTAAATCTTCTTTTTTTTTATTGTATCTGTAGATTGTATAGAAAAGGATACCAACTAATATGTAGGGAAATACCATTAAATAAGTAATACCACTATTTATACCTTCTGCCATTGCAACATCTCCGTTTTCTACAACGGCCTTACACATGGCACATTGTGCTATTGCATTATTTGCAGCAAGTATAAAAAGTAACGATATGCCAGTTTTTATTTTTTTACACATAATAAGGAGATATCATTATATACACTATTACACCGGTTACAGCAACATATAGCCACAGCGGAAATGTTTTTTTAGCAATTTTTTTATGAGCCTCAAACTTTCCTAGTTTTGCTCTCATATATGTAATTAAAACAAAAGGAATTACAATAATTGAGAGTATAATGTGCGTAAAAAGAATAAAATAATAAATGTATTTTATCACACCTTCACCTCCAAATTTAGTAGAATCGCTGGTCATATGATATCCAATATACATTACTAAAAAAAGTAAGGAACATATTATTGCTAAAGTATTTAATTGTTCGTGCAATTTCTTATTTCCTTTTTTAATTGCAATAACAGCAGCAATAAGAAGAATAGCTGTAAGACCGTTTATACTTGCATATATTGGAGGTAAAAAGGTTAAAGGCTCTACATTAAAACCTAGTTCCTTTAAGTTGATACCAAATAACGCTGCTACTGCTAGCGGAATAATTATAGATAGTGCTATAATTATTTTTTTATATTTTGCTTCTTTAGTTTCTATGTTATTCATTTAATAATTTTTTAATATCTTCTTTCAGTTCTTTTATTTGATCTTCAAAACCTTGTTCTTCGATTGCTCTGTAGTACATTATTGGGTTTCCGTATTCATCTTTACGAGACCTTATATATCCGTTTTTGTCTACTAGAGCAAACAACCCAGAGTGTTCAAAGCCACCGTGTTCTGCATCTCCTTTACCAGCATAAAGTTTAAAACCTTTGTTAGACAAATTGTATACTACAGATTCTTCTTTACCAGTTAATAAATGCCAGTTTTTATGGTTTATTCCGTTTGCTTTTGCATATTCTTTTAATACCTCTGGAGTATCAATTTCTGGTGTGATAGAAATGGAGGCAATGCCAAAATTACGATTCCCAAAAAACTCATTTTGAATAGTCAGCATCTTTGCATTCATGATAGGACAAATTGTTGGACATGTACTAAAAAAGAATTCAACAACATATACTTTACCAATGTATGTTTTATTTGTAATTTTTTCTCCTTCCTGATTTATAAATTCAAATTCTGGTACTTTATTAAAAGTAACTAAATCGGTTTTTTTAAATTTATTTACAACTTTATGAACTGTGTAAATACCGAACAATAAAATAACCAATGATATGCCTATGTATGAGTATTTTTTATTCATAATTTTTAAATATCTCTATCTGCGTTATTTTTTTTAAGTGCCAAACGATACTCTGCTAAAAGAACTTTTACATCATCTTTCATTTTATTTTTTAATACAGCTACAGAGTTCATGTTATACCCCATAATTAATCCATTTTTCGAATCCTTATCGTCTGTTCTACCTCTTAAGTTTACTTCTTTATCTATAATGTAAGCTTCAGAAATTTGACCATCAACTAATTGCTTATTGGTATTAAAACTATCGTATAAAGCGTTTATTTCTTCCTTAGAGCTTGCTATAAATTGCCATTTTGCCATATCGGTAAATGCACCTACTTCTTTTTCTAATTTGCTTACTTCGATTTCTTTTTCTTTCGGATATATAGCAATCATTTGAAAATCTTTAAAACCGTAGAAAGGTTTGTATATTTTTTGATTTAAATTAAATACTGCTCCTTGTATGTTTTCAATATCATCCCCTAAAAAACAAACAATAGATATTTTATTTTTAAAACTTATTTTTTTAGTTTTTGTTATTAGTTGAATATCGGCAACATTTTTTGTTACAACAGGCAATTTTGCGAAATTGTTAATACCTGACGAGAGTAGTAAGTAAAACAAAAGTGGAGATATGAATAGTAAAAACAATACCACTCTTTTTTTTGTGATAAATTTCATTTTATTTTAAGTTTTTAACCAATATTTAACAAATTTAAAGCAAAAAAAAAGGTGGTTTAAACCACCTTTAAAATTTTATCTTACCATCTTACAAGTGGCGATAATGTATCGTAAATATATTCTCCTTCTAGTAAGAAGAGAGTTACCATATATATCATTAGAAATACACCAGACCAAACAATAGCTCGTCTAAACCATTTTTTTTCTCCTTCTAAGTGCATAAAAACCCATGCAATTCCGTAAGCTTTTGCTAAGGTTAAAATAATAAATATCCAGTTTAACCAACTTGTTCCTGGTCCATGTAAATGAAGTGCACTAGGTTTAATAATTCCTAAGTATACTTCTACTAAAGTTATTACTGAAAGAATACCAAATACAATCCATATTCTTTTTGCGTTCGATTCGTGTGCGTGTCCTGCCATTTCTATCTTTTTATTTTAATTATACTAAGTAGAAGAAGGTAAATACAAACACCCAAACTAAATCTACAAAGTGCCAATATAAACCTACTTTTTCTACCATTTCGTAGTGTCCTCTTTTCTCGTAAGTTCCTAAAATAACATTAAAGAAAACGATAATATTTAAAATAATACCAGAAAGAACGTGAAAACCATGAAAACCAGTAATAAAGAAAAAGAAATCTGCAAAAATAGTATTTCCGTATTCGTTTACTTTAAGGTTAGCACCCTCTACAACCATTTTTGTTTTTGCTAATTGAAGGGTCCCTTCTTCTCTAGAAAGGATTGTTTTTTTCTTGGTAGATAAATCTATCAATTCTGTACGAACCTGTACATCTGGGTTTGCTTCATAAGCTGCAATTACTTCGGCAACAGAATAGTTCGCTATTGAAGCCTCTTCCTGGTACCACAAACCGTTTTTCTTTGTATGCTCAACTCTTTCTTCTGCAGGATTACTCACAACAAAGTCTGAAAGTGCAATTTGTTTGCCGTCTTTTACAAATTGTAAAACTTTACCATCTGTAGTTTTAACAGCACCATAAGAGCCTTTGATAAAAGTGTTCCACTCCCATGCTTGAGAGCCAACAAATATAATACCACCAATAATGGTTGCAAACATGTACCATGCAACTTTTGTTTTTTTCATTTGGTGGCCAGCATCAACCGCTAATACCATTGTTACCGAAGAAAATATTAAGATAAACGTCATGATTGCTACGTATATCATCGGAAATTCTCCATGAATAAAAGGTACGTGAGTAAAAACCTCATCTGCAATTGGCCAAGAGTCGATGAATTTAAAACGTGTTAAACCGTATGCTACTAAGAATCCTGTAAAAGTTAATGCATCTGATAGGATAAAAAACCACATCATCATTTTACCATAACTAGCACCGAATGGTTTTATTCCGTTTCCACCACCCCAGGTATTTTTCTTGTCAGTTGGTACAGCAATATTTGCTTCCATAAATGTTTTTCTATTAATTGAATATTAAAAATAGTCTTGCAAAAATAATCATTTTTCATCATCTAATAAAATAGAAAAAGAAAAATAGATAAATCCATAGTATATCTACAAAATGCCAAAAGAGAGCACCAAGTTCAAACCCTAGTAAATCATTTGGTTTGTACTTATATTTAAAATGATTATAAATAACAACTAAAAGCACTATCAGTCCTGCTAATAGGTGTAAAACATGTAAAAATGTTATGCCAATAATAAAGGATGTAGATACGGTACTTTCGGGTCCTGTAAAATACAAACCACTGCTTTTTAGTTGATTAAAACCCTCGTATTGTTGCCAGATAAAACCAATACCTAAAATTAGTGTAATGACCACTGTTACCAACGATAGTTGTCTTTTGTCTTGTTGTAATAGTTTCTGAGAGATTATTAGAAAAATACTACTTGCAATTATTAAAAGAGTACTAATGTAAAAGCCATTTGGTAAATCGAAAGTTACCCAATCTTCTCTTTTTGTACTTACTACATATGCACTTGTAAGGCCGGCAAAAAACATTACCATGCTAATCATAGAAACCCAAAGCATTGGTTTTGCAGACTTTCGTTTGGCGGCAATTTTCTCTTCTTGTAATGTTTGTTCTGTAATCATTTTTATAAATTTAATGTAAAAATCTATTAATGTAAAAACTTATCAATAACATAAATTATTGGAACTAATGTTATATATAAAATACTTGCTAGCATTAATTTTCTAGCATCTTTGTTTTCTTTGCTTTTGTACAATTTTACTCCATAATATAACATTAGCACACCTAAAAGTGCCACTATTATAGCAGTTGTTGGATAAATATAAAAGGCACCAGATACTTTTAAAACGGGAGCAACTGAAACTAAAATCATCACTATTGTATAAAAAATAATTTGCTTTACAGCACCGGTATCTTTAGTTCCCATTGGCAGCATGTTAAATCCGGCTTTTTTGTATTCTTCGAATTGTAACCAACCAATAGCCCAAAAGTGTGGAAACTGCCAAAAAAATTGAATCATAAATAAAAACCCAGCTTCAATTCCGAAGTTATTAGTTGCAGCCACCCAACCTAACATAAATGGTATGGCACCTGGTATTGCACCTACAAAAACCGTTAATGGTGTAATTGCTTTTAAAGGAGTGTAAACACAGGCATATAAAAAGATAGAAATGGCTCCAAACAAAGCCGATTTAGGATTGATGCTATATAAAATTGCTATTCCAGAAATTGTAAAAAGAATAGCTACAGTTAGTGCAGTGTTTACAGACATTCTACCTGTTGGTAGTGGTCTGTTTTGAGTACGTTTCATAATAGCATCGGTATCTTTTTCTATTATTTGGTTGTATGCATTTGAAGCGCCAACCATAAAAAAACCACCTATAGCTAATAAAAATAAGGTAAAGTAATTAACAGTTTCTACCGCAAGAAGATATCCGGTAAGGGATGTAAAAACAACACTTAACGATAAACCAACTTTGGTAAGTTGTTTAAAGTCTGAAAAAATACGTTGTATAGACATTTTACGATCTGAAATAACTGCTGTATCCATTTTACCACGGTTAGTTTGCAAAGATATTTGATAAATCTGAATTTACCATAGCTTTTAACTCCTTTTGTTTGCTTTCAATAGAAAAATATTGGTAATTTTTGAAAGATTATTTAAACCTTAATAGGTTGTTTAAAGTTAGTTGTTGTTGCAAGTTAAATGTAAACACAAGTCTTATAATGAAAATAAACTAACTATTTATATTGAAAAATGCAATCGTAAATTATTTTGTATTTGGTTAATGGACTGAAGAATTAATGGGCATAAATTTTTAAATTTAAACACATAAAAAAACCCACTCAATAAATTGAGTGGGAAAATTGCTATGAAAAAGAAAAAGTGTAATCCTAAGAAAGGACTACACTACAAAGATATACTTTATTTTAATATAAAAAAACTTTTATTGTTTTTTTAGAAATCTAAGTACCAATTAAATAAATCGGCTCTTATTCCTGCAGAAAACCATACAGTATTCCCAGCAGGGAAAGGAGTTGTAGCAGTTTTTGGAGAAAATCTTCTAAATGTTAAACCAGCAAAAAGACTTAAATTATTTGATGGATTTAGTAAATAATTGCCTTGTAAGTCTGCTAAAAATATGTTTGCAGTGTTTCCTTGCGTCAAATTATTGCCAACATCTGCAAATCTATCATCATAAGATTGGTAAATATTTCCACCATAACTAATTGCTTCATCTGCAAAATCAAATCCTTTTTTACCAGCTATTATTTTTGCATTAAAACTCCATCTGTCTTTTTTATATCTGGCAATGGCTATTGCTTCATAAAAATTTGCACCCCACAAATGGCCCATTGGCTGGCTGTAATTTCCGTAATTTAAAATGGGCGATTTATGCGCAAATGTGTAGGGCCTAGCATAGTTGTACTCTAGTTGTAAAAAAAGGTCTTTTACATTAAATGCATCAAAGTATTTTGCTCCTAATTGATAGGCAAATTTATTTCTCCAATCGCTTAAGTCATTTAAGTTTCCTACCGAAAACTCATCTACCATTAATTGTGAGTATAGAGAAATATTATTTGTTAATTTATATTTTCCTGTGAGTCCAATAATTGCGTTACCGGCATCTTCACCACGATTAAATTCTACAGATCTATAAAAAAGAACAGGATTTAAAAAACCAGCGTCAAAGCCATTTTCTCCAGTAGAAATAGCTGTTTCAAATAGACCTATATTTAGTTTATCTGTAATATTTAAACTAAGGTAATGGGCTGCAATGTATTTTCTTTGGTGTTCATTTGGGTTAATAGCAGAGGCTAGAGAAGGTTCTGTGTTCCACATCCAAATATTGGTATATTGTATTTTCCAGAAATCTACTTTCATTTTTAAGTAAGTGGTAGGTGCAGAAACATCCGAAAGTATAAAAGATCGATATCCATCTCCAATAAAATTTCTGCCATTTCCAAATTGAAACTGCATAAATTTATTAGGTTGGTACGCTAAATAACCCTCTGCAACTGGGTAATCAAAACCATCTTCTTTAAATCTTTTTGCTTTTCCCCTTCCAGGAACTAAACCTTCCGAGTTTTTGGGTCTAGTTAATAAAGAATTGTTAAAGGTAGCTGTATTTATGTAGTTTGCAAACCTAGCTTGACTTTCAAAAACTGTAGCAGAATACGAAAACTTATTTCCTAAGCCACCATTTACAGTTATTATTCTTGAATTATTATAGGTGTAAGGAACATCAGAATTGTCTTTACCTACTTGTACATCCACCAAAAAATCTACTGTTAACCAAAAATCTTTTTCTTTAATTTGAAGTAAATGCTCATTCCAAATTTTTTTGCCAACCCATGATTTTTTTGATGGTTTTAAAAACTTTTCTTTTTCAGAGGTTAAATCAATATAGGTATTTATTTCATTAAAAACATAAGGTTTAGAGGCTGTATGCGTTCCCTTAGCTTTGTGTAATGCAAATTCATAATCTACATATCTTTGATGTGTAAAAGGAATATTAAGCTGACTTTCATGCTCTAGAAATGAGGCATTAGCTATTTTATTTTTTTCAACCACATCAAATAAACTACGTTTTTTACTTTCTTTATTTTCTATTGGTTCTTTTGTACTTGATATGGCAGTTCTGTCTGTTTGTAATGGGAAAGAGATAGGTAACTGAAACTGCATTTCTATAGAATTGTTATTATATTTTGCAGCAATAACCTTTGGTAGTTTTAAAAATGTTTTTGCAATTGCGTCTTTAATTTCTTGGTAAGGTGTGTTTACATAAATAAGTTTAAAGTTACCTTCTTTGTTCACCACAAATTGTGCGTTTATAGTATCTGTATAATTTTCTCTAAAGACTATTTCAGGAACTTTAAAAATTTTGAAAAACTCTTTTTTAGTAGTAGATAAAAAACAATCTTTTGCATTTACAACTTTTTTTTCTTTGCAAGAATCAAACTGAGGATATACTTCAGATTGTGAAAAACTGAGAGCAGTTATAAAGAGAAATAAAAATGTGAATTTTTTAGTCATTGTGTAATTTTATAACAATATTATTTTTTAATTGATAGGTTTCGTTGCTTTCTTTACAAGTTGCCAGACCATTATTATCAAAATTTAGGCGATGTCCGTACTCGCTAACCCAGCCAATTTGTTTCGACGGATTGCCTACAACTAATGCGTATGGTGCAACATTTTTTGTAACTACTGCTCCAGCACCAACAAGGGCATACTTACCTATAGTATTACCACAAATAATAGTAGCATTTGCACCAATACTTGCCCCTTTTTCTACCAGGGTTTCTATATATTTATCTTGTCTAATAATAGCACTTCTAGGGTTTGTAATATTGGTAAAAACCATAGAGGGTCCTAAAAAAACATCTTCTTGGCAAATTACGCCGGTGTATATAGATACGTTATTTTGCACCTTTACATTTTTACCTAAAAATACTTTAGGAGATACCACAACATTTTGCCCAATATTACAGTTTTCGCTAATAATTGCCTCTGTCATAACATGGCTAAAATGCCATATTTTTGTTCCTTTTCCTATTTGGCAGCCTTCGTCTATAACTGCTGTTTGGTGTGCAAAGTAATTTTTCAAAATTAATATTCTAGGTTATTTAGGTTTTTATTTTCTTTTTTTGTTACTATTTCTTTTGCAGAAGAAGTACCAATTCTATCTACCCCAAAAGAAATAAATTTTTGTGCTGTTTCGTAATTTTTAATACCACCTGCTGCTTTTATTTTTAACGGTTTTGCATTTTCTACAATTAGACGCATATTTTCTATAGTAGCACCATTAGGTTTATTTGTTTTTGTTTTGTAAAAGCCGGTAGAAGATTTCACAAACACATTTTTGGTGTTTTTTTCTCCGAAATTATCTAGCACAATTTGTTTTATTAAACGTGAAATTACAATTATTTCTTCATTTGATAAAGCAGCTACTTCAATTATCCATTTCACAACTTTGTTATTCTTTAGACAAATAGCAGTGCCTTTAGTCACTTCTTCTTTTATTAAATCGATATTTCCGTTTTTAAAAGCGCTGTAGTTTACTACAAAATCTAGTTCGTTAGCACCTAAATCAATTGCTTTTTTGGCTTCTTTTAGTTTTTGGTTAACAGGAGCTTTTCCTTCAGGAAAATCAATAACAGTTCCAATAAGAACCGATTTTTTTAGTGTTCTTTTTAGCAACGTAATATACAAAGGCCTAACCATTACTAGTTTATAATTGTAAGTGTTTGCCTCTTCTGCCAAAGCGATAATTTGCTTTTTTGTATCGGCACTACTAATATTTGCTTGACTAGGAGTTTTTAAATAGGTAGCATCTAAATAATTAGCTATTGGTAAGTTTTTAGAAGGAAAATACATATTATAAAATACAAATTTCAAATTCCATATTAGTAGGTATAATATGAGGTTTCATATCAATTAAAAATAAGAGTTCAATTATTATTAAGTAAAACAATTACATTCATATACTTAAAAAACTATTTTGCTATTATGTTACAAAATAACCGATATAGTAAATGAATACATCACGTTATTTTCTACCAAAATCAGCAGGAATTTCTCCCCAAGCTTTTGTTTCCCATTTTAAAATCGGATTTTTAATCGTATTTTCTTTTAGCCAATTTTCGGCTCTTTTAATTAACTCTAGCAAATCTTTGTTAGTATCGTTAAAATGAATATTTGTTTTACAACGTTTTTGCTTTATCCAACTCATGGCAATTTTAGAATCTGAATAAATAGGAATGTCTTCTTTATTTTTACCCTTTAAAAGTGCAATTCCATGTACTAAAGCTAAAAATTCTCCAATATTATTGGTGCCGTTTTTAAAAGGTCCTTTTTTAAAAATTTCTTTTTTGTTGTGTGTAAAAACACCTCTATATTCCATTGCACCAGGGTTTCCTGAACAAGCAGCATCTACAGCAATGCTCTCTAAAATAGGGGTGCCAAAAGACGCTTTTTCTTTTGCTGAAAGCACAGGTTTTGTGGTATTTTTACCCTTATATTCCTCGTATTTTTTAGAGAAAGCAACTTCGGCTTCTTCTAAATTCGAAAAACTTTTGTATTGGGCATTTTCAAAACCTTCTATTTGTTTTTTACAAACATTCCAAGAAGTAAAAACACCTTTTTTTCGTCCGTTCCAAACTACGTAAAACTTTTTTTTACTCATTAATACTTACAATTACTTCTTCTAATACTTTCGGAAAATAACGCTGCTCTAAAAGATGAATTTTTGCTGCTATAGTTGTAGGAGTGTCTTGGTTTGTTAAAGCGGTTTCTTTCTGAAAAATAATGGCGCCTTCATCATAATTTTCATTTACATAATGAATGGTAATGCCCGTTTCGGTTTCATTATTTGCTTTTACTGCTTTGTGTACATGCATTCCATACATTCCTTTTCCGCCATATTTTGGCAATAATGCCGGATGAATATTTATAATTTTGTTAGGAAAAGCCGTTACTATTTTTTCTGGAATTTTCCATAAGAAACCAGCTAATACAATAAAATCTGCCTCTTCTTTAAGTAGGTTTAAAATGTTGTCTGTTGTAAAAAAATCGTTTTTTGTAAAATGAATACACTTGGTGTTTAGTTTTTTACAACGTTCAAAAACTTTGGCATGCTCATTGTTACACAGCACATTAGTAACCTTAGCGGTTTTAGTGTGATTAAAATAAGAAATAATGTTCTCTGCATTCGAACCAGAACCAGATGCAAAAATAATAATACGCTTCATATCTATCTTTCTAAGCTACAAAAAAAAGAATAATTATTAACAAACCGATACTATTAAGTGAAGATTAAATTATTTTCTTTACTTTTAAGCATCATTTTTTGGACAAAAATTAGTTATAATTAATAAGATTTGTATTTTTGCCCAGATTTAAAATTTAAAATTAAAAAATTATGTCAGACATTGCATCAAGAGTAAAAGCGATTATCGTAGACAAATTAGGCGTTGACGATAACGAGGTAACAACAGAAGCGAGCTTCACAAACGATTTAGGAGCAGATTCTTTAGATACTGTTGAGTTAATTATGGAATTCGAGAAAGAATTTGATATTCAAATTCCAGATGATCAAGCAGAAAACATTGGTACTGTAGGTCAAGCAGTTAGCTATATAGAAGAAGCAAAAAAGTAACATTTATATGCAATTAAAACGAGTTGTAGTCACTGGACTTGGCGCATTAACGCCAATTGGTAATAATATAGAAGAATATTGGAACGCTTTAGTTAACGGAGTTAGCGGAGCAGCACCTGTTACATATTATGATGCTGCCAAGTTCAAAACTCGTTTTGCTTGTGAGCTAAAAAACTTTAATGTCACAGATTTTATAGACAGAAAAGAAGCTCGAAGAATGGATCGCTTTACGCAATATGCAATGGTGGCTTCTGATGAAGCAATCGCAGATGCGAATTTAGATTTAGAAAAAATCAACAAATTACGTGTGGGCGTAATTTGGGGAGCAGGTATTGGTGGTTTAGAAACCTTTCAAAACGAAGTTTTAAACTTTGCAGAAGGAGACGGAACTCCAAGATTTAATCCTTTCTTTATCCCAAAAATGATTGCCGATATTGCTCCAGGTCATATTTCTATTAAAAACGGATTTATGGGCCCAAATTATACAACTGTTTCTGCCTGTGCTTCTTCTGCAAATGCAATGATAGATGCCATGAATTATATTCGTTTAGGCACTTGTGATGTTATTGTTACTGGTGGTTCTGAAGCGGCTGTTACAATTGCAGGTATGGGTGGTTTTAGTTCTATGCACGCATTATCATCTAGAAACGATGATCCTAAAACAGCCTCTAGACCTTTTGATGCAGAACGTGATGGTTTTGTATTAGGCGAAGGTGCAGGAGCTATTGTTCTAGAAAGTTACGAGCATGCAAAAGCCAGAGGTGCAAAAATTTATGCAGAGGTAATTGGTGGTGGAATGTCTTCGGATGCCTACCATATTACTGCGCCACATCCTGAAGGAGTTGGTGTGGTTGCTGTAATGAAAAACTGCCTAGAAAATGCAGGAATTAAACCCGAAGAAGTAGACCATATTAATACCCATGGTACTTCTACTCCTTTAGGTGATGTAGCTGAATTAAAAGCTATTTCTGCTGTTTTTGGAAATCATGCCAAAAACATCAACATTAATTCTACAAAATCTATGACCGGTCATTTATTGGGTGCAGCTGGTGCTATAGAATCTATCGCCTCTATTTTGGCAATGAAACATGGTATTGTTCCGCCAACAATAAATCATCAAAATGTAGATGAAAATATAAACCCTGAGTTAAACTTAACCTTAAACAAAGCTCAAAAAAGAGATATTAAGGTAGCCATGAGTAATACTTTCGGTTTTGGTGGCCACAATGCATGTGTTGCTTTTAAGAAATTAGACGAGTAGTCTATGAACTTTATTCGCAAAATAGTAAAATCGCATTCTCCTGAAGAATCCGTATTTTATGGCGAATTAAAAAAATTACTAAACTTTTCTCCCAAAAAAATTACCTATTATCAAAAAGCATTTACACACCGTTCTGTGCAGATGACAGATAGCAAAGGTAATCCTGTAAATTACGAACGTTTAGAGTTTTTAGGAGATTCTATTCTGGGTTCTGTAATTGCCGCTTATTTATATAAAAAAGTGCCCAAAGGCACAGAAGGTTATCTCACACAAATGCGTTCTAAAATTGTGAGTAGAGACCATCTAAACGAACTCGGAAAAGACTTAAATCTTATTCAGTTTGTAAAAAGTAATATAGACCAAGCAAATGTGGGAGACAATATTCATGGAAACATTTTTGAAGCTTTAATTGGCGCAATATACTTAGATAAAGGGTATAACTTTTGTCAGAAGTTTATTCATAAAAATGTAATTGTACCTTACGTAGATATACAAAAGTTAGAAGGTAAAATTACAAGCTATAAAGGATTGATAATAGAATGGTGCCAGAAGCAAAAAAAACAATATTCTTTTGATACTTATGAAGATTCTGGTAACGAGCAAATAAAACATTTTAGCGTTAAGATAAGTATAGATGGTAATCAAATAGCCAAAGGGAGAGCAACTTCTAAGAAAAAAGCAGAAGAAATGGCTGCCAAAAGAGTATATTTTGCATTTCAGAATGAAATATCGTTAGATTAAAGCGATAACGTTTTCGTGAAAATAAAATATAATCTCGCAAACAATTAGTAATTTAGCAAGATTAAAATCACTAAAAGTTAATTTACAATTTATGCAAATTCATGCTTTAGGTTTAGACGATTTTGGCGAAGAAGAATACGCACTAATTGGTATTCATACAGCATTAGAAGATTATAAACTGGCATATTTGCTTAACAAAAATTTAAACACTCGCTTTTCTAAATCAATCAAAGATTTAGAATTTGAAATCGAACGTATTAATGCATCGTTTTCTCTCTACAATTTCTCTAGTGAAGAATATAGCTTCGAGTGGTTTTTGATTGAAAATAGCTTTAAAAGAGAAAATCAATTAGCATCTAACGAGTTACTACTTTCTACCGAAACGAAGACTTACTTAATTCCAGAGAAAAAAAAAGTAGATTTTTTTTTAAAAATTTCTGGCGAAGGAGTTTTTAATTTTGTAGAAAATACAGTACAAAAAATTAATAATATTGAGCAAGTAGTCACTTCTTATTCAATAGATAAAAACACACTAAAGTCTAAAGACTTTTTAATATTTTAAGAATGAAGCCATACAAAAAAACAAAAATAGTAGCCACATTAGGTCCTGCCACAGGCTCTAAAGAAATTTTAACCAATCTTGCTAAAGAAGGTGTAAATGTATTTCGAATTAATTTTTCGCATGCAGATTACGAGAATGTTACAAAAACAGTAAAAACAATAAGAGAAATAAATGAAGAAAATGGTTTTAATGTTGCCATTTTAGCAGATTTACAAGGTCCTAAACTACGTGTAGGAGTTATGGAAGATGATGTGGTTTTAGAAGATGGCGACCTTTTTACCTTTACTACAGAAAAATGTATCGGTACCAAAGAAAAGGCGTTCATGACATATCAACGTTTTCCAAAAGATGTTAAAGTTGGAGAACAAATATTAGTAGACGATGGGAAATTACTTTTCGAGGTTGTATCTACAGATAAAGACAAAAAAGTAGTGGTAAAAACTATTGTTGGTGGTGCATTAAAATCTAAAAAAGGGGTTAATTTACCAAACACAGCAATTTCTTTACCAGCTTTAACTGAAAAAGATAAAGAAGATGCCATTTTTGCGTTAGGTTTAGATGTAGATTGGATGGCACTTTCTTTTGTTAGAACGCCAGAAGATTTACGAATGTTGCGCGATTTAATAGATGAGCATTCTACTTATAGAGTGCCAGTGATTGCTAAAATAGAAAAACCAGAGGCAGTTGCCAATATAGATTCTTTAATACCTTATTGCGATGGATTAATGGTGGCTCGAGGAGATTTAGGTGTAGAAATACCAATGCAAGAAGTACCACTAATTCAAAAAATGTTGGTAGAAAGAGCTAAAAAAGCTAGAATACCCGTTATTATTGCTACTCAAATGATGGAAACAATGATAGAGAATTCTGTACCAACAAGAGCAGAAGTAAACGACGTTGCGAACTCTATTATGGATGGTGCAGATGCAGTAATGCTCTCTGGAGAAACATCTGTTGGAAAACATCCAATAAGAGTAATTCGAAAAATGAGGGAAATTATTGTAAGTGTAGAAAATTCTGATTTAATTAAAGTACCACATCAAGCACCACATATTAGAACAAACCGTTTTATTACCAAAGCAATTTGTCATCATGCAGCATTAATGGCAAATAATATAGATGCCGCAGCAATTTCTACCCTTACAAATAGTGGTTATACAGCATTTCAAATTTCTGCATGGAGACCAAAATCGAAAATATTGGCTTTTTCTTCTGAAAGAAGAATTTTAGGAAAACTAAATTTACTTTGGGGCGTGAAAGCTTTTTATTACGATAAAAATTTAAGTACCGATGATACGGTTGTAGAAATTAACAATATATCTAAAGACAAAGGCTTTGTAAACCAAGGAGACTTTATAATTAATTTAACCTCTATGCCAGTTGAGGCAAAAGGAATGGTGAATACATTACGTGTTTCTCAGATAAATTAACACATATTTTATTATATAAAAAAAGGCATTCTGTTATAGAATGCCTTTTTTACTTTTAAATTTTCAATACAATTATGAGTCTTCCAATTTCATAGAAAGTGTTAACCATCTTTCTTCCTTAACTTCTAGTTGAGTATTGATTTCTTGTAGTTCTTTCGATTTTTTTGGAATATCTTCTGGGGCAATAGCTACATTTAAAAAGTCGGTTTCTATAGCTGCTTTTCTTTTTTGTAAACGTTCAATCTCTACTTCTAAAGCACCAAACTCTCTTTTTTCATCAAAAGATAGGGTTTTTTTAGACGTTTTCTTTAACGGTTTTTCTACTTTTTTTGAAGCAGATTTTTCTGCTATTTCTTCTTCTTTGTCGTTTGAGCTATCATATGTTCTAAAGTCTGAGTAGTTTCCAGGAAAATTTTCCACCACTCCATTACCTCTAAAAACAAACAAAGCATCTACAATTTTATCCATAAAATACCTATCGTGCGAAACCACCAAAAGATTGCCAGGGTAATCTAATAAGAAATTTTCTAGCACGTTTAGAGTAACTACATCTAAATCATTTGTAGGCTCATCTAAAATTAAAAAATTTGGATTCTGAATTAAAACAGCACACAAATAGAGTCTTTTTTGCTCGCCTCCAGAAAGTTTTTCAACAAAATCATATTGCTTCTTTTTATCAAATAAAAAACGTTCTAATAATTGTGATGCAGAAATTTTTCTACCTTTTGTAAGTGGTATAAACTCTCCGAATTCTTTTATTACTTCAATAACTTTTTGTCCTTCTTTAATGTTAATACCAGCTTGTGTGTAATAGCCAAATTTTACGGTTTCACCCAAGATAACTTTTCCACTATCTAAAGGAGATTTCTCTGTTATAATATTTAAAAAGGAAGATTTTCCTGTACCGTTTTTACCAATAATACCAATACGCTCACCACGTTTAAAAACATAATCGAAATTTTCTAAAATCTTTTTATCACCAAATGATTTTGTAACTTTATGTAGCTCAAGAATTTTACTTCCTAAACGTTCCATATTTATTTCTAACTGAATTTGATGGTCTTTTCTTCGTTGGTGCGCTTGCTCTTTTATTTTGTAAAAATCGTCTGTTCTAGACTTAGATTTTGTAGTTCTTGCTTTTGGCTGTCTTCGCATCCAATCGAGTTCTTTTTTAAACAAGCTTTTTGCTTTTCCTAAATTGGTAGCTTCTAAAGCGAGCCTTTCCTCTTTATTTTGAAGATAGTAAGAATAGTTTCCTTTGTATTTATATATTTTTCCTTCGTCTAACTCTAAGATTTCATTACATACACGTTCTAAAAAATAGCGGTCGTGAGTAACCATAAAAAGAGTAATTTTTTCTTTGGCAAAAAATGCTTCAAGCCATTCTATCATTTCTAAATCTAAATGATTTGTTGGCTCATCTAAAATTAATAAATCAGGTTTATTAATAAGAACAATGGCTAGAGAAAGTCGCTTTCGTTGTCCGCCAGAAAGCGCTCCAACTTTTAAGCTTAAATCGTCGAGTTTCAATTTCGATAATATTTGCCTGTATTGTGTTTCAAAATCCCATGCATTGTGCTGATCCATTAAATCGAAAGCGGCTTGGTACGCTTCTGTATCATCAAGATTTTTTAATGCTTTTTCGTATTTGTTTACAATAGAAAGTATTTTATTATCAGTAGCAAAAATGGTTTCTTCTATGGTTAATGCTGGATTAATGTCGTCTTTTTGAGCTAAATAAGCAATAGAAATACCCTTTCTGCTAACTACTTGGCCAGTGTCTGGAACATCTAAATTGGCAATAATATTTAAAATGGAAGTTTTTCCACTTCCATTTTTTGCAACAAAAGCCACTTTTTGGTCTTTATTAATTCCAAAAGAAATGTCTTCAAACAATACTCTATCTCCGTAAGCCTTAGAGATATTTTCTACTGATAAATAGTTCACGTGTTAAAAATTTTTACAAAGAAACGAAAAACCCTAGCAAAGCCTTTGATTTTTAGTCTATTTAATTTAAAAAAATACCACTTATTTTTACCATTGCTCATTTTTTACAATCTCTTAATTAGTGTTATATTGCGACTTATAAAATTGATAAAATTTATGAAAATAATTGTTCCAATGGCGGGAATAGGTTCTCGTTTAAGACCACATACTTTAACCGTTCCAAAACCATTAACAGTAATTGCTGGTAAACCAATTGTGCAAAGACTTGTAGAAGATATTGCTAGCGTAATTGACCAAAGCATAAACGAAATTGCTTTTATTATCGGTCCTGCAAAAAAAGGTTTTCCTGCCAATACCGAGGCAACTTTATTACAAATTGCCAAAGAATTGGGGGCAAAAGGTTCTGTATACGTTCAAGAAGAGGCCTTAGGAACAGCACATGCATTATTTTGTGCAAAAGAATCTTTAAGTGGCCCTTGTGTTGTGGCTTATGCGGATACTTTGTTTAAAGCAGATTTTAAACTAGATGCCAATGCCGATGGGGCAATTTGGGTAAAGCAAGTTGCAGATCCTAGTGCTTTTGGTGTAGTAAAGTTAGAAGAAGGTTTTATAACAGACTTTATAGAAAAACCAACCAAATTTGTATCTGATTTAGCAATTATTGGAATTTATTACTTTAAAGATGGAGATAGAGTAAGAGAAGAAATTCAATATTTAATTGATAATGATTTACGAGAAAATAATGAGTATCAACTTACAAATGTGTTGGAAACGTTAAAAAGTGATGGAGCAAAATTTATACCTGGTACGGTAAATATTTGGATGGATTGTGGTAAAAAAGACCCGACCGTAGACACCAATAAGCAAGTTTTACAATTTGAGCACCAAGCCGGAAATAATTTAGTTTCTGAAGAAGTAATTTTAGAAAATTCAGAAATTATTCAGCCTTGTTATATCGGAAAAAATGTGGTGCTTAAAAACACTAAAATAGGTCCTTTTGTTTCTATTGGAGAGAATAGTGTTGTAGAAAACAGTACCATTACCAACTCACTTATTCAAACAAATGTTACCATTACAAATGCCAATTTAGACAATGCAATGATTGGTAACCATGCTGTTTTTAATGGTAAATTTACCTCTGTAAGTATTGGAGATTATACAGAGCTTAGTTAAGATGTTTAGAAGAAAATACATACTGCAAAAATTTACAACTAATAGTAGTTTTTTATACGGTTGTATTTTCTTTTTTATGTTGATTTCCAATAATTTTAGCGCACAAGACAGTATTCCGTTAGCTGCCGATTTTACAGAGGATAAAGAGCTAGCGTTTCAAGAGTATTTTTTTGAAGCACTATCTCAAAAAGCTATTGGTAAGTATCAGCAAGCCATAGAAAACCTAGAAAGTTGTCATCAAATAATACCAAATGATGTAGCTGTTTTTTTTGAGTTTTCTAAAAATTATTATCAGCTTAATAATACAATTTTAGCAAGAGAATATTTACAGAGAGCCTTACAAAAAGACTCCGATAATATATGGATGCTTAAACATTTAGTAGCAATTTTTGTAAAAGAACGCAATTTTACCGAAGCCATTAAAGCTCAAAAAAAAGTGGTAGAAATCGACACGAAAGAACGTGTTAATTTAATTCGATTATTTATACAAAATAACGATACCAAAAATGCTATTTCTTTAATGGATGTTTTAGAGAAAGAACAAGTCTTACCCTCTAATTATAAGCGTTATAAAGCTTCGTTAAAAAATCGAACTAAATCGGAAACACCTGTGAATACTCAAAATAATACCGATTTAGAAAGTTTAAAAAAACAGTTTACAGCAACAAAATCATATTCATTATTAAAAACTATTTTAGAGAACCCTTCAAATACCCTAGAGCAATTATTGCTGTATAGTTCGGAGGGAATGATACTTTTTCCTGCGCAACCTTTTGTATATTTATCTCATGCAAAAGCCCTACATGCTAACAAACAGTACACAAAAGCTATAGAAACATTAAATAATGGTTTGGATTTTGTAATAGAAACAACTGTAGAAATTACTTTTTACAAGGAATTGATGATTAATCATAAAAAAATGGGAAATAAAAAAGAGGTAGAAAAACTGAAATTAAAACTACAGAAACTAAAGAAATAGTATGAAAAATATAATATATCTGTTTTTTTTAGTCTTAGTATTTGCTGCTTGTAAGTCTAAAAGTATTGCTATAGATAAAAGTGCTATTGCCACTAAAATGTCTGCAAGGCGTGTAGTTAAAAAACACATTGCTGCAAATTTTTCTAAAGAAACATTAGATGCAAAATATTCGGTAAACTACGAGGGAGAAAATATAAAACAACGTATATCTGTAAATATAAAAATAGAAATAGATAAAGTAATTTGGTTAAAGGGAACTAAGTTTATTAATG
This sequence comes from Polaribacter tangerinus, assembly GCF_038024095.1. NCBI lineage: Bacteria > Pseudomonadati > Bacteroidota > Flavobacteriia > Flavobacteriales > Flavobacteriaceae > Polaribacter > Polaribacter tangerinus. The sequence goes on along the minus strand of NZ_CP150668.1, from coordinate 1,399,246 downwards.
TTTTTAAAGCCAAAATAACACCAAATAAAGTGCTTTTTTATTCACCGTTAGATAGAACTTACTTCGATGGAGATTTTTCTTTATTAGAAGAAATATTAGGAACTCCTATTAATTTCGATCAGTTACAAAACCTGTTTTTAGGTCAGGCTATTTTAGACTTGAAAAAAGAAAAACAAGAAGTTAGTATAGAAAATAATGTGTATGTACTATCTCCTAAAACACAAAATATATTATTCGATACTTTCTTTAAAGTACAACCTTCTCATTTTAAATTATTGGGCCAGTCTATTGTTAATATTGAAAAAAAACAACGGTTAGATATTTCTTATTCGGATTATTTTACACAAAAAAAGGAGATTTTTCCTTCTAAAATGGTAATTTTAGCAAAAGATAATACTAAGCAAACAACTATAGATTTTAATTTAAAATCTGTTATTTTTAATAGTGATTTAAATACATCATTTAAAATTCCTAGCGGATATAAACGTATAAAATTATAGTGATAAAGACTCGTTTACAAATTTTTATGCTATACTTTTTTTGTAGTTTAACTACGTTTAGTCAAACTAAAAAAGAGTTAGAAGCACAGCGAAAAAAGCTAAAGGCAGAAATAAGGCAGGTAAACTCTTTGCTTTTTAAAGAACAAAAAAAAGAGAAAAATGTTTTAGAAGATTTAAGCGATATTCAGCAGAAAATAGCGGTTAGACAAGAGCTTATAAATACCATAAATTTAGAGGCTGCTTTATTGTCTAAAACAATTGATAAAAACACCCGAAAGATTGCAGTTTTAGAAAAAGAGCTCGAGGCTTTAAAGGCAGATTATGCAGCTATGATTTTTAAATCGTACAAAAGCCGTTCTAAACAAAGTAGGTTAATGTTTTTATTGTCTTCACAAAGTTTTTATCAAGCTTATAAAAGGGTTTCTTACTTAGAACAATATACATCATTTAGAAAAAAACAAGGAGAAGAAATTGGAAAACAAGCACTAGTAGTGCAGCAACTTATAGATTCTCTCACCTATAAAAAACAATCAAAAGATAGTTTAATTGTTTCTGAGAAAGATCAAAAAAAACAAATAGAGTTAGATAAGAAGCGTCAAGAATTGCTACTAGCAAAAATTAAAAAGAAAGAAAGTGCTTACAAAAGAAATCTTCAAAAGAAAATTGCAGAAGAGAAAAGAGTGGCACAAAAGTTAGATAAAATTATTAAGGCAGCCATTGAAAAGGCAAATAGATTGGCTGCAAAAAAATTAAAATCTACACCTAAAACAAGCAAGAGAAACGAATTTATACTGAGTCCGGAAGCAAAAGAATTAGCGGCAAATTTTGAACTTAATAGAGGTAAGTTGCCATGGCCCGTAAAAGAGGGTGTGGTGGTTAGAAGGTTTGGTAAACAGCGCCATCCAACTTTTCCTGGTATCGAAATAAACGGAACGGGTTTACATATCGTAACCAATCAAAATAACAATGCTTTGGCTATTTTTAATGGTACAGTTTTAAATGTTTTGGTTTCTGCAGAAGGAAGAAGAAATGTATTAATACAACATGGTAACTATATTTCTTCCTACAATAATTTAGATAAATTATATGTTAGAAAGGGCGATGTTGTAAAAACTGGTCAAAATATAGGTCATATTTTTACAGATAAGGTTTCCGGAAAAACGACTTTAATTTTTGTACTTTACAAAAATACCACAAAATTAAACCCAGCTGTTTGGCTTTTAAAAAGATAATTAAAAGCTAATCTGGTTGCGGAAAATATTTAATATTCTTTTGTAGAATTACCGAATTAGGCATGGTTATTAATTCTTTTTCGGGAGTTTTTAGTGTAATAAAAAAAGCTCCAATATCTTTTATTTGACCTGTAACATTGTTGTCTTTTTCTAACACTGTAATAGTATCGCCAATTTTTACAGGATAATTTATAAATAATATTAAACCCGCTGTAATATTCGAAAGTATAGACCATTGCGCAAAAAAAGCAATTCCTAATACTGTTAAAAAAGAAGAAATATATACCAATAGTTGTTTTTGGTCTACTCCCCAAAGAAAGGCTATTAGCACAATAATGGTAGAGTAAATTAAAATTGTAATTATTTTATTGGTTACTAATATTCTCGATTTTTGAAAACCAAATTTTGTTTGAATTTTCTTTAATGAGTTAATGATAATAATTCGTATTAATATGGCAAATAATATAAATCCTAAAGACCATATTATTTTTATTCCAAATAAATCTGTCATTTTATAGGTGTTTAGTTAAACAATGCTTTTAGTTCTGTAGCCTCATTAGGTTTCATTTTTCCTGCTAAAACAAGGCTTAGTTGCTTTCTTCTTAAGGCTCCTTCAAAACGTTCTATTTCCAATTCTGTTTCTGGTAACAATTGCGGAATTTGAACTGGTTTTCCTGTTTCATCTACAGCAACAAAAGTATAAATACCTTCGTTTACTTTTGTTCTGTGTCTAGATTGTCTGTCTTCTATCCATACATCTACATACACTTCCATAGACGATTTAAAAGCTCTAGAAACTTTGGCTTCTACCGTTACTACGCTTCCAACAGGTACAGATTTATTAAACGCCACATGATTTACAGAGGCCGTTACTACAATTCTTCTTGAGTGTCTTCTGGCGGCAATACTACAAGCTCTGTCCATTCTAGCTAGTAATTCTCCACCAAAAAGGTTATCTAAATAGTTGGTTTCACCCGGTAAAACTAGGTCTGTTAATATTGTTAATGATTCTTTGGGAGTTTTAGCATTCATTGCTTTTAAATTTTTTGCAAAGATAGGCAATCATTTTATCAAAATTTTAGAAGTCTAAAAAAAGAACAGACTACTTTTACAACAGTAGTTTTATTGTTAGATTCTATAACAAAATAAGTTAGAAAATTAGAGGCCTTAAAAGATACTTAAAACGTTACTCTTTTACTAAGAGCCAAGCCTCTTTGCTAATGGTTCTTTTTATTTTATGAAGATGGTTTATAGCATCGTTTTTATTTGCATAACTAGTAAAAGCAACTTGGGTTAAACCCCATTTATTAAGTCCAATAATAAAGGCATTAAAACCTTTTTGTTTTAATTGAGCTACTTTTTTTTCTGCATTTTTTCTAAATTGAAAAGAGCCTGCTACCAAATGAAAAGGTTTAGCTGTTTTTTTAACTACATTTAGTTCTAATGTAGGTAGTGGATTTGGAATTACAAAAGTAGCTGTTTCAATCTTTTTTTGGAGTGCAATTTCTTGTTGAGCAATGGTTACTTTTTGCTCATTTACTTTGTAGTTGCTGTAAGCTGCTACTCCTAAAGTTAGTAAAATTGCTGCCGTAGCTGCATATTTAATAAAGGCAGGAACTTTTTTCTTAGAAGTACTTGTTTCTAAAGGTTTTACTACTTGTTTATAGTTGTTAATTACAGGTGATGTAACATTAGAAAGACCAAAAGATGATGTTAAAAAGTTGGTACTTTCATTCGGTTCAAAAATTATTTTTTTAGCTGAATTTAAAGAAAGGATACCAAGATTTTCTAAAGCAACTTGAGACGATTGCAATTGATTTTGCCATTGTATGACACTTAAAGAAATTGCAGTAGCTGCTTTTTCGAATGAGATATTTTCTGAAGCAGCAATATAATTTGCCAACAAACCGTCGTTATGTTTTAGATGACTATTAAATGTTATTTGTTTAGAAGGAGCATAAAAAGTATGAGTATCTTTTTGCAACCTCGCACCAATTTTGTTGGTTACAAAACCCCCAAAATCAGGAACAATTACACATTCGTACCTATATAATAAATCGTTAATGTAGCGCTCTAAAATCATAATAACAAATATATAATTTTAACAGTATTATTATAAAAAGTTCTCTAATAATTATCAACAAATTTTTTATATATTGTTATTCAAATTGTTATCCCTTGGAAGAAGAAAAATTATTGGCAATCTTACGTTTGCAAAAAAGTAAGGCTATTGGAGATATTCTAGCAAAGAAACTCATTGTAAATGTAGGAGATGTGGCGCAAATATTTAAAGAAAAGCAAACTACATTATCTAAAATAAACGGAATTGGCAACCACATACTTAGGCATCTTTTTGATAAGGAAAACATTACATTAGCTCAAAAAGAACTTCAATATATAAAAGATAATAACATTTCTTATTCTTATTTTTTAGATAATGAGTATCCAACCAATTTACAACACTGTATTGATAGTCCAATATTATTTTTTAAAGACGGAAAAATAGATTTTTCTAATTCTAAAATTATTTCTATTGTTGGTACAAGAAATATGAGTTCTTATGGTAGAGATTTTTGCGAAAAACTTATTGCAGATTTATCAATTTACAGTCCGATTATTGTTAGTGGATTTGCATACGGAGTGGATATTTGTGCACATAAGGCAGCCATAAAAAATAAGCTACAAACTGTGGCTGTATTGGCACATGGTTTTAACGAAATATACCCAAAAGCTCATAAAAAATATATGCCACATGTATTAGAAAATGGGGGTTTTATTACAGAATTTTGGCATCGTGAAGCACCATTAAGAGAAAATTTTTTAAAGCGTAACAGGATTGTAGCTGGTATTTCAAGTGCTACAGTGGTTATAGAATCTGCTAGCAAAGGAGGTTCTTTAGTAACTGCAGATATTGCTAATTCTTACGATAAAGATGTATTTGCAGTGCCAGGAAGAACTACAGATATTTATAGCAAAGGATGTAATAATTTAATTAAAAACAACAAAGCCTTCTTATTAAATTCGGCAGATGAAATAGTAAAAATGCTTAATTGGGATACCCCAAAAAAACTAAAAATAATTCAGAAAGAATTGTTTTTAATTTTAAGTGAAAAGGAGCAGAAAGTGTATGATTTATTACATCAAAAAGGAGCACAATTGTTAGATATGATTTCTTTGGAGTGTAACATTCCAATATATCAATTGGCATCTTTAATGTTACAAATGGAATTAAAAGGAATTACAAAACCTTTGCCAGGAAAGATGTTTGAACTCGCATAATTATTCTTACTTTTGATAAAAATCAACAGAAAAGATGGCGGTAGAGAAAAAATTGATGTCTAAAAAAAAACCTACATTTCCTGTAAATGATATGCTAAATGCGTATTTAAAAAACTATAACAGGAATATAAAAATACCTATTTTTTATGATGATTTACTTCGTTTTCAGGGTTCAGTAACGGTATACGATAAAGATGAGGAAGATACGCTTTGGGTACGAACATATTATTCTGAATACGACAGACAAGAAATTGATAGAAGTTTAAAAAAAGTATACACAATGTTGCATTCCGATGGGAATGACGATGGCATTCCGTTTTTAAGTGTCGATGCCATAGACTATTGTACTTTTGGAAATTCGAAACCCTTTCGAGTAAAAATTAGAAATATTTTAAATGACAACGCTACTTATTTTTATGTAAAAAAAGCAGATGCCTCTAGAATTTATGGTTTAGAATTAGAACATATTTTGTCTCCGCATAACATGAATTTCTTGGTATATAAAGATACTTTAATAGAAGAGCATATTGCCGGAATTCCTGGAGACGATTTTATTAGAGATTTTTTGCCAAAGTGTACCGAGTTAGAAAAATCGCAAATAGCCAAAGAGTTTGTAAAATTTAAAGAACGTTGTTTGGTTCGTTTGTTAGGAGATATGCGCTCTTATAATTATGTAATTACACCTACCCACGATTTTGATAGTATAGTTTATAAAATTAGAGCCATCGATTTCGACCAACAATCTTTTGAAGGAAATTTAAAAGTGTACAATCTTCAATTTATGAAAGAGAATTTTAAAATGATTGAAATGGTTGGTAAAAAGCTCGAAAATGATTCTATACGTCAATATAAAATAGAGGAACGTTCTTTTATGGCAAAAAGAATGATTACTGCTCCCAGAAGAACTACTCGATTAATAAAGTGTATGAAAGCAGATACTATTTCTTCTCCAGAAAATATAGCTTTATTAAAAGAACATCTTATAAAATATGTTGGAGATGTAAAGTTTAAGGATTGTAAAAATATGGGCGAAATTTTAGAGACTATATTAGCTTTTGTAAAGCGTAATTATTTGGATATTAGCAATAAAGAGTTGTTTTAACTTTTTAAATGCTTATTTCTTACTTCTAATACTTTCTATTATTACGGTTGCTAAAATTAAAGTTCCACCAATGTAGGTATTTGTAGTTGGCACTTCATTAACAAAAATAAAGGCAATAATAATACCGAATATAGGTTGTACACTGCTTATAATACTAGCAGTTGCTACAGTAAAATGTTGCAGAGAATTTACCATCATGGTATGACCAATTGCAGTGGTTAATAAAGCAATTAAAATTAGTAAAGGAAACTGATTACTAAAATTTGCTAAATTTTCATCTACCAATAAAACCGGAATCAATAAAAGTGTAACTATAATAAGTTGATACAGCATTAATGTACTCCCGTTATATTTTTGCACATGCTTTTTTGTGGTTAAGTTTCTCAAAGCGTAACAAAGAGCAGAAAAAACACCCAATAATATCCCTTTAGCTTCTTCATTTTCTAATGATATTTCAGGCACTAAAATAGCAACACCGACAAGTACCAAAATACCAAGTAAAATATGCATACCACTTAGTTTTTGTTTAGAAAAAAAGGGCTCTAGGAAGGCAGTCATCACCGGAAAAGTATACATAGACAACATACCAAGTGCTACGTTAGACAGTTTTAAGGCATAAAAGTAAGTTACCCAGTGCAGGCCTAAGAAAAAACCACTTACAATAAAAGAGTAGAAATCTTTTTTAGACGAAATCTTTAAACTAGTACCTTTAATTTTACAAAAACCATAAATAAAAAGAGCTCCAAAAAAACCACGAAACCATATAATTACCTCTGCAGGCATGTTTATGTATTTGCCCAAAACCCCAGAAGTACTAATAAAAAGCGTTGCTAATAGTAATAGAGATAAATTTTTGAAGTGTAAATTTCCCATGTTTTTTTGTGATATTATAAATCAGCTGTTTTAGAAAAAAACGATACTTTTAATCTAGTAAATTGACGGTTATTTTTTAAATTCTCTGCAGTGTTTCTAGGGCTTTTTTTACACTATCTATTTTAATAAATGTTACCAATAGTCGAAGTCCTTTTTTGGTTTCTTTTTCTTTCATTACACAACTTTTGCCATTCTCTTGTACATGTTTTAGCATATTAGTAAAAGCAGTAGTTTGATAAAAATTACTTTGCTGATCAGATACAAAGTAGCCAATCATTCTTTTTTGTTTTAGAATAATTTTTTCTAGGCCAAGTTTTTTTGCTAACCATTTTATACGTACCGAGTTTAATAAATCTTCTACTTGTGTAGGTATAGCTCCAAATCTATCTATTATTTCTAATTCAAATTTTTGAAGTGCTTCTTCGGTTTCTATGTCAGACAGTTTGTTGTATAAACTAAGGCGTTCGGTAACTGAATTTACATAATCGTCTGGAAAGAGAATTTCGAAATCGGTATCTATTTGTACTTCTTTAACATATTCTTTTGGTTTAGAAGTATCTGTTGGGTACAAATCTGCAAATTCATTTTCTTTTAATTCTTCTATTGCTTCTTGTAATATTTTCTGATAAGTATCAAAACCAATATCATTTATAAAACCACTTTGTTCGCCACCCAATAAATCTCCAGCACCACGAATTTCTAAATCTTTCATGGCAATATTTATACCACTTCCTAAATCAGAAAATAATACCAAAGCTTCTATTCTTTTTCTGGCATCATCTGTCATCATATGATAAGGTGGTGTAATAAAATAGCAAAATGCTTTTTTGTTGGAACGTCCTACTCTACCTCTCATTTGATGCAAGTCTGAAAGCCCAAAATTATTGGCATTATTTATAAAAATAGTATTTGCATTTGGTACATCTAAACCGCTTTCTATAATTGTTGTAGAAACCAAAACATCAAAATCATTATTCATAAAGCCAAGCATTAAATCTTCTAGCTTTTTACCTTCCATTTGTCCGTGACCAACGCCAATTTTTGCATTTGGCACTAATCTTTGTAGTAAACCTGCAACCTCTTTAATGTTTTCTATTCTATTATGAATAAAAAATACTTGTCCGCCTCTAGAAATTTCATAAGAAATGGCATCTCTAATTACCTCTTCCGAAAAACGAATTACATTACTTTCTATAGGATGTCTGTTTGGTGGAGGTGTTTTTATTACAGATAAATCTCTAGCAGCCATTAAGCTAAATTGTAAAGTTCTAGGAATTGGGGTGGCAGTTAGCGTTAAAGTATCTACATTTTCTTTTAACGTTTTTAACTTATCTTTTACTGCAACACCAAACTTTTGTTCTTCATCAATAATTAACAGCCCTAAATCTTTAAACTGAATTTTTTTATTGGTGAGTTGATGAGTTCCAATAATAATATCTACAGCACCCGAATTAACACCTTCTATAGCAGCAGCTTTTTGTTTGACTGTTCTAAACCTATTTAAATAATCTATTCTTATAGGAAAGTCTTTTAAGCGTTCGGAAAATGTTTTGTAATGTTGAAAAGCTAAAATGGTTGTAGGTACTAAAATAGCAACTTGTTTGCCATTGTCTACTGCCTTAAATGCGGCTCTTACGGCAACTTCTGTTTTCCCAAAACCTACATCGCCACATACCAATCTGTCCATAGGTTGGTCTTTTTCCATATCCTTTTTTACTTCTTGTGTAGCGGTAAATTGATCGGGTGTATCTTCATACATAAAACTACCTTCTAACTCGTGTTGTATATGGGTGTCTGGACCAAAAGCGACTCCCTTTTGCAGTTTTCTTTTGGCGTATAGTTGAATTAGATTAAAAGCTATATGTTTAACTCTTGCTTTTGTTTTTTGTTTAATTTTTTTCCAAGCGCCAGAGCCTAATTTGTATATTTTGGGAGCTTTTCCATCTTTGCCATTAAACTTAGATATTTTATGTAGCGAGTGTATGCTTACATATAAAATATCTCGTTCTCCGTATACTAATTTTATAGCTTCTTGTTTTTTTCCTTGAACATCAATTTTTTGTAAACCACCAAATTTTCCAATACCGTGATCCATGTGCGTTACATAATCACCAATTTCTAATTTATTTAACTCTTGTAAAGTTATGGCTTGTTTTTTAGCATATCCATTTTTGAGTCGAAATTTATAATATCTTTCAAAAATCTGATGATCTGTATAACAAACCAATTTATTATTTACATCTACAAAACCTTGGTATAATGGAAAAACTACTGTTTCGTAGTGTACAGTAGTTTCTGCATCGTCAAAAATATCATGAAATCTTTTTGCTTGCTGTTCATTCGAGCAAAAAATGTAGTTTGTAAAACCTGCTTTGTGGTATTCGTCTAAATTATTTATAAGTAAGCTAAATTGTTTATTAAAAGAGGGCTGTGGTAAGGTATTAAAAACAATATCGGTACTTGTATTGGGGCTGTTTTTTGTTGAATGATTACCAAAATAAACCACAGAGAAATGCTTCATTTCTTCGAGTATGAAGCTACCGTTACAGAATAGCTCTTCTGGTGTTGCGTGTTTTATTTCTTTTGATAAGTTGTTGTATGCATCTAATGCTTTGTCAAAAAATTTATTGAGATTTCCTTCTAAAACAGCAATATTTTTGGTAAAAATTACCGTATCACTTGCAATATATTTAAGAAAACTTTCTCTATTTTCTTGCAATGCCTTGTTCTCGACATTTGGCATAATTGCAATTTTTTTTAGTTTTTCTTTAGAGAGTTGTGTTTCTACATCAAAAGAACGAATACTTTCTATTTCGTCTCCAAAAAACTCTATTCTATAGGGTTCATCATTAGAAAAAGAAAAGACATCTATAATTCCACCACGAACAGAAAAATCGCCAGGCTCTGTTACAAAATCTACGCGTTTAAATTTATATTCGAACAATACTTCATTTACAAAGTCTAATGAAACGTTTTCTCCAACAGTTATTTTTAAGGTATTTTTTTCTAGTTCTTTTTTTGTAACTACTTTTTCAAAGAGAGCCGTTGGATAGGTTACAATTATAGCTGGCTTTTTTCGAGAGTTTATTCTATTTAAAACCTCCGAACGAAGTAAAACATTGGCATTGTCTGTTTCATCTATTTGGTATGGTCTACGATATGAACCCGGATAAAAAAGTACATTTTTATCTCCTAAAAGCTGTTCTAAATCGTTTAAATAATAGGCAGCTTCTTCTTTGTCATTAAAAATTAAAAGATAGGGTTTGTTAGTGTTTTTAAAGCTCTCTGAAATAACAAAAGATAAAGAAGAACCTACCAAATTCGATAGTTGAAAATGGTTTTTTTCTGTTTTAAGTTGTGTGTTTATCTGCGATATTAAGGCAGATTTTTGGTAATAATTTACAATGTTCTGCTTGCTCAAGCTACTAAAATTTTATGCAAATGTAACACGTATATCAATAAAAACCCATCAACAATTTTATTTTCTTATAGTTGTGGTAATATCTATTTGTTTTTGGTAGTAATTATTTAATTTAAAAGGAGCATTTTTTTAAGCATTTGTATCATTTTTTTCGATTTTGAAAATCCAACTATTTGTGTTTCTATTTCTAATCTTTTATTTAAAAAAATGGTGGTTGGATAGGCAATTATTCGGTTTTTAGCTGCCAGTTCATTTGCTAGTTCATGAATACCAGTATTATCTCCAGTGGCAATGTATGTATATTTTTTATTTAAAAAAGTGATATTTTTTTTAGACTCACCATTAAGCATGCTAAAGTAAAACTGATTGTTTAAAAGTGATACTAACTTCTTGTTTTTTAAAGTGGTATTTTTCATCGCAAAGCATACTTTGCACCAATCTGTGTAAACAAAAATAATGACTGGTTTTTGTTGCATTTTATATTTTTGTTCAAGTTCAGAAAAAGTATGAATTTTAAGTTGAGGCGATTCAGATTGACTGTAGTTATTTAACCACGACAATAGAAATAGTATATAAATAGCTTTTTTCATTCCTTTAAAATAATGTGTAACGCAATCCTAAAAACATTCTAATACCTTGGTTAGAAGCAAACATATAAGTTGGGTCGAAGGCAAGTTCAGGATTTTTTGTAGTATCTACACCTATATCAAATGGGTTGTTGGCGCTATTAATACTATTGTCAGGAGGCGTATAATTTAAAATGTTTTTGATACCGCCATATAGTTCCCAACTGTTTGAAAATTTTTTTGATACCTGAATATTTTGAATGCTAAACCAAGGCGAAAATTCTTTTCTAACATCTTTTTCACCCAATAAAGGTAATCGCATCGGGCCATATAAATTGCCGGTATAATCGATGGTTATATTATTATTTAACCGATATGAAATAGACCACACTCCACTAAAACGTTCTGTTAATATTTGTCGAATCTTTTGGTTGTTTTCGGTAATAGAAACATCCATTAATGTAGCCCCTGCGTTTATATTTAAACCGTTGGTAAATGTAAGGTCTGTTTGTAAAGAAATACCTTTAGAAACGGAGTATCCCTTTAGGTTTGCGTAGATTATTTTATTTGTGTCTGTTTCATAATCTGGTAAAATTCTATTGCTAAAATGTGTGTAAAATGCGCTGGCATCTATATTTATAAACACGTTTTCTGTAGTTACCTTTTTTACGTAGTTTAGGTTTGTGTTCCATGAAGTTTCAGGTGCTAATTTACCATCAAATTCTACTGTTCTTGCTCCTGTTAAAGCCGCATGATCTTCTGTAAAAACATTGGCAACTCGAAAACCATTTCCTACACTTAGGCGTACAATATTTTTGTTATCTTTAGAGTTCCACTTGTAGTTTATTCTAGGCGATACAATTGTGCCATGTATGCTATTATAGTCCCATCTACCACCCAACAAAAGTGTATGTTGTTTATTTATAGCAATTTCATCTTGTATAAAAATTCCTGGTAAGTGAACTACAGACGGGTTGTTGGTAATACCATTTTTTTTAGCTGTTGCAAAAGTACTATCATCATAAAAAGTATATCTATAGGCTACACCGAATAAGATGTTATGTTTATTGCCAATTTGTTTGTTGTACACCAATTGACCAAAACCTATTAGTTGTTTTGCATCATAATTAACAGTTCCATAAAAAGAATCTTGATAATGGCCATTTGCACTAAATTGGAACCTAATATTTTCTGTTGATGGAAATTCGTAGGTACCAAAAGTTTCCCATCTATTCGTGTAAATACTTTCTCCATATACACTATTTGTTCCTCTGTATTTTTTTTCCCAATTCATTTCTCCACCCCATCGGTCTTCGTATACATACCTGGTAGCTATAGAAAATAGTTTCTTGCTTTTTCGTTGGAAATTCATTTTATGAAAAATAGAAATTCTTTGCTGTAGCGTTACATCGGTAAAATTATCATGATTATTATCGATGCTATTCTGATACCTAAAATAGTTGATGCCTAAAAGGGCATTTACTTTCTTAGAAACGTTATATCTAAGACTTACATCTGTATTCGTTTCACTCCAAGAACTTATCATATTATCTGTAGAAATTATCGGGGCGTTTGTTGTTTTTTTGGTGATAATATTAATGATACCTCCCACAGCTTCAGAACCATACAAAGTAGATGCAGGTCCTTTAACAATTTCTACACGTTCTATTAATGCTTGCGGAATTCCCGTAAGGCCATACACAGTAGAAAGACCACTAACAATGGGCATTCCGTCTATTAAAACAAAAGTATAAGGTCCTTCCAATCCGTTTATATGAATATCACCAGTGTTGCAAATATTACAGTTTAATTGTGGGCGAACTCCATTTATATTTTGTAATGATTCGAAAATAGATGGTGTAGGGTTTTTTTTAAAAAAAGTTTTACTGTAAACCTCTACAGGTACAGGACTGTCTGTTTTTGAAACAGGTCTTAGAGTTCCAGTAATTACGATCTCTTTTAAAGAATCTTGTCCTTTTAAATCAGCATTTTTTGTTATTTGTTCATTAGCTACAATAGTAATATCAAAAGCAAGTTTTTTAAAACCAATACTACTAAATACTAACGTGTATTTTCCAGGAGGGATATTTTTCAGTTGATAAAATCCGTTTTGGTCTGTTGTTGTTCCAACACGTGTATTTTTAAAATATACATTAGCAAAAGGAAGTACTGTATTGTTGGCAGTTAATGTACCAGAAATACTATTGTTTTGACTAAAAACACTAGTAACAACAAACAAAAGAAGAATCGTTTTTTTGAACATTTACATTAGTTGATAATACTTTTTTGCAAATATAAAACATATTTTTAGACTTGTCTAAAAATATGTTTTATAAAAATAAATAGTATATATTTGTAAGACTAAATATTAGGGTATGTTTACACTCTCAGAAGAGAATTATTTAAAGACAATTTATCATTTAGAACACGAGACTAATAAAGGAATAAGTACCAATGCTATTGCAGAGAAACTAGCCACAAAAGCCTCTTCGGTTTCAGATATGATAAAAAAGCTATCGGATAAACAAGTGTTAAATTATAAAAAGTACAAAGGTGTAGTACTTACCGAGCTAGGTAAGAAAACTGCCGCTAATATTGTAAGAAAACATCGTTTATGGGAAGTGTTTTTAGTAGATAAATTAAACTTCTCTTGGGATGAGGTGCATGATGTTGCAGAGCAGCTAGAACATATTAAATCACAGAAATTAATCAATCAATTAGATCAATTTTTAGGATTTCCAACACACGATCCTCATGGAGATCCTATACCAGATAAAGAGGGTAATTTAAATACTATAGACAAAAGTTTATTATCTACTTTAACCAGCAATGAACATGGAGTTTGTGTTGGAGTCAATGATTCTTCGTCTGAATTTTTACAGTTTTTAGACAAAAAGGGCATTACTTTAGGCAAAAAAATAACTGTTATAGAAAAAGAAGATTTCGATGCTTCATTAATCATTTTAGTAGGAGAAAAAAAATTAACGATTTCACATAAAATTGCTAATAATTTATACATTAAAAAAGCATGAGTACATTTAATCAATTAGTAGAATTTGCAAAAGAATACCCTATTTGGGCGGCTCTATTTGCATCACTTTTTACCTGGGGTTTAACTGCGGCAGGCGCCGCTTTAGTGTTTTTTTTCAAAAAGGCTAATAGAGCAGTTTTAGACGGTATGCTAGGTTTTACTGGAGGTGTAATGGTTGCAGCAAGTTTTTGGAGTTTATTATCTCCAGCAATAGAAAACAGTCCTGGAGAAGGGTTTATCAAAGTAATTCCGGCTGCTATTGGTTTTGCTTTAGGAGCATTGTCTTTATTCGGATTGGATAAAATTCTACCACATTTACATATCAATTTTAAAGAAAGTGAAGTAGAGGGAGTTCAAACAGCATGGCATAAAACCACGTTATTGGTTTTAGCAATTACTTTACATAATATTCCAGAAGGATTGGCAGTTGGGGTGCTTTTTGGGGCTGCTTCTACACTAGTAGGCGTAGAGCAAACCGAAATGATTGTAGCAGCAATTTCTTTAGCAATTGGTATTGGTATTCAGAATTTTCCAGAGGGTTTTGCAGTAGCAATGCCTTTAAGAAGACAAGGTGTTAGTAGGTTTAAGAGTTTTTGGTACGGACAATTATCTGCAATTGTAGAACCTGTAGCAGCAGTTTTAGGGGCTTTAGCAGTATCGTTTTTTACCCCAATTTTACCTTATGCACTTGCGTTTGCAGCAGGCGCTATGATTTTTGTGGTAGTAGAAGAAGTTATTCCAGAAACACAAAGAGATAAATACACAGACATTGCAACATTAGGTTTTATTGGAGGTTTTATAGTAATGATGTGCTTAGATGTTGGTTTGGGTTAATAATTAGTAGTTGTATATTGTAGATTAGGTGTTTTTCACCTTTTAGATTCAGACTTTTTCATATGTGTTTTTTGAAATAAAATAGTAGTTTTGTAAAAAAAAACTATTATTATGAAAAGAACAACTTTAAAATTAGTTGCTGCATTTTTATTTGCAGTTTTAACATCTTGTGGTGGATTAGATCCAGTACAAAGCCTTCCAACAGTAGGAACCTATTCAATTTCTAATATTACTTTTACATCCGCAGTTTCGGGCGGAATTGTATTAAGTGATGGTGCAGATATAATTACCGCACAAGGTATTTGTTGGAGTACCTCACCAAATCCTACCATAAACGATAACGTTGTTGCTGCTACTACAGATACTTTTGTGTCTGACATTATCGGTTTGGGGCAACACGGCGGAACTTATTATGTAAGAGCTTTTGCCACCAATAGCTCGGGAACAGCCTACGGAAATGAGGTTTCATTTGATACTTGGAATTTAGATAATACGCTTTGGGATTTCTCATTAAACTATGACCCCTCAAACACTAATTATCCTGGTCAAGTAGATTTTTATGCAGATGGTACTGCACGTTGGGAAGAGCCCGCATATCCTGGGCAGTTTACATCAGTTGGCTTTTGGTCTGTAAACGAAAATATAGTTACCTATAATTTAACAGGTAACTCTACAGCAACTAGCTATGTTTTTACAGGTACTGTAACTAATAACAATACCATGTCTGGAACTTTTACTTGGAACACGAGTTCGCCAAAAACTTTTATAGCAACAAAAGTTCCATAATTTTAACTTATTTAATGGTAGAGTGCTCAATTTTGAAATTTCGAAATTGAGCATTTTTTTTGGCTATTTTTTCTTAGTGATTTTTCTGTAAATGAGGTCTTTTTTCTTAAATTCGTAGAATTCGTTTCTAAAAAAAATTCTCGTGCAAAAATCTGCAACTTTTCAAGTTTATAACGCCTCTGCCGGAAGTGGTAAAACATTTACACTGGTAAAAGAATATTTAAAAGTAATTCTTACCGCCGATGATATATTTACGTTTCAGAAAATTTTGGCAATTACTTTTACGAACAAAGCCGCAGGAGAAATGAAAGAGCGAGTTTTAGTAAACTTAGAAGAATTTGCAAATGGCATAGAAAATGATTTGTTTCTAAAAGTTGTTGATGAAACTAAGGTAGAAAAAGATAAAATTAAAGAAAGGAGTAAAAAAATATTAGAGGCAATTTTACAAAATTA
This sequence comes from Polaribacter tangerinus, assembly GCF_038024095.1. NCBI lineage: Bacteria > Pseudomonadati > Bacteroidota > Flavobacteriia > Flavobacteriales > Flavobacteriaceae > Polaribacter > Polaribacter tangerinus. The sequence continues at coordinate 1,383,169 of NZ_CP150668.1, read as the reverse complement.
TGCAGCTTTTAATATTACTACTATTGATAGTTTTACTCATAAAATAATTAAAAGTTTTGCCCATGATTTAGGGCTTTCTCAAAATTTTGAGGTTGAAATGGATGCTGTTTCATTATTAAATCAAGCAGTAGAGGTAATTATTTCAAATATTGGAGTCGATGCTAAACTTACAAAATTATTAATTGATTATTCTCTAGAAAAAACAGATGACGATAAATCTTGGGATATCTCTAGAGACCTAGCAGAATTTGCAAAAATACTCCTTAATGAAGATGACCAAAAGCACTTTCAGAAGTTAGCGACCAAAAAATTTGAAGATTTCACCTCTCTAAAAGAAAAACTTCAAAAGGAAAACAAAGAAATTGAACAAGTTTTTGAAGAATTGGCAACTACAGTTCTAAACTTTATTAGTAATAACGAACTATCAGAAACCGACTTTAGCTATAAAGATTACCCAAATCACTTTAAAAAAATAAAAAATATTGCCGCTTTAAAAAGTGAAGATTTTAATTTTGAAGGGCGTTTATATAAAAAAATTGCCGCAAAAGAGAACTTATATTCAGCAAGTATACCTGTAGCAAATAAAGATATTATTGATGGTATAGCAACTCAGCTGCATGCTTATTTTTATACCTCACAAAAACTTTTTGAAACTTCTTTTCGTAAATATGCTTTTAACAGAGTTCTATTAAAAAGTATTACACAACTAGCGGTTTTAAACAATATAAATGCAGCGTTAGAAGCTATTAAAGAAGACAATAATATTCGATTAATAGCAGAATTTAATCAATTAATTGCCCAAAATATAAAAGATCAACCAGCACCCTTTATATATGAAAGAATAGGACATCGATTTTCTCATTTTTTTATAGATGAAATGCAAGATACCTCACTACTTCAGTGGGAAAATTTAATTCCTTTAATAGACAATGCACTCGCTCAAGAAAGTAGTAATTTGTTGTTGGTTGGAGATGGTAAACAAGCTATTTATAGATGGCGAGGAGGTAAAGCAGAACAATTTATTTCTTTAGGAATTGATGGAGAAGGTGGGCAAAATCCTTTTCAAGTTTCTAAAAAAATACAAGAGTTAGATACAAATTATAGGAGCTATTCTGAAATTATTAATTTTAACAATCAGTTTTTTCAACATGTAGCAAATTTTTTTAAAAATGAAGCTTACAAAAACATTTTTATAGAAGGAAACAAGCAGCTCGAAAATGCCAAAAAAGGAGGTTATGTTTCTTTAGATTTTTTGTTGAAGGAAGAGGATAAAGAAGAAAATAAGCTGAGGTATCCTAAAAAAGTATTAGAAAAAATTATAGAACTGAAAGAATCTTTTTCTTTGAGTGAAATTTGTGTTTTAACAAGGTCTAAAAAAGACGGAATAGCAGTTGCAGATTATCTTTCGGAAAACAACATAGATATAGTTTCAAATGAAACGTTACTATTAAACAATAATGCTAAAATTAAGTTTATAATTACTGTTTTAGAAATTATTCAACATCCTAATAATCAAGAATCAAGGTTTGAGTTCTTATATTTTTTACATGAACATTTGCATATTTCATTAGAAAAAAATCAATTTTTAGAAGAATATTTGGCAAAGAATAATGAGTTGCTTTTTCAAGATTTAAAACAATACGGAATTGAATTTCAGACTTCCATATTTCATCAAAAACCATTTTATGAAAAAATAGAAGAAATAATTAGAGGTTTTCAATTGATTGATTCTTCAGATGCCTATATTCAGTTTTTTTTAGATATTGTTTTAGAGCAGCAAAGAAAAGGAACAGATATTCAAGACTTCCTACATTTCTGGGATCTTAAAAAAGAATCATTAAGTATTGTTGCACCAGAAAGTTCAGATGCTGTTCAAATAATGACCATTCACAAATCTAAAGGTTTAGAGTTTCCTGTGGTTATTTTTCCTTGCGATGTAGATATTTATCAGCAAATTAAACCAAAAGTTTGGTTAGATGATTTGCCAAAAGATTTAAATTTTAAAGAACTGTTAGTAGATTATAGCAAAGATGTTGGTTTTATAAGTAAACGAGGTAAAGCCTTGTATGATTTTAGAAGAGAAGCCTTAGAGTTAGATAACTTTAACCTATTGTACGTGGCGTTAACAAGAGCCGTTGAGCGTTTGTATATTATTACAGAGAATTCTGTAAATAAAGCCGGTAGCGAAAATAAAAATATGTTTTCGGGCGTATTTATCAATTATCTCAAAAATAAAGAAATTTGGAAAAAAGACACATTTCAGTATAGTTTTGGAGACAAGAAAAGAGTAAGCGAATTTGTAAAGGTAAAATCAGCAACCGAACACCATCAGAAATTTATTGGAAACCCATGGCAAGACCATAATATTGTGCTTTTAGCAAACTCTTCTAAACTTTGGGATACCGCACAAGGTGATGCAATAAATTACGGTAATTTAATACATCAAATTTTTTCAAAAATTGTAAGTTATAAAGATGCTTCTTCTGTGCTTTTACATTTTTATGAACAAGGTTTTATGGATAAAAATCAATTGGAATCTATCACTACAATTGTAAATGCAATTGTTGCCCACCCAAAGTTACAGCCCTATTTTTCTGAGGATGTTACAGTTTTTAATGAACGAGAAATAGTTACCGAAAACCATCAAATAATTATTCCAGACAGACTCGTTTTTAATAAGCATAACGAAGTAGTTATTATAGATTACAAAACAGGAAACCCCTCTGAGTTGCATGTTTCACAATTACACAACTATTCGGCGGTTTTAGAGTCGATGCAGTTCACTGTAAAAAAGAAACTACTCGTTTATTGTAACCATAAAATAGACGTAGTTGAGGTATAAATAAAAAGAATAAACTTTGTAACTTTGTATTTATAATATTTACAAAATATGTACGGAAAAATTAAAGATACTTTAAAAAAAGAAATAGAAGAAATTAAAGAAGCAGGTTTGTATAAAACGGAACGTATTATTACTTCTTCACAAGATGCTGTTATTAAAATAGCGAGTGGTCAGGAAGTAATTAATTTTTGTTCAAATAACTACTTAGGTCTTTCCAATAACTCCGAGGTTATTAAGGCTGCAAAAGAGGCTTTAGACTCTCATGGATTTGGCATGTCTTCGGTTCGTTTTATTTGCGGAACCCAAGACATTCACAAACAATTAGAACAAAAAATTGCTTCATTTTATACTACTGACGATACTATATTGTATGCCGCTTGTTTCGATGCCAATGGTGGTGTTTTTGAACCACTACTAACAAAAGAAGATGCTATAATTTCAGATAGTTTAAACCATGCTTCGATTATAGACGGAGTTCGCTTATGTAAGTCGGCACGCTATCGTTATAACAACAACGATATGAGTTCTTTAGAAGAACAATTAATAGAGGCAAACAAACACAACCACCGATTTAAAATTATTGTAACAGATGGTGTTTTTTCTATGGATGGTATTGTAGCCAAACTAGATGAAATCTGCGATTTAGCAGATAAATATGATGCGCTAGTAATGGTAGATGAGTGTCATGCAACGGGTTTTATTGGTAAGACAGGAAGAGGAACTGTAGAGCTAAAAAATGTAATGAATAGAGTAGATATTGTTACCGGAACTTTAGGGAAAGCTCTAGGAGGCGCTATGGGAGGTTATACTACTGGTAAGAAAGAAATTATTGAAATTTTACGTCAACGTTCACGTCCTTATTTATTTTCGAATTCTTTGGCACCATCCTTAGTGGGAGGAGCATTAAAAGTTTTTGATATTATTTCTTCAGATACTTCGCTAAGAGATCAATTAGAGTGGAATACCAATTATTTTAGAACAGAAATGGAAAAAGCAGGTTTTGATTTGGTTGGTGCAGATGCAGCTATAGTTCCCGTTATGTTATACGATGCAAAGCTATCGCAAACAATGGCAGAAATGCTTTTAATAGAAGGAATTTATGTAATAGGGTTCTTTTTCCCTGTGGTTCCTAAAGAAAAAGCCAGAATAAGAGTACAGTTGTCTGCAGCCCATACAAAAGAGCATATAGACAAGGCTGTTGCCGCATTTATAAAGGTAGGAAAGGCATTAAATGTAATTTAGAATTGATAAAAACTTGTAAATTTGTTAATATTTTGTAGATTTGTCTTTGTAGATACGTTTTAAGAACTTACTTTTGCGTATTATAATAACGAACTTTTAATTTAAAAATTTGATAATGAAACATTTAAAATTAGCTGTGATAGCTTTGTTTACGTTGGCAACAATTGGTACCGTAAATGCACAAGATGAAAACAACCCTTGGGCTATCGGTTTTGGGGCAAATGTTGTAGATATCTACGGCAGTAATGATTTTGGAACGCAAGTGAAAGACTTGTTAGGTAATTCTGATTGGAACGCTTTACCTTCTATTTCTAGAATTACAGGAGAAAAATACTTAAACAAAGGTTTTTCTTTACAAGTAGCTGGAGCTTTAAATAAGATCCAAACTTTAGTAACAGAAGACGATTCAGATTTGCTATACTGGTCTGTAGACGCTATTGTAAAGTATGACTTAAATACTTTAATAGGTGAGACTGGTTGGTTTGATCCTTATGTATATTTAGGAGGTGGTTACACTTCTATTGATTCTCAAGGAGAAGGAATGTTAAATGGTGGTGTTGGTTTCAACACTTGGTTTAACGAAAACCTAGGTTTAAACTTTCAAACAGGAACAAAAAAAGGTTTTGCTGATGAGGTAAGATCTCACTACCAAACTACCTTAGGTTTAGTAATTAGATTTGGAGGAAAAGACACAGACGGAGACGGTGTGTATGACAAAGATGATGCTTGTCCAGAAGTTGCAGGTTTAAAAGACTTTAACGGTTGTCCTGATGCAGACGGAGATGGTGTAAAAGATTCTGACGATGCATGTGTAAACACTCCAGGTTTAGCAGCAATGAACGGTTGTCCTGATTCTGACGGAGATGGTGTAGCTGACAAAGATGATATGTGTCCTTCTGAAAAAGGAACTAAAGCAAATAAAGGATGTCCTGATACAGACGGAGATGGAGTTGTAAACAAAAACGACAAGTGTCCTACTGAAGCAGGTGCTGTTGCTAACGGAGGATGTCCTTGGCCAGATACCGATGGAGATGGAATCTTAGACAAAGATGACAAGTGTGTTAATGTAGCTGGTGTTGCATCTGAAAATGGTTGTCCAGAAGTAATTTCTATGAAAGCTAAAATAGGTATAGATACTTTTGCAAAAGCAATCTTATTTAACACTGGTAGAGCTTCTTTCAAAGCAGGAATTACTAAGCAATTAGATGGAATGATTTCTTTAATGAAAGAATATCCAAGAGCTGAGTTTGCAATTAGAGGTTACACTGATAACACTGGTAGCAAGGCGTTAAACTTAAGATTATCTGACAAGAGAGCAAATGCTGTTAGAGATTACTTAATTAAAAACGGAATCGATGCTTCTAGATTAACTGCAAAGGGTTATGGAATAGAAAGCCCAGTTGCTTCTAACAAAACTAGAGCAGGAAGAGCACAAAACAGAAGAGTAGAAGTTAAAGTTACAAACTAATAACTTTTAAACTATAACTTTTGAAGCCTCACCATTTTTGGTGAGGCTTCTCTATTTTAAACAGTTTCGTTTTAGTTTAAAAAACTTTTTTATTTTCAATCAAAAGAATTATCTTTGCACCCTGAAAATGAGATGTAACGTCTCTTACATATAAATTTAAATTATAATTAGATACAGATGTCTACAACCAAAGGAAAAGTTTCTCAAATTATTGGCCCAGTTATTGACGTTGAATTCAATACTGAAAATAGTGAGTTACCTAAAATTTATGATTCATTAGAAATTAAAAAAGCAGATGGATCAATTTTAGTATTAGAGGTTCAACAACATATTGGAGAAGATACCGTTAGAACCATTTCTATGGATGCAACTGATGGTTTAAGCAGAGGCGTAGAGGTAACCGCAACCGGAAATCCTATTCAAATGCCAATTGGAAATGATATTTACGGACGTTTATTTAACGTAACAGGAGAAGCTATTGATGGTTTAGGTAATTTGCCAAAAGAAGGAAAAGACGGATTGTCAATTCATCGTGCTGCACCTAAATTTGAAGATTTATCTGTTTCTACCGAAGTTTTATTTACAGGTATTAAAGTAATCGATTTAATTGAACCGTATGCAAAAGGAGGTAAAATTGGTTTGTTCGGTGGAGCTGGAGTAGGTAAAACGGTATTAATTCAGGAATTAATTAACAATATTGCGAAAGGTCACGGAGGTTTATCTGTATTTGCAGGAGTAGGTGAAAGAACTCGTGAAGGAAACGATTTGCTTAGAGAAATGTTAGAATCTGGAATTATAAAATACGGAGACGATTTTATGCATTCTATGGAAGAAGGAGGATGGGATTTATCTAAAGTAGATAAACCTGGTATGAGAGATTCTAAGGCAACTTTTGTTTTCGGTCAAATGAATGAGCCACCAGGAGCACGTGCTCGAGTTGCTTTATCTGGTTTAACAATAGCAGAATATTTTAGAGATGGCGCTGGAGATGGTCAAGGAAAAGATGTACTTTTCTTTGTAGACAACATATTCCGTTTTACACAAGCCGGTTCTGAGGTATCTGCACTTTTAGGACGTATGCCATCTGCAGTAGGTTATCAACCTACTTTAGCTACCGAAATGGGGGCTATGCAAGAGCGTATTACCTCTACTAAAAAAGGTTCTATTACATCGGTTCAGGCCGTTTATGTACCTGCAGATGATTTAACAGATCCAGCACCAGCAACTACCTTTGCTCACCTAGATGCTACTACCGTATTATCTCGTAAAATTGCAGAATTAGGTATTTATCCAGCAGTAGATCCATTAGATTCTACTTCAAGAATTTTAACAGCAGATATTTTAGGAGACGAGCATTATAATTGTGCACAAAGAGTAAAAGAAATTTTACAGAGATATAAAGAGTTACAAGATATTATTGCCATTTTAGGAATGGAAGAATTATCTGAAGAAGATAAATTAGTAGTACATAGAGCTAGACGTGTACAACGTTTCTTATCTCAACCGTTTCACGTTGCAGAACAATTTACGGGTATTCCAGGAGTTTTAGTAGATATTAAAGACACTATTAAAGGATTTAATATGATTATGGATGGAGAGTTAGATAAGTATCCAGAAGCTGCTTTTAACTTAAGAGGTTCTATTCAAGACGCTATAGACGCAGGAGAGAAAATGTTGTCTGAAGCATAAACCGCTTATTTGTTGTTTAACAAATACAGCAAAACTAATTAAGTGTAAAAGCTACAAAAATAATTATAGATGTATTTAGAAATTGTAACACCAGAAGCTATTTTATTTTCCTCGGAAGTTGATTTATTTTCGGCACCTGGAACAGACGGAGAGTTTCAAATATTAAACAATCACGCTCCTATAGTTTCTATTCTTAAAGAAGGTGAAATAAAAATACATATTCACACCCAAGATCATTTAGTTTTAGATGATTTGCACGGAAAACTGACTGCACATGCAGATGATGACAAAGTGTTAACATTGGCCATTAATTCCGGAACTTTAGAGTTGAATGATAATAAAGCCATTATTTTAGCAGATTAATCTAGTATGTAAAATAAATTTTAAAACCTCAAAACAATCAAGTTTTGAGGTTTTTTTTATTTCTTAAAACAATTTTCCCAGTAACTTTTTCTTTGTACAAAATTGTAAATTTATGTACAATAATTTGCAAGTGTTTTACTCTCTTTAATTCAGGAAAAATCCTGTATTTTAATAAATTGATTTATAGTAACTTTCTGATAATCAATATATTTTAAATATTTTTTGCTTATTATACAACTATATTGTAAAAAATTGTAATTTGTTGTTTATTAACCCTAATATGTTTTTTATGAAAGTAACAAGCAATTACATAATTTTATGTATAGTATCTCTTATTTTATGTTTTAGTTGTAAAACTGAAACTACTCAAGAAAAATCAACCTCTGTTGTATTAAAAGAAAACAATACAAGACCAGCAATTGCCATAACATACAAAGAGATGGCAGCTATGTTTCATCAATATGATGTTGGTCAAAAGCCTGTTTTAGACGCTTACCGTAAAAATTTTAGTGGTATTGAAGACGACATCGAAACAGTTTCTAATTTTTTCGATTTAGCACAGTTAAAGCAATACATTGCATACCTAGAGAAATTATCTGAAGATAAGCAAATTCCACTTACAGGAATACGTATTTTTTCTGCTGCTTACCCGAAAGACTATTCAGATAAAGAAACCAATGGAAGACAAACATTAATTTTAATGCCTACAACAAATATTGGAGACTCTTTAAATGTTGCTTATGAACCGTTATATTCTGGTGTAAAACAGCCCATACCATTTACTAAATTTTTAGACAAATTTAGTAGTAAAAACTCTAAAATGGTAAATAGAGCTTCTTTTTTACCTCTTTTTAATATGCAAGACGACTTAGAAAGTTCAGGTGCTAATAGAGCACAAATGAGACCTCCGTTTTAATACGAATAATTATGGTGCATTTAAATAACCTTAGTTATGTTTTAGAATTTATAGCTTTTGTAGTAGCAATTATATATTATAAGAAGTTTAAAGCATCATATTATCGTTATTTTATAGCCTATCTTTTTGTAGCGCTCATAATTGAAAGCTTCGGTGAGATTGCAAAAATTTATAGATTTTCTTCTACCGAAGCTTACAATATTTATACATTTTTTGAGTACAATATTGTAGGGCTTATTTATTATAAATTAACTAGAGAGTCTTTTTCTCATTCTTGGATTAAAACACTATTAGTAGTTTTTAACAGTATCTATATTACTAGTTTTTTTTATACAGAGCTTCAAAATTATACGGTGTTAATTGGTGCAGTGGTAGTAAGTTCATTTATGATTTTATTTTTGACAGAACTTTTAAAATCAGAAAAAATAATTCGTTTTAACAAAGAGTTACCATTCTGGATTACCGTCAGTTTTTTAATGTATTATTTAACCACAATACCTTACTACACGGTGTTTTTTATTATTACAATTGCCTCACGGTCAGAGAGTGAATCTTTGATAATCTTACACGATGTAATTTTAATTTTAGTTCAAATTTGTTTTATTAGCGGTTTATTATGGAGTACAAAACAGAGGCATTAGTTGCTTTATCAGCAACATTAATCATAATTTTTATTACTATAGCTCTAATCATTTTATTTAGTGTTTTTCAAAAAAGAAAAAACCTCTTACTTCAACAAAAAAAAGAGGATAAGAAAAAATTTGAAAAAGAAATTGCAGAAACTCAAATAGAAATTAGAGAAGAAACATTAAGAAACATTAGTTGGGAATTACACGATAATATTGGGCAGCTTTTAACATTGGCAAAAATTCAGTTACAAAATGCTACGCCAAACAACCTACATGAAGTATCAGAAACTATTACAAAAGGTCTTACAGAAGTTCGTTCTTTATCTAAATTAATAAACCCAGAGGCAATAAAAAACATCGATTTAATGGAAGCCATTGAGTTAGAAATTGACCGCTTTAATAGAATGAATTTTTTAAAAGCTTCATTGCAAGTTTCTGGTGAAAAACAAAAGATTAATAAAAAATCTAGCATTATTATTTTTAGAATTTTGCAAGAATTTTTTTCGAATACAATAAAACATTCCAAAGCTAAAAAGCTCGATATAAAAGTATTATTTGATAAAAATGTATTAGACATAACTGTTTCAGATGATGGTATCGGCTTTATCCCTGTAAATAATAAGAATTCTGGTATTGGAATAGAAAACATTAAAACGAGAGCAAAGTTAATTGGTGCAAAGGCTATTTTTAAGTCGGAATTAAACCAAGGAACCTCGCTAAATATAACATACAAATTATGATTAAATATTCTGTAGTAATTGTAGACGATCATACCTTATTATCTCAAGCAATAGCAGGTATGGTAAACACTTTTCCGAAATTTAAAGTTTTATATACTTGTAAAAACGGTCAAGAAGTGATAGATAAGTTTTCGGCATCTCCTAAAAATGTTCCAGATTTGGTACTGATGGATATCAATATGCCTATAATGAACGGTATTGAAACAACTAGTTGGATTACCGAGAACCATGAAACTGTAAATGTAATGGCACTTTCTGTAGAAGATGAAGATACTACCATTTTAAAAATGCTAAAAGTGGGTGCTATCGGATACCTTTTAAAAGATACAGAAAAGCATGTATTAGAAAAAGCATTAACAGAAATTGTAGAAAATGGTTTTTATCATACTAAAAATGTAACAAACTTACTTATGAAATCTGTTTCAGGAGAAAACAATAATGAAATTGTTTTTAAAGACAGAGAAATAAAATTTATGCGTTTGTCATGTTCTGAATTAACCTACAAAGAAATTGCCGATAAAATGTGTTTAAGTCCGAAAACTATTGATGGATATCGAGATGTTTTGTTTACAAAGTTGAATGTAAAAAACCGGGTTGGTATGGTAATGTATGCGATAAAAAATAAGATTTATACTCCATAAAAAATGTGTAAATTTGCATTATGGAAGAAACAAACAGACAGCGTAAAATAGCAGGTGTTTTACAAAAAGATTTGGTAGATGTTTTGCAAAAAGCTGCACAAGACGGTATGAAAGGAGTAATTATCTCTGTTTCTAAGGTTCATGTTACTGCAGATTTGGGCGTTGCAAAAGTTTATTTGAGTATTTTTCCATCAGAAAAAAGAGAAGAAATTATAAAAGGAGTAGTTTCTAATACGCCGTTAATTAGACATGAAATGGCAAAAAGAACGCGTAATCAGCTAAGAAGAATGCCAGAATTATTGTTTTTTGGTGATGATACTTTAGATTATATAGAAGAAATTGACAAATCTTTAAAAGGAGAAGATGCAAATCCTATAAAAAACCCAGAAGTATTACCAAAAAGGCAAAAAAAATAATAATATACCAATTTTAAGTAAAACGATAATAGTATTTTTAATGTGAGTCAAAAAATAAGCATTTGAGTTTTCCTTTTTACATAGCCAAAAGATACTTATTTACAAAAACCAGTAATAATGCTGTTAATATTATTACTATGATAGCCTCTTTTGGCGTAATAGTTAGTTCATTAGCTTTATTTATTATTCTCTCTGGTTTTTCTGGTTTGCGAACTTTTAGTTACAGTTTGTTAGAAGTCTCCGACCCTGATGTGAAAATAACAGCAGTTAAAGGAAAATCTTTTCTTGTAACCGATAGTATTCAGCAATTAATTTTAAGCTTACCAGAAATTAAAGCAGCTTCACATGTAATTGAAGAACGAGTTTTTTTAGAATACAATTCTAAAAATGAAATTAGTTACATAAAAGGAGTTCAAAATAATTATCCACTTATTACAGCAATAGACAGTTCTTTAGAGCAAGGCAGTTGGTTGCAAACAGATTTTAAAAATACAGCAGTTATTGGTGGTCAAATATCTAATAAATTATCATTAGGAACTTTAAATTTTGGAACCCCTTTAAAAATTATGGTTCCTAAGGCAGGAAAAGGTTTTATAAACCCTAGAAATCCCTTTCGAAAAATAGAAGTTCAAATAGTAGGAGTATATTCTGGTACAGAAGAATTTGCAAGTAAATTTGTTTTTACAGAGATACAAGATGCCAGAAAATTATTAGATTACAAAGAGAATGAAGTAACGGGCATCGAAATAAGTGTGCATAATTATTTAGAGGCACCAACCGTGGTAAATAAACTAACCGAAAAGTTGGGTATTAACTTTAAGATACAAACAAAAGAGCAGCTAAATGAGGTTTTCTACAAAGTTATAAATACAGAAAACGTTGTTTCTTATTTAATTTTTACACTCATTGTAATTATCGCTTTATTTAATGTAATAGGAGCTATTATTATGATGATAATAGACAAAAAAGATAACTTAAAGACACTTTATAATTTAGGACTTACTGTTACAGAGCTGAAAAAAATATTTGTTTTTCAGGGATTTTTACTTACATTTTTTGGAATGTGTGTAGGCGTATTTTTGGGTGTATTATTAGTTTTCCTTCAACAACAGTTTGCATTTTTTATGATTGTTCCAGAATTGGCATATCCAGTAGAATTCCGTTTTATAAATTTTGTAGTTGTTATTTTTACGCTTACAATATTGGGCTTTATAGCAGCAAAAATTGCCAGCAGTCGAATTACAAAAGAATTTATAGAAAAATAGCAACTATACGCTAGCTAGTATAAATACCATTATAGTGGGAAAAATTAAATTTGAGGAATAATCATATTTCCAAAAGTATTTACAACTTCATTAAATGTATCAAAAACATCTTTTGGGTCGTCTGAAGTTACCATTTTAGTTCTGTATTCTTTAAAATGCGGAATTCCTTTAAAATAATTGGTATAATGCCTTCTTGTTTCTACAACCCCCAAACGTTCTCCTTTCCAATCTATTGCCATTTGTAAGTGCCTTCTAGCTACTGCTGTTCTCTCTGCAATTGTTGGTTTATCTAAATGTTTGCCAGTTTTAAAATAATGCTTTACTTCATTAAAAAACCAAGGATAACCAATAGCAGCTCTACCAATCATAGCGCCATCTAAACCAAATTCATCTCTCATTTTCATGGCTTTTTCAGGAGTTGTAATATCCCCATTTCCGAAGACAGGAATATGCATTCTTTGGTTATTTTTTACTGCTGCAATTGGGTGCCAATCGGCTTCACCTTTATACATTTGTGCTCTTGTTCTACCATGAATAGAAATGGCTTTACAACCAACATCCTGCAAACGTTCTGCAACTTCTACAATTTTTATAGAATCATGATCCCAACCTAAACGAGTTTTAACGGTTATTGGTAAGTTTGTTCTTTTTACCATGGCTTCTGTTAAAGAAACCATTAAATCGATATCTTTTAAAATTCCTGCACCTGCTCCTTTAGAAACAACTTTTTTTACCGGACAGCCAAAATTAATATCTATAATATCAGGGTTTGATTTTTCTACAATATCTACTGTTTGTAGCATAGACTCTAAATTTGCACCAAAAATTTGAATGCCCACAGGTCTTTCTTTTTCATAAATATCTAACTTCATAACACTTTTTGCAGCATCACGAATTAACCCTTCAGAAGAAATAAATTCGGTGTAAACAACATCCGCACCGTTTTCCTTGCATAATGCTCTAAAAGGTGGGTCGGAAACATCTTCCATAGGAGCTAGTAATAGCGGAAAATCTGGAAGTTCTATAGGGCCTATTTTTACCAAAATTGTTTATTTTTCTGCAAAATTAGTGTTTTTATTTTTTAAAACCCAAAGTCCGTAAAAACCTAAAAATAACTCTGCAAAAGTGCCAAATTGATATCCGAAAGTTGGTGTGCCATCTAGAAAGTAACTTAAAACCCTTCCCAAACCTAGGCCAAACATAAAAATAATATGGGAAATCAATGCCGATTTTAAATAGTTATTCTTGAAAATTCCGAGCGTCCATTGTATCGAAAATCCTATGTATAAACCCATAATTGCTTTAAAAAAATTATGTTCGTCTGTTGTTTGAAGCTGAATGTTAAAGTTTAAAGAAGGATTAAATCCATAAACAAAAGAAACGGGTACAACAATTCCTATTGAAACAATTTAGCAAGTTTTTATAAATGTTAGTGAGTTATTTTTATGAAATTAAGATTTAAAAAACTCTTACAATATTAAATCCAAAGAATATTACACCGTTATTCCAATCGCCTTCTGCTTGGCTCAAAAATCCAGGTTCATTGGTAGATTGAGCATTTGAAAAAAGTAACTGAAAAACATGTCCACCAGTTTCTAAATCCATTCCAATTGTTAAAGGATTTTTATAAATTGAGTTTTCATCTCTATTGAAATTATATGCATAATCCATATTCATACTCACACGCTTACTCAACTTATATCGACCACCTAAACCCATTGCAAATTGATTATGATTTCTAGCACCAACAAGGTTTAAGTCTTGTAAATTTTGCCTGATATAGCTAGGTGCTATTAATAAAGACAAATTATCAGTAACCCTTTTTGACGCCAAAATTTGTGCAGCATAACTCATTCTATCACCAAATTTCAAATTTGGAAATATGTCTTCATTTAATTCTGCATTTATATTTGCAGTTCCATAAAAAGCTAAATTAACAGGAAATTTGGTTGACTGTTTTATTAGTCGAATTTTAACAGCTGAGGCATAAGTTTGTCTTAATGATTCTCTACTTACACTAAATTGAACACCATCCCAAAAACTATAAAGTAGTTGAATATTTGTATTTGCATTGTCTAAACCAAAAAGTGTTTCAAAACCATCTTTAACAGAGCCAAATCTGTGTGAAACATATAAATAAAGGTCTCCTTTTTCGGCAATTTTAGTTGATTGTAAATTTCCAATTTTCATTGCTTTAAATGCTGGAAGTTCAAAGACTACTTCTTTATTAGAAAATTCATTTAATTCGTCCAATAATTTGTCTTGTGCTTTTAATATAAAAACAGAAAAAACAGCTATTGTGAGAAAAAGATTCTTTTTGTTCATAATTTTAATTTTGAAAAATACATTTATCCAACTTTACTTCTGCCATTAAGTCGTCGTAACCAATAAAACGACCTTTAATTTTTATTATCTTATTAAGAGGAACAGTTTTTTCTGATTTTTCATATTGACAGAAAATTAGATTATTAAGTGTTAAGCTTTTATTGTTTGCATGGGTTACATTTCCTTCCACTACAATAATTTTATTTGTCCATAAAAGTGGATTTTCCTTTACTTTATTTATAAATTCATTAGCATTTCCACTAAAATCTGTTTCGCTATTTTCTGTGGTTTTTGTCGATTTCATAATGTAATTATATGAAGAATATCCGGTTATTAGAATTACAATAAATATGAGTGTAGCTATTTTATTTTTTTTCGACCAATTCATAATTTAAGGAAACATTTATTTTTTCGGCTATTTTTTTTCTCACGATACTGGGAATTGCAATTTCAAAATCTTTTGGTAATATTGTAAATTCTGAAGTGAGTGAGATTTTCCCATTGTAGAAAAAAACATCAGCTACAGTAGAAATATCTTTTTCTATGCCTTTAATTGTAAGAGTTCCCAAAAGTTGGTAACTAGTTTTTTTATTGATTTCTGGAAAATTAAAATCTTTTAATTTTCCTTTAAAAAATGATTTAGGATATTTATTTGCATCCATATAATTTTCATTGAAATGCTCTTGCATTAAAGCAATTTTGAAATCAAATGCAGTTATAAAAAGTTGAGCAGCAATTTCTCCAGAAGATGATTTTAATAATACAGTTGTACTATTATTTATCGCTTCTACAGGTACAAAAGCTTTTACTGATGCAGAGAAATTAGTTTCACCTGTTCTTGTAAAATATGTTTGTGAGATTACTGAAAAATTTATAAGTAGGAATGATATTAAAATCACTTTTTTCATAGTAGACTACTTTTCTAAGAATCCGTCTTCTTTCCATTTATCTATTACAGCCCTTGTTTGGGCTGGTAAAAGACCACTTTTTGGCATTGGAGCAGTTATACTGTTCATTCTTGAAATTAAACTCCCTCTTTCAGCAGAATTTTTTACTTGGGTATAATTTATAAGAGGAAGAAAACCAGCTTGACCACCAGAAATATGACATGATATACAATTATTATCAATAATTGTTTTTACATTTTTGTTGTATGTAACCAAAGTTGAAATTGGATTAACGGGTTCCTCTAAAGGGCTTTCTGAAGTCGTACAATTAATAATGAATATTGAAATAAAACTGATTGTGAATAGTTTAATTAATGATAGTTTCATGATTAAGTTTTCTATCAAAGATAATGTTTTTTTTAAAATTGAATTATTTTTTCAATTTCTTCATTTCCTCTTTTTACAACAGCTTTTGTAGTGTTTCCCTTTTCAAAAACCGATAATGCACGCATGTAACTCATCATATCTGTAACTAAACTATCGCCTAATTGAAGTACAATATCTCCTTTTTTAAGACCTGCTTTTTGTGCAGGCTTATCTTCAGAAATCCCATCTATGCGCATTCCTTTTCCATCAAACATATAATCTGGAATCACTCCCAAACCTACCTTAAAACGTGGAGATTCTTCGCTTTCATTTTTAGTTTTTCTAAAAGCCAATTTGCCATTATCATCTAAGTCTGTAATAATATTATAAATATAATTACTAATGGTTTCCATGCCTTTATAATTTAATTTTTCAGAATCGTCTGTAGGTTTATGGTAGTCTTCATGCTGCCCAGTAAAAAAATGTAAAACAGGTATATCTGCTAAATAAAAGCTGGTATGGTCGCTTGGACCAACTCCAGATTCTTGCTCAATTAACTTAAATTTTTCGTTGTGAGATTTTAAAACCTGTTTAAAAATTGGTGAAGTTCCAGTACCATAAACAGCAAGTGTACTATCTTTTTTTAACCTACCAACCATATCCATATTTATCATATAAGAAATATTCTTTGTGTTTATAGTTGGGTTTTTAACAAAATAATTAGATCCCAACAAACCCATTTCTTCTCCAGAAAAAGCAATAAATAAATAATTATTATTCGTGTTTTTTTCTTTCAATTTTTCGGCTAAATTTAACATTACCGCTACACCAGATGCGTTATCATCTGCACCATTATGAACCGCTTTAATGGTATCTCTATATAAAGAACCTTCGCCACCATAGCCTAAATGATCGAAGTGAGCGCCAATTACAATAGTATTTTTAGCATTATTGTTTAAAAAACCAACTACATTATTTCCGGTAATAGTTCCATCTCCATTTACATCAAATTGCACTTCGTCATGCGGATTTGTTTTAGGTTTAAAACTAAACGCCTGTAAGTATTTTGAGGTCCCTTTTGGCTGCAAGCCTATTTTCTTATAACGTTTTGCAATATATTCTGCGGCTTTTTTTTCGCCATCAGTACCTGTTTGTCTTCCTTCTAATTCGTCAGAAGCCAAAAAGGAAACATCAGCTTTAATTTGATTTTTAGGTTTTTTTTCTGATGTACACGATACTAGAAAAGATAAAAAGATTACAAATACAAGGTTTCTCATGATGATAAATATTATTTTTGCGAAGTTAATTAATAAAATAGAAAAATGAGAATTGTTTATTTATTGGTGTTTGCAGTTTTTTTTACTGCTTGTAAAAATGATAAGAAAACATCTAATACGACATCAGAAGAAAAAAAGAGTACTAAAAATGGATTGATATACCCAGAGGAAGTTCATTTTAAAAGTCTCAAACAGATAACTTTCGGCGGAGATAATGCAGAGGCATATTGGAGTTTTGATGATAAGCAACTGGTATTTCAATCTAACTACAAAAAATGGAATGTTGGTTGTGATCAGATGTTTTTAATGAATGCCAATGAAGATTTTAAAAACAGCGTACCTCCTATGATTTCTACTGGTAAAGGAAGAACCACATGTGCTTATTTTTTACCAGATAACAAACACATTATTTATGCCTCTACACATTTAGTAGATGAAAACTGCCCCGAAGTTCCTTTGCGTAAAAATGGTAAATATATATGGCCAGTTTATGACAGTTTCGACATTTTTGTAGCAGATTTGCAGGGCAATATTGTAAAGCAATTAACTCATGAAAAAGGATATGATGCAGAACCTACGGTTTCTCCTAAAGGCGATAAAATTGTGTTTACATCTACAAGAAGTGGCGATTTAGAATTGTACACAATGAATATTGATGGGACAGATGTACAACAAATAACCAATGAATTGGGTTATGACGGAGGAGCATTTTTCTCGCCAGATGGCTCTAAAATTATTTTTCGTTCCTCAAGACCAAAAACTCCAGAAGAAATAAAAGCATACAAAGATTTATTGGCAGAAGGTTTAGTAGAGCCAACAGAAATGGAGCTGTATATTTGTAATGCTGATGGTTCGGAATTGCGACAATTAACAGATTTAGGAAATGCCAATTGGAGTCCGTTTTTTCATCCATCAGGAAAAAAAGTACTATTTTCTTCAAATTTTGAGGCCGAAAGAGGCTTCCCTTTTAATTTATATATGATAGATATTGATGGTAAAAATTTAAAGAGAGTTACACACGGAGAAACGTTCGATGCTTTTCCGGTATTTTCTAATGATGGTAAAAAACTTGTATTCTCCTCAAATAGAAATAACGGAGGTGGTAGAGATACCAACTTGTTTATTGCAGAATGGCAGGACTAACAGGCCAGGCAATCTGAAATAACAACCAAGAGATACCAACTTGTTTATTGCAGAATGGCAGGACTAACAGGCCAGGCAATCTGAAATAACAACCAAGAGATACCAACTTGTTTATTGCAGAATGGCAGGACTAACAGGCCAGGCAATCTGAAATAACAACCAAGAGATACCAACTTGTTTATTGCAGAATGGCAGGACTAACAGGCCAGGCAATCTGAAATAACAACCAAGAGATACCAACTTGTTTATTGCAGAATGGCAGGACTAACAGGCCAGGCAATCTGAAATAACAACCAAGAGATACCAACTTGTTTATTGCAGAATGGCAGGACTAACAGGCCAGGCAATCTGAAATAACAACCAAGAGATACCAACTTGTTTATTGCAGAATGGCAGGACTAACAGGCCAGGCAATCTGAAATAACAACCAAGAGATACCAACCTGTTTATTGCAGAATGGCAGGACTAACAGGTTAGAATACTTTATAAAAAAAGACTTTACAGAATTTGTAAAGTCTTTTTGATTTAAAATATCTACGGATTGTATTTAAGAGTAATATTTAACTAAAAATCAATAAATAATTACCATTTAGATGCAAAAAAAGTAGCTTGCAGTAGTAAGTAAATAACGTATCTTTGCTAATTGAAAGTAGTTAGAAAACGACGTATGAAGAACATTAGAAATTTTTGCATTATCGCACATATCGATCATGGAAAAAGTACTTTAGCAGATAGATTGTTAGATTATACAGGTTCTGTAACCGATCGAGAAAAAAAAGATCAGTTATTAGATAATATGGATTTAGAACGAGAACGTGGAATTACCATTAAGTCTCATGCAATTCAAATGGACTATGTTTACAACGGAGAACCTTTTATTTTGAATTTAATTGATACACCTGGTCACGTAGATTTTTCGTACGAAGTGTCTCGTTCTATTGCAGCCTGTGAAGGTGCTTTGTTAATTGTAGACGCTGCGCAAAGTATACAAGCCCAGACAATTTCTAACCTATATTTGGCTCTAGAAAATGATTTAGAGATTATTCCTGTTTTAAATAAGGTAGATTTACCCTCTGCAAATCCAGAGGAAGTAACCGACGATATTGTAGATTTATTAGGTTGTGATCCAGAAGAGGTAATTCACGCTAGTGGAAAAACAGGCTTTGGGGTTGATCTTATTTTAAAAGCTATTATCGAAAGGATTCCTGCGCCAAAAGGAAATCCAGAAGCTCCTTTACAAGCATTAATTTTCGATTCTGTTTACAATTCTTACCGAGGAATAGAAACTTATTTTAGGGTATTAAACGGTTCTATTAAAAAAGGGCAGCGTATAAAATTTATGGCTACTAACAAAGAGTATTTTGCCGATGAAGTAGGTACTTTAAAGTTAGAACAGGTTGTAAAAAAAGAAGTTAAAACTGGCGATGTTGGTTACTTAATTACTGGAATAAAAACTGCTAAAGAGGTAAAAGTTGGAGATACCATAACAGATGCTGTAAACCCAACTCAAGAAATAATAGACGGTTTTGAAGATGTAAAGCCAATGGTATTTGCTGGTATTTATCCTGTAGATACCGAAGATTACGAAGAACTGCGTTATTCCATGGAAAAACTTCAGTTAAATGATGCCTCGTTGGTTTTTATACCAGAAAGTTCTGCTGCTTTAGGTTTTGGTTTTCGATGTGGTTTTTTAGGCATGCTGCACATGGAAATTATTCAAGAACGTTTAGAGCGTGAGTTTAATATGACGGTTATTACCACCGTTCCAAACGTATCTTACCATGCGTTTACTAAAAAGAATCCTACAGAAATAGTAATGCTTAACAACCCAACAGATTTACCAGAACCGTCTAAATTAGATAGGGTAGAAGAGCCATTTATTAAAGCTAGTATTATTACAAAGGCAGATTATGTTGGGCAGGTAATGAGCTTGTGTATAGAAAAGCGAGGAGAAATTACCAATCAAACCTACCTAACTACCGAACGAGTAGAGCTAACTTTTGATATGCCTTTGGCAGAAATTGTATTCGATTTTTACGATCGCCTAAAAACAGTATCTAAAGGATATGCCTCTTTTGATTATTCGCCAATTGGTATGCGAGAATCGAAGTTAGTTCGTGTAGATATTTTATTAAACGGCTCTTCTGTAGATGCACTTTCCGCTTTATTACATGCAGACAATGCTTACGCAATTGGGAAGAAGATTGTAGCAAAATTAAAAGAATTACTACCAAGACAACAGTTCGATATTCCTATACAAGCAGCAATTGGTGCTAAAATTATAGCAAGAGAAACTACCAAAGCGTTGCGTAAAGACGTAACTGCAAAATGTTATGGTGGAGATATTTCTAGAAAACGTAAATTATTAGAAAAACAGAAAAAAGGAAAAAAGAGAATGCGCCAGGTTGGTAATGTAGAAATTCCGCAAGAAGCATTTATGGCTGTTTTAAAATTAAACGACTAGCAATACATACTCTAAGTAAGAAATTTTTTAATTTTTTTGAAATACACCTTTTCGTACTCTCGAAAAGGTGTATTTTTTTTAAAAAGTTGCCACAAATAATTGTTTTTCATGCCAATGTAAAAAAAATCAATATTTTTGTTAAAAAAGAAAAGAAGTATACTTATTTATAAATACTCATAAATGAAAAGAATTAAATTGCTATCCCCTATTTTTGGACTATTATTATGTTTAAACTCTGTACTTTTAAGTGCTCAAATTACCACTGTTACACAGCAATTAAAAGATGGAAATACAAGTTATAAAGCAGGTAATTACGCAGAGAGTATTGTTTCATACCAAAAAGCAGTAGAAATAACAGCCCAACTATCCGCTTCATATCCGAAGAAAGATTCGTTGTTATTGTTTTCATTA
Source organism: Polaribacter tangerinus (assembly GCF_038024095.1). NCBI lineage: Bacteria > Pseudomonadati > Bacteroidota > Flavobacteriia > Flavobacteriales > Flavobacteriaceae > Polaribacter > Polaribacter tangerinus. The sequence continues at coordinate 1,362,085 of NZ_CP150668.1, read as the reverse complement.
AAAAAACTCATTACAGTTGCGGGTATTGGCAAAGCCAAAGAGGTGTCTTTTAAGTATTACAATAATTACAAAAAAATTATTTTTAAAGACCTTTGTTTTTCAGATCATATAGCTCTAAAAATTGGTATTATTAATAATTATATCGCTATAAGCCTTTATAACAAGTCGTATAAAGAAGCCATACAAGCATACGAAGAATTTAAAGTAGTTACCGAAAACTGTTCCGGTTTTAGACCAGTAGATTTGGTACAAAGCAGTGCAAATGCTGCAATGGCATACGCCAAAGCAAATAACTTGCCCAAAGCAATAGCCTTACTACCCCAGTTACATTATTTTAAGGATAGTTTGTACAATTGGACTACGGCAGACTATAATAAGGTTTTAGGTTTTGTAAAAGACAATACAAATGAACAACCAGAAGTGGTTGTAGCCCACTATCTTACTGCAGCAAAATTATATTCGGATAATAAAAACTATTCCTATGCCTTAAATTTATACGAAAACGTATTAAAAAACTATAGCAATTATATGACTATGGAAGAGATAAAAAAGGTAGTAAGCGATTCTGAAAAAGTAAGAGACAGTACAAAATATTTTCATAATGATTTGTATCGAAAAATGATGTCTCAATTAGGTAAAATTATGCTCGAGAAAACGAGTGTTACAGAAAAAAACACGCAATTAAAAACCAACCTTTTATACACGATTATAGTAGCCTCGATACTACTTATTTTATTGTTGTTTTATCTATTAAAAAAAGATAAAATGGCAAAAAATTACTATAAACAGCTCTATGAGGTTCAAAAGAAATTAGAAATACAACAACAAAAATTAAAATCAGTAAAAAATAAATTTATAAAATCGAATTATATTCTTCAAACCAATGCTAAACCAGAAATTTCATTAAAATTATTTCAAGAATTAGACAAAGATTTTCCGAATTTAAAATATAATATCCATCAATGGCAGAAAGATTTATCTCATAGAGAAATACAAATTATTTACTGTATCATTTTAGGATTATCTACAAAAGAAAGTGCCGAAGTACTTACGATGACTAGTGGTTCTTTTAGGGTTGCAAAAAATAGGTTTATCAAAAAAGTAGGCTGTAATAGTGCCGAAGCACTTCACGATATTGTTAGAAAATTTTTGTAAAACATTATTTTTCCCGCTACTTTTCCTCGAAAGTTTTCGAAGTTCTTTTTTCAGCTATGCTAACAAAATGCTAACAAAATGCTAACACGTTTTTGTTTGTATAACAACTATTTACCTATCTTTGTGGTAAGATTAATTTACAGATTAGTTTTACAAGTTATTTTTTTCAATCGGTAGCTTTTACAAACTAATGAAGTAAGTTTCATTCCCTAATATTATAATACGCTAGTTTATTGTTTAATAAAACTAACCGGATTCTTTATACAATAGAGAAGTAAAAAATTAATATAAAAAAGGAATGAAATTAATAACAAGCGCCCTATCCTTATTATTTGTCACTGTATGTTTTACAGTACAAGCTCAACAAGCCACCGTTAACTCTGGCGGTATTGCTACCGGAAGTGGTGGTACAATTACCTACTCAGTAGGTATACCCGTGTATTCTTCAATTACTAGTAGTTTAGGGGCTATTACACAAGGTGTGCAGCAGAGCTATATGATAAAAACACTAAGTACAGAACATGTATTGCCAAGCGTTTCTATGGCTGTTTTTCCAAATCCTACTACTAATAATATCACTTTGTCTGTAAACGATGGAAAAATAAACGATTTAAAGTATCAGGTTTATGATATTCAAGGTAAGCGAATTTTTAAAGAAAATATAACTAGTTTAAAAACAACTATCCCTTTTTTTAAGCTTTCCCCATCTGTATATTTTATTAAAATAATACACAAAAATAACATCGTAAAAGCATTTAAAATTATTAAAAATTAACAACCACATACCTATGAAAAAAATTATTTTATGTATAGCGTTAGCTTTATGTAGTCAATTTGGTTTTACCCAAGCTCCAGAAAGCATCAGTTACCAAGCTGTAATACGCAATGCCAACCAAGAGTTGGTTGCAGAAACTACTGTTGGTGTACAAATAAGTATTTTACAAAGTACGGCTACTGGTAATAGTGTATACACAGAAACCCACGCAGCGACTACCAATACCAATGGTTTGTTAAGCATTGCTATTGGTAACGGAACTACTACCGATAATTTTGCAAGCATAGATTGGAGCCAAGGTCCGTATTTTATAAAAACGGAGACCGATTTGGCAGGAGGCAGCAATTACACCATAACAGGTACTAGTCAATTGCTAAGTGTGCCTTTTGCGTTGTATGCTAAAACGGTAGCCTCTGTAAGTACACAAGATGAAGTAAACCTTAGCAATTTATCGGGCACAAATACTGGCGATCAAGATATTTCTGGGATTGCTACAAACGCAGCTGCAATTCTTGTTAATACGAATAGTATTTCAGCTAACAGCACCAAAATTACTGAAGCGAATACCGAAATTACAACAGTAAAAGCAGAGATTTCTACACTAAATACAACTATTACCAACCTACAAGCTACCATAAACAATATGGTGCAAATACCAGCTGGTACCAAAAAAGGCGATTTGCTAACTTGGAATGGCAGTGCTTGGGAGTTGTTGCCCGTTGGAGATAATTCGAGCACACTTTCTGTTAGTGAAGGCGTGCCTAGTTGGTCTAATAGCGGTAATTCTCTTAATAATTTGGTAGCATACGGTTATTAAAGTGTTTATAATGAGTTATCATTAGAAATGCAACAGATTTATAAAAATGAACTAGAAATTGAAGTTAAAACAAAAAGCTTTGATTATCAATTAGACCCCAATGTTACTTCGTTAGCATTATTGTATTCTACCAGTTCAAACCCAATTCCATCTAATTCTGAGGTTTCAAATTTAAATCTCGATGAATTTAACAATTATAATAGTTTTCAATTAAATCTAACGAATTTAAAAAGCGATACCCGTTATTATTTTCGTTTGATCATAAATGATAAATTTATTTCTCCTAATGCAGATATTATATCTGAGAAAACTTACTCTTTAGGAATTGGAGATACCCACGCAGGAGGTATTATTACATACATAGCACAGCCTTATAATGATGACTATATAGAAAATCAATTTCATGGCTATGTTGCTGCTACCGAAGATATTGGGGTTTCTGCACCATGGGGATGTGCAGGTACAAGTATCTCGAATATGATTACTGGTGGTACTCATAGTAGCACTAAATCACAAAATACGGCTCTACTTGCAGGATGTACAACAAGTGGTATTGCAGCTAAAATTTGTGCAGATTGGACGTTTAACGGGTATTCAGATTGGTTATTACCATCTAAAGACTTGCTTAGCTCATTTAGAGATGGTAGAGTTAAAGATAAACTTACGTTTTCAAATGAGTTTTATTGGTCTGTTACAACGGTTTCAAATGATTTAGCATGGGCATCAAACCCAACTACTGGAAAGTTTGAAAAACTTTCTAAAAGTAATAGTTACCGTATTAGAGCAGTAAGAAAGTTTTAATTTCTTTCGGTAAAAATTATAAACAACCTTATAGATTAATAGTCTATAAGGTTGTTGCTAAAAATTAACAACCCCATACCTATGAAAAAAATTATTTTATGTATCGCGTTAGCTTTATGTAGTCAATTTGGTTTTACCCAAGCTCCCGAAAGCATCAGTTACCAAGCTGTAATACGCAATGCCAACCAAGAGTTGGTTGCAGAAACTACTGTTGGTGTACAAATAAGTATTTTACAAAGTACGGCTACTGGTAATAGTGTATACACAGAAACCCACGCAGCAACTACCAATACCAATGGTTTGTTAAGCATTGCTATTGGTAACGGAACTACTACCGATAATTTTGCAAGTATAGATTGGAGCCAAGGTCCGTATTTTATAAAAACAGAGACCGATTTGGCAGGAGGCAGCAATTACACCATAACAGGTACTAGTCAATTGCTAAGTGTGCCTTTTGCGTTGTATGCTAAAACGAGCGGAAGTCAATTACCTGGGCCTGAAGGAGAAAAAGGTGCTCCTGGTTTAGACGGTATAAATGGTAAAGATGGAGAAAACGGACTTAGTGCCTACCAAATATGGTTAAATTTAGGAAATACCGGTACTGAAATCGATTTTATAAATTCTTTAAAAGGACCTCAAGGAGAGGAAGGTCCAGAAGGTCCAACAGCACAAGTACACCTTACCCAAGCGTTTATACCGAAACATCCAAATTCTACCGAAAGACTAAGTTTAGCTTTTGTTACAGCCACTACAGGTCCGAGTAGTTATTCGGGAGGCGCCTCTCCACCAGAGCAAGTATATGATTACGATATTTTAGATTCTGATGGAAATTCTATTTTTACCGATGATGTAGCCCTTAAATCGCCTGATAATTCAAAAGAGTTTCGTGAAGTTGAAACTAATTTAAAAATTGCACCAGCATCTTATAGCGTAGTAATCATAGGAAGCTCTGAAGATGAACCTGTGGCAACAGCTAGCGTAGATATTTGGGTGTCTGATATAGTATCAGATACAGAGAGCACTATTTTTACTAGGATACTATACCAATTTTCTTGGTCGGCATCCAAAGAATGGATATTCGAGCGTTGGAGAGAAAACGGAGGTAGCTTTACTGGCACTAATTACCCTAAGGGCATTCCACTTTTAATTAATGCCAATCATACTATTAAGCCTTAACAATTTGTAGATTTTAGCAGTGTAATTGGGTTAATTTTCTGATAAACCGATTATTTTGTCTTGTTAAAAAAGAAGACGCTTTTAAAGGCCAAAAAGTTTTCTGTAATAAAAAGGGACATCGAAATAATCGAAGTATTTACTTATATAAAAAGACCTTTTAAGTTTTAAAACTTAAAAGGTCTGAAGTTATGTAATTACACGAATAATTTTATAAAACCATTGGTAAAATATCAAAAACATCTACAATGCTAATCTCTATTTCCTAGTACCTGAAGCCCCCAATACAAAAGCATTGCTAAAGACCCAAGCGCAGCTACCAAGTAAGTTCTAGCGGCCCATGTAAGTGCATCTTTAGAGCCTGCAAACTCCTCTCTAGTAAGCATATTTTTGTTTTTTAGCCAAGCCAATGCTCGGTTACTAGCATCATACTCTACCGGAAGTGTTATAAAGCTAAATAAAGTGGCAAAACCCATTAAAATTAAACCAGCTACGGCTATATAAAAACCTATGCTTGTAGCGTTAGAGGCAGCACCTAAAATTAAACCGCCAATTACCAACCATTGCGAAAACTTAGAAGAAATGCTTACAATTGGCACCAATTGAGAACGCATTGTAAGGTAGTTGTAAGCAGTAGCATGTTGTACTGCGTGGCCACACTCATGTGCAGCAACTGCAGCCGCAGCCGCATTTCTTTGGTTGTAAACTCCCTCACTTAGGTTTACGGTTTTGTTCTGCGGATTATAATGATCGGTAAGCATGCCCGGAGTAGAAATTACCTTTACATCATAAATACCATTGTCTGCCAGCATTTTTTCGGCAATTTCTGCACCACTCAATCCATTTTTTAAATGCACTTGAGAATATTTTTTAAATTTACTCTTTAGCTTATTGCTTACCAACCAACTTACTAAAGAAATTACCCCAATTAAAATATAAAATCCCATCATAATTTATAAAGTTTTAAAATTGTATGTCGTTTTTGTTTGATAAATTTACAACATAAATTATTCCAATGTATTTTTTTGATGAAAAATTTGAGGATTGTCAGATTTTTTAAAAAGAAAATGATTTCGTTTCAGAGAATTTAATGACAAAATGACAAACAAACCTACTATTCTTATTATATACACAGGCGGTACTATTGGTATGATAAAAGATTATTCTACAAATGCTTTAAAAGCATTTGATTTTAGTCAGATTGTACAAAAAATACCAGAGTTACAACAATTAAATTGTACCATTAAAAGCATTTCTTTTAAAGAGCCTATAGATTCTTCTAATATGAATACGTCTTATTACGTGGCTATTGCCGAAATGATAGAAAATAATTACGATACGTTTGATGGTTTTGTGGTTTTAACAGGTTCCGATACCATGTCTTACATAGCCTCTGCGCTAAGTTTTATGCTAGAAAACTTAACAAAACCTATTATTTTTACAGGCTCTCAATTGCCTATTGGCGATTTAAGAACCGATGCAAAAGAGAATTTAATTACTTCTATAGAAATTGCAGCTGCTCGTAAAAACGGCCAACCAATCATTTGCGAAGTGTGTTTGTATTTCGAATATAAATTGTATCGTGGCAACAGAACCACAAAAATAAGTGCAGAACATTTCGAAGCTTTTGCCTCTATGAATTATCCGCCATTGGCAGAAAGTGGTGTGCACTTAAATTTTAATGAACACCATTTGTATGTTCCTAAAAATTATCAAAAAAAACTAATTGTTAGAAAAAAACTAGAAACCAATGTTGTAATTTTAAAACTGTTTCCTGGAATTACCCAGGCAGTTGTTGCATCAATATTATCAATAAAAAATTTAAAAGGCGTTGTTTTAGAAACCTATGGCGCTGGAAACGCACCAAATGAACAATGGTTTTTAACACTTTTAAAAAACGCTATTAAAAAAGGAATAAAAATTATAAATGTAACACAATGTTCTGGCGGTAGCGTTATTTTAGGTCATTACGATACAAGTGTGGGGTTAAAAGAAATTGGGGTAATTGGTGGTTTAGACATTACAACAGAGACTGCCATTGCTAAATTAATGTATCTTTTAAGCGAAAATTTATCGGATGACGAGTTTTCGAGTTACTTTAATAAATCGATGCGAGGCGAGCTTACCAATAGATAATTTATTGTGTTATAAATGAGGAGGTAATAAAAATAAATAGCCATTTTTCATAAAATTAGATGAAATTTTTTTTTTAATGTTCAACTATTTTTTGTTACTTGCCATCTTAAATCACATAAATAGCAGTTTTGTATTTTTATACTTTGGTAATTAAAATAAAAAAAATGTGTTGTTTATTTGAAATGAAAATTTATATCTTTAACCCATAACTATTAAAAATTAATTACAACAAAGATGAAAAAAGTAGTAAATGTCCTATCTGTAACAGGATTCATGTTTTTTGGAGCTATTCAATCAACGTTTGCACAAGAGGCAGCAGCAGAAGCAAAAACTTTTCACCAAATCTTAAAAGAGAATTTTATTGATGGTGGCCCAGGATTTATGGGAATTGTATTAGTAGCCTTAATTTTAGGTTTAGCGATTGCAATAGAAAGAATTATTTATTTAAACTTAGCCACTACCAATACTAAGAAATTAGTTGCAAGTGTAGATGAAGCATTAAGCTCAGGAGGCGTAGAAGCAGCAAAAGAAGTTTGTAGAAATACAAAAGGACCAGTTGCATCTATTTTTTACCAAGGTTTAGACAGAGTAGATGAAGGTGTAGATGCCGCTGAAAAAGCAGTTGTATCTTACGGTGGAGTTCAAATGGGACTTTTAGAAAAGAACGTATCTTGGATTTCTTTGTTTATCGCACTAGCACCAATGTTAGGTTTCATGGGTACTGTAATTGGTATGATTGGAGCATTTAACGATATTGCTGTAGCAAACGATATTTCTCCTGCCGTAGTAGCAGGTGGTATTAAAGTAGCCTTATTAACTACAGTATTTGGTTTAATTGTAGCGATTATTCTTCAAATTTTTTACAACTACATTGTTTCTAAAATTGATGGAATTGTAAACAACATGGAAGATGCGTCTATTCAATTAGTAGACTTATTAGTAAAATATAAAAAATAAAAAACTAGTTCAATGAAAAGCAATAAAATATTAAATATTATTATAGCTATTGTTGCATTAGTTGGCGCTTTTCTTTTCATAAAAATATTTATGGAAGATGCAGAAGCAATAGAAACTGATGTAGCACTACAAAATTCGGTAATTAGTCCAATAATTTATTATTCGACAGCGTTACTAATTGCAGCTATAGTAATTGCAGTAGTACTTTCTTTGTGGAGTCTTATTAGAAATCCAGAGAATTTAAAGAAAACATTATTAGGTCTTGCAGCGCTAGGCGTTTTATTACTAGTTGCTCACTTCATGTCAGATTCTGAGGCAGTTTATAACGCAGCAGGAAAGATTAGTGAAGGAGGAGAAGCAGGTTCATCTGTTAACAAATGGGTTGGAACCGGTATATGGTACAGCGTAATTTTAGGAGGAATAGCTTCTTTATTTTTCGTGTTCGATTTAGTAAAAGGACTTATAAAATCATAAAAGTATGGCAAGAAGAGAGAATCCAGAAATTAATGCAGGTTCTATGGCAGATATTGCCTTCTTGCTATTAATTTTCTTTTTAGTAACCACCACCATGAATGTAGATTCTGGGGTTTCTAAAAAGCTATCAGAAAAACCACCACCAGACTATGTACCTCCTATTATTAAGGAGAAAAATATCTTTGAGGTAAATATTAACAGAAATAACGAACTTCTTGTAGAAGGAGAACGTATGGAAATTAAAGATATTAAAGATGCTGCTATTGCTTTTATAGACAATGGCGGTGGAGAAGGTAAAGTAGAAGATGGTGTGTCTACTGGCCCATGTGACTATTGTAAAGGTGAAAAAAGTCCTACGTCTTCAGATCACCCAAACAAAGCAGTTATTTCGGTTCAGAGCGACCGAGGAACAGAATATGACACTTATTTAAGAGTGCAAAACGAATTGATAAAAGCATATTCTGAATTGCGTAACAGACTTTCTAAAGAACGTTACGGAATCCCTTTTGCTGAGTTAGAAGAGTCTTATAAAGACGATAGAACAAACACAGAACTAAAGAAGAAAGTAGAAGATATTAAGAAAAGCTATCCAGAAATTATTTCTGATGCAGAACCAACATCTTCAAATTAATTTTAAAAACACAAGAATATGTCTAAATTTGGAAAAAAGAAAAAAGGAATGCCAGCAGTAAATACTGCGGCTTTACCAGACATCGTTTTTATGTTATTGTTTTTCTTTATGGTAACTACAACCATGAGAGAAACAGATTTAAGATTAGAAAACCCTAGGCTACCAAATGCTACTGAAGTAAAAAAACTAGAGCACAAAAGTTTGGTAAGTACTATATATGTTGGTAAGGCTAAGGAGGCTAAATATGGAGATAGTTACAATAGAATTCAATTAAATGATAAAATTGCGACGGCAGATGATGTACCAGCTTTTATTATTAATGAAAGATCTAAAGTATCTGAAGCGGAGGTTCCGTTTATGACAACTTCTATTAAAGCTGATAAGAAATCTAACGTAGGTACTATTATCGATATTAGATTAAAGTTAAGAGACGTAAACGCTCTAAAAATTAGTTATTCAGCATCGAAAGGAAACGAGTAACTTACAATATTTTTATACAAAAAGGATAATTCTTAAGAATTATCCTTTTTTTTTTGATATTTTTTATGTGATGCTACTACTCGAAAATATGTATCTTTATATTTTATGAGTTATTTTATGAAATTTTTTTGTTTACTTTTTTTGCTGTTATTTTCTCTACAAATCTTTTCTCAAAAAGATTCTTTAAAGCTTGGAGATTATTATGCAGATGACCAATTATACGCATCAATTACTTATAGCCAGTTAAGTAATCAGCCTAAAGGTATTTCTAAAAGTAACTTTTCTTATTCATTGTCTGCAGGTTTTATTAAAGACTTTATACTAAATACTAGTGGTACAATTTCTGTTGCTGCTGGAGTAGGATATGGGTATGATTTTTTTAATCATAAACTAAAAGTAGAGAATCTACCTAATGCAACAACGGTGTTCTCTTCAGATAATACCATTTCAAATAATATTTTTACGAGTCATAATTTAGAGCTTCCTTTAGAAATTCGTTGGCGAACATCTACCGCTAATAAATACAGTTTTTGGCGTGTTTATACTGGTATTAAATTCTTATACAACTTTTCAAACACCTTTAGTTATACCGATGCTAACAATGCTAATTTCCGTTTTACCAATATTAATGCATTTAATAAATGGCAATATGGTTTAACATTGTCTGCGGGTTATGACGAGTTTAATATTCATGTGTTCTATGGTTTAAGTCCTATTTTTAAAGAGGCTACTTTGCAAAGTCAATCTATAGAGACTTCAATATTAAAATTCGGACTCGTTTTTTACTTTTTATAGCAGATAAAAAACTGCAAACGGAGTTATTACTCCTATAAAGAAACCGATGTAAACTTCACTAGCGGTATGTGCCTTCAAATACAATCTAGCATTTCCTACTAAACCACTTATTAGTATAAAAAATATAATAATAAGCGCTATTTGTAGATTGTAAATTTTACTCATTAAAATAAAAAAACTAATAGTTATACCTAGAGAAAGTAGATGTATACTCGCTTTTATTTTAAAAGCAAAAAGAAGGTAGCAAATAATAAGGGCATAAGTTGTAGCATAAAATAATAAGCCAATATCTCTAGTTACATAGCCGTTGTAAAAATAATTTCCTAGTAGATAGAAAAGTAGAACCATAATGGCTACAGGAATTTTTCGCTCTTTTATAGTGCTTACATGGTAGCTATTTATAATTTTAACTTCCTTTAAAAGCAATAAAATTAATACCGGAATAATGTAAGTAGTTGTAAATATTACACCAATTAATGCTAGCTTTTGATTGTTGTTAAAGCTGTTGGGTATGCTTAGAAAATAGGTAAGAATACCTACCGTTGGTATGACCACCGGATGAAAGATTACAGCAAGTATTTTATATAATTTTTCCACTACATTTCTTTACGCAACCTAGCTACAGAAATATCTAATTGCTCTCGGTATTTAGCTACAGTTCTTCTTGCAATTGGATATCCTTTTTCTTTTAAGATAGACGCCAATTTTTCATCTGTTAATGGCTTTTTTTTATTTTCTTCTGCAATAACAGTTTCAAGTATTTTCTTTATTTCTCTTGTAGAAACATCTTCACCTTGGTCGTTTTTCATAGATTCTGAGAAAAACTCTTTAATTAATTTCGTTCCGTAGGGTGTAGATACGTATTTGCTATTGGCTACTCTAGAAACGGTAGAAATATCCATTTGAATTTTGTCGGCAATGTCTTTCAGAATCATTGGTTTTAGCTTTCTTTCATCGCCAGTTAAAAAATAGTCGTATTGATAATGCATAATGGTATTCATGGTAACCAATAGTGTTTGCTGACGTTGTTTAATTGCGTCTATAAACCATTGTGCTGCATCTAACTTTTGTTTTATAAAGAACACTGCGTCTTTCTGAGATTTGGTTTTTAACGTCGATTCTTGATATCCCTTTAACATGTTATTATATTCTCGAGAGATATGCAATTCAGGTGCATTTCTGGCGTTTAATGTTAAATCTAGTTCACCATCTATAATTTTTATAGAAAAATCGGGAACTATTTGCTCTGCCATTTTGTTGTTACCAGCATAAGAACTGCCTGGCTTTGGGTTTAGTTTTGCAATTTCTTTATTAACCTCTTTCAGTTCTTCTTCAGTTATTGAAAACTTTTCTTGTAATTTTTTGTAGTGCTTTTTTACAAAATGATCAAAAGCATTTTCTAGAATTTCAATAGCTAAACTTCTCGTTCTTGTCTTTTCTTTTGCCTTTAGTTGAATAATTAAACATTCTTTTAAATCTCTAGCTCCTACACCCAAAGGGTCTAAAGAATGAACTACTTTTTTTAAAATAGTTACTACCTTTTCTTCGGTAGTAAACACGTTTGCAGTAAATGCCAAGTCATCTACCAAATCTATAATATCTCTTCTGATATAGCCACTATCATCTATACTTCCTACTAAAAATTCTGCGATAGCAGCCTCTTCCTCATCTAAACTAAAAGTACTTAACTGATTTTTTAAAGATTGATGAAAACTAGTGCCTGCTGCATACGGAACATTTTTTTCTTCGTCATCTGAAGAATAGTTATTAGCATGTATTTTGTAGTTTGGAATTTCATCATCGCTTAAATATTCATCAATATTTATATCATCAGCATCTATTTTTTCTGTACCAGTGTCATCATATTCATTCGACAAATCATCGTCTAAAGAATCTGTAGCTTCTTTACCAGTATCTAGTGCAGGATTTTCTTCTATTTCTTGTTTTAAACGTTCTTCAAATGCTTGTGTAGGCAATTGAATTAACTTCATCAGCTGAATTTGCTGTGGAGATAATTTTTGTAATAGCTTATATTGTAAACTTTGTTTCAGCATTTATTCTTCTTTTAATTTACCTGAAGAGTAGAAATATGTTTTATTTTGATGAGAAATCGAACCCGTATTTTTGCTTATAGTTATAGGGTATTTAGAGTTTTCTATGAGCATTTTTTTTGTTGTGAAAAACAGTGTTCCGTTTTTATCTTGTATCCCTTGTAAATTGGTATTTACGTTTTTTATAACATACAGCTCATTTTCTATATTTCCTACCAAAATGTGCTCTCCATTCTTATAAATTTTAGGAACATTTGTATTGTTTTCGGAAATTATAGTTTCAGTAGTAGCTGGTGCTACAGTTTCTATTGCTTCTACCACTTGTTGCGCTATAAAAATATTAGATTTTAATAGCACAATAATAAGAAGATAGTATTTTAGGGATTTCATTTTGTGTACGTATTTATTGGTTAGAACTCTGCATTTTGTGGTGTTCTTGGAAATGGTATTACATCTCTAATATTTGCCATACCTGTAGTAAATTGAACTAATCTTTCAAAACCTAAGCCAAAACCAGCATGAACAGCAGTACCAAATTTACGCAAATCTAAATACCACCAAAGTTCTTTTTCATCAATATTCATGGCTTTCATTTTTTCTAGTAATACATCGTAACGTTCTTCACGTTGGGCACCACCTACCATTTCACCTATTCCAGGAAATAGAACATCCATTGCTCTTACCGTTTTTCCGTCTTCATTTAAACGCATATAAAATGCTTTTATGTTTGCTGGATAGTCAAATAAAATAACCGGGCATTTAAAATGTTTTTCTACTAAGTAACGTTCATGCTCAGATTGTAAATCTGCACCCCATTCATTTATTAAATACTGAAATTTTTTCTTTTTATTTGGTTTACTATTTCTTAGAATATCTATAGCTTCTGTATATGAAACTCTTTTAAAGTTGTTTTCGGTAACAAATTTAAGCTTTTCAATTAGCCCCATTTCACTCCTTTCTGCTTGTGGTTTGCTTTTTTCTTCTTGTGAAAGCCTTTGGTCTAAAAACTCTAAATCGTCTTTACAATTTTCTAAAACATCACCTAAAACATTTTTTATAAAATCTTCTGCTAAATCCATGTTTCCATCTAAATCCATAAAAGCAACTTCAGGTTCAATCATCCAAAATTCTGCTAAATGCCTTGTAGTATTTGAGTTTTCTGCTCTAAATGTTGGCCCAAATGTATATACTTTACCCAATCCCATGGCATACGTTTCGGCTTCTAATTGACCAGAAACGGTTAAGTTTGTTTCTTTACCAAAAAAATCTTTAGAGTAGTCTATTTTACCCTCTTCTGTAACCGGTGCTTTATTGTCTTCAAAAGAAGTTACACGAAACATTTCTCCTGCTCCTTCTGCATCAGAACCCGTAACTATTGGGGTATTTACGTAGTTAAACCCATTTTCTTGAAAGTATTTATGAACAGCAAAAGACAGTTTAGAACGAACTCTCATAACTGCACTAAATGTATTAGTTCGAACACGTAAATGAGCATTTTCTCTCAAAAATTCGAAGCTATGTTTTTTGGGTTGAATAGGATATTCATCTGCATTAGAATCTCCTAAAATTTCGATTTCTGCAACTTGTATTTCTACGGATTGCCCTTTCCCTTGGCTTTCTGCTAAAATTCCTTTTACACAAATGGCTGCTCCAGTAGTTATTCTTTTTAATATTTCTTCTGGGGTATTTTCAAAATCGATTACGCATTGTATGTTGTGAATAGTAGAGCCGTCATTTAATGCTATAAAACGGTTGCTTCTAAAGGTTCTTACCCATCCATTTATTGTTATTTCTTGTAAAACTTTCCCTTTAGCTAGTATCTCTGCTACGTTTATCTGTGTCATTATTTTCTTTTATTTGTAGTGTTTTAAAAGCGATATTTAAAGTGTAAAGATACTTTTTTTGTAGGAAATATGAATACTATTTTTAATGCGTAATCTTTGTATAAAAAATAGTATCTTAATCAAAAAAAACATTTAGGTTATGAAATACAACATCCCTTTTTCTAGAGTTTTAAAACAGTTAAAAGATGACCTTATTGGCAAAGATGCACACAGAGGAATTACGTTAACCTATGCTTGGTTAGCAAATCAGTTTGGGCATTTTTCACTAGGTTTTATTCCCGCATTCTTACTACATCATTTTACTAATTTAAATGGTTTTTGGGCAGCCTTTTATGTAGTTGTTTTTTGGGCTGTTTTTGAAGCATATAATTTTTTAGGACCCCTTTTAAGTAAAAGAAATTCTAGGAATAATACCATTTTTATTCCCAAAAAAAACACCTATACTTTTGCACCAAAATGGCATAATTTAGCTTTTGATACTTTTACAGATATTTGCTTTTTTGCACTTGGTGCTTTTGTATTTGGCTTATTGGTAGACAGGGTAAATAGTACCACTATTACTTATATTATCATAATTTTATGTGCTTTTTTGTTTTTTGCCATTAGATACTGGTACATTACAAAAATGTATCAGTTTTATGCACGTTTTCCTTTTCAATTTAGATTAAGCCAGTGGGATTTTCCCATACATAAAACTCATAAAGATATAGTAGATGATTTTTTAAATTTAAATGTATCGTCTGGTAAACATTTATTGATTTCTGGAAATATTAGCACCGGAAAAACAAGTTTAGGAATTGGTATTTTAAATGAGTTAAGCATAAAGCACAATTCTTGTTTGTATGTAAATGCTATTAAAATGTATAATCATTTTTTTAATGAAGAGGAAGAACTACTAGAGAGTCATGAAATTTGGAATTGGAAAACCACCAATTTTTTAATGATAGATGATATCAACCCCAGTGAGCCAATTCATGATGAGCTCATTTCTCCAGAAAAATTAATGAGTTTTATAGATACTTTTACAGCTATTAATACCAAAAACAGAGCTTTATTAAAAGGGAAAAATGTTATTTGGGTACTTGGAAATTCTCAAGAAAACATGCTGTCCGATAAAAATAAATGGAAAAACATGTTAATAGCTATTGGTATAGATAACCAAAATATTAGTTCTGTAAGCTTATAAAATGTGGTTGTTGTATGCAAAGCTAATTAGGTGCGGCAAACTTTTAACATTAAATCTTTTATATAGCGGAAAAATTCTTTTTTCTATAGCAGACTGGCTCACATTCAGTTTTGTTGCAATTTCTTTAAACGCATATCCTTTTGCGGCCAATTCTAAGGCTTCTATTTCTTTTCTAGAAATACCCAACTCGTTAAATAATTCTTTATTCAAAGATTCTTCGAAACCAGAAGATTTAGGGCCATAAGCAGCATACTGCATTATATTACCAAGCTTTCTAGAGTGTATTTTTTCTGAAATACCAATGGCTTCGGTAAATTTACCATTTTTAGATTTGTATATTCCTACTCGAGATAATACAGGAACTATGCTACCATCTTTGTGAAGTTTTTCTACTTCTATAGTAAAACTATATTGTTCTAAATCCTTTTTTACAGTACTTAAAAATTCTAGTGATTTGTTATTAATTTCGGCAGTAAATTTTAAGTGTCTTTCTGAGGTACTGCTAATAATTTTTTGAAGACTTATTTCATCATCTTTATATCCGAGTAATCTTTCCCAACCATCAGCAAATAACATTCTTTTTTTTTCAAATGAATAAATATACACTGCCTGACCAATAAATTGAGGTATTTTTTCTTTGTATTCTTCGTAAACAGGGTCTTTAATATCATACGGAATGTCTGATACCATTATTTTAGTAAATGTGTCGTAATCTCTGTTCATGAAACAAAAATAACAAAAACTGTGTAATAACACAGTTGATAACAACATAAATCTACCATATATTTGAAGTATCTATTGAAAAAGAGAATTCAAAATTTTGCTATGAAAAAGATATTATTTGAATTGTTGTTATGAAATAGATAAGGGAAATTGAAATTTCGTTTAACTATGGAATTTAAACCTTTATTAGAGAAATCTAATAAAGGTTTTTAGTTTTCTAAATCCTCACTTTTTTCATCTTCTTTCGGAAAAATAACTAGTTTAGGCTCTTTAAATACCTTTTTATTGGCAATTTTCTTTTCGAAAGTTAACAAAAGAGAAGGTAGTAATAATAAGTTAGAAACCATTGCAAGCAATAGTGTTACAGAAACCAAACCACCTAAAGCAATAGTACCGCCAAAACTAGACAATGTAAATACTAAGAAACCAAAAAACAACACTATAGAAGTATAAAACATACTTACACCTGTTTCTCTCAATGCTGCATAAACAGAAGGTTTAATTTTCCATTTATTACCAATTAATTCTTGTCTGTATTTTGCCAAAAAGTGAATGGTATCATCTACTGAAATTCCAAAAGCAATACTAAAAACCAAAATAGTAGATGGTTTAATAGGAATGTTTAAAAAGCCCATTAAGCCTGCCGTAATTAATAATGGAAGCATATTTGGAATCAAGGAAATTAAAATCATTTGTGGTGAACGAAACATCCAAGCCATAAAAATAGCAATAAGTAAAATTGCTAAAGATAAAGAGATAACGAGATTTTTAATAAGATAATTAGTACCTTTTATAAATACCAGCGCTTTACCAGTAAGAGATACGCTATATTTTTCTGCTGGAAACTCTTTTGCAATTACAACTTTTAATCGCTCTTGAATAACATCCATTTTATCGGTGCCAATATCTTTCATAAAAGTTGTAATTCTTGCATAACGCCCTGTAGAGTCTACAAATGTTTTTAACATCCCGGCATCGCTATTAGAATTTTTTGTATAGGAAAAAATATAGCTTTGTTCTTGATTTGTAGGGAGTTGGTAGTATTTTGGATTTCCTTTATAATATGCTTGTTTAGAATATTTAACTAGGTTTACTACAGAAATAGGTTTAGAGAGTTCAGGAAAACTTTCGATGGCTTCATTTAATTCTTCCATCTTTTTTAGGGTAGATAATTTCATTACTCCCTTATCTCTTTTTGTATCTATCAAAATTTCTAGAGGCATTATACCACCAAATTCTTTCTCAAAAAATTTAATATCTTTATAGAACTCCATTTTTTTAGGCATGTCTTCGATAAGGCTTCCAGAAACTCTTATTTTATACACCCCAATAATACTCAATATGATAACGATAACGGTCGCAAAATAAATGGTAATTCGTTGATTTTTTACCATCTTCTCCATCCAATTTACTACATTTTCTATCCACTTTGTTTCTAAGTGACTTAAATGTTTTTTCTTTGGTAATGGCATAAAACTGTATATAATTGGCACAATAAGTAAGGCCAAAATAAATATACTAATAATGTTAACGGAGGCTAAAATTCCGAATTCTCTTAATAGGTTACTTTTTACAAATACAAAAGTGGCAAAACCAGAAGCGGTAGTAATATTAGTCATTAAAGTAGCGTTTCCAATTTTGGTAATTACTCTTTGTAAAGCTTTTGCTTGCTGACCATGTTTTTTTATTTCTTGCTGATATTTGTTAATTAAGAATACCGCATTTGGGACTCCAATAACAATAATTAGTGGAGGAATTAGGGCTGTTAAAACTGTAATTTCATAACCAAACCAACCAATAAATCCGAAGGCCCAAATAACACCAATTATTACCACTAAGAGTGTTATGAGTGTTGCTCTAAATGATCTAAAAAAGAAGAAGAAAATAAGCGCTGTAATAGCCAATGCACCTCCTACAAAAAGCACAATTTCATCTTGTATATTCTGTGCGTTTAACGTTCGGATATAGGGCATACCAGATACTCGAACATTAAGGTTGTTTTCTTTTTCAAACTTTTTTATTGCAGGGATTAATACATTAAAAATAAAATCTCTACGGATGGGTGTATTTATAATATTCTTTTTTATATAAATAGCTGTTTGTAGTGTACCAGTATTTTTATTGTAAAGTAAGTTGTCGTAAAATGGAAGTTTCTCAAAGAGCTGTTTTTTTATCGAATTAACTTCTTCTTTTGTACTTGGGTTTTTTTCATAAAGTGGTTCTAAAACAAACTTTCTTTTTTTTCTGTCTGCTTTTAATTTTTGAACATCTGCAATAGAAATGGTAAAGTCTATTTCTTCTCTTTCATCAAATTGTTCTACCAGCTTATTCCAAGCATTAAATTTTTTTGGAGTAAATACGGCACTGTCTTTTATGCCTAGGATTACTAAATTACCTTCCTCTCCAAAAATTTCTAGAAATTTATTATACTCTACATTCGTCTCATGATCTTCTGGTAATAAATTTGCTTCTGTATAAGAAAACTTCATATACTGCATTTGTGAAGCTAGTAAGCCTGTAATTATAGCAATTATAAGCAGTACCAAAAAGCGGTTTCTCAAAATAATGCTTGCAACTTTTGTCCAGAAATTCATTTAAATGATTTTTATGCAAAGGTAGCCAAAATAGAAATGGCTATAAAATATAAGAAGAGTGTTTTTAAACACTCTTCTTAATCTGTTATTCAGGTATATATCTTGTTTTTTAAAAATTATAAATCTTAAGCTTTAACTTAAACAGTCATAATTTCTTTTTCTTTTACAGAGAATTTTTCGTCTATATTTTTTACAAATGTATCTGTTAATTTTTGAACATCATCTTCAGATATTTTCTTCATATCGTCTGATATATCTAACTTTTTTATTTCATTATTTGCCTCTTTTCTGGCATTTCTTATACCAACTTTAGCATGTTCTGCCTCTGCTTTTGCTTGTTTTGCTAGCTCAATCCTTCTTTCTTCAGTAAGCGGAGGAACATTTATCATAATAATGTCGCCATTATTCATAGGATTAAAACCAAGGTTTGCAATTTGAATTGCTTTTTCTATGGGTTGCAGCATGTTTTTTTCCCAAGGTTGTACAGAAATAGTTCTAGGATCTGGGGTATTTATATTAGCTACTTGCCCTAAAGGGGTTTGTGCACCATAATAATCTACCATTACTGTTCCTAGCATTGCAGGTGTTGCTTTTCCTGCTCTTATAGAACGTAGTTCTTTTATTAAGTGATCTACTGCGCTATTCATTGCTTCTTTAGCGGTATCTAAAATAAATTCAATTTCTTCGTTCATCTTCAGTGTGTTTTAAAGATTTTATTTTTTCGGATTAAAAATTAATTATCAACAATAGTACCAATTTTTTCTCCAGATACGAGCTTTAATAAATTGCCATTTGTATTCATGTCAAAAACTATAATTGGTAAATTATTTTCTTCACTTAATGTAAAAGCAGTCATATCCATTACTTTTAATCCTTTATCGATCACTTCTTTAAAAGTAATTGTTTCGAATTTTACCGCATTTATATTTTTTTCTGGGTCTACATCATAAATACCATCTACTCTAGTTCCTTTTAAAATAGCGTCTGCATCTATTTCTATAGCTCTTAAAACAGCTGCCGTATCTGTAGTAAAATAAGGGTTTCCTGTGCCAGCTCCAAAAATAACTACGCGTCCTTTTTCTAAATGACGAATTGCTTTTCTTTTAATGTAAGGTTCTGCAACTTCTTTTATTTCTAATGCTGTTTGTAATCTTGTTTTTACATTTTCATCTTCTAAAGCACTTTGTAATGCAAGACCATTTATACAAGTTGCTAGCATTCCCATATGGTCTCCTTGAACTCTATCCATACCGTTTGCAGCTCCTGCTACACCTCTAAAAATGTTTCCACCGCCAATAACTATGGCAACTTCTACACCAGTAGCTACAATTTCTTTTATTTCTTTTGCATATTCAGAAAGTCTTTTCGGGTCGATACCGTATTGTCTTTCTCCCATTAATGCTTCTCCACTTAATTTTAGGAGAATTCTTTTGTATTGCATATAGCGTTTCTTTTTTGTGCTTTTAAATGAAAAATCTGGTTGCGCAAAATTACGTTTTTTTTTTGATTTTCTTTTTTTTGATTTCTACTTTTACTTTCAAGTTTTTAGAGGTTCTTTTTAGTAAGGTAAATGCACAAAAAAACCTCATTTTCAAAAATAAATTGAAAATGAGGTTTACAATATAATAAGTAAACTGAACTAGTTTCAGTAAAATATTATCCTAATGTAACTCTTTTAAAAGAAGAAACTTCAACATTACCATATGACTTTACATATTCGGCAACATTTTTCTTTTCGTCTTTAATAAAAGCTTGATCTAAAAGACATTGCTCCATATCTAGAGTGGTATTGTCTGAAATAAATCTTTCCATTTTACCAGGTAAAATTCTGTCCCAAATTTGTTCTGGTTTTCCTTCAGCTTTTAATTCTGCCTTTGCAGCTTCTTCAGCTTTTGCTAAAACTTCGTCCGTTAATTGAGATCTAGAAATAAATTGAGGAACATTTTTTAATGTCTTACCTAATCTCCCTAATTCAATATTGTCCTTTTCTATAACTGCTATTCTAGCTTCTGTTTCTGCGGCTACATAAGCAGGATCAAAATCTTTGTAAGATAAGGTTGTTGCACCCATAGAAGCAACTTGCATTGCAATATCTTTAGCTAATGTTTCTGCGTTATCTACTACTGCAGATAAACCTACTAAAGCAGCAATCTTACCAATGTGAGTGTAAGCACCAACATAAGCAGCTTCTACTTTTTCAAAAGCTGTGATATCTAATTTTTCTCCAATAACACCAGTTTGTTCCACTAATTTATCAGCTACTGTCATACCATCAAAATCTGCAGCTAAGAATTCTTCTTTACTGTTGTAGTTTAACGCGATGTCTGCAAATTGATTTCCTAAAGCTACGAAAGATTCGTTTTTACCAACAAAATCTGTTTCACAAGCTAATACAATGGCAACACCAGCAGTTTTAGCATCGTTAATTTTTGTTACGGCAACACCTTCTGTAGATTCTCTATCGGCTCTTTTTGCAGCAATTTTCTGACCTTTTTTACGTAAAATATTTATTGCTTCGTCAAAGTTTCCTTCTGCTTCTACTAATGCCTTTTTACAGTCCATCATTCCAGCTCCGGTTGCTTCTCTTAATTTTTTAACATCAGCAGCACTTATTTTTACCATGTCACTTTATTTTTTAATAAGAAATACAAAATTTCTTAGTCGTTATTAAATTATTTATTTTCTTCTGTAGATTCTTTAGCAACTTCAACTTTAGCTTCTGCAGCTTTTGGAGCAGCAGTTTCTTTCGTTTCTTTTACTTTTTCTTTATCAGATTTTCTTTCAGACAAACCTTCTGCAATTGCATCAGTAACAAAAGATAAAACTTTGTCTATAGACTTAGAAGCATCGTCGTTAGCTGGAATTACATAATCTACTTGTCTTGGATCTGAATTGGTATCTACCATTGCAAAAATTGGAATGTTCAATTTTTGAGCCTCAGCTACTGCAATGTGTTCTTTTTTAATATCTACTACAAATAATGCACCAGGTAAACGAGTCATATCTGAAATAGAACCTAAATTCTTTTCTAATTTTTCTCTCTGACGATTAATTTGTAACTTTTCTCTCTTAGACAATGCATCAAAAGAACCATCTGTTTTCATTCTATCAATTTGAGCCATTTTTTTAACAGCTTTTCTAATAGTAACAAAGTTGGTTAACATTCCTCCAGGCCATCTTTCGGTAATGTAAGGCATGCTTACTGCTTTCGATTTTTCTGCAACAATATCTTTTGCTTGTTTTTTTGTAGCTACAAATAAAATTTTACGTCCAGAATTTGCAATCTTTTTTAAAGCTTCTGAAGTTTCTTCTATTTTAGCTGCTGTTTTATACAAGTCGATAATGTGAACTCCATTTCTTTCTGTATAAATGTATGGAGCCATGTTTGGGTTCCATTTTCTAGTAAGGTGTCCGAAATGTACACCATTGTCTAATAATTCTTGAATGTTTACGTTTGCCATTTTTTAAATGTGTTTACTTTCTGTTTTGAAATCAATATATAAGTAGCGCTTTCTTAAAAGAGGTCCTATATATTTAGATACTAAACTGTTTATATTAATTGTTTGTAATAGTAACAGTTCCCAAAAACATAATTTCGAAAAATTTCGAATATTAACGTTTCGAGAATTGGAATTTCTTACGTGCTTTTTTCTGACCAAATTTCTTACGTTCAACCATTCTTGGGTCTCTCGTTAATAATCCTTCTGGTTTTAAAATAGCTCTATGGTCTGCATCTATTGCAACTAAAGCTCTTGTAATTGCCAAACGAATTGCTTCTGCTTGCCCAGTTACACCACCACCATAAACATTTACTTTAATGTCATAAGACGTTAAGTTTTCTGTTAGCATAAGTGGTTGTTGTACTTTATATTGTAAGGTTCCTGTAGTAAAGTAACTTTTAAAGTCTTTTTTGTTTACAGTAATGTTTCCTTTTCCTTCTGTAAGATAAATACGAGCAACAGCTGTTTTTCTTCTACCTATTTTGTGAACTGTTTCCATTATTTAAGATCGTTAAGGTTAATAGCTTTCGGTTCTTGACCCGCTTGTTTGTGTTCTGTACCTGCATATACATACAAGTTTCTGTACAAAGCTGCTCCTAAAATATTTTTAGGTAACATTCCTTTTACTGCTTTTTCGATTAATCTTGTTGGATCTTTCTCAAACATTTCTGTTGCAGTTAATGATCTTTGTCCTCCTGGATATCCTGTATGACGAATGTAAGATTTGTCTTTCCACTTGTTTCCAGTTAAAACAATTTTTTCTGCGTTGATAATAACCACGTTGTCTCCACAATCTACGTGAGGAGTATAATTTGGCTTGTATTTACCTCTAATTAGCTTTGCTACTTTAGAAGCTAGACGACCCAACGTTTGCCCGTCCGCATCAACTAAAACCCACTCCTTGTTTACGGTAGCGCTGTTTGCTGATACTGTTTTGTAACTTAATGTGTTCATAATTACACGATTAGTTTTTGTTACTATTTACTGTGTTTATAAACAGCAAATAGATGATTTATATTCATTTTTTCCCTTAAAAAAGGAGTGCAAATGTAAGGCTATTTATTTAATTGACAAATAGACTTTTATAATATTTTTTGATACGATTTACTCTCCAATACTTTTTTTTAAAATTAACAGAATCTTAAGATATATTTAAGAAAGTAGAAACCTACTTTTGTACCATCGTTTTTTTGTTAAAATGATGTTATTCAACCAAAAACAATCAAAAAAATTAATGAGATTCTCTAAACTAATACTCGGTTTTGGTATCCTTTTTACATTTCATTTTAATGCTCAAGAAATTGCTGTAAACAAAGTCCCTAAAAGAATATACACCACAAAAAAACTAGTAAAAACTCCAGTTATAGATGGGTTAATTACAGAAGACGCTTGGAATATTGTTCCTTGGTCTACTGATTTTGTTCAGAAAACACCTAACGAAGGTGTGGCACCAACTTTTCAAACTAAGTTTAAGGTAATGTACGATGCAAAATATTTGTACATTGCTGTGAGAGCTTTTGATGATGCTCCTAACTTAATACAACAGCGTTTAAGTAGGCGAGATGGTTTTGCAGGAGATAGG
The DNA here is from genome assembly GCF_038024095.1 of Polaribacter tangerinus. NCBI lineage: Bacteria > Pseudomonadati > Bacteroidota > Flavobacteriia > Flavobacteriales > Flavobacteriaceae > Polaribacter > Polaribacter tangerinus. Next base: position 1,338,411 of record NZ_CP150668.1, on the reverse strand, counting down.
GTGAATGTTATTATAGATAGTTATCACGACAAAAGAACAGCGTTTGTTTTTACAACAACTGCTGCAGGTGTAAAAGGTGAGGAAATTGTTACTCAAAATGGAGATAATTGGGATGAAAGTTGGAATCCTGTTTGGTTTACCGATGCCAATTTAGATGATAAAGGTTGGACTGCAGAAATGAAAATTCCTTTAAGTCAACTTCGATTCGGAGATGCCAAAGAACAAATTTGGGGTTTTAACGTAAATAGAACTCTTTTTCGAGCCAATGAAAGGTCGTTATGGCAAAGAATACCCAACGAGCAAGCGGGTTTTATTAGTGAAGCTGGTGAGTTACATGGTTTAATTAATTTAAAATCTCAAAAGCAATTAGAAATTCAACCTTTTACAGTATTGCAGTACGATTCATATCCAGCAGAAGCTGGCAATCCATACAGAACCGGTAATGATTTTAATATTAACGGTGGTTTGGATGCCAAAATTGGTATTACTAACGATTTAACGTTAGATTTAACTATAAATCCAGATTTTGGTCAAGTAGAAGCAGATCCTGGTGCCATTGCATTAGATGGGTTTCAAATATTTTTTAGAGAGCAAAGACCTTTTTTTGTGGAAAATAAAAATATATTTGATTTTGAATTTGCCAATGGCAGAGACAATCTTTTTTATAGTCGTAGAGTAGGTAGAAACCCACATAGGAGTCCGAATTTAAGTAACGGAGAATTTGCAGATGTTCCTCAAAACTCCACAATTTTAGGAGCTGCTAAGTTTTCTGGAAAAACACAAAATGGCTGGTCTATTGGTGTTTTAGAAAGTGTAACTGCAAATGAATATGCAGAGGTTAGAGAAACAGATGGCAGCACAAGAGAGGAGATTGTAGAGCCTTTAACTAACTTTTTTGTGGCTCGTGCACAAAAAGATTTTAATGAAAGGAATTCTTTTTTAGGAGGTATTTTTACCGCAACAAATAGAAATTTGGCGGGTAATTTTTCTGAGCTGCATAAGGCTGCATACACAGGAGGTATCGATTTTAGACATGTGTGGCGAAAAAGAGATTTTTATGTAGAGGGAAATACTATTATAAGTCATGTTTTAGGAAGCGAAGAAGCGATAGAAAATACACAAAAATCGATGGCTAGACTTTTTCAAAGACCAGGTGCATCGCATGTAAATCTAGATGTTACAAGAACTTCTTTAACTGGTACTGGAGGTAGAATTGAAGCAGGAAAACAAGGAGGTGGCCATTGGCGATATGGTGGTGGTTTTGTATGGAGATCTCCAGAGCTAGAACTGAATGATGTTGGTTTTTTAAGGCAAACAGACGAAATGATTCAGTATGCTCAAGGGCGTTATTTATGGTTTGTCCCCAAAGGCATTTACAGAGATATTACGGTTAGTTTAGAACAGTCTTCTACTTATGATTTTGGCGGAAATTTAAACAGATTTAGATATGAGCTTCAGGGAAATGCCAACTGGAAAAATAATTGGGGTACAGAAATTGGTGTTGGCGCAAGCAGTCAAATTCACAGAAATGCTTTTTTAAGAGGAGGTCCAAGATGGCGAGCGGCAGATGATCATTTTATGTATGGTTTTGTAAATTCCGATAGAAGTAAAAAATTTAGTTTTACAGTTGGGTATGTTGCTATTAGAAGTGAAGAAGATGTATTTACTAGAAATAGGTATGTTTTTAGAATGAATTACCAGCCTTTCGATGCTTTTAGCATGTCTTTAAACAACGAGTTAGAGCAAACAATAGACAAAACACAGTATGTTTCTACTACAAACTTCGGAACCGATAAAAGATATATTTTAGGAACTATTAAAAACGATTCTTGGACTACAACTTTGCGGTTGAATTATAGTATTAATCCAGATTTTTCTATTCAATTTTATGGTCAACCATTTATATCTCGGGGAAGGTATTCCGATTTTAATTATGTAAATAACCCGGTAGCTAGTTCATTTAAAAATCGTGTAAACTTATATGAAGATAGTCAAATAACTTCTCAGATTGATGCCAATGGGAATGAAACTTTTTTAATTGATGAAAATTTAAATTCTAGTACAGACTATTCTTTTGCAAAACCAGATTTCTCTTTTGTTCAATTACAAACAAATTTGGTTGTTCGATGGGAATACATTCCGGGTTCAGAGTTGTTTTTTGTATGGGCAAGAGGTTCTGTAGGTTCTCAAGACTTTAATGATTCACTTGGTCAGAGTATTAGAACACAGGTTTTTGATACCCCTGCAAATGATACTTTTTTAATTAAAGCTACCTATCGTTTTGTAAGATAATTTATTTAAAAGTAGCTCGCTGTAACCTATCATTAATAGATTTTCCTAAATCATTTTCTGGAAAACGTTCTGCTATTATGATATCTAAATTTTTTGCATCTAATTGATGCATTGCTGCATATAATTTTGCGGCTGCTTCTTCAAAAAAACCATTTTTGGATAACACTATTTCAGTTATTGTATCATCATTTAAAGAATCTTTAAAGGTTAAAACTCCAATTTTTTTTGAGGAATGTTTTTGTATTTCAGCACGTACATCATTAACGAGAAGTGTAGTCGTTTTTGGCGCATAATGTCTTGCTAGCATTCCAGGAGCATCTGGTTTATTTTCTTTATTATTTTTTACGCTAACTTTACCAATAACAGCTTCAATTTTTTCTATTGATAAAGCTCCCAACCTATACACTACAGGAGTTTCATCTTCGAAACCAATAATAGTAGATTCGATACCGTTTTTACATGAGCCACCGTCTAAAACTTGTTGAATGTTATTTTTAAAATAGTGTGCTACATGTGTTGGTTTTGTAGGGCTAATACTTCCAAAGGGATTTGCACTTGGTGCTGCTAAAGGAAAAGGTAACAGGTTTAAAAGTTGTAATGTTATTGGGTGATTTGGTATGCGAACTGCTACAGTATCTTTTCCTGCGGTAATTAAATCGGGTACTGCGTTATTTTTTTTTAATACCAAAGTTAAAGAGCCAGGCCAAAAAGCACTTGCTAATATTTTTGCTTTTTCGGGTACATAACTTGCTATACTTTCTAGTTTTTCAATCGAAGATATATGAACAATTAGCGGGTTAAAAAAAGGCCTTTGTTTGGTAGAAAATATTTTTTTTATAGCTTTTTCACTAAAAATATTACCTGCCAACCCATAAACAGTTTCTGTTGGAATTGCTACCAATTCGTTATTGGTTAAAAGGCTTACTGCTTTTTGTATGTCTTTAGAAATTATTGTTTCCATTGTTTTGCAAAATTACATATAAAATGAATTTCTAACACTTATAGTTGTATGAAAAGTACATTATTAATTTGCATGAGGCGCAAACAATAAATCTGTTGGTGTATCGATGTCATATAAATATTGATAACCTTTCGATTCTTTTTTACAAAAAGGATCTAATAAAGAAATCATTTTTATAAAACCATCTAGTGTTAAAATACAAAAAAATGTTTGGTTGTCTTTAGTTAATATTCCTTCATCAGTTTTAAAAAGCCCAAATATAAGATTGTAATTTTCTGTATTTACAAAATCTATGAGAGACAAATCTAACTTTTGCTTTTTGTTTATAACGGTTTCTTGCAATAGATTTCTAAACTTTATTGCCTCTGCTTTGTCAAAATCAAATAGTCTAACAATGTTTTCATTAAGTCCGTTGTAATTGTCTAAATAATCTAATTGCATTGTTTTTTAAAATAGGTATTTTGTTTTCCTGAGAATGAATTTTTAATACACTTTTTTATTAATGTGCTTCTAGCCAGTTTTGTCCCATATCTATCTCAACATCTAAAGGAACACTCATTTTAAAAGCGTTTTCCATTTCGTATTTTATAATTGGTTTTATCGTTTCTAATTCGTCTTTATGAGCATCAAAAACTAGTTCATCATGAACTTGTAAAAGCATTTTAGATTTAAAATTTTCCTTTTCAAAACGTTGGTGAATATGAATCATTGCTAACTTAATAATATCAGCAGCAGAGCCTTGTATTGGGGCATTTACAGCATTTCTTTCGGCACCACTTCTTACCATGGCATTTCTAGAATTAATGTCTTTTAAATATCTACGCCTTTTTAAAACAGTTTCTACATACCCTTTTTCTCTAGCAAAATCTACTTGAGAAGTCATGTAGGCTTTTAACTTCGGATAGGTTTCATAGTAGGTATCTATTAGTTCTTTAGCTTCGCTTCTAGATAGGTTTGTTTGGTTGCTTAATCCGAATGCAGAAACTCCATAAATTATTCCAAAATTTACTGTTTTAGCATTGCTACGTTGCTCTCTCGTAACCTCTTCTAAAGGCACATTAAAAACTTTTGCTGCAGTAGATGCATGAATATCTTCTCCATTTTTAAAGGCATTTATCATGTTTTCTTCTTCACTTAATGCGGCAATTATTCTTAACTCTATTTGAGAGTAATCGGCAGCAAGTAAAACATAATTGTCATTTCTCGGTACAAACGCTTTTCTAACCTCTCTACCACGTGTTGTTCTAATTGGTATATTTTGTAAATTTGGGTTGTTAGAGCTTAATCGGCCAGTAGCGGCAACAGCTTGCATATATTCGGTATGAATTCTATTTGTTTTTTTATTTACTTCATTCGGTAAAGCATCTACATAGGTGCTAAGTAATTTTTTATACTGACGGTATTCTTGTATATTTCTAATAATTTGATGTTCTTTTGCTAGGAAAGATAATATATCCTCTCCCGTAGCGTATTGACCAGTTTTGGTTTTTTTAGGTTTTTTTACCAACGCTAGTTTTTCGAATAAAATAATACCAAGTTGTTTCGGAGAGGCAATATTAAACTCTTCTCCAGCTTCTTCATAAATACTTTTTTCCAAACGATTAATGTCTTCGGTTAATGCACTGGAAAGTCCTTTTAAAAAATTGATATCTATATTTATACCTTCCACTTCCATGGCAGTTAGTACAGCAACAAGAGGCAATTCTATATTATTAAATAGTTCCATTACATTACCACTTTCTAACTCTTTTGTAAACAATTGTTTAAGCTGAAAAGTAATGTCTGCATCTTCTACCGCATACTCAGTTTGTTGGTCTAATGGAATAGCTCTCATAGAAAGCTGGTTTTTACCTTTTTTACCAATCAACTCTGTAATGGATACAGGTTGGTAATTTAAATATGTTTCTGCTAAAATATCCATATTATGACGCATATCTGGGTTTATGAGGTAATGTGCAATCATAGTATCAAAAAGTTTACCTTTTACAGAGATATTGTAATTAGATAATACTTTTAAATCATATTTTAAATTATGACCAATTTTTTCGATATCACTCTCAAAAAAAGGTCTAAATTCCTCTAAAATGGTAGTTGTTTCTTCTTCGTTTTCCGGAAAAGAAACATAATACCCTTTTCCTTTTTCAAAACAAAATGCAATACCCACAAGAGATACTTCTAGAGCTTTTAAACCGGTAGTTTCTGTATCGAAACAAACAGATTTTTGACTCATTAGTTTACGAATTAACAATTTTCTAGAGAGTTCTGTATCTATAAGTTGATAAAAGTGGGTAGTATTGGCAATAGTTTTGAAGCCAGCGGCGATATCTGTTTCAGAAACATTACCAGCGCCGGGTGCAGCAAATAAATCGAACTGACCTTCTATTTCTTTTTTGGGAGATGTAGTATTGTCTTTTGGTACAGCCTCTACAACTGTTTTTTCTGTATTTTCTGATGCAAAAGTTCGGGTAAAGTTGGTGAGTAAGTTTCTAAATTCTAATTCGTTAAAAAGGGACGTTACTTTTTCTATATCTGGTTGCTCTAGTTCAAAATCTTCAGCATTAAAAGTTACAGGAACATCTAACATTATGGTAGCTAATTTTTTAGAAAGAAGACCTAGTTCTTTTGCTGCTTCTACTTTTTCTTTCATTTTACCTTTTAGTTGATCGGTATTTGCTAAAAGGTTTTCCATAGAACCGAATTGTGCCAGGAATTTTTTAGCTGTTTTTTCTCCAACACCTGGTAACCCCGGAATATTATCGGCAGAATCTCCCATCATTCCAAGAAAATCAATAACTTGTTCTGGTCTTTCTACCTCAAATTTTTCTTTTACTTCGGGCACGCCCCAAATATCATAACCACCTCCAAAACGAGGTTTGTACATAAAAATGTTTTCAGATACTAACTGCGCAAAATCTTTGTCTGGTGTTACCATAAAAGTTTTGTAACCTTCTTTTTCTGCTTGTTTAGAAAGGGTTCCAATAACATCATCTGCCTCAAAACCTTCTTTAACCATAATAGGAATGTGCATGGCCTTTAAAATTTCCATAATGTAAGGTACGGCCAGTTTTATAGCTTCAGGAGTTTCATCTCTATTTGCTTTATAAGCTTCAAACATTTCTACTCTGTCGGTGCTTCCTCCTTTATCGAAACAAACAGCCAATTTGTCTGGTCTTTCTCTTTTTATAACATCTAGCAGCGAGTTCATAAACCCCATAATAGCAGAGGTGTCGAGTCCTTTAGAATTTATTCTAGGGTTTTTTATAAATGCATAATATCCTCTAAAAATTAATGCATAAGCATCTACTAAAAAAACTCTTTTTTGATGTGACATAGTAGTAATTTGTTTTTAAATAAGTTGTTTATATAATAAAAAACGGTTTTGTAATCGTGTTTTTTATAAACGCAGTAAAGCTACAAAACTTTAACATCCTATTAAAATTCAATCGGTATTATAAAAACTATCTTTGATGAAATTTTAATTGAAAATAACACCATGAAAATTGCTGTAAGACTTTTGGTATTTATTGTTATTATTGTTTTGTTAGAGGTGTATGCTTTTCAAGCGATAAAAACAATTACAAAAAGTAAATTTTTCAGATACTTTTGGTGGGTAGTTACCGCAGCAGTATATTTAAATATTTTATATGTAGCCTTAACCTATGACAAAAGCCAGGGTCAAACGCCACAATTTCAAATGGCAATGGGTATTTTACTAACTGTAACCATACCAAAATTAGTGCTTTTATTTTTTGTTTTTGGTGAAGATATTTACAGAGTTTTCTTAAAAATAATTTCTTATTTTTCTGCTACAGACATCCAACCTTTGGTTGGTAGAAGAAAGTTTATTTCTCAAATAGCACTTGGTTTAGCAGCCATTCCTTTTGTGTCTTTTATATATGGAATAATTCAAGGAAAATACAATTATAAGGTAATTAAATACCAACTTTCTTTTAAAGATTTACCCGCAGCTTTTGATGGTTTTAAGATTACTCATATTTCAGATATTCATTCTGGTAGTTTTACTAACAAAGAAAAAATACAGTATGGTGTAGATTTAATAAACAACCAACAATCTGATGTTATTTTGTTTACTGGAGATATTGTAAATAACAAAGCATCAGAAATGGATAACTGGATTGATGTTTTTGATAAGTTACATGCCAAAGCAGGTAAGTTTTCTGTATTGGGAAATCATGATTATGGAGATTATATGTCTTGGAAAAAGCCTCAAGATAAATTAGATAATTTCGAAAAAGTAAAAGAAATTCACCAAAAAATTGGTTTCGATTTATTGTTAAATGAACATCGTTATTTAGAGAAAAACGGACAAAGAATAGCGTTAGTCGGAGTAGAAAATTGGGGCAAAGGAGGTTTTCAAAAAAAAGGAGATTTGCAAGCAGCTTCTAAAAATGTGAACAAAGCAGATTTTAAAGTACTAATGTCTCACGACCCAAGTCATTGGGATGTTAAAGTTAAAAAAGATGATTTTAACTATCAATTAACCCTAAGCGGCCATACACACGGTTTACAAATGGGTATTGAAATACCTGGATGGTTTAAGTGGAGTCCATCTAAATTTGTATATAAACAATGGGCAGGATTATACCAAGAATTTGACAGATTTATTAATGTTAATAGAGGTTTTGGATATCATGCCTTTCCTGGGCGAGTTGGTATTTGGCCAGAAATTTCGGTTATTGAACTTAAAAAAGCCTGATAATCAACCAACTTACATTTTTTTTATTTATCTTTGTAGAACGACATAATATTTCATATATGTTTTTCCCCCTAAAAAACTTATAATTATGACAAAATTTGGTGACTTAATCAGTGCACAAAAACCTGTTTTAATCGATTTTTATTCAGATTTAGAGGGAACAAAGGAAACTACAAAATCTTTAAGAAGCGTTTCTGCCGTTTTTGGTGAGAAGGCAAAAATTATTAAAATAGACGTTGTTAAAAACGAACTACTTGCAGATGCTTTAGAGGTAAAAGAAAACCCTACTTTTATGATTTATAAAGAAGGGCAAATGAAATGGCGCCACTCTGGCTCTCTAGAAACTAACGATTTAATAGATTTAGTACAACAATATTTGTAGTATTTATTGTTTTTTTTATTAAAGTTATTACAAGTGTTTCTTTACACTCATAATTTTAATATACTAAAAGCAGCTTCCTTTTGTTAGGTTTTAAAAATAATAACAAACTCATTAAAATAAACAAATGAGAATATTATTTTATTGCCTTAAAAGTTAGTTTTTGTAATGTAAAATCTTTCATTATTTGGGGTAGAACATATTTTAGTTTTTCTGAGGCTTTTAAACTGTCGTGAAAAACTATAATGTTTCCTTTTTTGGTGTTTTTTAAAACGTTTTGTAAACAATTTTCTTTAGAAACTTTACTGTCAAAATCTGCCGAAAGAACAGTCCACATAACAATTTTATACCCTCTTTTTATAATTTCTTTAGCCTTTTTATTAGTTATTTTTCCATAGGGAGGTCTAAATAATTTCTTATCTGATACTGTAAATTTATGTATAATGGTATCACACATTTCTACCTCTCTTATATAACTTTTAACTGAGGTTTTCCAGCCATTTTTATGATGTTGTGTGTGATTACCAACGCTATGACCTTCATCAACTATTCTTTTGAATAAGTTTGGGTGCTTTTCTATGTTTTTTCCAATACAAAAAAAAGTTGCCTTTGCATTATACTTTTTTAAAATATCTAAAACAAAAGGAGTGATTTCTGGTGTTGGGCCGTCATCGAAAGTTAGGTAAACGTCTTTTTTATTAGTAGAAAAACGCCAAATATATTTAGAGTAAATCCTCGAAATAATACTTGGCGTTTTAATTAAATAGGTTTTCATAGTTTTCCTTTTATTCTTCCGGAATAAGATGATCAAATAACTTAACGGTATTCATAAAATCGTTCTGTACTTTTGTAATATATTCTTTATTATTACTCCCGTTTTCTATTTGTTCTAATATATTTCTATACATGTATAGTGTATTGTCAATTTCATCAAATATTAATGGCGTATCTTCTGAACTAAAGGTACTTAACCAAACTAATTTTTCTGACATCAAACGAATTAATGTATCTGCAGTTTTACTAGCTTTTTCTAGTTCGTTTAAATTGTAATACATCTCAGGATATCCCAGAGATAAGCTATAATGGTCGAATTTTTCTATTGGTAATTTATTTATAGAAAGATCTAATACTTCTACCGCTTTTATAGTGTCACCTTCTTTTGCAAATGCATCCGAAAGTCTCATTAAGCTATTTCTTAAAGATATAGCATTTCTCTTGGTTTGCTCATCTAAGTAAATTTCGCCACTATTTATATTTTTCCATTCTAGCTTCTGTATGTTAGCATACATCTTTTGGGTATCAATTCTGCCAATATCAAATAAGCTTACTTCTCTTTTTCTACCACTTTCATCAATATATTTTGCAGGTGTTTTTATAGGGACAAGTTTAAATGCTAAGCCATCTAATTGTAGGTAGTCTTTCATCCAAATATACTCTTCATCGGCATTTGCACCACCCGTAAAATAAATAGGTCTTTCCCAGTTATTATTTGCAATAATATCTAACATTAAAATTCTATTTTTGGTAATTCCTCTATCATCAATAGTAATGTCTATATAATCTACAATTTTGTCTGCATCTTTTGCTGCAACAATACCGCTTTTTAGTACATTTTCTTTGTGAACAGGAATTCGAATTCTATTGGTTGGATAAAATTTTTCTTTGATTCCGTTTTCTTCATCGATATAATAGGTAGCATCACTACTAGAAGAAATCCAACGCATAAAATCTTTAATTCCAATAATGGAGTCTTTAAACCTTGGATGCTCTATGTGATAAGCAAGGTCTAAACTACCATATTGGTATTGTTCATGTACCAATTGAGAGGGTATTGGTGGAGCGTTATAGGTAGCTCGTTTCATTTGGTCTATGTACCAATCTGTTGCAAATAAACTGGTGTTTACAAGTTTTAAATCGGTTCTAATTCCTTCTACTTCTTGCATATACCATAGCGGAAAAGTATCGTTGTCTCCGATGGTAAACATAATAGCATTTTGGTCGCAACTTTCTAAGTATGCTTGAGCATTTAACCTGGTAGTATATCTTCCAGATCTGTCATGATCGTCCCAATTTTCTGAAGCCATTAATGTAGGAACTGCTAATAACGAAATTACAGAAACTGTTATGGCAATTACTTTTTTATTGGCATATGTTTTTAAATACTCATAAAGTGCCAATACACCAAAGCCAATCCAAATTGCAAAAATGTAAAAAGAGCCAACTACTGCATAATCTCTCTCTCTAGGTTCAAAAGGTTTTGGGTTTGTGTAAAATATAATTGCAAAACCTGTAAAAGCGAAGAATAAGAATAGCGTATAAAAGTTTTGCTTGTCCCATTTAATTTGAAAAAATAGTCCTATTAACCCTAATATTAATGGTAAGAAATAGTAGGTATTTCTCCCTTTGTTTTCTAAAACCTGACTTGGTAATTTTTGCTGAGAACCCAATCTAGCCTCGTCAATAACGTCTATTCCACTTAGCCAATTTCCATTCAAAATATCTAATCTTCCTTGAATATCATTTTGTCTTCCAACAAAATTCCACATAAAGTATCGTCCGTACATATAGCCAAATTGATAGCTAAACATAAACTTTAAATTTTCTCCAAAAGTGGGTCTTCTTTTACTGTTTTCAGGAATTCCAGCAATTTTTCTGTAATAATCAGCTGCTGCTGGATCTACCATTCTTGGAATAAACCCTTTGTGTTTATCCGAGTAATTAGGAATTACATTTTTATATTTATTAACAATTATGTATTTGCCATTTTTTTTCTCATATTTAGGTTTATCGTCTCTGGTAGGCTTATTTGCATCTTGTTCTCTACTATATGCATTTGAGTAGTAAGTATCATAAAAAACATTGGCATCGCCATATTGTTCTCTTTCATAGTATGCCAACAATTCTCTAGCACTAGAAGGGTTATTCTCGTTTATAGTGGTGTTTGCATTGGCTCTAATAGGTAACATCATCCACGAAGAAAAACCTATCATGATAAACAATACTGATAAAATTAAAGTATTAGCGTGTACTAAGTTTTTTTTACGAGTATATTTTAATCCAAAGAAAAAGCCCAGAATAAGAATAATTGCTGCAATAATACTACCAGAGTTGTATGGTAAACCTATAGTATTGATAAAAAATAATTCAGATGCGCTAAAGAATCTTAGCGTAAATGGAAATAAAAATTTGAATACAAAAGCCAATACCAACACCGCTAAAAAACTTGCAATGGCTGTAGTTTTTAGGTTAATTTTATTGTAAGTCTTAAAGAAGTAAAGCATTACAATTGCTGGTATTACTAATAAAGATAATATATGAACTCCAAAAGATAAACCTACTGTAAAGCATATAATAAGCAACCATTTATTACCTCTTTCTGTGTGTATTTCTTTTTCCCATTTTAATCCTAACCAGAATAATATAGCCATTAAAAAAGAAGACATTGCATACACTTCACCTTCTACAGCACTAAACCAAAAACTATCTGAAAAAGTATATGCTAGTGATCCGACAACACTACTCCCCAAAATTGCAATGTATGAACCTTCGGTAATTTTACCAGTTTTTAAAGCTAGCTTTTCAGCTAAATTGGTAATTGTCCAAAACACAAACAAAATTGTTAATGCACTTACAAAAGCAGACATAAAATTAACCATTTTGGCAATTTCCGATACGTCTGAAGTAAACATAGCAAAAAATGCCCCTAGCATTTGAAATAAAGGAGCACCCGGCGGATGACCAACTTCTAGTTTTACTGCAGTAGCAATATATTCTCCAACATCCCAAGAAGCTACTGTTGGCTCTATAGTTAAGGAGTAGGTTATAAGTGCGATAACAAATGTACCCCACCCTAAAATGAGATTCCATTTTTTAAAATTTTGTGTAGTCATAGAAGCTAATTGTGTTCTTTAGGGCGAATTTAATAATAATTATGAACATATGACTTTTTATAGTTTTTAAAGCAATGATGAAACGTCACAAAAATTTGTTAAAGAAAAATTTTATTTAAAAAAGTTTGTACAATTAAAAGAATACATTAAATTTGCACCCGCAATAAAGCATTGGCCTATGGTGTAATTGGCAACACTCCGGTTTTTGGTACCGTCATTCAAGGTTCGAGTCCTTGTAGGCCAACAAAAAATCCTAACAAATATTTGTTAGGATTTTTTTATGAATTATTTGTAGCAAACAGGTAAGATTTCGCCTTTCATGAGTGCATATTTTTCTATTTGATTTGGAGTCAATTTTTTTGCATAATCTACTTCCTCTACTTTAAACCCAACATTTCTAAGTTTGTTAAAGTAATCTGCGCCATAGATTCTTACATGGTCGTATTGGCCAAAAATCTTTGCACGTTCTTTTTTATCTGTAATGGAGTCGTCTTCGAAAGTTGTTGCTCTATTTAATTCTTGTGGGACCTGAAAAATTCCGAATCCACCAGGTTTTAAAACTCTGTACAATTCTTGCATTGCTTTTGTATCATTTGTAATATGTTCTAGCACATGATTACAAAATACTACATCAAATTCGTTCTCTAAAAAGGGCAAATTACAGATGTCTGCTTTTACATCTGCTATCGGAGATTCTATGTCTGAAGTGATGTAAGTGATATTTTTTTGCTTTTTAAAACGATCTAAAAAGCACTGTTCTGGGGCTATATGAAGAACTTTTAATTTTTCTTTTGAAGAAAAAAAATCTGTTTCATCTTTTAAAAATAACCACATTAAACGATGCCTCTCTAAGGATAGTGTAGAAGGGGAAAGTGCATTTTCTCGTTGATTTTTATAGCCATAGGGTAAAAACCTTCTAAAACTCTTGTTGCTTATCGGGTCTATAAAGTTACTTCCTTTTAAATACCATGCTAATATTGGTCGTACCCAATAGCTAGCTTTTATTAGAAACGGTCTGGGTATAGTATTTAAAATTTTTTTAAAAAATAACATGGCATTATATTACAACGATTGTCTGAATTCATCTTCTTCATTGGTTTCAATTCCTAAGGCTTCATGCACATATTTAAAGGTAGATAAAAGTTCTGGTTTTCCGTTTACAATAGCAACATCGTGCTCAAAATGTGCCGAGGGTTTATTGTCTAAAGTGGTAATTGTCCACCCATCCGAATGTTGTTTTATTTTGTGTGTTCCTAAATTGGTCATTGGTTCTATTGCCACTACCATTCCTTCTACAAATTTTTTACCGCGTCCTCTTTTTCCGTAGTTTGGCATTTCTGGGTCTTCGTGCATTTCTCTACCTAATCCATGACCTACAAGTTCTCTTACTACACCATAGCCATGATCTTCTGTAAACTTTTGAATAGCATAACCCACATCGCCAACCCTATTTCCTACTTTAAACTCTCGAATACCAACATATAAACTTTCTCTTGTTACCTCTAAGAGTTTTTTTGTTTCTGCTGCAATTTCACCAACGGCAAATGTGTAGGCATGATCTCCGTAAAAACCATTTTTTTTAGCGCCACAATCTATAGAAATAATATCTCCTTCTTGTAAAGGTTCTTTATTAGGGATACCGTGAACTACTTGTGTATTCGGACTCATACAAAGTGTATTCGGAAAATCATACAATCCTAAAAATCCAGGAATTGCACCTTCTGCTCTAATAAATTCTTCTGCAAGTTTATCTAAATATAAAGTGCTAACACCAGGTTTTACTTCTTTTGCAAGCATGCCCAATGTTCTGGATACTACCAACGCGCTTTCGCGCATTATTTCTATTTCTTCTTTAGTTTTGATTTTAATCATAGTAAAAAAATTGAGCAACAAAGTTAGTATAAATTCAGTGTTTTGTTAGCATTTAGTTGTTTTTTTAGACGTGTAAACATAAAAAGGTTTCTTACAATTGTAGGAAACCTTTTTATGAACATTAAGAAAGTTACTTTTATTTTAGAAAAGAGAAAAGTCCTTTCTTTTTTTCTGGAGTTGGCGTATGATTAAGAATTTTTTCATGTACAGCTGTCCAACCAATAAAACCGCCAATGTTTCTATCGTCGATAAAAATATCTGCATTAATTTTTCGACTGTATTTTTCTTCAAAAATTTCTTCGGGATAACTTTTATTTACAGCGTAAAACTCAATACCATTTTCTTTGCAAAAAGAAACAGCCTCTTGCAAAGGTTTGCCCGACCTGTAGGTCCAAAGTATAAGTCGATATCCTTCTTCTTGAAGTTTTTTTAGCGTTTGAAATGCAAATAATTTTGGGGCTCCTATTTTCGGATAGGCATCTTCTACAATTGTACCATCAAAATCAACCGCAATAATTAAGTTGTTGGTGTTCATTTATTTGCTATTGTCGTAAGAGTGTTTGTAAGGTTTTCCAGACACAATTTTTAAAATATCTTGCTCTAAACTTTCTCTAGCATATTCAACGTATCTCCCAATTTCTTTTCCTTTTTTGTAGAAGATAAAGGTTGGAACCTTAATAATATTTAGTCCTTCTTGTAAATTATCTGGTGTTCTTTTAGAACGATTAACAGTAACTAAGTCTAGGTTTTTAAAGTTAAAATCTGCCATTTCTAGCACTTTATATAAATGTGGTGTTTCTCTTTTACTATCTCCACACCATGTTCCCATAAAACCTTTAATAGTTACTCCTTTTAATTCTTTTTTTATAGCTGCTGTAGTTGCAGTATTTGGTGAGTAGTTATTGTAGTTTCTTGTAAACCAACTATTGTATGGAGTTTGATTGAAAGAGGCTTTATTGGCATGACCAACTAAATCTCCAGTTTTATTTTTGGTTGCTGTAATTTCTTGCTGAGCACTTGTGCAGTTAATTAATGAGATGGTAATTAATAATAAAAAAAAATGTTTCATGGTGTAAATTTTAAGTTTATAATAAAGAATTTTGAGTCATTTCATCGGGTTTATCTACACCCATAAGTGCTAATATAGTAGGAGCAATATCTCCTAAAATTCCACTTTTTACAGATTTAATTTCTGGGTCTACTAGTATAAAAGGTACCGGATTAGTTGTGTGTGCTGTATGAGGGGAACCATCAGGATTCATCATAGTTTCACAATTTCCGTGATCTGCAATTACAAGAGTTGTATATCCATTTTTTAAACCTTTTTCGATTACTGTTTTTGCACATAAATCTACTGTTTCACAAGCTTTAATAGCGGCTTCCATTACACCTGTATGTCCTACCATATCTCCGTTTGCAAAGTTTAAACATACAAAATCTGCTTCTCCTTTTTCTAAGTCTTCACAAAGTGCATCTGTAAGTTTGTAAGCACTCATTTCTGGTTTTAAATCATAAGTGGCAACTTTCGGAGAATTTCTTAAAATTCTAGACTCTCCTTTAAAAGGCGCTTCTTGTCCGCCAGAGAAGAAAAATGTTACATGCGGATATTTTTCTGTTTCGGCAATTCTTATTTGTTTTTTGCCTGCATTAGAAAGTACTTCTCCAAGTGTGTTTTTAATATTATCGTTGTTATAAATTACATTTATTCCTTTAAAACTATCGTCATAAAGTGTAATAGTTGTAAAATATAAATCTAATTTTTTCATGCCAAATTCTGGAAAATTATTTTGAGAAAGTGCATTCGTTAACTCCCGACCACGGTCTGTTCTATAATTAAAGAAAAGTACAACATCTCCTTCTTTTATTGTGGTTTTTGGGGTTCCATTAGAATTTGTATTAATAATTGCTTTATGAAACTCATCTGTAATACCAGCTTTGTAATTAGCATTCATTTCCGATATAACATCAGTTGTTTTTACACCAATTCCATTTACCAAACCATCATAAGCAAGTTTTATTCGCTCCCATCTATTGTCTCTATCCATTGCATAATACCTTCCTGTAACAGAGGCTAATTCTCCGGTAGTTTGTTTCATATAGTTCTGAATATCCTTCAGAAAAAAAGTACCCGATTTAGGATCACAATCTCTACCATCTGTAAAAGCATGTAGGAAAACATTGTTTACATTGTTTTCATTAGCAACATCTAAAATACCTTTTAAATGATCTATATGAGCGTGTATACCGCCGTTGGAAACTAATCCCAATAAATGAACATCTTTTTTATGTTCTTTGGCGTAGTTAAAAGTATCGAGTAATACTTTTTCTTGACCCAAAGTTTTTTCTTGTACAGCCTTGTTTATTCTTGCTAAATTTTGATACACAATTCTACCGGCTCCTAAGTTCATATGGCCTACTTCTGAGTTGCCCATTTGTCCCTCAGGTAAACCTACATGTAATCCGTCGGTTCTTAATTCGGCATGCGGATATGTATCGTATAAACTATTTATGTAGGGTGTTTTTGCGTTGTAGATTGCAGATACTTTTGGGTCTTGTGTAATTCCCCATCCATCTAAAATCATTAAGATAACTTTCTTGTTCATTTTGTGATATTGAAAAGTAAAATTACAAAAGTTTTTTTTGCTTTTACTCACTATTTTACGAAACCGATGCCGTAACCTTTTTTATGAGATAAAAAGAGGCTTTTGTTGAAAGAATTTTAACGCGTAGATATTATTAAATTAATGATTTAATATGTAATTTTGTAAGAATAATTCAATATTTATATAATTATGCACTTCGAATTAAATGATGTTACAAAAAAGCTTCCAAAACATCTACATAAATTTGTAGTTAAACAACCTTATGAAGAGTATACAGCTCAAAATCAGGCAGTATGGAGATATGTTATGAGAATGAATGTCGATTATTTAAGTGAGGTTGCCCATAATTCATATATAGACGGACTTAAAAAAACGGGTATTTCTGTTGAAAAAATTCCTCATATGGAAGGAATGAACAGAATTTTAAAAGAAATAGGATGGGCGGCTGTTTCTGTAGATGGCTTTATACCACCCAATGCTTTTATGGAATTTCAAGCATACAATGTGTTGGTTATTGCGTCAGATATGAGAACTATTAATCACATAGAGTATACGCCTGCGCCAGATATTATACATGAGGCAGCAGGACATGCGCCAATTATTGCAAATCCTGAATATGCAGAGTATTTAAGACGTTTTGGTGAAATTGGTAGTAAGGCAATTTCTTCTGCGAAAGATTTTGAAATGTACGAAGCAATTCGTCTTTTATCCATCTTAAAAGAAAACCCAAATGCTACTCAAAATGAAATTGAAGAGGCTCAAAAAGAAGTTGAAAGATTACAAGATACTATGGGAGAATTGTCTGAAATGGCAATGATAAGAAATTTACATTGGTGGACTGTAGAGTATGGTTTAATTGGCACTTTACATCAACCAAAAATTTATGGAGCAGGTTTACTTTCTTCTATTGGAGAAAGTGCGTGGTGTATGCAAGAGGAAGTTAAAAAAGTACCATATTCTTTAGATGCAGCAACTGTAAATTTCGATATTACCAAACCACAACCTCAACTATTTGTTACTCCAGACTTTGCTTATTTAAGTTTAGTTTTAGATGAATTTGCCAATACAATGGCCCTTAGAACTGGTGGTTTAAAAGGGGTTCAAAAGTTGATAAATTCCGAAAATCTAGGAACCATAGAACTTTCTACAGGTTTACAAGTATCTGGAATTTTTACCAATGTAATTCAATATAAAAATAATAAGGTAGCTTACTTTCAAACCAACGGTACAACAGCTTTAGCAAATAGAGACAAAGAGTTGATAGGTCATGGAATAGCAACTCATAAAAACGGATTTGGAAGCCCGGTTGGTAAATTAAAAGGGATTAACTTACCAATAGAAGACATGAGTCCAAGAGACTTAAAAGCATACGGAATATACGAAGGGGAGTTTATGACACTAGAATTTGAGAGTGGTGTGGTTGTGAAAGGGAAAGCAATTACTGGTACACGAGATTTGAGGGGAAAAATTTTACTTATTTCTTTCGAAAATTGCACTGTAACATACAAAGACAAAGTACTTTTCGAGCCTAGCTGGGGCATTTACGATATGGCTGTTGGTAAAGACATAGTATCTGCTTATGCTGGTGCAGCAGATGTTTTATCATTTGAGGATTCTTCTGCCATTTCTAAAACAAAAACACATAAAATTACTTATGCAGCTAAGGATTTAGAATTATATAGCTTGTACAAGGAGGTTAGAAAAATGAGAGAAAGTACTTCTTATTCCGAAGCAGATATTTTAACTATTTTTACCATATTAGAAGATAAGTTCCCCTTAGATTGGTTACTTCGATTAGAACTTTATGAATTAGCCTTAAAAGAAAATTATTCTTTACAAACTACTATTTTAGCCTCATTAGAAACATTAAAATGTAACAAAAGCTACACAAAATTAATAGAAAATGGTTTAAATTTGTGTCAACATTAAATATGATAACATGGGATTTTTAGACCTGTTTAAGAAAAAAAATATGAGTGTAGAAATAAAAGAATACTTAGCAAAAGATGCTGTAGTGCTAGATGTAAGAACTTTAGAAGAGTGGAACGAAGGTCATATACCAAATTCTAAACATATAGTTTTAACAGTAATACCTCTAGAAGTTGAAAAAATTAAGTCTTGGAATAAGCCAATAATTGCAGTTTGTAGAAGCGGTGGTAGAAGTGGCCAAGCTGCACAATTTTTACAACAACACGGTGTTGATGTGATCAATGGCGGTCCTTGGCAAAATGTTGCTAAGCACTTAGAATAATGGTTTTCTAAATAGTATAAGTTTTTTAAAAACTAATAAAAGGATGCTTTAATTTTAAAGCATCTTTTTTTTGAGCTATTTTTTTTAAAAATAGTTGATGCTCCTCCGAATCCTCAAAAAACGGTTTGTGAGCCATCGCTTTTTGTACTTTTAAAACTTCATCCATTGTTTTTATTGAGCGCTCGCTAAACCAAGTAGCTATAAATTTTAACCAAATATAATTTATAGCAGTTTCAGAAGGATGAATCATATCTTCATTATAAAATCTATAATCTCTCAATTCATCCATCATAATTTCATAACTAGGAAAGTAAAAACTTTTTTTACTATCTATAATGTAATGAGTGGCACTAATTAAATGTGCTTTGCTTCTTGTGTTTTCTATAAAACCATCTTTTAAATGGCGAACCGGAGAAACAGTAAAAAGTACTTTTACCTTTGAGTTAATTGAACGAATACTATTTAAAATTGCCAATAGACTTTCTGAAATTTCATTTATAGAAAGAAGCTCTTTAGAGAATTTATGTTGAGGTATTTTATGACAATTGGCTACTATTTTATCATTTTCTATATAACGATATACCCATGCTGTTCCTAAAGTAATAATAATATGACTTGCATTTTCAACCTTTAATTTAGTATGTTCTAAAGCGGTATTTAAATTTTTTAGAACTTCTTTTTTGTTGGTGCTGCTAATTGAAGAGTGTGCATCTAAACAATGCCAGCTACCATTACTAAAAACAAGGTCGTTTTCTGTATATTGATTTTTGTTTATTGCTCTATCTAAAAGGTTTTCTATAGCTTTTGGATGAAATAAAATACCAAAAGGATTTTGCGTAACCTGAAATTTGTAGTAGGCTAACTTTGTGCCAATATTGTTTGAAAAGCAAGAACCTAAAAGAATTATTTTAGCATTGTAATCTATTAAATTTTTAGTTTCTTTTTTTAAAGAAATTTTAGTTTGTAGGTTCATGCTTTATTACATATTTACTTGTCATTATTTACCAAAAAAATTACACCTAACCTTTAAGTGTTAATTGTATTTTTAACTTTTAGCCATTTGTTTAATTTCAAACAGTTTATTAGTGTTTTCTAGTTTCTGTTAGATATAAAACTAAAGTTTTACAATTTTTTTGGTTTTAGAAAATCCTTTAGCTTGGCAATGTATAAAATAGTTTCCATTTGGTAAACTTTGTAAATCTACACGAATAATATGTTGTATGGAGCTATATTTTTTATTCGTAATATTTTTTACAACTGCCCCCATAGTGTTGTATAAAGTTATTTTAGTATTCTCGTTATTACCAAAAAATTTTATATTAATAAAATTAACAGTAGGGTTTGGATACACTGCAATATCTAAAGTGTCTGTTAAAATATTAGCTACAGAAAGTGATGCAGAACAATTAGTTTTAAAAAGAGGCAAAGTGTCAAAATCTGAAAAGAGAGCAGCATTTGTATCAGTTTTAGAACCGCCTAACCAATCTGTTAAAATGGTACTGTAAATATTTCTAAAATCGTATTGCATTTGAACACCCTCTTTTTCATCTATTTGCGTGTCAATTTCCGGAGAATCTCCTAAAATTTGGTTTTTAACACACGACCCAAATAAAAATAAAGGTGCAGCTGTGCCATGATCTGTTCCTAAACCACCATTTGATTTAATTCTTCTACCAAACTCAGAATAGGTCATTCCCATCACCTTTTTATCGATTCCTAATAATTTTAAATCGTCTTGAAATGCAGTAATAGCCTCAGACAATTCCTCTAACAAACTAGCATGTCTTCCTGTTTTTTTATCTCCATCAATAATTTGATTATCATGAGTATCAAAGCCACCTAATTGTACAACATATACCTTTGTTTTTAATCCTCCAGAAATTAATTTAGCTACATTTTTTAGCTTACCGGCTAATTTATTATTGTTGTTGGTCGTATATTTTTCTGATAAATTTTTTCCTAATTCAGCTGCTTTTTTTACAACATCGGCATAGGCATTCGTTTGTTTAACGGTGTTGTTTACAAAACTTAAAGCATCTCCATAACAATTATTTGGTATGTTACCTGTATTAGCCGCAAAGGCAGTTCCAGGATTATTTGGATCTGCTATAGCCATAGAAAAATTAGAATTTGGACCTTGGCAAGTTTCAGAAACAATTTTACCTACAGTAATTGCAAAAGGGTCTTTATTTGCTGGATTAGGATAATTTTCTGGAAATTCAGAGTGATTTTGGTTGAAAAAACGTCCTAGCCAACCTGTAGAAACATATTCTTCAGATGATGATGCCGAATTCCAAATATCTGTTGATCTAAAATGACTTCTATTTTGGTTAGGATATCCTACATTTTGGATAATAGCCAAATTTTCTTCTTCATATAAATTTTTTAAACCCAATATCGAAGGATGAAAACAAGTTGCATCATTAACTGAAATTAGCTCGTTTTCTGGTATAATAATATTAGAACGTACGCTGTGTAAATTTCTGTACTGGTTTTTATCAAAAATGGTATTTAAACCGTCATTTCCTCCTTGCAATTGAATTAAAACAAGAATATTTTCGTTATCTTCTATAAAATTATATTCTTTTGGTTTTTCATTAGCAAATAACGAAAAACCATTAAAGCCAATTGGCAAAGAGGCTGCAGCAACACTAGTTAATTTTATAAAATCTCTTCTGTTTAAATTTTTTGCCTTCATTATTACATAATTTGAAATTCAGACATTTGTACCATAGTACCAATTAAATCTCTCAGCTTTTTATCTACAGAGGTTCTTAAAGCAATATTAGTGGGGTCTGCTAGGTAGTTTTTATATTCTACTGTCCATTCAAAATCTGGTAATCCAGGTATTAAAATATCTTTTAAAGCTACTAACTGCTCTTGAGAAATCCTATAATTAAATAACTGACTTGCTAACGTTGTAATAAGAGTGTTTGGGTTTTTTGCACCAGAAATATCTGCTACAATTTGTAAGACAGGCACTAAAGGAGGAATGGTATATCTTTTTTCGTCTATAGTAACTTTTCCACCAGTTACCAAGGTTTTACAGTATTCTAATCGTTTGGGTAATAAATAGCTATTTACCCACGTTTTGTAAAATAAGGGTTCTTGGTAAAAGGCTTTCCAGCCTGCAACATCTGGATGATGAAATATAGATTGTTCTAAATCTGTTGCCATTAAATATAATACATAGGCAAAATCATATTGGTCTTTTACAGACGTTTTTGGAGCTGTTAATAATAAAGATTTTGTTGTAGAAAATATTAAATCAATAGGACTTTTAATCATACAAAAAGTACTCTCAAAAAAATGTTCTGAACTAAATAACACTTTTAAAGCAGGAGTAATTTCGTACTCGTGGTCTCGTATAATTTTTGCCAAAGGAGAAATTATATGTGTTTCTATTTCTGAGGTTATTTCTGCATTTATAAACCATTTGTATAGTTGCCTTGTTATAAACTTAGCACATTCTTCTTGTTTAAAAATTACATCTATTACATCTTTATATTCATTTTCTCCATTTTCAGAGATAACAGCATTGTCAAATCTATGCGATAATATTTTGTCTCCTTTTGTATGCCTGTTATTGGTAAAATAAGCATTTAGTGTATCACTATTTTTAATACCTCTAACTCTCCAACCGGTTAATACTTTGGCTATTTGTACAACATCTTCTTCAGTAAAGTTGGTGTAGTCTCCATTACCAATAGCATCGCCTTTTCCAATGGTAAACAGTTCTAATAGTTCTCTTGCGTAATTTTCGTTTGGAGCCGTATTTGTGTTTTGATTACCACTTAAATAAATTAGCATATTAGGGTTTATAGTAATCTGTTTGGTTATTTCTTTGAAGTTTCCTAGGGCATTTTTACGTAAAATATTGGCATAGTAAAATTCTCTATGAGGATTTGAATTTTCAGTTACAAAATGATTGTGCCAAAAAAGCGTTAACTTTTCTCTTACAGAAAAATTAGAATCTTGAAATTGTAAAAATGACCATGCATACAAAGAACGGTTTCGTGCTCTGAGAACACGATTATTATCTCTAGAATCTTGAAGATTTGGGTGTACTGGTGCTGTAACCCAAGTTTCGCCTTGTTTTACATGTGGGTCATTTATTTCTCCATTAGCAGTTCCGTCTGGTTCATATTTTAATGGAGGTTCAGGTAAAGGTATGTTTTCAAAAAGTTTATTAATAGTAGCATTTAGACCTAATGAAACTGCATTTTTAACCAAATTTTGTGAAGCTCCATAAGAAGTTCTGTTTAATAAATGTCTTGCTTCTTTTTCTGAAAAAAAGCCATTAAATTTATCTAAATATGCCATAAAGTGTTAGCTTTTTAATTGATAAAAACTAATTGGTAAATTCAAATTTAACATAATTAATCCATTTATCAAACTTTTTATTATACGGTTATTAGACTACCTGTAATTGTTGATTTTATTTAATGATGTGTTACCCAAAAGCAAAATCAACCACAAAGTCAATCATTTTTTCTATTACATGTTTTGAAAAATTTTTTTATAGGTATTTTGATTAATAATAAATTAATTGTAATATTGCAATAAAACGATAAATTATAGCCATGGGAACAACAAAAACCGAAATTTTTACCGACCACCAAAACGAAATTTCTCTTTTTGCAAAAGCATTCGGACATCCTGCAAGAGTAGCTATTTTACAATATTTGTTTAAACTTAATTCTTGTGTTTGCGGAGAGCTAGTAAATGAAATTGGACTAGCACAGCCCACTATATCACAACATTTAAAAGAACTAAAACAATTAGGTTTAATCAAAGGAACTGTAGAAGGAACCAGTGTTTGTTACTGTATTCATACAGAAAATTGGAAAGCAATGAAAACTGTAATGACTGAATTTTTAAATCAAGACTTAACCGAACAACAAGATTGCTGCTAAAAAATTTGAATCATTTTATCGTAAAATCGCAATAAATCAATATAGTTATGAAGTTATCAGAAGTAAAATCAGTGTTAAAAGAATTAGAAACGATAGGTTTTCAATTGCCCAATGGACAATTAGTTCCAAGCCACTTTCACGTAACAGAAGTGGGTAAAATCACCAAAAATTTTATCGATTGTGGTGGAACTATAAGAAACGAAGAAGTGGTAAACTTTCAACTTTGGAATGCCAACGACTACGACCATAGATTGCATCCTGAAAAACTTTTGAATATCATTGAACTTTCGGAAAAGGTTTTAAATATAAAAGATGTAGAAATTGAAGTAGAATATCAAGCAGATACCATTGGAAAATATGGGCTAGGGTTTGACGGACATAATTTCTTGTTAACCAACAAACAAACCGACTGTTTGGCAAAAGACAATTGCGGTATTCCTACTGAAAAAACTAAAGTGCAATTATCAACACTAAATGATGAGCCTTGTTGTTCACCAGATGGAAACTGTTGCTAAATAACAATTCAAAAATTTAAAAACAAATGACAACAATTCAATCAACTTTATTTCCACAAATAGTCAATATTATCAAAGAATTAAACCCTAAAACTATTACAGACGATCGTACAAAAGTTTTACAACCGCTAGTAGATTTTATTCAGTCTAAAGTTTCTGAAAACAAAGAAATTCGTATCAATTTCATTTGCACGCACAATTCGAGAAGAAGTCATTTATCGCAAGTTTGGGCTCAAACAATGGCAAACTATTTTAATATTAAAAACGTGTTTTGTTATTCAGGAGGAACAGAGGCAACAGCACTTTTTCCTGTGGTTGCAGAAACATTGCAAAATTCGGGTTTTCAAATAAGCACCATTTCAAAAAACGAAAACCCAATTTACAGCATTAAATATACTCAGAACGAGCATCCAATTATTGGATTTTCTAAAAAGTTGGATGATGAGTTCAACCCAAAATCGGAATTTGCAGCAATTATGACTTGCACACAGGCTGATGGTGGTTGTCCTATCATTGCAGGTGCAGAAAAACGTATTCCAATAACCTTTGAAGACCCAAAAGCATTTGATAATACACCACAACAAGCAGAAAAATACAAGGAAAGAAGTCTACAAATTGCTACTGAACTGTTTTACGTTTTTTCTCAAATAAATTCTTAAAAAAATGGCTTCAAAAAAATTAAGTTTTCTTGACAGAAACCTAACACTTTGGATATTTGTTGCAATGGTTACTGGTGTTGGAATTGGATATTTTATTCCAACTTTTCCAAACATTATAAATTCATTTAGTAGTGGAACAACCAATATTCCGATTGCAATCGGTTTGATTTTGATGATGTATCCACCTTTAGCAAAAGTTAATTATGCACTATTACCAAAAGTATTTAGAAATACAAAAATCCTTTCTATTTCACTTCTTCTCAATTGGATAATTGGCCCAGTTTTAATGTTTGTTTTGGCGATTACATTTTTACGAGATTACCCAGAATACATGGTTGGGCTCATTCTTATAGGTTTGGCTCGTTGTATTGCAATGGTGTTGGTCTGGAATGATCTAGCAGAGGGAAGTGCCGAATATGGTGCAGGTTTAGTGGCATTAAATAGTATTTTTCAAGTGTTTGCCTACAGTTTTTATGCATGGATTTTTATCACTATTCTTCCACCATATTTTGGGTTTGAAGGAGCAATTGTAGATATTTCAATTTCTACCATTGCAGAAAGTGTAGCCATCTATTTAGGGATTCCGTTTGTAATGGGAATTTTGAGCAGATGGATATTCGTAAAAATAAAAGGCGAGGAGTGGTACACAAAAAAGTTCATTCCAGCCATTTCACCAATGACCTTAATTGCATTGTTATTTACAATTGTAGTAATGTTCTCACTGAAAGGAGAATTGATTGTTGAAATTCCAATGGACGTTATAATTATTGCAATTCCATTACTTATTTATTTTACACTCATGTTTATCATTGGATTTTTCTTTACCAAAGCAACAGGAGCAGAATATGACAAAACAACTTCAGTAGCATTTACAGCAGCAGGAAATAATTTTGAATTAGCGATTGCTGTTGCTATTGCTGTTTTCGGATTGAATTCAGGTCAAGCATTTGCAGGAGTTATTGGTCCGTTGGTAGAAGTTCCTGCACTGATTCTTCTTGTTCGCGTATCTTTTTGGTTGCGGAAAAAGTATTTCGGAAAAGCTAATGCCTAAAATCAAACTTCAAAAGAAAAAAATAGTTGGGTAACAGCATTAATAAAAGTAGCAGTTTAGATATAAGCCTGCTACTTTTTTATGTTTAAAGCTAATTACATTAAATAGTCTTTTGCTTTTTCTAAAACTTTGGCAATGCCATCTGGATTTTTACCACCTGCTGTTGCAAAAAAGTTTTGTCCACCGCCACCACCATGTATAAATTTACCCAATTCTCTAACAACTTTACCTGCATCATAGCCACGGTTATTGGCCAACTCTTTAGAAATGTAACAGGTAAGTATTGCTTTGTCTTTTGCAGGTGAGGAAGCAAATAAAAGAAATGCATTATTATGTTCTTTTCCAATTTCAAAAGCTAGATTTTTTATTCCGTTAGCATCTAAATCTACTTTTTTAGCTATGAATTTAACACCATTAATTTCTTGAAGTTGTTTGTTAATTTCACCAGAAAGGTTTTGGGCTTTTTCTTTTAACAAAATAGTAATTTGATTCTGCAGATTAGCATTTTCTTCTTGCAATTTAAGTACTGCTTTTAAAGGCTCTTTAGAGTTGTTTAAAAGGTTTTTTATAGCAACTAATGTGTGTTCGTTTTTTGTAAAAACTTCTTTAACAGCGTTGTTTGTAATTGCTTCAATTCTTCTAATTCCGGCAGCAACTGCACTTTCAGAATTTATTTTAAACTGCCAAATGTTACCCGTGTTTTGTACGTGTGTACCACCGCATAATTCAATAGATTTGCCGAATTTTATGGTTCTAACAGTATCTCCATACTTTTCTCCAAACAAAGCCATAGCGCCATTTTCAATAGCTTTTTCCATAGGTATATTTCTGTTTTCTTCTAGCGGAATTTGAGCTTCGATACGTTTGTTTACAAAATCTTCAACTGCTACAATCTCTTCTGTTGTTAATTTTGAAAAATGTGAAAAGTCAAAACGTAAACTTTTAGCAGAAACAGCAGAACCTTTTTGTGTAACATGAGTTCCTAAAACACTTCTTAGTGCCTCATGTAAAAGGTGTGTTGCAGTATGGTTGCATGTAACTTTTTGACGGTGTTTTTTGTTTACAATAGCTTTAAATGAGTTGTTTAAATGAGTTGGAAGTTCTTTAGAAAAATGAATTATAACATTATTTTCTTTCTTGGTATCTAAAATTTGTACTATTTCTCCTTGACTATTTTCCAATATACCTTTGTCTCCTACTTGACCGCCACCTTCTGCATAAAAAGGAGTTAAGTTAAAGACTAGTTGATACATTTCGCCTTCTTTTTTAGAAGTTACTTTTCTGTACCTTGTGATTTTTACAGTTGCTTCTAGTTCATCGTATCCTACAAATTCCTCTAAAGAATCATCCAATAAAACAGTCCAATCTTCTGTAGAAGTTTCACTGGCTGCTCGCGATCTATTTTTTTGCTTTTGTAGTTCTTCATTAAATCCTTTTTCATCTAGGGTAAATCCTTTTTCAGATAAAATTAATGCGGTTAAGTCTACCGGAAATCCGAAAGTATCATATAACTCAAAAGCGCTATTTCCAGAAATTTCTTTGGTGGCACTTTCCTCAATTATTTTATCTAATAAAAGCAACCCTTTATCTAGTGTTCTTAAAAACGAATTTTCTTCTTCTCGAATTACATTTTCTATAAATGATTGTTGTGCTTTCAATTCTGGAAAAGCACTTCCCATTTGTTCACTTAATGTACTTACCAGTTTGTAAATAAAAGCTTCTTTGGTATTTAAAAAGGTAAAACCGTAACGAATTGCTCGTCGTAAAATTCTTCTAATTACGTAGCCTGCACCATTATTGCTTGGTAATTGCCCATCGGCAATAGAAAAGGCAACAGCTCTTACGTGGTCTGATATTACACGGATGGCAATATCTTGTTGTTTATCTAATCCGTATTTTACATTAGTTATTTTAGATATTTTTTCAATCATAGGTATAAAAACGTCGGTATCATAATTAGATTGTACATTTTGTAAAACCATACACAAACGTTCAAAACCCATTCCGGTATCTATATGTTTGTTGGGTAAATCTTCTAGTTTTCCATTTGCTTTTCTGTTGAATTGCATAAAAACTAAGTTCCAAATTTCTACCACTTGTGGGTGGTCTTTATTTATTAGAGTTTTACCATCTATTTTTGCTTTTTCTTCTGCAGAACGAATATCAACATGAATTTCTGAGCAAGGCCCGCACGGTCCTTGTTCTCCCATTTCCCAAAAGTTATCTTTTTTATTTCCTGTTAAAATTCTGTCTTCATCTATATACTGTTTCCAAATATCAAAGGCTTCAGTATCCATTTTTAGGTTGTCATCATCAGTAGAGCCTTCAAAAACAGTTACATATAAAATATCTTTATCAATTTTATACACTTCTGTTAAAAGCTCCCAAGCCCAAGCAATTGCTTCTTTTTTAAAATAATCTCCAAAAGACCAGTTGCCTAACATTTCAAATAAAGTGTGGTGGTAGGTATCGTAACCAACTTCCTCTAAGTCGTTATGCTTGCCAGAAACGCGCAAACATTTTTGTGAATCTGTAATTCTATTTTTTTTCGGATTTGCATTCCCTAAAAAATACTCTTTAAAAGGTGCCATTCCAGAATTTACAAACATTAAAGTAGGGTCGTCTTTAGTAACCATTGGTGCTGAAGGCACTACTAAATGAGCTTTTTCTTTAAAAAAATTTAAAAAGGTGGCACGGATATCTTGAGATTTCATAGAAGAATTTTGTCTCGAATAGAGAGGCTATTTTGTTAATATATTTTTAAAATAAACTGCATAAAATAGCAGTTGTAAAACATTTTGTAAATTTGTGAGTTATTAAAAACGAGAATTGATAAAAAATCGATTTTAAAAAAACAAAAATAGTACATTTACCATTATGGCAAAAGTAAAATATTATTACGATGCAGATACGCTTTCTTATCGAAAAATTAAGACTAAGAAAAGCGATTACTACAAAAGAACTCTTTTTGTTATAACCGCAGTTTTATTAGTTGCTTTTATTGGTTTTATAGCTTTTAGCCAAATTATTATGTCGCCCAATGAGAGGGCTTTAAACAGAGAGAATGAAAATTTAAAGTTAAACTATGAGCTTTTAGCAAAGAGAATGCAAGAAAGTTCAGAAATTTTAGCACAATTACAAGAAAGAGATAACAACATCTATAGAATGTATTTTGAAGCAAACCCAATACCAGATGAGCAAAGAAAAGCCGGTTTTGGTGGAGTTAATAGATACAAAAGTTTAGAAGGCTACGATAATTCTAAGATGATTAAAAACCTAACAAAACAAGTAGATATTTTATCAAAACAATTGGTTGTTCAATCTAAATCTTTAGATGAAATAGTAAGTTTAGCTAAAGAAAAAGAAAAAATGTTAGCGGCTATTCCTGCTATTCAGCCTGTAAAAAACGAAGATTTAAAGAGAATGGCTTCGGGTTATGGTATGAGAATGCATCCAATTTTAAAATATCGAAAGTTTCATAAAGGAATGGATTTTACAGCTCCCACAGGAACACCAATTTATGCAACCGGAAACGGAACTGTAATTAGAGCTCAACGAAGTGCCACCTTTGGAAACGTAATTTACATAGACCATGGTTATGGCTATAAAACCATTTATGCACACATGAGTAAAATGGTAAAAAGAAGGAGAGATAAAGTTAAGCGTGGCGATTTAATTGGTTATGTCGGAAATACTGGTTTGTCTGCAGCTCCGCATTTACACTACGAAATTCATAAGAACGATAGAGCTTTAAATCCTATCAATTTTTATTATGGTGATTTAACTCCTGAAGAATTTATTGCCATGCAAAAATCTGCGGAAGAAGAAGGACAGTCATACGATTAAACTGTTTTTAAGCAAAAATAAAACCCTAAATTGTATTATTTAACTAATAGTATGCATGTAGATTTACCAGAAAAGCGATATTATAAAATTGGCGAGGTAGCCAAAGCTTTTCATGTAAACACTTCTTTAATTCGTTTTTGGGAAAAAGAATTTGATATTATAAAACCAAAAAAAAATGCGAAGGGAAATCGTCTTTTTACTCCCGACGATATTACTAATTTTAAATTAATATATAGCCTTGTTAAAGAACGAGGATTTACGTTAGAAGGCGCTAAGCAGAAGCTAAAAAAGAATCCACAAAAAACAGTAGAGCATCAAGAAATTATTAATAGATTAGAAACAGTGAAAGCAGCTTTGGTGGCTATTAAAAATCAATTGTAACAAATGTTGTTTTTTTGTGTCTAATCAAATTAGAAACATAAAATTTTTAAAATCAACTAAACTTAAAATAGATAATTATGAAAAAATGGTTTATTCCTTTAATAGTAGTTTTGGTAATTGTATTTGGCCTATATAATTGGGTAAAAGGCTTTAATAACCAAGCTGTAGTGCTACAAGAAGATGCAAAAACAACTTGGTCTAATGTAGAAAGTGCTTACCAAAGAAGAAACGATTTAATAGGAAACTTGGTAAAAACGGTACAAGGAGCTGCAGATTTCGAGAAAGAAACCTTAACTCAAGTAATAGAGGCGCGAGCAAAAGCAACTTCTACAACAATAAATGCAGGAGATTTATCTCCAGAAAAAATGGCTCAATTTCAACAAGCACAGTCTGGTTTAAGCGGAGCATTGTCTAAGTTATTACTAGTTGTAGAGAGATATCCTGACTTAAAAGCAAATCAGAATTTTCTTGAGTTACAAAGTCAATTAGAAGGTACAGAAAATAGAATTAATGTTGCAAGAGATCGTTTTAATGCAGGTGTTAATACTTATAACAAACACATTAAGGTGTTTCCGGGTTCTTTATTGGCGGGAATTTTAAATTTTGATGAGATGAATCGCTATAAGGCAGATGCTGGTTCAGAGAATGCACCTGATGTAAATTTTAACTTTAATAAAAAGCAATAAATGTCTAAAGTAGAAGAATTTCTAACTCACGAAGAAGAACAAGAAATTATTTCTGCTATCAGAATTGCAGAGAAAAATACTTCTGGTGAAATTCGAGTTCATCTAGAGGATTCTTCTGAAAAGGATCACTATGAACGTGCGCTAGAAGTATTTTATCTCTTACAAATGCATAAAACAGCACAAGCTAACGGAGTGCTAATTTATGTAGCTGTAAAAGACCATAAGTTTGTTATTTGTGGCGATAAAGGAATAAACGACCTAGTGGCAAAAGATTTTTGGAATACCACAAAAAATGTCATACAAAACCATTTTAAAAAAGGGCAATTTAAACAAGGATTAGTTGAAGGCATTTTAAAAGCAGGTAGTGAATTAAAAGCTCATTTTCCTTGGCAAGTAGATGATAAAGATGAACTTTCAAATGAGATATCTAAAGGATGATTAAAGTATTAAATAGCTTTTTTGTAAGAAAAATCTTACTTTCTATATGCTTCTTTTTATTCGGGTTTTCGATTTTTTCTCAGGGATTTATAATACCCGAAACTCCAAAAATTCAAACAAGCGTCTACGACTACGAAAACTTACTCTCCTCTAGTCAAAAGAGTACATTAGAACAAAATTTAATTCGTTATTCAGACTCTACTTCTACTCAAATTGTAGTGGCCATTATTGCATCTACAG
Organism: Polaribacter tangerinus; assembly: GCF_038024095.1. Taxonomy (NCBI): domain Bacteria; kingdom Pseudomonadati; phylum Bacteroidota; class Flavobacteriia; order Flavobacteriales; family Flavobacteriaceae; genus Polaribacter; species Polaribacter tangerinus. Next base: position 1,306,714 of record NZ_CP150668.1, on the reverse strand, counting down.
AAGGAGAAGAAATAAAATATTTGGCTGCGCAATGGGGAGAAAAATGGCAAATTGGCCAAAAAGGTAAAGACAACGGAGTTTTTATATTATTAGCTAAGAACGACAAAAAGATTACCATACAGGTTGGTAGAGGAGCAGAACCATTTTTGACTGATTTTATGTCGAAAAGAATTATTGAAAGAATTATAATTCCGGAGTTTAAAAAAGGTGATTTTTATGTCGGTTTAGAAAAAGGTGTTCATGCGATTTTTAGAACATTAAAAGGAGAATTTAAAGAAACACGTTCATTTAAAAGCAACAACAGTACAGACCCGGGTTTTGTGTTTTTTATGATTATAATTATTATATTATTTATTATAATTTTTAGAGGAAATAAAAACAATAGAGGTGGTGGTAGACGAACTGGTTCTTTGGCAGATACTATATTTACTAGTATTATTTTAAGTAATTCTGGTAGAGGAAGTGGTAGTTTTGGTGGTGGTGGTGCCTCTGGAGGATGGTAGTGTTAATTAAATATAAATTTGTACAGTAATAAAGTCCAACCAATAGCTAAAAATAAACCTCCTAAAGGAGTAATAGGTCCTAAAAATTTTCGATACTTGTGTTTTGGAGCTATTAAAACCAATGCGTAAATTGAAAAAGAAAATAATAATACACCAACTATAAAACTATATGTTATAAGCGTTTGTATAATTGTATTATTAAATTGAATATGATAGCCAATTATTAACAAAACGATAGCATGAAACATTTGATATCTTACTCCAGTTTCGAAACTTTGTAAAAGTTCATTTGTTCTTTTATTTTTTAGTAAGTGAGCTCCGAAAGCTCCGAAAATAATGGATAATAATCCAAATAACGCTCCAAAAATTAATGCCATAATAGTATTTAATGTATCAATATTAATTTATTTTTTTTAAATCTTCAGGGGTATCAATATCTAACAAGTTAACAGTTTCTTTTGGGAGTAGTATGTTCGTTAAATTTTGTAGTATTTTCCCGGCACCTTCATCTCCTTTAATTTCTTTAAGTAATTTAAAACAAGCTACTGGAAAAATTGCAGGAACACCAATTTTATTTCCATAATTAGAGCCAATTATTTTAGATGAATTTTCAGAAAAAATTTTAATCATATGTAGCATATACTTTTCAGAAATTAACGGTTGATCTCCCAAAACAATCAGAATACCATTGTAAGATTTATGTTGATTTTCTATATATTCAATACCTTTTTTAATACTACTACTTAAACCTATTTTGTAATTTTCATTGTAAATTAAAGTTACTGCTGATGTTACAATTTTACTTTTAATTAACGAGGCATTTGCTCCCAAAACACAATAAACATCATTTTCTTGTATTTTTTTTGTTTTTTCTAAAACGATATCTAAAAGGTATCTATTATTAATTTTTACCAACTGTTTTGGGGTTTTCATTCTAGAAGAACTACCTGCAGCTAAAATTAAAATTGCTATTTTCATTTTTAAACTTTTAAGAATGTTCTCTTAGCGAGCGGACTTCTTTTTTCCTAGTAACTGCCAAAATTTCTGAGATAATAGAAAAGGCAATTTCTTCTGGAGTTTCTGCACCAATGTTTAATCCTGCGGGTGTAAAAATTGCTTCAAGAAACGTATCATCTATATCGGTATTGTATTCTAATAGTGCGTTAAACAGTTTTTCTCTTCTCTTCGGAGCACCCAAAACACCAATGTAGGCTGGTTTATGTTTAGAGAGTTTTAAAAGATATTGTAAATCTTTTACAAAGCTATGGTTCATAACTACAATAGCTGTATTGTGGTGAATGTTGTTAAAAGTTACAGTTTCGGGAGTGCTTCCAATAACTGATTTAGCACCAGGAAAATCACTACTATTTTTACTGTCTTTTACATTGGTTAGTACTGTTACTTCCCAACCCAATGTAGCAGCAACTTTGCATAGTTTTACAGCATCGTGTTCGCCGCCAATTATTATAAGTCTAAAAATAGGTTTTAGTACTTGAGAAAATATTGCTAAATCATCTGAAGTAGTATTAGAAAAAGTGTCAGAAAAATTGAAGTATCTATCATTACAATTAATAATGCTTCCAAAATTACCATAAATTTCATCTTCCTTTTTATAATAGCTAGTTATTTTTAAAGAAGTTCTTTCCTGAATGGCTTTAGAGAATTCGGTTAAAAATTCATCAGAAATAAAAAAAGGTTCTATAAGAATGTATAAAATTCCTTCGCAGCCAATTCGGTATTTACCATTATAGGTAATAACTTTGGCAATATTATTTTTAAAAACAGACTGACTTCTTCGGGCAATTTCTTTTTCTACACAACCACCACTTACAGCACCAATCATAGAGTTGTTTTCTGAAATAAGCATTCTAACTCCGGGTTTTCTGTAAGACGAACCTTCTAAATCTACAACGGTAACCAACACATTTTTAATGTTTTTGTGTTGGTTAACAATTGCATGATTTACTATTTCTTTCAGTTCGTGTAGCATCTATTTTATGGGGTTCTGTGTTATTTGTAGCTCATATTACAAGTTTCACATTCATAGGTATCTTCTTTTACCTGAATACCAACCACATTACTTTCTACAACTTTTTTAATAAATGTACTATACGTTTGGTCGTTACCTACTAGTTTATTTCCTTTATTAAGTTTGTAAAACTCACCATCCCATTCTTGTTTTCCCCAACAGTTAGGGCATATTCCTTCAGGAGCTTTCTGGTTTTTTTCGCCATTAGCTTTTGCGTTAAAATAATTTTTAATGTTTTTAATAAGACTCATGTTAGTTAATTTTTAGTTATTTAATAATTGCTGTTTCTATAATTACATCATTTTGCAGTGTTCTGTGAACTGGGCATCGAGAGGCAATTTCTTTTAATCGTTGTTTTTGTTTGGCGTCTAAATTACCAATAAATGATAATTTTTTATCAATTAAATCTAAATATTTTGGCGATTCTACTTCAATATTTAAATCATCACTATGTTTTTTTGAATGACTAATGTATACAAAAACTTCTTGCAAGTCCCATTTTTTTCTTTGGGCATAGAGTTTTAAGGTCATTGCAGTACAGGCTGCTAAACCAGCATTTAAGTATTCGTATGGTGAGGGGCCAAAATCATCTCCACCAACAGAGCCAGGTTCATCTGCAATGAATGAGTGTTTTTTGGTTTGTATAGAAGTTGTAAAATTGTCTTCGAGTATATTTAAATGTGCTACTAATTGTTCTCCTTCTGTTTGCAACATTTTATTTTCTTGTTTATCGAAGTATTTTTCTACCCATGCACCAATCATATTTCCAACGTATAAGCTATCTGACGAACTAGAAAGTAAATGGTCTGCATCGTCTAAACTAATAAAACTTTTTGGGTGTATGGCGTTATGGTAAATTTCATGAGCGTTTTCTATACCTACAATTTTATCAAAAGGAGCGTGCATAACTAGCAGAGGTTTTCTTAATTTTTTGGTAATGCTAGGTAAATCTGTTTTACTAAAATCTGCCACAAAATCATTATTAATTTTAAAAGGTCTTCCACCAATTCGAACTTCAACCTCTCCTTTTTCTGCAACTTCCTCTATGGCATGAGAAAATAAATGTGTAACATGGTTTACGGTTGCTGGAGCACCAATAGTGGCCACAGCTTTTATATTTTTTAATTTTGAGGCAGCTACAATTACAGCAGCACCACCAAGTGAATGACCAATAAGTAATGTTGGTGCTTGGTATTGTTTTGTTAGGTATTCGTTTACTGCTAGTAAATCTTCTACATTTGCCGAAAAATGACTTTCTGCAAATTCACCTTCACTTTTTCCAAGACCAGTAAAGTCGAATCGTAAAACACCAAAACCGTGTTTGGCTAATGACCGAGTAATATTTTTTACTGCAGTAAAATTGCTATTACACGAAAAGCAATGTGCAAAAATTGCAAAGTTATTGGGTTTTCGATTTGCTGGTAATTCTAAATATGCTTGAAGCTTTAATCCTTTTTTATTTTTTATTTCTAGTTTTAGGGTATTCATAAGAGAGTTTTAGTTGATTTTAGTTAATTAAATTGTGTTTGATATTTTTGACACATTTACGTGGTTAGAAAATGTATTGAGTAGTAACTTTAACTTCGGATTGATGTACGTTTCACAAAATGGTTTTTTAGGATTTTTTAAATAATAGTTCTGAAAAGCTTCGTTAGAGGGTTTAAATTCTTTAAAAGCTAATATTTCTGTAATTATTTTAGCATCGAATTTATTTTGTAATTCTTGTAAAACATGTAAACATTGTTCTTTTTGTGCTGCTGTAAAATAATAAACTGCCGATCTATATTTTTTACGCATAGTGTGTTTACTGGTACTTTTATGGGTTCTTAGATGTATTTCTACCAATACTTCAAGTTCTATTTCAGAGGTAAAGCTTACTATTACAGCTTCAGAAAAAGTATTGTTTTTTCCTTCAGATGCTATAAACCCTTGTTTTACATCTTCTACCCCTTTTAAAGATTGAAAAACAGCTTCTGTACACCAATGACAACCACCACCAAAAGCAATTTTTTTTAATTCCATATTAGTTTTTTTCTTTCATTCCAATAAAAGTCAGCAGTTACTTTAAACTTGTTCAAGCAATTTATTTCATCTTTAGTTAACGAGATATTTAATAATTTTTTGTTTTCTTTAAGTTGGTTTTCGGTACTAGCACCACTTAAAACTGTACTATTAGGTATTGTTTGTGAGCAATACTTTAGTGCAATGGCATCAACCCCAACCTTATATTTTTGTGCTACTTTTTCTAAATAATCATACATTTCTTTGTAGTGCTGGTAGTTTTCATTTCTAAAAATGCGTCCGTTTGCTAGCGCTTCTTTTATTATAATTTGTTTGTTTTGTCGTAATAATTCCTCAGAAATTTCAGACAAACTTTGCTCTAGTAAATTATAAGTAATTTGAAAAACATCAAATAAATAGATATTATTAACTTTTATATCTAAGGCTTTTTTTAGTACTTCTATTTGATTTTTTCCAGTGGTGGTAATTCCTATTTGAAGTTGATATTTTTCTTTTAAATTTGCTAAATAATTTAAGATTTCTGTATTTTCTAAAACTTTAGTTTCTAATGTAGCGGAGTGTATTTGATACACTTTTAAGTAGGGAAGCATTTTTTTAGAAATAGCCCATTGCGCTTTCAGTTTTTGTAAACTATGCTCTTTAACTTCATGAATTTTGGCAGTTGAATTAAACTTTGCAGTATAGGTATAACCCCATTTTGTTCCAATTTCTATGTTTTTATCATTTTTAGTTTGCACCCATTCTAATACTAATTCTTCTGCTAGTCCGTAGCCCGGTGCGGTATCAAAATATCGAATACCTAACTTATAGGCATTTTCTAATACAGCAAAACCTTGTTCTTTAAAAGCATTTAAACTTAAAGGAATATTGTTTTCTGTTTTAATATTTATGTATTGTGGCCTGCCAATTGCTGCAGTTCCTAAGCCTAATTCTATCATTTATTTTATTTTTTAAGAACTACAAGATAGCATTGAGCAACCTATTTTATTTCTAGCCCATTCAGGTCTTTTTGCAAACCATTTTTCATTTTCAGGCTGATTTTCATAGGGTTTTTTCAATAGTTCAAATAGTGTATCTATTAAACTGTAATCTTCTTTATTAGCAGCTTCTATGGCTAGTTGTGCCATATAGTTTCGAAGTACATATTTCGGATTTACAGAGTCCATTTTTTCTTTTCTTTCCTTATCAGATGCCTTTTCTTTTAAAAGCCTTTTAGCATATAGTTCGAACCAAGATTGCCATTTTTCTCTGTATTCTTTTTTTAACTCATTAGGAAAATAAATAGCCTCTTCAAGGAGTTCAATTGCAGTAAACACTTCCTCAAAATCGCTTAGGTTTCTAAAGAAAATTGTCATGTCTGTTTCAATTAATTGTAAGCAATCTTCTAATTCTCGAATCAATTGTATGTCATTAATACCTTCGGTAAACAAGCCTATTTTTGCTTTCATCATTTTAAAAGATTGTTGTTCAAAATCGATTCTATAATGTGCTAAAATTTCCTCAAACGGTTTTGCATCTTCCACCAAAGGATACAAAGCATTTGCTAGTTGATACAAGTTCCAAAGCCCAATATTTGGTTGATTTCCAAAGCGATATCTTTTATTTTGACGATCTGTTGTATTGGGTGTCCATCCGAAATCAAAACCTTCTAACCATCCGTAAGGGCCATAATCTATAGTATACCCTAAAACGGACATATTATCTGTATTCATAACACCATGAACAAAGCCAACACGTTGCCAATTAACTATCATAGAAAGTGTTTTGTTGGTGACTTCTTTAAAGAATTTTATATAAGTCTCTTTAGATGGTTTCCCTAAATAACTAAAGTGATGTTTAATGGTATAATCGGTAAGTATTTTTAAGTTTTTAATATCGTTTCTAGCTGCAAAAATTTCGAAGTTTCCAAAACGCAAAAAAGAAGGAGACACTCTGGCTACAATTGCTCCTTTTTCGTATGCCGGATTTCCATTATACAGCACATCTCGAAGTACTTTATCACCTGTTAAGCTTAAAGATAATGCGCGCGTGGTTGGTATGCCTAAATAATGCATTGCTTCGCTACATAAATACTCTCTTATAGATGAGCGTAATACCGCCAGTCCATCGGCATTTCTAGAATACGGTGTTTCTCCAGCTCCTTTTAATTGAACTTTCCATAGAGATTTTTTGTGCTCAACTTCAAATAAATTGATAGCTCTTCCGTCTCCTAATTGTCCTGCCCAATTGCCAAATTGATGCCCTGCATAACACATTGCATATGGTGTTGTTTTAGGATATATTAAATTTCCAGTAACTATATTTTTAAAAAAATCGGTTTTTGTGTCTTCTCTTGAAATACCAAGACTATTAGCCATTTCATCGGAAACATGAAGTAAGGTTGGCTTTGATGTTTTTTTTGGTTGTACATAAGAAAACACAGCATTTTTTACTTGTCGCCTTGTGTTTTCTGTATTTTTATCTGCTGGAAGTTCTGTTGTAAATGTATTTTTTATATTTAATTTCATAAGGAATTTATCGGTGAAAGAAATAGGTGTTTTTAACCAAGTTATTTCTTAGACGATTTTAAAAATACAACTTATTTGTAGGATTAAAAAATATATGAAATACGATTATTAATTTCAACCTTTTTAAAAAAACAACAGTCAACTAAATTTAGTTGACTGTTGTTAATTTATTGTAAGAGGATATTATTTTTGTCTAAAATAAATGGTAATAGGTACCCCTGAGAAGTTATAAATTTCACGTAGTTTATTTTCTACATATCTTTTATAAGGGTCTCTAACGTATTGTGGTAAGTTACAGAAAAAAGCAAATTGTGGTGTTTGCGTAGGTAATTGCATACAGTATTTAATTTTTACAAACTTTCCTTTTATGGCCGGTGGCGGATAGTTTTTAACAATTTCTAGCATCGTATCATTAAACTTACTTGTAGCAATTTTAGTTTTTCTGTTTTCAAATACGGCTACAGCTGTTTCAATTGCTTTAAACAATCGTTGTTTTGTTAAAGCAGAAATAAATACAATTGGCACATCTGTAAAAGGAGCAATTTGTTCTTTTACTTTTGCCTCGTAATCTCTCATTGTGTTGGTTTCTTTTTCAACTAAATCCCATTTATTAATAAGAATTACTACGCCTTTTCTATTTTTTTCTGCAAGCCAAAATATATTTTGATCTTGTCCTTCGAAGCCTCTTGTTGCATCTACAACCAAAATTATTACATCAGAGTATTCAATAGTTCTTACTGCACGCATAACCGAGTAAAACTCTAAATCTTCTTTAACTTTCGACTTTTTTCGGATACCAGCAGTATCTACCAAATTAAAATCAAAACCAAAACGATTGTATTTTGTATCTATAGAGTCTCTTGTGGTTCCAGCAATATCTGTAACAATATTTCTATCTTCTCCTATTAATGCATTAATAAATGAAGATTTTCCTGCATTTGGTCTTCCAACAACGGCAAACCTTGGCAATTCTTCAGCTGTTAAATCTACCTCTTCAGGAGCTGGCATTTTCTCTGAAATCGCATCTAATAAATCTCCAGTTCCACTACCATTAATAGAAGAAATAGTATGGTAATCTCCCAAACCTAAATTATAAAATTCTACAGCATTTGCAGCACGCATTGCATTGTCTACTTTATTAACAGTAACAAAAATTGGTTTTTTTACTTTTCTAAGAATTTTAGCAACTTCGGCATCCATTGGCGTAATACCTTCTTCTACATCGACCACAAAAACAATAATATCTGCCTCTTCAATTGCTAAATTTACCTGCTTTCTTATTTCTTCTTCAAAAATATCATCAGAACCAATACTATATCCACCAGTATCAATTACAGAAAAATCTTTTCCATTCCAATCAGATTTTCCATAATGTCTGTCTCTTGTAACACCACTCACAGAATCTACAATAGCTTCTCTACGCTGTACTAGTCTATTAAAAAGTGTCGATTTTCCTACATTTGGTCTTCCAACAATGGCAACTATGCTATTCATCTTTGATAAATTTTTTGCAAAGATACAATTTAACATACGATTATTTGTTATAACTTTATTGGGTACTTAAACGAACTATCATGAAAAATAATTTAAATGCCATTGTTTTTTCATTGGCAATAATTCTAGCGGCGTATTTACTTGGTAACGCAATTATAAATAGAAACAGTGGCCAAGGAACAATTTCTGTAACAGGTCTAGGAAATGCAGATTTTACTTCAGACTTAATTGTATGGGAAGGTTCTTTTTCTAGTGAAAGTCTCAATTTAAAAACTGCTTACAATAACTTAGAAAGAGATAAAAAAATAATACATTCTTATTTGTTGTCTAAAGGATTAAAAGAGAGTGAAATTGTTTTTAAGGCTGTAAAAAGCAGAAAAAACCAAAAAGCGTTGTATAAAAACGGAAAGTATGCTGGGGAGCAATTTTTAGGCTATGTTCTTACACAATATTTACAAATCGACTCTAAAAATGTAGAAGAGGTAGCTAAAATTTCTAGACAAATTACGGAGTTGTTAAACAAGGGAATTCAATTTTACTCACAGCCACCAAGGTATTATTATACTAAGTTGGCCGATTTAAAAATAGAAATGATTTCTAAAGCAACAGCAGATGCAAAAGCAAGAGCCGAGAAAATAGCTGAGAATTCTGGTGGAAAATTAGGGCATTTAATTTCTGCTAAAATGGGTATTTTTCAAATTACTGGGCAAAACTCTAAAGAAGACTACTCTTGGGGAGGTACTTTTAATACCTCCTCGAAAGAGAAAACAGCCTCTATAACCATGAAACTAGATTATAAGTCTAAATAAATGTCAGCAATTAAAGAACAGAGAAATAGTGAAATTTTTTTAAGACCTCGATTTTCTATTCAGCTAGAACGTCGAAAAGAGCATGTACTAACTCAATTTAAAGAGGCATTAAATTTAAATACAACAAAACTTAGAGGTACTTTTGTAGACGATCATATTTTTATAAGTGTTCCTAAAAAAGAAGAACATTTTTGGTCGCCACAATTGCAATTAGAACTATTGGAAACCTCAGATAACAAAACGACTATAAAGGGTCTTTTTGGACCTAAACCTCAAGTTTGGACACTTTTTATGTTTGTTCATTTTATTGTTGGTATTTCTTTTTTAGGTTTTTTAGTATTATTATTTACTAGAATTTCACTTGATGAAAGTATTGTGTTACCTATTGTAATGTTACTTTTTTTACCACTTCTTTGGATTTTTCTCTATTTTTTAGGAAAGATTGGCAAGGAAACAGGAAAAGATCAAATGAAAATTTTACACGATTTTGTTGTGCGCAACTGTTAGTTCATTTGCATATAATTTGCCATTATTTGACTGTAGTTCTTAGGATCTATATCTTTAGCAATTATGTTTTTATTTCGATCTAATAAATAAAAAATAGGAGTTTTAGTTACATTATAATGTTGTTGGAAATTTAATTCTTCTTTCGAGTATTTGGTAGATACATTACTTGGCACAAAAACATTTGTCCAGTTATTTAAATTATTTTCTTTAATAAATTTTTGCCATGCACTGTATTCTTTTTCTTTTAAATTTATGGCAAATATTTTAACATCATTTTTAGACCAATTTTTCTTGTAAAGTGTATTCAATTTAGGAAGTTCTACTTTACAATACTCGCAATTAGGGTCCCAAAAAACAAGAATTGTAAAAGTAGCTTTTATGTCATATAAGTTTATTGGTTCTTTATTTTTTGTACTCATATATAAATTTCGACCTTTTTTACCAATTTGGTTGTTCTTTAAAAAATAATAATTTTTTTTAAAGAGTTCTTTCTGAGAGTTTTGCAACCAATTGTGGCTTTTGTCTTTAAAATACTTTTCGTAAAGAGTTACAAAAACCTGGTCGTTTCCCATTTGTTTTGGTGTTATATACTTGTTTAAAATATATAGACTTAAGTATTTAAAAACGTTGCTATTTTCAGGGTCTTTTTGCCTAGATTTTTCTAATATTGATATTGCTTCTTTTGTAATACTTTTAGGGTTTTTTGCAATTAAATAATCTAAATACCCTGTAATTTTTTTCTCTAAAAATGGATTTACAAGTATTCTTTCATCACTAAAATCGATTCCTTTAAAGCAGTTTTCTTTTAAATATAATAAAGAATCTTTCTTAGATTTTAAAACCCTGTTTGCGGGTTTAGAAGAAAAATCATCAATAGGAGCACTTAGTTTTAAAAAGAGAGAAAGTGTGTTGTTATTATTATTTATGTAGTTGTTTTTGTACTCATTAATTTCATGATTCAGTATATCAATACTTTCATAAATGTTTTTACGATCTGCAAATTTTTGAGTAGTGAGTATTTTCTTTTTTAAGAGATTAATTTTGTTATTTTTCTCTAAAGAAAATATGTTTAAATTTTGAAAATCTGTATTTAGAGGAGAATTTAAAATTTGTTGGGCTTCCCCTTTTTGTTTATCTACCTTTATACGAAAGCGTTGTTCATAATCCATTAAAAATTCGAGTTCAATCTCTCGGTTAGTATTTACCAATAGGTAAAGTCCTTCTGTATATTTTTTATTTTTTTTGAATGATAATTCACCGTTATTATTCGCTATTGCAGAGTCTTGCAACATCTTATAATTCCCATAATAACTTACCAAATATACTTTTTTGTTCTTAAAATTATCTGACTGAAAGCTAATTTCAGATTGTGTTTTAGGTATCTTTTTTTGACTGTATCCAAAATTTAAAGAAAGGAATATAAAGATAAGGAGGAAAAATTTAGTCATATCGCCAGATGTTTCTTATTGAATAGATTACATAAAACTTTGCTAAATTAATCAATTTTAATCCAATCAATTAAAGTTTAGTTGTAATAGGTTAATTCAAAAAAATTTAGCACTTAGTTTATTGTGTTGTTAACAATTTTTATATATTTGTTAACAATTAGTATTGATTAATCTTTAGCTAAGAAATAATGAATAGATCCCCCCTGATGAGGTTTGTTTTTACAAGCCTTATACTGCTATTAGTAGCTAAAACTAGTGCGAATACCGTACCTGTATTAGTAAATTCTACACAACCATTAATTGATTTTGTAGAAGAAATTCCCAATCCAAATATTACACGTTTATCTCCAAACACCAATGTGTGTTTAGGAAACCCAATAGTTTTAGAAGTTGAAGTAACTGGTAATGGTACTGTAACGTATTTATGGAAAAAAGATAATATTGATGTATCAGATGGTGTAAGAATAAAAGGATCTTCATCAAATAAATTACAAATAACTAGTTCAACTACCTCGGATGCTGGTAAATATACATGCCAAATTACTGATGCAGACGGTACAGTAACCACCTCAGAAATTGAAGTAGTAGTTACTGAACCTGCATCAAAGCCAAATGTTACTTCACCGGTTAACTATTGTTTAAACGAAACCCCAATAGCACTTGAAGCTTCAGGGACAAATTTAAAATGGTATACAGCAGCTGCTGGTGGTACTTTTAGTGAAGTTGCACCTGTTCCATCGACTGATTTTGCAGGGACTAATTTTTATTACGTTACTCAAACGATAGATGGTTGTGAAAGCGAAAGGTCAGCAATTGAGGTAATAACAAGCCAACTACCAAATGTAACTATTACTGGAGATTTAACTATATGTAAAGGAGAAGAAACTACACTTACTGCAAGCGGGGCAGATTTTTACAATTGGGGAGAGGGTTTTGTTACAACAAACTCCAAAATAGTCTCTCCAAATGCTACTACAACCTACTCAGTTACAGGTAAAGGAGCAGATGGTTGCGAAAAAACTACTAGTTTCACTGTAAATGTTGTAGACAAGCCAACGGTAACAATATCAGCACCCTCAGCAGTAACTTGTTCAGGTAATACAGTTACTTTTTCTCTTTCTGGAACTCCAGAGGCAAATGTTGGTTATACAATTAATAGTGGAGCTTTAAAAAATAAAACATTAGACAATACAGGTAAGGCAAGCATAGTGGTTTCTAATGCCACAACAAATGTTATCGTTTCGTTAGTTTCTGTAAACAATACTGTTTGTAACAATCTAGAGGTTGCAACTACTGTAACGGCTCAAGTAAAAGCTGCTCCGAATGCACCAGAAGTTACTACACCACTCATATATTGCTTAAATGATAATTCAAGTACACTAACTGCAGGCTTAGATACAGGTAATAGCTTAAAGTGGTATAATGAAACAAAAGCATTATTGCCAAGTGCACCAACACCAAATACTTCTGTATCTGGCACCTTTTCTTATTTTGTTAGTCAGGTTAGTGCCAACGGATGCGAGAGTGAGCTTTCCGAAATAGTGGTTATTGTTAATTCAGCACCATCTGCTCCAGTTGTATCAAACAATATACTAAATTATTGTCAATTTGACGCTCCTACACCACTTTCATTTCCATCGTTGAACAACCCAAAAATTTATGATGCTTTAACGGGTGGAAATTTTTTAGGTACTTTTTATGTGCCGGAAACTTCATCTATAGGTACATTTAATTTTTATGTTAGCGAAACTATAAATGGTTGTGAAGGCCCGAGAGCACAAGTAACAGTTACTGTAAAATCAATTCCTGCAGCGCCATCAGTTATTGCTAATATTTTTTATTGTAAGGGAGATACTCCAGATCCACTTTCTGCAGTAACTGCTGTATCTGGAACCTTAAAATGGTATGCAACACCAACTGGAGGAACAGCATCTACAACGCCACCAATAGTAAATACAAATGTTATTGGTACAACTTATTATTATGTAAGTGAAACTAGTAATTTTGGCTGCGAAAGTGCGCGTTCTAAAATTACAGTAAATGTTAATGACATTCCAAATACACCTTCGGTATTTAGTGTTACACAACCTACTTGTACTTTAGCTACTGGTAGTGTAACTTTGAACAACTTGCCATCTGGTAATTGGACGCTAACAAACCTTGCTAATAATAACAAGTATTCAAACAGTGGTACTACTTTTACAATAAATGGATTATTACCAGGATCTTATAGTTTTAAAGTATCAAATGCTATTTGCGATTCTGAACTTACTACTCCAATAACCATAAATAACATCCCAACACAATCGGCACCAATTATAGGAGCCATCGTGCAGCCGGCTGGCACTACAACTACAGGATCTGTAAAACTTTCTGGTTTGCCGACATCAGGCAGCTGGACATTAACCAATACAGCAAACGGAAGTACAATTACTAATTCTGGTGGTAACTTCACCATAAATAATTTATCTGAAGGAACTTATAATTATACCGTTACAAGTGCAGAAGGTTGTATATCAAATCCTTCTTTAAATATTGTAATTGATGCACCTATTCCTACACCAGATGCACCTATTGCAGCTACAAATCAAAATTTTATAATTACCCAAAACCCTACAGTTGCAGACTTAACAATTGCTGGATCTGGTACACCAGTTTGGTATAATTTTAGTTCTGGTGGAACATCTTACAGCGCATCACAACCATTGGTTGATGGAACTACTTATTATGCTGCTCAAGTTGTAAATGGTGTAGAAAGTATTAACCGAACTCCGGTATCAGTTACTATATCTCCTATTTCAGCTGGTGGAGTGTTAACTGGTGGTGGTACAGTTTGTTTTGATTCAGCATATACCTTAACACTAAGTTCATTTACTGGAGCAATTAATTATTGGGAATCCTCTCCAGTAGCAGATTTTGCTACAGGAAATACGGTTATTGCAAACTCTTCAAATACGTTAACAGTTTCAGAAGCTAAAACGTCTTTATATTACAGAGCATTTGTAAAAAGTGGTTCGGCACCTGGTAAGTTTTCTTCATCAGCTTTTGTAGCTGTTGTCCCTCTTTCAAAAGGTGGTGAAATAACACCAACTGTCTCAAGCATCTGTAAAAATGAATTGGGTGGAATACTAACTTTATCTAATGAAGTAGGAAATGTACTAAAGTGGCAAAAGAGTGAAGATAGCGGTGTTAATTGGACAGATGTTTCTAACACAAATACAACACTTACACTACCAAATCTTTCTCTAACAACAAGTTATAGAGCAGTTGTTCAAAACGGAAGTTGTGCAATAGATACGTCAAATCCGGTAACAATTACGGTAAATAATACGCCTTCTATAACCGATATTCCAAATACAATTGTTTGTTTAGGAGATTCGCTAACCTTAGGGCAAGATCCTGTGGCAGGTCATTCTTACTCTTGGTATTCTAATCTGGAAGCAGATCCTACTTTAGCAATTTCAGGTAGGGTTTCGAGTAAAGAAGTTTTTACATTCAATACAGTTACCACACAAACAATTACTTACAGAATTACTAACGACGCTACTGGTTGTTTTGTAGAAGATTCATTTACGGTAGTTACAAAACCACTCCCTGAAGCAAAAGTAATTGCAGATAGCGAAATTTGCGAGGGCGAATCTATTGCTATAGGTAAATCTTCAGTTTTAGGAAATTCTTATTTGTGGTCTAGTGTTCCTGCAGGATTTACATCAACAGTATCAAATCCTACAGTTACTCCATTAGTAACTACTACTTACACATTAGTTGAAACTACACCAAATGGTTGTTCAACTACAAACGAAGTTACCATAACAGTTCAACCAAAGCCTGTAATTTCTATTTTAGGAGCACCAGAAGTTACTATGTGCGAGAAGGATACAGATATTCAATTACAAGCTACTGTTTCTAATTATACTGCAAATTCTTACGAATGGTCTAACATTACTGGAGAGGGTGCTTTTGATGATGTAAATGCTAAAAACCCAACATACCGTCCGAGTGCAAACGATATCAATAGAGGTTTTGTAATAGTTCAACTTAGTGTAACAGGTAGTGGAGATTGTTCTCAAAAATATTCAGAAGAAGTTCTTATTACAATAGATAAAGCTCCTATTGCAAATGCGGGTTCAACAGTAACTACTTGTGGTACTAACTCAGTAGTTTTAGATGCAACTGCTACACTAAATGCTACAAGTTTGGTGTGGGAAAAACCTTTTGGTGTTACAGGTACTTTAGACACTACAGATCCTTACAAACCAGTATTTACACCAAGTGCTACAGACGTAGCAATCGGGGGTACTTTAACTTTTAAATTAAATGCTATTTCTGGTAATTCTTGTAGTACAGATACAGCAAATGTAGAGGTTATAATTACGCCGCCACCGGTAGTAGAAATTGCACCAAATACGGCCACCATTTGTGAAACAGAAAATTATATTTTTTCTTCAACAGATATTACAGTAAATAATACAAACAATACAACTTATTCTTGGAGTAAAGGCACTGGAGATGGAAAATTTACAGATACATCAACACTAGTGCCTACATATATTCCTGGCCCTAATGATATTGCAAATGGTACTGTAACTTTAACATTAAGTGCCTCTGGCAACAGCCCTTGTTCAATTCCAGGAAATGATAGCTTAATCTTAAATATAGAAAAAAAGCCAGTTGTTAACGCAGGACCTGATAATTTAGTATGTAATTCTGGAGCCATAATAGTTTCTGGTGCATCCATACAAAATGCAGGAAATATTTTATGGAAATCTAGTGGTAGTGGTTTTTTTGAAGATGCTACTTTAGAAAATCCAAGATATATTCCTTCTACAACCGATTTAAATAGCACACTAACTTTTACGGTTGAAGTAACACCTACAAGTGGATGTTCATTAGCAAAGGTAACCGATACCGTTTTATATACTATAAATGCAGCACCAACTGTAGATGCGATTGGAAATGCTACTATTTGTGAAACTACTACTAATTATCAATTAAAAGCTACTGTAACTAATAGTTCAGAAATTTTATGGACAACTTCAAACGGAACAGGAACTTTCGACAATAATAGTGTTAATGAACCAATATATACGCCAAGTCTTGGAGATATCGCGCAAGGTTCTGTAACTTTTAAGGTTACTGTAAGTAATGATGGTTGTGCTGATGTTTCTGATGTAACTGTTTTAACCATCCAAAAGAGTCCGACTGCAAACGCAGGTATGGATAAACAAATTTGTCAAGGAGAATCGGTTTCGATTAATGGAACTGTTTCTAATGCAAGTTCTTACAAATGGAGTCATAGTGGTTTAGGAAGCTTGGTAGATGATGAAACACTAACACCAACATATATTTCCTCTCCAACAGAATCTGGTAAAGTAATTTTAACACTTAGAGCCAATGCTAAATCTCCTTGTGGAAGTTTTGTAGACTCGCAAATGAGTATTTTTATTACCGCAGAACCTTCTGTTAATGCTGGTACAGACGCCACTATTTGTGAAAATGACTCATTTACTGTGAGTTCCGCAAATAGCTTAAACACTAGTGGAATACAATGGTCTTCGGATGGTGATGGAACTTTTCAGACAGGTTCAGATACTACGTTAACGCCTACCTACATTCCGGGTACTAATGATAAAAATGTTGGAAAAGTAATTTTAACCATGACGGGTATTAAAAATGCGCCTTGTAATATGGATGCAAAAGATGCCATGGAACTTACTATTAATAAAATTCCTACGATTAACGTAATTACACCAAACGTAGATTTATGTGTTGATACAGCAACTTTTCAAATAGCAGATATAGTTATAGATCATTACGATACACTACTTTGGGAAACATCAGGAACCGGAAATTTTGGTGGTTTAGAAGCAACACCTAAACCTATTTACTATCCAACTCCTGCAGATTATGAACAAGGTGCTGTAACGTTAACTCTTACAGCTTCTAGAAACCCATTAAATTGTAATACTTCTGCATCTGCAACGATAGTTTTAAATTTTAAAGAAAAACCTATTGTAGATGCTGGACCAATTTCGGCAGAGGTTTGTGAAGGATTTTCATACAACACAAAAGCATTAGCATCAGAAAGTAATACTGCGGTGCTTTCTTGGTCATCAGATGGTACAGGAACCTGGTCTTCTCCAACACCTAATAGTTTAGATGAAACGTACACTCCATCGTCAGCCGATTTCGATAGAGGTTTTGTAAATCTTACGTTACAGGGTAAAGCAATGGCACCATGTACAGATATTGTAACAGATGTAATTCGATTAGATTTACAAAAAATGCCAGTTATTACGGTTCCAACTGCTGCAGAAGTATGTGCAACTGAAAATTCATACGCTATTGGAGGTGTTTCTATTTCTCCGGCGACTGCTTTTGATGCAACATCAGTAAAATGGGAAACTTCAGGAACAGGTACTTTCAGTCCTTCAGGAGATGCTCTAAATCCTATTTACAATCCTTCATCAGCAGATATCGCTGCTGGAAATGTTACCCTATCGATTTCGGTAGATCCTCTAGTACCATGTGCTACAACTGTTACCGAAAGTTTTGTTTTAAATATTACTCCAAAACCAATTGTAAACGCCGGAATTTCATTAACCGAGTGTGACGTTCCATTTCAAATTACAACTGCTAGCTTTACCAATACTACAGTAGATAGAATTGAATGGACCAACGGAACCAGCGATGGAACATTTGATGCTGATAATATAATAGATCCAATTTATACACCAGGTAGTGCAGATTTAGCAGCTGGTTTTGTAGAGTTAACTTTAACAGGATATGCCAAAGGAAGTTGTACTGAAAATATGATTTCAAAAACTACAATTACTTTTGTATCATCTCCAAAAGTTACAGTGGTTACTCCTCAGAATATCATTTGCGAGAATGATGTTAATGTTACAATATTAGGAACTAGTGTTACTGATGAAAAGAGTTTACTTTGGACTTCTAATACCGGAACAAGTATTGGAAATCCAACAACATTAAGTCCGTTAATTACCCCAAGTGCAGCAGATATTTCTAACGGATTTGTGGAGCTAACACTTACCGCTACTCCAAATTCTCCTTGTGGAAAAGATGTTACAGAAACGGTAAGAATTCCGATTCAGAAATCACCAGTTATAGACCCAGGTGCTTCTCAAGAAATTTGTGAAGGAGCTGTTATTGTTACTTCAGATGCTACAGCTAGTAATGTTACTAATTTGGTTTGGTCTAATAATGGAGGTGATGGTAAGTTTACCACATCAATTACAAATCCTGTGGCAGAATACCAGCCTGGACCAACAGAAATTGCCAACGGAATTGTAGAACTAGTATTAACTGCAGATGCAGTTTCTCCTTGTGTAGGTACTATTAGTAAATCGGTAAACCATAGTATCACAAAAAATCCGATAGTAACTTTTACAGAAAATGAACAAACAATCTGTGCTTCAGAACCAAGTTTTACAGTACCCGCAAGTTTTGTAACTGTTACAAATTTAAGTTCTGTGGCCACTTACAGTTGGTCTACTTCTGGAAATGTGGCGAACTTAACAGGAGCCAATACTTTAACACCAACGTATGCACCAACATTGGCAGATATAGCTGCGGGCTTTGTAAACTTAACACTTACGGTGAACCCGAAATCTCCTTGTTCGAATCAACTTGTAAAAACTCTCAAATTAAATATAGCCCCAAAAGCAACAATTTCATTTACAGATGATGGTTTTTTCTGCGAAGGAACACCAAAAACACTTTCTGCTGAATTTCAAAATCATGATGCAAGTACCATAAGATGGTCTATAGTAAGTGGAACAGGAACTCTTTCTGGAGCCAACACAGAAACTGCTGTTTATACACCAGCAGCAGATAGCGAAACGGTTACATTAAAAATAAGTGTTCAAGGCAATGGTGTTTGTAATGAGGTTATCGAAAAAGAATTTACGATGGCTACAGTAAAAACTCCTGTAGTTACTATGAGTACTACTGAGACTACTGTTTGCAGCACACAAGCAACGTATAACTTAACAGGAAATTCTACAGTTAATCCATTAGATACTGTACTTTGGACTAAAGTAAGTCCTGTAGAAACGGGTAATTTTTCAGATCCTAGAGTACTAAATCCTTCTTACACATTTAGCGCAGCAGATATATCTAATGGTTTTGTAATATTAAGACTTACAGCTACAAGCGCTGCTCCATGTGAAAAGACAGATTATGAAGAAATAAAAATTACTATAGACAAAGCACCAACAGCAACAATTACATCACCTGCAATTGTTTGTGAAGGAGAACCATATATAGCTACTGTTTCTAACCCTGATGGCAATATAATATCTTGGACTGAAGTAAACGGAAATCATGGATCTTTTGTATCAGGTAGCTCAGATACAGCTACTTTTAATCAATTATCTGGAAACAAAGAAAATTTTGAAATTCAATTAACGAGTACTTCAACAAATAATTGTGCTACTAAAGTTGAAACAATAATTGTTCAAGTAGTTCCAAAACCGACTATTACTATACAAAATAATTCACAACAAAACTGCAGTACCGAAACTTTTACTATTAGTGGAGTTACTGTAAATAATGCTGCGAGTATTATATGGACGGTAGATGGTTCTGGAAGTAGTGATGGTTTTAGTAATCCAACAGAAGAAAATCCAACTTTTACTCCAACACCTGCTCAACTTACAGCAGGTCAGGTAGTGCTTAGAGTTACAGCAAATGCAGTACCTACTTGTGGCTCATCTTTTGATGTTTCGGATACTATTACACTAAATTTTGACCCAGCACATGAAGTAAGTTTTACAGCGCCTAGCTCTATTTGTGAAAACGATAGTATTTCTCTTGTTGGGTTGGCACCAAATTCTTCAAGTATTTCTTGGTCTTCGAGTAGTACTACTGCAACTATTGGTTTTTCTAAGCCTACCGATTTAAACAGTACCTACACACCTTCTGCATTAGATATCAGCTTAGGAAAAGTAACACTTACTCTTACCGGAATTTCTAACACTAACTGTCCGGTAGCAACTAGTTCTGTAGAGGTTCTTATAGAAAAACAACCTATTGCAAATGCGGGTGCGCCTGTAACTATTTGTGAAAACACACCAGAATACCAAGTAAATGATGCATCTGCCTCTAATTATGATGTTTCAGACGCAAATGCAATTAATTGGACTATAATTGGAAATGCAACAATAAAAGCAGGCACAGAAAATACGTTAAATCCTATTGTAGTACCAAATGCAAATTCTTCAGGAATATTGCTATTAACGTTACAAGTAAATGGTTTCAGTTCTTGTAATACTGTTGTTACAGACACTAAAGAAATAAAGGTAGCAGCAAGTCCGGTTGTAGCAATTCCAGTTACAAAAACTATTTGTGAAGGAGAATCTTTAACCTTATCAAATTCAGAGGTCTCTGTTTCTAATGCAGCTAATATTTTATGGAGCTCATCAAATGGCTTAGGAACATTTACGCCAAGTAACACTGCGGCTACAATTTATACTCCTGATGAAGGGCAAACTGGTTTGGTAGATTTAATTATAAAGGTAAATGAAGGAAACGGTGTTTGTGCAACGGTTTCTAAAGCAATGCAACTAAATATAGTTCCTAAACCTACTGTAAATGCAGGAACTGGAGGTACAATTTGTGTTACAGATACTTTTACAGTTTCTGATGCTTCATTAGCCAATTATTCAAATTATACTTGGAGTATAAGCGGACCAGCAAAAATTATTTCAGGAGCCAATTCTTTAACACCAGTTATTGCTTCTGATGCAGGAGCTACAGGCACAGCTATTGTTACATTAACGGCCTTTGGAAATTCACCATGTGGACTTACCGTTTCAGATTCTTTTAACATAGCTATCAACCCAGCTCCACAAGTAGATGCTGGTTTAGACGCAATTTTATGTGAAGGAACTGCTTCTTATCAACTAGAAGGAACTAGTATTCAAGGAGATTCTTCTACTACATATTCTTGGTCTACCAATGGAAATGGAACATTACAAACCACCTCTAATCCGTTAAAGCCAATATATATTCCAGTATCAACAGATTTTAATTCGGCTTCTGGTAGCAAGGAAATTACTTTTACATTAACGGCAATTTCTAACAATGGTTGTACCGATGCTACAGACAATGTTGTTGTAACTGCAATTGCCAAACCAATTGTAAATGCAGGAAACGATATTTTTGATATTTGCGAGCAAACAAGTATAGTATTAAGCAATGCAGTTGCTAGTAACTACAGTTCAATTTCATGGTCAACTAGTGGTAATGGAACGTTTGATTATTCGAGTAGTACTATAAATCCTACATACATATTGGGTTCTGATGATACTACATCAGTTACATTAACTTTATCGGCTTTACCAAATACTAATTGCACGCAAACACCAGTTTCAGATTCGATGGTTATTAACCTCAATCAGAACAGCTCACTTACCCTAGATACTAGTGAAGTAACGATGTGTGGAGAAACATTTACGTTACCAGATTTGATTACGCTAAATAATGCTAAAAGTATATTATGGACTAACGTTACTGGAGCTTCAGGAGCTATTGGTGCTCTAACCAATGCAACAACAGAAACTCCAACATTTACACCATCGGCTGCTGAAATTGCCAACGGATTTGTTTTGTTAAAAGTAACTACGCAACCAGAAGATGGATGTAGTAATATAGTTTCTGAAACTGTAAAAGTTATTTTACAGCCAAAGGCTGATGTTGAAGCAGGAGACGACCTAAGTTTTTGCGCAGGAGAGGAAATTATAATAAACAATAATAATGCCTCTGTGTTACATAGTTCAGTTTACAGGTGGTCTCACAACGGAAAAGGAAAAATAGATCCATCAACAATTAATTCTTTAAATCCTAGGTATATTCCGAGTTCAAATGAATCAGGAACTATAGAATTTACTTTAACAGCAAACAACGAATCTCCTTGTTTAGGCTCCGTTTCAGACAATGTAGAAATTACTATTAAGCCACAACCAACCATAACTCTTGGACCAGATTTTTCTACTTGTGAAGGAACTACTATCAATATTTTAAATGCGGAAGCAACCAATGTAGATGTTATTTCTTGGTCTAGTTCCCAAAATAACGATGGCACTTCAGCCGCTTCCTATGTATCAGGTAGTTTTAATGATCCTAACACCATCAATCCAACCTATACACCTTCTCAAGATGATATAGATTTGGGGTATGTATATTTAAATGTAATTGCCTCTAATTCAGCCTGTGGAACAACAGTTTCCGAAGTATTAAAAGTAACTATTTCTGAAGGAGTAGGTGTTTTTGCTGGAGCAAATTCAGCTATTTGTGAAAATGAATCCTACAAACTAGATGGAGCAACATCAAATACCACAGATGTAATTTGGTCTGCAGCACAGAATAGTAATGGCGTGTCTTTGTCTACTTATCAACCCGGAACTTTTTCAAATGAAACAAGTATCAATCCGAAGTATACACCAAGTATAGATGATATAGCCAGAGGTTTTGTGTATTTAACTATTAAAGGAACAGGTGCCACAACTTGTTCAACTAAAACACATACGTTAAAACTTACCATCATAAAAAACCCAACAGTAACCGCTAGTGATATAGAGATGTGTGTTATAAATACTACTGGAATCGCCCTAAATGGTTCAGGTACTAATTATAAAAATTTGTCTTGGAGTATTGTAAGTGGTCCTGGTAAAATTATTGCAGGGAAATATTATTCAGATTTGACCTCAGATATTACCACAAATCAAATAGCAAGATTACGATTAGTAGCCACGCCTTTAAGTGATTGTGGAACAAATGCTGTTCAGGAAATAAGTGTAAATATTCAACCATTACCAACTGTAGATGCAGGTGATGATGGTGCTGCTTGTTATATACCAGGTCAGTCAATAGCACCTTTTACAATATCTAATACTAAAGTATTGAACGCAAGTGCTTTTAATTGGTCTACAAACGGAGCAGATTCGGGTAATTTTACTACGGGAAGTACGGTAGTTTACGAATCTTACAGTGATGAATGTGTAAAAGAAGTTTTAACCTTAACCGCAACAGGAGAGGGTGCTTGTAGTGCAGAAACAGTTTCAGACTCAGTTATTTTTACAGTTAATTGTGCTGTTCCAACTTTAGGAAGTATTACTGGAGATGCTACTGTTTGTCAAGAAACTTCAGGAGTTTCTTATTCCGTGCCTTTTAATCCGAATGTAAATACTTATAATTGGCAAGTGCCAACAGGAGCAACAATTGTTTCAGGAGAGGGAACCAATGCTATAACTGTTAATTATGGAAACGCTGCCATATCTGGTACTGTTTCTGTAAATGGTGTTAGTGGTTGCGGAAGTAGTGCTACAGAAAGTTTGGTAGTTACCGTAAATGATGTACCTACAGCAGCCGTAGTTTCTGGAGCTCAAAAGGTATGTGTAGGAACTACAGAAACATATACAGCATCTACAATAGACAATGCTATTTCATACAAATGGACTTTGCCAGATGGTTCTACAACAGAAACGACAACAAATACATTATCTTATCTATTTTCTACTAGTGCCGTTTCTGGAAACATTACAGTAACAGGAAGAAATTCTTGTGGACTAGGAGTAACTTCGCCACCATTAGCAATTAATGTTTCATCTCCTTCTATTTTAACAAGTACAAAAACACCAACTGCAATTTGTGGTGATGAAACTTTTACGTACTCTCCAACTGCAACTATTTTAGGTAGTAGTTTTTCATGGAAAAGGGCAGCAATAACTGGAATTGCAAATGCAGCTAGTTCGGGAGTTGGTATAATTGATGAAGTATTAACCAATATAAGTAGCTCAACTATTCCGGTACAATATGAAATTACTACCACTTCGCCAAGCGGATGTGAGAGTACAGAAATAGTTACAGTAAATGTGTATGCTGTGCCACGTTTAACTTCTGCCAATTCAAGTGTAGCAATATGTTCTGGAGATGAATTTATATATGATCCTACAGCAAGCGAAACAGGAGTTATAAATTGGAGTAGAGCAAGTGTTGCAGGTATTGATGAGGCAGGTTCATCTGGAACAAACCTGATAAAAGAGACTTTAACAAATACTACTAACAGTCCTGTTATTGTTACTTATAGTTTAACACTTCCGAAAAATAGTAATGGATGCTCAGGAAATCCTATTTCTTTTGATGTAATTGTAAACCCTACACCAAAAGTTACTCCTGTAGTTTCTCAGAACTATTGTGCTGGAGAAAATGTAAATGTAAGTTTTTCATCTCCTAATTTAGGAGGAAATTTAAAATATAGATGGACAAATAACAATACAACTATTGGTTTAGCTGCTAATGGAATAAGTACTAACTTATCTTTTATCGCATCAAACTCAACAAATAATAGTCAGGTTGCCACTATAGAAGTAACACCAATTTTTGAAAATGGAGGTGTAAGCTGTGAAGGTTTAAAAGAATCATTTACAATTACTGTAAACCCGAAAGGACAAGTAGCACCAATAATTTCTCAGATTGTTTGTGATGGTGATGTAACATCGCCAATAGATTTTACCACTTCAGGTTTAGGTTCGAACACTACTTATAAATGGCAAAATTCAAATACTAGCATTGGTTTAAGTGCTAGTGGAGAAGGGAATATTCCTGCTTTTACGGCACTTAATAATGGAACCACAAAAGAGGTAGCGACTATAATTGTTACTCCTTATTTTGATGATAATGGTATTTTATGTGCAGGAGAAGACAAAACATTTACGATTACTGTAAATCCTGAAGCTAAAGTAACGAATCCAGGAAGTTTAGTAACCTGTAACGGTGCTAATTTCGAATATACATTCTCGAGTCCGATTTCAACAGGAACGGTTACTTATACATGGGAAAATAACAATACAGCTATTGGTTTAAATTCTTCAGGAACTCAAAGTAAACTTGAGTTTGCCGCAGTAAATAATTCATTATTCCCAATAACGGCAGAAATAAAAGTTACGCCTACTTATTCAAACGGAGGCGTAAGTTGTGTTGGTAATCAAGAGGTATTTACTATAACAGTAAATCCATCGGCAGATGTTAACAACCCATCAGATAAAGTAGTATGCTCAAATAGTTTTACAGCTCCTATTGTTTTTACTTCAACAAATAATGCTGGAGCTACAACTTATAAATGGATAAATAGCGATTCTTCCATAGGTTTACCAACATCTGGAGTAGGAAATATCAATCCGTTTTTAGCAACAAACACTACAAATAGTCCAAAAACGGCAACTATTCGCGTAACCCCATTTTATAATAATGGCGGTGCAAGTTGTGAGGGACCAAGTAAAGAATTTACCATAACAGTAAATCCATCAGCATCTTTAAATCAGCCAGTTTCTCAAACTGTATGCAATGGAGAACCTTTTAATTTTACAACATTTACTACAGATAATTTAGGAGGAAATACAACATATACTTGGACTAATAGTAATATATCTATTGGCTTACCAAGTTCGGGTATTGGAAATATTTCATCATTTACTGCTATAAATAACACAGCAACGCCACAAATAGCAACTATAGAAGTAACGCCAACATATACTAGTAATGGTGTTACTTGCAGTGGTTTGGTAAAAACGTTTACACTTACTGTAAATCCATCAGCAAAAGTAATACCACCAGCATCAAAAGCGGTATGTAATAACGAAGAGGTTAGTAAAATTATTTTTAACTCGCCAAATACGTTAGGAACCACTTCTTATAGCTGGACAAATAACAATACCTCTATTGGTTTAGGGGCAAATGGTATAGGAAATATACCGGCATTTACAGCGGTAAATAATGGTTTATCTCCTATTACAGCAACAATTACTGTTACTCCAACTTTTACGTATAACGGAGTAACGTGTGTAGGAACTTCAGAAGATTTTACCATCACTGTAAATCCAAGTGCCGATATAGTACAACCTGCAGATTTAGCAGTTTGTAATGGTCAAGTAGTTTCGAGTGTAAGTTTTAATTCTAACAATTCTGGTGGTTTGGTAACTTATGTTTGGGAAAACGACAACCCTTCTATTGGTTTAGCTGTAAGCGATTCTGGAAATTTACCATCTTTTACTGCAATTAATAATGGGGTAACACCAGAAATAGCTACTATTAAGGTTACAGCGTTGTACGAGAACTCAGGAAAAGTGTGTTCAACTGCTAAGAGCTTTAAAATTACAGTAAACTCTAGCCCTTCAGCTACAGTTACTGGATTAAATAATTATTCGGTTTGTCAGAACGAAACTGCGCCAGTAATTACCTTTTTAGGCTCAGACGGAGTTGCACCGTATACATTTGAATATCAAATTAACGGAGGTGCTATTCAACAAGTATCTTCTATTGGGACTTCAAATTTTGCCACTGTTGTTATACCTACAGCAAATTTTGGAACAAAAGAAATTACATTATTAACAGTAAAAGATGCAAGTAATACAGCTTGCAGTTCTACCAATATTACATTGCCAAATAAGGCTTTTGTAGAAATAGAACAGAAAGGAGCAATTTTACCACAAGATGCTAGCACAATAAATCAGATTTTATGTGAGCAAACACCATTAAATCCTATTGTTTTTTCTATAGAAGGTGCAGCAAAAAGTGCCTTTGTAACGGGACTCCCTTCCGGAATTACAGCAAACTATAACGATGCTTCAAAAACACTCACTATTAGTGGTCAACCTAGAAGTACAGGTGTATTTAATTATACAGTACATACTGCAGGTTCTATAAATGGATGTGATTCTACGTTTGAAGGAAGTATAGAGGTAAAATCTGATGACGTTATAACCGAATTAACACCAGAAGTAATCAACCAAGACTTATGCGCTTGTGAAACGATAACACCAATTTCATTCAATTTAGGGGGTGGAGCCACTGGTGGAGATGTAACATTTACTTCGAATATACCATCGGGAATTGTTTGGTCTATAGATTCTAATATTTTAACTATTTCTGGAAGTTCTTGTGATGAAGGTACTTTTAATTATACTGTTAATTCATATGGAATTTGTGAGGGTACCTCTGTAGAGGGAACTCTAAAAATTAGTAAAACATCTGAAGTTAGTTTAGCAACTGCAAATGCGAATATAGAAGTTTGTGAAGGCAGCGCTATAGCAACGCCAATAAAATTTGAAACATCTTCTAGCACAGATACACTGGTAATATCTCCGAGCACACCAAACGGAATTACTTTTAATCCAACCACTGGTATTTTATCTGGTACACCAACCGAAGCAGGTGTTTATAATTATACAGTTACCACTAGTTCTGGCTGTAGCAATGCGTTGTCTGGAACAGTAACGGTAAATTCTGCTCAAGAATTAACCTACATTTCTGGAAATCTCGATCAGATATCTTGTTTAAACTCACCTTTAGATGCAATATCCTATGCAGCTAGTAACAGTGTTACAGATGTTTCGATTGTACCTTCGTTGCCAGAAGGGATAGATTATACTTTAAATGCTGGAATTTTAACAATTTCAGGTACACCAACATCTGCAACAAGTATTCCGCAAAACTATACCATAACCACCGTCGGAACTTGTGGAACATCAGTTGTAGAAAACTTTAAATTAGAAGTTAGAAAAGAGGCTACCATTACCGTTTTAAGTGATGCAGAAACGATAGAGCAATCTATTTGTCAGTCAACAGAAATTACACCAATTAAATTTACAATTGGTGGAAGTGCTACCGGTATTGAAGTGTTAAATTTACCTGACAATTTAACGGTAACATTAGATTCAGCAACAGGAGTTTATACCATAGAAGGAGCACCAATTGGTTTTGGTACTTTTAATTTTTCAGTTACAACTACTGGTTGCGCAGTAACACAATTATTTGCGGTAACAAATATCAATTCTAATGTTTCTATAGATTTAACATCTGCACCTGAAACAGATAATCAACAATTATGTCAAACGAATTTTAATGTACCAATTACCCCAATAGTTTATAATGTTGTTGGTGCAACAGATGTTCAAGTTTCAGATTTACCAGCAGGCATAAGTTCTGTTTTTGATGCCAGTTCAGGAGAACTAACAATTTCTGGAATTCCAACTAGTTCTGGTATTTTTAATTATGCAATTTCTACTTCGCCATGTAGCGTAATAAAAACGGGAATACTTAAAATAGGAACACCAATTTCTGTAACCAATGAGCAAGTAACACAACTTTCTTGTTTTAATTCAAACGACGGTGCAATTTCTGTAACTCTAAATGGTGGTGTTCAATCCGACAGTGGTTTGTATGCTATAAAATGGTCGGGTCCTAATGGTTTTATGGAAAATAAAACAACTATTTCTGGACTGTTGCCAGGTACTTATACACTTTCTGGAACAGATGCTATTGGTTGTGAAATACCTATAAAAACCTATGTTATAGAAGAAGTAAGTCCTGTAAAAGTAAGTTTACTTTCATCGACCAATCAAAGCTGTAATGGAACTTTGGGATGTGCTAATTTCGATTTTAGTGGAGGTTCAGGAATATATGAAGGTTTTAAACTTCAATTTTTAAATCCGGTTACAGAGAATTTAGAAAATGTTTCGGTGGCAAATAATAATTATTTCAATGTTTGTAACCTAAAAGCAGGTGCTTATTACATGACAGCTACAGATAGCAAAGGCTGTTCTTCAGAACCTTTTTCTTTTACAATTAACGATTTTAGTTCTTTAAGTATTAGTTCGGTAGATTTAGATGAAGATTTATGTGCTGGAAACCCAGGAAATATAAGAGTTCAAGTAGCGAGTTTAGACCCAAGTTTATCTTTTTACTACAATGATGTTCTGGTAGTATCAGAATTTATAGGCAATAAAACCTATAAATTATCTATTAACAATCCTACATCACCAACGGCAGAATTAAAGGTGAAAAATGATCAAGATTGTTGGGTTACAGAAACGATAAATACCACAATTACAGACCCAACATTTGAATACACCTCTTTAGGTTTAGAAAGCTATGGTTCTGTTGATGTAAACGAAACAGTAACATTTACCAACGGTGTAGATTTAGAAGATATACCAAGAGACTATAAATATATAGTTTGGGATTTTGGAGATAATACACCATTTAAAGTCTTTTTTAATCCAGAAGATTTGATTCCGAATTCTCAAGGAAATAGTTTTAAAACTGTTTTTCATACTTATAAAATAGACGGAATTTACAATGTTAGTTTAACTGTTTATAATAGCGCAGGTTGTTCTAAAACTGTTTCTGAACTTATAAGTGTTGGGCGTGGTGCAAGTATTATGCCACCAAATGCTTTTTCTCCTAATAACGATAGAATTAATGATGTGTTTAGACCACTTTTAGTAGGAGTTTCTACAGTTTCTATGTACATATATGACAATTGGGGGAATGTAGTATATGAGGTTTCTTCGGAAGTAGAAAGTTTACCAGAAGATTGGGGTTGGAACGGAATACAGAAAGGACAAGATGTTCCTGTAAAAGGCACCTATAGGTATTTTATAAAAGCAACTTCTATTAGAGGAGAAAAATTAGAAAAAACAGGACAATTGTTACTGATAAATTAAAGGCAACATGAAAATTAAAGCACTCTATATATTATGTATTGCAATTCTTGTTTATAAAACAGGTTTTGCACAAGACAATCTCATAAAAAATCAGCATAAAGTTATGGGAATCCAAAATCCGAGTTTTTTCGGATTTGGAGAAACCACAAAAGCAGGAGTTTTATATGGTTCTCAAGGTTTTGGAAACGCAAATAAGATTGAAACAAAATTTGCTTTTGCAAATCATTTTTTCGAGAATAATAATTTTTCATTAGCTTTTGATTTAAGAACCACCGAAATAAACAGCTTAGGCTATACTATTTCAAAAGCAAATGCTCACTACATATACAGAACAAGATTAAGTTACCGATGGACGTTTAACCCTTCTATTTCTGTTGGGTATGTGAATAGTAATTTAAATTATAATTCACTTGTTTTCGAAGATCAAATAAATGTGCTTACAGGAAATATTGCTGCAATAAGCATAGATCCTATAAATGTTACTAACCGAATTAATTATGTCGATTTCGGAGCTGGTTTTACCATTCATAACAACGAAAATTTATTCTTCGGACTAAATGCAAAACATTTAAATACTCCAAAAAATTCATTTACCAACGTTACCGAAACAAAAATAGATTTATTGTACTCTGCACAAGTAGGTTATGAGTTTGATATCAATCCATACGATCAAGGAATATTACCAACTTTTTCGTATGTTTATTTATACAATTCATTTACAAAACAAGGGCCAAAATCTCGTTTAGACCTATATCAAGAACTTATTCTTGGAAACGTTTCTGTCGGATTTAACCAAAACTTTAATCAGTTTGAAGGTTTTTCTATTTCTCAATTCGGAACCTCATTTAGTCTTTTTGTAGAGCAAATAGAAGTAGGTTTAAACTATTCTTTTGAAATGAGTGCAAACAAACCTGTGGGAGACTCTTTTAATAGTTTAGAGTTTTTTATCACATTCGATTTTAATCCAGATAGTAGAAATAAAAGAGGAAATAATAGTCGTTTTTACGGAATGTAAATTAGTAAGAATCTATTAAAAAAGCACCTATAGATTTTATAGGTGCTTTTTTAATAAAAGTAGGTTTTGTTATTTTTGATTGTAACCAAATCTTTTTAATTGGTTTTTATCGCTTCGCCAATTTTTATTCACTTTTACATACAGTTCTAAAAAAACTTTCTTTTCGAAAAATTTTTCTAAATCTTTTCTTGCCTCTGCACCAACTCTTTTTAAGGCACTTCCTTTATGACCAATAATAATTCCTTTTTGTGTTTCCCTTTCTACCATAATTATGGCACGAATTCGAACTATATTTTCTTCTTCTATAAATTCTTCTGTTGCTACCTCTACAGCATACGGAATTTCTTTTTTGTAGTGAATTAGAATTTTCTCTCTAATTTTTTCATTTACAAAAAAGCGCTCTGGTTTATCGGTTAATTGATCTTTAGGATAAAAAGCAGGACCTTCTGGAAGTAGTTCTTTTATTTTTTCGAAAACTGCAGAAACATTAAATCCTTCTAGAGCAGAAATTACAAAAACTTCTGCATTAGGAACTTTGTTTTTCCAATAACTTATTTTTTCTTCTACCTCTTCTTGTGAAGAAGTATCAATTTTATTTAAAAGGAGAATAATGGGAATTTCACTATGAATTATTCGGTTGAAAAAGGCTTCATTTTTTAACTCTTTTTCGCCAATTTCTACCATGTAAATTAAAATATCGGCATCTTCAAAGGCCGATTTTACAAAATCCATCATAGAAGATTGCAACTCATAGGCTGGTTTTATAATTCCTGGAGTGTCTGAGAAAACAACTTGGTAATTGTCTTCATTTACAATTCCTAAAATACGATGCCTTGTAGTTTGTGCCTTTGCGGTAATGATAGACAATTTTTCACCTACCAAAGCATTCATTAATGTAGATTTTCCTACATTCGGATTTCCAATAATATTTACAAAACCTGCTTTATGTGTCATGCTACAAAGATAGTTTGTTTTTTAGGAGTAAAAAATACTACAGTCTATAAAAGTACAATCTTTGTTACTGCTATTTTAACAGCTTCCTACTTCTATTTTTTATATTAAAAAGTGTTAAATTCTATCCCAAAAACTCTTTTTGATAGTTGAATAAGCCCAAAAAATGTTTGTCTTTTTTTAATTGTCAGTAACATTGTATTAAAACTTTTAAGTTTTAAACAAATTTTTTAAAATTTTAATTTATGAAATTTTTCCCCCAAAAAATAGCGTTCGTTTTATTGGTTTTATTTACCAACAGTATTGTAACTTCAAATGCAATTACTACAATTTCCAAAAACATTGTTTTTAATTCATTATTTTCCACGCCACCGCCAACTACAAAGTATCCTTTACAAATTTATACAGGAAATAAAACACTTTTAAACCTTCTAGTTGAAGGCTCAGCTGTAGCATGGTATGCAACAGAAAATAGCACTATTAAATTACACCCAAAAACGCCTTTAATTAGTGGAGAAACGTACTATGCATCTCAAACTGTAAATGGTCTAGAAAGTTCCGAAAGAGTAGCAATTACTGTACAACAAGTAAGCGACGATGAACAATTTTTTTCTGAAAGTTTACAAACAACAATAGCAGACTTAGTAACTACGCCAACACCTGGCTACCAAACAAAATGGTATGGTTCTGCAACAAGTTTATTGGAGTTAGATACTTCAGAAGTGCTTAAAAATAAAACGTATTATGTAGAGCAATATTTAACAAACAGCTCAGAATTAGAACCGTCTGTAACGACGCTTTTTTCAGAAGAAACTTTACGTACTTTTTTAAATGGTGAAACTTATAGAGTAAAAGCTATAGCTTCTGATAGATCAAGAGGAGTTTTTGTAGCGCTATTTTTAGAAGATTCGGAAGAGTTTGTTATATTAAATATTTCAAGTTCTGGAAATATATCTTACTTATTTGGAAATGGAAATGGGAGTTTTGATCCAAATTCTCAAGTTGAACAGAAATCTATAGAAAACATTTCAGATATGGTGTTGGATTCTGATGGGAATCTTTTTGTGTCAGATGATGGTAATAATTTAATTTATAAAGTTTCCCCAACTGGGGAGGTGCGTCCTTTTGTAGGAAGTTCAACATATGAAAGTGAAGATGGTATTGGTCTAGAAGCAGGTTTTGCTGGTCCTAACAAGATGACAATCGATAAGCAAAATAATATATATGTAATAGATACAGGTAGTAGATTTATTCGTAAAGTAACACCTGAAAAAGAGGTGAGTACCCTTTCTTTTTATAATGCAGTATGGCCGTCTTTTACCGTGATTACAGCGTATGCAATTACAACTGATTTTTCAGGTAATTTATATGTGAGTAATAGCAATACAATTTTTAAGATAGCACCTTCAGGACTTATAACAGCAATTGCTGGTAATATAGATAATGACGATAATTATGGTACTGGAAATGAAGCACATTTTAATCAAATTTCAGATATTGAATTCGACGGATTAGATAACTTAATTGTATTAGATGACAATAACAATAAAATAAGAAATGTAAATTTAACCACATTAGGAGTAACTACGATTGCCGGAAATGGTAATTTTGAAATAGTAGACGGAAAGGGTGCAGAGGCAAGTTTTACAAATTTAAATAATCTTACATCAATTAATGCTTCTACTTTTTTAATGAAAGATAATAAAACCATTAGGGTTTTAGAGTTGCTAGAAAAATCAAACAGAGTGCCAGTAGATGTTCGTTTAACTTCTGCACCCATAGGCTTGCAAACTCAAGTTTACGCAGGAGAAAAAACACTAGAGGCATTACAAGTATCCGGAGAAAACATTTTATGGTACGCCACCGATGTAAATGGTACTGTACTAGATATAAATACAACTTTGGTAGATGGTGAAACATACTATGCATCACAAACAAAAAATAATATTGAAAGTTCCAATAGACTTTCAGTAAAAGTCAAAAAAATTAGTGAAGCTACACAAACGTTAAACTCAAAAAACGCTATTGTTGCCAATTTAAACACCACACCAAGCGAAGGTTATTTTGCAGAATGGTTTGCTACCATAGATGCAAAAGTACCTATGCTACCCTCTGATAGAGTAACCAATGGAACTTATTATGTAGCACAGAGTATCTTGGAAATTCCAACAAAACCCGATTTTTCCATTTTTATTGATAAAGCTGATATCAGTAATTTTTTACAAGAAACAGACTTTACTATTACTGCTATAACAAATGATGAAAATGGTGGCTTGTACGTGGCAGTTTCTATGGGAAATAGTGAGCTGTCTGTAATACTAAAAATATCTGAAAATAAAGAAATAGAATACATAATAGGAGGTGGTAAAGGCACTTTTGTAAACGAACAGGGCACTACCATC